>CASFGA010000007.1 GCA_949294185.1 uncultured Bacteroides sp.
CTGATTCTCATAGGATTCATGTTTCTGTCATTTGTAGGCAGTGCCGCGTGGATTCTCTTCGGAAAAGACTTGTGGACGGATATAAAGAATGAGCTGAAAAAATAAATCAGACATCTTCGCACAGAGACAAAAGAGGCTGTCCTGATTTATCTTTGAAATATTATATTGCCTGATTCCCTAAGATACAAGGATTAGAAAGACGGGCAAGTCTTGACTGGATGAGGTTTAGGCTTGCCCGTCTTTTTGCAGGCACAAAAAAGGCCATCTCAATTTTATTTGAGACAGCCTCTTCGCCTTATTCAGAAATTCTTATCTTTTCTTCATCTTCTGCATCATACCTGCCATCTTGTTGCCGGTAACCATCTTCATCATCTTGCGAGTCTGGTCAAACTGCTTCAACAGGCGGTTTACCTCCTGGATATTGGTACCGCTTCCCTTGGCGATACGCATACGCCGGGAACCGTTCAGTATCTCGGGACGCTTGCGCTCTTCCGGAGTCATCGAATAGATAATGGCTTCGATGCTCTTGAAGGCATTGTCGTCGATATCGATATCCTTGATAGCCTTTCCTACCCCCGGAATCATGGAGGCCAGTTCCTTCAGATTACCCATTTTCTTTATCTGATGAATCTGGCTCAAGAAGTCATTGAAGTCGAACTGATTCTTCTGAATCTTCTTCTGAAGACGCTTTGCCTCCTCCTCGTCATACTGCTCCTGCGCACGCTCTACCAATGACACGATATCACCCATACCAAGGATTCGGTCTGCCATACGGGCCGGATGGAACTGATCGACAGCATCCAACTTTTCTCCTGTTCCGATAAACATGATGGGCTTGTTCACCACCGTACGGATGGACAAGGCGGCACCACCGCGCGTATCACCGTCGAGCTTGGTCAGTACCACTCCGCTGAAATCCAAACGCTCGTTGAATTCGCGTGCCGTATTCACCGCGTCCTGACCGGTCATGGCATCGACAACAAACAAGGTTGCATCTGGATTTATGGCATTCTTTATGGCTTCAATCTCATTCATCATCTGCTCGTCTACCGCCAAGCGGCCGGCCGTATCGACGATTACCAGATCATATCCTTTTGCTTTTGCCTCCTGAATGGCATGCAATGCTATCTGAACAGGGTCTTTGCTTTCCTGCTCGCTGTAGACGGGAACTTCTATCTGCTGCCCCAACACCTTCAACTGCTCAATGGCTGCCGGACGATAAACGTCGCAGGCCACCAACAACGGCTTGCGGTTTTTCTTGGCCTTCAGCATACGGGCCAGCTTGCCGGAAAAAGTGGTCTTACCGGAACCTTGCAGACCCGACATCAATATGACAGCCGGACGCCCCTTCAATTCCATCTCGGCTGTCTCGCCTCCCATCAGCTGTGTCAGCTCGTCATGAACGATTTTCACCATCAGCTGGCTCGGCTTGACCGCCGTAAGCACATTCTGTCCCAAAGCCTTTTCCTTTACCGTATCAGTAAAGGTTTTCGCTACCTTATAGTTGACATCGGCATCCAACAGCGCGCGGCGCACATCTTTCAAGGTCTCAGCAACATTGATTTCGGTAATTTTTCCTTCACCCTTCAATATCTTAAACGACCGCTCTAATCTTTCACTTAAATTGTCGAACATATCTTTCTGCTTAATTACTTCTTTTACAACGAGGTGCAAAATTATAAAAAATTCGGAACACTCAAATCTTTTTGTTCTGCCATTTTGCTTTTTTCAGATAAATGAAGCTGAAGGCCAGCATCAAAGTGTAATAAACCAGTTCCGTAGTAAAGCAAACATCCACGGAAGCCTGAATTACCATTCCCACCATTATTATATATAAGGCATAGAACACCTGGATGCCCACCTCAAGCACCAATGCCGCCTGCGTATTCCCCGTACCGGAAATGCCGTTGAAATAAATGTTGGCAGCCGCAGCCACCATCATCGCCGCACAAACCACATACAGGGCTGAAACCGAATCCTGCAATAAAGCCTCTTCATTCGTATAGACGGAGAGTATCGCTCCCGGGAAAATGACACACAGAGCAACGCATACCAGCATTATCACAAAGGATATCCGGGCCAGACGGTTCAGCAGCCCCATCACCTTCGATGTTCCTCCGGCACCAATCAAGTTGCTGACCAAGGTATTGGCCGTAGTAGACAGCGACTGCACCGGTATGAGCATCACCACATATACGCTTCTCACAATATTAGCGATAGCCAGCTGACGCTCGCCCAACCGCTCAAGCGCCATGAAGAACACGAACCATATAGCCATCGACAGGAAGTATTGCACCATTGTGAAGCAGGAAATATTCAGGATTCTCCCTACCATCGACCAGTCGAACTCGGTGAAACGGTTAAGCCCATACTTCTTCAAGTCCACCTTGCAATAGGTATACAGCAAAAAGAACACCAGTGAAGAAGCCTCGGCAATAACAGAAGCCAACGCCGCGCCCCTGACTCCCATTTCGGGAAATCCCAACTCGCCGAACACCAGGACATAATCAAGAAACACGTTGACCAAGGCCATCACCACTGCGTTCATCGTCAGAGTCTTCGTGTTTGTTATGCCGATATACAGGGCGCGGAACATCACATTGACGAAAGCGAACAGGAATCCCCAGATACGCCATGTGAAAAATTCGTAAGTGGCATGATATACCGCATCGGATGTTATGAGCAAACGAATCAGAGGCTCTGATGCCAGATACATGACGGCCAACAAGACGACGGCCATCGCAAAGCTGAAAATCGTGCCTTGCCACATCACCGGCCCCACCGCACGGTAGTTTCCCTCACCGTTCCGACGGGCGATAAGTATCTGCGAACCTACACTGAAACCGAAAGCTACCGTATATACGCAGATATACAGCAGGCCTCCCATGGCAGCCGCCCCAAGCGCCACCTCGCTCACATGGCCGAGAAAAGCCGTATCGGTTACATTAATGACATTCTGCGCCAACAATCCCAGGAATATGGGATAAGTAACATTCCATATTTCTTTATTGGTATACATAACATAATGAATTTGCCGGGCAAAGGTACAAATAATTCTTCAATCCCACATCCGAAACAAGATTTAAAGACGGGCAAGAACTGCTTTCCAACAGAACCGGAATAAGTTTTCACCCTCATCCAATCTGTTTTTCATAAGGGAAAGACGAAACACTTCCGCACCATACAGCAGGTCTCTCCAAGGCCGCTCCCACCAAGGACAAGACTCCGCAGCGATTCTCCCCTGTTTTCTTTTTAACTGAAAATAACAAACAAGATGAAAATAAAGCCCGGTTTCATCCGTCAATTTTATTTTTTTCTTAACTTTGCGTGCAACAAGCGAGACATTCAAGGAAGCAATATCAAGAATACAACTTTAAACATATTTAAATAAAAGATTATGATGACTATTGACAAATTCAACTTTGCCGGAAAAAAGGCAATCGTTCGTGTGGACTTCAATGTACCTTTGAACGAAGAAGGTAAAATTACTGTGCACTGCCTACCTTGAAGAAGATTTTGGCTGACGGAGGCGCACTGATCATCATGTCACACATGGGTAAACCGAAAGGTAAAGTAAACGCCAAATATTCTTTGAGCCAGATTGTGGACGCTGTATCTGCCGCTTTGGGCGTTGCCGTTCAGTTCGCTCCTGACTGTGCAAAAGCACAGGATGCCGCAGCAGCCCTGAAGCCGGGCGAAGTATTGCTGCTCGAAAACCTCCGTTTCTATCCGGAAGAAGAAGGCAAGCCTGTAGGCATCGACAAGGAAGACCCTGCTTACGAAGACGCCAAAAAAGAAATGAAGGCACGCCAGAAAGAATTTGCCAAGACTCTGGCTTCATACGCTGACTGCTATGTGATGGATGCATTTGGTACAGCTCACCGCAAGCATGCCTCTACTGCCGTTATCGCCGACTATTTCGATGCCGACCACAAGATGTTGGGCTATCTGATGGAGAAGGAAGTTCAGGCTGTAGACAACGTGCTGAAAGACATCAAGCGTCCGTTTACTGCCATCATGGGCGGTTCTAAGGTTTCTACCAAGATCGGAATCATCGAAAACCTGATGGACAAGGTTGACAACCTGATTCTTTGCGGCGGTATGACCTTTACCTTCGCCAAAGCTCAGGGAGGCAAAATCGGAAAATCCATCTGTGAGGACGACAAGCTTGACCTGGCTCTCGAAATCATCGCCAAAGCAAAAGCCAAAGGTGTAAATCTGGTATTGGGAACTGACTGTATCGCAGCCGACGATTTCTCTAACGATGCCAACACTCAGGTTTGTCCGGCCAGCAACATCCCCGACGGATGGGAAGGTCTGGACGCAGGCCCCGAAAGCCGTGAAGCCTTCAAGGCAGCCATCAAGGATGCCAAGACCATCCTTTGGAACGGCCCTGCCGGCGTTTTTGAATTCGACAACTTCATCGGCGGCTCAAAGGCCATCGCAGATGCCATTGCAGAAGCTACCAAAAACGGTGCTTTCTCACTGATCGGCGGCGGCGACTCTGTAGCCTGCATCAACAAGTTTGGCATGGCCGACCAGGTATCTTACATCTCTACCGGTGGTGGTGCTCTGCTGGAAGCTATCGAAGGCAAGGTTCTGCCGGGTATTGCAGCCATCCGCGGTGACAAATAATGACCAAAGAGACATTGACCTGAAATTTATATGACAACAAAAAAGGGATGTACCGGCCGGTACATCCCTTTTTTGTCGATAATCAATATCATTTTTTACCAACGGATTCAGCCGCTTCCGCCTGCTTGTCGCGAGTATACAAATCGTCAATAATTCCGTCAGACAACCCGATAACCGGAACATAAACATATTCAGCCCCGATAATATCGGCGATGGTCAGAAAGATTTCCCCTGCCGGAACGATAACATCCGCACGGTCGGGCTTCAGATTATACTGCTCCATCCGTTCCTCTACCGACAAGGCCTTCAGACTCTCATGCAGCTCACGAAGGACAGATGCCGACATTCGCTGCTGCTTCTTGTCCTTTTTCTCTGCCAGACGGTACAGCTTGTTGATATTTCCGCCCGAACCGATAATGTTCGTATGGGGATAAGACTGAGACAGCTCTGCCATATCAGTCTTCAGCCGCTCCCATTCGCCTTCTTTCACCGCCTTGTTCAGGATGCGCACCGTACCGATGTTATACGAACGACTGCACATCAGCTCGCCTTGCGAGAGCAGATTGATTTCCGTACTTCCTCCGCCCACATCCACATAAATATAATTTCCTTTCCGGTCTTCCATGCATTCCACGTGATTGTTATAGACAATCTTCGCTTCCTCCTGACCGTCGATTATTTCGATGCGTATGTCCGTCTTTTTCTCTATCCGCCTGATGATGTCCCGCCCGTTGCGCGCGTCACGCATGGCAGAGGTGGCACATGCACGATAAGCCTTCACATCATAAATCTTCATCAGGTTAGAATACGACTTCATCAGACGAAGCATGTTCTTCTCACGCTTTTCTGAAATCTCCCCTTTTGCGAACACATCAAAACCCAGGCGCAAAGGCACGCGCAGCAATATCTCTTTCGAAGAGTGAACCTCTCCGTTCCGCTCACACATACGCTTGATCAGCAGCCGCACCGCATTCGAGCCGATGTCGATAGCGGCATACGCCAAATCTTTCTTTACTTTTTCTTCTGCCATAATCCTATCATTTTTAAAGTTCATGTTTGTCTTGCAGAAAACGGATTACACGGATATCCCCGGCCTGCAATCCCAAGCCGCACGCATCCGTGTAACCCGAACAGATTTCATAAGATAAAAAAGGTCTGCCAGAAAGACAATCATCTGCCTTCGTTCTCTGACAAATAATAATCATACAGGGCCTCCTGGGAGCGGAAAGGGGCTTCCTCCCCTATTTCCTCAAACTGATTCTCTCCTTTCCCGTCGACAATACGCCCTTGCAGTGTATCACGCAGACCGTATTCCACAATGCGTTTCATCTCCCCCTTGATTGCCGGATCATATACCGGAGTAACCACCTCTATCCGATGGTCCAGATTGCGCGGCATCCAGTCTGCCGACCCGATAAACACCTTCTCGTCGCCGCCGGCCGCAAAAATAAAGATGCGCGAATGCTCCAGATACCGGTCAATGATGCCGCGAATATGTATATGATCGCTTACGCCTTCCACTCCCGTCACCAACGAACAGTTTCCGCGAACCAACAAGTCAATGTCTACCCCCGCACGCGAAGCCTCATAAAGCTTCTCTACCATAATCGGGTCAGTGACATGATTGATCTTTATCTTGATATAGGCAGGTTTGCCCGCTTTCTTGTTTTTTATCTCGTCATTGATGAGAGCCAAAAACTTCTTCTTCATCTCGTTGGGCGATACAAGAAGATTCTTGAAACGTATCGGCGTGTAAGGACGCTCTATGAAATCGAACACTGCATTCACATCCTTCACCAGTTGCGGCATGGCTGTCATCAGCATACAGTCCGTATACATCCGCGCATTCCCCTCATGAAAATTTCCGGTACTGATGCAGGCAATGTCAGGCCCTTTCTTCATGCCGATATGAGTAATCTTAGAATGAACCTTCAACCCTTCCACACCGAAAATCACCTTAATGCCGGCATCCTGCATCTTCTTTGACCAGTTGATGTTGGAGGCCTCATCAAAACGGGCCAAAAGCTCAATGACAACGGTTACCTTCTTTCCGTTGCGCGCAGCGGCAATCAAAGCCTTCACTACCTTGGATTCTTTGGCCAGACGATACAGGGTAATCTTCACACTGCTTACCTGCTTGCTCATTGCCGCCTCTTGAAGCACACGGATAAAAGAGTCGAAATTATGATAAGGCACGTGGATAAAGCGGTCTTGCTGACGGATTTTCTCCAAAAGGCTGTCAGGCCCGTCGAGTTCCTTCTTCAGGATAGGCGGCCATGCCGGATACTTCAAGTCCGTATGACCACAGTCCGGGAAACGCATCAAGTCCTTATGATTCTGATAGCGTCCGCTCTCGAGAACCGTATCAAGCGTATCCAGATCCAATTTGCTTAATACGCGCTTGAGCAAGTCCTTAGGCATTTCACTGTCATAAAGCACACGCAAAGGTTCTCCCCTGCGGCGACTTTTCACTCCCTTCGATATCTTTTGGAGAGTTCCCGTACGCAAATCGTTGTCTATCTCCATCTCCGCATCGCGAGTGAACTTGAAGGCATAGGCTTCAAACTCAGTAAAACCCAACCCTTCGAATACAAGCGGCAGACAGCAACGGACTACATCATCCAGATACATCAGATAACTCTTGTTGTCCGAATCCGGAAGGCGGACAAAGCGCCCGCACAAATTCACGGGCAACTCCATGAAGGCATAGTCGGACAAGGGCTTGGGGTCGCTTCGGCTTACCTTGACCGCCAGATAGATATTCTCATCATTTTCATTGTCAAGCATCTTCACGGCCGAGAACCATACAGGAATCATCAGTCCGCCAAGATTCTTTTTATAATAAGAGCGGATAAAGTCAAGCTGCTCAGGTGTAATCTCCGAATCGGAAACCAAACAGATATTTTCCTTGCGCAATTCTGCCGTGATATGCTGAACCGTAGCTTCATATTCCTTCATATACCCCGTATTCAGCTTCTTGATTTGCTTGATAAGCTTCATGGCATGCTCTCTTTCACGGCTTGCCGCCCTGTCTGCACATTCAGCTATGCGATTCTGGCTTGCCACACGAACCCTGACAAACTCGTCCAAATTATTCGAATAAATTCCTAAAAAAGACATGCGCTCCAGCAGAGGGACATGCGGTCTGGTAGCTTCCTGTAAAATACGCCGGTTGAAATACATCCAGCTGATGTCTCTTTCGAGATAATAAGTTTCCTGTTTCTTCTTCTGAGCCATAACAATCCTCACTTTTTTGCAAAGAAAAGCATTTTATGTTACAAAGAGATTTCAACAGTGAAGTTTTTTTCATCATTCCCCACTTTATCCCTTCTTTTTATCGGGCTTCCTCTCCCTATGACCCCGCCATATAAAAGGCAGGTGAACCTATACGGCTCACCTGCCTATAGAATGTCATCCGGATCGTCACCGTATCATTGCAGTTTTTATACGGATTCCTTATACAAATTCTTCTACCATAAACATGTGCCGAAGCTGATTCTGAGGGAAGAAGCTTTCCAGTTCATCCAGAATCACGCACCCTGCCGACTGTGCCCAACGTACAAAATCCGGATTCGGACGATAGGTCTCGGCAAATTCAAGCAATCGTTCCAGGTTGAAGTCCTCATCCGCCACTCCCGCACCGTTTCTCACCGCATCATAGGCATTGCATTCCTGCTCGATGTGTGCCGGAACCATCAGGATGGGCTTCCCCAAATACATGGCTTCACACACAGACTCAAATCCGGCCGTACTGGCATAAGCCTTACATCCCGCCATGCGCCTGAGAAAATCAATGTCGTCAAGCTGGTGAAACGACAGTGTTTCGTCTATTTCCGTTATCGGATTCTCCCCCTGGCTGTCCCAAAAGAAATGGAGCGGAACTTCCGGATAAATCTTATGCCACCGGCGTACGCTCTCTGCAAAACCGGAATTCAGCAGATAGCCATGTATATAGTCACCTTTCGTGCACTCTTGAGTGAATACATCCGCACGCAGCAAAGGCGGGACAACATGAATGTCTCCATCATTGTCCATCGGACGAAAAGACAGCGCCAACTTGCGTTTCGCCCCCAATGAAGTAAGACGCGTAAAAAGATTCATCAGCCGCAAACCGAAACGTTTTCTTCTGGGAAGGCCGAAATCACGGTGCAGGAACAAATACTGATGGCCGATGCACACCTGAGGGACAGACGGGCGGAAAAAGAAATAGGTAAGTCCGGTCAGCAGTTCATAAAAGTTTACCACCATATCGGCTCCGCTTTCCTTGATCCGGCGGTTGATATAACACATGCTTTCCACATAATCCGGCAACCTGAAAAGATTATAAACCACGCTGCGCGGCATATTGACCTGTCGGTTGGCCTGGGTCGGCAGGAAATTGGGACTCATAAACTGCTTGATCGGGGCATGGACACTGCGCACAAAAAATCCCGGCAAACGGCGGGACTCACTTTTCCCCACCAATATTTCAACCACATCATGGCCGCTGTCGCGCAACAGCCTTTCGAGCGAAATGGCCTGAGTAAGGTGTCCTCTCCCCTCGCCCTGAACAATAAACAATACTTTCATGATGCTATATTTAAAGCCAATACTTTCTTTTCTTCCTGCACTACAAAATCAGTGTAATAAATCACATTCCAATTCCCTTCCTTGTCTTCTGTCAAGGCGGAAAGAGTTTCTACCCAATCGCCCGAGTTAAGGTAATGAATGCCGTCTATCATGCAGTTCGCCGGATGATGAATGTGTCCGCAGATGACCCCATAGCACTGGCGGGCACGGGCAAAAGACACCAGAATCCTTTCAAAGTCCGAAATATACGACACGGCTGTCTTCACTTTCTGCTTGACAGCCTGCGAAAGAGAATAGTAAGGTTTCCCATGCTTCACCCGATAGCGGTTGTACAGTCCGTTCAGCCACAAAAGCAACGTATAGCCTATATCTCCCAACTTTGCAAGCCACTTCATTTCAGTGGTCACCTTATCAAACACATCTCCATGAGTCACGAAATAATAGCGTCCGTTACTTTCCAATGTATAATCCTTCACTATCTGAATGTTGGCGAAACGCATCGGAACGAGACTGTCTAAAAAGTCATCATGGTTTCCACACACATAGACAACCTCCGTGCCATGCTTCTCCATCATGTTCATGATAATCTTGAAGAAGCGCGTATGCTCAGGCTTCCATTTTTTCACTCCCGACTTCTGGAGACTCCATCCGTCGATGATGTCGCCGTCCAGAATCAGACGGTCGCAGTCCACGCTGCTCAAGAAATCGCTCACTTCGTTTACTTTCGAGTGTGATGTGCCAAGATGAATGTCTGAAAGCACAATCGTGCGGTAATAAGGTCTCTGCTTTTCCATCTGTGCGATATCCATAAGCTTATGCCATATCCTCCAAACCGTATACCGAAGATATTTCGCAAAGAAACTCCTGCGCCATCACCTCTACATTCTCTATCGCGTCTTCTACGGTCTCACCGTAGGCAAAGCATTGCTCGTGCTCCATCAGATAAGCATAATACTCACCGTTCGGCATGCACTCTACCACGTATTTTCCTGCAATAACTTCCATAAGCTTTACGTTGTTGATTAAACTTGCCCAAAGGTCAACATTTCATGTTTCAAAACCATGTACGAGAAATTACATTTCGATGAAAGATGGTTTCCCCCGACAAAAAGACCCGGAAGCGTGCTGCCTCCGGGTCGCAATCATGGCTCACGCCATCTGTCTGAAATATGAGAGAAAATTTCCATGTATCAGAATCTGTAGCCTACGCCGATGGCGAAACTCATATTCTTGCCTTCATCAAACGGGCTAGTAAAGCCATGTTGGCCTGTAATGCCTACAATATAACGGTCGTTCAGCTCCGCACCTACTCCCCATTGCAGACCAATGTCAAAACGGTCGGCATCGCCTTCATCCTTATCGAAGACTTTCATGTCACCTCCACCGTCAAACTTTACTTTTCCACCCAATCCGAATGCCAAATAAGGGCCTGCATTTATAAACAGCTTGGCATTGTCTGTAACGGCGAACTTGTAGGCGGCCAGGATAGGAATGTCCAGATAAACGGGACGAGCCTTATAAACATCCTTTATCTTATATCCTTTTGATGTAAACATCACTCCCGGTTGGAATGCCCAGTTCTCATTAAACTCATAATCCATACCCACACCCATAGTGAAACCCGGCAATGCCTTCGTTCCGTCAACGGTCAAATTACTGAAGTTCATGCCAAACTTGGCATCCCATCTCAATTGAGAAAAGCCTGCTACGGCAAACATTCCGAACAGAACGGTTAACAACAATTTTTTCATAATCTCACTTTTTTAGTTTCAGCCCAGTCCCCTCAGGCTTTTACTTTTGAAAGAAGTGCAGGGACTGCCTTCCCTTACGGCAAAGGCACACTTCCTTTTTTCCTTCACAAGCAAATGTATACAATTATTCCAAAAACAAAAAATGTCCATCATGCCCACCAAACCGGATTTCTTACCAAAAGAACAAAAAGCATGACTATCCGCGCTCAATCGGAAACTAAAAAGGCTAAAAAAGCTACAGCATCCGAAAGTTCATTTCCACCTGACGCCCAAAATTTCTCCTATATATAAAAAAAGCGCCGGATATAATCATTCCGGCGTTTTCCTATCGGCATATCATAATTTGATACGTTTGGAAACAGGCTTCGACTCATTATGAAGACGGTCGAGGGCAGTAACCACATAACGGTATTTCGTCTTGCCGTCGTCGTAAGGCAACTTATAAAAAGTATCCCGTGTAATGGCGACAATATGCGACGGATCATCCAAATCGACCTTTTCCTTCCGGTCAAAACGGTAGACCACATACTGCACCGCCTCGTCCATCTCAGTTCTGGCCTTCGGCGGAGTCCAGAACAAAATATATCCGTCTTCCGTCCAAACCGGTTTTACCTTCCTCACTTTTTTAGGAGCCTCATCATCAATGAAAGGCGAAGCAGGGAGCAAAGCCGGATACTTGTGATATCTGCCGACAAGCACATCCCGGTAATTCCCCTTGTTTTCCACCACGGCGGCAGCATACCACAGGCAGCTCCCTTTCACCGTAGGCAATGAGCGCTGCAAATCCAACTTGGCAAAAATCTGGCTTCGGTTCGGATTCTGGGGGTCGGCCTTTGTCACCGTGCGCATCACATCCTGTCCGATGTAAAGAGGACGGGCAGCCGAATTCTTTGCCCACCAACGGACAAGTGTATCATAATCGGCGGCAGGATGTCCGATTTCCCAATAAACCTGCGGAATGTTATAGTCCACCCATCCGTTGTTCACCCACATCAGCACATCGGCATAAAGATCGTCGTAATTCTGCAAGCCCCGCGTATCGCTTCCGTTCGGGTCACTTTTCCGGTTCCGATAAATGCCGAAAGGCGAAACGCCGAACTTCACCCACGGCTTCACCTCACGCACCGTTTCGTGAATCTCCTTGATCAGCACATTCACATTGTCACGACGCCAGTCATCACGCCTGCTGAATCCCCGTCCATAGGCAGCAAAGCTCAGGTCGTCCGGGAACTTTTCACCCGGATTGGGGTATGGATAGAAATAATCATCCATGTGAATGGCATCTATGTCATAACGCGACACAATGTCGCGCACAATCCTACAGATATACTTACGTGATTCGGGCAGGCCGGGGTCGAAATAAAGCTGTCCGCCGTAACTGACAAAAAGTTCGGGATGCCTGTTGTAAAGATGCATGGGAGAAAGAGCAGCTGTCCCTTTTGTCTTGGCACGGTAGGGATTAATCCATGCATGCAGCTCCATTCCCCGCTTGTGACATTCGTCTGTCATAAACTGAAGCGGGTCCCATTCCGGCGCGGGAGCCTTGCCTTGCACACCGGTAAGGAAACGGCTCCACGGCTCATACGAAGATTTATAAAGCGCATCGGCCTCCGCCCGCACCTGGAATATGATGGCGTTGATGCCTGCCTTCTGCAAACTGTTGAGTTGGGAAACAAGCGTTTGCTTCATCTTTTCCGTCGGCATGCCCTGGAATTGTCCGTTTACACACTGAATCCAAGCTCCGCGAAACTCCCGCTTGGGGTAACGCTCTTCAGCTCTCAATCCTTTCATGCTCCAACAAAGCACAAGCATGACAAGGAATAAAACTTTCATTTTCATCGTTTCTAATAATAACAGTCTTTCTTTCGGGAGACAAAGATAGGGGAAAAAACAAGAATGTAAAACAATTCCTCTATAAAAGACCGGGATATTCACATTTCGGCAAGCCATACCTTTTCATCGATATAGTCTTATATATTTCTGCATTAGTCCTATTACCATAAAGCGGCAAGTTCGTAATTTTGCCACAGACCATAAAACTTAAAGTCCATGAAAAACCAATCGTTTAAGCAAACAGCAAAAAGCATGAAAGGCATTTTGACCATCGCTTTGGCCGGCGCACTGCTGACGGCATGCACCTCCAAGCCCCAAAAGCATTACGATGTTGATTCCGTTGCCTCAGAGAAAGGGACGGAAGTGTTCCAACCCGACTGGACGAACATCGCCCGGCACTACAAGTTTCCCCAGTGGTTCCAAGACGGGAAGTTCGGCATCTTCATCCATTGGGGCGTATATTCCGTTCCTGCCTTCGGCAATGAATGGTACTCCCGGAACATGTATCTGAAAGACAGCCCTGAATACAAACATCACATTGAAACCTACGGAAAGCAGACTAACTTCGGATACAAAGACTTTATCCCGCTCTTTACGGGCGACAAGTTTGATGCCGACGAATGGGCGGCACTGTTCAAAGAGGCCGGAGCCAGATACATCGTGCCCGTAGCCGAGCATCACGACGGATTTGCCATGTATGACAGCGAACTGAACGAATGGAACGCCGTCAAGATGGGCCCTAAGAAAGACATCATAGGACTGCTGAAAAACGCCGCAGAAAAGCAGGGCATCACATTCGGAGTGTCTACACACCGGGCGGAAAACGCCTGGTTCTTCAACGGCGGCATGGAGTTTCCATCCGATGTGCAGGACACAACCATCACACTCTACGGAAGAAGATATAAGGGGACTCCGGAAAAAAGAGAGGCCTATACCGATGATGTGGCCCGCGAATGGCAGGAACACACCTACGAACTGATAGCCAAATACCAGCCCAGCCTGCTGTATTTCGACTGGACGGTCAATGATTCAGTCCTGATGCCTTATTTCAACAAGATTGTCGCCTATTATTACAACAACGCTCTGGACTGGGGGAAGGAAGTGGCTGTCAATACCAAGCAGGGTTATCCCACCGACATACAGATCTGGGACATGGAGCGCGGAAAGTCGGACAAGATGATGGAACATCCGTGGCAAACCTGCACTTCCGTCGGAAAGAAGTCATGGGGATACATTAATGGAGAAGAATACAAGACTCCAGAACAAATCATACACGACTTGATAGACATCGTGAGCAAGAACGGAAACCTGCTGCTGAACATAGGCCCGCGACCCGACGGTTCCATCCCTGAAGAAGCCCAAGACATCCTCCGGTCGATAGGCGGATGGCTAAAGACAAACGGAGAGGCGATTTATGGGACACGGTGCTGGAAGAAGTATGGAGAGGGTGATGCCGTCACGACAAAAGGCTCGTTCAGCGACAACCAGGCTACCGAATACACCTCACGCGACATACGTTTCACCACCAAAGGCAATGACCTTTACGCCATCGTGCTGAACTGGGATGCCGGCAGTTTCCTCATTACCTCTCTGACCAAAGAGGTGATAGGAGATGCAAAGATAACGGGCATCACGCTCTTAGGCTCGGATGAAGCCATCCGATGGGAGGAAATGGACAAGGGACTCCGCATCTTTTTCCCGACACAAAAGCCTTGCGACTATGCCTACTCATTCAAGATATCCTTCGACGGCGAAGTGGGCAAGAACCTGAAGTCGGAAGCAAGCGATGAAGCGATGAAGCACGGTGCATAAACACCATTACAAGTCCGGCAGACCCATCCGCTGAATCTGTCGGACTTTCCTTTTTCACTGATAATCCCGCCGGTATTCCTGGGGAGTCATCCCTGTCACCTTCTTGAACAGACGGTTGAAATAGGAGTAGTCTTCGAAAGCAAGGCGGTAGGCCACTTCTTTCACCGAGAGCGTTTCGGTAATCAATATAAGCTGGGCCTTTTCTATCTTCTTCTGATTGACGTATTTCAAGGGAGTCATATTCATCTCATGCTTGAAAAGACGGATGAAATGGTCTTTCGACAGACAGGCATTCTCGGCCAGAACCTCCAGGCTGATTGCCTCATCCATGTGCTTGCGGATATACAACACAGCTTTAGCTATGCGGCTGTCTTTGGCATCCACCTTCAGCCCCGCATGTTTGAAGAAGCGCGAAAGCAGCTGAAGCACGATTCCCCGCGATTCCACCTTGTCGCAAAAGGCCCGCTGCCGGTTCTTCATCAGACTTTGCATCAGTGTAGGATTGTTGTCGTATGTGGAAGGGTCGGATTTCTGAAGGCTCATGTGAGGATTTATCTCACACAATCGCCGGAACAGAGACAGTTCCCACCCGCCTGCCTCTATTTCAAACGGAAAAGTCCACTGCTCCAGCCAGTCTTCTTCATCCTTATGCTCCTCGTAAATGTGCAGGTAATAATGCACGAAACGGCCGCTGCAAATATTGGTATGGCGCGCATAAGCGGGAATGAAATACATGTGCCCCGCCCGCAGACGATGCGTACCATCGGAAAGCTTCACCATGGCCTCACCCTCGGTCACATAATACAAACGCGTGAAAGGGCTGTTGACATCCTTCCAGTTCCAGTCGGCATCATGCACAGCCATCCCCACATTCAGCACCAACGGACACAACCGATCCACCTGCATACCCATAACCCGTCATTTTTTCTTTACGGGGATAAAGGTAGACGATTATTCCATCCCCTGCAAATTATCCGACAAAAATCGTTTTTGTTCTTACTAAGAATTCTTAAATTCAGAGACATGTCGATTTTGCCCATAATCTTCCCCTTTTATCCTATCTGCATAAAGAAAATGTGCGTATTTTTGTTTTCAGAAAAGCACTGTAATATTATGAAAGCAAAACTATTGATTGCATCCCTGCTCCTTTCTGTGGGAGCATTCGCCCAGACATTCCAAGTGCCAGTATCGGAAAAAGACGAACCGATGATGAAGGGGAAGTTTGAACCCGACTGGGAATCGTTGAAACAGTATCAGATACCGGAATGGTTTCGAAACGCCAAATTCGGGATATGGGCGCACTGGGGGCCACAATGTGTGGAAGGAACGGGCGACTGGATGGCGCGCTCGATGTATATCGAAGGCTCACGGGAATATGAATATCATGTGAAACACTACGGACACCCGTCGGAATTCGGGTTCAAGGACATTATCCCACTGTGGAAAGCCGAGCGATGGAATCCGGACAGACTGGTGAAATTCTACAAGCAGATAGGTGCACAATATTTCTTTGTACTGGGAAACCATCATGACAATATGGACTTGTGGGACAGCAAATACCAGCCATGGAACTCTGTCAATATGGGCCCGAAGAGAAATGTCCTTGGTGAATGGGAGAAAGCAGCGCGCAAATACGGACTGTATTTCGGGGTCAGCCTGCACGCCGACCATGCATGGACATGGTATGAAGTAGCCCAACGGCACGACACAATAGGGCCGAAAAAGGGTATTCCATACGACGGGAAACTGACCAAAGCGGACGGAAAGGGCAAATGGTGGGAAGGATATGACCCGCAAGACCTTTATGCGCAAAATCATCCCCTGAGCGAAAACAGTTGGGACAATGGCATGATTCACCGCCAGTGGGGATGGGAAAACGGGGCTTGCCCGCCTTCGCAGCAGTTTGTCACGAACTTCTACAACCGCACACTCGATGTCATCAACCGCTACAACCCTGACCTGCTGTATTTCGATGTGACCGGCCTTCCCTTTTATCCCGTGAGCGATGCCGGACTGAAGATAGCCGCCCACTTTTACAACCACAGCATGGCGACACACGGCAGTCTGAAAGCCGTCATGTTCGGCAAGATTCTCGACGAAGAACAGCGCAAAGCGTTGGTTTGGGATGTGGAGCGCGGAGCGCCCAACGAGATTCTCCCCACACCATGGCAGTCATGTTCCTGCATCGGAGGGTGGCATTACAACACTTCCATCTATGAAAACGACGGGTACAAGTCGGCCTCGTATGTGGCGAAACTGCTCATCGACATCGTAAGCAAGAACGGAAACCTGCTGCTCAGCGTACCGCTCCGTGCCGACGGCACATTCGATGAAAAGGAAGAAAAGATTCTGAAGGAGTTCGGAGACTGGATGAGCGTCAACAAAGAAGCCATCTACAACACGCGTCCCTGGAAGAAATTCGGCGAAGGCCCGGTGGCGGAAGAAGACATCCCGCTCAATGCACAAGGATTCAACGAAGATGCGTACAACCGTGCCGGAGCAGATGAAATCCGCTTCACGCAGACTGAGCAATATCTCTATGCCACTGCCCTCGGATGGCCTGAAAACGGGACAGTCACCATCAGGTCACTGGCAAAAGGTTCGAAGCTTTATCCGCAGAATATAGGCGAAATCATCTTATTGGGCTATGGCAAAGTAAAGGCAGAACGCACCTCCCAAGGGCTTGTCATCACGCTGCCCGAAAAACCGCTTAACGCAATAGCCCCCGTGTTACGAATCAAAAAACAGCAGAACTTATGAATGCACAGGAAGGATACAAGATAAAGAGACACGCCGTCCCCGTAAAGCGGTATTGCCAGACGCTCGATCTGAAAGACAACCCCGAACTCATAGCCGAATACCGCCGCCTGCACAGCCGTGAACAGGCATGGCCGGAGATAAGGAAAGGCATACGCGAGATCGGGATACTGGAAATGGAAATCTATATTCTGGGCAGCAGACTTTTCATGATTGTGGAAACGCCGCTCGACTTCGACTGGGAAAAGGCCATGAAGCGGTTGGCCGCCCTGCCCCGTCAGGCGGAATGGGAGGCTTGTGTGGCCCGCTTCCAGAAGTGTGCTTCCGGCAACGTTTCTTCATCTGAGAAATGGAAGCTGATGGAACGGATGTTTTATCTGTATGATTAGAATGAAAACCGGCGAAGAACCGGACAAAACGCCCCGTTGGCCTTGCTATATCAATTTTTTGACATAACTAAAATTTATTACCATGAAGTACAATGAAATAGGAAAAACAGGAATGAAAGTGTCAAGTCTCAGCTTCGGAGCTTCATCGCTCGGCAGTGTGTTCCACAGCATCCGTGAAGCCGACGGCATTGAAGCGGTATTCACAGCCATCGATGCAGGCATAAACTTCATCGATGTGTCGCCTTATTACGGGCATTACAAGGCCGAAACGGTATTGGGAAAGGCCCTGAAGGAAATTCCGCGCGACAAATATTACCTTTCCACCAAGGTGGGACGCTACGGAAAAGACGGGATAAACACCTGGGACTACTCTGGAAAACGCGCTACTGAAAGTGTATACGAAAGCATGGAACGGTTGAACATCGACTATATTGACCTGATAAACGTTCACGACATCGAGTTTTCCGACCTTCATCAGGTGGTCAACGAAACGTTGCCTGCCCTCACGGAACTGAAAAAGAAAGGTGTAGCGGGGCATGTGGGTATAACCGACCTGCAACTGGAAAACCTCCAATGGGTGATTGACCACAGCGAACCGGGCACTGTGGAAAGCGTGCTGAACTTTTGCCACTACTGTCTGAACGACGACAAGCTGACAGACTATCTCGACTACTTCGAGCAACGGGGAATCGGCATCATCAACGCTTCTCCTTTGGCTATGGGACTGCTTTCGCAGCGCGGCGTTCCCGACTGGCATCCGGCACCCAAACCTCTTGTCGAGGTCTGCAAGCAGGCCGCAGAATACTGCAACACCAAAGGATATCCGATAGAAAAACTTGCCATGCAGTATGCCGTAAGCAATCCGCGCATTGCCACCACACTCTTCAGCTCGGCCAATCCGGACAATGTGCGCAAGAACATACAGTATATCGAAGAACCCATCGACTGGGAGATGGTGAAGGAAGTGCAAGACATCATCGGAGAACAGAAACGGGTAAGTTGGGCAAACTCTTAAAACCAAGCACCATGATACATATAATAGACGCACATTCGCATTTGTGGCTACGCCAGGACACAACAGTCAACGGTCTGCCCATCCGCACGCTCGAGAACGGACTTTCCCTCTTCATGGGAGAACTGCGCCAGATGCTTCCCCCCTTCATGACCGACGGTCGCAATACGGCCGAAGTATTCCTTTCAAACATGAATTATGCACAGGTGTCGGCGGCTGTCGTTACGCAGGAATTCATAGACGGCCTGCAAAACGATTATCTGGAAGAGGTCTCCCGCCGGTATCCTGACCGGTTCTTCGTGATGGGCATGTGTGAATTCCGCAAACCGGGCTTTCTCGAACAGGGGAAGAAGCTGATAGGTGAACGGGGATTCAAGGGAATCGCCATTCCTGCCCACCGTCTGCCTTTAGGAGAGGGAAGGATAAGGCTCGACAGCAAAGAGATGATGGAACTCTTCCACTACATGGAAGATCGCGACGCCATACTCTCCATCTGCCTGGCAGAAGGCACCACGCAGGTTGACGAGATGAAAGAGGTCATCCGCGAGTGTCCGAAGCTGAAAATAGCCGTCGGACATTTCGGGATGGTGACCGTCCCCGGATGGCAGGAGCAGATAAAACTGGCGCGCAACGAGAATGTCCGCATCGAGTCGGGCGGCATCACCTGGCTGTTCAACGACGAGTTTTACCCTTTCCGCGGGGCGATACGCGCCATCCGCGAGGCGGCAGACCTGGTTGGCATGGACAAGCTGATGTGGGGCTCGGACTATCCGCGCACCATCACCGCCATCACCTACCGCATGTCATACGACTTTATCCTGAAATCGCCGGATCTGACCGATGCCGAGAAAGAGGCCTTCCTCTCCGGAAACGCCGCCCGCTTCTACGGCTTCCGGGAGCTAAAAACATTACCTTACATCAAAAACATGTCTGAATGACCATGAAAAAGTATACACTCCCTCTGATACTTATTTTCTGCCTGTTCTTCCTTTGGGCTATCAGCAGCAACCTTCTGCCCACCATGATCAGACAGCTCATGAAGACTTGCGAGCTGAACACTTTCGAGGCTTCGTTCACCGAAACGGCCTATTGGCTCGCCTACTTCATCTGCCCAATCCCGATAGCCATGTTCATGAAACGCTACACATACAAGGCGGGAATCATCTTCGGGCTGCTGCTGGCGGCGTGCGGAGGACTGCTGTTCTTCCCCGGAGCCATGATTAAAGAATATTGGGTATACCTGTGCATCTTCTTCATCATCGCCACGGGCATGTGTTTCCTCGAGACTGCCGCCAATCCCTATGTGGAAGCGCTGGGAGATCCCTCTACCGCCACACGCCGGCTTAATCTGGCCCAGTCGTTCAACGGACTCGGAGCATTCATTTCAGGCATGTTTCTCAGCAAGCTGGTACTGAGCGGATACAATTACACACGTGACACCCTGCCTGCCGACTATCCCGGAGGATGGGAGGGCTATATCCAGACAGAGACCGATGCCATGAAACTGCCTTATCTGATACTGGCATCCGTGCTTATCCTGATTGCCGTAATCTTCATTTTCGCCAAGCTGCCCGCCATCGGAGACGAGAAAGACAAGGATTCCGCAAAGAAACTGATTGACTTCAGCATACTGAAACGTTCGCATCTGCGCAACGGTGTCATCGCCCAGTTCTTCTACAACGGCGGACAGACCGCCATCAACAGCCTGTTTCTGGTATACTGCTGCACGTATGCAGGGCTGTCGGAAGACATCGCCACAACACTCTTCGGATTTTATATGCTTGCTTTCCTTGCCGGACGATGGACAGGAACCCTGCTGATGGTAAGGATACGCCCCGAACGCCTGCTGCTCGCGTATGCCATAGCCAATATGGCGCTCTGCGCGATAGTAGTCTGCTTCGGCGGATGGACAGGCATTTGGGCGATGCTCGGCATCTCTTTCTTCATGTCCATCATGTATCCCACACAGTTCTCGCTTGCCATAAAGGATTTGGGTGAGAGCACAAAAAGCGGATCGGCCTTTCTGGTGATGGCCATCATCGGGAACGCCTGCCTGCCGCAGCTTACGGCATACGTGATGCACCTTAATGAAAACATCTATTACATCGCTTATGTCATCCCTTTGATATGCTTCGGCTTCTGTGCTTATTACGGATGGAAAGGACATAAGATTATAGATTGAAACAATATTGTCTGCATGAAAAAACAACAGGATTATATGAAAACCATTCAGATTACCGGCCCTCACGAAACGAGGGTCATCGAAAAAGAAATGCCTCTGATTGAAGAAAACAAAGTTTTGCTGAAGATTAATTACGTGGGATTCTGCGGTTCAGACCTGAACACCTATCTCGGACGCAACCCGATGGTAAAGCTTCCTGTCACACCGGGGCATGAAATCAGTGCTACGATAGAGGCTACGGGCAGCGGAATGCCGGCCAAATTCAGCATCGGACAGCTTGTCACGGTCAATCCGTATACCAACTGCGGCACATGTGCCTCTTGCAGAAACCGGCGCGTGAATGCTTGCGAGCACAACGAGACACTGGGCGTACAGCGTGACGGTGCCATGACGGAATACATAGCAGTGCCTTGGCAGAAAGTTATTCCCGCGGGAAACCTGTCGGCAGCCGAGGGCGCGCTCATCGAACCGATGAGTGTAGGATTTCATGCGGTGGCACGCGCACAGGTTACGGATATAGACACGGTGATGGTTATCGGCTGTGGAATGATCGGTGTGGGCGCCATCATACGGGCGGCTCTCCGCGGTGCTACGGTCATTGCGGTAGACCTCGACGATGAAAAGCTTAGGCTGGCTAAGGAAATCGGAGCGCAACATACCGTCAATTCACGCACGGAAAACGTTCATGAGCGTCTGGCCGAAATCACCGACGGACTGGGTCCGGATGTCGTTATTGAGGCAGTAGGCAGCGCCCCCACCTATCTGATGGCCGTCAATGAAGTATCATTTACCGGCCGGATTGTGTACATCGGATACGCCAAAAGCGAAATCGCCTTCCAGACCAAGCTGTTCGTCCAGAAAGAACTTGACATACGCGGCTCGCGCAACGCCCTGCCTGAAGATTTCCAGGCGGTCATCCACTATCTGAACCGCAAGGAATGTCCGACCGACAAGCTCATTTCACGCATTATCCGTCCTGAAGAGGCCGGTGAAGCTTTGAAAGAATGGGCTGACAATCCCGGCAAAGTGTTCCGCATACTGGTAAGCTTTGTCTGACCTGCGCCCCAAAGCAAAGGCGAAAGACATAACAATGAATCCCGGCTGTGACACGGCCGGGATTTGTTTTGCATAAACCATCCGCCTCCGGCCATCCGGTCGTTTTGAAAATGCCGCCTCCCGGCAAGAACCGTCCCGAAATTTCTCTTCTCCGATTTGCCTTAGTCTTCCATTATCCGTATCTTCGTGGAAACAGAACCAAACGAAGAACAACATGAAGCTTGACCACATTGCCTTATATGTAAAAGACCTGGAAAACACACGAAAATTTTTCACCGACTATTTCGGAGCCGTTTCCAACAGACTGTACCACAATCCCAAGACCGGACTGAAGACTTACTTCCTGTCGTTCGGCGACGGAGCCCGCCTTGAAATCATGTCACGCCCGGACACCGTTGACGATGAAAAGAAGCATCTGCGGACCGGATTCATTCATCTGGCCTTCAGCGCAGGTGGAAAAAATCAGGTAGACTGCCTGACAAAACGCCTGCATGATGCCGGATACCCTGTAATAAGCGGGCCGCGCACAACCGGAGACGGTTATTATGAAAGCTGCATCGAAGGGCCGGAAGGCAACCTCATAGAGATTTCGGAATAAGACCAGAACAACCATCACCCAACAAAGCATCATCATGAACGAAACACAGACTTTCATCAGCGATTATCGGGAAGCTTTCGGCGAAAAGGCTCCGCTTCCCATCCTTTTTTACTACAGCGACACTCCGGCCGCAACGCCCGAAAAGAGCAACGGCTGCATGTTCAAGCTGGTTGTCAAGGCTAAAGAAGGGACAAATGTAACACTTGACGGCGAACATCTCACGTGCGGAGGCGGAAAGCTCTATACCGGATTCGCCCCGCAACCGGAGTATGTTTCCGCTTTCGTATCAGAAAAAGAGCATTATAAGGCTACACCGCAGGATGTTACCGCCTGCATCGCACAGCTTGACATCCGTCCGGCGGAAAAAAGATACCTCAACTTCGTGCGCATCGACCGGGCCAAGACTTTCGGAGACATGGAAGGAATGCTGTTTCTTGCCACGCCCGACATCCTTTCGGGACTGGCAACATGGGCCTTTTTCGACAACAACGCCGAGGATGCCGTATCCGCCCCGTTCGGAGCAGGCTGCACAAACATCATCAGCGTAGCTGTCCGCGAAAACCGGATGAACGGAAAACGCACGTTCATCGGACTGTTCGACCCTTCTGCCCGTCCTTACGTGGAGCGGAACGAGCTGAGTTTCGTCATTCCGGCCTGCCGCTTCCGGACGATGAAGGAAACCCTACGCCGTTCTTGTCTGTTCGGCACTCCGGCATGGTCGAAGATTAAATCCAGAATCAACGGAGAATAATTCTTTTTCATCCGCGCAAAACAAGATTTATGCAAGACCTTATGAGCAAGACAGCTACTCCCCATACTTATCCGATACGGACTGCCACGGCGAAAGACATCCCCGAACTGCGCGAACTGTTCCGTTCCACTGTATTAACCGTCAATGCAAAAGACTATACGCCAGAGGAAACGGCAGATTGGGCCTCGTGTGGTGACAGCACTGCACATTGGGAAAAGCTGTTGGCCGGACTCCATTTTTTCACGGCATCGGACGAAAGCGGCTGTATCATCGGATTTTCTTCCATCCGGCACGACGGTTATCTGCATTCCCTGTTTGTCCACAAGGACTGGCAAGGAAAAGGCGTGGCTTCCGCACTGCTGTCGGAAACGGAGATCTACGCCATCCGTAAGCTTGGCGCAACGGAAATCACTTCGGAAGTAAGCATCACGGCGCGCCCGTTTTTCGAAAAGCAAGGATACACCGCTGTGAAAGAGCAGAAAGCACAGCCAACCTACTCAAGCTGACCAATTATGTAATGACGAAAGCATTATGAAAACCAAATTATCACGCAGACTGCACAAGAACGACATCCGCGAAATCATCCGCAGCATGGCAGAAGAACATACGGAATCTGCCATACTTTACCCTCTGCTGTTCGATGAAGACAAACGGGTGTCGGACAATGCCGCGTGGCTGCTTACTCATCTCGCCCCCTCTGATGTACGGTGGCTGCACGACAAGCGCAACGAACTGGTGAATGAAGCCATGCATACAAGCAGTAAGACCCGACGCCGTCTGCTGCTCACGCTGCTGATCCGGTGTCCGTTCAGTGAAGAAAATATCCGCACCGACTTCCTCGACTTCTGTCTGACACACATATATTCCGCCGAAGAGCCGACAGCCGTAAAATGTCTCTATATGAAGCTGGCGTATGCACAGTGCAAGCTTTTTCCGGAATTGGCAAGCGAACTCCGCAAGACTTTGGAATTTATGGAGGACGACCTGCCTGCCGGAATGAAATCCACGCGGAAAAATATATTGAAGCAGTTGGGGAACGCCTACTGACTTAACAGGCCACGGCCGGAAACCAGTTCCCAGTTGCAGAGCTTCATGTCCACACATCCGTTCCGCCGGAACACCACTCCCTCAGCCTTCAGCAAAACCGCCTGTTCAGTCCAGTGCGGAACAGTCCTTCCCTGACTGTTCACCACACGATGACAAGGCAAATGCAGGGCGGATGAGGCAGAGCGCAATACATGCCCCACCATGCGCGAATGTTTCGGCCTGCCTACGAGCCAGGCCACCTGACCATAAGTCAGCACTTTGCCGTATGGAATGGAAGCGACCACGGCATACACTTCCTGCTTAAAAGCATCGGCATCCACTTTCATTGATGCACATCGATAATAATCCGCCGATACGAAGTCAGACTGGGCGCACCGTCGTCTGTCACCTCACAGACCCAATGAATCAGCTTCCCTGCGGCATCCTGCGGTATCACCACGGTATGCTTGCCGCCCTGTCCGGAAACCATCCGGCCTGCCCCTGCATACGTACCGGCTTCGGGCACCGTCCACCAGCGGAAACTCAGCCCGTCACCGTCAAGGTCATACGAAGCCGAAGCATCGAGCGTGACACGCTCTCCGGCACGACAGTCAAGATGCAAGGCATCCAATCCGTCCTGTCCGTTTACCACCACTACCGGATTGCGGTTTCCCGTCCCCCGCTCCGCCCAATCCATACGGGCTGCAAAGTTATTGAATACGGCCGGATAAAAGTATTCCTCATACTTCTGCGAATGAGGCTTCACCGCCTCGCCATGGTTCGTGTAACAGCGCGTCTCGCCATCGGGAGTCACACCTTGCTCAAAATATCCTCCCCAACCCACATTGCCGGGCTGTTCGGGACTGCTCAGTCCGTTCGGCAACACATAGAGAAACGAGGGAGTATCCCCTTCCACCCCCCACTTGTTCTTCGGATAAATGCGTCCAAGATGCCCGTGCCCCTGTATGTGGGTGGCATATTCCTGCCACTTGCTGCTGCCCAGACTGTTTTGCGACAGCCAGGCACTTTCATCCCATATAAAGAACAGGTCATCCGAATAGTTCTTGAGCATCCAATGATGCGAGCTAAGCCGATGGTTGTCTCTTTCACCCCATCCCACATCCTGATCGGTTATGGTATAGACACGCAGCTTACGGAGAAATGCCGCCAGCTCTTCTTGACTCCGCTCCTGACTTACCTGCCAAATGGCCTGTGCCACGGTGTTTCCGCCGCCCCATACGGCAATCCACAACGGACGTTTGTCGGCCTCATCTGCCAGACGAATCAGGAAATCACTGCCCGCCGAACGGTTGTCTGCTCCCAAAGCAGCAACCCCCAACTCCCGACAGCCCATCATGGAGCGGCTCCGCAGATATTCGGCACTGGGCCAATACCCCAACACCTGTTTCTCTTCTTCCCGCTCCAACGACAGAAAATCCGTCTGGCCGGAACGCCGCATCAGATTAGGCAGGTCGCGTTCATAAGCATCTATAACCGTCTGCAAACTGTCTGCCCATCCCTGCTGATACAGCCCGCCACTGCTGTTCCATCCACTTGTGGTAATCAAGGCTTCGATTTCAAACAAATCGGCATGAGCCAGCAAACGTATCATCGACTCCATGTCATCCGGTTCTATATGAGCCGGAGCAATGTCGGTCAGTACCACCAGGCGCGGCTTCAGAACAGCCGTATCCGACAAGGAAACGGCGGCAACAGACTGACATGTCCATAGACAAGCCATCCCGACCAAACAAGCAAACGTTTTTTTCATCATGGCATAACTGTTTTTAATGTACGAAAAAGGTTACAGAAGGCCCATTGCCATCACATCCGCCTAACTGCGGTTGCCGCTTCCCATCCAGGTCAGTCTGTGCCAGATGGTCTCCAACGGGCCGCGTTTATAGTGGCGGAACCACCAATGGGCAAAGGCAAGCTGCGCCAAGAAGAACACGCATCCTATCAGCAGGCTATAGGTTGTGCCGCAAACCTTATGCAACTCAAGCCCGTATCCGAAATAAAGGAAACTTCCGATAACCGACTGCATGATATAATCGGTCAGACTCATCTGTCCGTAAGGAGCCAGGATGCGCTGCACCTTTCCGTCGTTCGCCCAATAAAGCAACAGAAAGGCACCCACTATCGACAGCATGAAAAACAGATTATACCAAGAATTGAGGATGGTCTGCATGGTTTCGAGCACAAAAGCCGACTCTATCTGTGTATAGACGAAGCTTTTGAAGAAATACATCACTACGGCTGCCGGAAGACTAAGGCACAAAACCCGCTGCCAGAAGAGGCGGGAACTTGACAACGCTTCGGGTGTAGAGGCACTGAAGTAGCCTTTACGCCCCAACCAAAGTCCCAACATGAAAAGAGCGCATGTCTGGAACACGCGTCCGTAGCACCATGCCCAGTTCAGACTGGCCAACTGACCGGTTACAAAGTTCACCTTCACCATTTCCCACCAGGAATGCCCTCCCAACTGCGGATAGACATCCCCCAAAGAGTAAATCATCTGCCGGGGAGCAAATGTCGGGTCAAACATCGCCCAAATCACCTTTATCCATTCCACCGGCTGAAGCATGAGGAACATCGCCAACAAAAACAACGGCTTGTTCCGCCAATGGCGCACAGGAACCAGCACAAACCCCAGAATGGCATAGAGCACCAAGATTTCACCGGGGAAAAAACAGGCATTGACAAAACCGAAACCTAACAACAGAAGCAGACGCCACATGTACCGGTTCTTGAAATCTTCACCGCGCTTTGCCGCACTGCGGCTCTGAAGGTAAAAGGTAAACCCGAAAAGCAAGGCAAAAATGGCATACGCCTTCCCTGAAAAACAGAAAAACAGCATATCCCACAAATTATCGTCGAGTGACTTCAGCGTTCCGGCAGGAGTCTCGGGGAAGGAATAATAATTGAAATGTTCAATGTTGTGAAGCAGAATGATGCCCATCACGGCAAAACCACGCAAGGCATCAATGGCCAAAATACGCTCTTTCTTGCGAACTTGTGTTTCCATAAAAGTTTAAAGACAAACAAAGATTTCCTAAAAATATAATCACCAAAAACAAATCGGGCACAGATGGTGCAGATTCTCACTTGTTCCGGCACTCCGCCGGAAAGCCTGCATCATCCATGCCCGATTCCTTACTTTACAAAGTTATTCATCTATTCATTTGGCTGAATCGCTTGCAGCAGGAGTCGCAGCGTCAGCCGGAGCATCTGTCTGAGGAGCGGCAAAACCGGCAGGAGCATTCAGCGGATTGGTCTTCTGCTCTTCGATAGCCTGTTCCATGATAACAGAGGTATCTGTCGCAGCAGAAGGGATGACATACGAAGTGGCAATGCTGACAACCACCATGAATATGGCCAACCCCCATGTAAGCTTTTCAATAAAATCAGTAGTCTTGCGCACGCCCATAATCTGATTGGAAGACGCGAATGCGGAGGACAAGCCTCCTCCCTTAGAGTTCTGCACCAATACAACGAAACACATCAACACCGATGCAAGCACCATTAATACAATAAACAATACGTACATTTTCTTTTATTTTGATTTAGCGTTAATAATCAGTTTCTCCAAAAATCTTATCTGGTCTGCAAAGTAAGTATTTTTTTTTCGATATTTCAAATTTAATTTTTTAATAATTTCCAGTGCCTTATCATAGCGCTGCTGCTTTATGTAGATTTTGGCAAGCGTTTCGGTAAAATAATTCTCTTCGCCGCCTTCCTCACCGTCTTCTTCAGGGACGACAGCCGCACTTCCTTCCCTTTCCGCCTCTTCACCTTCCTTTCCCTCCGCGACCTGCAAGGTCTGGCCTTCGGCAGCCTTTTCAATAAAGCTGTCTATCAGCTCCTGCCCACGCAGAGGCAACGCATCCGATGTTTCGGAAGAAGCCTCCTCCCTCATCAGAACGGAAGTATAATCCACTGCGGCCATTTCAGGCAAGGGAAGCTCCTCCGACATGGGTTGGGGAAGCTCCGACAGGAAACGGTCTATCAGGTCAAGCGTACGGTCTGCACCTTCTGTCTCTCCCTTATCAGCCGTTTCATGCTTCTCTATTTTAAAGCGCCCGCCCTCAATGTAATAAAACAACACCCCGACATCCGCTACGAACAAAGCCCCCCGGCGAAGCTCGTCACTGAAAACAGGCTCATGCAGCAGGTACAGATTTTTCAGATACAGCACCCAAGCCGTCTGGAAATAAGGATATTCTGCCACAAGCCGCTTCAGCTCACGCAAGGTATCCGCGTCCAACAGTTCCGGATGCTCCATCCATCGGTTCAATTGTTGCTGTGTCATATCCGTCAGTTTACCAGTTGGCCACAGTTGCGTTAAAGATCTGCTCCACTATCTCGTCAATCATCTGGTCGACCAGATCCTCCTGAACGGCGGAAAGCTGCTGACTGGAATTATATTCGCGACTGGCGGAAAACTGCTGTTCAAAGTCCTCCACATGATTGGTATTGTTTACAAAGCGTACATTGACCGTCATACGAAGTTCAGCCATCGTAGAATAACCGTCGGAACCGATACCTTTATTGTAGGCATTGTAGTTGGTAATCTCACCAGACAGCTCGAGGTCGCCTCCCTGACGCACCTGCTTCAGGCGAGTCTGCTGCACATAAATGTCTTGCAGCGCGGTGTTGAACATCGACTCCATAGGGCCCCACACAAAAGCCGCCGAACGGTTAGGGAAATTCTCAAACGAAATGGTCTTTACCTTATCATAGTTGATGGACGAACCATTGAATTTATAAGAGATTGTGCATGCCGCAAGCATGCATGACATTACAGCAGCCACAAGCAAGACTGCCTTTCTTTTCTTAATCAAGCCCATATTCTTTTATTTTTCGATAAAGGGTACGTTCAGATATCTTCAAATCATTCGCCGCACTTTTCCGTTTGCCGTGATGACGCTCCAAAGCCTTGCGGATCATCTCTTTCTCCACCTCGTCCAATGAAAGGTTTTCTTCCACATACTCTTCCGTATCCTGCACTTCAGAGGCTTCCCCCACCATCGGCTTGGCCGGAGTGATATGGCTTACCGGCTGAATGGGTGTCATCACCACGGGCTGGTCTGGCCGGACCAGGCTGACAGAAGCATTCGGGATATACTGTACCGGCTCCCGGGATGCGGATACAGGCTTACCATCCGCCCGCTCTCTCATGATGTCACTCATACATTTCTTCAGTTCCGTCACATCGCGCCGCATGTCAAACAATACCTGATAAAGTATTTCACGCTCGCTCTCGAAGCTTTTCCGGTTTCCTCCCGAAGCCTTTCCGCCACCCATCAATGCCGGCAGATGAGACTCAGGCTGCGGAGGCAGGTAATTCTGAAGAATCTCCGGCGTGATGTCACGGTTGGTCTCGATAATGGATATCTGTTCCGTAATGTTCTTCAGCTGGCGGACATTTCCCGGCCACGGATAAGCGGCAAGCATCCGCTTGGCTTCTTCCGTAAGCTGAATGGCAGGCATCCGGTATTTTTCAGCGAAATCGGCGGAGAACTTGCGAAACAGCAACACAATATCGTCGGTGCGCTCACGCAAGGGAGGTATCTTGATAGGCACGGTATTCAAACGATAATACAAGTCTTCCCGGAAACGGCCGTCGGCCAACGCCTCGGCAAAGTTGACATTCGTGGCCGCCACGATGCGCACATCCGTCTTCTGCACCTTCGATGAACCGACCTTTATATATTCACCCGACTCAAGCACACGCAAAAGGCGAGCCTGAGTGGAAAGCGGAAGCTCTCCCACTTCATCCAGAAAAATCGTACCGCCATTGGCTTCGGCAAAGTAACCGTTACGGTCGCTGATCGCCCCGGTAAACGCCCCCTTTTCATGACCGAAAAGTTCGGAGTCAATAGTCCCCTCGGGGATGGCACCGCAATTGACAGCGATATAAGGGCCATGCTTGCGGCGGCTGAACTGATGAATGATCTGCGGAAAGCTTTCCTTACCCACACCGCTCTCTCCGGTCACCAGAACCGACAGGTCAGTCGGAGCCACCTGCATGGCAATATCAATGGCCCGGTTCAGAGCTTCGGCGTTTCCGATGATTCCAAACCGCAGTTTCACATTCTGTATTTCTGATTTTACCATAATATCCTCTCTGCATTTAGTATGACAAAAATACAAAAAATTATCCGGCAACGCAATTTTGGCAGAAAAAAGCTGTCAGAATACAGTACGTATCATGAAACGTATCCCCCACTTGTTAGCCGTAGGAAGGTCATTATAGTTCAGACGGCGCACATATTCCACATGCAGAAGCTTGAATATGTTGTGAATGCCGACACTTACCTCTACATAAGGCTTCTTCTTGTCCATCACATAGCTTGATGTATGGAAGTTTCCGGCAGCGTCATAATGGCCGGGAAACATCATCAGCCGCCCGTCGTTCCGGTTCTGCGGAAGCATCGGATTATTCTTGTCCGTCAATGTCCCCCACAGACATTTGACACCGATAAACTCACGCCACTTCAACTTCTTGAGCAGCGGAATGCGGTTGAACAGCTTTCCCTGCATATTCCACGACACATCAAGCGAAGCATAGCGGTCGTTCAGAAACTCCATATTGTTGATAAGATTGAAAGTCTCCTCCTGAATGATATACGACAGGTTGGCCGCCGGCATGATCAGAAGCGGGAAGGGAACCTTGTTCCACTGAATGCCTCCCTTGACGGAAGTATCGATATTTCCCCACGAGCTCAGCCACCACCGCTTGTAGAAGCTCACCTCGCTCATGTTATAGGTATAGTCTGAGCCAAGCACGCCCTTCACCCCTACAGTATGCTGCAACGTAAAGACCGGCGCATCGAGGTTGATGGGCAGACGGCGCTGCTTGGTGTTGATGAAAGTCTCGCCCGGAGCATACCGGAGGGCGACCGTAGCTTCGGCCACCGAAAAGTCGTGGACGTTATAGGGCGAACGCACCCATTCCGTGCCCGCAAGCTCTCCGGAAGCGATGGCCTGCTGCAACTGGCTTTCGCCCGCCATCGTGCGGTAAAACAGCTTCCCGCACGGTTCGTAGTTGGAATGTTTCAGTTCAATGGTAGTCTTCAAGCCCGACTCACGCTCCAGCTGATATTTGAGACTTGCCGTGCGCTCGTAATTATATTGGTCGACCGAGGTCACCTTCAGCGAGGTAAAGACATTGTCCTTGTCCGTACCCATAAACTTGTCGGTGGGCAGCATGTTGTCATACGAGTAAGCCAATGTCAGCGAATTGATGGGATACTCTCTCGGCAGATACTCCTTTTTATTGAACGAATACTCAAGCTGGGCCTTATACTTGGACTTCTCATCCTTGAATCCGTAGGCGTAATATCCGCTCAAGAACAGATGAGGATGGAGATTGGCCGTGGTCTGTGCCGAAGCACGCAGACGCAGCCCGTCGATATAGTTGCTCGAAATCATGGTGTTGATAGGCCCGATATCCACCTTGCTCGGCTTTCCGCGTGTACCCGTCTCCACAAAGTTCTCGATAAACGCCTTCGCGATGAACATGATATACTTGAACCCCTTTATCTTGCTCAGATTCTCGACAAACGAGTCCATCCGGTTTTCCGATTCGGTGAGCTGGGTAGGCCGGTATTCCTTCCAGAAGGAATCGTCGCGCATCATAGCGTTCACATCCTTGATTTCATCCCCTTTCCGCTTGAAAATCTTGTCGGTCACCGGGTCGAATCCAAAATCGGAATAGCGTGTGGTGCGTCTCACCTGAAACGAGCCGAGCAGCTTCTTCAGATAAGAAAGTTCGCAGGTCATGTCATCCACCATCAGAACCCATTCCCCCGAAGGCAGTTGGCCGAACTCCTGCTGGATAATCATGAGGTCGACGAAGTTGATGTCCGTCTTCTTGGGAAGATTCATCGTACATTTCTTCACACGGAATGTCGAGTCGGCCAGAATATAAAGATTGCCCGTAAAGCCGAAATCCTGCGGATTGTTGGGAACGAAGGACAGATGGAAGCACTTTTCACGGTCGACCATGATTGTGTCCATGATGTAATATCTGTAAAAGTTGATGCCCGCATCAGAGATGGGACTGTCGAACGGATATTGCAGGAAGCGGAAGCGGTCTTTATAGATGTTGATGTCCTGAAACACATCCTTCAGCACCGCCGTGAGCATGTCGCCCGTGTTGAAAAGCTCGTTGACCCCCGACGAGTTCAGCCCCTTTATGATGGTCTTCTCGCTGTGAGGCTCCTTGCGGTATACCTTTTCCGACACGGTTTCATCCACCGATATGGGGAGGATGTTCTTGCCCGTCACTTCGCACACTTCCACCTGGTCGCGGAAGAACGGATATTTCTTGAAGAGATTCGACTCGCGCAGCGAATCGGTGGTGATATTGTTCAGCGAAAAAGTAATCTTCTGGTATTTGGTGTAATGATAATAATCGTTCACGCCCAAGTCGTTCAGCTGCTTTGCGGCAATAACCTTCTTCATCATCTCCACCGCCGGATTGTTCTTACGGGAATACTTTTCCTTTTTCGGCTTTACGATAACCTCATCAAGCATCAGGTCGGCCTTCATCTTCACATCAAGCCTGCGCGTATTCGGCGACACCCGCAGCACCTGCGTGGTATATCCCACCATCGAAAATGTCAGCTCGTTCCATCCGGCATGAGCGTTTATTGAATAATTGCCGTCTATATCCGTAATTACCCCTACCCCTTTTCCTTCGTAATACACGTTCAGATAAGGTATAGGCTCTCCGGTCTCCGAATCTGTCACTACTCCCTGAATCTGGGCAGAAAGTTTCACAACTCCCATGCACAATACCAACAGAAAAAATAACCTTTTTACCATATATATTCTAAGACCTTCTCTTTTTATTATGAGCATGCAAAGTTACGCAGTGTGCGGGTCTCTTACAAATTTAAGGGACGGAAATAATATAATCTTACCTTTTTTTATGAATAATAGCATAATATTTCCTGTTCCGTTCAGTCGCCGCGATAGTAATACAGCAAGGCATGGCGGGCTATGAAATCGGCGTTCTGCCGCACAGTCTGCATCCCTTTTCCGTCAGGGAACACAGCGTCGGGAAGCAGGCCGTTGCGGATGCAGTAGGTCAGCAAGTCGGGCGGACAAAGCGACTCTTCCGTCAGCAGCCGGAAGGATTCTTTTGCAGCCACATCCGGAGCGTACATCGGATTGCCGCTATCGGCTATCGACTCGCAGATGTCCTTTGCCAACAGGATTCCCTTTTCCGGATCGGCCATCATCACGAAATTACGGTGCACCCTCATCTGCGGCAGGGTATGGTCGTCGTCGTCCGGCCAACGCATGACATCCACCAGGAAACGGTGCAAGGCTTCATAGCCGTCTAAATAGACAATCCGGCAGCCTCCTGTGCCTTCGGTAAACCGGCGGTACATCTCGCGGCTCTTTTCGCGTATCGCAGCAGGCACTCCCATATCCGCAGGATAAAGCCCCTCTACCTGCCGCCACACCTCATTCCCTTTTCCCGCCAGCAAATCCATCCATTCATAAAGGAACAGAGCCAAAGGGCCTGTGGGGACTATAAAGCGGTCGGCCGGAGCCACATGTCCGGCATAGGGCTGCATCGAAGGCTCCGTAAGGTAAGTATGTGCGAAAAGCCATGCCAGCTTGCGGTCGGCGTCTTTTCTGTCCGCATATCCGGCAAAGAATCCGGCAAGTGACGGATTTTCCGGCGCCTCTTCATAAGCTTGCTCCAGTATACGGTAAAATGCGGCAGCCTGCTCCGCTATCCGCATGTCTTCCGGATTGATGTAGGCATGCGGAAAAAGAGCTTTCTGCCACGTGTTCCAGACGATGAAGCGCACATCCTCTTCATTCACCTCATCGCGCAGATAATCGCCCGCCACGCTGTAGAAAGGCAGCGGCCTTCCATAAAGACGGACATGCTCTCCGGTAAAGCTTTGCCACAGCCCCAGTCCGGAAACGACATCTTCCAGATAAGCCGCCACATACAGACACAGCTTCTTACGGTAAGGTTCGGGAAGCTCCGGAAGCATGCAGGCAGCATACAGCCTCCGGGCAAGTTCCACAAAATACCGGTCACTCGGCTGCGCCGCTGCATACGGATGAATCGCCATCCAGTCTTTCGGGTAAACCGCAGGTTGATTTCTCATATTTTTATCTGTAAAAAGAAACAGTTTCCGCTCCAAAGGTAACAATAAAAAGCGAAACCGACAAAAAAACGATATGCCGCTGACCAACAATCATTTTCACCCGAATCAGGACTGATTTCTATAAAGGCATAAATTTCAGGTGCGATTTGGAAGTTTCTAATATTCTTGCTTCCTTTGCAGAAAATATCAAAGCACAAATCCATGAAGATTAAAATGCTATTCTTGATTGGCCTGCTGACAGGCTCTGCCTTGCACGCACAGCCAGTCGACTCGACCTTGGTCTACCGCGTGGAACTGGGGGCAACGGCAGGCAGCGGCACATACGCCCCTCTCTGGTTTACGGCCAACCGCTACGGCCTGTCAAGCGTAGAACCCAATTCCGGCTACCTGCGGGCGGGAATAGCCTTCGACAGGTCGCTCAAGCGCAACTGGAACATAAAGGCGGGATTCGACCTTGCCGGAGCCATCAACCACACGAAAGACATACAGATTCACCAGATATACGCCGATTTCTCCTGGAAAATGCTGACCTTAAGCATCGGGAAAAAAGAACGGAGCGGATTCCCCTTAGAGAAAAACACGGCTCTGAGCAGCGGAATGATGGTGGAAGGGCCGAACGCGGAACCTGTTCCCCAAATACGCGGAGAAATAAAAGAATATCTCAACATACCGGGAACGAAGGGCTGGCTGGCGTTCAAAGGCCACATTGCCTACGGCTCGATGGCCGAAAACAACTGGCAGCAGGACTATGTGGCACGCGGACAACATTTCGTGAAAGATGTGCTTTACCACAGCAAGTCGCTGATGCTCCGTCTGGGAAACAAGGAAAAATTTCCGGTCGACTTTGAGTTCGGACTGCTGATGGCCACCCAGTTCGGCGGAAACCGCTATCTGAAACAGGCCGACGGATCGTCGGAACTGGTGGTGGACATGCCCAGTGACCTGGATGCCTACTGGAAGGCGTTCTTCCCGCAAACGGGAGGAAGCGACACGCCGGAAGGCGAGCAGGTGAACGTGGAGGGAAACATGCTGGGAAGCTGGAACTTCGCACTGAACTACTACGTGGGCGAATGGCGGTTCAGGACTTATCTGGAGCATTACTTTGAAGACCACTCGCAGATGTTCTGGGAATACGGACGATGGAAAGACGGACAGATAGGACTGGAAGTGACACTGCCCCGCAATCCGTGGGTAAGCAGCATCGTGTGGGAAGGACTCTGCACCAAAGACCAGTCGGGCCCTATCCTTTATGACGGCGGACACGGCTGGGAACAGACTGCCGACCAGATAAGTGCCAAAGACAACTACTACAACCATTATCTCTACGGAGGATGGCAATATATGGGCATGGGCATGGGAAATCCGCTTCTGCCCGGTCCGCTCTATAATGCCGACCGTTCCATCAGCTTCCGGAGCAACCGTGTGCGCTCAAACCATCTGGGCATAGGCGGAAGCCCTACCGACGAATGGAGCTACCGGCTGCTCATCTCCTTCTCACGCTATTGGGGCACTTACGACAGTCCGCTGGACAAGCAGCGCAAGCAGTTCAATTCACTGTATGAAGTATCCTATTCGCCCAAACGGTTCAAGGGATGGAGCGCATCGCTGGCTCTCGGACTCGACCGGGGAAACTATCTGGGAAACTCCACCGGCGGAATGCTCGTGATAAGAAAAGCGGGGGTAATATTTTAAACAGACAAGAAGCTTATGAAAACAAGATATACAAGACTGGCAATCATGCTTGCAGCCATGCTGCTCATCACAAGCGGCTGCAAAAAGGAAACCGTATACAAGGATATCGAAGGATTCTGGCAGCTGCAGGAATATACCACCAGAAGCGACGGGGCCGTTCATCCGTGCGAACGCATCTATTACAGCCTCCAGCTGCAGATTGTCGAAATAGCCGAAAAGGGAGGCACACAAGGGCTGCCGCAGCTGAAGGGGACTTATCAGTATGATGAAGCGGCACAGTCGCTGACGATAACCGGACTGTACCGCAAAAGCGGAAAGGATTATCTGGCACCCGATGCTTCCGTCCTCCGCCAATACGGACTGAACGGAGTGGATACCAAGCTGGAAGTGCTGAAGGCTGACGGGAAACATCTGGTCTTGCAGTCTGACTATGCGACTCTAACGTTAAAGAAATTCTAAAAACAAGCCTGAACAAATATATGAAGAAAGTAGCTTTAATAACGGGTATCACAGGACAAGACGGTTCTTATCTGGCCGAGTTCCTGATTGAAAAAGGATATGAAGTGCACGGCATACTGCGCCGTTCCTCTTCGTTCAATACGGGGCGCATCGAGCATCTGTATTTAGACGAATGGGTGCGCGACATGAAGCAGAGCCGTCTGGTCAACCTCCACTGGGGAGACATGACTGACTCCAGTTCGCTGATACGCATCATCGGCGAGGTTCAGCCTACCGAAATCTATAATCTGGCGGCACAAAGCCATGTGAAGGTATCGTTCGACGTACCAGAATACACGGCCGAAACGGATGCCATAGGCACGCTGCGTCTGCTGGAAGCCGTGCGCATCTGCCGTCTGGAGAAGAGCTGCCGCATCTATCAGGCATCCACATCCGAACTGTTCGGCAAGGTGCAGGAGATTCCGCAGCGGGAAACCACCCCGTTCTATCCGCGCTCACCCTACGGAGTGGCCAAACAATACGGATTCTGGATTACCAAGAACTATCGCGAAAGCTACGGAATGTTTGCCGTAAACGGCATCCTGTTCAACCACGAGAGTGAACGCCGGGGGGAAACCTTCGTGACCCGCAAGATTACACTGGCAGCCGCACGCATCAAGCAGGGCTATCAGGACAAGCTGTATCTGGGAAATCTGGACGCACGCCGCGACTGGGGCTATGCAAAGGACTATGTGGAATGCATGTGGCTGATATTGCAGCACGAAACTCCGGAAGACTTTGTCATCGCCACGGGCGAGATGCACTCGGTACGTGAGTTCTGCACACTGGCCTTCCACTATCTGGGCATCGAGCTGAAATGGGAAGGCAAAGGCGTGGACGAGAAAGGCATCGACACGGCGACGGGGCGTGTGCTGGTGGAAGTGGATCCGAAATATTTCCGCCCGTGCGAAGTGGAGCAGCTGCTGGGCGACCCGACAAAAGCCAAGACTCTTTTGGGATGGAACCCGACAAAGACTCCTTTCTCCGAACTGGTAAGAATCATGGTGGAGCATGACATGAAGTTCGTAAAGAAGCTCCACATGAAAGCGAATGAATAACCACACATTTACGAACACTTTGACTGACCCATGTTAGACAAATCAGCGAAAATATATGTGGCGGGACATCACGGACTGGTAGGCTCCGCCATCTGGAACAATCTGAAGGAACGGGGCTACCACAATCTGGTGGGGCGCTCGCACAAGGAGCTTGACCTGCTCGACCCGAATGCCGTAAAAGATTTCTTCGACCAAGAGCAGCCCGAAGCGGTGGTACTTGCGGCCGCACACGTGGGAGGCATCATGGCCAACCTGCAATACCGTGCCGACTTCATCTTCCAGAATCTCCAGATTCAGCAGAATGTCATCGGTGAAAGCTTCCGCCACGGGGTAAAGAAACTGCTTTTCCTGGGAAGCACCTGCATCTATCCGCGAGAAGCTCCGCAACCCATGAAGGAGGAAGCGCTCCTTACCTCTCCGCTGGAATATACCAACGAACCGTATGCCATCGCCAAAATAGCCGGACTGAAGATGTGTGAAAGCTTCAACCTGCAATACGGGACAAACTACATCGCCGTCATGCCTACCAACCTCTACGGGCCTAACGACAATTTCCATCTGGAGAACAGCCATGTGCTTCCGGCCATGATACGCAAGATACATCTTGCCAAATGCCTGAACGAAGGAAACTGGAAAGCCGTGCGCAAGGACATTGACCTGCGTCCGGTGGAGGGTACGGACGGAAGCAACACCGACCGGGAAATACTCGACAAGCTCGCCAAATTCGGCATCACGCCCGAAGCGGTGACTCTTTGGGGAACAGGCAAGCCCCTGCGTGAATTTCTTTGGAGTGAAGAGATGGCGGATGCGAGCGTACATGTGTTGCTGAATGTCGACTTCAAGGATACATACCGGGAAGGCGACAGGGAAATACGCAACTGCCACATCAATGTAGGGACAGGAAAAGAGCTAAGCATCCGCGAAGTGGCCGAAAAAATCGTAAAGGAAATCGGATTTAAAGGCGAGCTGCACTGGGATACATCGAAGCCCGACGGCACGATGCGCAAACTGACCGATGTGACCAAGCTGCATGCCTTGGGATGGCATCACCGGATAGAAATCGACGAAGGCATACACCGCCTGTATGAATGGTATCTGAAAGGCATCTGCATCAACCACCAGACTGTATAGGAACTATGGAAGACCGACGCTGGCATGTGTTCTACGTGCGGATGCATCACGAAAGGAAAACGGCCGAAAAGATGGAGGCACTGGGCATCACACACTATCTGCCCGTGCAAGAGGTGGTGCGCCAGTGGAGCGACCGGAAGAAAAAGCTGAAAGTGGTGGTTATCCCGATGATGATCTTCGCACGCATCGACGAACAGGAGCGCGTCCGGCTGCTGAGAGACCTCCCCTCACTTACCGGAAGTCTGATAGACCGGACTACACGGAAGCCCGCCGTCATCAGCGATGAAGAGATGAAGCGGTTCATGTTCATGCTTGACTATTCGGAAGAGACGGTACACTTCAGCAGCGAGCCCCTGCAGCCGGGAGAAAAGGTACAGGTCATCAAAGGCCCGCTGACGGGTCTGTGCGGCGAACTGCTGGAGGCTAACGGGAAGTGCCACGTAATGATACGCATCGAGCAGCTGGGATACGCTTCCATCGAGATGCCCGTAGGCTATATCCGGCAGGAAAAGTAACACGGCAGGGCTTCATCCATGAAAAAATGAAATAAAAAGCTTGTTTTTCCTTTATTATCGCTATATTTGCGGCAAAACTTAAAGGAAATAACATGAAAAACCGCGATATGTATTTACATCCGGAAATGGAGACGCTTTCCCGTCCGGAGATAGAGAAGCTTCAGCTGGAGAGGCTGCAAAAGACAATCCGCCAGTGCATGCACTCCCCTTTCTACAAACGGAGATTTGAAGAATCCGGCCTGCGTCCGGAAGACATCCGCTCGCTTGACGACCTCCAGAAAATTCCTTTCACCACCAAGCAGGACTTGCGCGACAACTATCCCTTCGGACTTTCGGCCGTGCCTCTGGAGCAGGTGGTGCGCCTGCACTCTTCAAGCGGCACAACGGGAACGCCTACCGTCATACTCCATACACAGCGTGACCTGGACGAATGGGCGAACGCCGTAGCCCGCTGCCTGTATATGGTAGGCCTGCGCAAGGGAGACATCTTCCAGAACTCGTCGGGATACGGCATGTTTACCGGCGGACTGGGATTCCAGTACGGAGCCGAACGTTTGGGAATGCTCACCGTTCCGGCCGCCGCAGGAAACACCAAGCGGCAGATCAAGTTCATCAAAGACTTCGGCACCACCGCCCTCCATGCCATCCCCAGTTATGCGGGACGCCTGTATGAGGTGATGGAGGAAATGGGCATCGACCCGCGCCGCGACACGCATCTGCGGACACTGATTATCGGCGCCGAACCTCACTCGGACGAACAGCGCCGCCGCATCGAAAACATGCTGGGGGTAAAGGCATACAATTCGTTCGGCATGTCGGAAATGTGCGGCCCGGGTGTAGCGTTTGAATGTCCGGAGCAGAACGGGCTTCATATCTGGGAGGACTATTACATCGTAGAAATCGTCGACCCGCAGACGCTTGAGCCTGTTCCGGAAGGAGAAGTAGGCGAACTGGTGCTGACCACCATCAACCGCGAAGCCATGCCGCTGCTGCGTTACCGCACGCGCGACCTGACCCGTATCCTGCCCGGCGAATGTGCCTGCGGACGCCACCACAAGAGGCTCGACCGCATGAAGGGACGGAGCGACGACATGATGATTCTGAAGGGAGTGAACATCTTCCCCATCCAGATAGAGAACATCCTGATGCAGTTCAAGGAATTGGGCAACGACTATCTCATCACCCTGACCAATCTGGAGGCCAACGATGAAATGACCGTAGAGGTAGAGCTGAACGACTTCACAGACGATTACGGCTTCCTGCAAAGACTGACCAAGGAAATCACCCGCCAGCTGAAAGACGAAATCCTCATCACGCCGCGTGTGAAACTGCTCCCGAAAGGAAGCCTGCCGAAGCAGGAAGGCAAGGCCGTGCGCGTGAAAGACTTAAGAAAGACACTAATCTGAAAACTCAAGACCGATATGACGATTCATCAATTATCTGTATTCGTGGAAAACAAGTCGGGCACACTACTCCAGGTGCTCGAACTGCTGAAAGAAGCCAATATCCAGCTCATAGCCTCCACCATCTCCGACACGGTGGAATATGGCATCTACCGCATCATCTGCTCGGAGCCGATGCGGGCATACGAAACCCTGAAGCAGGCAGGCATATCAGCCAACCTGTCGGATGTGTTTGCCATCACGCTCGACAACCAGCCCGGGCGTGCAGCCGATGCCATACGCAGCTTCACGCGTGCCGGCATCGGAATATCCTACCTGTATTCCTTCCTGCTTGCAGGAAAAGGCATACTGGTGTTCCGCACCGACGATGCGGGCAAGACACGCGAAGTGATACTCAACGACAAGCTGAGCTACGTGGAAGAAAAAGACCTGATAAAGATGGTTTAGCGGAAAGTGATGTGCTTGTTGGCTATGAAATTGACCGCTCCATAGACGAACAATCCGAGAAACTGGGCAAGATATTCATTGCAGTGGAGCAGCTCCACAAGTATGAGAAGAAACAGAAACTGCGCACTGTAAGCCACAGCAAAAGCACAAGCAAAGAATAGCATCTGATGCCAGATGCTATTCTTTTTTATGTCCTTTTCAATCGGGAATATCCAATATTTGCACCACACGAAGTTATGAACCTGCGCCACGATATATGCCACAATATTTGCTGTAATATAATCCTCACCCTCTATATGCATCATCAGCCATACCACAACGGCTGTAATGACGGCATTGAGCGTACCCACTGTAGCAAAGCGGAATATACGTACCGGTTCTTTCATTCGCATTCTGTTAGGATTGGACTGATCATTCTTTGATGTCTACCTTCAGGTTCAGCTCGTCAAGCTGCTTCTGGTCAAGACAGCCCGGAGCATCCAGCATCACATCACGCCCCGAATTGTTTTTCGGGAAGGCAATGCAGTCGCGGATGGAATCAAGACCGGCAAACAGCGATACCCAGCGGTCGAGACCGTAAGCCAGACCGCCGTGAGGAGGTGCCCCAAACTTGAAGGCGTTCATCAGGAAGCCGAACTGCTCCTGCGCCTTTTCCGGTGTGAAGCCGAGAATCTCGAACATCTTTGCCTGCAGTGCCGAATCGTGGATACGGATGGATCCGCCTCCTACCTCCACACCGTTCACTACCATATCGTATGCATCGGCACGCACAGCAGCCGGATTGGTGTCGAGCAAGGGAATGTCTTCATCTTTCGGGTGAGTGAACGGATGGTGCATGGCCATCAGACGGCCTTCTTCCTCACTCCATTCGAACATGGGGAAATCCACCACCCACAGACAGGCGAACTTGTTCTTGTCGCGCAGGCCGAGCTGGCTGCCCATCTCCAAGCGAAGTTCACAAAGCTGCTTGCGCGTCTTCATGGCATCATCGCCGCTCAATATCAGAATCAGGTCACCCGGTTTGGCGCCAAAGGCTTCCTTCATCTGCTGCAGCACCTCTTGGGTATAGAACTTGTCAACGCTCGACTTCACGTTCCCGTCGGCTTCCACACGGGCATATACCATACCTTTCGCACCGATCTGAGGACGCTTTACGAACTCGGTGAGCTGGTCCAGCTGCTTGCGGGTGTAATGCGCCGCACCCTCTGCACAGATACCGCCTATGTAGGCCGCATTGTCGAATACAGAAAAGCCATACCCCTTCAGGATATCCATCAGTTCGACAAACTTCATGCCGAAACGCAGATCGGGCTTGTCGCTTCCGTAATACTTCATGGCATCCGCCCACGGCATCCGCAGGAAAGGTTCCGCAAGCTCCACCCCGCGCAGTTCCTTAAACAGGTGCTTGGCCATGCCCTCAAACATCTGGATGATGTCTTCCTGCTCCACAAAGCTCATCTCGCAGTCAATCTGCGTGAACTCCGGCTGGCGGTCGGCGCGAAGGTCTTCATCGCGGAAGCACTTCACAATCTGGAAATAGCGGTCGAAGCCCGAAACCATCAGCAGCTGCTTCAGCGTCTGCGGAGACTGCGGAAGAGCATAAAACTGTCCCGGATTCATGCGCGAAGGCACCACAAAGTCGCGTGCGCCCTCGGGAGTAGAGCCGATCAACATCGGCGTCTCCACTTCAAGGAATCCCTTGCTGTCGAGATAGCGGCGCACCTCCATTGTCATGCGGTGACGCAGCTCCAGATTCCTGCGCACGGCAGTGCGCCGCAAGTCCAGATAGCGGTATTTCATACGCAGGTCGTCCCCTCCGTCGGTATTGTCCTCGATGGTGAAAGGAGGAGTCTGCGCCGTATTCAGAACATTCAGTTCGGACACGATGATTTCTATCTCGCCGGTAGGCAGATTCGGATTCTTGCTGGAACGCTCGCTCACGGCTCCCTTCACCTGAACCACGTATTCACGCCCCAGGTGGTTGGCACGTTCGCAAAGCTCGGCATTCACTTCCGTATTGAAGACCAGCTGGGTAATGCCATAACGGTCGCGGAGGTCGACGAAAGTCATTCCTCCCATCTTGCGCGTACGCTGCACCCATCCGGCAAGCGTTACGCTTTTTCCTGCATCGGCAAGCCGCAGCTCACCACATGTATGACTTCTGAACATATTCTATCACAATATTTTTATATTATGTATATTTTCAATTTGATTGGCAAAGGTAGCACTTGTTTTTGACTTATGCAACAGCCCCTTGCCTTAGTCGCCGAATAAAGTGCATACTTCCGCCCGGCTGGCCCTTATCAGGTCGGCGGGCGCGATTTTGAGCTGAAGCCCCCTCACTCCGGCACTCACGTAGATGAACGGAAAGTCACTGCACGTATGGTGGATGTAGGTGGGGAAATGCTTCTTCATCCCGATGGGCGAGCAACCTCCGCGGATATAGCCCGTAAGGGGAAGCAGTTCTTTCATCGGGATGAGGTCGCACTTCTTGTTGCCCGAAACCTTTGCCGCCATCTTCAGGTCTATTTCATGCTCGCCCGGCACCACACACACGAAATATCCCGACTTGTCGCCGTGAAGCACGAGCGTCTTGAACACCTGCTCGATGTTCTCGTTCAGACTCGCCGCCACATGCACACAGCTCAAGTCGTTCTCATCCACCTCATAAGGCACCAGTTCGTAGCCTATCTTGTCTTTGTCAAGCAAGCGTGCCGCGTTTGTCTTGGCAATCTTCTCTTTTGCCATATTCCTTTCATTTGTTTGCCAGTTCAGTCTTCAGAAATTGCGGGGTATATCCGGCTCCCGACTGCGCCACCTCTTCGGGAGTGCCGTGAGAAAGAAGCTGTCCGCCTCCCTTCCCTCCTTCCGGCCCCATATCGATGATGTAGTCGGCCATCTTTATCACATCCAGATTGTGCTCGATGACTATCACCGTATTGCCCTTGTCCACCAGACGCTCAAGCACGTTCATCAGCACGCGTATGTCCTCGAAGTGCAGGCCCGTGGTAGGCTCGTCGAGAATGTAGACCGTCTTTCCCGTATCACGCTTCGACAGCTCGGTGGCGAGCTTCACACGCTGGCTCTCCCCTCCCGACAAGGTGGTGGAAGGCTGTCCCAATCTGATATATCCCAAGCCCACTTCCTGCAATACCTTTATCTTGCCCAGAATCTGCGGCACATTCTCAAAAAACTCCACCGCACGGTTGATGGTCATGTCGAGCACATCGGCTATCGACTTGCCCTTGTAGCGCACTTCCAGTGTCTCGCGGTTGTAGCGCTTGCCGTGGCATACCTCACAGGGCACAAACACATCGGGCAGGAAGTTCATTTCAATCGTCTTGTATCCGTTGCCTCCGCAAGCCTCACACCGTCCGCCTGCCACGTTGAACGAGAAGCGTCCGGGCTTGTATCCGCGTATCTTGGCTTCGGGCAGGCCGACAAAGAGACTGCGGATGTCGGAGAACACGCCGGTGTAGGTGGCCGGATTGGAACGGGGTGTGCGCCCTAAAGGCGACTGGTCCACATCCACCACCTTGTCGACATACTCCAGTCCCTCTATCGCATCATAAGGCAGCGGCTCCTGCAGCGAGCGGTAGAAGTGCTGCGAGAGTATCGGCCGGAGCGTGTCGTTGATGAGCGTCGACTTTCCACTGCCCGAAACGCCCGTCACACAAATCAGCGTGCCGAGCGGAAACTCCACATCCACCCCTTTCAGGTTGTTGCCCCGCGCCCCGCGCAGCCACAGCGAACGGCCGTTGCCCTTGCGGCGCACGGCAGGCACCTCTATCTTCATCGCCCCGTTCAGATACTGCGAGGTGAGCGTATGGGTTTTCAGCATTTCGGCAGGTGTGCCGGCAAACACCACCTCACCGCCCAGGCGTCCTGCCTTCGGCCCCATGTCGACCACATAGTCGGCCGCCAGCATCATGTCCTTGTCATGCTCCACCACAATCACCGTGTTTCCTATGTCGCGCAGCTCCTTCAGCGAGTTGATCAGACGGATGTTGTCACGTTGGTGCAGGCCGATGCTCGGCTCGTCGAGGATGTAAAGCACGTTCACCAACTGCGAACCGATCTGTGTAGCCAGACGGATGCGCTGGCTCTCACCGCCCGACAGGCTTACCGACGAACGGTTGAGCGAAAGATAGTCCAGTCCCACATCGAGCAGGAACTTCAGCCGGGTGCGGATTTCCTTCAGAATCTCCGCCGCGATAAGCCTCTGCTTCTCCTCCATGCGCGGTTCTGCACCGGCCAGCCACGCATACAGCTCGCCAATGTCCATCGTCGCCAGTTCATATATATTCTTGTCGCAGATGCGGAAGTGGAGAGCTTCCTTGTTGAGCCTCGCCCCCTTGCATTCGGGGCATACGTCAGTCTTGGCAAACTGCTCCGCCCACTTCTGCGCAGAGGCCGAAGCATCCTTCTCCTGCATCATCTGGATATATTTCACAATCCCCTCGTAGGCCACAAAGTAGTCGGACGAAGTGTGCAGCAGCGAACTCTTGATTTTCAGGCGTTCGTCACACCCGTACAGAATTTCGCCAATCACATCCTCCGGCATCTCGCTCACCGGAGTCTTCAGTGTCAGCTCATATCGTTCCAACAGAGCCTCTATCTGCCAGAATATCATCGTATTCCGATATTTCCCCAGAGGAACCACAGCACCGTCGTACACCGAGAGCGAACGGTCGGGTATCACCTTGTCCACATCTATCTGGTTGACATAACCCAACCCCTTGCACCGCGGACAGGCGCCCTGCGGCGAATTGAAGGAGAAGTTGTGCGGAGCAGGCTCGCGGTAAGAAAGCCCCGTGACGGGACACATCAGACGCTTGCTGTAATGACGCACGCTTTCCGTCTGCGCATCCAGAATCATCAGCAGCCCGTCGCCCTGCTGCATGGCCGTGGCCACACTCTGCTTGAGGCGCTTCTCTTCCTTTTCGGTCACCACAGTCTTGTCTATCACCACCTCGATGTCGTGGTTCTTGTAGCGGTCAAGATTCATGCCGTGCGTGATTTCCTTCACTTCGCCGTCCACACGCACATACAGGTAACCTTTCTTCCTCACCTGTTCGAAAAGCTCCTTATAGTGCCCCTTGCGTGTCCGCACCAGCGGAGCGAGTATGTAGATGCGCTTTCCACGGTAGTCGCGGCGGATAAGGTCGAGAATCTGCTCTTCGGTATACTTCACCATCTTCTCGCCGGAAAGGTAGGAATACGCCGTTCCCGCACGGGCGAAGAGCAGTCGCAGATAATCATATATCTCGGTGGTGGTGCCCACGGTGGAACGGGGATTCTTGTTGGTGGTCTTCTGCTCGATGGAAATTACAGGACTCAGCCCCGTAATCTTGTCCACATCCGGACGCTCCATCCCTCCCAGGAAGTTGCGCGCATAGGCCGAGAAAGTCTCGATATACCTCCGCTGCCCCTCCGCAAAGATGGTGTCGAAGGCCAGCGAAGACTTTCCGCTCCCGCTCAGACCGGTAATCACGGTCAGACTGCCGCGCGGAATCTCCACATCGATATTCTTCAGGTTATGCACCCGCGCCCCCAGCACGCTGATGGTCTCTTTGCTGTTCTCGTCTGTCATGCTTCCTCTAAAAAAACGTTTGGTTACATCTTTGCAAAGATACGAAAAATCTCCGTATCTTCGCGCGCAAAGCATACATAAAATAAGCCATGAAAGATTTTGCCGCCATCGACTTCGAGACCGCCAACGGCGAGCGCACGAGTGTGTGCAGCGTGGGGGTGGTCGTGGTGCGGGGAGGGGTCGTGACCCACCGCATCTACCGGCTCATCCGCCCCTGCCCCGACTATTACAGCTACTGGAACACCCGCATACACGGACTGACGAGGCAGGACACGGACTCGGCCCCCGACTTTCCCGCCGTATGGGCGGACATCGCTCCGCTGATAGAGGGGCTGCCGCTGGTGGCCCACAACAGTCCCTTCGACGAAGGCTGCCTGAAAGCCGTCTTTGCCTGCTACCGCATGGACTATCCCGGATACACGTTCCACTGCACCTGCCGTGCCTCGCGCCGCATCTTCGGCAAGTCACTGCCCAACCACCAACTGCAGACCGTGGCCCTGCGCTGCGGATACGACCTGACCCGCCACCACCATGCCCTGGCCGATGCCGAAGCCTGCGCGCAGATAGCCCTGACCATCCTTTAGACTGTGAAAGAACCGTGCACAGCGCAAGCCGGGCTACCCCGTGGCACAAGCTTCCTGTATGAAACCGGAAAACCGCCGGTTTCCCGCGGAGATATTTCCCTTTGCCCCCTCCGAACCGTGGCCTGAACCCCTGCCCCGCCCGGCTGTCTGAAGGGGTGCAGGGGTCGTCAAGGGGTATAAGGGGGTTGGAATGGGAAAAATCTTACATACCGACCCGAAAACAAGAGGAATATACCAGCAGATGCAGGCAAGTGGGGCAGATGTGGGAGGATTTTTCCCGTTTTCTATAACTTTCGCAAAATAAAATAAAAGGCCAGGGGTATGCCTGAGGGTTTTATTTATAAAATAATATTTTTAGAAAACGCCGAAAAATGTACCCAAAAGTGCCCCTATCAATCAGCAACTCCCTCATCCTCTGCCGCTTGACCAGCCTGCAAAAAACGGGACAAACGCCCCGGGCTGAAAAACGGGCGGAGATAAGGGCAGGCAGGGATACCGCCTTTTGCCGCCCCCGCAGCGGCAAAGGGGGATTTCAACAATTTTTAGCCACACAGTTGGAGGGGCATAAGGAACTTTTTTGTAACTTTGCCTCTCAACAATATCCGAACTTGAAGAAGACAATGAAATTCATCCATACACTGTGCCTGACTCTGGCACTCGCCGCAGGCTGCATCCATGCGGCCGCACAAAACGACAAGGGATATTTCCTGCACACCGTGACCAAGGGGCAGAGCCTCTACTCCATCTCAAGCATGTATAACGTGACGATGGAAGACCTTATCCGCCTGAACCCCGGCTGCGAGAAGCAGGTGCGGGCGGGAGAGACACTGAAGATTCCCCAGGCCGACAACGGGTCGAACCAGGACAAGCCCATCTTCCACACCATACAGGCGGGCGAGACCCTTTACCAGCTCACGCTGAAATATAACGTGACGGCGCAGGCCATCTGCAACGTAAACCCCGGCCTGAGCGCAAGCAACTTCCGCATCGGGCAGGTGATTGCCATCCCCGCGCAGGAGGCCGTGAAGAAGCCGCAGGAGAACCTGACGGAGACGGCCGAAACCGCACCCGCAAAGACGAACGAATGGCGTGACATGCACAAAGTGCAGCGCAAAGAGACCATATTCAGCATCAGCCGCGAGTACGGCATCACCCAGGAAGAGCTGATAGCCGCCAACCCGGAGCTGAAGAACGGCAAGCTGAAGCGGGGCACCTTCCTGTTCATCCCCTACCCCAAATCGGAACAGAAGAAAGAGGAGACTGCAAAGGCTCCCGCACACACCCCTTCGAACGAAGAGCTGTTCAGCCAAAGCATACAGCCGCCCAAGAGCATCCAGACGGTAAAGACTGCCGTGCTGCTTCCCTTCACCGACAGCAGCAACCGCGACGAACAGCTGCGCATGGTGGAGTATTACGAAGGATTCCTCATCGCGGCCGACAGCCTGAAGCGCCAGGGCATCTCGCTCGACATCTATGCGTATGACACGAAGGGAAACCCGGCCACAACCGAATCCATCCTTTCCCGTCCGGAAATGAAGACGATGGACATCATCTTCGGCACCGTAAGCAAGGGAAGCATCGGCCGGCTGACGGAATTTGCCGAAAAAAACAAGGTGCGCGTGGTGATTCCCTTCTCGCCGGAAGTGGAACAGGTGTTCCGCAATCCGTATGTCTATCAGGTAAACACCCCTCAGTCGTACCTCTACTCTGAAGTATACGAGCATTTCCTGCGCAAGTTCAGCAAGGCGAATGTGGTATTCCTCGATGCAGGAACAGGCGACCGCAGCAAAGACGAATTCATCAGCGGCATGAAGGCTGAACTGAAAAGCGGCGGGGTGACCTTCCAGACCATCACCGATGTGGACACGCTGAAGCTACAGGCCGCCATCGACCCGGCGCGCGAAAATATCTTCATCCCCACTTCGGGGAAAGACCTCGCGCTGCACCGCCTCGTCCCCATCCTGACGCAGGTGCACCGCAGCCTGCCGGAAGCCGACATGCACCTGTTCGGATACCCGGAATGGCAGACCTATACGCAAGACTATCTGGCCAGCTTCTACGAACTGGACACCTATTTCTATTCCTCCTTCTATACCAACAACCTGTTTCCGGCGGCCGTGGGATTCACACGGAGTTTCCGCCAATGGTACAGCAAAGACATGGCGAACATCTTCCCGAAATACGGGATGCTGGGGTTCGACACCGGATACTTCTTCCTGAAGGGACTGGCGCAGCACGGCAGCCGTCTGGAAGAAAACCTGAACGGCGTGCGGGTAACCCCGATACAGACCGGATTCAAGTTTGAGCGGGTGAACAACTGGGGGGGATTCATCAACCGGAAAGTGTTCTTCGTACACTTCACCAAAGACTTTGAACTGATAAAACTTGATTTCGACTAACGTATGCCCAAACATCACATCCTAACAGCGGTAACCGCACTGCTCTGCCTCACCTGCCTGCCTGCACATGCACAGCTGCAGGACGAGCGCCGCAACTTTGCCGTCGGCATAAACGGAGGCGTAAACCTGAGCAAGGTGAGCTTCGACCCCACCATCAAGCAGGGATACCTCATCGGCCCGGCGTTCGGCGTAACGGCACGCTACATCTCTGAAAAATACTTCAAGATGATCTGCGGAATCCAGGCCGAAATAAACTATTCGCAACGCGGATGGAAAGAGACCATCGACGACGGCAGCGGCGACAGTTTCCAGCGCGCGATGAGCTATATAGAGATTCCGCTGCTCGCCCATCTGGCATTCGGCAAAGACAAGGGGAACGGCGTGAGGTTCGTCATCAACCTCGGCCCGCAGATAGGCTTCCTGCTGAGCGAAAAGGATACGCGGAGCGCTTCGTGGGATACGTCGAACCGCCCGAACGGGGTGACCGAACAATATTCCCTGCGGGCTGAAAACAAGTTCGACTACGGCATCATAGGCGGAGGAGGCCTGGAAGCGCGCACCGGCATCGGCCACTTCATCCTGGAAGCCCGGTACTATTTCGGCCTGAGCGACTTCTACGGAAGTACCAAGAAAGACTATTTCTCACGCTCTGCCCACTCGTACATCGGAGGGCGGCTGACTTATCTGTTTGACCTGAAAAAATAAAACCAATATCCATCATGATGAAATTCATATCGTGGAACGTAAACGGACTGCGCGCCTGCTGCGACAAAGGCTTCCGCGAAGCGTTCAAGGCACTCGATGCCGACTTCTTCTGCCTGCAGGAGACCAAGATGCAGGAGGGACAACTCGACCTTTCCTTCGACGGCTATACCTCTTACTGGAACTACGCCGAAAAGAAAGGCTATTCGGGCACAGCCGTCTTTACGCGCCACCGCCCGCTGAGCGTGAGCTATGGCCTGGGCATCGACGAGCATGACCACGAGGGGCGTGTCATCACCCTCGAGATGGAAGGCTTCTATCTCGTCACCGTATACACGCCCAATTCGCAGGACGGGCTGAAGCGTCTGGACTACCGCATGAAGTGGGAAGACGACTTCCGTGCCTACCTGTCGGCCCTGGACGCAAAGAAGCCCGTACTGGTATGCGGAGACCTGAACGTGGCGCACAAGGAAATCGACCTGAAAAACCCGAAGACCAACCGGATGAACGCCGGATTCACCGACCAGGAACGTGAAAAGTTCCAACGCCTGCTCGATGCGGGATTCATCGACACGTTCCGCCACTTCTTCCCCACGCAGGAAAACATCTACTCGTGGTGGTCGTACCGCTTCAGGGCGCGCGAGAAGAACGCAGGGTGGCGCATCGACTATTTCCTTGCCTCGGCACGGCTCTCCGACCGGCTGACGGGCGCAAGGATACACACGGAAATCTTCGGGTCGGACCACTGTCCGGTGGAAGTCACACTCGACTGGCAACACGCATGAAGAACGACGGATTCACTCTCCGCAAGCGGCTGAGAAGCTTCCGCTATGCCTTCAACGGCATCCGCCTGCTCATCCGGCATGAACACAACGCCTGGATACACTGCCTTGCCGCCGTATGCGCCGTCACGGCAGGGTGGCTGACCGGACTGTCGGCCGCAGAATGGATTGCCATCGCCTTTGCCATCGGTCTGGTTCTGGCTGCCGAAGCCGTAAACTCAGCCATCGAAGCACTGGCCGATGTGGTGTCGCCCGACTACAACGAGGGCATCAAGCGCACGAAAGACCTGGCTGCGGGAGCGGTGCTGCTGCTGGCCATGACCGCTGCCGTGGTAGGACTGATTATCTTTATCCCCAAACTGTTGTAAAACCAATGAAAAGAATCGCATCCATACTGACATGCCTGCTATTGGCAGTATCTCTACAGGCACAGGAAACGGCCGTAACCGGAAGCCGCAAGGCCGTACGCACTTCGGGCGATGTGGGAGCCGTATTGCTGCCCGTGGCAGGTCTGACCGCCATCCTGCTCAACAAAGACTGGCAGGGGCTGAAACAGGGTGTCTTTGCAGGGGCCGCCACACTGGGTGTCACCTATGCCCTGAAATATATCGTAAAGAAAGAGCGTCCCGACCGGAGTGACAACCATTCTTTCCCCTCCATGCACACATCGGTTTCGTTTACCGCCGCCACCTTCATCCAACGGCGCTACGGATGGAAATGGGGCGTTCCGGCCTATGTGCTGTCCACCTATGTGGGATGGAGCCGAGTATACGGAAAGAAGCACGACTGGTGGGATGTGGCGGCCGGAGCCGTAATCGGTGCGGGAAGTTCGCTGATATTCACCCGCCCCTTTGCCAAAAAACACCATCTCACCCTCAGTCCGGTGGCGGGAGACGGACACTGCGGCTTTTACATGTCGATGAAGTTCTGACGCTCCGGATGCTCGACCCCATAGCCGAACAAGGCAAAGTCGCCCAGACAAGGGTCGCCGGGATACAGCTCCGCCAGTGCCGCCGTAATCTTCCGGGCATTGGACAAGGAAAACGAACGGCTGTCGGTCAGCCCCAACCGGAAAGCCATACGGCACACATGGGTATCGAGCGGAATCAACAGGTCGGCCGGACTCATGCGCCTCCAGATGCCGAAATCCACCTCCGAGCCGCGGCGCACCATCCACCGCAGAAACATGTTGAGCTTCTTCTGCGGACTGCGGGCAGACACCTCCATAAAGGAACACAGGCGCTGCATCGGTATGCCCGGATATGCCATCAGTGCATCCTCCAGTGTACGGCCCGAAGCATACACCCCGTACAGTCTCCTGAAATAACCGTGAAAATCCGAGCGGGAAAGCATGCGGTAGAAACTGCTCCCGTCGCCTTCCGCAAAGTCATCGCGCCAGCGGAGAGAGAGCACATAGCCCAAAGGCTCGTGCCCCATCAGGGCATCCAGCTCGCCGGCCTTCCGCAAAATCATTTTCCGGTTGCCGAAACTGAGCAGGGCAGTCAGCAGTCCGCTGATTTCAATATCCTCCCGGCGCGTGTACCGGTGCGGGAACTGCACCGGATCGCCCGCAACGAACGACCAGCAGTGGTAAGTCCCCACCCATTCATCCAACCGCTCCTTCAACCTGCCGTCCATAAATCCATTAAAAAAGACGAGCCTGTCAGCCAAACGCTTCCCGACCCGCCTTCCTCTTTTTCTTGCAATTATATGACTACAACGTTATCAGGCAAAATAATAAAGGAACGTGGCGACACCCTCAAGCGCCTTCTTCTTCGCCCCCTCTATCTCAATGGCAAACTTGATTTCCGCCTTTGCCACTCCGCGCAGATTGACCAGCGACTGCAGGTCGGCCACCAGACGGACACGCTGTCCTGACAAGACCGCCTGACCAAACCGCATCTTGTCCATACCATAATTGACCATCATCTTCAGGTTGTTCACCTCGATAATCTGTCCCCACAGGTGAGGCAGCAGCGACAAGGTAAGATAACCGTGCACAATCGTGCTCTTATACGGGCTTTCGGCCTTGGCACGCTCCACATCCACATGAATCCACTGATGATCCAGCGTAGCGTCGGCAAACTGATTGATGCGTTCCTGCGGAACCTCCAGCCAGTCGGACACTCCAATGCGCTGCCCCACCAGTTTCTCAAAATCCTCATACGAATCAATGATCACTTTCTCCATAAGATTTTCCCTTTCTTTTAAAACAATGTAAAAACATAGACAAAGATACAGATTTTTATTTGATTCAGGCATCCTTTTTCTTCATAAAATTAAAAACCGGCGGACACTTTCCCCCGTTTCGGAAACAATGCGGAAAGCCGTTTCCCCCGCTCACGAAAAGAATGTTTCAAAAGGACAAAAAAATCGTTTTTCCTGCTTCATATTTTTGATTAAACCAAACAAAAAATGTATCTTTGTATATGCATCATTTTCGTGCAGAACTTAACAACTGACTCTATGGATAAAAGTTTTCTGGCTTTTGTGGAAGAAAGCATCAAAAAAAACTGGGATCTGGATGCCTTGACCGACTACAAGGGGGCCACCCTGCAATATAAGGATGTGGCACGCAAGATAGAGAAACTGCATATACTGCTGGCCGAAAGCGGAATCAAGACGGGTGACAAGGTGGCTCTGTGCGGACGGAACAGTTCGCACTGGGGCGTGGCTTTTCTGGCAATCCTGACCTACGGGGCTGTGGCCGTACCCATCCTGCACGAGTTCAAGGCCGACAACATCCACAATATAGTAAACCACTCAGACGCGCGCCTGCTGTTTGTGGGCGACATGGTATGGGAATCGCTGAACGAGGCTGAAATGCCCAATCTGGAAGGCATCATCCTGATGACAGACTTTACCCTGCTCGTATGCCGCAGCAAGAAACTGGAATACGCCCGCGAACACCTGAACGAGATGTTCGGCAAAAAGTTTCCGCGCAACTTCCGCCGCGAGCACATCGCCTACCGCCGCGACGAGGCGGAAGAACTGGCCGTCATCAACTATACCTCGGGCACGACAAGCTTCTCTAAAGGTGTCATGATTCCCTACCGCGCACTCTGGTCGAACACCCAGTTCGCCTTCGATGTGCTGACCCTCCAGCCGGGCAACCGGGTCATTTCCATTCTGCCTATGGCGCACATGTACGGTCTGGCGTTCGAGTTCATCTATGAGTTCTGCTGCGGATGCCACATCTATTTCCTGACCCGCATGCCGAGCCCCAAGATCATCTTCCAGGCTTTTGCCGAAGTGAAGCCCCACATCGTCATCGCCGTTCCGCTGATTGTGGAGAAAATCATCAAAAAGAATATCCTGCCCAAGCTGGAAACGTTCAGCATGAAGATTCTGCTGCGGGTTCCGCTGATCAATGACAAGATAAAGGAAACCGTGCGTGAACACATGATACAGGCTTTCGGCGGAAACTTCTACGAACTGATCGTGGGCGGAGCCGCATTCAACCAGGATGTGGAGAAGCTGCTCTACAGCCTCGACTTCCCCTACACCGTGGGATACGGCATGACGGAATGTGCTCCCATCATCTGCTACGAAGACTGGAAACATTTCAAGCCCGGCTCATGCGGCAAGGCTGCCCCGCGGATGGAGGTGCGCATTGACAGTCCTGACCCTGCAAACATCGTGGGCGAAATCCTGACGCGCGGCGAAAACGTGATGCTGGGATACTACAAGAATCCCGAATCGACCGCCGAAGCCATCGACAAGGACGGATGGCTGCATACGGGCGACCTGGGTGTGATGGATGCCGACGGAAACGTAACCATAAAGGGGCGGAGCAAAAACATGCTGCTCGGCCCTTCGGGACAGAACATCTATCCCGAAGAGATAGAAGACCGGCTGAACGCCATGCCTTATGTGAGCGAGTGTCTCGTGATACAGCAGAGCGACAACAAGCTGGCCGCACTGATTTATCCGGACTTCGATGATGCCTACGCTCAGGGACTGACGAAAGAAGACCTTGAAAAGGCGATGGAAAGCAACCGCACGGCGCTCAACGCCGAACTGCCTGCATACTCGCAGATTGCACGCGTGAAGATTTATCCGGAAGAGTTTGAAAAGACGCCCAAAAAGAGCATCAAGCGTTTCCTGTATCAGGATGTAAAATAAAGGAAAAATGAAACCGAACAACCGAATCATCATATTGCTTCTGCTGATCGGTCTGGGGGCAGGAAGTGTGTCTCCGCAGACCCAATCGCGGAAAAGAGGCCTGAAAAAAGGGCCGAATGTGTCGCTGAACATCACGAACAAGAAAAAGCCTGTAGCCGTAACCTACTTCAACCTCGGGCTTTTCAGCAACTTCAGCAAGCTGAACGGAGTAGGCATCAACGCCATCTCCAGCGTGGTGCACCACCGGGCAGACGGCGTGCAGGTGTCCGGACTGGCGAACGTAACGGGACTGAATGTGTCGGGCGTACAAATGGCCGGTCTGGTCAATGTGACGGGACGGAATTCGAAGGGGTTTGTCCTGTCGGGACTGATGAATGTAAACGGAAGGTCGGCCAAAGGATTCCAGCTCTCCGGACTGGGAAATGTGGCAGGTGAAGACCTGAAAGGAATAACCATAAGCGGACTGATATCCATCGGCGCACGAAACACTGCCGGACTGCAGATAGCGGGTCTGTCGAACATCAGTGCAAGAAACCAGCGTGGCGCAGCGGTCGGCGGACTGATGAATGTGGCGGGAGACAACGTATGCGGACTCCAGCTGACCTCGCTGCTGAACATCGCGGGAAAGGAGAACCGGGGTGTGCAGCTTGCCGGACTGGGAAACGTAAGCGTAGAGAACAAGGGACTGCAGTTAGGATTCACCAACTACAGTGCACAAAACAACGGACTGCAGATGGGATTCGGAAACATTGCCAACCAATGTGAGAAAGGCCTGCAACTGGGTATCGTCAACGTAAGCCAATGCAACCGGACGCGGCAGATAGGATGCATCAATGTCAAGCCGGAAACACGTGTTCAGATGCTTGTATCCGGCGGAAACGCTAGCAAGATGAACCTCGGCGTACGCTTCAAAAACCGATATACCTACACCATCCTGGGGGCAGGAGCCTATCATTTAGGCATGGACAAGGAGTTTTCGGTGAGCGGATTCTACCGTGCAGGCGTTCATTATCCGCTTACATCCCGCCTCGACCTCAGCACAGACCTGGGGTTCTATCACATCGAGACGCTTGACAACAAGCACGACGGCTACCCTGCCCGCCTCTATGCCTTGCAGCCGCGTGTCAACCTGGAATACAGCATCACCCGCCGGATAGGCATCTTTGCTTCGGGCGGCTACGAATGGATGCGCCAATATCAGGGCAAGGGAAAATTCGACGACAAGGGAGTTTTCGAAGTAGGTCTCGTCCTGTTCTAAGGCCATCCGCCTATCCATTGGTCACACTGGCCGAACGCACACGGCTCAGTGTTTCGGGGGTCATCTGAAGCAGCGAGGCGATATACACCAGCGGAGCACGCTTCAAGATTTCCGGATGCAGCTGCAACAGCTTGTTATAGCGCTCGTGGGCAGGCTCGAAACGGAGCGTGTCGGCCTTTATCTGCGAATCAATCAAAGAATATTCAAAAAACTTGCGGTACAACACGCCTATCTCGGCATCCTCCAAAGCCAGACGGTCGATGTCAGCCTTGGGAATCTCCCACAAGACGGTAGGCTCCAATGTCTCCACCATCAGGCGTGTGGGCTCCTGCTTGAGATAGCTCTCCAGACATATAATCATCCCGCCATCGTAGCCGATATGCTCAGTCAGATCCTTTTCATATTTAAAGTAGAACTGACGCGTCATCCCCTTTTCAAGGTAAAGCATCGCTCTGCACACTTCCTTTTCATCCAGTATCCGCTCCCCCTTCTTATACTTCTTACATGTCATGATACCGGCCAGGGCATGAATCTGTTCGCGTCCGAGCGGACAGTGATATTGAGACGCTATCTTTCTTGCTATCTCCACATTCGTAGTCATCATCATAGGCACACTCTTCTAATAATCAGGTTGGAAACTAACTACTTTACTTTAATCCGGTCAAAGCCTTCACCAAACACACCGATAACGGCACTCTGGGAAACGAAGGCATGAGGGTCAATGTCCTTTATCAGACGGAATATCGTGTTCGACTCGCTCTTCTTCGCCAACACAAACATCATCTTCACATGATTGTTCGTATAACAGCCTATACCGTCCAGAAAAGTCACCCCCCGATGCAAATCCTTGTTGATCCGCTTCCCGATTTCTTCGTATTTGGTGGAAATGATGAAAAACTGCACCGACTGGCGCGCGCTGTTCACCACCTGGTCGAGCATGAAGCTTGAGATAAACAGCACCACATAACCGTAAACCACCTTCTCCCAATCATGCAGCACCAGATAACTGGACGATATGATAACCACGTCACAAATCAGGATGACACGCCCCAACGATATGTCGCGGTATTTGTTTACGATGGCGGCTATAATGTCTGTCCCGCCCGTACTGCCGTTTGCAGAGAATGCCACCCCGATGCCTGCACCGCAGAATGAAGCCCCCAGCACGCATGACATGAACGGCTGGTCGTGAATCAGCGGGCCTGTCACGATGTTCTGTATCACTGCAAGTATCCCTGTCAGGGTAAATACGGCAAAAATGGTCTTCAGGCAAAACTTCAGTCCCAATATCTTCAGAGCAAGCAGCAACAGAAGGAAGTTGATTATCAGGTAGGTGTACTGCACAGGGAATCCCGTACCCCAATAGATGATGGAAGCAATGCCCGGAACGGCACCCGAAGGAATGTCACTGGGCAGCAAAAAGCCCGTCCACCCGATGCCATACATCACCATACCCAGACCGATGAGCAAATAATCTTTAACCTCTCTCACTATCTTCTGCTTGCGAGTAACAACCAAAGCCGGATTCATTTCATGTTCTGATTTTTAAGTTCGGCGCAAAAGTACGAAAAAAAACTAATACGTATCGCAGCGGGTATGATATAAATTTCGTAATTTTGCCGCAAATATAGAACACGTTAGAGTTGGCATGGCATTAGTTAACGAACATCTGATGAAGCTTCCGGACAATTACCTGTTTGCAGACATTGCAAAAAAAGTCAATTCGTTCAAGGTAACCCATCCCAAGGCCGACATCATCCATCTGGGAATAGGAGATGTGACACGCCCCATCCCGCAGGCATGTGCCGAAGCGATGAAAGCCGCCGTCGACGACCTGACCCATGCCGACACCTTTCACGGATACGGGCCGGAGCAGGGATACTCCTTTCTGACCGATGCCATCCTGAAGCATGACTATGCACAGCGGGGGGTGAGCCTGGCAGCAAACGAGATATTTGTGGGCGACGGAGCCAAGTCAGACACCGGAAACATAGGAGACATCCTCCGTCATGACAACAGCATCGGAGTGACAGACCCCATCTATCCGGCATACATAGACTCGAACGTGTCGTGCGGACGTGCCGGCACGCCCGACAAAGACAACAGATGGAGCAATGTGGTGTACATACCCTGTCTGGCCGAAAACGACTTCACCCCCGAGCTTCCGAAACAACGGGTGGACATCATTTATCTGTGCTACCCCAACAACCCGACAGGAAGCGTGCTCAGCAAGAGCGAACTGAAGAAATGGGTGAACTATGCCATCGACAACGATACGCTGATCCTGTTCGACGCGGCTTATGAAGCCTACATCCGCCAACCGGACATTCCGCATTCCATCTATGAAATCAAGGGAGCCAGGAAGGTTGCCATAGAGTTCCGCAGCTTTTCAAAGACAGCCGGATTCACAGGTGTGAGATGCGGATACACTGTAATCCCCCAAGAGGTGACCGCCGCCACGCTAAGCGGAAAGCGCATCAGCCTGAACCGGCTGTGGAGCAAACGCCAGAACAGCAAGTTCAACGGTGCCTCATATATCGCACAGCGGGGGGCAGCCGCCATCTACACGCCGGAAGGGAAAGAACAGGTAAAAGAGATGACCGGCTATTACATGCGCAACGCACAGCTCATGAAACACTGGCTTGACAGCACCGGACTGAAAGTCTCGGGAGGTGAAAACGCCCCCTATCTCTGGGTGAAGGCTCCGAAGGGATTCAGCTCATGGCAGTTCTTCGAACACCTGCTATACAATGCCCATGTGGTAAGCACACCCGGCATCGGATTCGGGCCGAACGGAGAAGGATATGTCCGGCTCACGGCATTCGGCGACCGGCAAGAATGCGAAGAAGGCATGAAACGCATCTGCCAGCATTTATAAGACGAAAACAACAAAATAACCAAACTTATACAAACATCAAGGTAATATGTCAAATTTAAGATTCAAAGTTGTAGAAGAAGCATTTCACAAGAAACCCGTCGATGTTCCACATCTTCAGGAGCGCCCGAGTGAATATTTCGCCAAATATGTATTCAACCGGGAGAAGATGTTCAAATACCTGCCGAGCAAAGTCTACGCAAAAATGATAGATGTGATAGACAACGGTGCCGCACTCGACCGCAGCATCGCCGACGAAGTGGCTGCCGGCATGAAGAAATGGGCCGTCGAAATGGGAGTCACCCACTACACCCACTGGTTTCAGCCGCTCACGGAAGGAACGGCTGAAAAGCATGACGCTTTCGTAGAACACGACGGAAAAGGCGGCATGCTGGAAGAGTTTTCGGGCAAGCTCCTTGTGCAACAGGAATCTGACGGTTCGTCTTTCCCCAACGGCGGCATCCGCAATACATTCGAGGCACGCGGCTACAGCGCATGGGACCCCTCCTCTCCCGTCTTCATCGTAGACGACACACTGTGCATCCCCACCATCTTCATCGCCTATACAGGAGAGTCGCTCGACTATAAGGCGCCGCTGCTGAAAGCGCTTCAGGCCGTAACGAGAGCCGCGCTTGATGTCATGCATTATTTCGACCCCTCGGTCAAGAAGATTGTCTCCTATTTAGGATGGGAACAAGAATACTTTCTGGTAGACGAAGGCCTGTATGCGGCACGCCCCGACCTGCTGCTCACAGGACGCACCTTGATGGGGCATGAGGCTTCCAAAAACCAGCAGCTGGAAGACCACTATTTCGGTGCTATCCCCAGCCGCGTGGCGGCCTTCATGAAAGACCTCGAGATACAGGCACTGGAGCTGGGCATTCCCGTAAAGACCCGCCACAATGAAGTGGCCCCGAACCAGTTTGAACTGGCTCCCATCTACGAAGAATGCAATCTGGCTGTCGACCACAACATGCTCATCATGTCGCTGATGCGCAAGATTGCGCGCAACCACGGCTTCCGCGTATTGCTGCACGAAAAGCCCTTCAAGGGAGTAAACGGTTCGGGCAAGCACAATAACTGGTCGCTCGGCACAGATACCGGCGTGCTGCTGATGGCTCCGGGCAAGACAGCTGAAGAAAATCTCCGCTTCATAACATTTGTCGTCAATACACTGATGGCCGTATATCATCATAACGGACTGCTGAAAGCCTCTATCATGAGTGCCACCAATGCCCACCGCCTGGGAGCCCACGAAGCTCCTCCCGCCATCATCTCTTCTTTCCTCGGCACACAGCTCAGCAAGGTGCTCGACCATCTGGAGGAAAGTTCAGACGAAGACCTGATTTCTCTGGCAGGAAAGCAAGGCATGAAACTGGACATTCCGCAGATTCCGGAACTGCTGATCGACAATACAGACCGCAACCGCACCTCTCCGTTTGCCTTTACGGGAAACCGCTTTGAATTCCGCGCACCAGGCTCGGAGGCCAATTGTGCCAGCGCCATGATCGCGCTCAATGCCGCTGTAGCCGAACAGCTCATTACCTTCAAGAAAGATATCGACACGCTGATTGAGCAAGGAGAGCCGAAAATCTCCGCCATCATCCAGGTAATCCGCCGGTATATCAAGGAATGCAAGCCCATCCGCTTCGACGGAAACGGCTATAGCGAAGAATGGAAACAGGAAGCCGCACGCCGCGGACTGGACTGTGAAACCAGCTGTCCGGTGATATTCGACAACTATCTGAAGCCTGAAACCATCCGCATGTTTGAATCGACCGGTGTGATGAACCGCAAAGAGCTGGAAGCGCGCAACGAAGTGAAATGGGAAATGTATACCAAGAAGATTCAGATTGAGGCACGGGTTCTGGGCGACCTGGTGATGAACCACATCGTGCCGGTAGCCATCGAATACCAAACCAAGCTGATAGACAACACCTATAAGATGAAAGCCATCTTCCCGGCTGAGGAAGCTGCCGGTCTCTCTGCCGAAAACATAGCCATCATCAAAGAGATAGCCCAGCACACCGCCTTCATCAAAGAGCAGGTAGACGCCATGGTGGAAGCGCGCAAGGTGGCCAACCGAATTGCGGAAGTGAGGGAAAAGGCCGTGGCCTATCACGACAACATCGCTCCCATGCTCGAGGATATCCGCTACCACATCGACAAGCTGGAACTGATCATCGATGACCAGATGTGGACTTTGCCCAAATATCGTGAACTGTTATTCATCCGATAACAGCGCACTGCATCAGACTATTTACAGAAAATGATTACTTTTGCCGGTAAAGAGCAAAAACGAAAGAACGCTATGACAGAAATAAATGTAATGGAAAGTTCGGAAAAGAAAAGCCTGAACTTCATTGAACAGATTGTAGAAAAAGACTTGAAAGAGGGTAAGAACGGAGGAAAAATACAGACCCGTTTCCCGCCTGAGCCCAACGGATACCTGCACATCGGGCATGCCAAAGCCATCTGCATGGATTTCGGAATCGCCAAGAAGTATGGGGGCGTATGCAACCTGCGCTTTGACGACACGAACCCCACCAAGGAAGACATGGAATATGTGGAAGCCATCAAGGAAGACATCCAGTGGCTAGGATTCCAGTGGGGAAACGAATATTATGCATCCGACTATTTCCAACAACTGTGGGACTTTGCCATCCGCCTGATAAAGGAAGGTAAAGCTTACGTTGACGAACAGACATCTGAAGAAATAGCCGCACAAAAGGGAACTCCCACCCAGCCGGGAACGGAAAGTCCCTACCGGAACCGCCCGGCAGAGGAAAGTCTGGAACTTTTCCAGAAGATGAACAGCGGGGAAATCGAAGAGGGAAAAATGGTGTTGCGCGCCAAAATAGACATGGCAAACCCCAACATGCACTTCCGCGACCCTATCATCTACCGCGTGGTCAAGACTCCCCACCACCGCACAGGCGACAAGTGGAAGGCTTATCCGATGTATGACTTCGCGCACGGGCAGAGCGACTACTTTGAAGGCGTGACCCACTCGCTGTGCACACTGGAGTTTGTGGTTCACCGCCCGCTTTACGACCTGTTCGTCGACTGGGTAAAGGAAGGGAAAGACCTGAACGACAACCGTCCCCGCCAGTATGAGTTCAACAAGCTGAACCTGAGTTACACGCTGATGAGCAAGCGCAACCTGCTGATATTGGTAAAAGAAGGCTTGGTAAGCGGTTGGGATGACCCCCGTATGCCGACACTCTGCGGGTTCCGCAGAAGAGGATACTCTCCTGAGTCTATCCACAAGTTCATCGACAAGATTGGCTATACCACCTACGATGCACTGAATGACTTTGCGCTGTTGGAAAGCGCGGTGCGCGAAGACCTGAACGCACGCTCTACCCGTGTATCCGCCGTGCTGAACCCCGTGAAGCTGATTCTTACCAATTATCCCGAAGGACAGGTGGAGGAAATGGAAGCCATCAACAATCCTGAAGACCCGAACTCTCCTACCCATACCATCGAGTTCAGCCGCGAACTGTGGATAGAACGTGAAGACTTTATGGAAAATGCGCCCAAGAAATACTTCCGCATGACACCGGGACAAGAGGTTCGGCTCAAGAATGCCTACATCGTGAAATGCACCGGATGCAAGAAAGACGAAGACGGAAACGTGACAGAGGTATATGCAGAATACGACCCGAACACAAAGAGCGGCATGCCTGAAGCCAACAGAAAGGTGAAAGGTACGCTGCACTGGGTAAGCTGCAACCACTGTCTGACAGCGGAAGTCCGTCTGTACGACCGGCTGTGGAAGGTGGAAAATCCGCGCGACACGATGGCCGCCATCCGCGAAGAGAAGAACTGCTCGCCGCTGGAAGCCATGAAGGAAATGATCAACCCCGACTCGCTGAAGGTGCTGAAGGAATGTTATGTGGAGAAATTCCTTGCCGACGCCAAGCCGCTTGACTATCTGCAGTTCCAGCGCATCGGCTACTTCACCGTGGACAAGGAATCAACGGCGGAACACCTGATATTCAACCGCACCGTATCACTCAAAGATACGTGGAGCAAACTGAACAAATAAGACAAAAAGTTATATAAGCCGAAATGAAAGACAATGTATTCTCTTCTTTCGAAAGCCCGGAGTTCAAGGCATTGCTGAAGAAATACGAAGAAATGGTCAGCCAGCACGCGTCCGCCTATTTCGACAGCGACGAGCTGACTTCAATCGCCGAATATTATGCCAACAAAGAAATGATGGCAGAGTCGGACAAAGCCATCGAATATGCCATACGGCTTCATCCCGACGATATGGACGCGATTCTGTTTCGCTGCAGCAACCTGATAACCGAAGGCCGCTACAGCGAGGCAGAAATGCTTCTGGACGCTTTTCCGGACAAGGAAGACAGTGAAGCATTGTTTCTCCGGGCCACCCTCTTCGTAGAACAGGGAAAGACGGATGCAGCGGAAAGTATCTTCAGCAGGCTTGCCTCTGACTATGACGACGACAAGACGGGAATGCTCCTCGACATCGGCGAAACCTACCTGAATGCAGGCGACAAGGCGCATGCATACAAATGGCTGAAAAAAGCCTACAGACTGTCTCCTGCAGACAGCAGGGTATGGGAATCGATGGGACTGTATTATCTCAACACCGGAAACCTGGACAAATACATCTATTATATGAACCGCCTGCTAGATGAAGATCCGTATGAAATCACTTACTGGACGAATCTTGCACGGGGGTATCTGGAACAGGGATATGTGGAAAAGGCTTCCGAAGCCATCGATTTTGCATCGGCCATTGACAGTGAAAGTCCGATAGTGACCGAGCTCAAGGGATTCCTCAGCCTGCAGATGGGCGACACGGCAAGGGCACGCGAATGTTTCTTACAGATAGAACATTCACATCCATCCAGACAGCACATCTGGCGGGCTCTGAGCGAATGTTATTTTACGGAGTGCAACTACGGCAAGGCACTGGAATATCTGGACAAGGTGATAGAGACAACAGAGATTCCGTCACGCCGCGCCGACCTGTTTCAAAGGAAGGCAATATGCTGTCTGATTGCCGAAAACCTGGAGCTCTGCAAGCAGAGCATCGACGAAGGACTGAAATGCAACGGCAGATATGCCCAACTTTATGTAACGACAGCCGAGTATTATATCCACCAGGAACAAATGCAAAAGGCACGCGAAGCGCTCAAGCAGGCGGAAAGACTGGCTCCGGACAAAGGAGACTTCATTGAAGAGACAGCGGAACTGCTGTTCCGTTACTCGCTGACCGACGATGCGCTCGGGTATTTCCAACGGATGGAAAGAGATTATCCCGAACGAATCAAGAAGTATTACTATCATCTGGCCTACTGCTACTATATGCAGAAAGACACGAACAACGGCATCAACGCTCTGATTTCCGGGATTATCTACCAACCGGACTTGCTGAGACATGCCGACCAGAACGGTCTGAGCAACCTGATGACTCCCGACTTCATCAGATCGGGACTGGCCATCAAGCGAATGATAGACAACGGGAACCTGGAAATACTGGAAGAGCCGGACGATTTCAGCGAATAGTCTTATCCGCATATCTTTTTCACCGCCTGCCACGACAGTGCGGCACTCCGTTCCGGCCATGGTGAAAATCTGCTGTCCCGATAACAATCGCCAGATTTGATTATGGCAATGACAGGAAGTGACAGGAAGCTGTCCGCCATCCGGTCATTGCCATAACTTTTTTATCCCTATCCACTGCCAATTTCATGCTTTATATTATAAATGTAACATAGGGAACATTTTATGTTACACAAACCGCATGTCATGTAACCAATCATGAAAGCTTTGAATCAAAAAGTCTCTTTGAAAAGACTTTCTTTCCCTACTTTTGTTAACAAATTATTCAGATTATGAAAACACATGTAACAAGCAAATTAAGACTAACCTTTTTCTTCATCTGCATCGCACTGGCGGCAGAAGCCAAAGTCAAGCTGCCTACGCTGATTGCCGACGGAATGGTAATCCAACGGGAGCAGCCCGTCAAACTGTGGGGAAGCGCCGACCCGGGCGAAAAGGTCATCATAACATTCAACAAGAAAAGATACGAGACGACAGCCGACGAAAAAGGGGCATGGGAAGTTACGACAAACCCCATGAAGGCAGGAGGCCCCTACACGATGAGTGTCAACGACATCACATTGAAGGACATTCTGGTAGGCGATGTCTTTCTGTGTTCCGGACAGTCGAATATGGAACTGATGGTTTCACGCGTAATGGACAAATATGCCGACGAGGTGAAAGCCTATGAAAATCCGATGATCAGATACATCAAAGTGCCGTATGCGTATGACTACAATGCACCGCAAGCAGACATCCGGCCTGCCAAATGGAATGCCTTGACGCAAGAGCATGTCATGAACTATTCGGCCATCTGCTATTTCTTCGCCAAACTGCTTTATGAAAAGACCAAAGTCCCGGTAGGACTGATCAACTCCAGTTGGGGAGGCACTCCGGTGGAAGCATGGATAAGCGAAGAAGGGCTGAAAGATTTCCCTGCCTACGTGCATCAGAAGGCCATGTACGAATCTAAAGAGCTGGTGAGACAAATCCAGCAGACAGAGGGCAGACATTCACAGGCCTGGCGCAACGAGCTTTACCGCTCCGACATCGGGCTGCATGAAGCAACCCCGTGGTATGCCGCAGACTATGACGACAGCAAATGGGAAGAAACAGATATGTTCTCGCCCGAATGGGCGACCGACGGATGGCGGCCGGTAAACGGCTCCCACTGGTTCCGCCGCACGGTAGAGATACCCGAGAGCTGGAAAGGGAAAGACGCTGTATTGCGTCTGGGCTGCATGGTGGATGCAGACTCGGTATTCGTCAACGGCAGTTTCGTGGGAACCATCTCCTACCAATATCCTCCGCGCATCTATAAAGTGCCGGCCCGCCTGCTGAGACCGGGAACAAACCAGATAACCATCCGCCTTATCAGCAATGCAGGATATCCTTCATTCGTCAGGGAAAAGCCCTACAAGCTGATTTGCGGAAACGAGGAAGTAAGCCTGGAAGGAAACTGGAAACACCGTGTGGGCACCCGTATGCCGAGCGCACCGGGCGGTACCGCCTTCAACTGTATGCCCATCGGACTGTACAACGGCATGATTGCCCCGCTCAAGAACTGTGTGTTCAAAGGTGCTGTCTGGTATCAAGGTGAATCAAACGTAGGCCGATGGCAGGAATATGCCTCTCTGCTCACCGCCATGATGAAAGACTGGCGCAGGCTGTTCGGCAATGAGGCACTGCCTTTCTACATTGTCGAACTGGCGGATTTTCTGGCTCCAGATGATCCGGGACGCAAGGCATGGGCCGCCCTCCGCTCCCAACAGGCCAAAGCTGCCGACGAAGATCCCCATGCCACACTGATAAAGAACAGCGATACGGGAGAATGGAATGACATCCATCCGCTGGACAAGAAGACAGCGGCCGGAAGAATTGTAGAAGCCGTAACAAGTGCACATTGAATCTAACATTAAAATCTAACTGTATAAAATGAATGCAATAGCCAATCAGAAAGTGTCTATGGCCGAAAAAATCGGCTATGGATTAGGAGACTGCTCTGCGAACCTTGTGTTCCAGATGATGATGATTTATCAAACGAAATTCTACACCGATGTGTTCGGATTGGAAGGTGCCATTGCAGGAACGGTAATGCTTGTGGCGCGCATTGTCGATGCGTTTGTCGACCCGACCGTGGGCATCCTTACCGACCGCACCAATACCCGATGGGGAAAATACCGTCCATGGGTGCTGTGGACTGCCCTGCCTTTTATGGTATTCTATGTCCTCGCGTTCTATAACCCGGGCATCGAAGACAAAGGACTGGTAGCTCTGTATGCCACCATTTCTTATACACTGCTGATGACAATGTATTCATTCAACAACACTCCCTATTCATCTTTGGGAGGTGTGATGTCCGCCGACATAAAAGAACGCACCAGCATCACTTCCGTGCGTTTCATCTTCTCTACCATCGGACAGTTTGTTGTGCAAGGTCTTACACTTCCGTTGGTCAGCAAGTTTTCTGAAGATGGAGACAAGGCTCACGGCTGGCTGTGCACCATCTCACTGTTTGCCGTAGTAGGCTTCATATTCCTGGCAACCGTATTCTTCTCTGCCAAAGAACGCATCACACCTCCGGCCAATCAGAAGACCAATCTGCGCGAAGACATAAAAGACATCTTCAGCAGCGTGCCCTGGCGCGCGATGTTTGTGCTGACCCTGTTTGTGTTCATCACACTGGCCATGTGGGGAAGCGCCATGAACTATTATTTTGAGGATTATGTCGACGCAGGTGCACTTTATGCGTTCCTCGACCGTCTGGGACTGGTTTCCGCCGAAGCGCAAGACACTATCGGATACAGCATCCTGAACGCATTCGGACTGATAGTCAGTTCACCCGACAAAGCTTACGAAGTAGGCTTCGGCGTATTCAACATGCTGGGTGCACTGGTGCAGTTCTTTGGGGTAATCCTTCTCTCCAACTATCTTGCAAACCGCTACGGAAAGAAAAAGACCTTCATTGTCTGCCTGACACTGACGGCCATCTTTACGGCCATGTTCTACTTCCCGGCCAAAGACAATATCGAAATGATGTTCATACTGAACTTCCTGAAGAGTCTGGCTTATGCCCCCACCGTCCCGTTATTGTGGGCCATGATAGCCGATGTGGCCGACCATTCTGAATACATCCACTACCGGCGTGCGACCGGCTTCGTGTTCGCAGGAGTTGTATTCGCACTTAAGGCCGGTCTGGGTGTAGGAGGAGCCATCTTGGGATTCCTGCTGTCCGGCTTCGGCTTCGTATCCGGCGCAGGTGCCGTCCAAAGCGAAACAGCCATCGAAGGCATCATCCTGTCGGCAAGCTGGATTCCGGCAGCCACATTCTTTGTCGGTGTCATAGCCCTGCTCTTCTACCCGATAACCAAGCAGTACAATGAAAAGATGCAGGCCGAACTGGCAGAACGCAGAAGCAGAAACGATTATTAACCAATAAAAACAATTAGAATCATGAAAGTAAAACACATTGCAGCAGCCATTCTGGCTGCTACCTTTGCGGCATCTTGCGGAGGCCCTCAAACAACGCCCAACAAGGAAATAGGCTTGAAAGATGCAGTGGGAGACAAATTCCTGATCGGAACTGCCCTGAATGTTTTTCAGTCTTCTGGACAAGACACCAATGCAGTCAAGGTTGTAAAAAAACACTTCAACGCCATCGTTGCAGAAAACTGCATGAAGATGGAAGAAGTCCATCCGGAGGAAGATGTATATACATTTGAACAGGCCGACCAGTTCATAAAATTCGGCGAAGAAAACGGACTGACCATGACCGGGCACTGCCTGATATGGCATTCACAATGTCCGAAATGGTTCTTCGTGGACAAAGACGGAAAGCAGGTTTCTCCGGAAGTGCTGAAGCAGCGGATGAAAGACCATATTTACACAGTAGCCAAACATTTCAAAGGCAAACTGAAAGGCTGGGATGTAGTAAACGAAGCCATCATCGAAGACGGTTCATACCGCAAGAGCAAGTTCTATGAGATTTTGGGTGAAGAATTCATTCCTCTGGCATTCCAGTACGCACATGAAGCCGATCCCGATGTAGAACTGTATTACAACGATTACGGTATGGATAATGAAGGCCGCCGCAACGGAGTGGTAAAACTCATCCGCACTCTGAAAGAAAGAGGACTGAGAATAGACGCCGTAGGCATGCAGGGACATATAGGCATGGATTATCCGAAAATCGAAGAATTTGAAAAGAGCATGCTGGCATTTGCCGCCGAAGGGGTAAAAGTCATGATTACGGAATGGGACATGAGTGCACTGCCTACCGTATCACGTACAGCAAACATTTCAGACACCGTAGCGTTCAGAAAAGCTCTGAATCCTTATCCCGACGCACTGCCCGACTCTGTATCCAAAGCATGGAACGCACGCATGAAACAGTTCTTCAACCTGTTTGAAAAACATGCCGACATCGTAGACCGCGTCACTGCATGGGGGGTAAGCGACGGAAATTCCTGGAAAAACGGATTCCCGATAAGAGGACGCCATGACTATCCGCTGCTGTTCGACCGCAACTATCAGCCGAAACCATTCGTTACAGAAATCATAGAAGAAAGCAAAGCTCAAACCGAAAAGAAATAAGCATTATGAAAAAAGAAGCAAGATACTTAGTGCCCAACGACTATATGGCCGACCCGTCTGTACATGTATTCAACGGAAGACTTTACATCTATCCCTCGCATGACTGGGAAAGCGGTGTGCCTGAAAACGACAACGGCGACCACTTCAACATGAAAGACTATCACGTATTTTCCACCGACGATGTAATGAACGGCGAAATTGTCGACCACGGAGTAGTATTAAAGGTAGAAGACATTCCATGGGCAGGCCGCCAACTGTGGGACTGCGATGTGGCATACAAAGACGGGAAATATTACATGTATTTCCCGATGAAAGACCGGAACGACATCTTCCGTCTCGGTGTGGCCATCAGCGACAAGCCCGAAGGCCCGTTTATTCCGCAACCGGATCCGATGTGGGGAAGCTACAGCATCGACCCAGCCGTGTTCAAGGATGACGACGGAAGCCAATACATCTACTTCGGCGGAATCTGGGGAGGACAGCTGCAACGTTATCGTGACAACAAGGCTATCGAGCAGCCATGCCTGCCCGCCAACGACGAGCCTGCGCTTCCCGGACGTGTGGTAAAGCTGCGCGACGACATGATGCAGTTTGCCGAAGAGCCTCGCGCAGTCATAATTCTGGACAAGGAAGGCAAACCGCTTACTGCCGGCGATCCGCACCGCTTCTTTGAAGCCTCATGGATGCACAAATACAACGGAAAATATTATTTGTCTTACTCTACAGGCGACACTCACTTCCTTTGCTATGCCACAGGAGATAATCCTTATGGCCCGTTCACCTATCAGGGAGTCATCCTTACTCCGGTGGTGGGATGGACCACACACCATGCCATCGTGGAATTCAAAGGCAAATGGTATCTTTTCCACCACGACTGTGTGCCTTCAAACGGGAAGACCTGGCTGCGCAGCCTGAAGGTGGTGGAGCTGGAATATGACAGCGAAGGAAATATCATCACCATCGACGGAGGAGGCGAATGATACGAAACCTGTTACTAAGCATTCTCTTCTGCGGATGTACCTTTACGGTCTCCGCAGAAGACGGCAGCCGCCTGTGGCTCCGCCAGGATACCGATGCCAGTGCTACAGTAGACTGCATGTTGCAGTCGCCGACTTTAGACATTGCACGCAGTGAGATATCCCAGTCATGGAGAGGCATGCCCGTTTCCCTGCAGCTCTTTGCCGACTCCACCCATGAAGCGTTAGGCAAAGACGGATATACCATCCGTACAGGAAACGGCAGAATCACATTAGGGTCGGCATCGGAAACAGGACTGCTCTATGCCGCATATCATCTGCTGCGCCTACAGGCTACGGAAACCGACATGGCTCATCTGGACATCAAGGAAAGTCCAGCCTACGACCTCCGTATTCTGAATCACTGGGACAATCCTGACGGCACCATCGAGCGAGGATATGCAGGACACTCTCTGTGGAAATGGGAAGAACTGCCCGGCCAGCTGTCTCCTCGCTACAAGGCTTATGCCCGTGCCAATGCATCAATAGGTATTAACGGAACAGTAATAAACAATGTAAATGCATCTCCGCAGGCTCTTTCCACGGAGAATCTGAAGAAAGTGAAGGCACTGGCCGACATCTTCCGTCCGTACGGACTGAAGGTTTATCTGTCGGTCAACTTTGCTTCGCCTATGCAGTTGGGGGGTCTGGACACCGCCGATCCGCTCGATGAGAATGTAAAGGCGTGGTGGAAGGACAAGGCTCATGAAATCTACAGCCTGATTCCCGACTTCGGAGGATTCCTGGTAAAAGCCAATTCAGAAGGACAGCCCGGCCCGTGTGACTATCAGCGCACCCATGCGGAAGGGGCGAACATGATGGCTCAAGCCTTGAAACCCTACGGAGGAATCGTGATGTGGCGTGCCTTCGTATACAGCCCTACCGACCACGACCGGGCCAAACAGGCTTATCTGGAGTTCAAGCCACTGGACGGAAAGTTTCTGGACAATGTTATCGTACAGGTGAAGAACGGGCCGATTGACTTCCAGCCCAGAGAACCCTACAGTCCGTTGTTCGGAGCGATGGAGCATACACCGCTCATGGTAGAGTTTCAGGTTACGCAGGAATATCTGGGACATTCCAATCACCTTGCCTATCTGGCTCCCATGTGGAAAGAATTCTTCAGCTATGTGCGTCCCAACACGATTCGGGCCATGGCAGGAGTGGCCAATATAGGCGATGACACCAACTGGTGCGGGCATGATCTGGCACAAGCCAACTGGTATGCCTTCGGCCGTCTGGCATGGAATCCCAGCCTGACTTCGAAAAGGATAGCCAAAGAATGGCTCGAACAGACATTCACCACAAAGCCCGAATTTGTAGAGCCTATGACAAAAGCTCTGACCGACAGCCATGAGGCGGTAGTAAACTATATGATGCCGCTCGGACTGCACCACATCTTCGCGTGGAACCACCATTATGGTCCGGAACCGTGGTGCACGATACCCGGCGCACGCCCTGACTGGCTTCCGCCATACTACCATCAGGCAGACAAGGAAGGCTTGGGATTCGACCGGAGTCATACGGGAAGCAACGCCGCAGCCCAGTATCCGGATTCGCTTGCGAAAGTATTCGATTCAATCGATACATGCCCCGAAAAGTTCCTGCTGTGGTTTCATCACGTGCCCTGGAAGCGCCAAATGAAAAGCGGGCATACGTTGTGGGAAGAGCTTTGCTACCACTACAACGACGGACTGAAGGCCGCACGCTCGCTGCATGACACATGGGAGGCGATGAAGCCTTATGTGGACGACGAACGATATCAGGCCATATCCCACCGCATGGACATTCAGGTGCACGATGCCATCTGGTGGAAAGACGCTTGCCTGCTCTATTTCCAGACATTTTCAAAGATGAAACTTCCGAAAGATGTAGAGAAGCCTTCGTTCCGGCTCAAGGATCTGAAGAAAGTCAAGCTGCCGATAACGAATTACGAATGTCCTACAATGGAAATGTTACCGCAATTATAGTTTGTTTTATAAGTTAGATTAGGTTAGATTAGGTGGGAAAAGAGGATGTTCCTTTAAAAGGGAATGTTCTCTTTTCTTTTTGGGAAAGACGGCGGCATGGAAAAGATTTTTCCATGCCGCCAAATGTCTTTTTAATCTAAAGGAAAAAACATTTCATTCATACCGATACAGTCTTACATGAAGGATACTGAATCCGTCCACCCCGATACGGACATGTCTTCCCTGATGAGTCTGGTCTCCGTTCAGCCGTCTTATATATTTCAGAGTACCGTCCGGATTTACCGAGACCTCATCTACCGGGCCTAACCCGATGCGTTCGGTCTCTTTCCATACAGTCTTGCCGGCATCATTCCCTCCCGTTGCGGCGAAGCCGTCTTCACCCAACTTCTGCGAAACCTGTCCGGACCACTCGTCCGGATGCTTGAACTCTATCACAATGCCGCTTCCGGCCACGATGTATTCATCATCCGCCAGACGGATTACCAGTCCTCCCCCCTCCGGCCACAGGCTGCCGTCTGTGGCGCGTGCATCCCAGGGAAGCGTAAAGAAATGGCGGCAGACAAGTGTGGTATTTTTATCCCAACGGACAACCCTTTCCTTGTCACGCTGGTCAAAAAGCAGTCCGCGCATGGCCCCTTTTCCCTGATATTTCACAATGAGCGGCATCAGTTCTCTCAAGGTGCGGTAACTTTCAGCCAAAGGATAATCCGGAGAATCCGGCGCACTCTCTATGGAAAACGGACTGAAACCGATGCCGTCGTGCTCGCCGAATACATAAAAGGCACGCACACCGTCATTCGGCTCAAGACGTATTTCGGGAATAAACAGCGGATTGTTGTGCAGCCTGTACCGGGCCGTCCAGTCTTTAAAGCCCGCATCATATAAGTCGGGAGCCAGCAGGTCGATACCCGGAGCGGCACAGTGCCACACATCTATCAAATGCGCCAACGGCCCTGCCGACGGATATTCCCCCGGCTTGCGGTTGCGGCTGTTCATTGCCGCATTCACATACATGGGCAGACGGTAAGCCTCTCTTCCCTTCCGAACCATACGTTCCACATAAGTGGCGTAATGCCATGCCATAAATATCTCGTCCGTATAAATGTCTGCGCCAAACACTTCCGCCCAGTTTCCTTCCGTCCTGCCTCCTGCCTTCTGCCATTTGTCAAGCATCCACGGATGCAAGGTCTTCTTGTTATCTTCAAGATATTCCATCAATGCCTCCGGCACAGGAGCGGCAAACAGCCGGTTCGCCTGTTCGGAATAGTCGCGTGCATCCTCCAGCATGCCGATTTCATTCTCCACCTGTACCATTATCACCGTATGCTCCCGACCATCTGTCTCTGCCACATGCGCCATCAGCCGTTCAAAGGCCCGGCTGTCCGCCTGAAAAACATCTTCAGAAAACGGACTGGCTATTTCCAGAGGCTTCCCCTCTTGCGTACGGCAGCGGGGATATTTCTTACTGTCTTTCTTAAACCACAAGGGAGCGTAGCAACTCATGGAGTTCTTCCACGCACCGAACCACAGCAAAACGACCTTCAGATCATTCTGCCTTGCCTGCCGAATGACTTCATCCACCAATGTGAAGTCAAACCTGCCCTCTTCCGCCTCTATCAAGTCCCAATACACCGGAACGAGCACCGCATTCAGTCCCATACGCCTCAGCTTCGGAAAGATGCGGCCGATATCCTCGGCAGACGATGCCGAAGAATTTCCCAGCTCACCCGCCAATAAAATCACAGGCCGCCCGTCTACCACCAATTGCATGGCATTTCCCTGCCTGCTCCAATGAGGAGACAACTGCTGCGCATGCAGCATGACGGCAGACAAGACACAAAAAACAAAAGATACAACCAACTTTTTCATGATAAATAAAGATTAAATTTTCAGAAAGATAAGGGATATTCCGAAAAAGTGCAAACCCGAAAATGCAGGAAACCATATCGCAAAGCATAAAATATACATTTCACATAGCTTTATGTAACACAGGCATAAGCTGATGTTACAAATACATACATCGAATGAAACACGACTTCTCTCCCTTCGTCAAAGGAAGAAAAAGAAAAAATCAGGCCATTCAGGCAGTCCGTCCACTGAAAATTATCCTCTATGTAACATCCATAAAAGCTTTTGATACGTACAGAAAGTTTTTATTCGCAAACTCTCACTATCTTTGTTAGCGCAAACAATGCTATTAGAAACCTATTATACCATGAAAAAACTAAGTTTACTGATTTTATTCTTTTGGGGATATCTCTGCTCTTTCTCAGCAGAACCGTTCATTACATTCAGGCAAAATCCGGACTTCTTTCCGGTGATAACCGACGGCAGTCCTTGTCCCATCCTTAGTTCGGACAACGAAGACAAGGGAATCCAGATTGCCATCGCCAATTTGCAGGATGACTTCATGCGGGTGACAGGCAAAAAGGCGGTTTCCATGACCGCACCGGGAAGTGAAAGACAATACATCATCATCGGCAGTATGGAATCACCTGTCATCAAAAACCTGTTCAAGGCCAAGAAGATGGACAAGAAAGCACTGGCCGGAAAGAATGAGAAATATATCATTCAGGTGGTGGAACAGCCGCAAGACGGTATCGACCGCGCCCTGGTGATAGCAGGAAGCGACAAGCGCGGCACTATCTACGGCATTTACGAACTGTCGGAACAGATGGGTGTATCGCCGTGGTACTGGTGGATGGATGTACCCGTACAGAAACAGAAAAACGTATATGCCCGACCCGGCATCTATACCGACGGAGAGCCGGCCGTGAAATACCGCGGCATCTTCCTGAACGACGAGGCTCCCTGCCTGACAAGCTGGGTGAAAAACACTTACGGGACCGATTATGGCGACCATCGCTTTTATTCCCGCGTATTCGAACTGATACTCCGCCTGAAGGGAAACTTCATGTGGCCGGCCATGTGGGGATGGGCTTTCTATGCCGACGACCCGGTCAACAGCCAGACTGCCGACGAAATGGGCGTCATCATGGGAACTTCGCACCACGAACCGATGGCGCGCAACCATCAGGAGTATGCCCGCCACCGCAAGGATTACGGAGCCTGGAACTATGAAACGAACCCGGAAGGGCTGAACCGTTTCTTCCGTGAAGGCATCGAGCGCATGAAGGATACGGAAGATGTGGTAACCATCGGCATGCGCGGCGACGGTGATGCCGCAATGGGAGGCCAGGAAGGCAAAGACCACGAATACACTCCGCAGTTCGAACGCAACAAGAAACTGATGGAAAAGATTTTTGAGAACCAACGACAAATCATCAAAGAAGTAACCAAACGCCCCGCCAAAGAGACCCCGCAGGTATGGGCACTGTATAAGGAAGTGCTGGAATACTACGACAGAGGGCTGCGCGTGCCGGATGATGTAATCATGCTGCTTTGCGACGATAATTGGGGAGATGTACGCCGCCTGCCAAATGCCGAAGAACGCAAGCATCCCGGCGGATGGGGAATGTATTACCATGTGGATTACGTAGGAGCACCGCGCAACTCAAAGTGGCTTAATGTCACACCCATACAGAACATGTGGGAGCAATTGCAGCTTACATACGATTATGGGGTAGACAAGCTTTGGGTGCTGAACGTGGGCGACCTGAAACCAATGGAATATCCCATCACGCTGTTCCTCGATATGGCATGGAATCCAAAGGAATACGATGCAGGCACACTGCTGAACCATACGCGCAGCTTCTGCGCCCAGACCTTCGGAGAAGAGCAGGCTGATGAAGCGACCCGCATCCTGAATCTCTGCTGCAAGTATAACGGAAGAAGTACCGCCGAGATGCTCGACCGAACGGTCTATAATCTGGAAACCGGAGAATGGCGTCAGGTGGTGGGTGATTACGCCCTGTTGGAAGCGGAAGCGCTGCGCCAATATCTTGACCTGAAATCGGAATATCGCGACGCTTACAAACAGTTGATATTATTCCCGGTTCAGGCAATGGCAAATCTGCATGAGATGTATTACGCACAGGCCATGAACCATAAGCTGTATGCCGAAGGCAATCCCGAAGCCAATGCATGGGCGGACAAGGTAGAGAAAGCCTTCGCCCGCGACAGACAGCTCTGTGATGACTACAACCTTGTCATGTCAAACGGCAAATGGAACGGCATGATGACCCAGAAGCATATCGGCTATACAGAGTGGAACGATAATTTCCCTGCCGACAAGCTGCCTGAAATCTACCACTTGGACAAGGCGGAAGGAGGATATGTATTCACCGGAAAAGATGGTTATGTGGCTATGGAAGCCGAACATTACTTCAGCAAAACCGATGCAAAAGATGCGCAATGGACAGTAATCCCGCACATGGGGCGTACGTTGAGCGGCATGGCTCTCATGCCTTATACCGCCTCCACAGACGGCTCATCCGTTTCATACAGAATGACACTGCCGGAAAACGTTGATTCGGTCACCGTACACGTAATCGTCAAATCAACCTTAGCTTTCCACGACCCGAAGGGACACGAATACAGCATAGGATTCGAAGGGGGTGATGGGCAGACCATCAACTTCAATCATAATCTGAATGAAGACCCTGAGAATATCTACTCTGTCTACTATCCGACAGTAGCGCGCCGCGTGGTGGAGAAACAAGCGAGACTGAAGCTCCCGACCGCCGGAAACGGCATGTATACTTTGGTTTTCAAGCCACAAGATCCGGGTATTGTGTTGGAAAAGATTGTTGTGGATTACGGCGGATATAAACCGTCATACCTGTTCATGAACGAATCACCCTGCAAAAGAAAATAAAAATCATCAAAACTTAAACTTATCATGAGAAAAAGAATCACCGGTATCCTGCATGCCGCCCTGTTTTTGAGTGCAACCAGCCTGCTTGCAGGTTGCCAGTCGGCGGCTACCAACCAAGAAAAAGAGAATGTGACCGTCATCGGCACAGGTAATCCCTATCTTCCGCTTTGGGAACACCTTCCCGACGGAGAACCACGCGTGTTTGAAGATCCGGACAATCCCGGCAAGTATCGTGCCTACATCATTGGTTCGCACGACCTTCGCATACGGGAATACTGCGGACCGGATATCCGCATGTGGTCGGCTCCTGTAGAAGACCTAACCGACTGGAGAGACGAAGGCCCTATCTTCACTTATCAGGTGAACGGGCAATGGGATGTGATGTTCGCCCCCGATTTGGTAGAGATAAAGAAAAAGGACGGGACGAAAGAATATTATTTGTATCCCCACAGCAGGGGGTGGAACCGTGAGGCTATGGTATGCAAAGGCAACCGTCCTGACGGCCCGTTCACTCCTGTCAACCTGACAGAAGACGGTACACGCACCGTGCCGGGCAGCATTTTAGGTTTCGATCCGTCCATTTTCATCGAGAATATCACCGATCCCAATGATCCGGATTATGAAATCGGCTTCCGTGCATACGGTTTCTGGGGATTCCAGCGCTCGTCGGCAGCCCAATTAGACCAGAATACAATGTATTCGGTACGCCCGGGCACAGAGATTATCCCCTACTTCATCCCTGCCAGCTTGAGATATGGAAAGATACGCGACCCGAAAGGAACGCAATACCCGGCCTTATACAAGGAACAAAAGCCTGAAGACTTCAATTTCTTCGAAGCTTCTTCCATCCGTCAGGTAGGAAACAAATATGTAATGATTTTCTCAGGCTACTCCGGACCCGACTATGGATTGGGAAGCACCAACTCTACCTTGCGTTATGCGTTCGGTGATACGCCGTTAGGCCCGTGGCGTAGTGGCGGTGTACTGGTAGACTCACGGGGCATCGTCCTCAATGAAGACGGAAGCAAGCTGCAGACTACCAACGCAGCCCACAACACCCATGGAAGCCTTCAGGAAATCAACGGCCAGTGGTACGTATTCTACCATCGCCCACCGCGCGGATTCGGTTTCGCGCGTCAGGCAATGGTGGCTCCCGTCACTATCCAATGGGATGAGAAGCCTGTGGCAGAAGGCGGAAAAGTTATCATCCGCGGTTATGATCCTTATGCTCCTGACAGCATCTGGCAGGCCAAGGCAAGCAACGGCGATGCATATACCGGGGCAGAGGTAACCTCTGAAGGTTTCCAGATTTTCGGAATGGATCCCTACAAATACTATTCAGCCGGATATGCCTGCTACCTGTCAAATGTCGGCAGCCAACAGGATTCCTGGGATATTTGGGACAACAGCATGCCTGTCAACGTGCAAAGCAGCGACATCATCGGATACAAGTATTTCGGATTCGCAGGTCTGGACAAGGCACAAAAGGGACTCAAGCCTTTTGCCGGAACAAATGCCTATGACAAGACCTACTTCAATCTGTTCCTGACCCCTTCATCGCAGGCTGAATTCAAGGTCAGCGTATGGCTGGACGGCCCGTGGGACAACGAGACCTGGAAAGGAAAGAAATTGGGAGAAATCACAATTCCCGCCGGATCAGACCAGACCAAAGTGGCAAAGTTCACACTTGACGTTACGGATGCAGTCAAATCGCTAGACAAGAAGCATGCCATCTTCCTGGTAGCCGAAGGAAATGCAGAAGGACAGCTCTGTGTGCTTCAGGGACTGGGATTCAGTGCCGACAAAGAAAGCATGACCTATCCGGCAGCACCGGCCGTTTCTATCCAGGTAGACGGAAAAGATGTGGAGCTTCCCTCTACGCCTGTACGTTCTACCAATGAAAACGGATATACCGGATACGACCAATATGCCGCCGACTATAATGTACCCGGCAATACGGCCAACGTACCGACAGTGACTGCCTCATCAAACAATCCGGATGTAAAGGTCAGTGTCACTCAGGCAGAAGCGATGAACGGAAAAGCAACCGTGAAATTCGACTACAAGGGAGTGGTAAAAACATATACCATCACTTTAAACCCGTCAGAATCCAATTGAACGAGAGCATTTCGACAGATGAAACATCTTTTATTTACGCTATCCGTACTTTTCTGTATCGGATGCACACACAAAGCAGAGCCGGTAAAAACCGGCCTGCTTTGTATAACGCCACAGTATATAGAGTATGAAAACTCGTCGGGAGCCTTCTGTATCGCGGCGAACGGCAAGGCAGCTTCCATCCAGGTATCGTCCGAAGACTGGGAAGGAGTCATCCGCGCTGCAAACGACCTGAAGAATGACATCCAGAAGGTATCGGATGCCGAACCGCAGCTCGTGCAAGGCGATTCATCCGCACCGCAGTCCATCCTTATAGGAACAGTCGGAAAGAGTCCGCTGATAGACCAACTGGTTGCCGAAGACAAGCTTGACGTGTCTTCCATCAAAGGAAAATGGGAGTCATTCCTTATCCAAACCGTAGACGGCAACCTGATAGTGGCAGGAAGCGACAAGCGGGGAACCATTTATGGCATTTATGACATTTCGGAAAAGATAGGGGTTTCTCCCTGGCACTGGTGGGCGAATGTCCCGGCAAGAAAGAGCACATCGCTTTTTGTCAAGGCCGGAAAATACATCCAGCCTTCGCCAAAAGTGAAATACCGCGGCATCTTCATCAACGATGAATGGCCTTCATTCGGAGGATGGGCGACAAAACAGTTCGGCGGCATCAACTCAAAGATGTATGCCCACATGTTTGAACTGCTTCTGCGCCTGAAAGCCAACTATCTCTGGCCTGCGATGTGGGCAAGTGCCTTTAATGAAGACGATTCCGAATGCCCCAAACTGGCCGACCGCTACGGCATCATCATGGGAACCTCCCACCACGAACCAATGATGAGGGCGCACAAAGAATACACCAAGCGGCGGAAAGAAGTTGGCGCATGGGACTATTCCACCAACAAGAAGAATCTGGACAAGTTTTTCACCGACGGTCTGGAGCGGAACAAGGCGTATGACAACCTCATTACCATCGGCATGCGCGGAGACGGCGATGTGGCTATGGGCAAGGGAGACGATGAAGAAAACATGAAGACCCTACAGAATGTGGTTAAAGGACAGCGCGAGATCATCCAGAAGGTTTATGGCAAAGCTCCGGAAGAAGTGCCCCAGCTATGGGCCATCTTTACCGAAGTGCAACGATATTACGACAAGGGATTCACCGTGCCCGATGATGTGCTGCTGCTCTTCTGCGACAACAACTGGGGATACATCCGCCGCACCGGCCCGCAAAAGGAAAAAGAGCGGGAAGGAGGTATGGGACTGTATTATCATATAGACATGAACGGAGGCCCGTGGAATGACCGGTGGGTGAATACCACGACTATCCCCAAACTGCGGGAGCAGCTCAATCTGGCATACCAGACAGGCATCGACGATCTGTGGATAATCAATGTGGGAGACTTGAAGCCTAAAGAGCTTCCCATCGACTTCATCATGCGCTATGCCTGGAATCCGGACGCCATCCCCGCCGACAAGACCTGGGACTACACGGTGGAATGGGCGGCACAAAACTTTGGAGACAGCTATGCCGAAGCGGTAGCGGACATTGTGTCCAAGTATCCGAAATACAACCTCTGGCGGAAAGCCGAAGTGCAGGTGCCCGGAATATTCAGTGTAACCAACCACCGCGAGGCCGACCGGGTGGACAGTCTGTGGCAAGATGTGGAAAAGAAGGCCGAAGCACTTCGGAAACAGATTCCGGAAGCATGGCAAGACGCTTACTACGAGTTGGTGTATTATCCTGCCGTAGCCTCGGCGGGAGTGGCCGGCATCTATTCGGCCGTTACCAAAAACCGACTGTACGCCAGCCAGGGCAGAGTGTCGGCAAACCGGTATGCCCGTCAGGCTGAAGCCCTGTTCGAAAAAGACAAGCGCATGAGCCTGTATTACAACGATACGTTGGCCGGTGGCAAATGGAAGAACATGATGTCGGATGTGCATATAGGATATACACGGTGGTCTATGCCCGAAAAGAACGTTCTGCCCGAGCTGAGCCATGTCACCCCGCTTGACCAACCGACTATGGGGGTATGCGCGGAAGGGAATGAAGAGGCCGACGGAAAGAATCAGGAACTGCCCGCATTCGATGCCCTGACGAATCCGTCTTACTATATCGACATCTTCAACCGCGGAACCGGCAGCTTCGACTTTACGGCAGAGGCAGACCAGCCCTGGATAAGGCTCAGCCAAGACAGAGGGACGGTAAGCGAAGAGGAACGGATAACGGTAAGCGTAGATTGGAGCCGGATGGAAGACGGAGAGCAGCGGGCTACTGTCAGCATCCGGAGCGGCGAAACGAGCGTACCCGTTTCCATCCGGGCAGTGAAACAGTCTCTTCCAGATACGGACAAGCCTTATTTCGGCAATTTCAGCGGAAGCGAGTTCTCTATTCCGGCATACCAATACAACAGAAACATACCGGGCGAAGAGGCTTCATGGACTTTCCTGCCCGACTTGGGCAGAGAAAAGGGCTGCATGGGCATCCATCCCGTCACGGCTCCAAGTGCAACGCCCGAAAAGGCCCCTTGCCTGGAGTATCAGGTGCTTTTGTCTGACACGGGAGCCATACCCGTCTGCATCGGCATACTGCCCACGCAAGATGTATGTCCCGAACGCGGACTGCGCATCGCCGTGGCTTTGGACGGCGAAGCTCCGCAGATAATCGACGCCCGTCAGGGATTCCACGATGAATTCAAGGAATACACCCCAGACAATCTCGCCAAATCACCCAATCTGAAGCCGCTTCCAGAGCAAGACACAAGCATCCGGCTCACCGGACACGGGCAACTGCGGAGAGATGAAGTGTTCGACAACATGCGTTGGCTGACAACCCGTCTGAATGTCAAGACAAAAGGGCTGCATACGCTGAAGATATTCATGGTCGATCCGGAGATTGTGCTCGAAAAGATAGTCATCAATCCGGACAACCGCTATCCAAGCTATTTCGGAGCTCCTGCCATGCGGCATAACTCCAAATGAAACATAATGTTTCATGCCTTGAAAAAAAGATACGACGGGCAGCAAACGAGATTATCATCAGACCAATCTATGATTTCTGTCAGACCCGATGACAGCATCTCAAGGCAAAGGACGGAATGACAATCTGCCCTCTCACAAGGACAAAGAATCCCGGATGCAGGCTGCATCCGGGATTCTTTGTTTTACCAAAGGCAATCCGCCTTACATCTCCGGCCTCACTCCACGACACTCCAATTGAAGACCGTTCCGCTGCGGCGGTCAGGAGTCGCTCCCTGCCAATCGGCCGAATACGGTTCGCCCGTAGTGGGGTCAAGTCCTACAAAACGGTTGGTTTTGAGCGAAAGCAACATACACTGGCCGTGCAGCATATCCTGCCAGACAAAGAGACTTCCTTCCGACTCTTCCTTCATCAGCCGGACATCCGCCGACAGTCCGGCACCTACCACGGTAAGAAAGCCTGTGCCGTTCATGGCTTCAAGAGCCACCTTCCCCTGTCCGCGGTCATGAACACGAAACCGGCATCCGTCTTTCATATATTCATCTTTCTGCCACGGCCCGCAGAAATGCAGCATCCCATGCGGATTCGCCCACGCCGGGAAACCGTTTCCACGGTTTACAAGCGTAATCACCTTCCCCAAAGGCAGGTTGCCACTCCGGTCTGCCATCGGCTCATCCACAGTAAAGTCGTCGAAAAGAGCGTAACCACCCTTCACACCGTCCGCATTATAGGCGAACAGTGAATAGCGTGCCCCCTGAAAAGTCTTCAGCTGATAAGGCAGAAGCACCTTCCGACCGATGCTTTTATAATTCACCCCGTCATAACTGTAGGCAAACCAAGCCGAATCGGCATCCAGATCGGTCGTAACCCGCAGACAGACATTTCCATCCTTTCCGTCATCCTCCACCGCAAGACATTCGCTCTTGTCTTCCTGCTGGGCGTACCATTCGATGAAACAACGCTTCCCCTCGCGTTTCACCCCTACATAGGCATAAGGCATGTTCAGCAGTCCCAGTCCCGCCTTGTCTCCATCCTTCAGATGAGCGGCATCCAAGGTCACGGTAGCCGTCGACACCGGACCGATGCAGCGTTGTGTCAGCGTATTCTTCGCCCAGAGAAAGTCTTTTGCCGGAAGAGTGCGCAGCCGCAGCTTTCCTTTCGACAAAGCCCACATCTTGTCTACCGGTTCATGGTTCCACTGCCAGACAGGAAGCAACGCTTCTCCATCGAAATCATCGCTGCGCATATAGGGGGCATGCGGCTCCACCTTAGCCGAAACGTTCGGCTTGAACCATGTGCGCGGCGAACGGCCCAGGTTTCCGGGCAATCCGAAATAAGGCCATCCGTCTGTCCACGTGATGGGAGACAAGCAGGTAGTCCGCCCCACGGCGCGATGATCCATCATAGAAACGCCCCACCACTCGCCATTCGGCAGGTCTACTATACCACCCTGGTGCATGGTAGCGCACCCCATGACATTTGCCTCCTGCTTTCCTACCGAAAAGCCGAAGCCGTTTTCGGGCACCGGCCTGCCCAAACCCACATTATTCACCGAGTGTACAACTTCCGTCCCCAATGTTTCCTTCACGCTGATGGCGGCCGTTTCATAAGGGCCCTCCAACCGGTCGGCACGCGCACACTGCATCCTCCCCATCGGAGCATAGTCGGCACTAAGTATGTAATATTTCCCTTTGATTTTATAAATGTGATGCCCCTCTCCCATCGCATTGCCGCGCGGAATTATCACCCGCTCACTGCCTTCCACATAGCCGCTGAAATCGGGCTTGATTTCTATCAGCTTCACTTCGTCATATCCAAACACGGCATAGATATGTCCGTCGTCTTCAAACAACACGGAAAGATCGTATATATGTCCTCCCATCTGGATATGCTGCCAAGGCCCGGCAGGATTTTCAGCCACAAACACCTGCATTCCATGCCCGTTTATGTTTGAAAAGACATAGAATTTCCCGTTATGATAACGGATGCAGGGAGCCCAGATGCCTTGTCCGTAAGCTTCCTTCCCGTTCTCCAAACGGAACTCGTCGCCCATGTCGAAACGACTGAAGCAATAACTCAGGAATTTCCAGTTCACCAGATCCTTGGAGTGAAGAATCACCAGACCGGGAGTGCAGTGCATCGTGGTTCCCGCCAGATAAAAGTCCTCGCCCACACGGATGATGTCGGGGTCGGAAAACTCATCATAGAACAAAGGATTCGTGTAAGTGCCGTTCCCATTGTCGGCCGTCCACGACACGACAGGCGAAGACACATTCTGCGCCCACGCCATACAACTGAGCCACAAGATACAAATTGACAAAAATGCTTTCATTTCTCTTTTTTCATTAAACGGTTAAACAATACAAAGAAACGAATATTTCTTTATTTATGCCCACAGCGGCACGATAAAAACGCAAAATCGCATTACATATCAAGAAAAAGACATATCCGGGCGCTGTCTTCATCCCATTTGCCCTGCCGCTTGATTTTTCCACCATACTAATCTGCACTTTTATAAGGCTATTCTGAAAATTTATCATATATTTGTCGGCGCAAACCGAGAAAAACAAAAGATATAACAATGAAAAATACGCTTATCCTCTTTTTACTGCTAACCTTATCTGTCCGAATATTTTCACAAACCAACACTTTCTATACGACGGGAGAGCATCTTTCCAGCAGTCTCATCAATGACATCTACCAAGACAAAAAGGGCTTCATCTGGATAGCAACCGAATATGGTCTGAACCTGTTCGACGGAAACCGCTTCACGACCTACAAACACAACGAAACAGATTCTGCTTCGCTTTGCAACAACTACGTGCGCACCGTATTCGAAGACAGCAAAAACAATATCTGGATAGGCACCATGACAGGGCTGATGCTTTATCACCGCGACAGCAACTCCTTCTCACAGATTCCCCTGTACCGGGAAAAAGATACGGTATATCCCCATGTGTCCAAAATCATCGAGCGGAAAAACGGGGAGATATGGATTGCCACCTCCAATGAAGGACTTTTCAAAATGGACGGAGAAAGGAAATCCGGCACTTATATCCCTTCTGTCTACAAAGCGAACTTCACTCACCTCACTTCACTGCTTGAAGACGACGACAATCTCTTGTGGCTCGGTTCGGAATCGAACGGAGTGATACAATACGACCCTGCAAAAGACAACATGAAGCGCATCCAGTATCCGGAAATATCCGACAACAACGTTTCTTCACTGGCAAAAGACAACAAAGGCAACATCTATATCGGAACATTCACAAGGGGACTGAACATCCATAACGTTCATACCAAACAGACTGAACGGATAAACTACCGGAACAGCCAGACACCGCTGCCCATCAAAACCCTGATTTTCGTAAACGAGAAGCTGTACATCGGAACTGACGGAAAAGGCATAAAAGTATATGACAAGACAAGCGACGACATTCACAACCTCTACATCGACGAAAGCCTGATTGACCTGACCGATGCCAAGGTACACACGATTCTTTACGACCGCGATCAGAACATCTGGTTGGGGATATTCCAGAAGGGGGTCATGTTCATTCCGGGTAAGAAGAATCCGTTCCAATATTATGGCTCCCAATCATTGAGCCAAAGTCCGATCGGAAAAGGATGTGTCATGTCCATCTACCAAGACGGCGGCAGCCACATTTTTGTGGGAGTGGACAATGAGGGGCTCTATGAACTGTCTTCCGACTTTACTTTGCTGAAGCATCACATTCCAAACAAGGGGGCAAACAGCATTCCTCATACCATATTAAGTATTTTCAAAGACTCGGACAACCAGATATGGTTAGGATCTTACGCGAATGGCGTGGCGCGCTTCGACCGTGAAAGCGGAACGTGCGAATACATTCCGGAGCTGAAAGGGAAACACATATACAGCATTACGGAAGACAAGCAGCGGAACCTCTATATCAGCTCTTACGGAACAGGTTTCTACAGATATAATCTGGATACCCGCGAACTGACCAACTACAGTTCCTCAGAAGGCAAATACGACATTCCGGACGAACTGCCGGACAACTGGATCAACACTTTGTATTGCGACAGTGAGGGTCTGATATGGATAGGCCATTTCAAAGGAATAAGCTGCTTTAACCCGAAAAAGGAAAGCTTCATCAACTTCAGTTCAGACAACTATGTGGTCAAGAACAATATCGGCTACTCCATTTTAGAGAGCAAAGACCATATTATCTGGATGGGAACGGCAAACGGGCTCTACAGTCTGAACAAAAAGACTAAAGAACTTCACCGGTACACACCGCAAGACGGACTGGACAACGAGGTGATATGCGGCATTCAGGAAGACAAACACGGAAATATATGGATAAGCACCTTCAACGGCATCAGCAAATACAATCCTCTGCTGAAGAGCTTCACCAATTATTATTCAAGCGACGGACTGCAAGGCAATGAGTTCACGCGTGGAGCGACCTATCAGTCAGGGACAGGACGCATATTCTTCGGAGGAACGAACGGCATCACTACATTCATTCCTGAAGACATCATCAACAGCATGTCCTTACCCCCCGCCCGGATAGTAAGTTTCAACATTTCCGGGAAACCGGTCAACAGCCGCACTTTATCGGGAGGAAAGCCCATTGTCAGCACGGCCGTCAGCGATGCGACCGAGTTCACTCTGTCGCATCTGGACAATACATTCAACATTTTCTTCTCCACGCTGCAATACGGAAGCACCTTGCAAACCTATTACAAATACCGGATAAAGGAACAAGACAAGGAGTGGGAGTCTACTCCGTTAGGCAGTTATTATGTAACCTACAGCAATCTACGCCCGGGAAAATACACCCTCGAAGTCTTTGCCGTCAACCGGAATACGGTTTCAAACATAAGCAGCTACCGCATCGTCATCACTCCGCCCTGGTATCAGTCTTGGTGGGCCTATTTGATTTACGGCATACTGGCCGCAGGCATCTGCCTCAACATCGTGAACTATATCCATATCCGGATGCGCCGGCGGAGAGACATGCTGATGATGAAGCATGCAGAAGAAATGAACGAAGCAAAACTACAGTTCTTCATCAACATATCTCATGAGATACGCACTCCGATGACGCTTATCATCAATCCTCTGGAGAAGCTGATAGCCAACTGCAAGGATGCCGACCTCAGCAAAACCTATATGATGATATACCGCAACGGACAGCGCATCCTGCGACTGATCAACCAGATGATGGACATCCGCAAGATAGACAAGGGACAAATGAGACTTTACTTCCGGGAAACGGACATGGTAGGCTTCATCAACGACCTGATGCTGACATTTGAACAGACCGCACGACAAAAGAACATTGAATTTACATTCCTGCACAAGGATGAAAAAGTCAGCGTGTGGATTGATTTGAACAACTTCGACAAGATATTGATGAACCTGCTTTCAAACGCCTTCAAATATACTCCCGACGGCGGAAAAGTAACCGTAACACTTGCTACCGGCGAAGACAAGCAGCAGAAGACCCCGCTCCGCCACTATGTGAAAATTGAAGTCATCGACACGGGTATAGGACTGGACGAGGAAGGAAAAGAGCATATCTTCGACCGCTTCTATCAGATAAACAACAGCATCACTCACAGTCAGGGGGGAACAGGAGTAGGTCTTCACCTGACCCACTCACTGGTAGAGATGCACCACGGCACCATCACGGCCGAGAACAATCAAAACGGATGCGGAAGCACCTTCACGATACGCATACCCTTAGGATGTGACCACCTGAGCATGGAAGAAATAGACAGCACACATGAGACGGGAAAGAAAATCCTGCCCGCAACACCCATCATCAAGGAAACGGAACTGACCGCTACCGAGGAAAAACGCCGGAAAAAGGCGAAGACCAATCTTACCATTCTCGTTGTGGACGATGAAAAGGAAATACAGGAATATCTGAAGCAGGAACTGTCGGACGAATACAAGGTCGTGACATGCAATGACGGCAAGGAAGCCTACGACTACCTGTTCAACCATGAAGTGAATATGGTCGTAAGCGACATTATGATGAAAGGAATGGACGGCATCACACTGTGCAAGAAAATCAAGCAGAACACAAACTTCAACCACATCCCGGTCATCCTGCTTACGGCACGAAACAAAGTGGAAGAGCAGGTGGAAGGACTAGAGATAGAAGCCGACGCATACATCGTCAAGCCTTTCAACACAACCGTTTTGCGCAGCCATATCGCCAGTCTGCTAGCCAACCGCCGCATTCTGAAAAACAAGTTCAGCGGAGCACAACAGCAAACCGACAAGATACAGAAGATAAACCTCAAGTCGGCCGATGAAGCGCTGATTGCCAAGATAATGAAAATTATCAATGAAAATCTGGCAGACCCCAACCTGAACGTTGAAACGCTGGCCTCGGAAGTAGGATTGAGCCGCGTACACCTGCACCGGAAGCTGAAGGAGCTTACCAACCTGTCTACACGCGACTTCATCAAGAACATCCGGATGCAGCAAGCCGCCGAACTGCTGAAGGAAAAGAAGCTGACCATCTCGGAAGTGGCTTACGCTACGGGATACAGCAACCTTTCTCACTTCTCAAGCACATTCAAGGATACTTATGGAGTGACACCGAAAGAATACATGCAGAGCAATCTCACTAAAGAAAACGCACAAGACGAAGCAGCGGAATAAGGGAACCGGTTCGGACAAAGGCACACAGTCCTTTGTCCGAACCGGTTTTTCATGCCGGACAAACAAACTTATCGTCCGCATCAAAACAAGACCGGCTGCACTGATAAAAACAATCCGCCATAGCTATCTCCCGTTCCGGCTGTCCATACAAGAACCTTCTGCCTTTATCCGGATGATTCTCACTCCGGCAAACGTTTTCTTGCCCCGCAGGTATTCACACAGCGGAAGCGGATCAATGACAACCTGCTTATGGAGCGAAGAGGCATGAAGCAGATGAAGTTCGATTCCGACCCGGCAGGCAAAACCCACATGAACGACATCCAGACCTTCGATGGAAGTAGTAAAAGCCAGAATGTCTCCGTCATGAATGTCCGCATGGCCGGAAGTGCACAGCTTTTCCTTTGGCAGATAAGGCATCGGATAGTCTTCCCACCTACGCTCCACCCTCTGCATCGCCCGGTAAGCGGACGGAGAACGAAAGGCCGGATAAGACTCCGCATGACGAGTCATGAAGTTCAACGAAACCACCCGGCGGCAAACGCTCCATTCATCCGTAAGCTCATCTACAATTCCCCGCCTTTCATTGTCATAAATCCAGTCGCTGAAATAGTGAAGACGGGAAGCATATCCGGCGATTCGCCCGTCTCTATACCGGATGCGACGGAGATTTTCCTTGAAACCGGCAAAGGAACGCCGCCCCTGCATATCGCACAATGTGAGCGCGACCACAGTCTCTACAAATGTCGTACAGTCGAACTGGTCAAGGCACACCACCAAACGCTCCTCTCCATCGGCTTCAAGCGTACCCGCCGCATAAGGAGTTCCTGCCAGACTGCTAGCAAAGAAAAGCGTCCGGCAGCTGTCAGCCGGCAGACCGGCAGCCTGCAACAGCAGGTTTTCCACCCGCACACTGTCCGACACACCGGCCAAATCCCTCCCCACGCCCGGCAGACAGGCCGCGAAAAAAAGACAAGACAAAAGGCAGAAGGCTTTCATGCTCACGTATTCTCAGGGTCACCTTTCAAGATAGGCAGCGTGATCTGATATTTCACCGCCAGAATACGCACCAGAAAGACGGTCACTCCACCGACAATCTGCCCCAGATAATCCTCTACCCCGGCTTTCAGACAGACCCAATAAGCCAGTCCGCCTACCACACAAGCCATCGCATAAATCTCCTTACGGAATATCAGCGGGATTTCATTGATGAAGACATCGCGAATCACGCCTCCGGCCGCTCCCGTTATGCTGCCCATGATAATGGCAATCCAAGACGGATACCCCATCGTGTACGCCTTGCTGAAACCGACGACGGTAAACAAAGCCAGTCCGATGCTGTCGAACAAAAAGAATGTATTGTTGAGACTGATCAGATACTTTCCGAAAATGATTACAAACACCATGGCAAAAGCCGTACAGACAAGATACATCGGGTCGGTCATCCAAGGCGGAGTCACATCAAGCAGCACATCGCGGATGGTTCCTCCCCCCACAGCCGTGGCCAATCCTACAATATATGCACCAAACCAGTCAAAACGCTTCGCCGAAGCCAGGCGGATGCCACTTATCGCAAAAGCAAACGTACCGATGAAATCGAGTACGGTGACAAACGAAGGTATCTCTATAAGTTCCATCTTCTATCCAAAGAAATGTTATGATTTTACCAAGTATAATTCAGTCCGAAGCTCAACAGCTCCTGCAATTGCAGATAGCCGTGATCGTCCACCCGCGGAACACCGTCGTCAAACCGCCCGTGCACGAAAAGCTTGGTCGAAAGGAAACGGTTGAAAGCAAAAGTGAAAGTATTTTCCCATTCCCCCACCACTTTCTCATAATTGGTGGTATACGAGAACCGTGACTCCCATGTCAGGCTCTTGATTATCGTCCACGAAAGTGTTGCCTCCACACGCGAACCCCATACACTCTCCCGCTTATGCCCCTCCTTGATGTTGAACTTGGTTGGGTCGACACGGTCGTTTGACACACTATACAGGGTATAGTTGATAGGGTTCATCAAGACAGACAGATTGCAAACCCCGTCTTTCACAAACTTATAGTCCATACCGAGACCGACATTCAGTTCGGCCGGTGAGAAGAAAGCAGACACCAGATTGTCGGTATTCGTCTCATAATTGGAGAAGAACTGAGTCTTGAACTCGGCTGAAAGCGTATAATACCACGTACCGAACGCCTTCACGCCCAACTTTGAAGTCAAACGCAGCAAATCATTGTTTGCCTTATAGGAATGAAGCGTATCTGAAGGGGCTGTAACGAATCCCAGCTTCCACTCTATCTTGTTTTCAAACTGGACACGGCGGCGGTCATCATAATTGGCCGACCATGTAAACCCTGTCAGCATCGATTTGGTGCTCTCACCACCCTTATACCAGTTGTCGGAAATATAGTTCTGCGAGAACTGCAAATAGCTGTCGCCCGCGAATTTCCAGAAATTCGGCTTGACTACCAAGAGACTCTGCTCGTCCACTTTCCCGATTTTCTTCGTATGTACCATTGAACGAACCTTCTCCTTTTTTTGTCTTTGCGACCGCAGCTCATCCGGCAAAGGCTCCTTGTCTCTCAGTGACGCTTCATTCTTCTTTACCAGATTAGGATAGTTCACATAGAAATTCAGCAACTGGCGGTTTATATACCGGTCTATTTTCTCCGAACGGCGCAAATCCGGCAAATCACCAAGAGCTTCTTTACGAAAATCCTCCTTTACGAAAGGAATGACCGGCTGCCATCCCTCTATGCTCATGCTCTGTTCGACAGGTGCACTGTAATAAGTGGCCGGCATCGAAAGCTTATAAAAATCCGCATCTGAAGGAAGACCGGTCACCTGAAGATAAATATCATCCCATCGCTCTTCCCATTCGGCATAATCTTCACGATACTGCTGAATCAGCCGTCTGAATGCCGTCACTTCCGGATGCACTTTGGGCGTAACCCGCCTTTTCGCCAACTCTGCCTTCATCAGCGAATCCTTGAGATGCTTGATGGAATCTTCAAAATGCATGGCCGCCCTGTCTATCTCGAGCAATAAAGAATCGGCTTCCGACGATATGGAATCCCGAAAAACAGACATGGAATCTTGCGGAACGTATGCAACAGTATCCTTTTTCACCGCCGTCATGTCCAACGTATCGGACAACAGTTCATTAATGACGGTCTCCATATCGGTTATCACCGAATCCCTTGCCGTCGTTTCCGCCTTCAAGCTTTTTCCACTCAACACAAATAACAACAAAATGAGTATGCCTACCTTTTTCATTTTCTAATCAAAACTATAATCTCCGCAAAATTACATATTTTTTCATTTCACAATTACCTGTGATTCGGCTTTTTTTCCTAATTTTGCAACTTGTAAAAAAGATTTCAAAGAAAACATTAAAAAACATCAGCATTGTGGCAGATACAAAGTATATTTTCGTAACGGGTGGTGTAGCCTCTTCATTAGGGAAAGGCATCATATCATCATCTATCGGCAAATTGCTGCAAGCCAGAGGCTACAGCGTAACCATCCAGAAATTTGATCCGTACATCAACATCGATCCGGGTACGTTAAACCCTTACGAGCATGGGGAATGTTATGTGACTGTCGACGGTCATGAGGCCGATCTTGACTTGGGACACTACGAACGCTTCTTAGGCATACAGACAACCAAAGCCAACAATATTACTACCGGACGTATATATAAAAGTGTAATAGACAAGGAACGCCGCGGAGATTACTTGGGAAGAACCATACAAATCATCCCCCATATCACAGACGAAATCAAGCGCAATGTGAAGCTGTTGGGCAACAAATATAAATTTGACTTTGTCATTACAGAGATAGGTGGAACCGTAGGCGACATAGAGTCCTTGCCATATCTGGAAAGTATCCGTCAGCTGAAATGGGAATTGGGGAAAAATGCACTTTGCGTACATCTTACTTATGTCCCTTATCTGGCGGCAGCGGGTGAACTGAAGACCAAACCGACCCAACATTCAGTAAAAGAACTTCAGTCGGTAGGTATCCAGCCCGACATTCTGGTTTTGCGGACAGAGCATGAACTCAATGCCAATTTAAGAAAGAAAGTGGCTTTGTTCTGCAACGTAGATGAAAGTGCTGTAGTTCAATCAATGGACATGCCGACCATCTATGAAGTTCCTTTGCGCATGCAGGAGCAGAAACTTGATGTCACCATCTTGGAAAAGATGGGGCTTCCGATAGGTGAGACGCCCACACTGGGCCCGTGGAGGGAATTCCTGAACCGCCGCCATCATGCCACAGAGATAGTAAAAATCGGACTGGTAGGAAAATATGACCTGCAGGATGCTTACAAATCTATTCTTGAGGCTCTCTCACAAGCCGCCACTTACAATGACCGCAAGGCAGACATTCATTTCATCAACAGTGAAAAGCTGACCGAAGAGAATGTGGAAGAAAAACTGAAAGAAATGGATGGCATCATTATATGCCCGGGCTTCGGACAGCGCGGCATCGAAGGCAAATTCATCGCCATCAAATATTGCCGCACCCATAATGTGCCGACATTCGGCATTTGTCTGGGCATGCAATGTATGGCTATAGAATTCGCCCGCAACGTATTGGGCTATGCAGATGCAAACAGCCGCGAGATGGACGAAAAGACTCCGCATAATGTTATCGACATCATGGAAGAACAAAAGTCGGTAACAAACATGGGTGGAACCATGCGACTGGGAGCTTATGAATGTATTGTCAATCCGACCTCGAAGGCTTATCAGGCATACGGACAGGAACACATACAAGAGCGTCACCGTCACCGTTACGAATTCAACAATGACTACAAGGAAGAATTTGAAAAGGCAGGCATGAAGTGTGTAGGCATCAATCCGGAATCCAATTTGGTTGAGATCGTGGAGATTCCTACCTTGAAATGGTTCATCGGAACACAGTTCCATCCGGAATACAGCAGTACCGTTCTGAAGCCACATCCGTTGTTCCTGTCATTCATCAAGGCAGCTATTGACAAATAACTTAATCAAGACTAATAAGAAATGGACAAAAACACGTTAGTGGGCTTTATTCTGATTGGAGCGGTTATCGTAGGCTTCGGCATATACAACCGTCCCAGTCAGGAAGAAAGAGCACGCGCACAACACTATCAAGACTCTATCCAGCAGATTCTTCAGGAACAGGAAGAAATGAAGATGGCACAAGACATCGCTGCCAGACAAACTGCCCGATATGACTCTACATCACAATTTTATGCCTCAACAAACGGCGAGGAAACATTTACCAGACTGGAGAATGATGTAGTCCAGCTACTCTTCACCAATAAAGGAGGACGAGTCTGCAAGGCTACACTAAAAGAATACAATGACCAAAAACATGAACCTTTGGTCTTGTTCGACGGAACTGACGCCTCTCTCAATTTCGGCTTTGAAGGGAAAAATGAGAACATCCTTACCGAACAACTGTATTTTAAAGCCATCAACGCAACCGACAGTTCGGTAACCATGCGGCTGGATGCAACCAACGGCGGACATTTGGATCTGAATTACCGTCTGCTTCCCAACTCCTACATGGTGGATCTGACCATACAAGCTGTCGGCATGCAGAATTTCTTTTCTCCTTCGGTCAAGAATATGACTATAGACTGGAAGCAACGTGCCCGCCAGATGGAAAAAGGATACAACTTTGAGCAGCGATATACCTCTCTTACCTACAAACCGGCAGATGATGATTTCGACTACCTGAGTGAAACAAAAGACGAAAAAGAGACCATACCGGCTGTATTGGACTGGGTAGCCTTTAAGAACCAATATTTTTCATGCGTGTTCATGGCTGAAAAGAGCTTTGAAAACGCTACGCTGGAATCGAAGATGGAACAGCAGGGAAGCGGCTACATGAAAAACTATGCAGCCGACATGCAGAGTTTCTTCGACCCGACAGGCGCACAGCCCAGTCATTTCCAGTTCTACTTCGGTCCCAACCACTTCAAGACCCTGTTGGCAAGCAACGACTTAAGCTTCAAAGACAAAGACCAGGAGCTTGAAGATCTGGTTTATCTGGGATGGCCGATCATCCGCCTGATAAACCGTTGGTTTACCATCAACTTGTTCGACTGGCTTTCAAGCATGGGACTGAGCATGGGCATTGTCATCCTGCTGATGACCATCATCGTAAAAGTACTGGTACTTCCCACAACGTGGAAATCATTCATATCATCTGCCAAGATGCGCGCCTTGAAGCCGTATGTTGACAAGATCAACGCAAAATACCCCAAGCAGGAAGATGCATTGAAGAAACAGCAGGAAACAATGGCTCTCTATCGCGAATACAATGTCAGCCCGATGGGAGGCTGTCTGCCTATGCTGATACAGACTCCGGTATTCATGGCATTGTTCTTTTTTGTTCCGAATGCCATCGAACTTCGTCAGGAGAGTTTTCTGTGGGCAAGTGACCTGTCTGCCTATGACGACCTGATCAGCTGGAACACACACATTCCTCTGCTCGGAAACCATTTGAGTCTGTTCTGTCTGCTGTTCAGCCTGACAACCGTACTCAACCAGATCATCATGATGAAGCAGCAAGACATGGGGAACAATCCGCAAATGGCAGCGATGAAATGGATGATGTATATCATGCCCGTCATGTTCTTCTTCATATTCAATGAATATGCTTCCGGATTGAGCTACTATTATTTCATTTCAGGCTTGATCGGAATCATTACCATGTGGGTCATGCGCAAGATGACAGATGAGAAGAAACTTCTGGCACAGCTTGAAGCCAACAAGAGGGCACCGGCTTCGCACAAGCCGACCGGACTGATGGCCAAATTAGAGGCTCTGCAAAAAGAACAGGAACGCCTGCAAAAGGAGCGTGAAGAACAGATGAAAAAACATACCAAGAAATAATACTTTCTGAGCATAACCATCAAAGAAAGCTGTCTCCTGATAGGGCGACAGCTTTCTTTTTATTAACTTTGCACACGTTACCCACTTATTCGGATTACTTATGAACGAACTGACATTGGCAACCCCTGCACTTCTGTTTTCGGCCGTATCACTCATCATGTTGGCATATACCAACCGGTTCTTGTCATACGCACAACTGGTACGCACCCTAAAGGATCAGTATATCCGGCAGCATTCAGAAGTGACGGCTGCACAAATAGAAAACCTGCGCCGACGGCTTTACCTGACGCGCTCCATGCAGGTACTGGGCATATCCAGCCTGTTCTTGTGCGTCGTCACGATGTTTCTCATCTACATAGGCTTCCAGTTACTCTCCGTATACGTATTCGGCATCGCTCTTCTGCTGCTTATCGCCTCACTTGGTGTATCCATCTGGGAAATACATATCTCTGTGAAAGCACTGGAAATTCATTTGAAAGACATGGAAAAATAATCATCAATTATAATTGGAATCATGAAAAAAACAGATCTTATGACTATGACAGCCGCCATGATGCTGGCTACTTCGGCCTGTACGACCCCGGAAAAAGCCGTGACCGACGAAAGCCCGATAATCGGACGTCAGGAAATCACCATTGCCGACGGGCGTCTTACCCCCGAAGCACTTTGGGCCATGGGGCGTATCGGAAGTTCAAATGTCTCGCCGGACGGAACAAAAATCGCCTACACGGTATCTTATTACAGCGTAAAAGAGAACAAAAGCCATCTTGTAATCTATGTGATGAACGCCGACGGGACGAACAATACACTTCTGACCCAGACAGCAGCCAACGAAGGAGAGCCTGTATGGATTAAAGAAGGAAGCAAAATCGCGTTTCTGAGTGCAGAAGGAGGCAGCAACCAGATTTGGGAGATGAATCCCGACGGCACGGAACGCAAACAGCTCTCCCACTATATGGGCGACATTGAAGGATTCCGCTTTTCTCCCGACGGAACCAAAGTGGTTTTCATTTCGCAAATCAAGTATGGTGAACGTACAAAAGATGTTTATCCGGATTTGGACAAGGCAAGCGGCATCATTGTAGACGACCTGATGTACAAGCATTGGGACGAATGGGTACAGACGATTCCGCATCCGTTTGTCGCCAGTTTCGACGGAAATACAGTAGGCGAAGCAACCGACATACTGGTGGGCGAACCTTACGAATCTCCGATGAAGCCTTTTGGAGGCATCGAACAGCTGGCCTGGAGCAGTGATTCCAAACAGATTGCCTATACATGCCGCAAAAAGACAGGCAAGGATTATGCCGTATCGACCGATTCCGACATTTATTTATACAATGTGGAAACAAAGGAAACACGCAACCTCTGCAAGGAAGATGCCGACGACAAGAACATGGGCTATGATACAAATCCCAAGTTTTCTCCCGACGGACAATACATTGCCTGGCAGAGTATGGAGCGCGACGGCTATGAAAGCGACCGCAACCGCCTGTGTGTTCTCGATTTGCAAAACGGGAAAAAGACTTATGTCACCGAGTCTTTCCAGTCGGGAGTGGATGACTATTGCTGGGCACCCGACAGCAAAACCTTATATTTCACCGGCGTATGGCACGCCACAAGCATGATTCACAGCACAAACCTTGCAGGCGAAGTGCAGCAGCTTACAGACGGAATGTACGACTACACTTCCGTGGCCATACTTGGCAACGGCATGCTGCTCACCAAGCGCCACTCTCTGAGTGAAGCCGACGAGCTGTTTACCGTCAATCTGAAGGCAAACAATGAGGTTGTCCGCATCACAAAGGAAAATGACCATATCTTCAGCCAACTGAAATTAGGCAAAGTGGAACCCCGCTGGATGAAAACCGTAGACGGAAAGGACATGCTGTCGTGGGTAGTCTATCCGACGGACTTCGACCCTGAAAAGAAATATCCTACCCTCTTGTTCTGCGAAGGCGGGCCGCAAAGCCCCGTCAGCCAGTTCTGGAGCTACCGCTGGAATCTTCAGATCATGGCGGCAAACGACTATATCATCGTTGCGCCAAACCGGCGCGGCCTGCCGGGATTCGGCATGGAATGGCTGGAAGAAATCAGCACCAACTATGGCGGACACTGCATGGACGACTATCTGACCGCCATTGACGATGTGGCCAAAGAGCCGTATGTAGACAAAGACCGCCTGGGGTGTGTAGGGGCAAGCTTCGGAGGCTATTCCGTATACTGGCTGGCCGGTCATCACAACAAGCGTTTCAAGGCTTTCATCGCTCACGACGGATTCTTCAACATGGAGCAGCAATACCTGGAAACGGAAGAGCTTTGGTTTACCAACTGGGATCTGGGCGGCCCGTACTGGGACAAGAACAATCCGGCCGTCAAGCGCAGCTATGCCAACTCGCCTCACCTCTTCGTTGACAAGTGGGACACGCCGATTCTCTGCATCCATGGCGAGAAAGACTACCGCATTCTGGCCTCACAAGGCATGGCAGCCTTCAATGCCGCCAAGCTGAGAGGCATTCCCGCCCAACTGTTGATTTTCCCGGACGAGAACCACTGGGTGCTGAAACCGCAGAACGGAATCTTATGGCAACGCACTTTCTTCAACTGGCTCGACAGATGGCTGAAGCCTGACCATCAATAAAAGATTCGCATACTTGCATACAGACACGGATTGCGGGGAAACACCAAAAAGCCCCTGCAATCCGTGTTTTTTCAAACCGCCAGAACTTTCTTCGCACGGGCAAAAACAAATTTTTCTCCGCATGAAAACCGACTGCCATTATTTCACTATCTTTGCCCTGCTGATATCATAAAAGACAAAAACAACGTATGAAAAAGATTCTCTTCATTGACCGCGACGGGACACTCGTCATCGAACCTCCTACAGATTACCAGCTGGATGCGTTTGAGAAACTTGAATTTTATCCGAAAGTCTTCCGAAACCTTCATTTCATCCGACAGAAACTCGATTTTGAACTGGTGATGGTGACCAATCAGGACGGACTGGGCACGGATTCATTTCCCGAAAACACATTCTGGCCTGTGCATAACCTGATTATGAAGACATTTGAAAATGAAGGAATCACTTTCGATGATGTGCAGATAGACCGTTCGTTTCCGGAGGACAATGCTCCTACCCGCAAGCCCCGCACGGGCATGCTGACGCAATATATTGACAACCCGGCGTATGACCTGGCAGGAAGTTTCGTTATCGGCGACCGGGCGACGGATGTGGAACTGGCACGCAACCTGGGATGCAGGGCCATCCTGCTGCAACCGGACAAGGAAAGTCTGAAAGAAAAGGGTCTGGAAGACACGTGCGCCCTTGCCACGACAGACTGGGACAAGGTGGCCGAATTTCTCTTCGCCGGAGAACGGACGGCCGAAATCAGGCGGACTACAAAAGAAACGGACATCCTTATCCGTATGAACTTGGACGGGAACGGCACTTGCGACATCCACACGGGATTGGGCTTCTTCGACCACATGCTGGAACAGATTGGCAAGCACAGTGGAATAGACCTGACCGTCTGTGTCAAAGGTGATCTGGAAGTGGACGAGCATCACACCATCGAAGATACCGGCATCGCGTTGGGAGAATGCCTGCGCCGCGCATTAGGTGACAAGCGTGGTATCGAGCGCTACGGCTATTGCCTGCCGATGGATGACTGCCTCTGCCAGGTGGCGCTTGACTTCGGCGGACGGGCATGGTTGGTATGGGACGCCGAGTTCCACCGTGAGCATATCGGCGACATGCCTACCGAAATGTTCCTTCACTTCTTCAAATCGCTGAGCGATGCCGCTGCAATGAACCTGAACATCCGGGCAGAAGGACAGAATGAACACCACAAGATAGAAGGAATCTTCAAGGCATTCGCCCGCAGCATCAAGATGGCGGTACGGCGCGATGTCTACCATTATGAAGTTCCGTCAAGCAAAGGAATCCTGTAGCTCCTTCCATCGGTCTGACCATACAGACAAAAAACAGCCGTCTCCGGCTGCAAAGCGGGACTGTGCATGGCTTCTGCGCCGCACGACCCCGACTCCTGCAACCGGAGACGGCTTTATATCCATTCATCTTGCAGCCACAGCCGGACGCTTCATCGCCCGAATCTGCTGCTTCACCTGTACGTCCACACGATATGACTCCGTAATCTTCTGCAACGCCTTGTTATATGTAAAGTTGTCCAGACTGTTCCGCCGCAGATAATCCATCGTAATATCAGGAAACTTGACAAAACACACAGACAATGCCCATGCCACCGCCATCTTCACATAGTATCCCTCATGGCACACCGCGTCAAGACACTTGAGAAGCTCGTGGATATGGTCTTCGTCTATGAAGTTTTCCATCGCCTGCACCACGCCGAAGCGCACTTCATACTCGCCTCCGGCGTGCATCCATTCCTTCAAATATTCCCAAAGGCGGTCGCGGTGCATGTTCACAAAGCGTCTTCCGCCACCGAACTTGAATGTATCGCACACTGACCAACTGTTGATAATCCATACGAACTTTGTCACACGATGCAGATAAGTATCCAAATCCGCATCGGGCCTGATGCAGCCCAGCGCCATGCCCTGCAGCATACGCTCTTCCATATAGAAAGTGTCTGCCGTTTCCAGATAATTCTCCCAGTCAGTCTTGGCAATGCGTGCTGCCAGCCGGCGCAAATCCGGAATACGGATGCCCAATATATGCTCCACGCCCGGATTAAGCTTTTCCGTAAAAGCCTTTCTCCCGTTTTCTGCAAGACGGAGCAGATGCTCCTTCACTGTCAGTCCGTCTAAACAATACTCCATAACCTCCGCCGGAATTAGAAATGCACGCCCAATGTAAAGAGCAACTGATGACGGTCGTTGTTCACTTTCACGGCAGGCACAGAGACCGAGACCGGTTCAGTTACCCCATCATCCATCCAATAAGGGCCGAAAGCATAGAAATCCGCCTTATAAAAATCATACTTATAGGCAAGGTCGGCATAAAACAGCCGTCCGCGGTATCCCAACCCGACTGTAACCGCCTGGCGGGACTTTATGTTCAGATATTCCGGATCTGTACGCGTCTCATCCGTATAAGGGATATCCTTGTAAGAAGCCTCGGACATAGGAGCCGAACGGAAATTGTATCCGGCCCGCAGACTGAAGGCAGAAGTCAGTTTCGTCTCCATTCCTGCACGGAATGTATGCACACCCTTCAGATTGTCACTGATCATAGCAGTGCCGTTCAGTTCATATCCGTCCACATCATCCACTTGAGCGGATGAATACTTGGCATATTCATATTCCGCATCAAGCGCCATAATGCCTCCCACTACCGTTCCCATACTCACATTAAAGCGCCACGGAGTAGTAAGGCGGTAATCCCATACATATTCCGGATGCAGATAATCCACCAAATTCTCGGGCTTATCGCCGAATGCCGTAGTATTCGAATTGACATTTGCCGTATGATGCTCCGTCATTGAATACCAGATCGGAGTATGTATGGCAAATCCTATGCGGAAAGGCGAATATTCAAACGGACGGATAATAGCTCCCAACTTCAAGTCTACCCCGCTTCCCTCAACACTATACCAGTTGTTAAGCATAAAGTTCCCCGCATTGTTATAAGAGTCATAGATTCCCTCACCGTAAGATGAATAGCGATTATAATCCAGATTATAGATTCCCAATGTCAATCCAAAGTAATAACGGTCTTTTACATTGAATGAAACATTGAAGTCATATTCGTCTATCCCCCCTTCTTCGCGAGCATAATACTGATTGTCGGAAGCATACCAGTCTTCTAATCCTACCAAATCATAGCTTCCATCTTCAGAAGGTGTGCCCGCTTTTATAGGAGTAACCAATTTTGTCCGTGCCCCCATGGCAGCCAGATAAGGTGTCCCGTAAAAGTTCCTATCGACATAAGGATTTTTCTCCATATCACACAAGTTATCGAACTCCGACACCTTTTCATAATAATACCCATTCCCCCATGTGGCATCCCATAGCATATCAGACATTTGCCAGGTCAATGAGGCACCGTTCGAGAAGCTTCCTGCCGCCGAGAACTGGCGGTTGAAGTTGGCACGCTTGTGATAATTGAACGCGAAGTTCATATAACGCAGGTCGGTCTTGTTGCCGATTTTCGTACTCCATACGAAACCTGCCTGGTCGAACGACATCTTAGTCCGTTTCTCCGTAGAAGAAACCCCTTCCCAGTCCGACTTCGCCTGATTATTGTTAAAGCCAAACGACACGGACACATCGTTCCCCCTGAAAAGCCCGATACCGGCAGGATTCGTGCGGATAGTGGAAATATCAGCTCCCAATGCACTCATCGCTCCTCCCATACCCACGAAACGAGCCGTTCCATTCAGGTCATCGTCAATGAATCGGGCAACATCATACTGATTTTGCGCCCATGCCGCCGAAGACATGCCGGCAAGCAAGAGCATCATGCTTATCTTTGTATCCATATATATTCCTTTTAATCTGTTTTATCATCTTCTGCGGGAACCGCCTCCACCGCCTGTACTGCGCATACGGCTGCTTCCGCCGCCCATTGAGCCGCGGTTGAAACTGCTGCGGCTTCCTGTTGAAAAATTATTTCGGTTCGTATTAAAATTGCGGTTGACGCCGGTGCTGTTGCCGCGTGTCCGCGTTGAATTCACATTACGGTTATATACATTGTTATAGCTTCGCCGCGTGCTGTTGCCGCGTGTTCGCGTTGAATTCACATTACGGTTATATACATTGTTATAGCTTCGCCGCGTGCTGCTCGGACGATTGTAGGAAGAACCCGTGCGATCGATAGTGCTGCTCGGACGCACATAACTGGAATTGGCACGGCGTGTCGTGGTGGAACGGGTCGTCTCCCCCCTGTTTCCCGGAAGAGAGTTCACCGGTCGGATAGAATACCCGTTGTTTCGTGAATTTGGGTTTACGACACGTCCTGCCCCGCTCCTTGTGGCGGCAGTGTTCCGACGCACACTTGTCGTGCTGTTCCCCCGCCGCATTGCGCTGCCATTGCGTATTGCGCTTCCGCGTGTGCCCGAAGCCACAGCATTACGGCGAGATGAAGAATATCCGGCGTAGCGGCTCGGACGGAAATCACGGTGTCCGTAAGGACGCCATCCGCCCCAATGTCCTCCGGCATAATAATGAAGGTGATGCCAGTGCGGCCCCCAATAACCGCCCCAATAGCCTCCCCAGTAATTTCCATACCAATAAGGATAATGCCAGCTGCTGTAATACCACGGCGAAGACCACCCCCAACTGAGCCCCCAATACGGGCCGGAAACACCCCATGACCAACGCCAATCCCACCAGAGCGGGTTGCTGAAGGTAGGAAAGACATAAGCATACATTCCGTCATCGTATACATTCCAATACCATGACGGGTATGCACCGTAAACTACATCCCAGTAAAGCGGACTGCTGACAGGGATTGCATAGTGCGGACTGCGGAAACGCACGATGCGCATCGCGTATTCGTAATCGTCTTGTGAGCCGTCGAATCCGTTTACCCACTCCCCGCGCTCGCTGTAAGGCTTCTCCTGAATCGTAAGAGTCCCTTCTTCGTCTATCGAGAACGTATTGTCACGCGAGGTATACCGGCGGTTATACTCGTCTACATCCCGTGTTTTCCCCGCCGCGTCCTTTACCACCACGGTCGAGCCCGGGGCAGCATATACCGTTGTCTTATTTGAGACCTTTTCCGGTGCTGTCTTTACCTTTACTACCGTTTCCGTCTTCTTTTCTTTCTTGGGAACAAAGTAAAGGTCATCGTTACTCTGCGCCATTACCAACCACGGAAGGCAGGCGGCGAACAATGAAGCAAATACTTTTCCTTTCATAATCCTATCGTTTATCATTATCCTACATCTTTTCTATGCTACAAATTTAGGGAGTTATTTGTTTCCTGCAAGTAGAAATTCCCTATTTCAATATAGGGTTTTCCCTATTTTGAGTATATTTGCGAAAATTAATGAACAGTCTTTTTATATGAAATACTTTGAGATTACCTTTACTGCACGCCCGTGCAACGAAACCGTAACCGATGTTCTGGCTGCTCTTGCCGCCGACATCGGCTTCGAAAGTTTCGTGGAATGCGAAGAAGGAATGCAGGCATACGTTCAGCAGTCTCTTTTCGACGAGGAAGCCCTGAAAGCCATCGTGGATGATTTTCCCATTCCCGATGTGCAAATCACCTATTCTCTTGCCGAACCGGAAGACAAAGACTGGAATGAAGAATGGGAAAAGAATTTCTTCCAGCCGATTGTCATAGGCAACCGTTGTGTCATCCACAGCACTTTCCATAAAGACTACCCGCAAACGGAATACGATATTGTAATCAATCCGCAGATGGCCTTTGGAACGGGGCATCATGAAACGACCAGCTCCATTATCACCGAACTGTTGGAAGCCGACCTGCAAGGGAAATCCGTTCTTGACATGGGCTGCGGCACATCTATCCTTGCCATACTGGCCAGTATGCGGGGGGCAGATCCGGTGACCGCCATAGACATCGACGACTGGTGTGTGAACAATTCACGTGACAACATCGCTTTAAACCGGATTTCCAACATCACCGTAGAACTGGGAGACGCTTCTCTTTTGAAAGGACGCAAGCCTTTCGATGTCATTATAGCCAATATCAACCGCAATATTCTGCTTGCAGACATGCCTGCATACGTGGACTGCATGCATTCCGGTTCAGAAATCTACATGAGCGGCTTCTATGTAGAAGACATTCCCGCCATACGCGAACGGGGAGAAGGTCTCGGACTAACGTTTGTCCACTGTCGGGAAAAAAACCGTTGGGCCGCAGTAAAGCTGATAAAGAACTGACCGCTTCCGCCGATTTACCGTTCAAACCCAACCGGCTGCCCTCAATCTGTCATGATTCAGAGGCAGCCCACAGCTTGTCATCCCCTGTCATTTCTCTAAAGCCATGCTGTCTCGCCCGATTCTCAACTCATTCATTTCCTCCATCGTCCCGTTAAACACGTTCAGATCCACCTGCCTGTCAATGCCCGGCAGCGTGCCGACATCCGTATGCTGCCAGAATTTCCATTCCCCTTCATAGGCAACAGAATCCACATAATAATGGGCTATCCAGTAAGGATAAGAATTAAACACAGAATCATTCAGATAACGGGTCTTGAACTTGTAGGAAGTGTAAAGTATCGGCTTCACTCCATAGTGACGCTCTATGCGGTCGAGCCATATCTTCAGGTCGCGCCGCAGTTTCCCCACATCTTTCGGCCGCGTTTCGATGTCAAGCACGGGAGGCAAGTCGCCCGTCCGAAGCTTTACCGAGCGGATAAAGAAATCCGCCTGCCGTACCGGATCTGTCTTAGGATTGTAAAAATGATAGGCTCCACATATAAACCCCGCCTCATGCGCCTGCTCAAAGTTGCGCTGAAAGGCCGTATCACCGAAATCCCCTCCCTCAGAAGCTTTCATAAAGACAAAACGCACAGGAAAAGGAGCATACTGCACACTCTTGAGCCGCTCCCAGTCTATTATCCCCTGATGATGCGAGATGTCGAACCCGTGCACCTCATATCCGTAAGGGAGACATACACCATAAGCCTTTGTCCCATAACAAGGCTTCCACCGGTAAGCGTAAGGATGGATAAAGAGATAATAAAATCCGGCCAGAAACAAGACAGCCACTATCCCCATCATCACATAATGACTCCATGAAGGAAGATTCCATTTGCGGCTTTCCTCTTTTTTCTTTTTACCGCGTCCGCCGCCTTTTTTATACTGAGCAGACTGCCGTTTTGCCTTGGGCTTACGCGGTTTTGATACCGGCTTGGATTCGTTTACCACCAATATGGGCGGTTTTTTTGCCATGTTTACTGTTTTAGTCCTTTCGGATAATTACTGTTTTAGGCACGGATTACACAGATTCCACGGTTTGAAAGCAACAAAAATCCGTGTTTCTCCATACAATCCGTGCCTAAGGATACACTTTCGGCATGAGACTTTCATGCTTCACTACAAGTCTCCTGCCGAAATGATTGTCTTTTCAATTATTTTGCCTGCTCCAGCTGCAAGGTCTTGGTCGGCTGGTCGCACACTTCCGTCGGGCCAAAATACTGGATCGGGCCTGGATAAACGTAAGCGGTCTCTTTAGCCCAGACATCGCGAACGGCAGCAAATGCCTTGAACGGCGCACCGTCCAGTTTTACCAAGGCCTTCTGGATAACCGGCTTCATTTCGCCGTGACGACGCTCCATGTTCATCATCATAGTGATAGGCACACCGCCTGCAATCCATTCTTCAGCCGGAGCCGTGGTATTGCGAACAGATGACATATAACCGGTCTTTCCATTGGCAATCAGCATAGAAGCGGTATATCCCAATGAATAGCAGTAGTCTGCATCAAAGTTTGACGGAGCTGCGCAACGGCCTTCGTAACCGAAGAAGTGATGCTGTGCAGAGAACTTACCAACAAACTTGCCTTCAGCCTTCCATGCAGCCAGTTTCTTTCCTACCATCTCAGACAGAAGCTTTTCTGTTTCAATCAGTGAAACCTGTACATTTCCGTGCGGGTCACGGTCAAGAGTCAGCTGGCGTGCCACACCTTCCGGCAGAGAAGCGTAAACAGTTGCATTTTCATCAGACAAATGAGTGATGATGTATTCGCGCTGCTTGTTCGGCTCAACGGCAGCATATTCTTCAGCATGCTCGGCCAGGAAGTCATTCAATTCAGAAATCAGCTTTTTCATAGCCGGGATGAACTCAATCAAGCCTTCCGGAACCAATACGATACCGAAATTGTTTCCTTCGGCGGCACGAGCTGCAACCGCATTGGCGATGTAAGTCACGATATCATCCAATGACATGTTTTTAGCCTCAACCTCTTCCGAGATAAGACAGATGTTCGGCTGAGTCTGCAAGGCGCATTCCAAAGCGATATGAGAAGCCGAGCGGCCCATCAGCTTGATGAAATGCCAGTACTTGCGTGCCGAATTACAGTCGCGCTCAATGTTTCCGATAACTTCCGAATAGGTTTTGCAGGCAGTATCGAAACCGAAAGAAGTTTCGATCATTTCATTCTTCAAGTCTCCGTCAATCGTTTTCGGACAACCGATAACCTGAACACCGTATTTCTTCGCAGCATAATACTCTGCCAATACGCAAGCATTGGTATTTGAATCGTCACCGCCGATAATAACCAGTGCCTTAATGTCCAGTTCCTTCAGGATTTCATATCCTTTTTCAAATTGATCTTCCTTTTCCAGTTTGGTACGTCCTGAACCGATAATATCAAAACCACCCGTATTGCGGTATTCATCGATGATGTCGGCAGTCAGTTCTTTATAGTTATGGTCTACCAAGCCGCCAGGACCAAGAATAAAGCCATACAGTTTGTTGGCAGGATTCAGTTTCTTGATACCGTCAAACAGACCAGAAATCACATTGTGTCCGCCCGGAGCCTGACCGCCGGAAAGAATCACGCCCACATTCATCGGAGCATATTCCTTGGCTTCTCCCTCCACGAACTGAATCAAAGGCATGCCGTAAGTGTTCGGAAACAGATTCTTGATAGCTTCCTGGTCGGCAACAGACTGAGTAGGTTCTCCTTCTTTCGCTACAACAGCGCCTTTTAAAGCTTTAGGCAATTTCGGCTGGTAAGCAGCTCTCGCAATTTGTAATGCACTCTTTGTCATAATTCTATTATTATATTATGGTGTATAAAAAAGTCTGTAAAACTTTCATGCCCTCAAAAGACATGCAGGCCGCCTCTCTCTTGCCTTTCAAGTTCAGGCAAAACGCGACAATGCCCTGCTTTCGGTTTATACCTCCGCAAATTTCGTTATTTTTTTCGGAAATACGAAAGAAAGTAATAAACTTTTCTTACCTTTACACTGCATTTATCAACAATCTTAAAATTAAAAACTTGAATTATGGCAAGCAGAAAAGATTTAAAGAAAAAGGTTAAGTATATCGCCGACACACTGGCAAGTCTGTATTTCGTGGAATGTCTGACAAGCAAAGACGAGGAAATAGTCAAAAGGCTAAACAAGATACTTTCCGTACGCCAGGATCTCGTCAGCCGTATCAGCCATACAGAGCCGAACAATGCCAAGGAATACTACAGAAAGCTACGCGCCGACATGAAGGCTCTCATCATTGAAATGTCTGAAAAGTCAGGCGCAACCGAACAAGCATGAAGCAAACGGTCTGTCGGTTCATCTATCACAGATTGTTAGGATGGGAAGCAAAAGTCAGTGTGCCCGACTTTAAAAAGTGCATCTTCTGTGCAGCTCCCCATACCACGAACTGGGATCTCTTCATCGGAAAGCTGTTTATCCACGCCATCGGGCGCAAATCTGGCTTTCTGATGAAGAAAGAATGGTTTTTCTTCCCGTTGGGCTGCCTGTTCCGCCGCATGGGAGGCATCCCCGTATACCGTGACAAACACATGTCGATGGTTGACCAACTTGTCAGTCAAGTCAAGCAAAACGAGGAATTCCATCTCGCCATCACTCCGGAAGGCACACGCTCGGCCAATCCCGACTGGAAAAAAGGCTTTTATTACATAGCGTTAGGCGCGGACATCCCCATTGTTCTGGTAGGAATCGACTACCAGCGAAAGTGTATCGCCGCTGAAAAATACATTTGCCCAAGCGGAAACATAGAGGAAGACATGCGCGAAATAAAACTTTACTTCAAAGATTTCAAGGGGAAACACCCGGAACGGTTCGACATTGGAAAATATTAGGCAAGGAAAGAGGGCATCAAAAGTGTCCTTTTCTCCTTTAAAAACAATTTATCATCCTTATAAAACAGCATTTTTCACGCGGCAATCTTGGCAAATCAAAAAAATATCCGTATCTTTGAAAATAATTAACCACTAAACCAAGACGCATGAAAAAACTGAAATATCTTCTGACAATATGTATTATAACCTGCTGCACCGCCATGTTTACGGCATGCAGTGACGACGACTATTCGCCGATAACGCTGATTGGCATTGCAGACGAATCGCCGACTATAGATGAAGAAAGCAGCACGCTCATACTTACTCCGTTCAGCGACGGAATAAGCTACCTGATAAGAGGCGGCGACGACGGCAGATACCGCATAGACAATGCGGATGAAGATGTGGTGCGCTGCGACTACGACGGGGAAACGCTGACATTCGTCCCCCAAAGTTTAGGAGAAGCACACATCACTATCAGCGACCGCTCAGGCAACAGCTATGTGCTCACCATATCCGTGGAATATTCTTCTTATGCGCTAAAGGTCATGGAGATAAAGGCAAACATCGAAGCTCCCCTGATGACTCAGGAAGACGCCCACAATCTGGGAGCAGAAATCATAAGCGATTCTCCGGTTAAGGAAGGCTGTATCTACACCTTCACCTACACCGACGAAGAAGGGACAAGAGGAAATGTCACCATCGCTCCCTATGGAAATGAGCCCAACACAACCGCCGTATTTTCGAGCGAGCTAAAATATACGGAAGACAAGGGCATTCCTTACATCTGCTACACGATTACCTTTGCCGGAAGCGAGACAAAAGTGCTGAAGATGATGCCGTATGCCGACAACTCAAGAGAAAGCGACATCACACCCATGGCCCTCATCGAGGATGTGACGGACAAATACATATCCGGCTATCCTGAACTGGAAAAAGCCGAACTCATCCAGACTCTTCTCTCACAATATTAAAGATATCCGGTATAGAGACGGGAGCACTTCCGTCTTTATATCCATATATTGACAACCCGCTTAGAGCATGTCTGACTCTGAAACCAACCGTATCGAGCTTCAGTCTTTCGATTTATTCGTGCGCATCGAGCATATCCACCGGCATCCGGCCGCCTCTCCCGACAACCTGCGCACCAAATATGCCCTACTCTACAAGGTGCTGGAAGAGGCATGCCACGAATTGACTTCCCGTGTAAGTTTCTCTTTTGCCAATCTGTTTTCGCGCCTGGACTATATCTGCAAGATGAAACGCATGACCCCGTCCGACCGGTATGCCGTCCAGACCATGCGGCGGCACTGCAACGCTGCCATACGGAATGACTTTCGTCCTGACATGACCGAATACCTTTACGATTTGCGGGCACTGGCCTGTTTTGTTGCAGCAGGATTCGAAAGCCAAATACCTTCATCGCTTCTCCCTGCACTGCCTCCCGGCAACCGTCCTTACAAGGAAGAGCATTCGTCATACATTCCTTACCTCCGGGCATCAGTTGTCAGCTGGAACGATCAGCATATCTTCGCCACGACCGACAGCGACAAAGACCCGCTTATCGATATTGACTATGCCAAGGGAGGATATAACGGAGACCTGCTTTACCTGCGTGAACTGCTTGCTGAGAATTTGCCCATCAATCTATTGGACATATACATAGACGAACGGCATTGCTATATACCCCGGCTCGTCATCATCCATCCCGACTATCTGATAGACATCAGCTCACTGGCTGCCTGCTTCCGCGAGTACGGCCACCACCCGCTAAACCACTTCATCAACAAGATAAAGCCCCGTCCCAATACAGCCGCCATCCTGATGGGTAACCTTGCCGGCCAGTTTCTGGACGACTATGTGAACGAACAAAAAGACAATCCCGTAACGTATGCACGGGCCATAAACAAGTTTTTCGCATCCTCCGCACTGGAGTTCTGCACCTGCCCACTGCCGGCAGACTTCCATGCGCAAGCCCAGTCGCAGATGGCCAACATCCGGTCTTTTATCCAGAATGTACTTCCGCACAGCGTATCCGGATTCGACCGACACAAGACATTGCTTGAAGCATCCTTTATCTGCGAACAGTTAGGTCTGCAGGGACGTGTAGACATGCTGCAGAAAGATTTCAAGGTGCTGATAGAACAAAAGGCAGGCAAGCGCGACGAATACAACCGCCGACATAAGGAAGACCACTTCGTCCAAATGATGCTTTACCAAGGGATACTGGCACGAAACTTCGGAGAACGGACGAAAGGCATGCAGACTTTTCTGCTTTACTCCAAATATGCCGACGGCCTGATGATGGAGCACTTCTCGGAAGCATTGTTCCGCGAAAGCATCCGGCTGCGCAACCGGATCGCCGCCAACGAAATCAGCTTCGGAGAAGGAGGCATCGCTTCCGTCGTAAGCTCCCTGAATGCAGACCTTCTGAACGAGCAGAATACGGACAGCGCCCTATGGAACAGATTCCAGCGTCCGCAGCTGGAGGAGGTAATTGAAATACTAAAAAACTGCACGCCACTGGAACAAACCTATTTCCAACGTTTCTTTACCTTCGTTTCAAAAGAACTGGTGCTTGCCAAGACCGGAGGCGGAGACAATCCGGCAAACGGCTTCGCCGGCATCTGGCACAGGCCACTCAATGAAAAGACAGAATCGGGGAACATTCTTCTCGGACTGACCATCGCAGACAAGAGACAAAGCCATCCCAACAAGGGATACGACCTCATCGAGCTGCATATCCCCCAACAAGAGGAAGACTTCCTGCCCAATTTCCGGCCGGGCGACATCATCATTTTCTATGCCTATCAGAATGAACCGGATGTGCGCCGGCACATTCTGATGAAAGGAAACCTGTGCGCCATTGGGGAAAACCGGCTGACCATCCTGCTGCGAAACGGACAACAGAACAAGGACATCATCGGCGGAAACGGCAATGAGACCTTTGCCATCGAACATGACCATTCGGATGTCTCATCATCAAACAGCATTCGCGGACTGTATGCCTTCTTATCCGCCAATGCCGACCGCAAAGCACTGCTGCTTTGCCAACGCCCCCCACGGCAAAACATCCATCGCAAGCTGAACGGCTCCTACGGACGATTTGACGAAATCATACGGAAAGCCAAGCAGGCAGACGATTATTTCCTGCTCGTAGGGCCGCCGGGTACGGGAAAAACTTCGTGCGCCTTGCGCTACATGGTGGAAGAAGCTCTGACCGACCCGGAAGCCTCGCTGCTGCTGATGTCGTATACCAATCGTGCGGTGGATGAGATTTGCAGCATGCTCACAGACTCGGGCATTGCGGAAAAAGAGCCTTTCATACGCATCGGACACGAGCTTTCATGCGACAGGCGATTCATTCCCTATCTGCTGAAAGAAAGTCTGAAAGACTGTCCCAAGCTGAGCGACATCCGGCAGAAGATATTGAAAACCCGCATTATCGTAGGCACAACCGCCTCCATCAGCGGCAAGACGAATCTTTTCAGCCTGAAGCGCTTCACGCTTGCCATAGTGGATGAAGCCGCCCAAATATTGGAGCCTGACCTCATCGGCATCCTTTCTGCCCGCCACGGAGACCGGAACGCAATCGGCAAGTTCATTCTCATAGGCGACTACAAGCAACTGCCCGCCATTGCCTTACAGCGTGCCGACGAAGCAGCCGTAACCGCTCCCCTGCTTCAGGCCATCGGTCTGCACGACTGCCGCAACTCGCTGTTCGAGCGCCTGTATAAGAAAAGCGGCGAAGCCTTTCGGGGCATCCTGCGCAAGCAGGGGCGTATGCATCCCGCCATTTCCGACTTTCCGAACAAGGCATTCTACCACAATGAACGGTTGGAACCGGTACCGCTGCCGCATCAGGAAGAAGAATGCCCCTATCTGCCGACACGGATGCCGCATGACAACCTTGACAGACTGCTGTTATACCGGCGGATAGCGTTCATCCCCGCCGAGACGCCAGAAACAGACACGACTTCCGACAAGGCCAACCCGCAAGAAGCCCGCATTGTAGCCATCCTGCTGGAACGTATCTACCGGCTGACAGGCGAACGGTTTGACGCAGGAAAGACGGTGGGAGTCATCGTGCCCTACCGCAATCAGATAGCCATGATACGGAAAGAAATTTCGCGGTTGGGCATTCCGCCACTCTCTGAAGTCAGCATCGACACCGTCGAGCGCTATCAGGGAAGTCAGCGGGATGTCATCATCTATTCGTTTACAGTACGCAATCTCAGCCAACTGAACTTTCTTACGGCCAGTACATTCAGGGAAGGAGATTTTCTGATAGACCGAAAGCTGAACGTTGCCATGACCCGCGCACGCAAACAGCTGTTCCTTACGGGGAATCCGCATATACTGGGCGCAAACCTCACCTTCTACAAACTGATGGAATACATACGCATGAACAACGGCTATATAGATGCCGCCGCCGAGCGATTCTGCATGGCAGACTTCGATATTCCTGAGCATGACAAGGAATGGTACCTGCATCCGGGAATTTATCCCTTGTCGGAAAACTTCCGGCATGCGTATCAAATGTTTTTTTCATCTGCACCCAATCCGTCCGGAGAGCTGTTTGAATCCATCGCTTACGGACGCGCCGACTTCCGTTCCGACGGCCATAACCAGGCCAGCCGCGTCCGCACATACAACCGCCTTTACCTGTGCAGACAGTATGCCGCCGCACAAGCTCTTTATGAAACATTCGGAAACCGACTGCGCACAGCCATAAACCAGATGTCGGGACGCATCATCTTCTGCGATCTCGCCTGCGAAGCGGGAGCGTCCGGCATGGCGTTCGCCGACATCTGCCGCACAATGCCGCATACATCCCTTGTCTATCTCGGCATCAATCCGGTGAAAGAGATGAAAGATACGGCAGAATCTCTTTTTCAGACAGAAGCCTACCGGCATATCCCCACGCGGTTTGCCCCCCGGCTCAGCGACATCGAACTGGAAGAACCGTATGCCGCACTGCCTGCACTCGTCATAATCAACCTTTCGAACCTGTTCGACCGCATTCCGCCTGCCGAAGCATGCCAGATTGCCCGGCAGATAAACCGGCTGAAAGAAAGATACCCGCTCCATCATTATATCACCGCTTTTCGGGATGACGGCGGAACACGGGCCAACAGTCATTCATATACGGCTTTCTGCTGCAGCCTGACAGAATCATTGCGGCCGCTGAACGAGCACATGCCCTATCTCGGCAAATTCTACTACCGGGAAAGCTACATACATGCCCCTCACCACGAAGAATTTTTATACGAAATACGAACCGACAGACAAACTTACCAATCATTATGAATACCATCAGACGAGCCATTATCATGGGTGCCACTTCAGGCATCGGTTACGAAACAGCCCTCTTGCTGCTGCACGACGGGTGGCATCTCGGCATAGCCGGACGCCGCGAAGAGCATCTCAGGCAACTGAAAGCCCTTGCCCCCGACCGTATACACACGCGCGCCATCGACATTCGCCAATCCGGAGCGGACAAAGAACTAAAGCAACTCATCGATGAACTGGGTGGAATGGATCTTTATCTCCACAGTTCCGGAATCGGTCACCAGAACTTTCCCCTTGTTTCCGACATTGAAACTGACACGCTGGAAACCAACGGAACCGGATTTGTCCGCATGACAAACGTGGCATTCCACTACTTTCTGGGCAAAGGATGCGGACACATCGCCGTAATCAGCTCCATCGCCGGCACCAAGGGATTAGGCATCGCACCGGCCTATTCCGCAACCAAACGACTTCAGAACATATACATCGATGCTTTGGAACAGTTGGCGCAGATGCACCATGCGACCATACACTTTACCGACATACGCCCCGGATTCGTAGCGACCGGCCTGCTGAACGACGGGAAGCATTATCCGCTCCTGATGAAGCCGGACAAAGTGGCCCGGCATATCGTACATGCCTTAAAGAAAAAGAAACGGGTGGCCGTCATCGACTGGCGCTACCGCCTGCTGGTCGGCTTCTGGAAACTGATTCCGTCCTGGCTATGGAAGCGGCTGAACATCCACAACTAACCTTGCACCACCACGCCACGCTCTTTTTGCACGATAACAAGCAGACGACGATAGACATAAACGAAAGCGGGAATCAGGAAAGCCACGGCAAACACCCAAGCCGTAGGATCGCCGAAACATACAGCCCAATATCCCCACAAGGGGACCGCTATCTTACTGACCAAGATGCGCGCCACCATCTCAGACACTCCCGAAAACATGGCAAGCCTCGTGTATCCCGCTCCCTGAATGGTATAGCGCAAGATGCACAGGATACCCAATACCGGAAAGAACGAAACGGAAATATGAAGAAACAAAGCCGTATCGTAAACTATCTCATGTTCGGAAGAATCAATGAAAAGCAGGGCAAATTCACCAGAGAATGTCCACAAGATGACTGCCACAACAGCCACGTAACACAGCATCATCATGACAGCAGACTTGACCCCCGTCCAGATACGCTCCGGCCGTCCGGCTCCATAATTCTGTCCGCTGAATGTGGCCATCGCCATTCCCAAACTTTCCAGCGGACACATGAAAAACATCTTGATGCGCATCGCAGCCGTAAACGCCGCCACACATGCTGTTCCCAAAGCATTGTTGGCGCTTTGCAGCATGATGCTGCCAATTGCCGTAATGGAAAACTGAAGTCCCATCGGTATGCCGATATACAGCAGCTGCCGTGCCAATTCCGGACGGAAACGGCGGTCGGAAGGAGTCGTCTTCAAAACATCAAACTTACGATACATATAACGGTAACACAACACCGCAGAAACTCCTTGAGCCAATACAGTAGCGATGCCTGCCCCGGGCACCCCCCCATCCGAACACCAGGATAAACAGCAGGTCAAGCATGATGTTCAGAACGGTGGAAAAGAGCAAAAACCAGAAAGGAGTCTTGCTGTCGCCCAACGCCCGGATAATGCTAGAAAGCAAGTTATAGAAAAACGTACAGGGAACTCCTATAAAGGTTATCAGCAAAAAATAATATGCATCTTCAAATATATTGCCAGGTGTCTGCATGCTGCGCAAAATAAATTCACAGAGCAAAGCGGTAACCAAAGCTATCGCAACAGACATTCCGCCTGCCAATTTCAAACTTACTGCCACATAGCGCCGCATCGTCACATAATCATGGGCTCCGAACTTCTGTGCAACAGGAATGCCAAATCCCCCACAGCATCCGTTGCAGAATCCCAATATAAGAAACACAACAGAAGTGCTTGCTCCCACCGATGCCAGCGCATTAATCCCCAAAAATTTGCCGACAATAGCCGAGTCAACCAGATAATAAGTCTGCTGAAGCAGGTTTCCCAACAACAAGGGAACCGTAAAGTTGAGAATCAGCGGCAAGCATGCGCCCGATGTCATCTCTCTTGATTGTGCCATACCCCTATACTATAAAGACAAGCAAAATTACAGCAAAGCAAAGAAACACGATGCGGCTTCTGCATGATAACATAAAAAGTAAAGCATTTTCTTGTTCTATATCAAGAAAACCAGAAGGGAAGCACTTTTCCATCCACCAAATCGGAAAAGACCAGGTTCATAGGCAGACATGTCCTCATGAAACATAAAAAACTGTCCCCCGGCTCACGCCGGAGAACAGTCACAACACAAACACAAAATAAAACACGACAAAACTACTATGCAAACAGCACCTCCAATTTCCTGACGGAAAATGGAAAGCATCTGCACATATTCACATACATACAAATGCCCGAATGCGCTGCATCATTATAACATTTCTTAAGCACGATTGTTCACTCATTTCTGAAAAATTTTACATCACGCCTGCATCACGCAAATGCAACTGCCATTTCCATGCAGAACGTAATGTATCTTCAATGGAAGTTTCGGCCTTCCATCCCAACTCATTGTTTGCATAAGTCGGGTCCGCCCATACCTGCTCAATATCTCCCGCACGACGCCCTACAATCTGATAGTTCAGTTTGACTCCCGTGGCAGCCTCAAAAGCATGAATCAGTTCTAGCACCGAAAGTCCGCGTCCTGTTCCGATATTAAACACTTCCACCTTGTCTTTCTGCTTGTCTTCCAGAATACGGTTCATCGCTATTACATGGGCCTTGGCCAAATCAACCACATAAATATAGTCGCGGATACATGAACCGTCCGGCGTATTATAATCATCACCGAACACACTCAGCTTTTCACGGATTCCCATAGCGGTTTGCGTAAGATAAGGAATCAGATTCTGCGGAACGCCATTCGGCAATTCTCCAATCAGTGCCGTAGGATGAGCACCGATGGGATTGAAATATCGCAGCAGAACAGCATGAACAGGCGCTCCCGAAGCCACCGTATCGCGTATGATCTCTTCATTCACCTGTTTGGTATTGCCATAAGGAGACTCTGCCTTCTTTATCGGAGCTTCCTCCGTAACGGGAAGTTTATCCGGCTGCCCATAGACTGTGCATGAAGAAGAGAATATGATTCCTTTCACATTGTGTTTAGGCATCAGCTCCAACAGATTAATCAAAGAAACCAGATTGTTGCGATAATACAGCAAAGGCTTCTGCACCGATTCGCCTACCGCCTTGCTCGCCGCAAAGTGAATAATGCCTTCAATCCCCGGATATTTTGCAAATACACCATCCAACGCCTGATAATCCAGGCAATCAACTTTTTCAAAAGCCGGACATATACCCGTTATCTGGCCGATATGTTCCACCACATCAGCCCGTGAATTAGAAAGATTATCTACAATAATTACTTCATAGCCGCTATTCTGCAATTCAACGACAGTATGAGAACCAATATATCCTGTTCCCCCCGTAACCAGAATTCTCCTTTTCATAATGCTTTGATATTTATTTTTTGAATCGGAATGATTTGTTTTGAACAAAAATACGTATTATTCTTGAGATTTCCACATTCCCTTCCTTTTTATTTTCGAAAAGAACAGCAATATCTTAATGGCTATCCCCAAAAAACACGGACTATAGAGCATTCACCGTTCAGGTATTCTGCTCTATAGTCCGTACAGAAAAAGAGAAGCCTCTTATTTAGAAATATAAATAGCGCTTGTCTTCCACTTTTCCACGCTGATACAAATCATTCATGAATTGCCGACTTACAATATTGGCTGCCATACTTGACAAGGTTGCCTCTTCTTTCTTCACATCAAACTCTTCACTTCCCTTATCTTTCTTATAAACCTGAATCATATAGACTCCGCCATTACCTTTAATCGGTGCACTTGTCTTATCAACAGCAGTCTTTCCGGCCACTGCGCTAACAGCCAATTCACTTCTTCCCGTAGCTGCAATATAAGCAGGAGCAGAGAATGTCACACGTTTCACCGTATCACTTACTGCATTTTCCAAAGCTTTCACCTGATCAACAGATGTACAGTTCGTCATTTGAGCCATAATCTTTTCAGCCTTTTTATCGCGGCGAATCTCAGCTCTCAAAGCATCAGCTACACGATTGATATTACGATAACCGGCCTTATTCACTCTTTCTAAAGCCACAACCATCAGGTGATCATTTTCACCGCACTCATAAAGCGGAGACACTTCACCCGGCTTGGCTTCGAACACCCATTTCAAAGCTTCACGCGTAGACTTCACTCCACCTACATAATGCTCTGCACTGGAAAAGTCAGAACGAGGAATCAACGTATAGCCATATTCTTCCGCATTTACCTCAAGAGAATCCAACGTGGTGTTTTGAGCGACAAACTGGCTGAACTTATTATAAGCCGCATTATAAGTATCCGTACTGAACTCCACCGGACGCTTAATAATGGCTACCTTATATTTCGGCTGCATGTTTTTCTTATTCATCACTTGAAGAATCAGATGCGACTGTCCCACTTCCAAATCAACCAGCTCTTTTACCGGAGCTGTAATAAGCGTATTGACATACTTGGCATTTTCAGCATCCAATTCGGCACCTTCCCAACTACGTGCACTCATCCAGACTGTTTCACCAGACTGACCGTAAATCTTGGCAATTTCAGCAAAATCAGAACCATTCTTTAATGCATTATAGATACTGTCGGCCAAAGTCTTGGTCTTGTCCACCGTTTCAGCATACACCTGAATCTGACGCACTTGAATTGAATCAGGAGCCGTAGTCTTAGCCACAATCTTAAACGCATTATAAGAATCATCCGCCTGATTATAATAAGGCCCATAAACTTCATTTACTCCGGTAGAATCCAAACGTGCCGCCACATCCATAGGAAGTGCCGCCTTACCGACCGGAACATCTGAATAGTTAATCTCAGAACCATTTGCGCGAACAAAAGCTGCATAGTCTGTTGAAGTAGAAGCCAACTGATTGCATGAAGCAGTCACTTCTTCCAATACAGCATTACGATCGGCATCAGAAGGAACAACATGCACATCTATATAGCGGATGTCACGAGTCTCAACCAATTGCTTGAACTGCTCCTTCTTTTCATTGTATAAAGCCTTTATCTCATCATCCGTTACCTGCACAGTTGAATCATTTACTGAAGTATACGGTACAGCAGCAAGCAACATATCGCTTTGTTCATTACGTGCCATAAATGCATCCTCGGCTGAAACCGGATTCGAAATCAAAGATTTTGTCAACAAATTCTGATACTTTTCTGCCAAGGTAGCTTGGGCCAAAGTCTTCTCCACAAACTGCCAGAAAGCTCCCAATTTCTGATAATACTCTACATATTGGGCAGGCATCTGAGTTTTGCCTAAATTAGCATAATCAACAAGGAATTTCTTCAGCATATCCTTATCAAACATTCCGGTTTGGGGATTACGGAAAGGAGTCTGAGCCAACAATGGATGAGTTCCCGCATCAATAATCGCCTGAATTTCCGCATTTGTTACTGTCAGTCCCAATCTTTCAGCTTCTGCCGCAATAAGCTGATTTTCTACATAGGTATTCCATACCTGATCTTTCACGTTAGTCAACTGATCATCAGAAAGTGAATTCATGCCACTCGTCAGTTTAAACACTTCACTTAGTTCATCCACCATTTTCTGATAATCCTGGGCTGAAAGAGATTCGCCATTTACTTTACCAACGTTCTGTGCCCCCTGATGCGGTTGAAGAATCTTCCATGCATCACCCGCGATAAAAGCAAATAGGGCAAGACCGATCACTATAACCAATAACGGTCCTTTGCTTCTGATTGTCTGTAATGTTGCCATTTAAAGTTCTTATTTTTCGTTTATTGTTTTTTATTATTTGCACTTTAGCGCACGAAGATACAAAAAATGCAAATCAGTCGCTATTTTTATGCCGAAAAAAACATTCATTTCTCTATTTTCAATTTCACAAGCTCAATTTTCGTTGCTGTTACTTTTATAATAGTAAATCGGAAATGTCCGACAATTATCACTTCATGAGATTTCGGAATGCTTTGGTATTCATGCAGAATCAATCCTCCGACAGTCTGATATTCATCACTTTCAGGCAAAGCAAGATGAAATTCCTTATTCACTTTCTCTATTTCCATACGGCCCGAAAGGATATATTCGTTTTCCCCGATGTTTTTAGCCACAATCGAGTTCATATCATGCTCATCCTCTATATCTCCCAATATTTCCTCTACCAAATCTTCCATAGAAACGACTCCGGATGTCCCGCCAAACTCGTCTACCACCACCGCCAAAGAACGATTTCGCTGTAAGAAAAGTTGCATAAGCTTATGGGCTCCCATCGTTTCCGGCACAATCGGCACAGGGCGGATGCTTTTATGCCAATCTGACAAATTTTTAAAAAGATCAGACGAATGGATATAACCCACAATCTGATCAATACCCTCTTTATAAACAATTACCTTACTGATGCCATGTGCGATAAAAGCGTTTTTTAGTTCATCAAGTGTCTCGTCCATCTCCACCGCTATAATTTCAGTGCGAGGCACCATACAGTCACGTATCTTGACATTAGAAAAATCAAGTGCATTCTGGAATATCTTTATTTCAGGATCTATCCCATCCTTGTCATCGGATTCCTCAATGCTGCTTTGGATAAAATAATCCAAATCCATCTTTGTAAAAGCCTTTTCTGAATGTTTCTTATCTACATGGATGCCAGAAATACGCAATATGCCTGCGGAAATGAATGCGGCCAAACGACCAACCGGATAAAGAATAATATAAAAAAGATAAGCAGGCAGAGAAAAAAAGCGGAGCACGAAAGATGTATTCAGTTTAAACAAGACTTTAGGCAGAAATTCTCCTACGACCAATACCGTAAAAGCAGTCATAAGAATTTCAACGACAAGCAGCAGTGCCGGATGAACAGCTTGCCCCGCCAATATATAAGACTCGACAAGTCGTGCTGCCAACACGCAAAAGACAACCAGAGCAATGCCATTACCCACCAACATGGTAGCAATAAAGTCATTAGGATTACGATAAAAAACGGATAAAATCCGTCCTGCCCAATTGTCTTCCCTTCCCATCTCGAAACGCAATTTGCTGGAAGAAATAAAGGCAATCTCCATTCCTGAAAAAAAAGCTGAAAAAGCTATGGCCAAAACCAATTGTCCCACAATATCCATAACACTCTATAATTAATGTGCTGAAGCCGTATCAGCAGGAGCCGAATCTTCTACTGTAAATATACCTGTATTATTAAAGATTTGATATTCGGTCATCTCTTGGTTCGATTCAAATCCATAGCCGGTCAGAATCCTCTCAGGCTGCTCTATCCGAATAAACCGATCTGAATAGATTTTCTCCTTATCCTGATCCCAAAACATCAATTCTGTATCAAAACGATCGCCACGTTGGCTCTGGATATGTACATTTCCACGCAATTCCCACAATTTCTTCCGCTCATAATAATAAGCAGTATCCGCCTTGATACTGGCATCCACCCGGAAAAGCGTATCAAACTTTTCAAGATAAAGCCCCTTTTCAAAAGCCCAATAAGGCGGATTCCGTTTACTGTAAATTAACCACTCTTCGGTAAGAATCTTATAACGTATCATACCGGAATCCGAAACCAGACTGGTCACACCTGTTGTCCTCATGTCGGGCAAGGAATCATTCTCATCAATGGCCTCTCCCAACTTCTTTCCTTTTCCTCCACAAGCCGACAAAAAAAGAAGCATAACAGCTACCCCTACAGTAGCTGTTATGCCAAATATAAATCTATACTTCAAATGTTCTTGTTTGTCCGACATACAATCATCTGATGGTTGTCGTTTCACCAATCCATCCACCAATAGTTACAGTATTACCTTTCTTCAATCCCAAGAAGAACAAGTCTTCATCCTTCGGGGTATGGGCAGCATAAGTATTGATCAATTTCTGAGCTTCCTCTGCAACACTCGGATCAACACTCTTTGCGCGCTGCAACTTATCGATGGCAGCGAAATAAGTACATTTGTTCAATGCAGCTTCATCAGTCCAGTTAGGACTTGACGCATACATCTGTGCTATCAGAATATAAGCCTTTCCATAATCGTTCTTGAAGGAAATGGCCTTATTAGCATATTGTTTTGCCTTGCTCAACTGCTTCTTGCTGAACATAACCATAGCGGCACTGTAACAATAATCTGCCTTCTTGGCTTCATCCGGTTCCAATTCGATAGCCTCGTCAAAATAGCTGACGCTCTTGTCGATATCCCCTTTTTTGAAATACATATAACCACATCCGGCAGCCGTAGCAGCAGTCGGTTCTATAGCATGAGCAGCTTCAGAAGCCTCAAAATAAGCTTCTTCTTCCGTACACTTCAATAACTGCATAACAGTAATCACCTGTTTCAGATAATCAAGATTAGTCTTGTTCTGAGCAACTTTCGGGCCATAAATGGACTGAAGATTCTCACAAGTAGCAGCTCCACTATTAATGAAATAAGCATCTACATTGTCTTTTGCAGTCTTAAGCAACTGTTGGTCTCTTTTCTTGGTAGCTTTTTTATAGGCTTCATCTGCATAACCGGAAGCGGTCAGATAATCCTGAATGAACTGTTCCTTATGCGCATCGTCAACCTTCAGCTTGCGTGAAGAAACATCCATCAAATCCTGGAACATGAAATAATCGGAATTGGATTTTTCAAGGTCAACAGCCTCTTTTGACATTTCATAAGCCTTGTTCACATCAACGTTAGCACCTGAGAAGACAATATAGTCATGAGCCTTCATGCCGAGGATAGAACCTCTGGTAGTAGGAGTCTTGACCAACTTGTTCAACTGATCAAGATACTTGATTCGCTGATCGTGAACGGCCATCAGCTCATCCAGATAAGCTTTCTGCTGAGCGCCGTCTTTTGCCTCGGCAATCAACGCACGCAAGATTCTCGCACCGTTCGTATACGTACCAACCTGCGCGATAGGAGCTTCTGTAAACACAGCCTTCCACGGCGTGTACGCATCCTTGAAATTATCAGTCTTTACATACTCGCTGTAAATACTGATATTCTGCAAACAACGGAGGCTATCTTCTCCATGTCCGAATCTGGAACCATCTTCCACTCCTTTTTGAGCAAAAGCAGCTGTTGCACTTAATGACAGAGCACACAGCACTGTAAACATTTTCATTTTCATCGTTTATAAGATTATAGTGTTGTTCATTGTGTTTTTCCTTTAATTTACCCTCCACTTCATGAACCAACGCTCGTTGAATGTCAGTCCCAATTTGAGAACGAAACGATTTTCCGAAAGCATTCCCGGCATGGAAGGACTTACATACACATACTGTCCCGTAATACTCAATACACTATTGCGTTGATATAATTGCAGGGGAAGGCCGAAACCAGCACTCACTCCATATTCTTTCGGTCCGTTTATCATCTTGCTCTGATAAGGCACCTTTACATAAGGAGTGGAATAATAGGCACCTATCCTATATTTTATACGCGCCAGATAATTCCGTCCTATACGGTTCGGCAGATATTCCGCCCCCAAAGCCACCTTCGAGCGGTCTGCATACATCCCCATTACATTATCATACTTCACATCCGACCACTTCTGCAACGTATAGTCTCCCTCTATCGTAAGCTTCTGCCCCTGATTCCACGAGAGCCCTACACCAAAAGAATGCGGTATCGCATACGAATCATATACCAGTGTCTCGTTCACCTGATCATAATCCGACCCTGTTACCCGCGTCCCTTTCCTATCCGTAGAATTCAAGTCATGTCCCAAGCTATAAGCCAGTCCCAGAGTAAAACTGTTGTTTTCGTTCACCCGCTGGGTATACTGCAGTCCAAAGTCAGCCTTATAGCTTTTTACCGACAAATCATTATACACAATCGTGCGGTCTCCCCCGTTACTCGGAATGGCAGCTACCTGATATTCCAATCCTCCGTAAAGATAACTAAAATTTGCACCAATCGAAAGATTATCCAATATTTTAAATCCCAGGCCTACCATTATCTGCTGCAATCCCCCATCGCCGTAAAAGGTATTGGTATTGGTCACGCCTCCGCTGTTCGCTATTTCCCGCGAACGGTTGAAGTTGTATCCGACCGTAGAATAAGGCACATAGCCCAAGGCAAATCCTAAACGGGGATGCAGACGGAACTGCGCCATTATATAATCGAAAGTAGAGTTTTTTGCATTCGACTTGACTCCCCCTTCCTCGAAATTGGAACTTTTCAGACTCATGCCTACATCAAACATGAATGAGAGCGAATCAACAGACGTATATGACGCCGGATTCATCGGATTGATATGTTCACTAGTTCGGAAAGCATAGCCAACACCCCCCATTGCTGCATTGTTCGCAAACACCACATCCGACAAGTCGCCCAGTCCGTACCGCGTATAAGGAGAGTTTATGCTTGGAGAAGAGCCAGAACTTTGAGCTGCCGAGGTAATGACCCCCACAGCAAACAAGGCACTGACGAATACTCTATTTCTTAACATTATAATTCAATATTCTGTTTAAACCTTTTAATACTAAAAATCTATCTGCAAATATGACACTTTTTAAGTTTGTATCAAAAGAAAATTTATCTCCGCCAGTTAAAAAAACCAAAAGGTCGGGATATTTCTTCTGCATAAGTCTGATATAGCCTGCTATTTCAAACTCCATTCCCTTGATTACGCCAGAACGGATAGCCGTTTCCGTATCATAGCCGAATTCGGGAGTGTCACCGTTACGCTCGATGAGGGGAAGCTTGTCACAGCATGCATTCAGTGTCTTGAAGCGGGTATAGATGCCGGGGGAAATGTTTCCGCCCCAGTATCTGCCTTCCGCATCTATGAATTCGTATGTAAGAGCTGTTCCTGCATCTATAACCAGCAGATTACGCCCCGGACACTGGTAACTGGCTCCTACCACGGCCGCCAGTCTGTCCATTCCAAGAGTTTGAGGAGTCTTGTAAAGATTACGGATAGGAACAGGTGTACGGTAATCCAACTCCATGATATCGAACTTCACACCTTTAAGCTGCCGCCGGATTGTATTGCTCAACGTAATGACAGAGGCGATAATCCCTCTTTCTATCTGATATTTATGGCAGAGCATAGAAAGCCAATCCAAAGAATGATTGGAGCCGCGCAACACTTCCACCACTTCATCGCCATCGAATACGGCCAACTTAGCCACCGTATTTCCTATATCTATTACTAAATTCACGTCGTTCGTCAATTGTTTTGCCGCACAAAGTAAAGGAAAAAATAAATAGCTTTGCCGAAAGTCAAAGTTTTTTTTTCTGTCCGGCTCCAATTCCTGCACTTTTTCTCTTTCTCACATTTGCTTCAGGCCATACAAAAAATGATTTTCGCCATTTCCCAATCTTTTTTTCACCGGTTTATAATCAGATGATGCTCCGCATCAAAAAAAGTCACAACATTTCAAAGCACGCGCCCGGAAAGTCAAACTTTTGACTAATTCAAGAAAAAGTTGTACCTTTGCAGCCGCAAAATCAAAACGACACTAAACTTTATGGAAAAAGGAGAAGAGTTTAGAGAACTTATGCTACAAGTGTTCCGCACCCGCATGGCCTTCCGGCGCTCCATGCAACGGACACTGAAGAGAAACAAGACCGGGATAACATTCGAGATGCTTCAGGTATTGGGAAGTCTTTGGAATGAACAAGGAATCACCCAGCAGGAGCTGGCCGCACGAATCTGTAAGGACAAAGCCTGTCTCACCAGTCTGATGAACAATTTGGAAAAGAAAGGCTATGTGTGCCGCAAGGAAGACCCGAACGACCGACGCAACAAACGTGTCTATCTCACCCCGGAAGCTGAAGAATTCAGAAAGGAAATACACCCTGTCCTTAACCAAGCGTATGCGCAGGCAGAACAGACCATCGGCCTTGAAAGCATCGGAACCATCATTTCTGAACTAAAAACGGTATACAATGTGCTTGAAAATGTATAACAGAACTCTGATTGCCTTTTTGGGAGGAATGCTTTGGATAGGGAATACACTTCATGCGCACCGTCCCGACACACTCTTTCTTCCGGTAGACCAACTATTTGAAAAGGGAGTGAAGCACAATCTGCAATTACAGGCGGACGAACTACAGATTCAGATGGCACACGAGCGGTCAAAGACCGCACGCACATCACGGCTTCCCGACTTGCAAATCGGATTAAGAGGGGGATTTGTCGGCCAACCTATCGTCTTCCAACACGGGATGTCCGATCCGACCTATCCAGAAACGCCCGACTGGTCGCAAAACTATGCTGTGGATTTTTCGCAACCTCTATATGAAGGCGGGCGTATCCGTTATTCCATCCGCAAGGCGGATATGGAGAAACAGGCCGCCGAGCTACAGCAGCTTACCGATGAAGCCGAGGTGAAACTGAATTTGCTTGACCTGTATATGAATCTGTTCAGCCTGTTCAAGCAACACGAGGTGCTGTCACGAAATATCGAAGAATCTGAGCGGCGCCTGCACGACATCCGTCGAATGAAGGAAGAAGGTCTTATCACAAACAACGATGTACTGCGCAGCGAGATGCAGCTCACCAATGACCGCCTTTCGCTTCAGGAAGCAGAAAACAGCATCGCCCTTGTATCGCAGAAGCTGGATATTCTTCTGGGGCAAGATGAAGCCTTGCTGTTGAAGCCCGACACGACCCTGCTTTATCAGGCGGTAGCCTTAAAGGATTATGATGAATATATCGCCTTAGCGTATGGCAATGACCCGGAGATGAAACTGCTCCGCAAACAGACAGAGCTGGCCGAGAACAATGTAGACCTCAACAAGTCCAATTATCGGCCAAGCGTGTCACTCTATGCATCGAATACCTTGTCACGTCCCATTTCACGGACAATGACAGACATGTATAACAATGCGTGGAACGTGGGATTGTCCGTGTCCTATCCGCTTTCTTCCCTGTTCAAGGAAGGACATCGGATAAAAGAGAGCAAGCTGCAAGTATCCTTGCGAAAGAATGAAGAAGAAAGAAAACGCCAAGACATCCGCATGGAAGTGCGTGCCGCCTACCTCCGCCATAAAGAAGCATTGCTGCAGGTCGAAGCACTGAAGCTCTCTGTGCGGCAGGCCGCAGAAAACTACCGCATCATGCAGAACCGGTATATGAACCAACTGGCCATTCTTACCGACCTGCTCGATGCAAACAGTGTAAGGCTGAATGTAGAACTGCAACTTACCACTGCACGCACACGGGTTATCTATACCTATTATCAGCTGCTGAAAGCATGCGGACAAATCTGAAACTGGTACAGACCTCATCTTTAAAGACACAACGACTATGGAACTGAAACGAAAACAAGCAAAGCTGAAAAGACTAAGGACTCGCAATATTGTACTCAACCTGATATGCATACTCCTTGCAGGCTCAGGATTGTGGTGGACTGCCGACTATTTCTGGCGATATATCAACTATGAAGTGACAAACGATGCGTTCATCGACCAATATGTAGCTCCACTCAATATCCGCGTGTCGGGATATATCAGGGAAGTGCGATTCAAGGAGCATCAGTATGTCCGCCGGGGCGATACACTGCTGATTCTTGACAATCGAGAATACCAGATAAAGGTAAAGGAAGCCGAAGCCGCCTTGCTCGACGCGCACGGTTCACAGGATGTTCTGCATTCCGGCATCGAGACTTCACAGACCAACATCGCCGTGCAAGAGGCCAATATCGCCGAGGCAAAGGCCAATCTGTGGCAGCTTGAGCAGGATTATCACCGGTTTGAGCGTCTGCTGAAAGAAGAATCCGTCCCCCAGCAGCAGTACGAACAGACCAAGGCCGCCTACGAAGCTGCACAAGCCCGCTACCAAGCCCTGCTGGAACAAAAGCGGGCTGCACAGTCGCAATATTCCGAAACCAGCAAGAGAACGGTCAGCGCCGAAGCGGCCATCATGCGGAGAGAGGCAGACCTCGACCTGGCACGGCTGAACCTCTCATACACCGTGCTTACTGCGCCGTATGACGGATATATGGGACGGCGCACACTGGAACCGGGACAGTATGTTTCGGCCGGACAGACCATATCCTACCTTGTCCGCAACACCGACAAATGGGTAACAGCCAATTATAAAGAGACACAGATACGACATATCTATATCGGGCAGGAAGTGCGAATCAAGGTAGACGCCTTGCCCGGACGCATTTTTCACGGGCGGGTAACGGCCATTTCTGAAGCCACAGGATCGAAATATTCCCTTGTACCGACCGACAACTCCGCCGGCAACTTTGTGAAAGTGCAGCAGCGAATCCCTGTCCGCATCGATCTTGAGGAAATCAGCCCCGAGGATATGGCACACTTGAGAGCCGGAATGATGGTAGAAACCGAAGCCTTACGCCGATGATGACCATGAAAGAACTGGATGTTCCCGTCCGCCGATGGGTGCCCGACTGGGTCGGGACCACCATCCTGTTTGTCATTCTTCTTCCCGTGACCATGCTGAACGGCTCGTATACCGGCAGCGCACTTGAGGTTTCAAGCACACTCGGCACCTATACCGAAGACATCACGATGGGATATTATGCGGCCTCGGCAGGCATGGCCATTGCCTATCCCATTGTGCCGAAGGTGCTCGACTCGTTTTCCTCGAAGTTCATCCTGCTTGCCGACCTCGTCCTGCAATTTTTCCTCAGCTGGATATGCGCTTATTCCGAGAATATCGACATCGTGATCGTATGCAGTTTTGCCATCGGATTTCTGAAAGGGTTTCTGATGCTGTGGCTTATCCGCCGCATCCAGAAGATATTCAGCCCGAAAAACGTGCGCAGCGAGTTTTATGCCTATTTTTACCCCATTGTGTTCAGCGGCGGACAGCTCTCGATGCTTGTCACCGTAGAGTTGGCATACTATTACAACTGGAAATACATGTACTATTTCATGATGCTCCTTATCGCGATAGCCATATTGTGCGTCATTGTCTGCTTCCGCCACGACCGTTCTTTGCAGAAAATCCCCATCTCCGAACTTCACATCCGCGAAATGTTCGTCATCTCCATCGGACTGCTGATGCTTACCTATGTCATAAACTATGGGAAAGTGCTCGACTGGATGTCTTCGGCCAAGATATGCGCCTATATTGTCATAGCACCGATGCTGATAGCCTTCTTCATCTGGATGCAGGCCCGTTCGGAAAAGCCGTTTGTCAGCCTCGAGCCGCTTTATCAGCCTAAGGCCATTGTGGGATACCTCTACATGATGCTCGTCATGTTCTTCAGTACCTCCACCACCCTGCTCACCAATTATCTCAGCTCGATACTGCGGGTGGACACCACCCATCTCTATTCGCTTTACATCTACCTCATTCCCGGATATTTCCTTGGGGCATTCATCTGTTTCTGGTGGTTCAGGTGGCAGCGGTGGCGTTTTCGCTTCCTGATTGCAGGAGGAATGGGCTGCTTTGTGTTCTTCTTCGGCTCGCTGTATTTCGGCATATCGCCAGACAGTACGTATGAAATGCTTTATCTGCCCGTCTTCTTCCGCGGGTTGGGTATGCTTGTGCTCATCATAGCCTTCGCTCTTTTCGCAGTAGAAGACCTGAATCCGAAATTTCTGCTTGCCAACGCCTTTTTTCTGATCATTTCACGTTCGGTGCTTGCCCCTATCATCGCAACCTCCTTTTACAGCAACGTGCTTTACCGACTGGAACAAAAATATCTGCACTCGCTGTCCGAAACGGTTACACTGGCCGACCCCGTGGCCGCTTCGCGCTACAGTCAGTCATTAAACAATTATCTGGCTCAAGGACACGGTTATGATGAGTCCGTCCAGATGGCGACAAACAGCCTTTATACCACCCTCCAGCAGCAGAGTCTGCTTCTCTCGCTGAAGGAAATATTGGGCTATCTGTTTGTGACAACGCTTGTCATCGCCGTCGTTTCACGGTTCATCCCCTTCCATAAGACTATCCGCGTAAAATATACCAAGGCGGGAGACGATATGGTATAGCGGAAGCGCGTACATATATTCCCAAAAGCGCAATGTTTCATGCAGGCCAAACCTTATTTTCCTCTAATGAAAACAGAGTTTTGACCTGCATGAAATACTGTGTTCACCCTTTACAAAATACAGCATCTCCCATAAATTCAACTTTTAAATTTCAACTATTATTTTTCAATCATCCAATGTATAGGTTTCATCATAAATATCTCTCAAATTTCTTCCTTCATACACCCAATATCCCGTAGGTTGGATAGCGTGATTAATATTCAATATTTTTTTTGTCACACCAGTCAACGAATAAACTTCACCTTGATACATCACTTTCTTTTCATCAAATACGGTTATTTCAACAGATGGATCTTTTGCATATGTCAGAATATCATTTTTCTTCATCCCCATCTCAAAATAATTAAGCGGAGGACGACGAAACGACTTTACTTTCTCCGTAGCCGATTTATCTTCTGTTGTCAAATCATTATCCATCTCTTCCGTAATTTCCTGCGTCACATCTTCCCGATTAAACAATTCTAATATAGCCATTGCCTGTTCTGGCCTAATTTTAAAAAATTCACGATTAGCATTGATACGATCAGGAGCGAATGCTACATGAAGAGCTTTTTCTATTTTGGCACAATCTGAAGATTTTACTTTACAAGCATACTCACATTTAAAAGGGACTGGAACTCCCGTCCCATAAAGTTCTTTCATTCTGGTGTCTAAATTATCTCTTGTGGTCATACCAATCTTTACCAAACCTGGCATTACCGGATTAGTAAGAACATAAACTATACCATAATTATTATTCTGTTTCCCACTCATACTTTCATTATTAATTCTATACCGTCAAAACTAATATAAATTGAAATACCTCAGACAATAAAAAAACTACCCTATTAAATACAGCTTTCACCGAATCCGCACCAATGTATGGTTCTGCTCCGAATCATTACGCTCGAAACGGTCGTTCAGCAGGATAAGGGCAGAATCTGATTCTACCAGGAAATTAAATGTATCTTTCCCGTCGTCTGTCACAAACTGCCAGACCGTAGCGTCATTGTCATCAGGAGTTCCGCGTTGGGTAAAGCGTTTTCCCGTATAAAGGAAAGAAGAATCCTGACCATTTTCCGCTTCCAGATAAGTAAGCGTAAGCGAAAAAGTGCCGTCTCCGCTATGTTCCCGATTGCGGACTGTCAATGTATACCGGATGCCGGGACAAGAAGCAGCCGGAAGTATACCTTCGTAAGTGCAGACAAGAAATGAGCCAAGCGCATCGTCTGCCCTGTCTTGCCGGGGATACAGCACCACACTGTCGGCAGACATGCCTTTGCTATACTCACCGCCATAGAATACTTCCACAGTATCCCCTATCAGCAAGCCATGCGCACGGGTACGGTCTGCATCCATCGTACTGAACGACAAAGTATCTCCCCTATCGGAAAGAACCGTAAGCGTGTTCATTGTTGCATCCACGACAATCCCTTTTGATGAGACATTGCCTTTAAAAGGTTGGCAAGCCGCCAGCATAATCAAAGAGGCGACCGGAAAAAGTGCTGTTTTTTTCATACATAAAATCAGTTTATATGTCGGTACAAATATAACAAATAAACCGTTCGCTTCTATAAGCCCTTTCTCCGAAAACAATCCTGCCCCGAACAAACGGCATTGACGAAGCGGATCTGCCGTCCGCCCGCCATCTTTAAATATTTTGCCCACATTTTGTCTGAAACAGGCTGTCCGGATGCAGATTTGAACAGCTGATTGCATTTTTTGAAACATATATTGCCGTTGTTTTCATCTCAGAAGCCTAATTTTGCATCAAACCCAGAACGGGTTTGGACAAGATGGCAAACAGACAATGCCATATTATCCGGCAACCGATTACAGGACTTTAATCATTAACACTAAATGCTATAACAATGAAAAAACTTTTCGCAACTTTATTTGCTGTGGGACTGTTCTGTCAGCTTCAGGCTACAGATTTATTTACACCAGTCCAAAAAACAGATTTGAGGCTTCCTTCCGTTCCATTGCTTACTTCAGATCCTTACTTTTCTATATGGTCACCTTATGACAAGCTGAACGAAGGGACGACAAAACACTGGACTGACGATGAGAAATCACTGATAGGAGCCGTGCGTGTAGACGGTAAAGTCTATCGTTTTATGGGCAAGCAAGCGCTCGAATCACTGGTGCCGATGGCCGGAAGCACCGAGTGGGAAGGGAATTATACCTTTGACGCGCCTCAAGGTGAATGGACTCTCGCCGATTATACTCCGACCGGTTGGCAAAAAGGGAAAGGTGCATTCGGAACGAATGACATGCCCGCAGTAAGAACTGCATGGAACACAAAAGACATTTGGGTGCGTCGCGAATTCGATTTGAACGAGATTCCCGATTCTCCCATATATCTCAAATATTCACACGATGATGTGTTTGAACTTTATCTGAATGGGGAAAAACTGGTGGCTACAGATTACTGCTGGCGGAACAACGTTCTCCTGGAATTGTCTGACAAGGCACGCACAAAGATTCGCAAGGGGAAAAACGTAATAGCAGCACATTGCCACAACACGACCGGAGGGGCTTATGTGGATTTCGGCCTGTATACCACCAACCGGAAAATAGCAGGATTTGAGAACGTGGCGATACAAAAGTCGGTCGATGTATTGCCGACCCAGACTTATTATACATTCGCCTGCGGCCCGGTAGAGCTGGATGTGGTCTTTACAGCTCCCATGCTGATTGATGACCTCGACCTGATTTCCACTCCGATAAACTATATATCCTATCAGGCTACATCTACCGACAAGAAGAGCCATGACGTACAGGTCTATATCGAGACAACACCTCAGCTTGCAATCAACGAAATGACCCAACCGACCAAGGCAAAAGTCATAAGAAAGAACGGTATCAACTATGTGCAGGCAGGCAGCATCGACCAACCGGTTACGGAACGCAAGGGAGACCTTATCTGCATAGACTGGGGATATGTTTATCTGGCCGGGAAAAACGGGGCAAACACATCCGTCAGCTTAGGAGACTACACAGAGATGAAGGCCGGATTTTCAGCCCACGGGGAGCTGATGCCCGGACGACAAGAAATAATCACACGCAATGCCGATGAAATGCCTGCTATGGCCTATATGGAAAATCTGGGGAACGTATCCTCTGAGGGGAAAAGCGGCTTCATGATGATAGGATATGACGATATTTACTCTATAGAATATATGTATGAACGCCGTATGGCATACTGGAAACACGACGGGAAGGTCAGCATCTTCGATGCTTTCGAGCGTGCGGAAGACAATTATCAAAGCGTAATGGAACGTTGCCGTGAATTTGATGCCATGATTATGAAAGATGCAGAAAAAGCGGGAGGAAAAGAATACGCTGAAATCTGTGCTGCTTCCTACCGCCAGGTAATGGCCGCCCACAAGCTGTTCACCGACAAAAACGGGAATCTACTGTTCTTCTCGAAAGAAAACAACAGCAACGGATGCGTCAATACGGTCGATCTGACCTATCCATCCGCTCCACTTTTCCTTGTCTACAATCCGGAACTGCTGAAAGGCATGATGACAAGTATCTTCGATTACAGCGCAAGCGGAAGATGGCACAAGCCTTTCCCGGCTCATGACCTGGGAACTTATCCGATTGCCAACGGACAAGTGTACGGAGGCGATATGCCGATTGAAGAAGGAGGGAATATGGTGATCTTGGCTGCCGCCATCACGGAAGCGGAAGGCAATGCCGACTATGCGAAGAAGTATTGGGACTTGCTTACCATTTGGACCAACTATCTGATTGAATACGGCCAGGATCCGGAGAACCAACTCTGTACGGACGATTTCGCCGGACACTGGGCACATAATGCCAACCTTTCGGTAAAGGCCATCATGGGAGTGGCAGGATACAGCAGGATGGCCAAGACTTTGGGTCTGGATGATATAGCGGAAGAATATATGGCAAAAGCAAGAGAGATGGGGAGAAAATGGATGGAGATGGCGCAAGAAGGAGACCATTACCGCCTGGCTTTCGACCGTCCGGATACGTGGAGCCAGAAGTATAACATGATCTGGGACAAGATGTGGGGCACCAACATATTCCCGGGCGTAATGGAAAAAGAGCTGAAGTATTATCTGACCAAGCAGAATCCCTTCGGACTGCCGCTGGACAGCAGGAAAGAATACACCAAATCAGACTGGATTATGTGGACGGCATCCATGTCAGACGATATGGAGACCTTTCACAAATTCATCAATCCCCTATATAAATATATTAATGAAACGGTATCCCGGGTGCCTATCAGCGACTGGCACCACACCGACAGCGGGGAATGGGTAGGTTTTCGTGCCCGCTCCGTAATCGGCGGATACTGGATGAAAGTTCTGATGGACAAGATGAAATAAAATTTAGGCCATAATCATAATTTCAGGCGGATGCATCATTTCCGATGTATCCGCCTGTCGTTTCTACACAAATACAAGTCATAAAAAACTTTTCAACAAAATCCATTCTTTTCAGGTTTGCCGTTTCCCGGTTTTTTCGTTTCTTTGTAAAAGTTTTCAAAGCCTTTTTATTTACTTAAAAACATAACACCATGATTCGCAAATCTTGTTTGTTCTGCCTTGTCCTATTGTTTGCCATCCATCAGGCAAAGGCCGCGCGCATTGATACACTGTCGGTAGAAAGTCCTAAAATGGGAAAGAACATAGAAGTTCTGGTATTCGTCCCCGACCAATGTGAAAAGGGGAAAAACTATCCTGTAATCTACCTGCTGAACGGGTATAGCGGAAACGCACACTCATGGCCCGCCATCAAGCCGGAACTGCCCGATATGGTAGATCGCGACGGCATCATCGCCGTTTGTCCGGACGGACAGAACAGTTGGTATTGGGACAGCCCCACACAAAGCGGCAGTCAGTTTGAAACATTCGTATCATCCGAACTGACAAGCTACATCGACAGCCATTATCCCACCGTCAAAAGCCGCACAGGAAGAGCCATTACCGGATTCAGCATGGGAGGACACGGAGGCATGTGGCTGTCAATCCGCCATAAAGATGTGTTCGGAGCAGGAGGAAGCATCAGCGGAGGACTGGACATCCGGCCTTTTCCCGACAATTGGGACATGAAGAAACAGCTCGGTGAAGAGAAGCAAAACCAGGCACGTTGGGATGCCCACACCGCCATCACCCAACTTGACAAGATAAAGAACGGTGATTTGGCTCTGATTATCGACTGCGGAACGGACGATTTCTTCTATGAAGTGAACTGCCAGTTCCATAAAGCCCTCTTGCAGCGCGGCATCAACCACGATTTTATCAGCCGTCCGGGAGTACACGACGGCAGATACTGGAACAATTCACTCGACTATCAGTGGCTATTCTTCAAGAAATATTTTGACGGATACCGGGACTACCACAAGAAATGACCGTCTTCCGATTCGACTTTACATTTGAAGGATTACTCACTGCCCTATTCGACGCCTACAGCCGGAAGCAGTTTCCCGACATCCTGCTCAGAGCAGAGGAGCCGCTTCCGCTGTTTTACGACGAGACACATACTGTGATTACCGACCCGGAAAAAGCAGAACGGGTGTGGAAAGCCTTGCAGAAAAAACTTTCACGGGCAGCCTTGAGTGCCTTTACCCGATGCTGGCTGTCAGAATTGCCCGATGCCCCGATGCTGATGTTCCGGTATATGCGGAAAGTCATCGATGCTCCACACTCCATTGAAACCGACTTCGGCGATGCGGATGTGCTTGCAATCTTCCAATTAAGCAGGAAAGTGGAAGGAGAACGCTACCGCATCCTACAGTTCATGCGGTTTCAAAAGACATCCGAAGGTATCTATTTCGGAGCAATGGAGCCAATCTATAACGTGATCCCTCTGACCATCGCACATTTTCGTGACCGGTTCGCCAACCAACGGTGGCTGATTTACGACATAAGGCGCAAATACGGATTCTATTACGACGGCAAGTCTGTGACTGAAATCACGTTCACCGATTCCGGCCAAGAGCATCTGCAAACCGGAATCCTGAACGAAAGCCTGCTGGCGGAAGATGAAAAGTTGTTCCAGACCCTGTGGAAAAGCTATTTCAAGGCGATATGCATCAAGGAACGGCTGAATCCGACAAAGCATAAGAAAGACATGCCCGTCCGATACTGGAAGTATCTGACGGAAAAGCAATAGTCCGTCAGTCTAAGTCAAGGAACAAACCATCGGGATAACCTACATCAACCAGAAAAAGAGCATGGCCCGGAACCGAAGTGCCGGCACTGCAACGGTTTTTTTCCTCAATCACCCGCCGGAAACCGTCGACAGAAAGTTTCCCCCGCCCTACTTCAACCAACGTACCTACTATTGCACGCACCATATTCCGCAGAAAACGATCAGCCTGGATGGTAAATACCCACTCATCATCTCCCGCCTGCTCCCAGTATGCCTGCATGATACGGCAGTTGTTCGTCTTCACATCCGTATGAAGCTTGCTGAAACTGGTAAAGTCCGTATAGTCGAACAGTGTCTTTGCCGCTTCATTCATTTTGTTGAAATCGAGCGGCTGAAAGATCCGCCAAGCATAATGACGCGCGAAAGGGTCTTTCCGGAGCGTTATATAATATTTATAAGTGCGGTAAACCGCATCGAAACGGGCATGGGCATCTGTCGTCACCTCACGTATACGATATACAGAAATATCCGGAGGCAGCAGACGATTCAACTTGTCAACCAGCATTACGCCGTCCGGCACAGCATCAAAATCGAAGTGGGCCACCATCAGACGGGCATGTACACCCGCATCCGTCCGTCCTGCACCCACTATCTCCACTTCACGGCGAAGGACAGTAGACAGCGCTTTCATAAGCATTTCCTGCACACTCACGCCGTTCGGCTGAATCTGCCATCCGTGATACGCCGTCCCGTCATAGGCCAAATAGACAAAATATCTGTGCATAATCTGATTTTATCTCGCCGTAATATGGAAACAGCCTTGCCTCAACTCATATTTCACATAGCAACGGTCTGCTTTGCGCAAATCACGCAAAACTTCCGCCAACACCAGTTTCAGCGTGTCAGCACTCACATCCTGCATCGGCCTGCCGTCCGGATCTTCCACCTTGGTGAAACGTTTCCAGCTCACATCAAAAGTTGTCCCGTAAAAATGGCAGGAGTTCATCGAGGCATTGCCGTTCGTGCGGCGCAGACGCTTCACATCTTCCTTTGTCCGCGTGACAGAGGTCACTATCACCTTGTTCGGATTCAATCCCTTGCTTTCCAACGAATCAAGAAAATTCGTTCCAAGCGTATCAAGCAAGGCACTTGCTCTCGGTATGAGGTAGGGAATGGAATGTGTCAACGAGTCCATGTCATACCAGTCACAGGGAGAAATCTCAACCAACCTTTCAGTCAGCTCTTCCGCCTCTTCACGAGAAGCGATGGGACGGATGCCAATCTTCTTGGCCACAGCCAACTGCACGGAGTTGACATCGCCAAACGAGCGTTTATAACTGACAACTCCCCGGATATTGCGCGGCTCGTTCATCTTCATCGACATGTCTTTTTTCGTACAGCCGCCGGCCACCGCGCCCAAGAACAAGGCAAAAACGCACCCTGCATATAACCAAATCTTCATTTCATCCTTTTTAAAAATCCGGATGCAAAGATAAAAATAATCGGCGAAAATACATCATTCCGCCCGCCCTTCGTCATTCTTAATCTCATCGCGCAGCTTCTCCCGGTATTCACGCGGCGACATGCCCAGATAACGCTTCACATATTTCCCGAAAAAGGACAGACTGGGAAATTCCAGCTCGTTGGCCACCTCTTTGATGCTTTTCCGCGTCCGCTTCAGCTGATACTCCACATCCTTCATCACATACCAGTTTATCCATTCCGAAGCCGTATGCCTGCTCACTTCCTTGCATACCGACGAGAGATACTTCGGCGTAACGTGCAGCTTGTCGGCATAAACCGACACCATGCGCTTTTTAGGATATGACGACGACAGCACATCGAGGAAGGCCTGAAACAGATTATTGCCCGAGGAATAAGGGAAATATGAGTGTTCCGACTCCATAAACCGTTCCATCGAGCTTCCCAACTCGTACATGAAAGCCTGAACCAACGAATCTATCACTTCTTTCTGATACTTGCAAGGCTCTCCCCTCAGCTTGGAGCGGAGCAAGTTAAAATACTGATTAAATATCTCAACCTCTTTCGCGTTCAGCGAAAAGACCGGATGCGTTTCCAGATAAAGCTTGAAATTCCACCGGCTTCGGAAGGACATCAGCTGAAAGATGTATCCCGGTGCCATAAGAAAGCCACTGCTCTGAAAATCCGCGCTTATCACATTGTGTTCCAGAATATCATTGGGCAAGCAAATCAGCAAATCATTTTCCTTAAAATCATACGATTGGTCGTTAACCCACACCGACCCCTTTCCTTTGCGGCAAAGCATTACGACAAAAATGTCCATGCGCACCGCATTATTGTTTTTTATCTTACCCACATCCTCGATGATGGCAAGGCGATCGTCGTAATAGGTAGCGACTTTGTCCAATATTTCACTTTTCTCCAAACCTCCGGTCATTATCTTCTTTTCTTCCATAAACATCTTTCTCTGTTGCATGCAAATTAAAGGAATATCCCCGAATCTGCAATCATACTTTTGTCCGAACAAATGTCCCATTTTTCCTTTTCACTCTTTTTCTCTGCCCATCGGGAGAATCCGGAAACACACTGTGAAAAGTTTTTTTTCATCTTTTCATATATCTGGCAGATGCGTATGAAAAAATCCTCCCATAAATATAAAATTTATGTTCTGACAAGAAAAAAAGTAAAAAGGGACATTCTTTTTCAGGCAAAAGAGAGGATTTTTCAATAAAACTCACTTACTTTGCATCAGTTTAATCAAGCATAAATATCAAAGCTATGGACAAGACTACCATCGGACTTAACGCAGGTATCGTTTGGCATCTGCTGAATGACAACAATCGCAAATGGGAATACAATGAATTGAGAGACGCATCCGGACTTTCCGACCGTGACTTAAACGCGGCCATCGGTTGGTTGGCAAGAGAAAATAAGATTGAATTCTGCCACGACGACCAGACTGACACCGATTCCTTCTTCATTACAATGAACATATACATTTAAAGACTTAGCGCACATACATGAACATTTCGCTAGAAACAGGTCTGCTGGTAAGTTCCGTACTTATCTTTTGCAGCATTCTGATAAGCAAGACGGGATATCGTTTCGGCATCCCTACCTTATTGATGTTTCTTTTGGCCGGAATGCTCTTTGGAAGTGACGGATTAGGTATACAGTTCCACAACATATCCGAGGCGCAAAGCATCGGAACGGTAGCACTCTGCATCATTCTTTTCAGCGGCGGAATGGATACCAAATGGAATGATATCCGGCCGGTTCTGTATCCAGGCATCGCTTTGTCTACGGTGGGCGTGCTGCTCACTACGCTCATAACGGGAGTATTCATTTACTGGATATCCGGTTGGCAGCATACCGAAATAGGTTTCAGCCTGATGGGCTCGCTGCTTCTTGCGGCCACAATGTCGTCTACCGACTCGGCTTCGGTCTTCAACACCTTACGAACGCAGCGCATCAACCTGAAAAACAATCTGCGTCCTATGCTTGAACTGGAAAGCGGAAGCAATGACCCGATGGCTTATCTGCTTACCATCATTCTGATTCAATGCATCCAGGCAGGAAACGTATCAGGATGGGAAGTCGCGGGCTCCTTTCTCCTTCAGTTTCTGGTAGGCGGATTAGGCGGATTTCTTTTCGGCAAACTGACCGTATGGGTTATCAACCGCATCAATTTGAGAAACGGAGAACTGTATTCCATACTTGTCCTGAGTTTTATCTTCATCATATACTGCACCATTTATCTCTTGAAGGGAAACGGCTATCTGGCTGTCTACATAGCGGGAATGATAATAGGAAACAGCAATCTGTTCAAGAAAAAAGAAATCGGAACCTTCCTCAACGGAATGACATGGCTGCTGCAAGTCATCATGTTCCTTATATTGGGGCTGTTGGTCAATCCGCATGAAATGCTGGGCGTAACCGTTACAGCCGTACTGGTAAGCCTTTTCATGAATTTCATTGCACGCCCTGCAAGCGTGTGGCTCAGCCTGCTTCCTTTCGGGAAGAAAATAAACAACCAGTCGAAAGCCTTTATCTCATGGGTGGGATTGCGCGGGGCCGCGCCCATTATCTTCGCCACTTATCCGGCGGCGGCCCAAGTGGACGGAGCCGAACAGATATTCAATATCGTATTCTTCGTTACGATTCTTTCACTGCTTACACAAGGCATGTCGCTGTCATGGATGGCCCGGAAGCTGCATTTGTCTGAACCGGCTCCCGACAATGAAGAGAACTTCGGCATAGAAATCCCTGAGACAGTGGGAAGCCAGCTGCATGAAATGATCTGTACGCAGCAGCTTCTTTCACACGGGAATCATATCAAAGACATACCTTTCCCCAAGGGAGTGCTGGTGATGATGGTAAAGAGAGGAGAAGAATATATCGTGCCAAACGGGAAAGTGGAATTGAAAGAAGGTGACATCCTCCTGCTGATAGCAGAAAACCATGTGGAAACCCCTGCACCTCCCCCTGCCAGTCCGCATCAGACATAAGAAAAGCTCCGCCATCGCACGGATAACGGGAGTTTTTTGTACCTTTGCACCCGCATTTTCAAAACTTAAAAATTATAAGACATGTTTGACAAAGGTAACAGAGCAAATACCCTGCATGGCATTCTGCTGATTGCCCTTTTTTCTTTTGCGGCATTCTATATCGCCGAAATCCCGTTCGTGAAAAGCCTTTCCTTCAGTCCGCTGATCGTGGGCATTATCTTAGGCATGCTTTATGCCAACAGCCTGCGCAACAAGCTGCCTGAAACGTGGGTTCCGGGCATCAAGTTCTGCACCAAACAAGTGCTCCGCACAGGCATCGTCCTTTACGGATTCCGTCTGACCCTGACACAGGTCGCCGCCGTAGGGCTTCCGGCTGTAGTGCTCGACACGATAATCGTTGGCGGAACCATCTTTCTGGGCATCTGGCTGGGCAGAGCGCTGAAGATGGACAGAGACACTTCACTGATGACCGCTACCGGAAGTGCCATCTGCGGTGCGGCAGCCGTTCTTGGAGCCGAACCTGTCGTGAAATGCGAGGGGCATAAAACCGCCATTGCCGTATCAACCGTCGTAATCTTCGGCACCATTTCCATGTTTCTATACCCCATTCTCTATCGCGCGGGGCTATTGGACGCATTAGGAGATACGGGAGTAGCCATCTATACCGGCAGCACGCTGCATGAAGTGGCGCATGTAGCCGGAGCCGGAAACGCCATGGACCCGACCGACACATTAGGCATTGCCGGAACGGCAACCATAACAAAAATGATTCGTGTCATGATGCTTGCCCCCGTCTTGGTCATCATGGGCTTTGCCCTTGCAGGACGAAAGCCAAAGAATGCCGGGGGGAAAACAGAAAAAAGAAAGATTACCATTCCCTGGTTTGCCTTTGGCTTCATCGGCATCATCTGCCTCAACTCACTCCTTCAATACTTGCTGGGAGTGGAAAGCGTTAAGGATATCCCGCTGAACGGAACCATCGAATACATTGATACATTTATGCTGACAATGGCCATGACCGCACTCGGGACGGACACCAACATCGAAAAGTTCAAGCAAGCAGGTGCAAAACCCTTCGTTCTGGCTTTCCTGCTCTACATCTGGCTGGCAGGCGGAGGTTATCTGCTCACCAAATATCTGGTGCCGGCCTTGGTATAACCGGAGAATGGCTTCGGAGCCTGCCAAAGGATTCTGCCATCTGCACAGAAATGCCTTTGAAAGGCTCCGAAGCCATAAGAAAAAATCATTCCAGCTCTTCCGAATGTATCCCCAATGCCTGAAGAACGGCGAAACCCAACCATTCAAACTTGCAGGGATACTCTTGCTCCGGCGGATTCATCCCGAACATCATTACGGCATCCTTGCCCTTTATGTCCTTTACCACCTTTCCGAAAGAAGCGATGCCCATTGCCTCATCGGGGACAAACAATATGCGCTTCACATCCTTATCCTCTCCCGCCAACTGCAGCGCCTCGACAAACAGCATTTCACGTGTAGCCATACCCGAAGGTTGGAAAGCATACAATGAAAATTCTCCTGTACTTCCCTTGAAGGCCATCCCGTGAATCTCCTGTTCCAGATGGGAAGGAGAACAAGACTTCATCCGTTCATATCCCGTTTCATACACGAAAACCACCTGCACTTCATTTTCTCCCGGCAAGATACCCGCATCAAGCGAAAGACATTCCAACAGGATAGCCAGATCGGCATTCGGCAACTGCCGCTTTATGACAGGCGCAAAATGCGCCGTTATATCATGCACCACACGATCCAAATGCACGGCATCTATCAGCATAACATTCGGAGCAAACTTAAATTTCTGTTCCATAATCTTTATTTGGGGATAAAGGTAGAGATTTTCCCCGAGAAAAATGACGGAGTGCAAGAGGAAAAAATTTTTTCTCTAAGGCCGGAAAAATTTTCCATCCGGATAAAAAGAAGAATCGCCGGGCTCTTTCAGCCGGTAAATACTGACAAAATGTTACAAGCCAAGACAATATTTCATATTAAACGCATGAAAATCTGACAATTATACAGATTCGCCGAACTTTTTCCCAGTGGCAAAGATTTTGGATAGAGATAAGCGGTTACGTTTATCCGACAAGATAAACAGAAACCGAAAGCAAACTCTTAAGATAAAAAGATAACCAGAAAGGAGCGTTATATGAACTTTAACAACTTTACAATCAAATCGCAAGAAGCGGTGCAGCAAGCCGTCAACCTGGTGCAGGCCAACGGGCAGCAGGCCATTGAGCCGGAACACTTGCTGGCGGGGGTGCTGAAGGTGGGAGAGAATGTAACCAACTTTATCTTCCAGAAATTAGGCATGAACGGGCAGCAAATCGCCACCGTGCTTGAACGGCAGATCGCTTCGCTTCCGAAGGTATCGGGCGGAGAACCTTACTTAAGCCGGGATGCCAACGAGGTATTGCAGAAAGCTGTGGAATATAGCAAGGGACTGAGTGATGAATATGTTTCTTTGGAAGCCATTCTTTTGGCTTTGCTCAATGTGAAAAGTACGGTGTCCACCATACTGAAGGACGCGGGCATGACCGACAAGGAACTGCGTGCGGCCATCGCCGAACTGCGTCAGGGGCAGAAAGTCACTTCGCAGTCGAGTGAGGACACTTATCAGTCGCTCAACAAATATGCCGTCAATCTGATAGAGGCCGCCCGCAACGGCAAACTTGATCCGGTGATAGGGCGTGACGAGGAAATCCGCCGGGTGCTCCAGATTTTGAGCCGCCGTACGAAAAACAATCCGATATTGATCGGCGAACCGGGTACGGGTAAAACGGCCATTGTGGAAGGACTGGCCCAACGTATCCTGCGGGGAGATGTGCCCGAAAACCTGAAGAACAAGCAGCTTTACTCCCTTGATATGGGCGCACTGGTGGCAGGAGCCAAATATAAAGGCGAGTTTGAAGAGCGTTTGAAATCGGTCATCAACGAGGTAACAAAGTCCGAAGGAAACATTATCCTGTTTATCGACGAAATCCACACACTGGTGGGAGCCGGAAAGGGCGAGGGCGCAATGGATGCCGCCAATATCCTGAAGCCTGCTTTGGCGCGCGGTGAGCTGAGAAGCATCGGTGCTACGACGCTTGACGAATATCAGAAATATTTTGAGAAAGACAAGGCGCTGGAACGCCGTTTCCAGACCGTGATGGTCGACGAGCCGGACACGGCAAGCTCCATCTCTATCCTGCGAGGACTGAAGGAACGCTACGAAAACCACCACCAGGTGCGCATCAAGGACGAGGCAATCATCGCTGCCGTAGAGCTGAGCAACCGTTACATCACCGACCGATTCTTGCCCGACAAGGCCATCGACCTGATGGATGAGGCCGCAGCCAAGCTCCGGATGGAGCGAGACTCCCTGCCGGAAGAACTGGACGAGATAGAACGCCGGTTGAAACAGCTCGAAATCGAGCGTGAAGCCATCAAGCGGGAGAAGGATGAAGCCAAGCTGGCCCAACTCAACAAGGAGATTGCCGAACTGAAAGAGCAGGATACCTCTTACAAAGCCAAATGGCAAAGCGAAAAGGAACTGGTGAACAAGATTCAGCAGAACAAGCAGCAGATTGAACAGCTGAAGTTTGAGGCAGACCGCGCCGAGCGGGAGGGAGACTACGGGAAAGTGGCCGAAATCCGCTACGGAAAGCTTCAGGCTTTGGAGAATGAAATCAAGAGCATTCAGGAAGACCTGAAGAGGAAACAGGGCGACAGTGCCATGATAAAGGAGGAAGTGACGGCTGAAGACATTGCCGATGTAGTGTCACGGTGGACGGGAATACCGGTCAGCAAGATGATGCAGAGCGAGCGGGACAAGCTGCTGCATCTGGAAGACGAACTGCACAAGCGTGTCGTAGGTCAGGATGAAGCCATCCAGGCCGTGGCAGATGCCGTGCGGCGCAGCCGTGCGGGACTGCAAGACCCGAAGCGCCCCATAGGCTCGTTCATTTTCCTCGGTACGACAGGTGTCGGAAAGACGGAGCTGGCAAAGGCTTTGGCCGAGTATCTGTTCGACGACGAATCGCTGATGACGCGTATCGACATGAGCGAATATCAGGAGAAGCATTCAGTATCCCGACTGATTGGTGCGCCTCCGGGATATGTAGGCTATGATGAGGGCGGACAGCTGACTGAAGCCGTGCGGCGCAAGCCTTATTCCGTGGTTTTGTTCGATGAAATAGAGAAGGCTCATCCGGATGTATTCAACATTCTGTTACAGGTTTTGGATGACGGACGGCTTACGGACAACAAGGGCCGTACGGTAAACTTCAAGAATACCATCATCATCATGACTTCCAATCTGGGCAGCGCGTACATTCAGAGCCAGTTTGAAAAGATCAGCGAGCAGAATCACGACCAGATTGTGGAGGAAACCAAAACGGAGGTGCTGAACATGCTGAAAAAGACCATTCGTCCGGAGTTTTTGAACCGTATTGATGAAATCATCATGTTCCAACCGCTCAACAAGCCGCAAATAGAACAAATTGTCCGCTTGCAGATCAACGGCATCCGGAGAATGCTGGAAGAAAACGGCGTGACGCTGCAACTCACCGACCAGGCTATTGACTTCATCGCCACGGCCGGCTACGACCCTGAGTTTGGAGCGCGTCCGGTAAAGCGTGCCATCCAGCGCTATCTGCTTAATGACCTGTCGAAGAAACTTTTGTCGCAGGAGGTAGACCGCACCCGACCGATTATTGTGGAGCGCAGTGCCGACGGACTGAAGTTCCGCAACTGACAAATCACTTGAATACTTGACCACAAGGGATTGCCTTCTCGGAGGCAATCCCTGTTTTTGTTTTTTTAGCCAAACAGATATCAAGGATATAGCCCGTCAATGCCCGAAACAATAAAGACTATATCCCAGATAACCTAAATACAGTCCTGCTGCCAGTGCCATCAGAACAACAACCAGCCACGGTTTGCCCTGCTTCATAAAAAATTCTGCATCCATACATCCTGCTTTTTTGACATAACAAAAATAAGCGGATGATGTATCAATCCGGTTTCAACGGCATGACATTCCGGTATTTCCGTATTCCAATCCCGACGGGAAATCCCCATTTCTGTAAAGCGGGTAGCATTTTCCGTAATTTATATCTACCATAATCCATTCTTATCCCATATATTTGCAGGGTGAAAAATTATAACAAAACCAACAAACAGACCTACATGAAGAAACTTCATACGCCGCTACTGACCGGCATCCTGCTTGCCGCAGGAATCCAGATGCAGGCCGAAACGGCCGACACCACTTCCGTCAACCGGAACTATGCCCTCGACGAGGTGGTTGTAACAGGCACACGCAACGAAACAGACATCCGCCATCTGCCGATGACGCTTTCCATCGTCGGCCGGCCTGAGATAGAAAAACGCTACGAACCTTCACTGTTCCCGATTCTGAACGAGCAGATTCCGGGACTGTTCACCACAAGCCGCGGCGTGATGGGATACGGCGTATCGACGGGGGCGGCAGGCGGCATCAGTGTAAGGGGAATCGGCGGCAGTGCCCAAATGCTGGTGCTGATTGACGGACATCCGCAGTATATGGGGCTGTTCGGCCACCCGATTGCCGATGCCTACCAGACGATGCTTGCCGAGCGGGTGGAAGTCTTGCGCGGGCCGGCCTCCGTTCTATACGGCTCAAATGCAATGGGAGGTGTCATCAACATCGTTACGCGCCGGCAGAAAGAAGACGGGGTGCAGACGAGCGTCAACCTGGGAGCAGGCTCATACGGCACGATACAGACCGAAGCGACCAACCGCATAAGGAAAGGCCGCTTCAGCAGCGTGGTTTCCGCATCCTACAACCGGACGGACGGACACCGCGCCGACATGGGATTTGAGCAATATGGCGGCTATGCCAAATTAGGCTATGACATCAGCGAAGTATGGAATGTATACGGAGATGTGAATGTAACGCATTTCAACGCTTCCAATCCAGGCCCGGTGTCCGCCCCGCTCTTTGACAACGACTCACGCATCACACGCGGCATGGCTTCCTTCGCCCTGCAAAACAATTATGAACGGACTTCGGGAGCATTGAGCGTGTTCTACAACTGGGGACGGCACAAGATAAACGACGGTTATGAAGCAGGAGAATCGCCGCAGACCTCTCTCTTCCACTCCAAAGACCTGATGATGGGCATATCGTGGTATCAGAGCGCGACGCTTTTCACCGGGAACCGGCTGACATTGGGCTTCGACTACCAGCATTTCGGTGGTGAGTCGTGGAACCGGGTGATAGCATCCGGAGAAAAAGAGCCGGGAGTGAACAAGAAGCAAGACGAGTTTGCCGGATATGTAGATATACGCCAAAACTTCAGCGACTGGCTGTCGATGAACATAGGTCTGCGTGCAGACCACCACTCGCATGTAGGAACAGAGCTTGTTCCGCAAGGAGGACTGGCCTTTCATCTGCCGCGAAACGCCGAACTGAAGGCGATGGTAAGCAAGGGATTCCGCAACCCGACCATCCGCGAGATGTATATGTTTCCACCCCAGAACCCGAACCTGAAGCCGGAACGCCTGGTGAATTACGAACTTTCATTCTCACAAAAATTACTGGAAAACAGACTGCAATACGGTGCCAACCTTTATTACATCAACGGCGACAATATGATTATGACCATTCCCGTAGAGGGACGGCCGATGAATATCAATACCGGAGAAATAGAAAACTGGGGGATTGAAACCAATGTCGCCTGCCGCATCAACTCCAGATGGAGCGTAAACGCCAATTACAGTTGGCTGCACATGGAGAATCCCGTGCTTGCCGCACCCGAACACAAGCTGTATGCCGGTGCCGACTTTACCCAAGGGCGGTGGGGCGTTTCTTCCGGCATACAGTATATAAAGGGACTTTACACTTCGACCGGCGAAACGGAAACAACCGAAGACTTCACGCTCTGGAACATCCGGGCAAGCTACCGCCTGTGCAGATATGCAAGCCTTTATGTAAAGGGAGAAAACATCCTGGCACAGCGGTATGAAATCATGGCAGGATATCCCATGCCCAAAGCAACCTTTATGGGAGGCATCCATATCAGTTTCTGATCATTCCACTGTATGATGAAACTGTTTTTTCAAGCTTATGAAAAACAGACAGGATGCTCTCAAAAAAACATTTATGACAAAGCCCGGCCATGTGATGGTTGGGCTTTGTCATCGGATACAATTACAATATCTACAGGCTTACTGCTTCTTCATCTCAAAGCCCAACAGCAACCCGTCGTATTCATTCATCAGTGAATTGGCCGTACCGACAGCCGAATTGGATGAGGCGCTTGAAACCTTTCCGAGTATGGACTGAGCCAAAGACATCACCTTGTCGGCCTTGAAAAACAGACTCAGCTTGTCACCCGTCAGCCCCTTTGATGCAATCATGTTCACCTTGATGCCCAAACGCGTCTTCAGGGTCAGCTCGTTTGTTTCCGCATTATAGCTGTATGTCCCATTCGTAGTGCGTCCGCCGACCACCGAGGTGTAAGTGCTGTCTGCTTTGAAGGTATAAGTGGTTCCCTCCTTGAATCCCAACGTACTCAAGATTCCCCCCATCTTATCCTCCACCTTTTTGGCCGCCACTTCACCGCCGGCTTTGGCCAGCAAGTTGTCACTCTCAAATTTACAATCCGGCCCGACAAAAGTCCAGGTGCCTTCTATCGAGTTTTCGCTCCCGGTAACTTTATTTCCCACGACCTTCGCCACCCCGGAAAGAATGGACTTCAGGTCTTGAGCCGATACCTCACTCAGTCCGAAACCGAACAAACCCATCAACAAAAAACTTACAAACAATCTTTTCATAGATTAATCCTCCTGTTTATAAAGATATCAGGGCAGGAACATCCTGCCCTTCCGAAAGAAAATTTCCGCCAGACAATTTATCAGCAAGCCTTGAAACTCATATCCAAGCCTTTTACGGAGTGAGTCAATGCACCTACCGAAATATAGTCCACGCCACACTCGGCATAGTCACGCAGCGTATCGAAGGTAATGCCGCCCGAAGACTCGATTTCGTAGCGTCCGCCCACCATCTCTACAGCCTTGCGTGTGTTTTCAGGCGTAAAATTGTCGAGCATGATACGGTCTACCCCACCCAAGTCGAGCACCTGCTGCAATTCATCAAAGTTGCGCACCTCGATTTCTATCTTCAAGTCCTTGCCTTTCTCCCTGCAATACTCCCGTGCACGGGTAATCGCCTTGTCAATACCTCCTGCAAAATCCACATGATTGTCTTTCAGCAGAATCATATCAAACAAGCCGATGCGGTGGTTCACACCGCCACCGATCTTTACCGCCATCTTCTCAAGCACACGCATCCCCGGTGTTGTCTTGCGTGTGTCCAGTACACGTGTCTTTGTGCCTTCAAGACGCTTCACATAGCGGCTTGTCATCGTGGCGATTCCACTCATGCGCTGCATGATGTTCAGCATCAGGCGTTCGGTCTGAAGCAGAGACTGCACCTTTCCTTCCACCACCATCGCCACATCCCCCGGCTTCACATGCGAGCCGTCCGGTATGAAAACCTCCACCTTCATGGTGGGGTCGAAACGGCGGAACACTTCCTTCGCCACCTCGATGCCTGCCAGAATGCCTTCTTCCTTTATCAGAAGCTTCGACTTGCCCATCGCATCCGCCGGAATGCACGATAATGTGGTATGGTCGCCATCGCCTATATCCTCTGCAAATGAAAGGTCAATCAGGCGGTCTATCAGATCTTTTACAATTTTCTCGTCCATCTTGATTCCTGTTATTTCTGTTTAACGATTCATGCGGCAAAGGTAGAGATATTTCGTATCTTTGCAAACACATTTTTAATAAAAAAGATTCATGAAGTTTATACTACTCGCCGTAGGGCGCACAGTTGAAAAGCATTACATTACAGCCATCAACGACTATGTGGAGCGAATCAAGCACTATGCTTCGTTCGACATGGAAATCATCCCCGAACTGAAGAACACGAAAAGCCTCAGCACCGAACAGCAGAAGGACAAGGAGGGAGAACTGATACTGAAAGCCTTGCAGCCGGGCGATGCAGTGGTATTGCTGGACGAACACGGCAAGGAATTCCGCTCCATAGAGTTTGCCCGATGGGTGGAAAAGAAGATGCACACCGTAAACAAGCGTCTGGTGTTCATCATCGGCGGGCCTTACGGATTTTCACCTGCGGTCTATGCCGCGGCGCACGAGAAGATATCGCTCTCGAAAATGACCTTCTCACACCAGATGATACGCATTGTCTTCACCGAGCAGCTTTACCGGGCGCTGAGCATCCTGCACAACAGTCCCTACCACCACGAATGACCGCAGCCTTCAGCGGAGTCTCAGTATATCCCCCACCTTCGGAGCCGGAGACTCCGGCTTCATCTTGTTCATCTTATACAGGTTTTTCAGGCGGATGCCGAATTTCTGTGAGATGGAATACATGGAATCGCCCTCGCGCACCACATAGACAATGTTGTCTTTCGTGGCCTTCTTGTTCTTTTTCTCCAGATAAACGATTTCCCCGCCCGTAAATTCATAGTCCTTGGGCAGCTCATTATACTTGCGGAGCTTCTTCCGGCTGATGCCCAGCTCCTTTGCCAGCGACTTGAACGTGTCGCCCCGGCGGGCTATCACATAGAGCAGGCCGTTGGCCAGATAAGGCTGATGCGGATTGGGATACTTCTCCATCCATTTCAGCCCGTCCTTACGGTCATATTCATTCAGGTCATACAGTTCGATGATATTGATCAGGCGGTCGGCATAACGGGGGTCGGTGGCATATCCCGCCTTCTTCAGTCCGCGCGCCCACCCTTTATAGTCGGTTATCTTCAGGCGGAAAAGGAAAGCATACCGCGCTCCCGTGCTCAGAAACACCGAATGATCGCGATAGGAATCCTTGGGATGCTTGTAGGCCCGAAAGCATTCGTTGGGCGCATCGTCATTGGCACGGACGGTTTTCCCCTTCCAGCTGCCTCCGCACTTGATGCCGAAATGATTGTTGGAACGCCGTGCCAGCGCGCTCTTGCCTGCTCCCGACTCCAGCAGCCCCTGTGCCAACGTGATGCTGGCCGGGATGTGAAACCGCTTCATTTCATCCACAGCAATCTTGCGGTATTTGTGAATATAATCTTCGTATGCCTTGTTGCGGCGCTGGGCCGAGACAGACAATGTCAGCACCGCCAGAAAAAAGATAAAGATATAGCGTAAAATTTTCATGACCTCCTTCACTCTTTGCGCACAAAGATAGCAGATTGTGGGATGATAAACACTTAAAATTACAGAAAAATACGCCGGAAGACAAATTTTTCCCTACATTTGTAAAGACAAGTACCTGCAAAAGACCAGTATGGAAGAGATAAAGATTGAAATCCGCATACGCTCGCTGCATTATGACGAGCTGAACGAGGAAGACCGCCGCCTGATAGAGCAGGCCAAAGAAGCAACACAGCGAAGCTATGCCCCCTATTCCCGCTTTTCGGTAGGAGCAGCCGCACTGCTTGCCAACGGAGAAACCGTGTCGGGAAGCAATCAGGAAAACGCCGCCTCTCCTTCCGGACTCTGCGCCGAACGGACTACGCTTTTTTATGCCAATTCCCGATACCCCGACCAGGCGGTGAAGACACTCGCCATAGCCGCACGAAATGCGTCGGGCTTCATCAGCACACCCATTTCCCCCTGCGGTGCTTGCCGCCAGGTGCTGCTCGAAACGGAACAGCGATACGGCTCTCCCATCCGCATCCTGCTGTATGGCACAAAAGAAATCTATCTGATAAACGGCATAAAAGACCTGCTTCCCCTTTCGTTTGGAGAAGAATTTCTTTCTCTATAGCACAATGTATAATCCGTACCGGTGAAACAGACTTTTCATACAGACAAAAAAATCTTTTCGACGGACAGTTCCGGCAAATGAAAAGAGGATACACCATTTGGCATATCCTCTTACTGTTGCGGAGGCCTGACTCGAACAGACGACCTTTGGGTTATGAGCCCAACGAGCTACCAACTGCTCCACTCCGCGATGTATTCCTTAATTCGGCCGCAAAGGTACGGATTTTTTTTGACTCTGCAAATATTTTCGGAAAATATTTGCACAAAATATACAAAAAGCAAGCCGCCCGCCCTTCTATCAGGGCAGACGGCTCTTGAAAATGGTAGAGAAAAACTAAAAAGAGATTTTAGTCAAAAAGAAAAACTCATTAACGTATCTATATGCTAAGCAGATATTCATTACAAGCTGTAACCAGTCCAGGCGAAATCAAGTTCGCAGCCGGTATTACCTGATACAAAATTTACAGTTGCAGTGCAAGTACCTTTATTTTCCTCCGCCGTCACATCGGTTGCCTCATTTGTAACGCTGAGACTGGAAGCATTGTCTGCCGTTCCCTTACCATCGGTCAAGTCAATCAAATTGTCAATCGGGCCAGATCCCTTTACCAAAGCGTTTGTAATGGTAGCCTTTGCATGACGACGAATCTTAATGGCATCATTCATCTCTTGAGCAGACAGGTTTTCCGTCCAGATTACCGTCAGCCTCTACACCGCTCGGGTCACTTTCCGTGCTAGTGTAGCCTTCTTCCCATCTTCCATAGCAGTCTTTCAGCGTGCCACAGTATCCCTGGGTGAAGTCGAACATATCGTCATCGCTGTTTACAGCCAAAAGCCCCGTCACATTCACCGAACCTCCGAAGAACTCGATGGCATCGTCGGCTCCTTCTGCCACATAAATATTCTCAATCAAAGTGCCATTGCCCACGCCGTTAAGCGTCAAACCGTTATGCTCGATATCTTCACTTGAGCGGGCACCGGTATAAAGGATTCTTACATACTTCAATACTCCAGAATTGTCAGCTATATCCGTACCGCCATACTCAAAATCATTGTTTATTTCCGTTCTTCCAATCGTTCCTGCACTGGCACCAGAAAGAGGAGCCTTGCCGTTAATGATCAGACCGCCCCAATATCCGGCTGCTGCCTCGGCTTCATTCTCGGCTGTGAAAGTAATCGGTTTTTCTGCCGTACCTTCAGCCATAATCTTTCCGCCTTGAGCCACGAGCAGATAGTTGGCAAAACCTTCCTTTGCACGGATGGTCGTTCCGGCAGGGATAGTCAATGTAGCACCGTCTGCTACGATAACAGAACCCTCGATAAGATATTCTTTACTGGCATCCAGTTCCAAATCGGCAGAAATGTCGGTCGGTAAAGTTTCAACAACCACTGCAGCTGCGCCACCACCGAAGCTATATCCTGTCCACGCAAAAGCAGACTGACTGGCTCCAACATTTCCTGATGCAACGTTTACGGTAGCCGTACAGGTCTGAACCTTTCCATCCGGATCTTTCTCAGAATCCGGTACATATACCATCTCTACATCGGTTGCCGCATTTTCGGTAGTTACGCTGATTACACTTGCATTGTCGGCTACTCCCTTAGAGTCTGTCATGTCTACCAAATCGTCAATCGGGCCAGATCCCTTTACCAAAGCGTTTGTAATGGTAGCCTTTGCATGACGACGAATCTTAATGGCATCATTCATCTCTTGAGCAGACAGGTTTGAGCAGACAGGTTTTCGATAGTCATGTTCTCAATCGTGAAATCAGACTGCGGAGTATGCTCCGAATGATTTCCGTCCAGATTACCATCAGCCTCTACGCCGCGCGGGTCTTCCTCTGAGCTGGTAAAGCCTTCTTCCCAAACGCCGTAACAGTTGCTCAACTTGCCGCTATATCCTTGTGTAAAATCGAACATGTCGTCATCACAGTTTACAGCCAACAGGTTGTCTACATTCACAGACCCTCCGAAGAACTCAATGGCATCGTCAGCGCCTTCCAATATATAGATGTGGTCAATCGTAGTACCGTTACCCACGCCATTCAGGGTCAAACCGTTGTGCTCCACATCAGCACTTGAGCGGGCACCGGTATAAAGCAGCTTCACATACTGGATAGTACCACTGTTGTCAGCCTCATCCGTACCGCCATACATCTGGTCATTGTCCACTTCGGCAGCCGATGTTCCTCCGCCCGAGATAGGAGCCTTACCATTAATAATCAAACCGCCCCAATATCCCGAAGCAGCGGCACTTTCGTCATCAGCAGTAAAGACAATAGGCTGAGTAGCCGTACCTCTGGCCTCAATCTTACCACCCTGGGCCACGATGATATATTTGTCAAAACCTTTCTGCGCACGAATAGTCGTTCCGGCAGGGATAGTCAGCGTCACTCCATCGGGCACTGTCAGCGTTCCAGTCAGAAGATACTCCTTCGTAGCATCCAGTGTCATGTCTTCTTCCAAAGTGCCGCCACCTATTTCTACGGATTCGCCTTGGCCTCCGCCTCCGCCACCCGGTGTATCTTCGTCACTACAAGAAGTCAATACAGGCGCGCTCATCAGTGCAGCAAACGCCATAGCTGTCAAAAATAACTTTTTCATTTTGCAAATAATTTGGTTAAAAAAAGCTTTATATGATTCCTATTAAAAACATACTTAAAATTCATAAGACACTCCCAAGCTCAACTCCATCCCCTTACGGTATTTGCTCAATACCACCTCTTCGTTGGTAGCATTACCAGTACGTGTCAACTGGTGGGCAGAGTTCAACAGATTGCGCGCTTTCAGCGAGAACCCGAAATGATTGCCAAACTTGGCCGATGCAACAAAGTCGAGTGTCGGGATTCCATTCTCCATAATATCTTGGTATCCTTCCGTTCCGACAGTATAGAGCCGGTCGCTGAAATAATTGAACACCAAGGTAGAAGTAAAATCCCACTTGCCTTTCTGCAACTGATAACTCAAATCACTGTTCACAATCCACGGAGCCGCACCTTCCAGCTGAGAGCCTGTCGGGTCTGTCGCCAAAGGCACCTTGGCACGCGTATAAGTATAAGAGCTATTCAAACCGAAAGTCAGCTTGTTCATCCCGTCTGCAATCTGTCGGGAAAACAGATTCTTGCGGAACTCAATCTCCGCTCCCGCCACCGTGGCATGATGAGCAATGTTCTCATAAGAAAGGAAGCCTCCGGCACTGGCAATTTCGATACGTGAAATCGGGTTTTTAATATACTTGTAGAATCCGCATACAGACAACAGTTCATTGCTTGACAGGTAGAAGTCCCACTTCAAATCGAGATTATAATTGTCCGAAGGCTTCAGATCTGGATTTCCCTGACTCTTGAAGCTTACGCTTACATAGCGGAAAGGAGAAATCTCCTTTGCTTGAGGCAGCGTGTAAGTCTTGCTTGCCGCAAGACGCAACGCATGTTTGTCATTAAAGTTATAGCGAAGATTCAGACTGGGCAATACATAATCCTTGTTGATGCTGCGCTCACCCTGTGTTCCTCCACGGTTCACATTATAGTCCACATCAATATTCACATTGTCATATTTCACCCCCACATTAGCAATCAGTCCGGCAGTCAGCTGATAGGTTGCCTCCACATAAGCCGAATGGATATTCTTGGCCACATCATACTCGTCCACGTTCTTGTCTTGAATGAAGTAACCGTTATCCAGATTTTCCTGATTGTAGTAATCGCCGAAAGTCACCTTCTCAATATCAAACACAGTCTGGCGGGCAACGGACAAGTCATATTCCGTAGCGATAAAGCTGTCATCCACCAGACGACCCATATATCCAAAGTTCAAATTCGACAACTGGCCAAAGCGGTCTGGAAATTTATAAGTCAGTCCGGCACGCAGGTTGACATCATCCTCGTTCAGTTCCGAGAAATAACGCTGCTGAACACCCGTACCTTTCATCGGCACATAACCATTGTCACGTTTCACCAGATTGTTGATACGGCGGTCAGGTTCAAGTCCCTTTATCTTATTATAAGAGACTCCGGCATCCAGCTTCCACTTCGGGGCCAGTTCCCACTGTGTGTTCAGCTGATTGACAAACAACAAATTGTCGTTTGCCTGCTGACGGCGCATGAATCCCTCATAGGTATCGGACGACTGATAGTCGTTATCCATACCCAGATAGTCGCCAACCGACTCGCGGGAAGCATGAACCATCATGAAATTATATTGTATATGGTGTTTGTTGTTGTGTCTGTAGTCCAAGTCTGCCATCACAATCTGCGAAGTCTCCACATTCGAAATCTCTCCGGTCATGTCCTGCGACAAATCTCCCGAAGTGATTGAATTACGCACCTCCTCTTCATAAAAAGAAAACTTCTTGCTATGATTGGCGACCAAATAAAAGGAAAACGGATTGTCTCCAAACAAAAATTCTTTTCCACCCGACAAAGTATAATTTTGATTGACGGGAGCGGACTTTTTTGAAGGGTCAATCTTGTTCCGGAAGCCATATACACCCATATCATCTCCCGGCTGCCTGCTGTCGGCAAAGCCAAAGGCATTCACTCCGTCCAGTTTCATAAAGTCGGATGAAACGGCATTGGTGTTGATTCCTCCCGACACACTTGCGTTCAGTTCGCCTCTTCCCACAAGTTCTTTAGAAGAAATATTGATATTGGCACCACTCACATCCGACGACATGCCCCCGCTGAATGTCTTGTTAACATCGACAGACTGAATAATGTCCGTGGAAAAGAAGTCCAACGCAATATTCTTATACTCCGGATCCTCAGACGGAATAGGGAAACGGTTCAAGGTAGTGATGTTATAGCGGTCGCCCAGTCCACGGACAAATACATTCTTCACACCTTCTTGCTTGGAGATGCCGGAAATTTTCGTCACAGCTCCCTGCGCGTCGCTCACTCCCTTTCGCGACAGCTCCTTAGCCCCGACCGACTGGATAGCCACAACCGACTGCTTCTGCTCCAGCAAAGTGACGCTTTCCGACTCACGGTTTGCCTTTGCCACCACCGTCACATCCGAAAGCATCTGGGTATCCGACTGCAATTCAAAGTCCAAAGTCGTAACCTGACTGTCCTCTATCTTGATTTGCCTCCTGACAACAGTCTTATATCCCACATACTTGATTTCGATATCATAAATACCATCTTCCACGCCTGAAAGCTGGAAATTACCGTCAATGTCTGTCACGGCTCCAATATTGCTGCCGACGATACGTACTGTCGCCCCAATCAAAGGCTCTTTCGACTCATAATCCTTTACGCAGCCCTTCACATTTACATTCAAGTCGGCTGCAAACAAATCTGCGGCTACAACAGACATAAACGCCGCCACCCCAATCCATTTTCTTGCTCTATTCATCTAAAAAAACGTCTTTTGTTTCCGACAGCAAAAGTCGTTCTTTCCGGTTACATGAAAACAACAATCCAATGAAAAGGGAGATACGGCAAAGTTACAAAGCGGTTAAGCGATGTTACAATCCTGTGATAAAGCCATCCGTATAAATTATTTTGCCTTACAAAGTCTTTTCAACAAATCTTTATCATTGGCCATCAGCCTGCTTAACTCAATATGTATGCAAGCCTCATCCCTTAACAGTCTGGCTGTAGAGGTCGACTGGTCGGCAGATACATCCCATGTCAGCAGAATTGCCTGTATCTTCAGTGCCTTTAACTTCTTTACCAACATTTCGTGGTCGGCATCTCCCGTAACAAGCACCACATAGTCGAAGTGCCGGATAGTGGACAACTCATAGGCTTCAAGGGCAAACCACACATCTATGCCTTTCTCTATTACCGTTGTATTTCCTTCTTTCTGCACTTCACGCAGATGCTTGTAATGGAATATCACATCATTCTCAATCAGAGAATCTTCAAATTTCCGTTCGCTATAAAGCAGATGCTTGCTGTTGGCGTCATTCACCCGGTAACGCCCGCGGAAATAATGGCTCTCCGTGATGTGACACACCGAAAGCTCCGACCCGCTCAGCTGACTAATCTGCTGGCGGATGAACGCCATCAGAGAAGTCACATTTATATTCAGGGACAAATTTTCCTCCAAAGCTTCATTGACTTTGGCATAATAGCCTCCGTCGATGAAAAGACCGATTGACTGGTAGTCCGCATTCATACTATATCATCTTTTTCTTAGTCAAACCTTAACTGCCCATACCCTACATTCGTCTTGGCTCCCACACCGACGGCTCCGAGTATTTTTTTAAACAGTTTTTCCTTAAACTCTGCCGTATATGTATTCTCGTTAATCTCCGAATCGTGCAGCCGGAAACGAAATTCTATCTTGCATCCCGGAGCAATCTTCAGCATCGTGATGGGAACGGGATCCTTCAAAGGCTCATCCTTATGCGGAGTAATGGAATCGTCTTCCAGTATGCGGCCATCGTATTCCCCCGTGATTACCGCATCAAAGAATATATCCCTTTCGTATATCGACCTGCCTTCCCCTTCGAATATAGCCTTACACAAAGGCTTGACATCGCCTTTCCGACAGTCTTTTTCCTCCAGAAAAAATTCCTCAAAATACTGGCGCAGCACTCCCTTTACAGAAGAGCCGTATATCACCGGCATCCCCCAGGTATAGTCAAAGTGCAGACCTAAGTTATATCCGCCCTCAATGTTTTTAGAGTCATGCACAAGACCCGTTCCCGTCACCAGTCCCGGATACAAGATCGTGGCCGAAAATACATTTTCACAAGCCAGATTTTTTATTTCCACAAGAGCAGAAGACTTTATCCGCGTATTAATATCCCCCAAGTCTGCCTTTCCGCTGCCGAATACATAGTCATACTCAAGCTTTTTATAATAGTCCTTATAAAAAAGCTTGCCGATGTTATTTATTGTCTTCACCATCTTTCTCCAATTTATAGGTTCTGATTACCTGCTTTAACGCTATCGAACAGTTCAAAATGTCCGTCTTTAGACTTTTTTCTTCCTGTTCCGAAAGTTTTTTCTCCCCGTCCGAAGGATTTTTCGGCACATCCAAAATATACCTTACTAAAGATTCCGTGCTTTCATATACTTTTTTATCCTCCTTGAGCCTCAGCATTCGGACGATTACCTCCAGCAAACATCTTCGGGCGGCCTTATTTTCTCCCGATTTCGGGGCATCCTGATAATAGATGGCCAAGGTCGGCTTCAGGCCTATCATCAGGATAGAAACTCCCAACGCCGCAACCTGACCGTTATAACTGTCATAAATGGTGGTTTTGCCTTCATTTTGGGTGGTTTCACCTTCACCTTGAGTAGTTTTACCTTTATCTTTAAACAAAGGGCACTCCCATTTCTCGTCCTGCAAGACAGACTCGGCACGTTCCATCCATTCTTTATTCTCTTTCTTGTTCATAAGACTCACGTTTTACAGTTTCTTAAACAGACAATATCCGTAACCGATGGTGGCATTTGCACCAATCTGAACAATCTTGTCTTTCAGTATATCCAAATCACCGTCATTCGGTGTCATGATAATGGCGGCCAACACCGATTGAGACGGGAGCACCTGCTCATACCAAAGGTTCACACTCTCGCCATCCTCCAGGCAATTGCGGGCGATAATGGGCAATGAGTCATCGCTGCACAGCTCTTTAAAGTTTTCAACTGATTCAGACTCGGCCTTTAATACATTACAGTTCTCCTTTAATGCTTTACAGTTATCTTTTATTGACTCCTTACTGCAATTAGCCCCTAAAGCCGTTGCCTTATCTACAAACGCCTGAATGACTTTATCGCAATAAGCCAGTTCATACACCTTGCCACCCTCGCACTGCTCCGGAATAAAAAGCAGGTTCGCATCAAAGAAAACGGCACTTCCCTTTTGGGTATCCTCTTTTCCCTTCACCGAGCCGAACAAAGACTGCACATTAACCTTCCCTTTTTGAGGGCCGTTTGTGAGGTATTCCTTTATCGCGCCCTTTAGCGAACTGGAGTTTATGCAGGGAATACCCGTCATAACATCCCGCTGGATGGCCTTGTCTATCACACCAAAGTTTCCTACACTTTCATTTCCTACATGCAAATTGGTCTGGGGAATAATCAGCCAGACAGAAACACTGTTACTCATATCTTACTTTTTTATTTTGCAAATTGATTATAACCTATCTGTGTAAACTCTTTAAAACTGTCCAAATACTCGCAGAACTTATCTCGCGAATCCTTATCCTTAAAATAAAACACCGAGCCTGCCTCATACAGGTCATAGCGCTTTTGACGGATTGAATTGTATCTGGTATTATAATTTTGGGGATTTTTACTGTTCCCGGTATGCAAGAAGCGGAAAGGCCGGACCCGCGTAACCGCAAAACGAATCTTCAAGCCTTCTGTCGACTCTATATAGGCATCCGAAACAAGAACCACCTGCAAGTCATTCTTCGACTGGGGATAACCAACCGTATTCTGCTCCACCTCCAGCAAAAAGCTCGAGCTGTCTGCCCCTAACTGCACCAACCTATTCTGGTATTTTGTCAGGTCTACTTCCGTCTCCACCTCAAAAGCAAAACAAAAGCCCTTCTCCAAGCGGTAGGATATCTGTTTATAAAAAGCGGATGAATCTGATTTTCCCTTCTCATTCTTGGCTATCCCGATGCGGGAATCCTCCGTAAACAAATCTTCCTCTTTCTTCAATACAGGAGACTTATCCAAAGAAGCATAACAGACATCCATGCCATCCTTGCCGGTATATGCTTCCTCCTTGCCGTCCTTTTCTACCCAAATTTTCGGAAGCTCCACTTCCGCGCCATTGATGACGGCTTTCACAGGAGCATCTGCAAAGGCTATCTGCCAGTCGGGAAGCAGAATCCGAAAATAGGCTTTAGCGGCTTTCTTATCATAAAGGAAGCAAGGGCCGATACTACTAATCTTGCCGAAATTGTTTGCCTTATGACCCTCCGAAACACAGAAGCTCTTTTCCCCTATCAAAGTATCCGCCTTATCCTTATTCTTAATCCGGTTGTTTTCTACATCAAACGCATTTCCATCGTTCGACAACAGCAGAAACCGCATCATCCCCAGCAAAGAAGTCTGCTGAGGGGTCTTGAAAGAATGGATAATGTAGCTGCCATATTTTTCATCGTCATTATCCTTTTTTCTTCCTGACTTAAAAGTCATATCACCCCCGAAAAAATATTTTCCGAGCGGAGTCAGTTTTACCAAGTATTTATTCATCGTCGTCGCCCTCCCCGTTAATGAATTTGGCTGTACGGAGCATGCCATACATTGTAGTCAATATATTTGTTATCGGCTTAGTATCGCCCTTCTTATCCTTATCCGTTTCCACATAACTGTCAAACAATGCGCAAAGCAGTTCACGGGTATATTTCAGATAAGTCTCATTTTCCGGATTTTCTTCCTCCATCACTTTATGATAGAAAGCGGCCATACGTTTTTCTCTGTCACCTCCATTCCGGATTATTTCCAACAAATCTTCGTTCTGCCGAAGCTTATGCGCAATGGCCGATATTACTTTTTCAGATTCAGAACCTGTCATCAGTGTCGTAAATATCCGATAAACCGACCCTTCGGAAGTATCCTTGCAGACAGAACCGGAGAATCCCGTTCCGCTATGCTTGCGCAAACACCAGGCTATGGCATTTTTCCCCTGCACGTTTTTGGCGGCACCAAACAACAATTCACGTGCTGACTTCAAGGCTTCATACAGCGGATATTTATAATAAGAGACGGACAAGCCATACGATAGCGAGGTATGCAGCTCTTTGCCGTCTTTCTCCGGACGGCTGATCTTATTTTCACCCATGGCTTCATCCACCGTCTTTTTATAGCAATCATCAATCTCAGACAAAAGTCCGAATATATTCCCTTGGTCCGACACGACCGGAGCCAGAAACAGCAAATCATCCCCTCCCGCATAAATGGGCAAGCCACCGAATTCCTTGATCATCCCACACGCTTTCTCTCCATAGCCCAACAAAGCGGCAGACAAAGTCATCACCTCCTCATTCTTTAAGGCAGAAATGATTGAGCCCATATTGTCTCCATCCGCCTGCACCACACAGATATACTTGTGATAAGAGTGATAGTCATTCTTAAATTCAGCTTTTATCTGCTTGTAAAACTCGTCCTCTGTTGTCTCTAAATCCACAGTTTCGTCTTTATTTTCCTTTTCACGTGCTTCGTCGCATGGCTCTTTCTCAATTTCTGCCTGGTCTTTCAACTTCAATAATTGATAAGTAGCTATTTTTTCCAAAGCCCGAATCTTGAATTCAGAATTGTTGAACGCATGTTCAAACAAAGGCGAATCGTTTTTTTTCAGAATAAGGCCTAATACCCTAACCCGACTTTCATCTTTTACCGGACGGTTATACAGTTCCGTACAGTCAAGCAGCCGGTTCAGTGTCTTGATCACACCCTCTCCGTCTTCGCTTTCTATGGAAACATACATCACATTTATATAATCTCTGCCTATCTCTGTTTTAGCAGAAAATGTACAAAAAGCCTTATCCACCACATCTTTTAATTCTTCATCCGTAATGTCTTTCAAGTAGATACGATCGGGATACAACCCCACCCCTATTTTCTTGTTACTGTCCAAAGATGCCGGCGATACGATTGTCTTCCCTTTCTTCTTTATCTCTTCGATGATACATTCCATCAGAAAAGAAAAAAGATAACTCGCCGCCCACAGTTCACGAGGCTTCCGTGCCATCGAGATTGTATCAATAATGGGACCGATATTTATTGCTGCGTATTTCATAATGCATAAACAGATTTTTTATAGTTATCACGAATTTCCTTAAATATTTCTTGAATGCGTTTACTTTTCGCAGTATTCCGACCAACCAATATCATTTTAGGTATATCTACTCTATAATATACAAATTTCCGATCGGAATATTGCCTGAATATGAAATCAAAATAATCTTTCATCGAAAATTCTGGATAAATTTCCAATGGCAAAAAACCATTTTCAGCACAACAATCTACTGATATATTAAACTTAGATTTCAAGAATTTTTCAGGCACATCATTATACATTATATATATCTTATAAAACCCATTTTCTTTTATTGGCTTCAATAAAACAGGCGATTTCATTCGCTGAATTTCATCGGACTGTTCTGCTGTCTTACGAAAGCCCTTTTTTAAGGTAAAAAAATCTTTGTACATTAATCGTCCACCTGAAATTACAGGCTTTTTCCATCGTTCTATTGTAGACAAACCCAAGCAATCTTTAAACAAGAATTCACCTTCATCCTGAGATGTATAAGTCAAGACATCACTCTTATTGTTATGATTAGCTAATTCCTTCTCATTTATATCTTCACTATTATACGCATCAGACAGCTGATCATAAAAAACAGTCTTTATTGTCTTCTTCTCCCATTGCTCTCCTTTTTCTTTTGCGTAAGCAAACATCAAAGACTTCATATAAAACCTTTCTCCAAAACAATCATTTATTCCCGAGCGTATAGCTTTATAAAACCATTCCATCTCATTAAAAAGCACTTTTTCTCCACCCTTACATGTAAAATAAGGATAAACAGGCATAGTCTCTTCCTTTACCTTTACTTCCTCAACAGCATTTTTCCATTTTTCATCGACAACCAATGAAAAACTTCCATAACCTTTACTCTGACGAGTTCCAAAATTTGTTTGCAGAAAAAAAGATTGCAAATATTTTAATACGACTTTTATCACATCGTCACTCAAAGAATAAAGCGTAAGCGTTATATCATTACACTTCGAAAAACATTTCTTAATATTTTTCTTACTTTTATCTTTTTCATTCTGCATATTACCAAAAAACATCGGGGATGCGATTGGTATTTCTTGTCCATTTCTATTTCTCCTGTAACCCCAATATCCTTCTATAGGAGATAGTATTACATCTTTTCCAATTATCCGCATCTTATAATTCAAGGCCGGATGATCTCCTTTTCCTATCAGCCACTTTTTCCTTTTTGCCTCTTCAAATTCTTCTTTGCCCAACTTCCCTAAAATGAACCTGTCCAGTTTAGGTTTCACTTCCGAAGCACGGAGTGTGGCACCATACTGTCCGGGCTGAAAATGAATCAGCGGAGTATGCTGCTTTAATGTTACTGTCAGCGTTTTCATAACCTCGATATATTTTTGTTTTCTTCTTCTATTTTATTGATTTTCTCATTTGCTTTCCGCAGTTCTTCGCGCAGACCTAACACTTCCTTCATCACTTCAGAAACCCATGCCCCTTTCCACTCTTCGCAATCCTTTGCTTTCTGTTCCGCAATTCGTTTCTGAGCTTTTACTTCCAACTTTTGATATACACAATAAACACCGGCTACCAAACTTATTATCAACAATGTAGCCAATGATCCAACCACAGTCATCACGCAATCCACCTTAAATCCTCGATAAACCAAGAAGCAGCAGATGACTGTTATCGCTGCAATCAAGGCAATCCCTAAGCTAATCCACACCCATTTCATAATCTTCTCTTTTTACTATAAATGAAACATAACGCAAACAAAATACCTGCAATCAACGTAACCAACTGCCATCCGAATCCGGAAACCTTCACCACGCTGCAAACCTCATTCATCCCCCAAAAGCCGGTTATGATGGAAACAGGCAGGAACAGCGTAGCCAGATTGTTCAGCAAGGTAGCCTTCTTGCTCCGGTCGCGGTCATCCATCAGCGATACATATTGGTGCAGTTCGCCAATCTCTCCGTCCAGGTCTTTTACATAATCCTCCATCCTCAGATTCTTCTGCAACATGTCATACAGCTCTATACCCTGATCCTGGGCTGTCACCTCTCTGAAGTAAATCTGATTGACAAAATGAATATATTCCTTATAAAGCGAACTGATTCGTTTGGATATCACTTCCGTTTCCTGATGCGACAGATGGCTTACCTCTGTCACTTCTTCCGAAAAGCGAAGCATGGAAGCCCTCTGCATCAAAACCAATTCCACCATCCGCGCATAAATAGTCTCAAAATACGTAAGCAGATAGTCCGGCACTCCATTGTCTGTCAGGTAAACCATCGAATAACGGGTTGCGCCATACAGTGAGTTCCACTTTTCCCATCGTGGATAGGTATGTTTCTTCAGCAGTTCATATTTCATTTCCTCATTCTGACACGAACAAAAACTTCCGTCAACAAACAAAAAGCGATACCAGAAATCATCATCACTGCCTTTTCTCAGATATTCATCCAATTTCCCTTTGTATGATTTACACAAATCATTGTTCTTATACCAGGAAAAAACAAACATCCGGTCGTCTATCACCGGCTCAAACGACAGATTAACCGCCACCTCCTCTACCAGTTTCGTGATGAAAGACGCAGGCTTCCAGGCATCATTTATCTGATAACCGCAGAAATCTTCGCGTAACTCTTTTCCAAGTCCTTTAATCTCTATACTTTCCGCCGTTTCGTTGCGCAAAACGATGTCTCCGAAAAACGGCGGCATAATCCGGCGGCCATATTGGTTGATAAGCAGAATGTCGGCAGGAGCAGACTGGTCTTTCTGGTCATTGCCCAAATAGAGAGACAGAAAGCCCACGCCCGTAGCATACAGGTTCAGATTCATGGCATCCATCCTCAGGCTGTAAGGTTTTTCCCGGTTCTTGACCTTTATCAGATAGCGGATATCGCTTCCTTCATTCTGAGGTTCCAGACGCTCAAAATGACGAATCAGGCTCTCCCTACTTCCGTCGTCATACAACACCTTATGCACAAACTGGTAATAATAATTCTTCTCATTATACAGATTGACGGCATCAATGCCCGATGCGGAAGTAGTCCGCTCCCATCCTCCCGTTTCCTGAAAGCGGATGCGGTTCAAGTCTATCTGGTCAGACAGATCCATGCCGTTTCCGCCTTCCACATTCCACTTGAAAGGAAAGTAAAAAATGTGGTAACTGAAATATTTGTCTTTCGTAGTCATAATCGCTTTATCCTGTCAATCATTTCCATTAATTCTTTCTGCGAATACCAGTTTTGGGAAGTTCCTACGTAACCGGATTCTCCACCGCCGCAAAACATCTTCCCTTCACCGATTTCTTTTTCAAACAACGCCGCCACCTGCAGAGCCTTTTCACCGTAATATACCCATTCACTGTCTGTATAGACCAACAGCCGGCGATAAGGAAACAGGCGGTCGCAAACCGGAGAGAAGCGCGAATTGAAGGCACGGACAATATACAAGTCTCCCACATCCTCACGATTCTCCGCTATGGCTTTTTCCGCCAAGCGCTCGTCTTCTTCCGTCACGCCCTGCGCCTTGCGGTCTGCCCGCCTAATCCGCTCGATTTCCTCCGGTGCCGCCCCTATCTGCAGCATGCCGGGAATGTAGGCCCGGTCGTTGGCCGCAACCAGCTGCATGTGTCTGTCCATCGGAAAATCAAGAATCTCCGCCACCTGTTCCAAAGCACTGGGCAAATGAGACAGGTCATTATGATGGTCTATCCTTCTGTATACAGACGGCAAAGACATGTCCTCGCGCAGTTCGATGCCATATACGGTTCTTCTCTGCCGCTCCGCTTCGGATATTTCCTTACGGTAACTGCTTGCCACGGCATTCTGCCAGTTCAAACGACGATCCGCATAGTCCGCCTTCCGGCTCTCAAGCAAGCCGCGGATGGTCAGCATCTCCAAATCATATCCGCCCAAAAGAAAAAGGCTGTCTTCTGCTTTATTCATAACCGCTTGACTATTCCATTGCTCATGCTTGCCGATTTACCAAGACCGATATCTTCGGGCAAGCTGACATTGCAGCTGAATCTGGCTGAAAAACTCATCAACTCCACTCCCTTATAATCCACCAGACCGGATGCCTCCAACTGCTGTATCCGGCAGATTACCGGTCGCTCAAAAAAGCTACCGACTCCTTTGGCAAAGGAAAGAATATTCCCGACCAGAATCTTTTCCAACATAGAGATACGTTCGGCCAGGCTCTCTGTCTGTTGATAAATGCGATAATTTGTTCCGTTCAGAGGCAGCCACCTGCTGATGGCATAAGTCCGGGATGCTTCATCACACACTACCGCAAATTTTTCCGAACGAATCACCGCTACATTCATGACCGTCTGTCTGTTTCCCAAGCTGAATGAAAGACTCGGCCTTCCGCCAAACAGTTCAACCAAGGCTTCCGCACCCTGATTTATCCCCATCAAGGCGGCACAGCCCTTTATCCGCTTGTATTGCACCAACGGATAAGCATAATGAAACCCTTCTGCACAGTGGTTGTGAAACAACGCATTTCCTTCGGAAAGCCGGATAACACTTCCCCGGAAATAAGGTATTTCAGCCGAAGCAATCTTTGTATCAAACAAGACTGTAGCCAAGCGTATCGTGTTCATCACAGTTTCAGGTTTTGGTTACGAGGTGCAAAGTATGAATTTATCTCTATAAATCCAACTTTTTTGCGCTCTTTTCTTGTTTATCCAAACATTTTATTCCTTTTGTAACAGATTTCTTTAATCTTTGGCATCATCATAACCAACAAGGCCACCTGTTTCCGGCATCAGATTCAGGCTTCTGCCATCACTTTCCACCCGACCATCCCAACGGTATATGCTTATAAAACTATTTTTTGGCAGTATGCAACCAGACATCCGGCACTGACTTTCTACAAAATGTTTTTTGCAAATCTCCCTACACCCCTACACTTTTCGACATAACAAGCTATAAACCAACCATTTTACCCGTGTAGGGAAACGCGTAGGGAGCGTGCAGGGAAAAATCTCCCTACACGCCTTTTTTAATACATCCTTTGATTTTCAAACCTTTAGAAAAGGGAGCATCCGCCATTTCACGCTTATCATTACATTATTTACCTACAAATTTCATAAAAACAGCAAGAAACAAGTGTTTTATCCTTATTCTAATGGAATACTCCCTGACGATTAATTCAGAAGCCGTTGGAAGCTCTTTTGTCTGTCTTAATCCTTATTCTAATGGAATACTCCCTGACAAATTTTTGCTTTTAAAGATGTTATATTGCGGGGTCTTAATCCTTATTCTAATGGAATACTCCCTGACCTCTCAGGAGGTTATCGAGGAAGGTCTTGATTACGTCTTAATCCTTATTCTAATGGAATACTCCCTGACAGCGTACGGACTTAAAGGCCTGATTGTTCCAAAGAGTCTTAATCCTTATTCTAATGGAATACTCCCTGACATCCAAACGACAGCCGGCATCGCCCTGACTTCAGCGTCTTAATCCTTATTCTAATGGAATACTCCCTGACCGGAATTTAAAATACAAGACGCCAACCTGATGCTGTCTTAATCCTTATTCTAATGGAATACTCCCTGACAAACCCCCGACGAAAAGATTCTCCTGCTCACGGCTTGTCTTAATCCTTATTCTAATGGAATACTCCCTGACTTCCTTATTTTTGCAGGATGAAAAAAAGAACAAGTGTGTCTTAATCCTTATTCTAATGGAATACTCCCTGACAACGGTATAGGTTTTAAGGCGCCGTTCGTCTCGTCTTAATCCTTATTCTAATGGAATACTCCCTGACATCGTGGAATATGGCATTCTGCCGAAGTTGCTCGTCTTAATCCTTATTCTAATGGAATACTCCCTGACGAATGTGTATAACTGGTGGATAGCATGTCTGCCAATGTCTTAATCCTTATTCTAATGGAATACTCCCTGACCGACAGCGAAAACGGTATCATTACGGCTAAGAGAATGTCTTAATCCTTATTCTAATGGAATACTCCCTGACAGGTGTTAGGACTGCAAGGAAAGAAGAAGCAGGAGTGTCTTAATCCTTATTCTAATGGAATACTCCCTGACAATCTATCAGAGAGTGAGTTACACTTTTTGCCGTTCATCTTTTCATACAGTTTCTCCCTTTTCCGCCAGGGAGTTAGTCCAATTAGAATACTTTTTTCGCAAATGTAGGGATTTGAAAGATACATTCCAAATAAAAACAACGCTTTTTTCAAACATTCATCTGGATATCAACACCTTGCATTTTCGCAAGACAAAACGCCGTCTAAACTGTTTACGGGATTTGCGAAAACGGCGGAAAGAGGGATTTGCAAGCGCTTGATTATGAATACACAACTTCATAGAGCGAAGGCATGATGAGGATGCTTTTTCGCAAATGTAACAACTAAAAATCACAAAACAAACTCTTGCGAACTTTTTGTCTGCCGGGAGAAAACGAGGAAATGCATCCAACCCATTACATATCAACGGTTTAACAAAACCAGAAATCTTCGCAAATAAAAATCTTTACATCCGTTTCCGCATTTACAATGAGTCAGCAAACCACAAACTCAAAACCTTTATACCACTGATATCTTTTCATACTTTTTCCGCAACGGAGGCTGATAAACAATCTTCGCATAACAGTCCAGACAGATGGGATAGTATATCACCGTATCTTCACGCGGCTTGATTTTTCCCCCAATGTCATTACGCAGCTTTTCATACTGAGCATCCGTCAGCAGACACTCGAAGACACTGTAGTTTACACGGACTCCCACTTTTTCCAGCAGCTTCACCACACGGTTCCGACGTCTGTCATCAGACACATCATAAGCCACCACGATAAAATTCTTCTTCGCTCTCATCACCATTTGGCTATATAAGGTTTGTAATGTTTCCCTGTTTCAATGAAATCGGCTATCTCTTTCGCCTGCCGACGAATAATCTGTTCCATCGTCATCTCCTCACCCCGATACCGCTCATAACGGTTCAAACGTTCAAGCACACTTTTGGCTAACAGTTTCCGGGTATCATCCGACAGAAGTCCCTTTTCCACTTTCAGCTGCTTGCCCTTTTGCACCAAAGTCACAACCACTCTGTCCACCACCTGCGAACGAAACAGTTCCACCACATCATAGACAAATGTAGGCTTACCCGACTGGCGAACATGAACAATGCTGTCGAACGGATTCAGCTTTGCCCCAAGCAATGCCTGCCATACCCGTGCATACAAAATGGCATAGCCGTAATTAAGCATACAGTTCACCAAGTCTGTCGCTCCTTTCCGTTCCCGCTTTACAAATCCCACCTCATCATCCGAAAGCAGCTCGCGGATATATGCCCAATATTTCACGGCACCTTGTGACTCATACCCCACCAGCAAAGTCAGATAATCTGCATCATCCGTGCGGTCGGCATGCAGAAACTCCCTGAAACGGACATGAAAAGCGGCCATATCCTCATATTTACCTTTCAACGCATCATAACAATGCTTGTGATATTTATGAAAATATTTCAACAGACTGAACTGATTGCGCAGTTTTGCCCGCACAATGGAAGAGGCCAACTCCAACCGCTTTTCCGTTCCACACTGAGCCTGCTTGTTCCACAGCGTGCTTTCGATGTATTTGTTCGACAAGACAGATCCGGTATGCACCCCCGAAGAATTAAAGAAGTCGATGGTTATCTTATTGGCGAGGCAATAATCTATCAGATTGGAAGACAATGTCACCCCCTTGCTGCCAATGGTAATGTGTGAAAGCATGCCTGCCGGAATCTGCCGCACAATCTTTCCCTGCTGTTTCACAGTGACTCCTTTACCTGAAAGCCCTACAAAACAGCCATAGGTATTTATCAAAAGTTCACTACATTCAGCCTCACGCTTCCTGTATTCTGCCTTCCGTTGGTTGATGATACGCCTGTTCTGCTCTTTCGCCCTCTGTTCTTTGGCAATGCCCTTGCAGAGATCATACACTTCGATATAGTCTTGAAGTATCCGCTTCTTATGCAGCTGATATTCATTAGAAAGATAGTCTATTTCAGACACCATCCGCTTCAACACAGCCCGGTTTGCTATCTCACTGTGCGACTCTTCTATCATGCGCTTTATCCGGCTGTAAAGACAGTCATCCAAGCCACGGAGCACATGCTGAGGAAGCAAGACGGCATAATAATTCTTTACGCCCCTCCACGAGCGAAGGCTTTCCGGCGACAAGCCTTTAGAAGTAAGAGTCAAAGACTCTATCCTTTCCTTCAGGTCGGCCTCCTTCTTTTGCGAAATGTTCAATCCGTCTTTCGAAACCGTGATGCCTAAAAATTCAAATCCCTTGCGCAATTCCACAATTATCGGCGGATTCAGCTTCAGCCCCAAATGGGTTTGCAGATATACCGACAACTGACCAAGTAGCCCTTTTGCCTGCTCGTGTGATTCGCACAACAGACAAAAGTCATCGGCATAGCGCACATACGAACGGCACAAAGTCAACACATATTTGTCGAACGGATGAAGATAAAGGTTAGACAACAAAGGGGAAAGGATTGCACCTTGGGGAACCCCATCCACCGCATCACTCCACTTCAACCGCTTGTTGACAACCCCCATCTGTACCGACAGCATGATAAGCCGCACCACCTCTTCGTCCGGAATCAGGGTGTGAAGACGGGCGGCCAATAGATGATGGTTGATGGAATCAAAATAGTTGTCGATGTCAAGACGCAAAGCCCAACGGTTCTTCTTTTTCACACACTCATTATATACCCGTCTTACCGCCTTCGCATGCCCTTTGTTGGGACGGTAAGCGTAACTGTTTTCCACAAAAAGATTTTCAAACAAAGGCTCAACCAAAGTCTTGATGGCACACTGCACAATCTTATCCTTTACCGACAGCAGTCCCAACTTCCGAACCTCTTTCTTCTTTTTGGGAATCTCAATGCGAAGATAAGGTTCGGGAGCCCATGCGCCGGAACGCAGTTCTTCTGACAATTCGGCGATATATTTTGCCAAATCATCTTCAAAACAAGCCAAAGTAACCCCATCTATTCCACCCGCCGCATTTTTGCCTTTCACAATCTTCCACGCTTCATACAGCGTTTCTTCCCGACACAATGTGGCATAAAGAGAAGTTTGTGCATCCATAGTCTTTGTCTTTAATGTTATCCTTATTCTAATGGAATACTCACAGACATTCAAGAAAATGAAAAAAATATATTAGCCATAGTGTCTTAATCCTTATTCTAATGGAATACTCACAGACCATCTTTTACACTTCCGAATGGAGAGAGAAAAGCTTGTCTTAATCCTTATTCTAATGGAATACTCACAGACGTCTGTAGATGACGACAGAGAGACTCCGAGCTGGCTGTCTTAATCCTTATTCTAATGGAATACTCACAGACACAAATTTTTATATTCAATTATCATCCAGATTATGTCTTAATCCTTATTCTAATGGAATAGAATTATAAGCCGTGGGTAAGAGCAGGATGGGCGTCTTAATCCTTATTCTAATGGAATACTCACAGACTCTTTTCGTGTTTTTGGCACTCGCTACCGTACTGTCTTAATCCTTATTCTAATGGAATACTCACAGACATTAAAAAAATTATTAACTTAAATAGGTATTATTGTCTTAATCCTTATTCTAATGGAATACTCCCTGACTGGAAAATAAGAATAGCTGCAACTTTATATTCTTTCGTCTTAATCCTTATTCTAATGGAATACTCCCTGACACCACGAATTTTCGATTAGGGTCAGAACGAAGTCGTCTTAATCCTTATTCTAATGGAATACTCCCTGACACTACTTCGTCGGCGAAGGTACACGCGACTACTCCGTCTTAATCCTTATTCTAATGGAATACTCCCTGACGACCGCGTGCTGTACACTCACTACATCGGCGCTTGTCTTAATCCTTATTCTAATGGAATACTCCCTGACTATATATACGACGAGGAAACAAACGGCTGCGTTTTTGTCTTAATCCTTATTCTAATGGAATACTCCCTGACCGTGAGTATTAACAGCGCAAGCGCGCAGAGTGTTGTCTTAATCCTTATTCTAATGGAATACTCCCTGACAAACGTTCGTCGCTACGGTTAATTTTACCAAAATTGTCTTAATCCTTATTCTAATGGAATACTCCCTGACGAAGTCATTGACTGGTGACTTGCGAGGCGAGTTGGTGTCTTAATCCTTATTCTAATGGAATACTCCCTGACAAACAAACAAAATGAGAAAACAGTTAAAACATTATCGTCTTAATCCTTATTCTAATGGAATACTCCCTGACTTATTTTGAGTCGTTTAACGAAGCGAACGAAGCTATGTCTTAATCCTTATTCTAATGGAATACTCCCTGACGGCAAAAAAGGTGCTGCAATGACCCGTGCTATGGTGTCTTAATCCTTATTCTAATGGAATACTCCCTGACATAGACTATGGCAGACTCCATGACTTGTACTTAGGTCTTAATCCTTATTCTAATGGAATACTCCCTGACTAGAGGTTGAATTCGAGGGAAAGAACTACACTGTGTCTTAATCCTTATTCTAATGGAATACTCCCTGACAATCTATCAGAGAGTGAGTTACACTTTTTGCCGTTCATCTTTTCATACAGTTTTTTCCCTTTCCGCCAGGGAGTTAGTCCGATTGGAACGCTTTTTTCGCAAATGTAGGGATTTGAAAGATACATTCCAAATAAAAACAACGCTTTTTTCAAACATTCATCTGGATATCAACGACTTGCTTTTTCGCAAGACAAAACGCCGTCTAAACTGTTTACGGGATTTGCGAAAACGGCGGAAAGAAGGATTTGCAAGCGCTTGATTATGAATACACAACTTCATAGAGCGAAGGCATGATGAGGATGCTTTTTCGCAAATGTAGCAACTAAAAATCACAAAACAAACTCTTGCGAACTTTTTGTCTGCCGGGAGAAAACGAGGAAATGCATCCAATCCGTTACATATCAACGGTTTAACAGAAAAAGAAATCTTCGCAAATAAAAATCTTTACATTCCGTCTTCGTTTTTTATACAGAAAACTTGCACATATCGCCCAGACATCCTATATTTGCAGCATCGCCTGAATAATGCGGCGATTTGTCAAAACATGAATCATAGCTTAGTTCAACATTCAAAGAATCTACATGCAATGCGTGAGGAAGGCATATAGCCTCTTTCCTTACCACTTTTTTATTGCATTGTGTTCTTTGAAAAGCTGGACACCCTCCGGCAGTTCATGGGCTTGGCGTAAGCCTATGGATGATGGGGCCGGAAAAGCCGGGCATCTTCGTCTGCCCCGACAAGATTAAAGACTTGTCGCTTTCGCATGCATTCCCGCAAGGAATGCTTTTTTATTCACCTAAAAATTTTAAAGCTATGATGAAAAATAACGAAACTTTTACCTATAAAGGACATTCTTATCTGATTCCCACTCACAACGATGAAAATGCCAATATCCGTTTTACAGGATTCAAATTAAAATTCAACGGACAGACGCTTACTCCTGGCGACGGAGAAGAGCCTTATTTCACCATCACCGACGCCAATGCCGACCAGTCTTTTTCTCTGTTTATGGAAGAAACAGACTGCGATGATATGTCTGCCGTCTACATCGTGCCATTTTATATTTACCGCGAAGACGAATCCCAACCGTTGCTGGCCCTGACCGAATCCATGACCGGCGACTTCAATTTCGAAGCCACGTTTCCTGCTTCCGACCGTCCCATCGGTTCGGGCTCCTACTTTCTGCTTGTAAACAGTCCGCTGGAAGACGGCGATTCGGTCTTTCACCGTCAGGGAAACCGCCTGATTTTCCCGTTCTCCATACTGAAGACCGGAGACGCATCCATGTTTCCTGCCATTGCAGCCGCAAAAGTCATGCGCCCGAAAGATGCTTGCCGGGCAGGCCGCTACACTTCCAGCAAGCTGCAACTGCAAATCCAGTCGGCCAACCGCTCACAAGAGCCATACGAACTGACCGCCACCTGCTATACGGAAGACTGGGGTCTGGCTGCATCCGACAAGCGCATGGTAACAAAAAAATCATTGGATAGGGACAAACGGAATTTTTGCCTGCATTGGGACCGGATTTGGATGCCGGGAAACTATACGGTGGTCTTGTCTTACAACCGTGAACCCTTTGCCGCCGTCAGCTTCGACTATCGCGGAGAAGCGGTCACACCCGGCGTATGCCGCTGCCTGTCGCCGCAAGATGCGGAATACCGCCTGACCAAACTGGTTGACAGCGGAAATACCATCAAATGGAAACATATCCGTGAATTTACCGGCATGGCGGAGGTGAAGCTCCGTCTGGCAGAATTGTCACAGTCTGGCGAATACAACAAGTTCTGCCAGGAGCAGCAGCTGGATATCCTGAAGATGAACAGCTATGTAGCCATAACAGCGCCCGTAGCATTTCATGCCAAGCGGACAGCCTACTGCCTGCCGAGACTGCTGGGATACTGCACCACTGAATACAAGCAACTGGACTGTGCCGAATGGATGGGAGAAGAAAAACCGGAAAAGATTCTGGAAATGCGCGAAGGACTTGCTCTCACCTTGTCCAATCTCAGCGTTCTTTTTTCAGGAAAGGGGATCGGCCTGCTGCATTCTCTGGAAAAGGCAGTCGAAGAGTCTGAAATCTTCTGGGCGCTTACTCTCTGCGGGACGGAGGAAGAGATGAAACAGCTGTTTGACCTCTCCCCCATTCTGGAGCGGCATATCCGCCCGGAATACCGCCTAAACATCCATCGGCCTTCTGCCGCAGAAATGGTTCATCTCATACAGAATGAACTGAGCCAAACCACTCTCTCGATGGCCGCTGCCGCCGAACACCGGCTGGCCCTGCAGGTATGCCACCACATTTCTGAAATATGCCAATGGACAAAAGGAGACATCCACCGCTTCGTTTCACAAGGGATAATCAAACACTTCAAGCAACGCATACACGCCAGATTCTCACCCGGAGAAAACCTGAAGCGGGACGAACTGACCACCCTGCAGGCTGAAGACATTTCGCTTGATGCCTGGATGGAGAAGGAAAGAATGACTTGCCGCCCGCAGAAAAGCCTGACAGCCGAACAAGCTTTCGATGAAAGCATGAAAGAACTGAATGAGATGGTGGGGCTGCAGCCGCTCAAGACAACGCTCACCGCCACCCTTTGCCAGATTCGCTTCAACAGACAGCGCAAGCGGCTGGGGCTTCCGACCGAAGAGTCAGCCATCCACCACATGATATTCACGGGAAATCCCGGAACCGGAAAGACCACCGTCGCCAAGCTTATGGGCAAGATTTTCCATTCTCTGGGACTTCTGTCGACCGGTGAAGTCATAACGACCGGACGGAACGAACTGGTGGGAACCTACATCGGCCAAACCGAAGAGAAGGTAAGGAATATCTTGAAGCGCGCCCGTGGAAACGTGCTCTTCATCGACGAAGCCTACAATCTGTATACAGATCCGGACGACCACCGCGACTACGGCAGCCGGATTATCGAAGGGCTGCTTCCCGTCTTGGCCGAGCCCAATCCCGACATGCTGATTATTCTGGCCGGCTATGAGGACGAAATGGAGCAGATGCTACAGGCAAACCCCGGACTGAAAGGTCGTTTTCCCCATACACTCCGTTTCAACGACTATTCTGCCGAAGAGCTGATGCAGATAGCCCGTCTCCAGTTCGACCACGGCGCTTACCGTATGTCGCCCGAGGCAGAGTGTCTGCTGCGCGCAACCATAGCCGGCGCTCTGGCGGACAAAGACCGGTATTTTTCCAACGCACGCTGGATAAAACAGTTCATTGCATCCGGTATTCTGCCGGCAATGGCACAGCGCGTGATGACGCATGACGCGCCCGACAATATCGAGCTTTACCGCACCATCGAACGCTGTGACATTGAGCAGGCAGCCGAAAAACTGCCTTCCAGACCTGCCGTCAGCATCACGCCCCGCCGGAGAATCGGCTTCAGGGCGTGACTACAGGTCGCCATACATGCGCGCCCGCATCTCCTTGATATGGTCGGACGCAATGTATTCGTCATATTCCATCATTTTGTCTATAATGCCGTTGGGCGTCAGCTCGATGATACGGTTTGCCACGGTCTCGATAAACTCATGGTCGTGTGAGGAGAAAAGAATGTTTCCCTTGTATGTCTTCAGATTATTGTTGAATGCCTGGATGGATTCCAAGTCGAGATGATTGGTCGGCGTATCCAGAATCAGACAGTTTGCATTGCGGAGCTGCATGCGGGCTATCATACAGCGCATCTTTTCTCCTCCTGAAAGCACATTGACTTTCTTCAGCACTTCTTCGCCGGAGAAGAGCATGCGGCCGAGAAAGCCCTTCATATACACTTCGTTGCCCTCACCATACTGACTCAGCCAGTCGACCAGATTAAGGTCGCAATTGAAATAAGCGGAATTATCAAGCGGCAGGTAAGCCGTGGTGATGGTGACTCCCCAGTTGTAATGTCCTGACTGCGGCTTGCGATTGCCGTTGATTATCTCGAACAGAGCAGTCATGGCACGCGGGTCGCGACTCAGGAAAACAATCTTGTCACCCTTTTCCACGTTGAAGTTCACATCGTTGAAAAGCAGTGTTCCGTCCTCGCTTTCCGCCCGCAGGCCGGACACTTCCAGTATCTGGTTGCCGGGTTCGCGCTCCGGCGTAAAGATAATGCCCGGATATTTGCGCGATGACGGCTTGATTTCATCCACATTCAGTTTTTCCAGCATCTTCTTGCGACTCGTGGTCTGCTTGGACTTCGCCACATTGGCAGAGAAGCGGCGAATAAATTCCTCCAGTTCCTTGCGCTTTTCCTCGGCCTTGGCACGCTGGTTCTGCTGCTGACGCAGTGCAAGCTGACTTGATTCGTACCAGAAACTGTAGTTTCCGGCAAAAAGGTTCACCTTGCCGAAATCAATGTCGACCGTATGCGTACAGACAGAGTCAAGGAAGTGACGGTCGTGGCTCACGACCAACACGGTATGCTCAAAATTGGAAAGATATTCTTCGAGCCAGGTAACCGTGTCCATATCAAGGTCGTTGGTAGGCTCGTCAAGCAGCAGATTGTCCGGATTGCCGAACAAAGCCTGGGCAAGCATCACGCGCACCTTCTCTTTACCGCTGAGATCGCCCATCAGCATCTGGTGCTTGTCTTCCTTTATGCCCAGTCCGCTCAGCAGGATGGCCGCATCGCTTTCGGCGTTCCATCCCTCAAGCTCGGCAAACTTCTCCTCCAGTTCCGCAGCCTTGATGCCGTCCTCGTCGGTAAAGTCCTCTTTGGCATAAAGCGCTTCACGCTGTTTCATGATGTCCCACAATACGGAATGCCCCATCAGCACCGTATCAAGCACCGTATGTGCATCGAACTTAAAGTGGTCCTGGCTCAATACGGAAAGACGCTCGCCCGGCCCCAAAGTCACGCTGCCCTTGGTCGGATCGAGTTCGCCCGAGATAACCTTCAGGAAAGTTGACTTCCCGGCCCCGTTTGCTCCGATTACGCCATAGATATTACCGTTGGTGAACTTCAGGTTCACATCGTTATACAACACCCTTTTGCCGAACTGCACGGCTACGTTTGAAACTGTTATCATCGTCTTTATACCTTAATTAGATTAACCTGCTTTGATTTCCGGCTGCAAAGATAGGGATTTTTTCCCGTCTCGCCCGTCATTCCCCATATATAAATGTATAAAGTCAGATAGCGGACAGTATAAACTCAAACCATCTTCAGTCCGATGATAGAAGCGACAAGCGTCGTGATGAAAAACAGACGGGCAAACGATACGGGCTCATGGAATACGGCAATGCCAAGCAACACCGTTCCCACGGCTCCGATGCCTGTCCATACGGGGTAGGCCGTGCCGATGGGCAGTGTATGCACGGCCTTAGCCAGCAAACCCATGCTGAGAAACGTACATATCACGAATCCCACTCCCCAAAGATAAAACTCTACGCCGGAAACGCCTTTCATTTTCCCGAGACAGAAAGTGAATCCGGTCTCAAAAAGTCCGGCAACAATCAAGATAATCCAGTTCATAAAGCGAATGTATATTTTAAAGATTCTTCATCAAAACGCGGCGAAGTTAGCACGTTCCCGCAATATTCCGCTTTACATTTGATAAGAAAGCATTTTCTCCGTATCTTTGGAACCATATCTTACCTATATCATTCCGCCATGAACCTGCACGATATTATAAACAACATCTGTCCCCTTCCTCATCCTGCGATGGAAAAACTGTCGGAATGCTCGTTTCAAACCGAATGCCCCAAAGGCTTCCACATTTTAAAGGCAGGCAAGGTGGAGACAAACATATACTTTATCGCCCGCGGAATAGGGCGCGCCTACATTACATCCGAAGACAAGGACATCACCTTCTGGATCGGCCAGGAGGGAGATACCCTCATGTCGCTGAAAAGCTATGTGAAAGGCGAGCCGGGATATGAGAATGTGGAGCTGATGGAAGACTCTCTGCTGTACGGATTCCGCCGGGACGACCTTCTCCGCCTGTACCGCAAAGACATCCATATAGCCAACTGGGGAAGAAAGCTTGCCGAACAGGAGTTTTTGCGGACGGAGAAAAAGCTTATCCCCCTGCTTTTCACCACCGCCTCCATGCGCTACCACGCCCTGCTGAAAGACAATCCGGCACTTCTGCAAAGGATTCCCTTAGAGTGCCTCGCCTCTTACCTAGGCATCACTCCGGTAAGTCTGAGCCGGATACGGGCAAGCCTGAAAAAAGACAGCAGGTAAACGGCCCGTATCGTACGCATCAAGAATGATTTTCACAGGCACCCAAAAACCGTTTTCTCAGAACTGAAAATAGATGAAGGGCTGAATGTCGCTGCTCTTCACCTGTATCACCAGATAAATCAGAGCAATGAGCACCACGGCCTGACCGACAAGCGGCAGGCGTATCATGCCGCGGCTGCAGGCGTTCTGCCAACTGTCCGGACACCAATGGAGCAGGTATCCCACGGCCATCAGCATGAAGACCTTCCAATATCCCCCTACCAACTGGCCGAACAGCTCGGGATGAAATGAGGTAAATATCTGGCGAATCATCGTGAGCGAACCTTCGAATGTGGTGTTCCGAAAGAATATCCAACAGAAGCATACGAAGTGAAAGGTCAGCACCACCGCAAAGAAACGGCGCACACCCGCGCTGTGATAGTGCTTGGGACGCTTCAGCAGACTGCGCAGATATTTATGTACGGCCAACGCCGTCCCGTGCAATCCGCCCCAGACAATGAAGTTCCACGATGCTCCGTGCCATAACCCGCCGAGCAGCATGGTCAGAATCAGATTGATGTACGTGCGTATCTTCCCCCGGCGGTTTCCTCCCAATGAGATATAGAGGTAATCGCGCAGCCAGGTAGAAAGCGAAATGTGCCAGCGGTGCCAGAAGTCGGTCACACTGTCCGACTTATAGGGGGAATTGAAGTTTATCGGGAAGCGGAATCCCAGCAGCAGGGCGATGCCGATAGCCATGTCGCTGTAGCCTGAAAAGTCGCAATAAATCTGGAGGGCATAACCATACACGCCAAACAGATTCTCCAGACCGGAATATAGTCCGGGATTGTCGAATATCCGCTCCACAAAATTGATGCTGATGTAATCGGATATCACGGCTTTCTTGAACAGACCGCTCACTATGAAGAACACGCCCTCGCCGAACATCTCGCGGGAAACGGACAGCGGCCTGCGAATTTGAGGGATGAAATCGCGTGCGCGCACAATAGGCCCTGCCACAAGCTGCGGGAAGAAGGAGATATAAAAAGCATAGTCCAGCAAGCTGTCGAGCGGCTTCAGGTCGCCCCGATAGACATCGAGCGTATAACTCAGAGACTGAAAGGTGAAAAAGGAGATGCCCACAGGCAGAAAGATGTCGAGCGCATGGAAGCTGCCTCCCCAAAGCGGGGCAAGCATCTCATAAAAGAAGTTGGTATACTTGAAATAGACAAGCAGACCGAGGTTGATGCACAGGCTGGTCACGACCAACAGCTTACGCCGCCAGGGACTGACGGTGTCTGCCATGACCCGTGCCAGACAGAAGTCGGACACGGTGACGATTCCCAGCAAAAAGAAATAGATGCCGCTGCTCTTATAGTAAAAATAATAAGAAAATGCCGTAACGAAAAGCAGACGGGCCGTCATACGCTTCTGCAAAAGCATATATATGAAAGAAAATCCCAAAAACAGCCAAAGGAAAAATCCACTGCTGAATATCATCGGCTGCTTCGGGTCGTAAGCCAAGACATCCAACACTTTTCCCCAGTCAATCCCGAAATCAGTCAAGTTGAGTTGCCACATAATCGTTGTATGCTTTAATGAATGCTTCGTGTAACAATAGTCCTTGAAGGGTATACCCCTCCACTTTAAAGTGAATGCGGTCGCGCTGGTACATTCTGGCGGCAAGCCAGTTGAGACAGGCTCTCGACTTCCCGCCTACAATATCATACATATCCCACAACGCCAAATGGTTTTCTTCGGCAAACTGCCGCTCCGTCTCCACCACTCTCTGGGTGCGCGGATTGATTACCCGTCCGCTCCGGCCGTTCCTCACATAAGCTCCCGGAGGAGTGGTTATAAGAAAAGCCACATCCGGACAGCGGTTCCGAATCCGGTCTACCAGTGACTGCATCTGCCAGCGGTGTTCCGAAGGCGAATAGCGGCGGGCATGCGCTTCGTTTGTTCCAAAAGAAACGATAACCAGATCCGGCTTCAGGTCTGTAATCATGCGGATACGCTCGTCGGTGGCGAATGTAGCGCATGTCGTGCCGTTCACTCCCAAAATATGATAGACCACTCCCGCCCTTCCCGTCTCACGCGCCAGTCCGGAAGTGCGGTAAGAAACTTCCATATCAAGCACCGCCTCGCCGCCGAAATCATGCTCCAACTGTTTGCGCATCACGTAAGGGAACAGGTGGCCGCGCACATGTGAGTCTCCGATATGGACAATGCGCACAGGCCGCTCCATCTTTCCAAGCATTTCCCAAAATCCATCGAGCGAAGCATAAGGGTCTTCAATGCGGTTCTCCTGCATTCCCTTGAACGAACCAGGGACTGAAGGGGCACTTACCGGCATATACCGCAAAAGCAGCTGCATCTCACGGCTTGGATTGACTATGCCCGAGTTGCGGTCTCGATGTGCCTTTGCGGGCAGTTCATCCTGTGCAGAAACGCCGGAGGAAAAGGCATACAGACAAACCAGGCATACAATACAGACTATCACATTACTCCGCCTCATAAGCCTTCCGCTTTTCATATTGCTCTTTGCCGTACATCAAAGCCTCGAAAAGGATGCCCGCCAAATGTTTTCCCCCACGGAAATTGATGTGCGTATAATCGTAATTCGCCATCGATGGCTTGCTCTCCACCATCTGGACTATACTTCCTTCGCCTCCCATCGCTTCAAAAAGATTCCAGAAGGCCACACGGCTTTCGGCTGCAAGCGCCTGCTGGTAGCGAATCAGATTCTTTACCCCAGGCATCGTACGCAAATCACCGTTCTCTGTCTTATACTCACGGTCGCCTACCCCTACCACCAGCACAGAAGCCTGCGGGAAAGCCTTCCTCAGACGGCGGATAACCGGTATCATGCCGTCCTTGTAATAAGTATAATTGACACCATGCTCGAACGCAACATTCAGGCCATACTGAAGCACTATCAGATCATACGTGCGAAGACGATTATATGCCTGCAAGACTGCAAGCGGAATCTGCCCCAACTGCTGCCCGCTGCTTCCCCGTGTGCTGAAGTTGTCCAGCACTATGCCCGAAACCGGATCCATAGTGGCAGCATAAAAGACAGCCGATGAATCGGCCTGCTGCACACTCCACTTCACCTGCCCTATCTTTCCCTGCACCGCAACCGCCTGCAGCACGGTGTCACCGGCCAACTTATGAACCACCGTTTCACCCTTATTGATCTGCGAAGCCAATGTCAGCGAATCGGGAGAAAAGAAATAAAATGCAGACATTTCACATGTGTCAAGCCGGGAAGCATACTTCTTCTGGCCGGACAAAGTGACGGAAGCCCCCTGACGGGCAATGAAATAATGGTTGGATATGTCCTGACGCGAACGGTCAAAATAAAGGGAATCGGTGGTGGCATGGCTCTCCCACCCGCTGAAAGAATGGCGCACCGTAGGACGGAATCCATATACCTTCGAGGTAACGGGAACATATCCTACTCCACAACCGCCGAAACGCTCCTGCAACATCGCCCTCAAATCGGCAGTCAAAATATCCGCCTCAATAAAGGAATCGCCGAAATAAGCAATCCTTACCGGACGACCCAATGTGGAACAGCCGGACAGAGCCTCATAAAAAGCCTGCATTCCCCCGTTCCGGGTTGAATCGGAATAGTCCTCAATGCAGGTCATGCCCGTCTTGCAAGTATCAACGAACAATGGCTTTACGACCGGAGGCAAGGCCACGGTATCGGAATCTGCTACCTCAACAATTTTATCAGTACGGACATCGGCCAACAAATCGACCTTGCGCAAAGGTTTTCCTCCAAGGCTAAGTGAAGGAAGAAAATGCAATCCTCCCAAACCTGCTACGACAAGCAAAGTGAACAGAAATGTAGCAACTATTTTATTCTTCATCGATTTCTCTTAAAAACAGCTGCAAAGATAATGTTTAATCAAACACAAAAAGATAAAAACAAAAGCTTTTGTTCAATCAGAAAGCATGTTGCCCTTTTTCATCGCTTCCAAAAAGGAATCGACCATACGCAATCCTTTTTCCGTGGCAATACCGCGTATGTGCAAGAAAGTAACCTCGCTATAGATTTCATTCAGCGGATATTCTTCAACAATATCCGAATAAATCAGCAGATCCATGCTCATCAGCATCGCCTCGTTGATAATCTTAAAATTGATGTCATCCCTGAATATCCCTTGCTCCATCCCTTTTCTAAAATAGCGGTATGCAACCTCATCACTCACTTTCTGTCTTTCGGAAAGGAACTCCAAGACTGACGGATATTTGCGTAAATCACGTAAGAACGAAGGGTTAAGAGAACACAATTCTTCTACCTTGCGTCTATAAAAAGCAAAGATTATTTCCAGAACATTCTCTGTTCTGGAAATAATCTCCGCCATATAATCACTCATTTCCTGCCAATGACGACGAACCACCTCCAACAAAAGTTGTTCCTTGTCACGAAACAGTTCATAAAGAGTACGCTTGGAAATGGAAAGAGACACGGCTATATCGTCCATCCGGACATTCCGAACGCCCGACTTTGTAAAAGCAGATTCCGCCGCCAAAACAATACGCTGCTTCAACTCCTCCTTATCCTGCCTGTTTCTCCTTACCGCCATGCGTCAACGAATAATACCCAACTTGGAAGTTTCTACAAACTCGATAATCCGGTCTATTTCTACACTATTAGGTATCTGTTCGCGTATACGTATCAACGCATCATGCTGAGAGGTATTGGCCTTGTAAAGAATACGGTAAGCCTGTGCGATATGCTTGATTACCGTTTCGGTGAAGCCCAAACGCTCTAGCACAATCGTATTGATGCTGTAAAACTCGATAGGTTCGTGTGCCGCCACAATATAAGGAGGAATATCCTTGACGAAACGGCAACCACCCTGAACCACAGAATAGCTTCCCAAACGGGTATTCCCCTGCATCAGCACATTTGATGTCAGGATTGCGCAATCCTGTATAATACAGTTTCCAGACACTTGCGAACCATTACCGATAATACATCCGTTACCAACCTGTACATCGTGCGACAGACGCGCACCCGTCATGATAAAGTTATCGTTTCCCACGGACGTTTCATGACCGGCATGCGTTCCGCGAATAATGACGGCATTTTCACGAATCACATTATTATCACCAATACGCGCAATAGTGTCCTCACCTTGGTATGCGAAATCCTGTGGAACAGCCGCTACCACTGCTCCTTGATATACGGTATTGCCTTTTCCCATACGCGTTCCGCTCATCAAGCTTGCGTATGGCATTATCACATTATCGTCGCCTATCTCAACATTCTTGTCGATATAGGCAAACGGATGAACCGTAACATTGTTGCCTATCTTTGCAGACGGGTCAACATAAGCTAAAGGACTAATCATAGTTATATTTTTTAAGGTTAAATTATTGTCTTCCTCCTCCCAAAGCACTGTACAGGTTAATGACAGCCTGCATACGCTGGAAGTTATCCGAAACTTCTGTCAACTGAGCACTCAGCAAACTCTGCTGTGCCGTCAGGATTTCCAAATAGGTTGCATCACCACTCTGGAACAAAGCCTTCGTGTAGATTACAGCCTTATCCAACTGATCAACCTGATTACGGTCTTGAATCAATTTCTTATTCTGCGTATCATACAAATATAAGGCATCGCTTACTTCCTGTCCGGCTTCCAAAATCGTTTGTTGGTAATTCATGCGGGCAATTTCTTCTTCCGCTTTCGATACCTTCAGATTGGCTATCAGCTTACCATTATTGAAAATAGGCTGAGCCAAGGAAGCAACTGCACTTAATATAACTTTTCCCGGATTGATGATGGCAGCTCCTGCACTATTTGTCCATCCGGCCGTTCCGCTAATTGTAATGCTCGGATAAAATGCCGAACGCGCCTGATTGGTCGTATAATAAGCACTTGCCAAAGTCATTTCAGCAATTTTCACATCCGGACGATTCTCTAGCAACTGCAAAGGAATGCCCGCAGCCAAGTCTTCCGGCATCACTTGCGCATCCAATGTTCCGCGTTCGATTGCTTGCGGAGCCTTTGCCAACAATACGCAAAGAGAATTTTCTGTTTCACGCACCTGACGCTTCAAATCCAGCAAAGAAGCCTGAACCTGATGATAAACAGCACGAGTCTGTGCAACGGCTGCCTCTGTCGTCATACCTGCTATCTTCATAGCTTCCATCGTACGGACATTCTCTTTATAGATATCTACCGTTTCGGTCGTAATCTCCACCTGACGGTCTAACATCAACAAAGAATAATAAATATTGGCAATGCCGCAAATAATCTGTGAACGGACAGCCTGCTGAGAATACTGGCTTTGCAGATAGGCAGCACGTTGTCCCCGCTTTGCATTCAACAACTTCCCGAACAAATCAATCTCCCAACTTGCAGCAACCGGCAACTGATAGGTCTGACTCGGTTTAGACTTGTCAAAACTGCTTAATGTCCCCTGCGGAGCCAGATTAACCGAAGGCAGATAAGACAGTTTGGCGGCCGTCAGCATAACCTTCGCTTCTTCTACCCGCAAGATGGCAGCCTGCATGTCAACATTATTAGCCAATCCTTCTTCAATCAAAGCCTGCAATTGAGGATCGCGGAAAACATCTTTCCAGGGAAGATTTCCCATGTTCGCCGTATCGGCAACGGCCAACGTATCGGTAGCCGAAACCGGGTCACGATAGATGCCTGAAGCATCTATCGTTTCCGGACGATCGTATGATTTATAGATGTGGCAACTGCTCATCATAGCAGTCAAACACATGATTCCTATTATATGTTTCTTCATTATCATATTATCGTTTAGTAGGAGAATACTGTTCAATTTCTGATTCCACTTCGCTTTCGTCCAAGCTATCCCATTCCATCGGTCTGAATTTCTCTTGCAACCACTGGAACACTACAAACAATATCGGAACGATGAATATCTGGAATATCATACCAATCAACATACCGCCGATTGCGGAAGCACCCAATGTACGGTTTCCGTGAGCACCGACACCGAAAGCGAACATCAACGGAAGCAGACCAATAATCATAGCCAAAGAAGTCATCAGGATAGGTCGCAGACGAGCGGAAGCTCCCAACACAGCAGCCCATGAAATACTCATTCCCTGCTTACGACGGTCGAGCGCAAACTCAACAATCAAGATGGCATTCTTGGCCAACAGACCCATCAACATAATCAATGCAATCTGCATATAGATATCATTCGACATGGTGCCCAATATCATCTTCAACGCCGGAATGCTTCCCAATGCAGAGAATCCGTTGACGAACAAGAAGCTACCCAACAAACCGCAAGGTATTGAAAGCAATACGGCCAACGGCAACAAGTAACTTTCATACTGCGCACTCAACAACAGGTAAACAAACACCAAACAGAGTACGAAGATGATTCCGGTGGTGTTAGTGGTCTGAGCCTCTTCACGTGCCATACCTCCCAACTCGTAACCGAATCCGGCAGGCAAGTTATCGTTAGCCACTTCGGCAATCGCCTGCAAAGCCTGACCGGAAGAATAACCGGCAGCCGGAGAAACCATCACCTGGATAGATGTATACAGATTGAAACGGCTGATGACATCCGGCCCGTAAATCTTCTTCATGGAAACGAACTGAGATATCGGTGCCATTTCACCATCACTGTTACGAACCTTGATGCTGCTCAATGACTCCAGATTCTTCGTAGCATCCGGTTCCGCCTGTATCATTACACGGTACATCTTACCGAAGCTGTTGAAATTGGAAGCATAAATACCGCCGAAATAGCCCTGCATCGTTGTCAAAATATCACTCGGACTGATGCCTGCCTTCTTACAAGCGGCCGCATCAATATCCAACTGATATTGCGGAAAGCTCGGATTGAAGTTCGTTGAAGCCGAATTGATTTCCGGACGCTCCTGCAATGCGGCAATATAATCGTTTACCACCTGGAAGAAGTGATCCAGACTACCACCGGTCTTATCCTGCATATTCAGCTCAATGTCGGTAGAGATAGAATATCCCGGAATCATCGGAGGAGCGAAGAACAATACCTGCGCATCCTTAAAGAGTTTCTGTGAACGCATGAACAATGTTGCTACCACAATATCTGAACTCTGCTGCGTTGTACGTTCTTCCCAGTCTTTCAACTTGATGATGATAGAACCGTATGAGGGGCCCTGACCACTACCGATGAAACTAAAACCAGAAATCACCGTACGAGACTGAACGGCTGGTTCGGCAGCAATCAGACTGTCTACCTGTGCCAACACTTCACGCGCACGTTCCTGAGATGTTCCCGGCGGTAAAGTCACCGATCCCATAATGGTACCCGTATCTTCGTTCGGAATCATACCGGTCGGTGTAAAGCTCATAAAGGCTATCAGCAATGCAATCGTACCGGCAACCAAGCCCATAGACAGCCAACGCTTGTGAATGAAGAATACGACACGCTTCTTATATTTTCCCAACAAAGAATTGTATGACTTGTTGAATGAAGCCTTAAACTTATCGGTCGTCATGCCGGCAAAGGCCAAGATACTGATAATAATCATCAGAATACAGATCACCGGATGTTCTTCGAAACTGAACAGACCGAAAATCATACCCAAGATGGCAACCACCGTAAAGAGAATGACAATCTTCGGATTCATCCACTTGCCAAGCGCATCGGTATAGCGTGCCACCATAATCTTACGCGATTCCTTATAGGCTGTACCCATACGTTCTTTCAACGTAGCCTCTGAATTGTGCGGCTTCAGGAACAAGGCACACAATGCCGGAGAAAGCGTCAAGGCATTCAAAGCCGAGAAACCGATGGCAATTGCCATAGTCAGACCGAACTGCTGATAGAACGTACCCGCCGTACCGCTCATGAAACTTACCGGGATAAACACGGACATCATCACCAACGTAATGGAAACGATAGCGCCACCCAACTCGCTCATGGCATCAATGGAAGCTTCACGGGTCGACTTATATCCCTGATCCAGCTTGGCATGAACACCCTCGACGACGACTATCGCGTCGTCGACCACTATGGCAATCGCAAGCACCATTGCGGACAGAGTCAGCAAGTTGATACTAAAGCCGATTAACTTCAATGCAAAGAATGTTGCAATCAGGGCTACCGGGATAGCAATCGCCGGAATCAATGTAGAACGCATATCCTGCAAGAAGATGTACACCACGATGAACACCAAGATAAACGCTTCAATCAAAGTCTTCACCACTTCATGGATAGAAGCGAACAAGAAGTCGTTCGCACTCTGCGCGATATTGATACCCAATCCTTCAGGAAGATTCTTTTCATATTCGGCAAGCACCTTCTCCAGATTTGCAATGGTTTCCGTAGCGTTGGTTCCTGCCATCTGGTAGATGATACAAGACACCGCCTTGTGGCCATTTACCATATTGTTGAAGTTATAAGTCAGACGCCCCAACTCCAATTCTGCAACATCTTTCAGACGAAGCACTTCACCATCAGGCAAAGACTTGATGACGATATCGCCGAATTCAGTCTCGCTCGACAAGCGTCCTTTATAACGGATGGTATACTGGAACGACTGGTTACCACGTTCACCGAACTGTCCCGGCGCAGCTTCGATGTTCTGCTCCGACAATACCGAACGGATATCGCTCGGCACCAACTTATATTGTGCCATTACATCCGGCTTCAACCAAATACGCATAGAGTAATCAGTACCCATCACATTGGCGTCACCCACACCGCTTACACGCTTGATTTCAGGAATCAAGTTGATACTTGCATAGTTCTCAAGGAATTCAATGTTATACTTGTCCTCCTTGTCGTATACGGAAAAAATCATCAACATAGAGGTCTGACGCTTCATGGTGGTCACACCAACCTGCGTTACTTCGGCAGGCAACAGACCTTGTGCCTGAGTCACACGGTTCTGCACATTGACCTGAGCCATATCCGGATCAGTCCCCTGATTAAAATATACCGTGATACGTGCCGATCCGTTATTGGTTGCGGTAGACTGCATGTACATCATGTTCTCCACACCATTAATCTGGTCTTCCAACGGAGATATTACAGAATTCAATACAGCCTGTGCATTGGCACCTGTATAGGTCGCACTAACAGAAACTGTAGGCGGCGCAATGTCCGGATACTGGGTAATAGGCAAAGTAGCCAAACCAATAAATCCCAAGATTACCAACAATATGGAGATAACAGTTGATAATACCGGACGATTAATAAATTTATCTAGTCTCATCCTTTTATTATATAACGATATTTACGTATGTTCAATTAAAAGCTGTAGCCAGATTTCCTTCGCTCTGGTCTTTCAAAGCCTGGTGATATTTGGCTTCTCTCTGCGCTGCTGTAATCGGAGTAATCTTCATGCCGTCGTTCAGACGCGTTACGCCCTCTACCGCAATCTTGTCGCCCGAAGTCAAACCGTCAAGCACGATATAGTTTTTCCCGTCGTTCAGATTTGAAATCTTGATTTCCGTATATTTCACCGTGCTGTCCGGCTGCAATACATAAACGAACTTCTTGTCCTGAATGTCGACTGTTGCCGACTGCGGAACCAGAAGGACATCCTGCATTACGTAAGGGAAAATCACGTTAGCCATACCGCCGCTTCGCAGAATATTCTGCTTGTTCGGGAAAATGGCGCGCATGCTTACAGATCCGGTAGCCTGATCAATCACACCGCTCACTGCGTCGATCTTACCTTTTTCCGCATAGATGCTGCCATCCGCCAGCTCCAGCTGCACGGCAGGCATCTTCTCCAACTGCTCTTTCAGCGTTCCTCCGGCCTTCGTCAGATTCAGCAAATCCTTTTCCGGAAAAGAGAAGTATACATACATGTCGCCAATCTGAGATACGGTAGTCAAAGGCTCAGCAACCGAAGGGCTGACCAATGCACCGATACGATATGGGAATGTACCGATAACTCCGTCTGACGGACTGGTCACCGTACAGAAACCCAGATTCTGCTTGGCGGCCGTGTAAGAAGCCTCAGCCTGTGCCAAATTCGCTTTTGCCGTCAGCAGATTGTTGATGGCCGTCTGATATTCAAAATCACTGATAATCTTTTGTTCGTGCAGCATCTTCTTGTTTGCCTCCGTTTCGGTCAAGGTCTTCAGATTTGCCTTTGCCGACTCCACACCGGCCGCAGCCTGATCGAACGCAGCCTGATACTGGGTCGGGTCAATCTGGAACAAGGCCTGCCCCTTGCGTACCGTAGCACCTTCGTCTACGCACAACTTCACGATAAATCCTGACACTTGCGGACGAATCTCAATATCCTGCAAACCCTTGATTGTTGCCGGATACTGCCTCATCTGGTTACTGGAAGTAGATGTTATTTCCTGTACCGTGAACTCGTCATCACCCATTTTACCGCTTTGACCGCCACATGCAGTCAACACCGATATCCCCACTGCCAAAAGGGCTATCCGGCTCGAAGAAAACCTTCTGTTCTTTTTCACATCCATATTCATGCTAAATAAAATAATTAATTTTCTTGCCTTTTATAACAGTTACACCTAACATATTTGTTTAAAACCGCAGCCTGCGATGAAAACTTTTCCATCGCATCCAGTTTTAGACGATGCAAATATAGAGAAAAAATATTCTCAAAGCCATTTGCTTTAACTAAGAATAACCATAAAATAAGCAAGTTCTTACATATAGCCTTATTTAACCGACTTATCGGCAAATATTATCGACCAATCATATTTCCAGAAACTCTTTCCATCAAGGCAGCCGCTCAAAAGCCACGCTCAAAAACCGTTTTTCATCTCCTGAAAAACTTAATATAGTCCTGACAAAAACACTTTATCGCCCGCATAAAAAAAGATACTCCCACCATTCGCCAATGACAGGAGTATCACAACACAAAAACTAAACTAGACTTAACTAAACTATTCTAAATAGGAAATTTCACAACTTCCATATTATGTACACCGCAAATATAAAGCTTAAATCGATTCCAAACAAAAAGAATCCCCGAAAAACCCCGGGCCAATCAGCAAAAAAAAGTTAAAAACATTTTTTCTGTCAAATCATGTGTTCATTAACATAATTCTGAAGCTCTTGTCTGTAACTGTCTGACACCGGAACGTATTCTTTTCCGAAAACGATTCTGCCTTTGTCTATGATTTTAATCTTCTGTTTCTGCACAATAAAGGAACGGTGAACGCGAATAAAACGCTCGGACGGAAGTTTTTCCTCTACTGTCTTCATGCTCACCAACGAAAGGATAGGGCGAGGATTGTCTTCCAAATGAATCTTGATGTAGTCTTTCAACCCCTCGATATAAAGAATCTTGTCCAGTTCTATCTGAATCAACTTATAGTCACTCTTCACATAAATGTATGTAGAATCGACCGAAGGAGACGAACCAGGCTTCTGACTCAACTCAAACCAACGTACCGCCTTGTTTACAGCTTCCATAAAGTCGGAATAACTGATGGGTTTCAACAAATAATCAAGGGCATTTACCCGATAACCGTCAATGGCATACTGCTCGAAGGCCGTGGTGAACACAATGCGCGTAGATTCAGGAACCATCCGTGAAAACTCCAGCCCGCTGAGTTCAGGCATCTGAATGTCGAGAAAAAGCAGGTCTACAGGCGATTCGGGAAGCATCTTCATGGCCTGGACGGCACTGGAATAAACACCAGAAAGCGTCAGAAAAGGCGTTTTCTCTACATAACTCTGCAAAAGTCCGAGTGCAAGAGGCTCATCATCTACGACAGCACAGCGTAATATCATATACATATTGTTTTTACAGATAAATAATTATGGACGATTCGTATGTCTTACGGTCATCGGCTATGTGACATGTCCAGCGATAGCGTCCCGGATAAATCAGCTCCAGACGACGCTTCACTTGTTCCAGACCGATTCCGGAGCCGCTCTTGTCTGTCGCTGTTTTCGGATGATTGCTATTGCTGATGGCGCACGATATACTGTCCGGCGTTTCAGACACCACAATGCGGATGAAGCTTGGCTCAAGAGGAGAAATGCCATGTTTGAACGCATTCTCTATCAAAGAAATAAAGATGAGCGGCGCAATGGGCGTGGCACTATCAGGCTTGACATCAAAGTGCGCATCAATGGCTACCTGCTCCGACACACGGATGCGCATCAGTTCGATATAGTTGCGAATGAAGTCTATCTCCTTACAAAGAGGAACAAACATCTGCTGATTGTCGTAAAGCACATAGCGAAGCAGCTTGCTCAACTCCTGGACTGCCTGCTGCGCCTTTTCGCGGTCGAAAGCAATAAGGGCATAAATGTTGTTGAGCGTGTTGAGCAAAAAATGGGGATTCATCTGATTGCGGAGATTCTTAAGCTCGGCTTCCGTCCGGCTTTTTACCGCTTCGCGCCGCTCGGCTTCCGTCTTGCTCCAACGGATGCTCATCCGGATTGCCACACTAAGGCCAACACAGAACACAAAGCTTGCCATGTCACGCAAATAGAAGATATACCGTGGCGGCATAGGGATATCACGCGCAACGGCATGAAGCTCAGGCGGAGGCATCAAGATATCGTTCCACCAACGCAGGCCGAACAGCAGAAGACAGATAGCCACGAGATTGATGAACAGAAACCGCTTGGTATGCTCACGAAACAGCACGTAGGGAATGAACAGACAGTAATTAAGATAAAAAATGACGCACAATGACAGCGGAACAAGCAAATGACGATAAAAATCCGGCCAATCTACAGTTCCATTCTCCCGCTGAGCGAAAAGCAATGGAAAAAAGAAGAGCATCCCCCAACAAAATATGTGGATCAGCGTTTCCAACAGACGGTGTTTGGTATGATTCATCGGTTTCATATTATGATATGCACAAATATAACAGTTTTTTATTTTATAACAATATGGCAAATGCACGATAAGACTGTCACATCTACTCAGAGCACAGTGCTCAGACCTGCAAAAATATCTGCTAAAAAAGCATCCCCCGCATCACTGCGGAGGATGCCCAGAGTTCTCAACAAAGGAACCGGCAGCCGGCGAGGGTTGGAGAATGGAGAAAACACATGACCCGCCGCACGGCAAGGCCGGTTCCTGAAACCAAAGTTATGAAGAACAAAGTAGAATTTACCATTATTCGTAACGCAAAGCTTCTATAGGATCCAGATCGGCCGCCTTCTTTGCCGGATACCATCCGAAAAATACCCCAGTCAGCGTACATACGGCAAAAGAAAGAAGCACACTCCACGGCTGGACAAACACGGGCCAATGGGCAACCGTCTTGATTACAAAGCTTGCACCGCACCCGAGTATCACTCCTATAATTCCACCTGTAATACTGATCAATACCGACTCGATAAGGAACTGCGACAGGATATCAATGCCTCGCGCACCTACAGACATGCGAAGACCGATTTCACGCGTACGCTCGGTAACAGACACATACATGATATTCATAATTCCGATACCTCCCACTACAAGTGAGATGCCCGCAATGCATGCAAGCAACGTTGTCATAAGGTCGGTGGTAGTATTAAGCATCGAGCTCAGCTCCTGCTGTGTACGGATAGTGAAGTCATCATCGTCCGTCTCCTTCAGCTTATGCTCGCGGCGCAATACTTCAGTAATTTCATCCACTGCCTCATCCGTCATGTTTTCCGTAAGTGCCGAAGCGAAAATACCACTGAGATAGGTCTGTGCCAAAAGACGCTTCATCACTGTGGTATAAGGAGCGAGCACTACATCGTCTTGATCCATACCCATTGAATTATATCCTTTCGATTTCAATACGCCCACCACCCGAAGCGGCACCTGATTACAGCGGATAACCCTACCCACAGGATCGCTTCCGTCGGGGAAAAGATTGTCGACAATCGTCTTTCCGATGACACACACTTTTGCAGCAGTACGAATATCTTCGTCAGTAAACATTTCTCCCTGTTCTACGGTAAGCTGACGGATGGTAAGGTATCCTCTGCTTACTCCGGATACAGAAGACGGATAGTTATTCGACCCACTGATCAGTTGCCCCGAAGCCGAGACATCAGGGCTTATGGCCGACAGGAACATGCATTCATCACGCAGTGTCTCGTAGTTCTCAATCTTGAGTGTCTGCATAGACGACGGATCCTGACGCACACCTCCCCGCATTTCAGCACCCGGATGAACCATTATCATGTTTGAACCCATCTCTGAAATCTGCTGCTGAATGCTTCGCTTCGAACCTTGTCCGATGGCAAGCATGGCTATCACCGATGCCACCCCAATAATAATGCCGAGCATTGTAAGAAACGCACGCAGTTTGTTGCCTTGCAATGCGCGGAGTGCTATTCTGAAAAGATTCGTTCCGTTCATTTTCTTCCTATATAATATATGTATATAATACCTATTCTTTAATCGTCCGCATTGGCAGGCAGTGCGGCAAGAGTTTCGGCTGCCGAAAGAATTTCAGGATTAACCTTGTCTTCTATCACATGTCCGTCGCGCAAACGGATGTTACGGCTGCTGTACTGGGTTATTTCCGGATTATGGGTAACAAAAATAATCGTCTTTCCCTCGGCATGCAGCTTCTGAAACAACACTAAAATCTCAAACGAAGTACGGGTGTCGAGGTTTCCGGTAGCTTCGTCAGCCAAAATTACAGCCGGACTGTTCACCAGTGCCCGTGCGATAGCCACACGCTGCATCTGCCCACCCGACATTTGATTGGACTTGTGCTCCAAACGATCGCCCAAACCTACGGCAACAAGCGAATCGACTGCACGCCGCCGCCTCTCAGCTGCGGACACAGCAGAATTATACATCAAAGGCAACTCCACATTCTCTACCGCCGTGGTTTTGGGCAACAGATTATAATTCTGGAATACAAAGCCTATCTTACGGTTGCGCAGCACCGCCCTCTGAGGTTTCGACATGGTACGCACACTTACCCCGTCAAGCAAATATTCTCCACTCGTGGGTGTATCAAGACAACCCAAGATATTAAGTAAAGTTGACTTGCCCGAACCGGAGGTTCCCATAATGGTCACAAATTCTCCCTCATTGATGCTGAACGTAATACCACGCAAAGCATGCACAGTCTCATCACCCACCTGAAAATTACGGCGTATATCATGCAGTTCGATGACAGTCTTTCCCATAACCTAACCCTCCTTGCCTGCTTTATTCTTCTTATTTCTGTCCGGCGGCCCCGGCATAAACGGACTACGTTCAGTATCCTGAGAAAATTCCGCCGAGGGCATCATGCCTCTAAGCACGGCCTCAGTCACCACTTGAGTTCCTTCGGCAATGCCTGAAGTTATTTCAGTATGCTGTCCGTCACTCAATCCAACCTCTACAGCATAAGCGGTAAAGCCAGTTTCATCCAGCATCCACACCTTATGAGGTGCGTCACAATCTGCAATGGAACGTTTCCCCACCAGCTGCGGTTCGGGTGTAAAACGCAACGCCTTATTCGAAACGACCAACACTCCTGTACGAGTATCCGTATAGATCGTTACATTTGCCGTCAATCGCGGCTTAAGCTTCAAGTCAGGATTGTCGGCCGTGATTACCACTTCATAGGTCACGACAGTTTCAGATGTGGTACTGGCCGAACTGCTTGATGAACTGTTGGTACTTCCCAGACGAATCTGCCTTACAGTTCCTTCAAACACATCATCGGGATAGGCATCGACCGTGAATGTCACGCGTGCGCCGTCGCGCACTCCGGCAATATCCGCCTCATCAACATCGGCCACAACCTGCATCTTGGTAAGGTCGGCCGCAATGTTAAACAATGTCGGAGTTTCAAACCCAGAAGCCACAGTCTGCCCCTCTTCCACATCCTTGCTAGTCACCACTCCATCGATGGGCGAAGTAATCGTGGCGTATGACAAATCACGTTCAGCCCGCGCCAGAGCCGCCTTGCTTTGCAGATAAGAACTTTGCGCACGCTGATAATTGTACACGCTTTCTTCGTAATCAGTATCACTGATAAGCTGTTTTTCATGCAAAGTGCGGTTTCGCTCATAAAGTTTCTTCTGATAGTCAAATTCCGCCTTGGCTCCATCGCATGTAGCGCGTGCCGACTCCAAGTCACTGAGCAGCGTCACCTTATCCATTTCGGCTATCAGCTGACCTTTTTTGACCACTGAATTATAGTCCACATAAATCTTGTCGATTATTCCGGACACTTGCGTACCCACCTGCACTTCTGTCACAGGTTCGATAGTTCCGGTCGCTGTAATGTAATTGCTCACATCGCCCTTGCGCACTGTCTCCGTGACAAAGTCCACCTTACTCTGAGCCTTCTGTCCCCCGAAAATCCAAAAGCATGCCGCAATGACAACAACCGCAGCAACCAGTGTAATGACAACTTTCTTATTCATATTTTCAATTTTATAGTTTTATCTCCCTCCCTGCATAGAAATTGAGCAAAGTGCGATTCAATATCGCCATATACTTAGCCTGCACGCGTTCCTGCTGTGCACTAAGCAGGTTGTTTTTCTCCGTAAGAAGCTCTACCGTATTCTTCATGCCTAAATCAAACTGCTCGCTCACCATATCAAAGCTCGCACGACTACTTTTCAAGGTCGCCTCGGCGGCGGCATACTGCTGTTGGGCATTCAACGCATCCAGATAAAGCCCTTCGATAGTAGAATACAGTTCTTTTTGCTGGCTTATTAAGTCCAGTTGTACCGCATCATATTCCCATTTTGCCTTGCGAACCGCACTTTTTGTCTGACGCTGGTCGAAAATCGGTATGCTCAAATTAACTCCTATCATGTTGTTCCATCCATATTTCATCTGTTGCGTCCAGCTGTTGCTGCTCGCGCTGTTCGTTGTGCTTGATGTAGATGCCGAAAGACTGACTGTAGGCATGTATCCGGCCTTTGCAGAAGAGATGGCCAGTTTGGCATTGTCGACAGAAAGCTTTCCACTCTGTATTTCCGGACGCACGGTAAGCGCCGTCTGATATACATCTTCTTGAGAAGGAAGCAGCTCCATCACATGCTCGTCGCTCAATTCAGGAAGTGCAAGATTCATTTCCGCCGAACCGTCCAATTCCAGCAACTGCTTGAGCTGAAGTTTATAATTGCGTAACGCACTCTCCGCCGACACCACCTGATAACGGTCATTGCTTACCTGAGCCTCCAGCTGCGCCAAATCAGCTTTTGAAATGTCTCCTGCGGCAAAAAGCTCTTTCGCCCGTTCATAAGTGGCCTGACTCACCTGCAATGTACCCTCGTTGATAGCCACCGACTCATCGGCATAAAGTATCTGTATGAAAAGCTGGGCTATCTGTTCCTTCAGCATGTTCTCGGTTTCTGCCACAGTGAGCTGTGCAATGTCCCGGTCAGTCTTTCGCTGCTTGAGGCTGTTCAGCCGCTGCCCTCCGTTCCACAGTGTCCACTGTGCATTCAGGCTATAGTTACCATTATAGGTGGTCTTGTTGTTGCTGCTGATAATCTCGGTACCGTTGACAGTCGCACTGCTCTCCTGATAAGGACGGTTTACCACATTATGCCCCGTGCCGAATGACAAACTTGGGAAGAGTGCGGCCTTGGCCGTCTTTATATCCTCTTCGCTCTCTTGCAGCGAGATTCTGTTCTGCTGAAGTTGGATGTTTTTTTCCATTGCATAGTTGATGCAGTCTTCCAAAGTCCACATTCTGCCCTCTTGTGCCGACAGCATCAAGGCAAAAGTCAGCATCACAATAAAACACACATTCCTTTGTTTCATATTTTCTCCCTTTATTATTTTGTGCAACAAAAGTAATCCACCCCATACAAAAGTGCAAGCCGGATAGATTTCCGCACATTTTATCAAGACAAACCCTTGTTTTTTGCCGACAAATCATTTTCTTTGCAATCATTATAAAAATGAATCCACACAAACATGATACAGAAACAGATTATCACCATCTATAAGTTCTACAGAGACGGATTCCGTGAGATGACATGGGGGCGTATACTGTGGATTATTATTCTGATAAAACTGTTTGTGATGTTCTTTATCCTGAAGCTGTTCTTCTTCCCATCATTCCTGAAAGGCATGAGCACGGATGAAAAGCAAGACTATATAGCTACAGAATTGGTAAACAGAATGCATTAAAATAAAAAATTATGTTAGAAACTATCGACCTATCGATGATCAACTGGGCAAGAGCTCAGTTTGCACTTACCGCCATCTACCACTGGCTGTTTGTTCCCCTCACTTTGGGACTGGCTGTGATAATGGGCATTATGGAAACGCTCTACGTGGCCTCGGGCAACGAATTTTGGAAAAGGACTGCCCAATTTTGGATGAAGCTGTTCGGCATAAACTTTGCCATCGGAGTCGCGACGGGACTTATCCTGGAATTTCAGTTCGGGACGAACTGGAGCAATTACTCTTGGTTTGTAGGCGACATATTCGGTGCCCCGCTGGCCATCGAGGGCATTCTGGCCTTTTTCATGGAGGCCACATTCGTCGCCGTCATGTTTTTTGGATGGAACAAGGTGAGCAAAAAGTTTCATCTGGCTTCAACGTGGCTCACGGGACTGGGGGCAACCATCTCCGCATGGTGGATTCTGGTAGCCAATTCATGGATGCAATATCCTGTGGGTATGGAATTCAATCCTGAAACAATGCGAAATGAAATGGTTGACTTCATGGCTGTAGCCTTTTCACCGGTCGCCGTAACGAAATTCCTGCACACCGTGCTGAGCAGTTGGATTGTAGGAGCGGCTTTCGTCACAGGAGTCAGTGCATGGTATCTGATTCGGAAGCGCGAAAAGGATTTTGCTCTCGCCAGTATGCGGGTCGCTGCCTCTGTCGGGCTGCTTGCCGCACTGGTAACAGCCGCCACAGGCGACAAGTCCGCCTATCAGGTGGCACAGGTACAACCTATGAAACTGGCCGTTATGGAAGGTCTGTACGAAGGAGGCACTCATGAACCGCTCACTGTGATAGGCCCTGTCAAGATTCCTGAAATGCTTTCCATCCTGGCAACACGCGAAGCCGAAGGGTATGTGCCGGGAATCAACGACATCCTTAATGGAGGATACCAATTGGCCGACGGAACAACAGCTCTTTCAGCCAATGAAAAAATGGAAAGGGGGAAGAAAGCGATAGCAGCCCTTGCCGATTTCCGGAAAGCAAAAGAGGCTGGCGATGAAACTGCCGCAGAAGCCGCCCGTCAAACGCTTGACGAAAACATGCCTTATTTCGGATACGGATATATAAAAGATACCGAAGCACTCGTTCCACATGTAGGAATGATGTTTTGGGCTTTTCGTGTGATGGTAGGACTGGGCATGTATTTCATCGTATTCTTCCTTCTGATTCTGTTCCTGAGCCGGAAAAAATGTCTGGACAAAGCAAACTGGCTGCACTACGTGGCTTTATGGACAATTCCTTTGGCCTACATCGCCAGTCATGCCGGATGGCTTGTCGCGGAAGTGGGACGCCAACCGTGGACGATTCAGGACATGCTCCCGGTCAACGCCGCCATATCCAAACTGGATGCAGGCTCCGTACAGACTACATTCTTCATCTTCCTCGTCATGTTTACCGTATTGCTGATCGCCGAAGCAGGCATCATGGTAAAAGCCATCAGGAAAGGAGTCGACTGACAAGAAAATAGAATCTTCAAACCATTATTTAATCAAGTTTATCTATGGACACAACCTATATATTCCTGCAACATTATTGGTGGTTCCTCGTTTCTCTGCTGGGAGCCTTACTGGTCTTCCTGCTTTTCGTGCAGGGAGGAAATTCGCTGCTCTTCCGTTTAGGGACTACGGAAGAAGAACGCAGTCTGCTTGTCAACTCTACGGGACGGAAATGGGAATTCACCTTTACCACACTCGTAACCTTTGGCGGCGCATTTTTCGCTTCGTTCCCGCTATTCTACAGCACCAGTTTCGGCGGAGCCTACTGGCTGTGGATGATCATTCTGTTCAGCTTCGTGCTCCAGGCCGTATCCTACGAATTTCAGTCGAAATTGGGAAATCTGCTCGGCAAGCGCACTTACCAGTATTTTCTGGTGATAAACGGTGTGGTAGGCCCGGTGTTATTGGGAGCTGCCGTAGCCACCTTTTTCAACGGATCCGGCTTTGTGGTCAGCAAAAGCAATCTGACCGACGAGATGATGCCTGTCATCAGCCACTGGGTCAACGGATGGCACGGACTGGATGCTTTCGGCGACCCGTGGAATATCCTTCTCGGTCTCGCCGTATTCTTTCTCGCGCGACTGTTGGGCAATCTGTATTTCATCAACAACATACGTGAAGAGAAGCTTACACTCCGCTGCCGCCGTCAGCTGATAACGGATGCGGTTCCGTTTCTGGTATTCTTTCTGGCTTTTGTAATACGCACACTGCTGAAAGACGGCTTTGCAGTAAATCCGAACACAGGCCTTATCTTCATGGAGCCGTTCAAATATTTCAACAATCTGGTGGATATGCCCTGTCTTCTCATACTCTTCCTGATCGGAGTGGCGGGTGTCCTTTTCGGGACAGGCAAGAGTATATTCAGCAAGACCTACACACGCGGCATCTGGTTTGCCGGAACGGGAACCGTGCTTGTCGTTCTGTCTTTATTGCTGTGTGCAGGATATAACCATACCGCCTATTATCCTTCTACGGCCGACCTGCAAAGTTCGCTCACGATAGCCAACAGCTGTTCCAGCCAGTTTACACTGAAGACTATGGCCTACGTATCCATCCTTGTGCCTTTCGTTCTGGCCTACATCGTCTATGCATGGCGCGCCATCGACCGCAGGCCGATTACGCCGGAAGAACTGAAACGAGACGAACACAAATATTAAAACAACCTTTACAGACAGCCGGACACCACCTCCACTATGGAAAGTCCGGCTGTCTGCACAACCAGACCCAACCTGACCCCCATCCGGTTTCGTTCCGCCCCATCCGAAGCTGATTTTCCACATAACGAAAACTCCGTTCCAACAAAGACAAAACAATTTTTATCCGCGGAAAGAAAAATCCTTTATTTCCTCTCCCGTTCTTCTTCAAACGAATCTAAATCTTTATCTTTGCCCGAAAAAACGAACAGTTCAAAGTCTGATGAAACTCAAGCAACCGACTCCGATTACAAACAAGCCGAAGGCGTGGGCTTTAAGTCCCTTGATAGTCTTCTTATGCCTTTATCTGATAACCTCCATCCTCATAAACGATTTCTACAAAGTCCCCATAACAGTAGCCTTCATGGCATCATCCGTCTATGCCGTGGCCATCACAAAGGGATTAAGCCTTAACGACCGCATCCTTCAATACTCATCGGGCGCCGCCAACAAAAACATCATGCTGATGATCTGGATATTCATCATGGCGGGAGCCTTTGCCAAATCGGCCGAAGCCATGGGCGCAATAAACGCGACCGTAAACCTCACGCTTCAGCTGCTGCCCGACAATCTGCTGCTTGCAGGCATATTCCTCGCCTCCTGCTTTATCTCCCTGTCGATAGGCACATCAGTAGGCACCATTGTGACTCTTGTTCCTGTGGCTGCGGGCATAGCAGACAAGACCGACATCGGCATGCCGCTCATAACCGCCCTTGTCATAGGGGGCGCCTTCTTCGGCGATAATCTTTCTTTCATCTCCGATACCACCATTGCGGCTACCCGAACGCAGGGTTGCGCCATGCGCGACAAGTTCAGGACCAATTTCCTAATCGCCCTGCCCGCCGCCATACTGGTCTTTATCTATTACATAATATGCGGAACAGAGATGGAAACCGTCCAAGACACGCAGACTGTGGAATGGGGAAAAGTAGTGCCCTACATTATCGTACTGGGAACGGCCATTGCCGGTGTAAACGTAACGCTGGTTCTGCTTTTGGGAATTCTTTCTACCGGCATCATCGGCCTGCTTTACGGGAGTTTCGACCTGTTCGGATGGTTCAGCGCGATGGGAACAGGCATCATCGGCATGGGAGAACTCATCATCATCACGCTGATGGCAGGAGGAATGCTGGAGCTGATACGCTTCAACGGAGGCATCGACTATATCCTTTACCGGCTCAGCAAGCATGTCAACGGCAAGCGTGGAGGGGAATTCTGCATCGCTTCCTTAGTCAGTCTTGCCAATATCTGCACGGCAAACAACACGATTGCCATCATCACCGTAGGGCCTTTGGCCAACCAGATTGCCGAAAGATACAGGATAGACAAGAGAAGAAGTGCCAGTATTCTTGACATATTCTCCTGCGTTGTCCAGGGAATTATCCCTTACGGTGCACAGATGCTTATTGCAGCCGAACTGACAGGCCTTTCCCCGCTGAGCATCATCGGCTATCTCTATTATCCCATGCTCTTGGGATGCATCGCCTTGCTCAGCATCGTGTTCCGCTATCCCCGCCGATATGCCTGACAAAAAAACGAGAGCAGATTATTTGTACAATTCAAAAGAAAAGTCTACCTTTGCACCACAAAAACAAGGATGGTTCCGTAGCTCAGCTGGATAGAGCAACGCCCTTCTAAGGCGTGGGTCCTGCGTTCGAATCGCAGCGGAATCACGAAGCTTTACAATTTACAAAGGATGGTTCCGTAGCTCAGCTGGATAGAGCAACGCCCTTCTAAGGCGTGGGTCCTGCGTTCGAATCGCAGCGGAATCACCACCTGCTTCTCATTTCCCGCCGCACAATCATTTCACTTTCATAAATCACGGAAAGGTTTCCAATGCACCCACAAAAAATGCGTGCGCCTCACGAATCACTTCGCAAGGCACGCCCAACTAATAACTAACTTCTTTTACTTTTGTGGTTTACGTAATTTCTATATGACTAACGATGCAAAGGTAAGCGATTCCGGCTGACCGCACAATACCTAAATGTTGGTATTTACACATTAAGCTTGACTTCATTCAGCTCCACCAGTTTGTTTACAATCGCGTATATCGTCAAACCGGCAGCCGAATGTATCTGCAACTTCCGGGTAATGTTGCGCCGGTGCGTAATTACTGTATGTACCGAGATATAAAGCTTTTCCGCTATCTCCTTGTTCGTCATTCCCCTCACAATACAGCCAACAATCTCCTTTTCACGTTGGCTAAGTGAATTCTGGTCATTGTCATCCCCATCGTCCACATTCATCAACGAAGAAATCTTATGCCCCAGCGAATCAATGTCATCAAACAGACTGATGCTTTCATCGTATCCTTTCAGCTGATTGGCATCCACCACCGCCGAAATCAGGGAGACAAGCTTCATTTCTGCATGAGGATATTGCTCTTTGAAAGCTTCCGCATCAAACCATCCCTCAAACAACGGATTTATAATCAGGATATCCGGCCGGTGCGCCTCCATATAGTGCAGCAGCCCCTCTTTCGATGTAATTTCTATCGTCTGAATATTCAATTCAGGCAAACGTTTCAGCGCTACAGCCAGTCCGCCACGGATAATCAGCGAAGCTTCAGCTATGGCAATATGTATGGTTTCCTGAGATTTCATTCCGCTTCTTTTTCCAATTCCATAATGGCAGGCACAAACAAGTAGTCTTCTACCCGGTTGTGCGAATCCAGATCCTCTTCACAACTAAAGATATCAAACAGCGTAGCATTAAGCAAGTTATTGTCTCCGCCCGCCGGATAATATTTGATGATAATGTTCTTCAGCTCGGTGAGCTTGGCATTTATCTGGTCATGATGCCGGGCAAAAACGCTTATGTTGTATTCTTCCGGACGTTCGCCCCTCAAAAGCTGCTCCACATACGTAAAGACCTTTTCGTTTTCGTATTCCATGTGCTTGCGAACCTCGTTCACATAAGCGTCGAAGAACTGGATTATCAGAAAAGCGACCTTGTTTTCCGTCGAGCAGTCAATGGCTTCAATCAATTTACGACGGATAGTAGGCAACTGGAAGTCAAGAAAATAATGGTGAGCCTGCTTCAAATAGTTCATAAGAGCCGGAACAGAAAGTCCTTTCGGATGATCTTGGATAAGGTTGCTTTCTTCAACCAGGAAGTTCACCACAATCAGAAATGTGTTGCAGTCGACATTGTTCATCTCGCACACTTCCTGCACCGACTTGTCACCAAAGCCTAAAGACAGGCCGAAACGGCTCAACACCTGCAACAAGGCGTAATTCTCACAGATAAGATCACTCATCTTATCCGTAGGCTTGTAAGTTCGGACTGTATTACACATAAGTACGTGATTCTTCATTTTTACGAACACAAAATAAGAGAAGTATTACCAATTTTACAATCACCATTTATAGGTATATTTCACCTGCCGGAAAACAAAGATAAGAAATGAAATGACAGCAATAATTCCGGATAAACAAAAAAATCCCTAAATTTGCAGCAAAAGCATACTGACATAACCTTTTATATATGGACGAACAACTTTCCTTGAACCAGCATAACAAGCAGGAATATCCTCCCATGCACACATGCGAACATATCGTAAACCGCACAATGGTCAACCTTTTCGGATGCGGAAGGGCTGTATCGGCACACATTGAACGCAAAAAGAGCAAGCTTGACTTCGCCTTGCCTCAGGCTCCTACGGGTGAAGAGATTGCACGCATCGAAGAAACGGTGAACGAAGTCATAGCCCGGCATCTGGATGTGACTACCGAATTCATCTCGCAAAAAGATGCAGCCGACCGTTTTGACCTGAAACGGCTGCCAGAAGATGCTTCAGACACGGTGCGCGTTGTCAAGGTAGGCGACTATGACGAATGTCTCTGCATCGGCCTGCATGTATCCAACACCTCGGAAATCGGGACTTTCAAGATTATCAGCTCCGACTATAACGACGGAATATTCCGCATGCGATTCAAACTGCTCTGACCATGCCTGCACAAAAAAGGAGAAAACAAGGCGGAAGCCTGAAAGGTTTCATCATTCTGACACTGATTGTTGCCGGAAGCATCTGCCTGTACCAACAGCAGACGCATATCCAGCAGCCGTCGCAAACAGAGCAGCCGGAGAAAAGGACAGAGAAAGCCACCGGAAACATAAAGGCGCAATCTCCGGAAGCTTCTGTCAAAAAAAATTTTTCTTCAGCATCTGCCGAAAAGAAGCCTATAACCCAATCGTCGGAAGCTTTAGAGATACCTGTCACATTGTCCAGACGCGACGAACAGATACTGAAACGAACCGGATACACCGTTTCCTACAACGCTTATTACAAAACGCCCAACTGGGTGGGATGGGAGCTGACGAGGAAGGAAACGAAAGGGAAGAATGTCCGCATCAACCGATTTTCTCCCGACCCGGACTTGCCTGAGCCACGGGTTGAACATGCCGACTACACTCATTCAGGCTATGATCGCGGCCACATGGCTCCGGCAGCCGACATGAAATGGAGTCAAAAAGCGATGGCGGAATCTTTTTACATGAGCAACGTATGCCCGCAAAACCAGAAACTGAACCGGGATGACTGGAATGATCTGGAGGAAACATGCCGTCAATGGGCAAAAAAGTTCGGAGCGGTCTATATCACCTGTGGGCCGATATACGACAGCAAACGCCCCAAGCGTATCGGGAAGCATCAGGTGGCCGTTCCCGACCGCTTTTTTAAGGTCATACTAATCAACAGACAAACGAATCCCGTAGCGATGGGGTTTGTCTTTCCCAACAAGGCGCACCATCAAAAGCTGGAAAGATATATGGTCAGTGTCGATTCGGTAGAGAAAATAACGGGAATGGACTTTTTTTCCAAACTGCCGGACAAGGTGGAAGACAAGATAGAGTCGGTCATCCCTCCCCTGCCCTCAGCGGCCGACTGACTTATTGCGGAAAAAATACTGTCCCTTTTTAGCAGTCTTCCGCCCATAAGCCACTGCATGCCTGGGACAATGATGGTAACAGGCCAGACACATCGTACAGTCATTCCCCCACGAAGGTCTGCCGGAAAGCATCCGAATGTTATGCACCGGACAGACTTTCTCACATTCTCCGCACGATATGCAGGCATCCGTGGCATGAAATGCCTTGGCAGACATCAGATAACGAACGAACAAAGGACGGACAACATAAGTCTTCAGCCACGGCATCCTGCCTTCTTTACAGTCAAATCCATGCTTCTTCCAAAACACTCTCTCCTCTATTAATGTCAGACGTTCTTTTGCCTTCTCGCATTTCACCTTTTCCACGTTCAAGGCATCCACATCAAAGCCAGGCAGACAGACATACGTATTCGGCATCACAACCGAAAAACCGGCATCACAATGCCATCCCCGTCCGGATACGGCACGGCAAAACAAATCTTCCGTCTTGCCTGTATCATCTCCACACGTACAGACAAAATACACATAATCAGGAACAGCCGACAATTTGAGCAGTGAAATGCAACGCAAGACTATTTCCGGAGGCCCCCAGGCATGGACAGGAAAAACAAACCCCAAGGCTTCCCCCCTTTTCAGTTCATATACATCCGAAAAAAGAAGCTTGGACAAATCATAGATACGCTCATTGGAAACGGATGCCAACTGCTGTGCCACCCATCGGGAATTGCCTGTGCCGGAAAAATAAAGAATCATGATTATCTTATAAACAAAGGAGAAGCCGTACCCGAGGCGTGACGAAACTCCGAATGACAGGTTTTGAGTGCTCTCTCCCTTTGTAATCCACCGGCATAAATGCTACCCGAAGGCGTGGCCCGCCATTGGAAGAAGAAGCTTGTCTCGGTATTTCTTTTAATTTGATGAGTTTCCCGATTCTGCAAGTACGGCTTCATTTTTTGTATTACAAATATACAACTAATATTTGAGAGTACAAAGCAAAAGAGAGAAAAATAGAAGAAAAAGGGGGATGAAGAGTGGCAAAAGAAAAAGGGCGTATATAAAAAACCTATACGCCCTTTGAAAAACCTAATGTGACCGCTTGGTCTGTCAAGCGTTCTTTACCTTATCCACAACAGCCTTGAATGCTTCCGGATGATTCATCGCCAAATCGGCCAACACCTTGCGGTTGATTTCGATTCCGGCCTTATGCAAAGCACCCATCAGCTTAGAGTAAGACATACCTTCCAAACGGGCAGCCGCATTGATACGCTGAATCCACAAAGCACGGAAGTTACGCTTTTTGTTCTTACGGTCACGATATGCATAAGTAAGACCTTTCTCCCAAGTATTTTTGGCAACGGTCCAAACATTCTTTCTTGCACCAAAGTAACCTCTGGTCAACTTTAAAATTTTCTTTCTTTTTGCTCTTGAAGCAACATGATTTACTGATCTTGGCATAGTTTTAATTCCTTTTTGAATGATAGCGCCGATATTTCACAACCGGACTTGAGGCTAATACATTCGGTTAATAATTTAAAGATGATACTCTGTACGCTTTTAAGAAGATTATCTCATGCACAAAAGTTCTTTAACCTGCTTCAGGTTGGCGCTATCCACCAACGTACTGTGGCAAAGGTTTCTTTTCTGCTTCTTTGTCTTCTTAGTCAAAATGTGACTGTGAAAAGCATGCTTTCTTTTAATTTTACCCGTTCCGGTAAGAACAAATCTTTTTTTAGCACCGGAGTTAGTCTTAATCTTTGGCATCTTGTTTAATTTTTAATTATTATTATTAATATGGCAACGCACTATACCGGGCGCGTTACTCATTTTTCTCATTCTTGGCTTCGCTTTTCGGCGCTTCCGGCTTTACAGCCTTTTTGGGAGTTCCCGGTTTCTTGGGCGACAATGAAATAGTCATGCGCTTTCCTTCCAGAAGAGGCATCTGTTCCACTTTTGCATAATCCTCCAGGTCATTGGCAAAACGGAGCAGCAAGACTTCGCCCTGTTCTTTAAACAGAATGGAGCGTCCCTTAAAGAACACATAGGCTTTTACCTTATCACCATCCTGCAAGAAACCGATAGCATGCTTCAGCTTGAAGTTATAATCATGCTCGTCTGTCTGCGGTCCGAAACGGATTTCCTTCACATTTACCTTAACCTGCTTGGCCTTCTGCTCCTTCGCACGCTTCTTTAGCTGATAAAGAAATTTAGAATAATCTATAATTCTACAAACTGGAGGAACAGCATTGGGTGAAATTTCAACCAAGTCAGCATCATGCTCTTCTGCCATCTTCAAGGCCTGAGCTATCGGATATACCGCTGATTCAATATTATCTCCCACAATACGGACTTCTTTGGCGCGAATCTGTTCATTGACTCTGTGTTGCCCTTTTAAACTGTCATTCTTCATTAAAATCTTTTTCTTCCTTTGTTTGTTTTAGAATTATAAAATTATTTCTTAACCAATCCGTCTGCAAGAGGCTGCAATCATCCCTTGCAAACGGCGGCAAAGTTACCATTTATTTATCATATTATGAACTTCTTCCGTAATATTTTTTGCGAAATCTTCGATTTTCATGCAGCCTTGGTCTCCTTCTCCCTGCTTACGGACAGATATTTCGCCGTTTTCGGCTTCTTTTTCGCCCACAATCAACAGATAAGGAATGTGCTTCATCTCGTTGTCACGGATTTTACGCCCAATCTTCTCGTTGCGATCGTCTACAAAAGCACGGATGTCGCTCTTGCGCAATTCTTCACGCACATGGTTCGCATAATCGTTGAACTTTTCTGAAATCGGCAGGATGACGGCCTGATCGGGAGTGAGCCACAACGGGAATCTGCCGGCAGTGTGCTCTATCAGCACGGCAACGAAGCGTTCCATCGAACCGAAAGGAGCGCGGTGAATCATTACCGGGCGATGCTTCTGGTTGTCCGAGCCCATATATTCCAACTGAAAGCGCTCCGGCAGATTATAATCCACCTGAATCGTGCCTAACTGCCACCGGCGGCCGATTGCGTCCTTCACCATAAAGTCGAGCTTCGGTCCGTAGAATGCGGCTTCGCCGTATTCCACCTTTGCCTTCAGGCCCTTTTCCTCACAAGCTTCGACAATAGCCTGCTCTGCCTTCTCCCAATTCTCGTCGCTTCCGATATATTTCTCGCGGTTCACCTTGTCACGCAGCGAAATCTGCGCTTCAAAGTTTTCCAGTCCCATTGCACGGAACACTATAGATATAATGTCCATCACACGCAAGAACTCATCCTTCACCTGATCCGGACGGCAGAAAATATGAGCGTCATCCTGTGTGAAGCTGCGCACACGGGTCAGTCCGTGCAGCTCGCCGCTCTGCTCGTAACGGCATACCGTACCAAACTCAGCGATGCGCAGAGGAAGATCGCGGTATGAGCGCGGAGAATTCTTGTAAATCATGCAGTGATGCGGACAGTTCATCGGCTTCAGGAAATATTCCTCCCCTTCTTCCGGAGTATGGATAGGCTGGAAAGAATCTTTTCCATATTTTGCATAATGGCCCGAAGTCACATACAGCAGCTTGTTTCCGATAGGCGGACACATCACTTCCTGATAGTCATACCGAGCCTGGATGCGGCGGAGGAAGTCCTGCAGACGGATGCGCAGTGCGGTTCCCTTCGGAAGCCACATCGGCAAGCCCTTTCCTACCGTATCCGAGAACATGAACAAATCCATTTCCTTCCCTATCTTGCGATGGTCGCGCTTCTTGGCTTCCTCGAGCATGGCAAGATATTCGTCCAACATCTTCTTTTTCGGGAAAGTTATGCCATAGATACGGGTCATCTGCTTACGGTCTTCATGGCCTCTCCAATAGGCCCCGGCTACCGACAGGAGCTTGATAGCCTTGATCGGGGCCGTGGACAGCAGATGCGGGCCACGGCACAAGTCGGTGAAAGCACCCTGTGTATACGTGGTGATATGCCCGTCCTCCAACTCAGAAATCAGCTCACACTTATAGGTTTCGCCGCGCTCGCCGAACATCTTCAAGGCATCTTCCTTCGCAATGCTCTGGCGCACCAACGTTTCCTTCTTCGCCGCCAGTTCCACCATCTTCTGCTCAATGACCGGAAGGTCGCTCTCTTTTATCACAGCATCATTGCCCGGATCCACATCATAATAGAATCCGTTTTCGATGGCCGGACCGATTCCGAACTGGATGCCCGGATAAAGTTCCTGCAAAGCTTCGGCCAACAAGTGGGCACTGGTATGCCAAAAGGCGTGCTTGCCCTGCTCGTCTTCCCATTTATAGAGAACAAAATTTGCATCTTCAGCAATAGGACGGTTCAAATCGACCGTTTCGCCGTTTACACCGCAGGCCAAAACCTCTTGTGCCAGACGAGAACTGATGCTTTCTGCTATCTGCAGACCGGTAACTCCTTCGTTATACTCACGAACAGAGCCATCAGGAAAAGTTATCTTAATCATATCTTGTTTGTTATTTGTTCTTTGAGTCGCAAAAATAAGTAATTTCATGCAGAATGAAGCAGGATAAATAAAAAAGTTTCAAATGTCCCCGCTTTTTTGCCCGGACTTGCTTCCCCTTAACAACCGCCACCGTAAAGACAAGATTCGATAATCTGAAAAAAGTATAAGGGCAAACATCCCAAAGTGTCTTATCAAAAAAACGGGAACACAGCATCCCGCAACGGTTTGCTTATATGCATCCGTAAGGCTTGCCAATGACTCTGAACGTTAATAATTTATAAAAACAGGGAGAAGTGAATCGGAATCATTATTTTTCACATACTTTAAAAAAAACAACATATTACTAATCCATTAATTTTAAAAGCCATGAAACGTTTTAAGTTCTTTCAAACAGTCGCACTGCTGCTTTGCACGGCGAGCATCACACTGATCGCCTGCTGCGACGACAACGAACCTCCGGGAAACGACAATCCCCCTCCTGTCATCCAATTAGCCGATGAAAGTCTGCAACAGCAAAGCTTCGCGCCCGACAAGTTGACCGGAAGTTTTTCTTTCGAGGCCACGGCAGCATGGACGGCCACCGTTGTAGAAACCACCGGACGAAGCGAACAGTCCACAGGGCCAGAATGGATTACGCTCAGCCAATACAGCGGCGAAGCGGGTGAACAGACCATCACCATCACGCTCACGCCCAACGATACCGGCAACGAACGCTCGGCAGACATCATCATTGTATCCGAAGGACAGGAGCTGCGCATCTCCGTGACACAGGCAGGCACGGCCGATGACGGTCAGGACGAGGAGGAAGAAATAATCGCGGACACGGGGGAATGGGACTGGGTAGAATATACCGTGCTCAACATAATGGATGACGGTACCGACCACAACATTACAGGCCACTATTACCTGTTTTTCAAAGAGCCGGGATATTTTCTCCCGGGAACAGCCCGCGGTGAAACACCTCGCTTGAAAGATATAGGCGCGATATCGTGGAAAGAGTTCAGCATCATGCCCGAACCGGAAGTAAACTATTCCGACGGTTGGTCACTCGAACTGATACCCTGCATCAAGGGGCACGGCTATTTTGCAGCCTTAAATGATATCGATCTTCAAGGCACCGGTCTCCAACAGTCTGTACGATTCTGGGTGGAAGACTATATCATGCAGGGCGATGAAATAGTGGGAGCGAAGCTGCGCTGCACCCAAGAAAGATTTCCCCGCCTGCTTTTTGCGGAAAAAGACGGAACTTCATACGATTTCAGCGGATCTTATAGCCTTATTCTTTTCGAAAAGCCACAATCAATCATAGGAAAATGGAGAGACATCAAATTATTCAATGGATTTACCTTTATCATGGATGCAGGAGAAATGGAATATGATGAATGGCAAGACATCATGCAAAAAGAAAGTGATTACCAAGAATCAGGAATACCCGCCTTTAACGAAACAGACTGGTCATACAATACAGAAGTCACCTGCGTGAAAGGACACGGCTACTACATCCGTTGTGTCGAATACGACAAGGAAACCGGTGAAGTCCATGACCTAAACCCAGCAGACGGCTTTTATGTGCGCGACTATCTTACAGAAAACGGAAAAATTGTCGGTTTGATTCTGGACTACAATTACGACGACCAACTGGTGTTCGTTGATGGGTATTGGGAAGATTATCCAATATGGCCAGATTTCCCCGATACACCTCATTTCTAACATACAGTAAAACCACAGACAAAAAAGGGGCAAGAAATTCTTGCCCCTCCCAATCTGTATAGCGGAATCAATAAACCTCTACCTTTGCCGCCAGTGACTTGCACTTGTCTCTTAATGCATCCAGGTTGCCGCCCACTTTATCGTAACATACCACCACGCCCATACGGCGGTTGAGCTTGGTAAACGGCTTGCCGAAGATGCGCAGATACGTGTTCGGCTGCGAGCAGACCAACTCCTCACCACGGTAGCGGGGAGCTTCCTTGCTGGCAATCGGCGACAGAATGACGGCGCTTGCCCCGATATGTTCCTGAGTAATGCCCGGAATCGGAAGCCCCAAAACGGCATAAAGATGAAGCTCAAATTCATTTAGGTTCTGTGTGTTGGCGAGTGTCACCATACCCGTATCGTGCGGGCGAGGCGACAATTCGGAGAAATAGACACCGTTATCGTGACTTAAGAAGAACTCCACACCCCAGATTCCATAGCCAGTAAGCGCCTCGGTGACCTTAGCGGCCATGCGCTGTGCCTCGGCCAAATGTTCGGGAGCTATGCGTGCGGGTTGGAAACTCTCGCGGTAATCTCCCCCTTTCTGCACGTGCCCGATGGGCGGACAGAACAGTGTCGGCCCGTTTTTCTGCGTAACGGTGAGCAGAGTGATCTCGCTGTCAAAATGAACAAACTCCTCCACAATCAATTCTTTGATATCTCCCCGGCTTCCGCTGCATCCGTAGTCCCAGGAATACTGCAAGTCCTCCGGCCCTTTTGCAACAGATTGTCCCTTCCCGGAAGACGACATCAACGGCTTGATGACACACGGATAACCAATCTTTTCAGCGGCATCCTTCAGTTCTTCGAACGAGGAGGCATAAAAATACTTCGCAGTCTTCAGTCCCAGTTCCTTTGCAGCCAAATCGCGGATGGCCTTGCGATTCATCGTATAGTTTACTGCACGCGCACTCGGAACGACCTGAATCCCCTCTTTTTCCAAATGATACAAACGCTCGGTACGGATAGCCTCAATTTCCGGCACGATAATATCAGGATGATATTTCTCCACCACCCGGTCGAGCGCTTCACCGTCCAACATACTGAATACTTCACAAGCATCCGCCACCTGCATGGCGGGAGCGCCGGCATAAGAGTCGCATGCAATCACATATTGCCCCAGCCGCTGTGCGGCAATGACGAACTCTTTCCCCAATTCACCTGAACCCAACAAAAGTATTTTCTTAGTCATATCATTTGATGTTTTATACGTAATGCAAAGATAACCTTTTAAATTGAATATAGCACACTAAAAAACAAAAATATGCCCGCCATCTTCACATGAAATAAGAGTATTCAATAAACGGGGCCTGAAGCAGAAAAACAATCCCCACCGCTACTGAAACGAGCCAAAGCAGCACCAATACCACCTTTACGGTCAGCGACATCGGCTTCCAGGTGCCGACTCCCTGCATGACGAGCTGCAGCAATCCCACAACCGGAATGCCTACCGCCAGCAGTCCGCACACGGCAATCACAACCGCTGTTCCCGATGAAGCTCCGATCATCCCCCAATCCACATACGGCAAAGCCTCGTAAAAAATGGCAGGGATGCTGATCAGCATGCCGGTAGCCGCCATCAGCAGTGCAAACAGCACCACCAGTCCTATCAGCAGCACAGGAGCAAAACAGATTGCGACCAGTATCAAAAACAATTTGAGCAAGCATCCGACGACCGTCACAACAGCATCCCCCAAACGGCGCATACGCGAACGGGGTCTTTCATCCCCTGTCGATTCGTTCTCCTGCTCAAAGCCATCCGTAACGGTCTTCCCGATATTCGACACATTGATTGGCTCTCCGCGCATCTGCAACTTCTCTGTAGCCGTACGCGCCAACGGGATGATAATCCAGGCTATCAAGTAGACAAGGAAAAGACCATGTATCCAAACTCCCGCGAGAATAAGCACAATACGCACCCAAACCACATCCCAACCGAAATAAGCCGCAAGTCCGGATGCCACACCGCCCAAGATACGGTCGTCCGGATTACGGAACAAACGGCGGGCGGCCTTTTCATCCCCCATGTCTTCCCTGTCCTTCCCGTCCGCATTGTCATTCAAGTCTTCCGGTTTTCCCATACGGGAAATCACGGCTTCCACATTCTCAATCGTAATCACCTGCTTCCCCTCGCGGATATATTCAGTAAAAAGCTCTGCAATGCGCGCTTCCATGTCGCGCACAATCTCCTCCGCACCGTCGTCTTTACGGAAATGATAACGCAGGTTGTTCAGGTAATTGTCCAGCAACACATAGGCATCCTCGTCTATATGATAAACGCTACCCGCCAGATTAACAGTCAGTGTCTTTTTCATTATAGTACAGTTAAAAATTTTTGCCGCAAATGATTCACCGTGTCCGAAAGTTCATCCCAAGCCGTCTCCAGTTCGGAAAGAATCCTTTCCCCCAATTCTGTCAGCCGATAATACTTCCGCGGAGGGCCTTGCGTAGATTCCACCCACTCGTATGACAGCAGCCCGTCGTTTTTCAGCCGGGTCAGCAGCGGATAAAGCGTGCCCTCCACCACAATCAGCTTGGCTTCTTTCAACTTCTGGATTATATCCGAAGCGTAAGAAGCCTCCTGATGCAGCAAGAGAAGAATGCAGTATTCCAGCATTCCCTTCCGCATCTGCGATTTTACATTATCTACATTCATCTGGTTTGACCTTTTATTAACTGAAGCAAATATAGGCATTGTTTGAATACCTTGTATTACATAATACTATATATTCATTCTTTTTAACGAAATTACACGGATGAAACATACGGCCGACCACAATAAATCGTATATTTGCCCGAATCAAAAACCAAATATCATGTTTACAATCCGAAAAGCAACAACAGAAGACATACCTTTAATCAACAAGCTGGCATGGGAGATATTCCCTCTTACCTATAAGAACATACTGACCAAAGAGCAGACCGAATACATGATGGACTGGATGTATTCTCCGGAAAACCTGCGGAAACAGATGGAAGAGGAAGGACACATATATTATATAGCATACGAAGAATGCGAGGCGGCAGGATATGTATCTATCCAGCCGGAAGGGAAAGACCTTTATCATCTGCAAAAGATTTATGTCCTCCCTTATTTCCAAAAGAGCCGTCTGGGAAGAAAGCTGTTTGAGCAGGCCGTTTCCGCCATAAAGGAACTTCACCCGGGCCCCTGCCGCATGGAGCTGAACGTGAACCGGAACAATCCCGCATTAGGATTCTACGAACACATGGGAATGAGAAAAGTGCGTGAAGGAGACTTCCCCATCGGGAACGGGTATTACATGAACGACTATATCATGGGGATAGACATCTGAAGCGGAGCTTCCGCCACGACATATATCTGGTAACGCGTATCTTCATACACAGGAGTAAGCGAAAGATACCCCCGGAAGATACGCCCCTCCACAATATCAAGCGGATATTTCAGCGTCATCTCATCATGAGCGGCAAGGGCATCCCCGTCGGCCGCATAATGCTCCACGACATAACGCCCTGTGGAATATGGATGCAGATAGCGGTCGAAAATGATGCGGGACACTACTCCCATGTTCATACGGAGGTTCACTTCCACGCAAGGATGGACTATCTTCCGCCCTCCGGACATGCAAACCATCATGTCTACCCCCAGACAACCTTCATAATCCGCCGCCAACAGACAGGCCAACTCCCGAAGCAAACGCCCGCGTATCTCGTGTATCCACTCCGCCGGCACTTCCCGGAAAAGCCTGCGCTCCATCTCGGCGTCGCTTGCCAACAGATTGGCCTTGTAGTTGCCTAAGGCATCCGTCTCAAACATCGAGTATCCCGCAAAGCGGACATCCCCTCGTCCGTCCGCGTAGAACTCCATTGCGAAATCGAGCACCTTATCATACAGCGGTTCGACCATAATCTCTCCCTGTGTGCGAAGTATGCGGGATACCCATCCCTCCGTGGAAGCATTCCAGGATGCAGGGTCGAGACGGACAAGCCCCCTTCCGCTTCCAGACCACGGAGATTTCAAAACCGACTTTCCGATACGCCCTACCAGACTGCGCACCTCGGCCAGCGAACGGCAGACAAAGGCAGTTCCACAAGTATACGGTACTTCGGCGAAACCATGCAGGATTTCCACACACCGCTGCCGTCCAGACAAATAACGGATTCTCCGTACCCAGTCATCAGAAGGCAAGAGCGAAGCATCGATGCCCCCCAAGCGCAAGGCATGGAGCAAGGCGGGATTCCACCCCCACGGACTGCAAGGAAGCGACTCCCATTCTTCCGTCCACCCGGAACGAAAGGGGAAATACGGACTGTGCCACGACTCCACCCGCTCTGCCGCATCCACCTTCACCTTATCTCCCTCACCCGCATACCAGAGAGGAAGCACAGACAAGTCGTTTGCCATACGTATAATTTCAGACGGAGGCTGATAATAAGGCGTGAAATTGGCCAAAGCCATATCATGGTCGGGATTGAACAGAAAAAGCCGGTGTGACATAAGGATTTTCAGTTTTATGCAAAGATAAGAAATTCTTGCCTTACTCCATTCCTGCCTTTCGATTTCCATACTTTGCCCCTCACTGTTTTCCCAAAGACGGACAGACAGACCAGGAAAGCCAAAGCCACGCACGTTTTTCCCCGCATGAAACTTTATTTTCCTGCCCACCCAAACAAAATCGGAACATGGCCAAACCATTTTATCTTTCTATTCAAATTTTGCCAACTCCAGTTTGCAATATCATGAAGTATTAGTATATTTGCAGCCAAACCGCAAGCAATGGAATCATTTTACAGGACACACAGTTATTTGGTGGAGCACACAAATGCGCCGGTGCGCCGCGACCTGATGGACGAGATAGACTGGAATGCCCGTCTTATCGGCATCAAAGGCACGCGAGGCGTAGGGAAAACGACTTTCCTGCTGCAATACGCAAAAGAGAAATTCGGGCTCGACCGCTCCTGTCTGTTCGTAAACATGAACAATTTCTACTTTTCCCAATGCAGTCTGGTAGAGTTCGCGGGAGAGTTTGTAAAGCGCGGCGGGAAAGTTCTGCTTATCGACCAGGTGTTCAAGCTACCAGACTGGAGCCATGAGCTGCGCATGTGCTACGAGCGTTATCCCAATCTGAAAATCGTTTTCAGCGGTTCGTCCGTCATGCGGCTTAAGGAAGAAAATCCGGAACTCAACGGAATAGTCAAATCCTATAACCTGCGCGGCTTTTCTTTCCGGGAGTTTCTGAACCTTCAGACAGACCATCACTTTCCTCCATACAGTCTGAACGAGATTCTGACCAATCATGAGCACATCGCCAAAACGATACTCCAGCATCTTAACCCGCTGAACTATCTGCAAGACTACATACATCACGGCTTCTACCCTTTCTTTCTGGAGAAACGCAACTTTTCAGAAAATCTGCTGAAGACCATGAACATGATGATTGAAGTAGACATTCTTCTCATCAAACAAATCGAACTGAAATATCTTTCAAAGATAAAAAAATTATTATATTTGTTGGCGGTAGACGGGCCGGTGGCTCCCAATGTCAGCCAACTGGCAGCCGACATCCAGACCTCGCGGGCTACAGTGATGAACTATATCAAATATCTCACGGATGCCCGCCTGATTAACATGGTGTACCCGAAAGGAGAAGTATTCCCCAAGAAGCCGGCCAAGATCATGATGCACAACACCAATCTGATGTACAGTATCTACCCGGTGAAAGTGGAGGAACAGGATGTTTTGGAAACATTCTTTGTAAATACCTTATGGAAAGACCACAAGGTAAACAAGGGCGAAAAGGGAACTTCCTTCCTTGTCGACAACAGTTTGCAGTTCCGCATCTGCGCCGAAGGCTGCAAGTTCAAGAGCAATCCGAATGTATATTACGCCATGCACAAGATGGAATTAGGACATGGCAACCAGATTCCGCTATGGCTCTTCGGATTTCTTTACTGACGGCACCGCCGACCGACAAGTTATGCAGAGAGATTTTTATTAACTAATTATAATTAGTAATCATATGACTAAACAAAAAAAATTTATCACTTGTGATGGAAATGAGGCTGCCGCCCATATCTCGTACATGTTTACAGAGGTAGCCGCCATTTATCCTATCACCCCGTCGTCTACAATGGCTGAACATGTGGACGAATGGGCAGCAGCCGGACGTAAGAACATCTTTGGCGAAACTGTTTTGGTTCAGGAAATGCAGTCAGAAGGCGGTGCAGCCGGCGCTGTTCACGGTTCACTCCAGGCAGGAGCCTTAACCACCACCTACACGGCATCGCAGGGTCTTCTGCTGATGATACCTAACATGTATAAGATTGCCGGCGAACTGCTGCCGTGCGTATTCCATGTATCGGCCCGTACACTGGCATCTCATGCTCTTTGTATCTTCGGAGACCATCAGGATGTCATGTCAACCCGCCAGACTGGCTTTGCCATGCTGTGCGAAGGTTCTGTGCAAGAAGTCATGGACTTGGCAGGCGTAGCTCATCTGTCTACCATCAAGGCACGCGTTCCGTTCGTCAATTTCTTCGACGGATTCCGTACTTCTCACGAAATCCAAAAGATAGAAAAGCTGGATAACGAGGATCTCGCTCCGCTTGTTGACCAGAAAGCATTGGCCGAGTTCCGCAATCGTGCGCTGACGCCCAACAAACCGGTTGCCCGCGGTATGGCAGAAAATCCGGATCATTTCTTCCAGCACAGAGAATCATGCAATCCATACTATGAGGCTGTTCCGGCCATCGTAGAGGAATACATGAACGAAATCAACAAGATTACAGGACGCAACTACGGTCTGTTCGACTACTATGGCGCTGAAGACGCAGAAAACATCATCATCGCTATGGGCTCCGTAACAGAAGCTACACGCGAAGCCATCGATTACCTGACCGCTCAGGGAAAGAAAGTGGGCTTGGTGGCCGTTCACCTGTATCGTCCGTTCTCTGCAAAGCACTTCCTGGCAAAAGTGCCCAAGACAGTCAAGCGTATTGCCGTGCTCGACCGCACAAAAGAACCGGGATCAAACGGCGAACCGCTCTATATGGATGTAAAAGAGTGCTTCTACGGACAGGAGAACGCCCCGCTTATCGTAGGCGGACGCTATGGCTTGGGCTCAAAAGACACGACTCCGGCACAAATCCTGTCAGTATACGAGAATCTGGAACTCCCGATGCCGAAAGACCACTTCACCATCGGAATTGTGGATGACATTACATTCTCTTCACTTCCCCAGAAAGAAGAAATCGCTTTGGGCGCAGAAGGCGTATTCGAAGCCAAGTTCTACGGTCTGGGAGCCGACGGTACGGTAGGTGCAAACAAGAACTCTGTAAAGATTATCGGAGACAACACAAACAAATATTGTCAGGCTTACTTCTCTTACGACTCTAAAAAGTCTGGAGGATTCACCTGCTCTCACCTCCGCTTCGGCGATCATCCGATTCGCTCCACTTATCTGGTTACAACGCCTAACTTTGTGGCTTGTCACGTTCAGGCTTATCTGCACATGTACGATGTTACCCGCGGTTTGCGTAAGAACGGTACATTCCTTTTGAATACAATCTGGGAAGGCGAAGAACTGGCAAAAAATCTGCCGAATAAGGTGAAAAAATATTTTGCTCAGAACAATATTACCGTTTACTATATCAATGCTACCCAGATTGCACAGGAAATCGGTTTGGGCAACCGCACCAACACCATCCTTCAGTCTGCATTCTTCCGCATTACAGGCGTTATTCCTGTCGACTTGGCCGTTGAACAGATGAAGAAGTTCATTGTGAAGTCTTACGGAAAGAAGGGCGAAGATGTAGTGAACAAGAACTACGCTGCCGTTGACCGCGGCGGTGAATACAAACAGCTGACCATTGATCCGGCTTGGGCTAACCTGGAAGTTGAACCGGCAGCTGCCAACAACGATCCTGCCTTCATCAACGAAGTGGTTCGTCCGATCAACGCACAAGACGGCGACTTGCTTCCTGTGTCTGCATTCAAGGGTATCGAAGACGGAACCTGGTATCAGGGAACAGCCAAATATGAAAAACGTGGCGTTGCCGCATTCGTACCGGAATGGAATCCTGAATGCTGTATCCAGTGTAACAAGTGTGCCTACGTTTGTCCGCATGCAGCCATCCGTCCGTTCGTGCTCGACGCCGAAGAACAAAAGGGCGCAAACTTCCCGATGCTGAAGGCTGTCGGCAAACAATTCGACGGAATGACATTCCGCATGCAGGTTGATGTGCTCGACTGCTTGGGATGCGGCAACTGTGCCGATGTTTGTCCGGGTAATCCCAAGAAGGGCGGAAAGGCTCTCACGATGAAACATCTGGAAAGTCAGCTCGCCGAAGCAGCCAACTGGACATACTGCACCGAGAATGTGAAGAGCAAACAGCATTTGGTAGACATCAAAGCCAATGTAAAGAACTCTCAGTTTGCCACTCCGCTGTTTGAATTCTCCGGCGCATGCTCAGGCTGCGGCGAGACTCCGTATGTAAAACTGATTTCCCAGCTGTTCGGCGACCGCGAAATGGTATCCAACGCTACCGGATGTTCTTCAATCTATTCTGGTTCCGTTCCTTCAACTCCTTACACTACCAATGAAAAAGGTCAGGGTCCGGCATGGGCAAACTCTCTGTTCGAAGACTTCTGCGAATTTGGTCTGGGTATGGAACTGGCAAACAAGAAGCTGCGCAACCGCATTGAAGATGCAATGAAAGCCGCCATCGCCGAAGAAAATACTCCGGCAGAATACAAAGAGGCATTCCAGGAATGGATTGACGGACGCAACGATGCTGAAAAGAGCAAGGCTGCCGCTGAAAAAATCATTCCGATGGTAGAAGCCGCCAAAGACAAATGCCCCGCTTGCGCCACTATCTACGAGTTCAGAGACTATCTGATCAAGCGTTCTCAGTGGATTATCGGTGGAGACGGAGCTTCTTACGATATCGGCTACGGAGGTCTTGACCATGTTATCGCATCGGGAGAAGATGTAAACATCCTTGTGCTCGATACAGAAGTTTATTCTAATACCGGTGGTCAGTCTTCTAAGGCTACTCCGCTCGGCGCTATTGCCAAGTTCGCCGCATCCGGCAAGCGTGTACGCAAGAAAGATCTCGGTATGATCGCCACGACTTACGGCTATGTTTATGTCGCTCAGATCGCGATGGGAGCTGACCAGGCTCAGACCTTAAAGGCTATCCGCGAGGCAGAAGCTTATCATGGCCCGTCATTAGTCATCGCTTATGCTCCATGTATCAACCACGGACTTAAGGCCGGCATGGGCAAGAGCCAGGCAGAAGAAGCCAAGGCCGTGGAATGCGGTTACTGGCATCTGTGGCGTTTCAACCCGGCATTGGAAGAAGAAGGAAAGAATCCGTTCTCACTCGACTCTAAAGAGCCGAACTGGGAAGGTTTCCAAGATTATCTGAAGGGCGAAGTGCGCTTTGCTTCCGTCATGAAACAATATCCGACTGAAGCCGCCGACCTGTTTGCCGCCTGCGAAGAAATGGCCAAGAAACGTTATGCTTCCTACAAACGTATGGCTGCTATGGATTGGAGCAACGAGCCTCAAGAATAATCCATACGTTTATCCATAATAAAAAAACGGTCGTCTTTTCAAAAGGCGGCCGTTTTTTATGGAATAAAGTTCTTCCCGATACAAACAAATATTTATTTTTGCAGCATACAACTTACTCAAACTCTATGTCATGAAAAAGAATCTAAGCAAACTGCTGCTTTTGCTTGCCATTGGCGGAAGCAGTCTGACCGCATGCAGCAGCTATACGGCAGAAGACTATCTGAACGAAATGAGGGAACTCACGGAAGAAACCCTGAAAAACGCATCCTCGTATACGGAAAAAGACTGGGAAAAGGTGGGAGAACGCTTCAAGGAAATCAATGCAAAAGGAAAAGATCTGCTTGACAAAATGACGGAAGAACAGCGGGAAGAGCTGAAAGAGTTCTCACAAGAATTTGCAGACCAAGCCTCTGAATTCGACCATCAGGAGTTCAAGAAAGAGATTGGAAACCTTTTAGACCAGGCCGACTCCTTTATTGACGAGGCTATCAAACAGCTGAAAGAGGAATAAGCCGCATGAAATACCTGATTGTGTCCGACATTCACGGCTCACTGCCCGCACTGGAACAAGTGCTGGACTATTATGAAAAAGAGGGATGCCACATGCTCTGCATTCTGGGCGACATATTGAACTACGGCCCGCGAAACGGCCTGCCGGAAGGTCTCGCCCCGAAAGAAATAGCCAAGCAACTGAACAAAATGGCGGATGACATAATCGCCGTCCGAGGAAACTGCGATTCGGAAGTTGACCAGATGCTGCTCGACTTCCCCATCTTGTCCGACTATGCCTTATTGGCGGACAATGGGAAACGGCTTTTCCTCACTCACGGCCATATCTATAACGAAGACAAACTGCCCGGGAAACCTGACTGTCTTTTCTACGGACATACCCATCTGTGGAAACTGACCCGCCAGAACGGACGGATTGTCTGCAACACGGGTTCGGTTACCTTTCCTAAAAACGGAAATGTCCCTACCTTCGCCATCTATGAAAACGGCACAGTAACCGTTCATCAGCTTGACGGAGCAGTTCTGGCAAGCTGTTCTCTCTGAACTGCCTATGGCCAACCGTCTTTTCATCCTGATGAAACGGATTTTCCCCTATAACAAAACGCCCGTACCATTCGCATGATACGGGCGCTGACATAAATATAACACAACTATTTACGGGCAATCGACTTCCCCATAGGGAAGGAAATGCCAAAGAAAGCATTCACACTGCGCGAGTCGCTCCCGAAAAACATATAGTCGGTACCGATAAACAGAGAGCCGAGCTTCAATGCCAGACCCAAAGACTTGCCGGAAGCCTGAATCGGAGAATAGCTTATCGCAGCGTTAAACCAGTTCTTCGGACGGAACGTTGCCGAGAAAGTGAGTTCATTCATTGTTTTCGGCTGCACGAAGCGGCTTGTATACATCGCGCCCACACTAATCTTGTTGTTAAGGAACGCATATTCGCCTGCCAGAAGGATAGTGGCAGCCAGCTTTTCCTTCTTGTCCTTCACTTCTCCCTGCTCGGTCAAATTAAATCTGTCCATGCTCAAGAAACCACCGTCAACGAAGTCATAATAGTTTTCCGAAGTAACCTCATAAGTCTCGTTTACAGAAGCAAGCGTCGTCTCACTGCCTCTCCACTTGATGAAGCCCAAGTCGAGCACGGCTGCCGAAACGGTCAAATCTTTCCAAACCTTATAGCTCGCTCCCAGATCGATGCCGAATCCCGCTCCTGAGATACCGAAATTACTTCCGTCGATATCAAATCCGTCAATCTGTCCGCTACTGTTAAATCCCAGTCCGCCGCCTTTCATCGTCGTGCTTACATGTGCGACTGCGGTCGCCGAGCCATAATGATACGGATTTGAATAATAAGAGTCACCGATATTATTGGGCACTCCCTCTACATTGAAGTTGTCCACCGCCATTTCCGCATGGGCAATACCCAGCAAGACCTTCAGGCGTCCGCCCACAGTCAGCTTATCCGTTATCCGGCGCGAATAGCCCAAACCGACTTCCGCATAGGCATTCATGTCGAAATTCATATTTGAAAAACCACCGTTGATATCTTCCGTATTGTTCACCTGACGCAGATAATCAAACATATTCTTAGGGATAGACGCGCCTACATCCATGCGCAAACCCACATTTACACTCCAGAAACCCTTTCCGCGATGCCATCCGAAAGAAAGGATATCCGTGTTCAGATTAACGTTCAGAGTATTGTCCGTCTTCAGACGATTATACAGTCCGTCATTTGTAAACAGGTCATCGCCTGCGTCAAGCACATCAATAATGTCGCTTGTGCCCAACACGTTGGAAGAAGCCCCCATGTTAAACGAACCGAGAACAGGGAAATTGAAATATCCCCTCGTAGGCTGCAAACCCGGATTCATCTGCAAACGTGCGCTTGTGCCCTCCATAAAATAAGAAGTGCGCAGATACTGTGCTTGTGCCGCCGTTCCAAACAGCAGGAGTCCCGCCGCCAACAGCAAGTTTTTACTTTTAAGGATTCTCATAACGATTTCATATTGATTAACTGATGCTACAAAAATAAAACATTTCCATAAAACCGCAAAAAAGATGTTCCCGAAAAAAGAACACAAATGCTTACCAAACGAACACAAACTTCGACTATACGGCCAAAATATGCGACTATTTTACTTCCATCTCCTTTGCGTCAGAGCTGATAGAAACGCTTCATCATCTCTTTCCGGTATTTTTTCGACACCAGCAAATCTTCCGCCACAGCGTTGAAAGGGGGATACATGATGCAGCGATTATCCTGCACCATCATCAGATAGTTCAGATTAATGATATACGACTGATGAATCTGGACGAAATACTCGTCATAAGCACACAGCTGCTCGGCCGAAGTGTTCCGCTTGAGGGGGAAAAACGTTCCGTTTGTCAGTGCCACCTCCCACAGCTTGCGCGATGACTGGTAGCGGAAATAACCGATATCCGAAGCGCGCAACACACGCAAATCTCCCGTAGGAGTAACCAAGATAAAAGGCTTCTCGCCTTCGCCCATGCAGATGCCCCCGCGACAGGAGAGCATGTCCTCTTTCTCTTTCGGTTCTATCCGCGAAAGAATCACCTCCAGCTCTTTCCTGTCGACAGGCTTCAAGAGGAAATCGAAGGCTGAACTGCGCAATGCGTCTATCATATACTTGCTGTAGGCCGTGTAAAACACGATGCGCATGTTCCACGACAGGGCTTCACGCAACTTTACCACGACATCCATCCCCCGCATGTCGGGCAATTCCACATCAAGGAAGAGCAAATCAGGCCGTACCTTCTCTATCATCCTGATGCCTGCCGCCCCCGTCCGTGCTATTCCCTCTACCGAAATCCAGTCATACCGCTTCAATTCAAAGCTTAAATTGTCGATGGCAGAATCATCATCATCCACAATAACAATCTTCATCGAGTCCATTTCTTTTCTTTCTTTAACTGATATGAATAATCAAAAGGAACAACGAAGCATACTTCACATCCGGTTTCATCATTTCCCATAGGCAAATTGCCGACAGTCATCGTCAACTGACTGCGATTATAAGAGTTAAGCAGCTGGATGGTCTGGGCAATCACCTTCAAGCCAGTACCGGTTCCCCAACTTGTATGCTTTTCTTTATATCCTCCTCCATTGTCGCGCACACAGATCACCACGGCTTCCCCCTTGCGAGACACTTCTATTTCGAGCAGACGCCTGCCTTCTTTCAGAAGAAGGCCGTGCTTGATGGCGTTTTCCACCGGTATCTGAATCAGCATGGACGGAATCCGCACAGCGTTCCGATCTATACATTCATCCACTTTCAACGTATAGACAAACTGGTTTCCCAAGGCACTGCTTTCTATATCAACGTAAGTAGAAACAAAATCCAACTCGTCGGCCAGTGTCACAGATACGCTCTCCGTCAGCTCCAGATTACGGCGAAACAATTTTATCAGCCCCATCAGACTGCGGTTTTCCCTCTCCCGATCCGGATGAATCCTTACTTCATGGCTGAGCACATTGAATATGAAATGAGGAGAAATACGGTTGCGAACATTCTCCAGGCGCAGGGAAGCCATGGCCATCTGCATTCTCCAACGCTCGCGTTCACGGCCTCGCAGGAACACCAGAATAAGGATAACCAACAGCAAGACACCTGCAACCGCTGCATACAGCCATTGATGCAGGCGCAAAACCTGGTTCTCTTTCGCCCGGATGGATATTTCTTTCTGCATCAGGGTGCTGTCCTGACTGTACTGCAATGCTATCTCGGCAGCCTTCATCCTTATCCAAGTATTGCGTGTGGAATCGTCTATCCGGAGATTTTCTTGCAGATAATGATATGCCCGGCGGTAGTCTCCCTGCTCTTCATAATAATGCTGCAGATAGTTGTTGCGCATCCGGATCATGTTAGGCTCCACATTTCCCACATCGACCGCCTCATTCACCCTGCGCGTAGCCAGTTCCATGTCGCCTTGCTTCAGGGCAAGCTCGATCAACTGCGTGTCAATATAATAAAGAGCACTGACATTGCCGATGGAATGAAAGAACTGATGACAGCGATTCAAATAGTAGGTCGCCGAATCCATCCGGTTCAGCAGCAGAAACACCTCTCCAAGATTGATCATGGTCAGATTCCGCTCAAACTCCATGGAGGGATAACGGTTGGCGAGTGCCAGTGAACGGCGGAAATACTCCAATGCCGTTTCATAATCCTGACGGAAATAATAGGAATTGCCCCGGTTATTCAGATATATGTGCTGTTCATAAGGTTTCATGTGATTATAAAACCGATAGGCCAAATCGTAGAAATAGTCGCAACGCTCGAAGTTACGCAGCTCCATGCTGACTTGCGCGAGTCCGTAATATACGGGAAAACGTTCTTCTTCCGGTATCTGAAGCGAATCGCATACCAACAAGGCATGACGATACCAGAATGCTCCCCGGTCATAATGCCCCTTACGCACATAAACATCGGCGAGATTCATGCAAAGATTGGGAACAGACGACCTGCATTCCCCTTGCAAGGCATATCCATAAGCCTTGCGGAAAGCCCACAAGGCCGAATCGAGCGAAGCTTTTATGCGCGAATAGACATTTCCCCTCACGTTCCAGACTTCAGCCCGAAGCCTGATGTCTTCCTCAGTCTCCGATGCGGCGCAATAATCCTCCACTCTATTCAGGCAGAGCATGGCCGAATCGGCTTCGGAACGAAACATCATGGCTTTCGCTTTCAGCAGCAACAGACGGTAATATCTGAGACTGTCGGCAGACGCAGGCAGCATACTGTCCACCCACATGCACACCCGCTCAGGATTCTTGGAAACGGAATCATCCATGAACTCCATAAAAGTCTGATTGTTCCATTTCTCAAAAACCTTTTCCCGGCGGCCACATCCTGCGATTAGGATATGCAACACAAGACACACAAGAATAACACCGAACATTACATTCAGCTTCATGACACAGCTATATTTACGCAACAAATTTAATTAAAATGAATAAGGACACAAAGCACTGCACATCTTTTTGTTAAATAAAGCACGCTTCTTTTTACGGATATACAAGACTGCAAGAAAAACAGCCTCTCATCGGCCGCCCCCGCTGTGCCCGGACTCTCTTTGCAAGACATTCCACTGCGAAGTTCAGACAAAAAAGCAGCCTGCTTCAGGCAACGGTGTCACTTCATCTGTCCAAACGGATTTTTGCATAGGATGAAACTGCCGTCCGGTCCTGCCATATCTGCATACGCCACTTCAAAAAGCACGGATATTCCCGCAAACCGAAGAAAAGATTTCGGCCGCCGCTTTACGGGCAATCAGAAAATACTGCTTAACTTTGCGAAAACATTCAGAATTTATGGCCGGAATCTATCTTCACATCCCTTTCTGCAAACGACGCTGCGTATACTGTGACTTCTTTTCCACCACACAAAGTGAAAAGACAGACAGCTATGTCGATGCCCTCTGCCGCGAACTTGAGATTCGGCGGGCATATCTTCAGGAAGAAGCCGTGGAAACCGTCTATTTCGGCGGAGGAACGCCGTCGCAACTCGGCGAGGAACACTTCAGACGGATTTTCGAAACAATCGGCAGCCAGTATCATCTGACCGAAAATGCCGAAATCACGCTTGAAGCCAACCCAGACGACCTGTCTCCCGAATATATCCGCATGCTCCGCCGTCTGCCGTTCAACCGCCTGAGCATGGGGATACAGACATTTAATGAAGACACGCTGAAACTGCTGAACCGACGCCATACGGCTGAACAGGCCGTGAAAGCCTTCCGGAACTGCCGCCTTGCCGGATTCGACAATATCAGCATCGACCTGATGTACGGACTTCCGGGCGAAACTGCCGACATGTGGGAGCAGGATTTGCAGCAGACCATTCTCCTTGCACCGGAGCATATCTCGGCCTATCACCTGATTTATGAGGAGGGAACACCTCTATGGACTCTGCGCGAACAGCACCAGGTGGAAGAAGTGAACGAGGATATGAGCGTTTCGCTGTTCGCCCTACTGATTCGACGGCTGAAGGAAAACGGTTACACACACTATGAAATCTCAAACTTCTGCAAGCCCGGATTTCACTCGCGGCACAACTCCAGTTATTGGACAGGAAAAAGATACTTGGGATGCGGAGCCGCCGCGCATTCATACGACGGAACTTCACGCCAATGGAACATCGCGTCACTCGACCGGTACATAAAAGGAACAGTAAACGGCGAAACGGTAAGCGAAAAAGAGGAACTGGACTTATACACCCGATACAACGACCGCATCGTCACCGCCCTGCGCACCTGCGAAGGAATCTCCCTCCGCCAGTTGCAGGAGGATTTCGGGAAAGAACTCTATTCTTACTGCCTCCGCATGGCCGCCCCTCACCTGAAGCAAGGGACAGTCAAGATTTCCCACGGCAGCCTTCATCTCACAGAAAAGGGCGTATTCGTTTCCGACGGCATCATGAGCGACCTTCTCTGGGTATGAAACAGCACTACAGACTGTAGACAATATTCATAATCTCCTTGCCCAACTCGTCCGCCTCCTTCATAGTCGGCGCTTCCGAATAGACACGGATGATGGGTTCCGTATTACTTTTCCGCAGATGCACCCATTTATCAGGGAAATCAATCTTCACACCGTCGATATCGTTTATCTCTTCCCCTTTATACAGCTCTTTCACCTTAGCCAAGACAGCGTCAATATCGGTGTCGGGAGCAAGGTCAATGCGGTTTTTGGCCATGAAGTAATTGGGGTAGGAAGCGCGAAGCTCGCTCACTTTCTTTCCTTCATGCGCCAGATGGCTGAGGAAAAGCGCTATGCCCACCAACGCGTCGCGCCCGTAATGCGACTCCGGATAAATTACCCCGCCGTTTCCTTCGCCGCCTATCACGGCATGAGTCTCCTTCATCTTTGTCACCACGTTCACTTCGCCCACGGCCGAAGCGTTATACTGCTGTCCGTATCGGCGGGTCACATCACGCAAAGCACGGGTTGAACTAAGGTTTGAAACCGTATTGCCGGGCGTATGCTTCAGCACATAGTCAGCAACGGTCACCAGGGTATATTCTTCGCCGTACATCGTACCGTCTTCACAAATCATGGCCAGACGGTCTACATCCGGATCGACGACAAACGCCACATCCGCCCCGCCTTTCTTCATCAGCGCCATTATGTCGCCCAGGTTTTTCTCCAACGGTTCGGGATTATGCTGGAAGTCTCCGGTAGGTTCACAATAGAGCTTCTCCACATATTTCACGCCCAAACGCTCAAGCAGCTGCGGCAGAATGATGCCTCCCACCGAATTAACGCAGTCTATCGCCACGTGGAAATCCGCCTTGCGAATAGCCTCCACATCCACCAGCTTCAGGGCCAACACACTTTCTATATGCTTCTGGTTGTAAGTAGAATCTTCTCTGTATGTCCCGAGATGGTCTATATCCGCATATTCGAAAGCTTCCGCCTCGGCAATGCGCAGCACCTCATTCCCTTCGGCAGCATTCAAAAACTCGCCATGCTCATTCAATAACTTCAGCGCATTCCATTGCTTCGGGTTGTGGCTGGCGGTCAAAATGATTCCTCCACACGCTCCCTCCATCGTTACGGCAAGCTCGGTAGTGGGCGTGGATGCCAGTCCGATGTTCACCACATCGAATCCCATCCCCATCAGTGTGCCGCAAACCACATTTTTCACCATTTCACCGGAAATGCGGGCATCGCGTCCAACCACGATCTTATTGCTCTTTATGGAAGAAGTGCGGCGTATCAACGTGGCGTATGCCGAAGTAAACTTGACGATATCCAAGGGATTCAACCCTTCACCGGCATGCCCGCCGATTGTTCCACGGATACCGGAAATAGACTTTATCAGTGTCATAATTTCTTTTTAATATAAGCTGTAGGTAATTTCATAGTAACAAGGATAGACGGCGCTCATAGCCGTACCCGTCCCTTCACTGTGGGGAACAATCAGGCGCACGCGGGATATCTTTTCCGAATCGACGGTACGCCCCACTTTCAGAAAGCGCAGCGGAAGCAGCCATCCCGACGGAACGGCACTCGTCTGGTATATTGTAGCCATTACCGATCCTTCAACAAATCTGCCGGAATAAGAACCGTTGCTGATTGTCAACTGGAATTCATCCGTCGTGTTAAAATAAGAAGATGTTCCCCAATTAATCGCCAATGTATCCCCCTTATGGCAACCTGCCGCATCGTTCGTACTCAACGCAATTTCTATAAAGCGGGTAAGCATGTCGTGCGTGCCGTTTCCCAACACTTCACCCTCACCCCGCGTCACGACATTCATATACACACCGGTTTCGTCAAACAGCACAAACTCGTTCGGCCCGGTCGTGGAATCCTGTTCGACAAACTGATCTTCGCTGATGAACGTGGCGCCGATGGAATCTTCCAGTTCACTTTTAAACAGATTGATAGCATCACGCTCCTCTTCCTCCATTTCCGCATAAGTCTTGTTGTCGTCACATCCCTGTATTCCCAAAGCCATCGCGCAGGCGATGAACAGTATCCATAATAAATATATCTTCTTCATCTTTTTTTCTTTATGCCGGCAAAAGTAATAAATTGCCGGATATATCCGTAAGCGGTATTCAATAAATAACTAATTTTTATATTAATTCTTGAGCAGGAGAGTCTCGTATTTCACCAGCGCCTGCTTAAACAAAGCGACGGCTTCATCCATTGTTCCGTAAAATTCCCCGCCGGAAGCATTGAGATGCCCACCGCCGTTAAAAAATTCTTCCGCCACCTTGTTGCACGGAAATGCACCGACCGAACGCAGAGAAACCTTAATCATCTTCCTCTCCGTATCTTCCCGTAAAAATGCGGAGAAACAGATTCCCTTCATTTGCAACGGCATGTTGACAAATCCTTCTGTATCCCCCTTCACATAATGGAACTTGCCCTGCTCTTCTTTTGTCAACCAGATAAGGGCGGAACGAAACTGCGGAAAGACCTGCATCTTCTCATAAAGCACATAGCCCATCAGACGCAAACGCCCTTCGGAATAGGTATTGAAGACCTTGCGGTAGATTTCATCCTTGTCGATGCCCTTTGAAAGAAGTTCGCCGATAATGAAATAAATCTGCCGGTCATTAGAGTTATAGGTAAATCCGCCCGTATCGGTCATCATTCCTGTATAGATACATTCCGCTCCCTCACGGGTAATATCGTCGAAACATCCCATACGGCAAATCAGGCGGAATATGAGTTCGGAAGTGGATGATACAGACGGATGGGAAATTGTCACTTTACAAAAAGGTTCGGGATTCAGGTGATGATCGATCATCACCTTGCGTGCGGCAGACTGCCGCACGGCATCAGCCATCGCGTCGATGCGCGACAAAGCATTGAAATCAAGGCAGCAAATGACATCTGCCTCCGCTATCAACTTGTCGGCGAACTCTTTGTATTTGTCATAACGCACTATATCCTTCGCGCCCGGCATCCAACGCAAAAAGTCGGGGAATGCATTCGGAACGATGACACGCACATCCTTTCCCTGCCCCGCAAGGAAGTGAAACAGTCCCAAAGACGAGCCCAAAGCGTCGCCGTCAGGCGATACATGAGTCACTATCACGAGTTTGTCGGCACGGTTGAAATAGGTCTCCACCTTATCTATATTGGCTTGAAGTATTACTTTCGACAGCATATCCTAAGTGTTATGTTTTATTAAGCGACAAAAGTAAGAATTATTTTCGGGAGAGCCTTTAAAAATCCGATTTTATTTTATATCTCACTCCGCTTTCATACTGACCAAAAAACAATTTCATGCCTGTGCAATCAGACGATGATACCGGCCAACAGAAACAATATCAGCGCAAGCAGGCCCACTATTATATGCGAAGCTTTCCGCCCATGCCAGTAAACATACAACAGGCAAAGGCAAAGACACATCATCAATGCCTGAAAGGCCGAAATATAGACCGAGGTTATCTGAGAACCGGCAAGCTGCTGCACCCATTCCATCGCTCCGTTCAGCAGTCCGGTAAAGAATCCCAAAGCCTTTGCAGCCCATGCCCCGAGAACCGGAACCGGATAAAGCACGAAGGCTGCCAGTGCACTGCCCAAAATACATACGGACAATGGCGAAACAACGAGATTGGCTAACAGGAAGTAGGTAGGGAAGGTACCGAAATAATGCAGGACAAAAGGAAGGGTTCCCAACTGAGCGGCAAACGAAAGGGCAAGCATGTTCCACACATAGCGCAATGCCCGGGCACGAAACGGACACCACCCGGAAAATACCGGATACAGACACAACAAGGCCAATACCGCCACAAACGAAAGCTGAAAACTGACATCGAACAGATAAAACGGCTGATAAAGCAACATCAGAAAGGCAGCCAGTGTCAAAGCAAGAAATCCCGAAAAACGTTCCTTCGTAATCAAAGAAGCCACAATATACAGAGAAAACATGACTACCGCACGCACCATAGACGGACTTAACCCGGACATTACCGCAAAAATCCATAACATTCCCATCACCAGACAAGAAGAAAGCTTTTTTCCAGCCCGGAATCTGCGCAGCGGATAAAGCATCCCTGTCAGGAGTCCCACAAGAATCCCGACATGCAATCCTGACAAAGACAACACATGGCTTGCTCCTGAAGCGTTGTAGACCGCCTTCAGTTCGGGTGTCAGCTCGTGCGTATCCCCTACTGTCAAGGCCGAAACCACGGCCAGCGTATCTCCTCCGAATCCCCAGCCGCCGTAAACATCCGTAATTTGCCGTTGCCAGACCGCCGCTTTCTGGCGGAATGTCAAGCCTTCACCGTTATGCACCTTCCGCCAGTCCCCCGCATAAACTACAGCCGTTCCGGCAATACCTTTCCTCATCAAGTATTCGGCATAGTCGAAACCCGCCTCCCTGAAATCAGCACGTGCTATCCGAGCATAAAAACATACGCTGTCTCCGCACTGGAGAGAAGCGGAAAGGCTGTCCGGAATCCAATACAAAAGGACAGAACGATTGACCGACCGGCTTTTCAGCGTATCGCCCGGATTGCACACAGATGCCACGAAAACTTCGGCACGCATAGTCTTCCCCTTGAAATAAGGCACTGACTCGACGATTCCACTATAAATCTGTTTTCTTCCGTCCCAATGAAAAATTATTTCCGAACGGGACTTCAATGCCAGTGTACCGCCAAGCAACATGAAGGAGACCCCACACAAAATGCCGAAAAGCATACGGAAACGGTAGGCAGACATACGGTAAAAGAAGAAAAGCAATCCGACTGAAATTCCGAATGCAACCGCCATCTCTGCCCACGAAACATATCCTGCCAACAAAGTATCGGACAAAAAAATTCCGGCTGCCAGACAAATGGTCAACCGGAACAACGGATAAGCCATAAAAGGAGGTATCGTCCCCACGTTATCGCCTTAATATCTTGAACTGATGTATCGCTTCTTTCATGTCTGCCGCCTTGAATACGGCACTTCCCGCCACAAGGACATCCGCTCCGGCCGCTACCAAAGCCGGAGCCGTAACACTGTTAACGCCTCCGTCTACCTCTATCAAAGCCCGCGCCCCCCTTTGATCAATCAGTTCGCGCAACGCCCGAACTTTCTGCAAAGTATGGGGTATGAACTTTTGTCCGCCGAATCCCGGATTTACGCTCATGAGCAAAACCATATCCACATCCTCTATAATATCGGTCAGCATAGATACCGGAGTCGACGGATTCAGCGTCACACCGGCCTTCATCCCCGTCTCTTTTATCTGCTGGACTACACGATGCAGATGGGGACACGCCTCCAAATGCACATTCATCATCATTGCGCCCAATGCCTTCACCTCGTGAATAAATTTTTCCGGCTGCACAATCATCAGATGAACATCAAGCGGTTTCTCGCAAAGCTCTGCAACATATTTCAATACGGGAAAACCAAACGAGATGTTTGGTACAAACACTCCGTCCATTATGTCGAGATGCAACCAGTCGGCCTCGCTCGCATTAATCTTATCAAGTTCCCTTCGTAAATCAGAAAAGTCTGCTGCCAATAACGAAGGAGATACTTTAATCTCACTTTCCATACTTTTAGAACTTCCTTTTCATACAAAGATAAAAATATTTTGCTTATAATGCAAAAAGTTTATTCCCTTTATATCAAATTTAAGTTCCTTTCCCCAACTTATTTCAAAAAGCTGAAACGCAGACCTAACTGGATGTTAAAGCTGAATGGATGCTCCTTGCGGAACGTTTCGATATCGCATCCGTCGTCAAAATAATAGGCAATACCCGGCTCGACATACAGGCCAAGCTGTTTTGTGAAGTTCACCTGCGCACCCACACCTGCCATAACCGACCATTGCAAAGGGTCAACATCCAACGATGAACGTATCGCCTCACGATTGGCTCCGCCCGTTACATACACTGTCTCCAAATCTCCCGACACGCACTTCTCGACCGCACCGCCCGCTGAAGCATAAAAGCCGAAGCGTTCGTTCTGCCAAACCGAACGGTGGATCTTGAGCGGAACGCCTATATAATGGAGCTTCCATTTTTCTTCCATATAGGATTCCGCACCCGAACGGGAGTCGGAAGAAAGTATCGTATAGAACAAACCGCTCTCCAGCGCCCAATCTTCAGTGAAAAACCACTTGACAGAAGCTCCTACGCTTACGGGCATACGATGATGGACTTCTGTCTTCGATGACTGCTCACGGTTGTTAAACATGACCTGGTTATAGGCAGTCGATTCATTCGACAAGGGATTCATCACCAGATTGTTGCTTTCCTGACCGATAGTATGGGAGGCAACACGACCGAAACCGCCGAATGAATTGGAATAAGAATAAGGCGTATTGCCCGCTCCCAAGCTCATCTGCCAGTTTTGTCTGCTCCGGCCTCTCTCCTTCTTGACCCAAGATGCGTTTTCCTCCATCTGTCTGCGGTCTGCCTCCCTGACCGCACGCAGCAACTGCGCTTTCTTTTCGTCCTGTTTGCCTTCCTCTTCGGCAGAAACCTCACTGTCTGCCTCCGGCTGTGCCCCAACCAAAGTCTCCGTTTCTATTTCCTCATTCACATCCTCTTCTGCCATAACTGCCGTCCGCACATTTACGGGAGCGCCCTGCATCATCATCTTACCGGCCTTCGCCTTTTCAACAGCAGCCACCGCCGGCTTTTCCGACACTTCCGAATAGATGAAAGGCTTGCTCTCTTCCAGCACAGCCTTTTCTTCCTTCTGCGCCAAGTCTCCTTCCCGACTTAACGAATCTGCTGCCGGAGAAATCCAAAACCAAAATGTCAGCGAAGAAACGGCGACTATCAATACGGCAGCGGCCACCGTCTGCCATACCCTCCGCAACGGAATGACCTTTCGCGCGCCCAATTCCTTCTCAACCTTGTCCCACATCCCCGCAGGAAGAGGCTCGGAATAGTCATCCATCCGCTTACGCATGTCCTGTATCCATTTTTTATCCTCTATCATCGTTGCAGTTTCTTTCTATATTCGTTTATTTTTCTTATCAATAAAGTCTTGGCGCGATAGAACTGAGAAGAAGAAGTGTGCTCGGTAATCCCCAACAGAGACGCTATCTCCTTATGGCTTTTCTCTTCAAAAACATAAAGATTGAATACCGTACGATAGCCTTCGGGCAGCTCTCTGATGAGTTTCATCAATTCCGCACGCGGGATATCGCTCACTTCATCCTCTTCCGACTCTTGTGTATCGGGAACTTCATCCATCAACACCTCCTGCTTCATCTGCACATTTCTTTTCCGCAAATAGCCTAACGCCTCATTCACCATTACACGCGACAGCCAAGCCTTCAACGAGCCTTCGCCTTGATAAACGAACTGTCTGGATATCGACTGGAATATGCGGATGATTCCGTCATGAAACACATCTTCCGCCGCTTCCCTATCGCCGATATAACGAAGGCATATGGCAAACAACACGCCTCCGTACTGTTCATACAGTTCTTTCTGCGCTTTGTTGTCTGCCTGTTTGCATCGTAACGCCAGTTCCTCCTCCGTCATATAACTCGTCTCAAGCTTTGGTTAATAAATGATATGGCTACAAAAATACTGCACACGAACTCATGTTTTTCTTTCATTAAAGTGTTTTAACACAAAAGAGCGCAGTATATTTTCCCTGCTTCATTTTACAGACAAACAAAAAAACGGATATATGAACCTTTTGAAATCAATATGTTTCAAAGCCGGAGCGCTGCTTTTCTGTTTGGCTGCCACCTTTTCATGCAATCTGAACGACAGCGAACCGGATTTGTTATACCTTACACTCGGCACGGTAACCAATGACGGAACATTAAAAATAGAGTCTGACTCGCACGGCATACTGATACCCTCCAACCCGGAACGCCTTATTGCCGCCGATGCAGCCGAAACAGGACAGCGAGTCTTGATGAGTGTCCCTGCCAACGAGATAGAAGCCGGCCTGCAAGAAGGAGAAGCGAAAGAGGTAAATATCGTAGAACTGTATAAAGTGCTTACAAAAGACGCGGATAACTTACGGATTTCCCGTCCGGACGGTGAATATGACACTGACTTCGGCAACGATCCTCTTCAGATTATCGGGGTTTCCATCAGTGCACAACATCTTAATATCCAACTCTACGTAAAAGGGCACGACAAAGAAAAGCCTCATCGCGTCAGCTTGTTGCTGGATGAAAACTGCCAACTGGACGAAAACGGGTGGCTGCCCGTAGAATTGCGCCACAATGCCGAGCAGGACTTACAGTCGGAAACTTTTTGGAGCGTGGTGTCCTTCAAGCTTTCCAGCATCCCCGAATATGAAGACCCCGCTTTCCGCGGTTTCCACATTTATTATAATAACGGAACAGACAAGCGTGCGGAATGTTCCGTCAGGAAAGGACAGATTCTGAATCAGAATGAAACCTTTTCTGACGGCCTGTTCTGCAACAGCAAATAAGCAGAGAAAACGGATTTTATCTTACCACCGTTCCTGCCCCATGCCGGTAACCGCGCAGGAAGTCCTCGACAGACATCCTTTTCTTTCCGGCCAACTGCATGGAACGCACATCCACCCATCCGTCGGACGAGGCTATCCGGAAAAAGGTCTTTCCATCAGTCGAAATGTCTCCCGGATTCGCCGAATGCTCTCCGAACATCTTTTCCGCTTCAAAGATTTTCAGCAGCACCGGAGCGGCATCCTGCGGACAAAGCTCTGTCCATGCCGCCGGATAAGGAGACAATCCCCGGATAAAGTCATAGACCGGCTTGACCCCCCTGCTCCAGTCTATGCGGCAGGTTTCCTTGAAAATCTTGGGGGCAGGGCGCAAAACTCCGGCTTCTGCCAGACTTTCCTGAGGAATCGTATGCACATTGCCCGCTATGATGGCATCCACGGTCTTTATCACCAAGTCACCACCTACTTTCATCAGGCGGCCGTAAACCGTTTCCACATTGTCAGTATCCGCTATCGGCACGCGAACCTGGTCGATAATCTCGCCCGTATCAATTTCGTGCTTTAAGAAAAAGGTTGTAACACCCGTTTCTTTCTCGCCGTTGATGACCGCCCAATTGATGGGAGCCGCCCCCCGATACTGAGGCAGCAAAGAAGCATGCAGATTGAATGTCCCCATGCGCGGCATGTTCCATACCACCTCCGGCAGCATACGGAAAGCAACAACAATCTGAAGGTCTGCCTCCAGACTCCGCAGCTCGGACAAAAAAGCTTCATCCTTCAGCTTTTCCGGCTGCAAGACCTTTAATCCTTGAGATAAGGCATATTGCTTCACCGCACTGGCCTGAAGCACACTTCCGTGACGCCCCATCGGTTTGTCGGGCATCGTAATCACTCCCACTATATTATACCCTCCTTCAACCAGTCTTCTCAGACTTTCGACGGCGAATTCAGGAGTTCCCATATATACAATCCGTAAATCTTTCTTTTCCATACTTACATTATTAGAATTTGCTTATTGTGAAAGACTGGTCTGCCCTTGCAAAAAAATCATTTCCCCCGGCCAAACAATCCCTATTCTGCCGACAAATCGACCAATACCTGCCGATAAGCCGTCAGCATCTTCGACTTTGAGACGATTCCCCTATACTTTCCCTCTTCATCAACCACGGGAAGATTCCATGCGCCCGTTTCATCAAAGCGCCGCATCACATCCTCCATCGAGTCGGTTATGTTGATGCAGGCTTTCGGTGCAACCATAAAGTTCTCCACACGGTAACGATGATAAAGTTCCTGACGGAACATAATGTTACGGATATTGTTCAAAACGACGATTCCCAACAGCTTATTGTTCACATCGACCACGGGAAAAAGATTGCGCCCAGACTTTGAAATGGCCTTTACCATCTCACCCAAATCCATTTCCGGACGCACCATCTGGAAGTCTGTCTCTATCACACTCTCCATGTTCATCAGGGTCAACACCGCCTTATCCTTATGATGAGTGACCAGTTCCCCCTTCTTGGCCAGACGCATGGAATAGATGCTGTGAGGTTCGAATACGATAATCGTCAGATAAGCACACACTGAAACAATCATTAGGGGCAGAAACAAATCGTATCCTCCCGTAAGCTCAGCGATGAGGAATATGCCCGTAAGCGGAGCATGCATAACACCCGACATCAGTCCGGCCATACCCATCAGCGCAAAGTTCTTTTCCGGAATGTAGGTATTGCCGATATGAAACTCATTGCATACGTAAGAAAAGACAAAGCCGGCTATGCATCCCAAAAACAGACTCGGCGCAAAAATACCGCCGCATCCGCCTCCGCCGTTGGTCGCACTCGAAGCAAAGACCTTGAACAAGATAATCAACAGCAGATATATAATAAGCATGTGACCATGACCATAGAAAAGAGAATTGTTCATCACCGTATCCCAATCGTCGGAAGTCGTACCGTTCAGCAAGAGAGAGATAGTATCATATCCCTCTCCGTAAAGCGGCGGAAAAAGGAATATCAAGATGCTCAGCATCGTTCCACCTATCAGAAACTTCACATAGGGATTGGAATAACGCCGGAATATATTTTCAATCCAGTTCATGGAACGGGTGAAATACCATGCGACCAACCCGCAAAAGACTCCCAAGGCAATGGCATACGGCACGCGCTCCATGGCAAACGGATAGTCCAGATGAAAGTAAAACATGGATTCCGTACCGGTCAACACATACGAAAGCGAAGCCGCCGTCACGCTGGTAATCAGCAAAGGCAGAAGAGATGCCATCGTAAGATCAATCATCAGCACTTCCAACGTAAATACCAGTCCGGCAATCGGAGCCTTGAATATGCCTGAAACCGCCCCGGCAGCGCCGCATCCCACCAGCAGCATCAGGGTCTTGTGATCCATCCGGAATATGCTGCCCAGATTTGAGCCTATAGCCGAACCCGTCAGCACAATAGGCGCTTCGGCTCCGACCGAGCCTCCAAATCCGATAGTGATGGCAGAAGCGCAGACCGACGACCATACATTATGGCGCTTGATTCGGCTCTGTCTGCGGGAAATGGCATACAGAATCTTCGTTACACCATGGCTGATGTCATCGCGCACTATTTTGCGGATAAAAAGACTCGTAAGGAAAATTCCGACTACCGGGTAGACCAAATACAGCCAGTTAGCACCCGTCGAATCGAAATTCTCGGTCAAAAATTCCTTTATATATTCCACCAGAAATTTCAGCACATAAGCCGCCAATGCCGTACAAATGCCGACAATGAAGCTCAGCAGCAATATAAACTGCCGATCCTTGATATGCTTCTCGCGCCAAACGAGCAAACGCTGGAGCAGGTTATTATTCTCATCAGCTATGTTCATCGCCTTATTCCCTGATAATCTTTATTTCACCACCTTTTCCCAACTTGATAATCGATGAAGGCTTCGGGTGTCCGGTCTCTTCCCTGCGGTAATCGACCACATAATCCACGGCCTGCCTGATCTCTTCACTAATATCATTGAAGACGGAAGGAGCAGGCTGACCGCTGACATTGGCCGATGTAGACACAATTGCCTTACGGAAACGGAAGCACAGTTCCCTTGAAAAGTCCTCTTTCGTTACGCGTATTCCCACACTTCCATCCGCAGCAATCAGGTTGGCCGCTAGATTGCGGGCACCGTCATATATAATGGTTAAAGGTTTTGTGGCAAGATCAATCAAATCCCATGCCACCTGCGGAACATCCTGCACATAGAAGTCAACTTTCACCGGACTGTCTACCAGGACAAGCATCGCCTTGCTGTCTGTACGCCGCTTTATTTCATAAACCCGCTTTACCGCCTCCGCATTGGTGGCATCACAACCGATTCCCCAAACGGTGTCAGTAGGATAAAGAATTACGCCACCGTTCTGCATGACTTCACATGCACGCTTTATTTCCTCTTTCATCATAACGGCCATTTTTCTTTTAAGTAATCAGGAACAAAAGTACAAAGGATTTTTAGGATAGCCCAAGAAAGTTTCATTAAATTTGCAGTAAGGTTTCTGTTTTATGAATACGGTTCGCAAAATTATCCACATTGACATGGACGCTTTTTATGCTTCGGTAGAGCAGCGGGATCACCCTGAACTGAAGGGAAAGCCCGTTGCTGTGGGACACGCTGAAAAGCGCGGAGTGGTGGCTGCCGCAAGCTACGAAGCCCGGAAATTCGGGATACGCTCCGCCATGCCGTCGCAAAAAGCCATCAAGCTCTGTCCTCAACTCATTTTCATCGAGGGGCGAATGGAAACTTATAAAGAAGTATCCGGGCAGATACACGGCATATTCCACGATTATACAGACATCATCGAACCGATTTCATTGGATGAAGCCTTTCTGGATGTCACCGTCAACAAGAAGGGAATCGAACTGGCAGTCGACATTGCACGCGAGATAAAGTGCCGTATCCGCAAGGAACTCGACCTGATAGCCTCGGCCGGAGTATCCTACAACAAGTTCCTCGCCAAGATAGCCTCCGACTATCGCAAGCCCGACGGCCTGTGCACCATCCATCCTGACCAGGCACAAGACTTCATCGACCGCCTGCCCATCGAATCTTTCTGGGGAGTAGGCCCCGTTACCGCCAAGAAGATGCACCGGCTTGGCATTTACAACGGAAAGACTTTGCGGGAGTGTTCAAGGGATATGCTCGTGCGGCAATTCGGAAAGGCCGGGAACATCTATTACGAATTTGCCAGAGGAATCGACAACAGGCCGGTTGAACCGACACGTATACGCAAGTCTGTCGGCTGCGAACATACTTTAGAAAAAGACATCAGCCTGCAAAGTTCTGTCATTATCGAGCTGTATCATGTGGCCCGCGAACTGACAGAACGACTGAAGTCTAAGGGCTTCAGCGGAATGACGCTCACCCTAAAAATCAAATTCAATGACTTTGTCCAGATTACACGAAGCACAAGCTCCGCCAAAGAGCTTCAAAAACTGGACGACATCCTTCCGCTCGCAAAAAGACTCCTGAAGGAAGTCGACTACGAACGGCATCCCATCCGCCTGATAGGACTTTACATCTCAAATCCCAAAGAGGAACAAGATTTTCCGCCAGTCCGCAGCGACCAATGGATACAGCTGAAATTCGACTTCAAAGAGTAGAACCAGACTTATCACGGCACAAAAACAGATTCCGGTCGTGGCAAAATCCGACTATCATGCCATGCAAATGAAAACGGGAGACACAGAAAAACTTCCGTGGCTCCCGCCGTATTCCTTCAAGCAGGCGCAAACAGCCTGACAGACCTATACAAGCCTGTTGGTTACCGCATCGGGAAAGACAACTGATGGCTTGAAACTCTTGGCTTCCTCAAAGTCCATCAAAGCATACGACATGATAATCACCACATCGCCTACCTGCACCTTGCGGGCCGCCGCACCATTCAGACAGATACAGCCCGATCCGCGCTCCCCTTTGATAATATAGGTTTCAAAGCGCTCCCCGTTATTATTGTCCACTATCTGCACCTTTTCACCCGCAATCATATTGGCAGCATCCATCAAGTCCTCGTCAATAGTGATGCTTCCCATATAATTCAAATTCGCTTCGGTTACGGTCACACAATGAATCTTCGACTTCAATACTTCTATCATCATACCGCTATCCTCTATATTTAATATTGTCAATCAGACGGACATCGCCGCAAAACACAGTAATGCAACCTACTATATAAGTGCTTTCATCCCACTCATTCACGGTTTGGAGTGTGTTTCCGTCCACTATCTCAAAGTATTCCAGTCTTAACCCCTCGGCCCGAGCGATGCACGACTCCACATAAGCACGGGTTTCACCAGCAGAATGCGTCTTGCTGTAGTCCACACTGGCAAAAAGAGTCTGGGATATCTGCACCGCCTGCATACGCTGCTCCGCACTCAAGCGTGTATTCCGGCTGCTCAATGCCAAGCCGTCCGCTTCACGGACTATAGGGCAACCCACAATCTCAATAGGGAAAGGATAACGGCGGACCATTTCACGGATGATGGCCAACTGCTGAAAATCCTTCTCTCCGAAGTATGCCCTTGTCGGCTCAACGATAAGAAACAGCTTGCTCACCACCTGACAAACTCCGTTGAAATGTCCGGGACGATATTTCCCCTCCATCACCGTGTCAAGCGGCGCATAGCTAAACTGGCGGGTGTCCGGCTCCGGATACATTTCCTCCACGGAAGGAGCAAAGACAAAAGCCACCCCACACGCCTCAAGCAGCGCACAATCTGCCTCCAGTGTACGTGGATACTTCAAAAGATCATTCTTATCATTAAACTGAGTAGGATTAACAAAATCACTGACCACTACCACATCATTTTCTGCCACGGCACGCCTTACCAATGAAGCGTGTCCGGCATGCAGAGCACCCATAGTCGGCACCAATCCGATAGTTTTTCCGGCTTTACGAAGTCCGTCCAACTCCGAACGCAACTCCTTTACTGTTTGAATTAACTTCATTATTCTTTGGTTTTTAACCATCTAATGTTCTAAACGGGTGCAAATTTAAGTATTTATTTTCTTACAATACCAAACGCCCGTTCAAATTTTATCGTGATTATCCTTTTTTTGACAGCCGCCAGAAAAGATGAAAGCAAAAGAAAATCCCTCCTCATAATCAGTCTGTTCATGACTTATTAACATACTATAAGCATTAAAATCGTCCGCACAACCAACCTATTTCATTCATTTTTTGTATCTTTGCAGCCAGATTTAGAGTAATAATTGTTTCAAAATGAGCGTGAAGAAAGTTTTATTCATTACACAAGAAATCACTCCTTATGTACCCGAAAGCGAACAGGCAATCATCGGTCGGGATTTGCCTCAAGCCATACAAGATAAAGGCAGAGAAATAAGGACATTCATGCCCAAATGGGGAAATATCAACGAACGGCGCAACCAGTTGCACGAAGTAATCCGTCTTTCAGGAATGAATCTGATTATCGACGATACGGATCATCCGCTGATTATAAAGGTGGCATCCATCCAAGCAGCCCGCCGACAAGTTTACTTCATCGACAATGACGACTATTTCCTCCACCGCCAAATGACATCCGATGAAGACGGGAATGACTATGAAGATAATGGAGAACGCGCTATATTCTATGCACGCGGAGTGTTGGAAACAGTGAAAAAGCTGAGATGGTGTCCGGATATCATACATTGCCACGGGTGGATGAGTGCAATGGTACCTTTATATATAAAGAAGGTATATTACGAAGAACCGTCGTTCAGAGATTCTAAAGTTATTTTCTCTGTTTATGGCGAAGGTTTCAAATCGACTCTGAGTCCAGACTTTACCCAACAGCTTATGTTGAAAGAAATTACTACAGAAGATATCAGCATGATAAAGACTCCGGTTGACTATGAAGAGCTGTGCAAACTGGCGGTCTCCTATTCAGACGGTATCATACAAAACAGCGAAAGTATAAATCCGAACATAACAGACTATGCACGCAAACTGAATATTCCAATTCTGGACTATCAAACGGCCGACACATACGCTGACGCATGCGACGCTTTCTATGACCAGATATGGGATGCGGCGGAAAACAAATAATTCAAAAAGACAATCAACATGAAATTCAAGTTCTTGGCGGCAGTAGGACTTGCTGCCTTTCTCTATAGCTGCGATGACAGTACAACAGGAATCGGAAATTTTGTTGCCGATGCGGACGAAATCGAAGCCTACGCCAAAACGTACAACGTAGAGACCCAAACCGTATTGGTAAAAGACATCGCCCCCGAAGGACTGTATTCACGCACGAGCAGTGCTTACTTGGATCACAGATGAGGATTTCGGAGAGTTTTCAACCGACTTCATCACACAGGTGTACTGTCCGGAAGGTTTCGCCTACCCGGAGACACTCAAAAAGATTACAAGCACCACGCTGGAACTCTACTATCAAAGCTACTACGGAGACTCGGTGGCACCGATGCAGGCCTCGGTGAAGCTTCTGAAAAACAATACGGGAATCATCGATGACGGCAAGCATCCGGACATTTACTACACGACATATACACCGGAAAGCTATGTCTATCCGGAGGTTATCGGCAAGAAGGATTATGCCGCCTATGACAATTCAGTAAGCGACTCTGTGAGATACGCCAAAGACAGCGACGGCAAACTGACATATTATCCGAGCGTCACCATCGATTTAAGCAACCAGCCTGTGCCCCAAGAGATAGGAAGCGGAAATTTCAACCAGTACATATTCGACAAATACAAAGAGAATCCGGACAACTTCAAGGACGGTGCAAGCTTTATCAACAATGTGCTGGGCGGATTCTATGTTTACAACACAAGCGGAGAAGGCTCTGTATTGTACATTCAAGACATCTGGCTGCGCACACGGTTTGAATTTACGATGAAAGACTCGGAAGGAAACGACTCTATCGTAGAAGGAAGCACAGCCTTTGCCGCCACCAAAGAAATCTATATGCGCACGCGTCTGCAAAATGATGACCGGCTGAAAGATTTCACAGATGCAGGACATTCGGACGAGACCTATCTGAAAACGCCCGCGGGATTATGGACAGAAGTCACACTTCCCTTGCAAGACATCTATGATGAGCTGAGCAGAGATACGCTTAACTCTGTTTCGCTTACATTCACCAAATATAAAGAAACCATCGAAGGGAAAGAAAGAGGATTTGAAATGGGAACTCCGCAATATCTGCTCCTGATAAGAAAGAGTGAAGTCAAGGACTTTTTCGAAAACAACCAGAATGCAGACAACCAGACTTCTTTCCTTGCAAGCTATGACAGTAGCAGCAATACGTATACATTCTCTTCACTGAACCGATTAATCAGCTATATCTTCAGCGAAATGAGGAATAGCGAAAGCCGGCCGGCGGACTGGAACAAGCTTCTGCTTATCCCCGTGCAGGTGGAAAGAGAATCTGAAAACACAAACAGCTCAACTCAGGCACAGATAATCGGACTCTCTCACGACCTGGAAGTAAACTCCGCCCGCCTGTTCAAGGGAAACGACGACAATCCCCTTCAGGTAACGGTCATCTACACAAGGCCGCACGAAGAGTAATGCGGACACACTGATTTTTTGTACAATATTACCAAGAAAGGCTGCCTTTGAAAAAAGTTTTTCATCAAAGGCAGCCTTTCTTTTTCTCTTATCCAAACCTCTTGCGGGCTATTCCGCTGTAAACGTTTTGGTCTGAACATCTCTGCTGTCAGCTCCCACCATCACCTGAAACTCTCCTGCATCATACTTATAAACCAGGTCGGCATTGTAATACTTCAAGTCCTCGGCGGTCAATGTAAAAGTAACTTCACAGCTTTCCCCCTTTTTCAAAGATATTCTGCGGAAACCTTTCAACTCCTTTACCGGACGAGCTATATCCGCATAAAGGTCGCGTATATAAAGCTGCACCGTTTCTGTCCCGTCAAAGTCTCCTACATTCTTTACCGGAACCGTTACCTTAAGGCTGCCTCCTTTGGGCAATATTTCAGAATCAAGCTTCATCTCACCATATTCAAACGCCGTATAGCTCAGCCCATAGCCAAAAGGATACAGTCCGTCATTAGGACAGTCGATATAATTGCTGACATAACGGTTGAATACACCCGGCTCTCCGTCAGGACGTCCGGTATTCACCTGACTGTAATAAAGAGGCAACTGGCCTACCGTACGGGGAAACGTGGTTGTCAGCTTACCCGACGGAACCGTTTTCCCGAACAAAACATCGCCCACAGCGTCTCCTGTCTCACTTCCGCCGAACCAAACATTCAGTATCGCCGGGACATTTTCAGATTCCCATGCCAGCTCAAGCGGGCGTCCGGTGAAGAGAAGCAACACGACGGGCTTTCCAGTCTTAACCAAAGCCTGCAACAAATCCCGCTGAGCATCCGGTATGCGGATATCCGTGCGCGAAGCAGACTCACCCGACATATCGGCACACTCTCCCACCGCTGCTATTATAACATCGGCACGGGCTGCAACCGACATCGCTTCTGCAAGCAACTGCCTGTCATTTCCCCTCTGCAACGGGCGGGTTCCTGCCGCACCTTTCTCCATCTGCTCGTCATAATAAACATTGCTTCCTTTGGCATAAAGAATTTCAGCTTTATCCCCTACCGCCGCACGCATACCTTCAAGCAACGACGGATGCAGGGAAGGATCACAAGTAGGACTCCACATTCCACACATATTATTATGGGCATCCGCCATCGGCCCTATCAAAGCGATACGCCCCTCCGGCTTCAAGGGCAGCAACTGGCCTTCATTCTTCAGCAAGACAAAGGTTTCGGCAGCGATGCGCCGTGCTTCGGCACGGTTTTCTGCCGAATAAGTGTCTTTTGCCGCACGAAGCGTGTCACAATACTTGTACGGATTATCAAAAAGACCAAGCCTGTACTTCATTTCCAATACCCTGCGGCATGCTTCATCAATACGAGCTTCTGACACACTGCCTTCCGACAACGCCTCTTCCATGGGATGGAAGAAACTTCCAGAAACCATATCCATGTCCGTCCCGGCATTCATGGCAAGAACACCGGCTTCTTTCAAATCCGCCACACCGTGAACGGCCATTTCACCAATTGAATTATAATCGGTTACCACCATTCCGTCAAATCCCCACTGCCGACGCAAAACATCTTCCAGCAGCCACTTGTTTCCCGTAGCAGGGATACCGTCAACCGTATTGAAAGATGTCATCACCGTTCCTACTCCTGCTTCGACCGCTGCCTTGTAGGGAGGAAAATATTCATTAAACATCCGGACACGGCTCATATCGGTCAGATTATAGTCACGGCCGGATTCCGAAGCCCCGTAAAGCGCGAAATGTTTGAGGCAAGCCATGATGTTAACCTCAGATTCCCGCAGGTTCTCACCCTGATAGCCCTTGACATACGCACGCGCCAACAAGGCTCCCAAATAAGGATCCTCACCATTTCCCTCGGCTATCCTGCCCCAACGGGCATCCCGACATATATCTACCATCGGACTGAATGTCCATGAAATGCCGTTGGCACTTCCTTCCTTGGCCGAGACCTCGGCTGCCCGTCTCACTGCCGCCGTATCCCAGCTGCAAGACAAGGCAAGCGGAATAGGGAAAACAGTCTGAAAACCGTGAATGATATCGGCACCTACCACCAGCGGAATACCCAAACGGGTTTCTTCAACGGCAATGCGCTGCAGCTCCCGTATCTTGCCCACTCCCTTTACATTGAAATATCCTCCTATCTCCCCGTGACGAATCATTTCCGCCAAGTCACTATCCACGACCGGCCCCGTCGTCAAATCACCTCCTGAAGGGAGATTAAGCTGTCCCAACTTCTCCTGAAGCGTCATTTTGTCCATCAATTCTGAGATAAAGCGGTTCATTTCCGCATCCGAATCGCTTACCGGCGAACAGCCGCATAACATCGCAACCGATACTCCGACAGCAGCAAACCATTTTCTTACAGTAATCATATCTTTTTTTTCTTTCAGTAAAAACAGATTTTCATCAAACAAAGAATGAGCCCGGTCTAATGCCGAGCCCACACTTTAAAACAAATAGTCTATTTAAGAACTTCGTAAATTATTTTTTCCATTTGTCCGACCAATGCCAAAGCCGTCATTTCGTTTCTTTCTTCGCAGCAGTTTTCTTTGCGGCAGAAGAAGCCGTTTTTCTGGCCGCTGCCTTTTTAGGAGCAGCTTCTGCATTGGCTCCCGCCTTCTTCAGTTCAGCCTGAAGTTTCTTCACCTCATCAGTCAGCTGAACCAGTTCGCTTTCCTGATTCTTGATAGTAGTCAGCAAAGAGTTCAACTCTTCATCATCCATGTCTACCGGATACAATGCGTTGACACGTCCGATGAAATCTCCCAGAATATTCATGTAGTTAGTGAACGCATCATAAGGAGAGTCATAGATTCCACGGTTCAATCCCACTCCCGTGTCTTTGGTAGTCATGAAACGGAAGTTATTGCTTGCCTGCAGATAATACCAATCCTGCTTGATGCGGCGGTCGTTACACAGATATACGCGTTCTGCCACACTGTAAAGCTTATTGAAAGCCTCGCGCTGCATCACGTTACCCAACCACGGACTGATGTCTCTTTCTTCGTCTGACCATGACATCGGATAAGGAACATCGACCATATCCACCGATTTCAGCTTGGTCACAATTTCCGTCGGTGTAGAGAAAGTGATTCCCCTCTGCTTTGCACAAGCCGGAAGCGCTTTCAAGAATTCCAGAATATTGGATGAAAGCGGCTGGGCCATACCCAAAGCAGACAATTCCATAAAGATATTGATAACCTGCTCGTTTTCCGGCAGCGATGCAATCCAATCAACATAGGTGTCTGCAAAGAGCGGATATTCATTCCACTCCGTGTTGGAGAAGCGCAGACTGATATCATCCGACAATTTGAAATCGCGCATCAGAAGCTTCAGATTCGGATTCTCGGCACAATGATACAGATAATGCGGACTCTTCCATCCCAATACATGCTTTGCACCTTCAACCAACATGCCCTTGAATCCCATGCCGGCCACGATTCCACCTATCTCATTGTCATAAATCAAGCTGGAATTACGGAACACCTTAGGCTCTTGTCCGAAAAAGTCTTTCACTTTCTTGCGCATAGCCTCTACTTCCTCGCGGAAGCAGTCTCCATTCTTCAACGAAGACAGGCCATGAGAATAAGGCTCACAGATGAACTCGCAACATCCCGTTGCATTCAGTTCGTGCAACAGCTCGATAACGGCCGGAGCATAAATCTCAAGCTGCTCCAATGCTACACCGGAAACGGAAAGAGCTACCTTAAATGCCCCTTCATTCGACTTCGCCATCTCAATCAAAGTCTTCAGTGCCGGTATATAAGAGCGTTCAGCCACTTCATTGATGCTTTGCTCATTTGCATAGTCATCATAGTAATAGTGGTCTGTACCTATTTCGAAGAAACGATAACGTTTCAAATGTATTATCTGGTGAATTTCAAAGTAAAGACAGATTGTTTTCATAACGATTGAGTTAGATTATTTATTTACCATAATTGCTTAAAACTTGGTCATACAGGGCACGCACCTTCAGACCTACCTTCTCCCATACGATTCCATCCACTTCTTTCTTTCCCTCGTCACGCAAATATTCATAAAGAGCCTCGTTGGTACAGATAGAGTGTATGGCATCTGCCATAGCATGAATGTCCCAATAGTCAGTCTTGATGCACTTCTCCAAGATTTCGGCACAGCCCGACTGCTTGGATATGATTGTCGGCACACTGCACTGCATAGCTTCCAACGGAGAAATGCCAAAAGGTTCGGATACAGACGGCATGATATACACATCGCTTGCCTTAAGCACCTCATACACCTGCTTGCCTTTCATGAAACCGGGGAAATGGAAACGGTCGGCAATCCCTCTTTCTGCCGCCAGACGAATCATGGCATTCATCATGTCTCCACTACCGGCCATCACGAAACGTATGTTATGACTCCGCTTCAGCACCATGGCTGCCGCCTCAACGAAATATTCAGGCCCTTTCTGCATGGTGATACGCCCCAGGAAAGTAACAATCTTTTCCTTCGGATTCTTCTGCGGAACGATATCCTGGATTTCTTTCGAAAGCGGGGACACCGCGTTATGCATCGTGAAACACTTGCGCGGATCCTGATAATACTTATGGATAACCGTCTGCCGGGTCAGTTCACTCACACACATGATACAGTCGGCATGGTCCATTCCATTCTTCTCAATGGCATAAACCGTAGGATTCACATTACCGCGGCTGCGGTCAAAATCTGTGGCATGAACATGGATTACCAACGGTTTGCCCGATATCTGCTTGGCGTGTATGCCGGCCGGATAAGTCAGCCAGTCATGTGAATGAATGATATCAAACTGTTGCTGACGGGCTACCACACCTGCCACAATGGAATAATTGTTGATCTCCTCATGCAGATTGTCCGGGTAACGGCCGGAGAATTCCAGACATCCCAAATCATTGGTATGCATATAATTGAAATCTGCATAGATATGATCACGCATATCATAGTACAGTTGCGGATCCATATAAGAGCCCACCCGGCTTTTTACATAATCCCACTGCACATCGCGCCATACAATAGGCACACTGTTCATACCTATAATCTTCAGGAAGCTCTGGTCTTCATCTCCCCAAGGCTTCGGGATACAGAACGTTATCTCCATATCCGACTGTTGCGACATACCTTTAGTCAGCCCGTAACTGGCTGTTCCCAAACCTCCTAATATATGAGGAGGAAATTCCCAACCAAACATTAAAACTTTCATAGTATTTCCTCCTTCTTTATTGGTTATCGTATTTTGACAATAAATTCAGCGTACGCAAGATTTCTGCCACATTCATAGCAAAAGAAACAGCTCCACGCCCCTGGAAAGGCGGATTCCCATCAAACAATTCAGGTATAGAACCGATACAATGACAGGTCATCTGATCTTCGTAACTAATCATCTGCCGCTCTACAAAAGAGATGGCACTACGTTTGTAAATACGCAAATAAGCTTCCAAATAGAAACCCTCCAGCCACGGCCATGCTGTTCCCTGATGATAAGCATAGTCCCGCTGAATCTGAGGACCTACATAATTCGGATTGTATCCTCCACTCTTCGGACTTAATGAGCGGATGCCTTTCGGTGTAAGCAGCTCTTTCGTCACAATGTCTACCACGCCTTTCTTTTGCTTGGCATCAAGAGGAGAATAATCAAAGGCTGCCGCAAATATCATATTCGGACGCACGCTCCAGTCCATCATGTTACCGTCCACATAATCCAACAGATAACCATATTCGTTCAAGAAGGTAGCGACGAATGAAGAAGCCGTCTTGTCGGCTATCTGGGTCAAACGTGCATTCAGCTCTCCATCATCCGCCAACAAATCGGCTGCAAAACGCAGTGAATTATACCACAAAGAATTGAATTCAACGATATATCCCGTGCGAGCCACTACCGGACGACCGTTAACAGTGGAGTTCATCCATGTAATGGCCTTATCACGACCATTGGCGTATACCAGTCCGTTGTCATGAACCTGCAAATTTGGATGCTTTCCATCAGCCAAATAAGTGATTATATCCTTAACCAACTGCCCGTATTTCTCTTTGGCCGCTTCGCGCGAAACCATCTTGGCATATTGTTGAACTGTCCATATAGCCCACATCAGCACATCCGGATGCTCCATTTCATAGACCTTCAGATTCGTTTCCTCCCCGTTCATGAAAGCATAAACGGCCTTAACGGCAGTCTGCATCACGAGTTCGAATTTTTCCGTCTCATTGATGGCCAGAGTCAAACCCGGCAACGAGATAAACATGTCGCGCGCACGGCACTTGAACCACGGATAACCTGCCAGAATGTAAGACTCGCCTTCCTGCTTGTTAAGGAACTGATGGGCTGTGTTAATCAGACAATTCTTAAAACTGTCGCGCGGAATGCGCTTTTCAACCTCGTATGTGAAAAGAGAATCCAAAGTTGACGTGTCGATGGCCGAGATTCCTCCGGAGAATGTAACGGACTCTCCCTTTTTGATGTTGATTTCAAAATAGCCCGGCACATAAAGATCTTCGTTAAAATCATATCCGCGCTCCTGCTCCTTAGGATATTCAATGCCACGGTACCAGTCTGGCTGGAAATGGAAAGCATTTTCTTTGCTGAGCTGCATATACAGTTCGGGGTATCCCGGATACATGCAGGTCTTGATGCCGTTCTCCACTTCATCATAGTGGCGGCTTGCCTGAGAATTCTCATGTGTATACTGGCGTACACTACGGAAAGCCAGATACGGACGAAGACGAAGAATCGTTTCTGAATGTGCATCCACCAGGGTATAACGAATCAGAATCCGGTTTTCATGATGAACAAAGACTTTCTCCTTTTTAAGAATCACACCGCCTACCCGATAAAGTGTGGTAGGCACTTTTTCACATTCAAACTCACGGATGTACTTGTGCCCGCGCGGGCTGTAGTTATCGCCGTGATACTTATGAAGCCCCAGATTGAACTCGGCTCCATGCTGTATCACCGTTTCATCCAGCGAGGACAACAGCACATGGTTCTCGTCATCCAGTTCCGGAACCGGAATGACCAACAAGCCATGATATTTGCGAGTGTTGCAATCGACGATGGTTGAGCAGTGATACGCTCCCGAACGATTAGTTCGGAGAATCTCGCGAGGAAGAGATTCTTCCAGATTGGTCAGTAGAGTTTTATCAAATCGTAAATAACTCATAGTTGTGTATTAAGGTTATAATTATATGTTCTTCTCTAAAAAATGTTATTTATTTCCTCTCAAAAATAATAATTAAATAGTAACTCTAAAACTAAAAAGTCACTTTTTTTACTTTGCAGCCTGTTTTTTTTAAAAAGCCCCGACTTTTTACGCGAATACATGCCCGACAACATAAAATACAGACAAATCGTATAAATTTTTTATCAGGCCGTCCGCCGTCTCCCACTACAGCCCTGCTCCCGTTTGCAGTAACAAGAATTCGTTTCCATCCCGATAAAAATACCGTTTCATCCATAGCAAATGAAGACAAGCAAAGACTTCACACAACTTTCCACCCCTTATTCGCCACCATATAAAAATGTCCCGGCAAGGACTGACATAATCCTTGCCGGGACAACCTTATCTTTTTATACATTAACAGATATCAATCTATCATCTCGAATCCGCAATACGGAACCAGTGCCTTCGGAATGCGAATGCCCTCCGGTGTCTGGTTGTTTTCGAGCAAAGCCGCCACGATGCGCGGCAACGCCAAAGCCGATCCGTTCAGTGTATGACAAAGCTCTGTCTTCTTTTCAGCCGTGCGGTAACGACATTTCAAACGGTTTGCCTGATAAGTATCAAAATTGGAAACCGAGCTGACCTCCAGCCACCGCTTCTGAGCTTCAGAATATACTTCAAAGTCAAAACAAAGAGCGGCCGTAAAGCTCATGTCGCCTCCGCATAGACGCAATATGCGGTATGGCAGCTCCAACTTCTTCAACAGCCCCTCCACATGGTCGAGCATCTCCTGATGAGACTGCCGCGAATGCTCGGGCTTATCGATGCGGACCAGTTCCACTTTCGAAAATTCATGCAGGCGATTCAGACCGCGCACATCCTTTCCATACGAGCCGGCCTCACGACGGAAGCATTGCGTATAGGCACAATTCTTTATCGGAAGCTGCTTCTCGTCCAATATCACATCACGATAGATGTTTGTAACCGGCACTTCAGCCGTAGGAATCAGATACAGATCGTCCAGATTGCAGTGATACATCTGCCCTTCCTTGTCGGGCAGCTGCCCTGTCCCGTAACCGGAAGCAGCATTCACCACCGTGGGAGGCATGATTTCTTCATATCCGGCGGCACGGGCTTCATCAAGAAAGAAGTTAATCAAAGCACGCTGCAGGCGCGCTCCCTTACCTTTATATACAGGGAAACCTGCTCCCGTAATCTTTACCCCGAGGTCAAAATCTATCAGATCATATTTTTTCGCCAGTTCCCAGTGAGGAAGCGCATCTTTGGGCAGTTCGGTCTCCATCCCGCCCATTTTTTCCACCACATTGTCATCAGCACCCACGCCTTCCGGCACACTTTCATAAGGCACGTTCGGAACGGTGTAAAGCAGATTCTGCATGTCTTCCGCCGCCTTGTCCATTTCAGCCTGAAGCGCCTTGCTTGTCTCCTTGATTTCCGCCACCCTGCTTTTTGCGGCTTCAGCCTCATCTTTTCTGCCTTCCTTCATCAAAGCTCCGATAACTTTCGATGTGGAATTGACTTCTGCAAGGTTCTTATCTAATTGGTTCTGGGCATTGCGTCGTTTGTCATTCAGCTCAAGCACTTGCGCTATGACTTCCCGCGCATTGGCAAAGTGCTTCTTTTCCAATCCTCGGATCACCTTTTCGGTATCCTCTGTAATCTGTTTAATGGTAAGCATATCTTTTTTGTTTTTATACTTTTCGTGATGCAAAGATATATTTTTTTGTTGAGATGGATAATAAGTCAACCATAAATTAATCTCCGTCAGAACACAGGAAGTGTATATACCAGTCCGAGCGAAATACGCTGACGGCTATAGCTTTCAGCACCCCAAGTTCGCCCCAGCTGCGTAAAGTGAATGTTCTTATACAGCAAATGGAAATAAACCAACAGCTCTCTGTTTTCTATCGGATAATATTCGGCACACAGTTGGGCGTTCCAAACGCGGCGATAATTACCGGACGCAAATTCCCCGCCCGCCTTATAGACATTTCCTATCTCATAAACCCCCTTCACGTAAAGATTCAAATGAGGGGTCACACGATAGTCAAGATTTCCGATCACTGTGAAATAATCCACATTCTGCATCGTCACCGCCCCCTCGCCACGGTTGACAGTGAGACTGCTGAGCAAGCCTTTCGAGTCAAGTCCCTCACGCGAATACATAAAATCTATATACCCCAGAAAAGGTTTCTTGTCCCAAACATTGCCACAGGTGAAATAAAAAATATTCTTTCCCTTGGCCAACTGCCCATACGACAAGGAATAACGCAGCTGCATTGCCCGCTCGACAAAATATCCGTCCCAATTAAAAGTCGCCATTACCGGTATCTTTGAAGTCTCTATACCCTCAGGCAGTCCGTATAAGAACTGTTCATCGGGAGATCCGCTACGGTTATTCGTCAGCTGAAAATTCAGTGTCTGGTCAGGATTCAAGGCATAAGCGATGTTCAGTCCGGCCTGATAACACGGCGTCATCTCATTGAAATCCGAATAATGACGCACCTTGATGGCATTTACCCAGTTCTCATAGCCACTGAACTGGACGGCCTGCTTCCCTGCCGTCAGCTTCACACGGTCATTGAGCTGCCATCCCACCAACGCCAGCTCTATAGAACCAGACAGGTTGTCCAAAGGTATATTGGGCGTGGTATACTGATTCAGCGACTGACGATAATGATAGGAAAACTTTTTTGAAAAGGCTCCCAATATTTCCAGACGGACACGGTTGACTTTAAACGCAGCCTCATCCAGTTCTCCATCTGTAAACAGCGCGTCGGCCGAGGAACTGAACTGAATATTCATATTCGCCCAATCCACTCTGCGCTTTCCCTTCGAAAGCCTCTCCAACAAGCTCTGCTCTTCCGAAGAAATCAACGCCTCGCTTTGAGCCGACACCACACACCATCCTCCCGAAAGCAGCAACCATGCCGCAAGCATCTTCCACACAAACTTCCTCATCGCCACTATATTTAACGAATACAAACCAACTTTCCCGACAGGCCTCCACACAAGCCGGGCTTACTCTCATCACCTCTGCCAAGCCTTACAACAGAAAGACTCCCATGGCCTGCCGCCCACTTCTCAACACAAAGAGCCGTATCTCCTCCTTCAACAACGAACGAACCACCCGACAAGAAAATTTTTCCACCTCGGGCCAAACATTTTATTGTGCGCATCATAGATATTTTAGTTAGGTATAATCAAAGTCAAAGCCTCCTGAGCAATTGTTATGTCGATAGGGAAATGGCGGTCGAGCCACAGGCGGCCGTCCAGGCTTACCTCCGCATTTTGCGCGCGGAGCACCTTCACCCGGCGGGTGCGATAAGGCTTCACTATCTTATGATTCAGCAAACGGCCTTGTTGCAGCATCCAAAGCCCCGATATCAACTCACGAAGTTCGGGACGATAAACGACCGAAACATCCAGCCACCCGTTATAAGGCACAGCACTGGGGGTCAAACCATAACCCCGGGCACTCCCGACGGCCACAGCCATTATGCGCCCCCGTATATGCTCATCGTTCACCTTCAAATGCATGCGGTAAAGCTTGCGCTCAAACGCCACCAGAAAAAGAGACGACAGGTATGAAACCAAAGGTATCCCCCAGAAACGGCGCGTTTCGTTCGTTATGCGTACAATACGAGCCCCCAAACCCATATAGACGGCATTCAGAAAATAACGTGTCTTGTGGGCCTCACCATCGTAATAACAGAATACTCCCACATCTATCTTACGCAAACGACGATTGATCAACACATCTACCGCCCTCCGGTAATCATTTGAGTCCAATCCCCAATATTTGGCAAAATCATTTCCGATGCCATTTGGAATAATGCCGAAAGCTATTTCATTCTTATTTTCCACATCAGAATACATTATACCATTAATGGCATCATTTATTGCCCCATCTCCACCTACCACGACGATAGTCCGATAGCCGTTATTGGCCAACGTACGCGCCAAACGCTCTACTGAGCCAAATCCTTCGGACTGGACATAATCAAACTTCACATTCCGAAACTCCATATAGTCACGGATTTCCGTCCACCGTTTCTGAGCTTTTCGACTACCGGCCTTCGGATTATAAATTATCCCCCATCTGTTCGGTTCTACCGCCATATCGTTTTTCAGTTTTGAATTAATCCCATTATCTCATTGACCTTCACATCCATCGGCAAAGCTGCATCTATCCAATGAATGCTGAAGCCTCTCCGCTCCATGCCACGAAACCAAGTCATCTGTCGCTTGGCAAACTGATGAATGGCAGTCTCCAATCCCCGAAACATCTCATCATAACTTAGCTGCCCAATCACGTAAAGCGTAAGAAACTTGTATTCCAAGCCGTAATATATCAAGTCTTCCGGCGGTATGCCCTCATCAAGCAAACGGCGAACCTCATCCACCATCCCTTTCTCCAAGCGTTCCTTCAAGCGGCAAGAAATCTTCGCACGCCGCAACTCCCTGTCTATGTCTATCCCGACAATCAAACTGTTGATTGAAGGAAAGGAACGGGCTTCCGCATCTTGAGTAAGATAATATTCTTCTATCTCTATCGCCCGGACAGCACGTTTAGCCGTATCCACATCCGTCGAATTATGCAATTTCTTATAGGTAGCAAGTATTGCCGTAAGCTCTGCCAACGACTTGCCTGCCAATTTCGCACGCAATTCCGGATTCTCAGGAACGGGCAGCAACCTGTATCCTTTCAACACAGACTCCAGATACATGCCTGTCCCTCCACAGAGAATCGGCAGCAGCCCCCTTTTCCGCATATCCTGATACGCCTGCAAAAAGTCCCGCTGATACTCGAATACATTATATTTATATCCGGGCTCTACAATATCTATCAAATGAAACGGAACATGATACCCTTCCACCTGATAGTCATCCAAGTCTTTCCCCGTCCCTAAATCCATCCGACGATACACCTGGCGACTGTCTCCGCTGATAATCTCGGTCTTTAAACACGCAGCTAAAGCCGCAGCCAAAGAAGTTTTCCCCGAAGCGGTCGGTCCAAGTATTGTTATCATGTCATACTTCATAAGCATATCTCAATGTTCCGCTGACAAAGATAGTTTTTTCTGCACAAAACATACCTTTTTGCGCAGAAAACTTTCTTTTACATACAAAAAGAGCCGCCCGAAACCAATCGGACGGCTCAAACCTTATATTCTTTAAACTGATTAGCAGTTTACAGAAGCCATGTGTGCAATCAAATCCAATACTTTGTTAGAGTAACCGATTTCATTGTCATACCAAGAAACAACCTTAACAAAAGTATCAGTCAAATAAACACCTGCATTAGCGTCGAAGATTGAAGTCAAAGTGCAGCCCAAGAAATCAGAAGAAACAACAGCATCTTCAGTATAACCCAGAACTCCCTTCAATTCACCTTCAGCAGCTTCCTTCATTGCAGCGCAGATAGCCTCTTTAGAAGCCGGCTTAGCCAAGTTAACAGTCAAGTCAACTACAGATACATCCAAAGTCGGAACACGCATAGAAATACCAGTCAGCTTACCGTTCAGTTCAGGAATAACTTTACCTACAGCTTTAGCAGCACCGGTTGAAGACGGGATGATATTGCCAGAAGCAGCACGACCACCTCTCCAATCCTTCATTGAAGGACCGTCAACAGTCTTCTGAGTTGCAGTTGTAGAGTGAACCGTAGTCATCAAACCGTTTACAATGCCGAATTTGTCGTTCAAAACCTTAGCAATCGGAGCCAAGCAGTTAGTAGTACAAGAAGCGTTAGAAACAAACTGAGTACCCTTAACGTAAGTTTTTTCGTTAACACCGCAAACAAACATCGGAGTGTCATCCTTAGAAGGAGCTGACATCACTACATATTTAGCACCAGCTTGGATATGAGCCTGAGCTTTTTCTTTAGTCAGGAACAGACCAGTTGATTCAACAACATATTCTGCACCTACTTCGTTCCATTTCAAATCAGCAGGATTCTTTTCAGCTGTTACACGGATTTCTTTACCGTTAACAATCAATTTGCTGTTTTCAACATCAGCTTCGATTGTACCGTTGAACTGACCGTGCATTGTATCATACTTCAGCATGTAAGCCAAGTAATCTACCGGACACAAATCGTTAATACCTACGATTTGAATATCATTTCTGCTCTGAGCAGCACGGAACACAAAACGGCCGATACGACCGAAACCGTTAATACCTACTTTAATCATTTTGTTTAAGTTTTAAAGGTTTTATAATATATTTATAAACACTCACGCACATCTTTCAGGAGTTTCATCTCCCTTTCTTATCAATTTGCGTTGCAAAAATAAGGATTTCTTTTTAAAATCAGGCAGGAAGTGAGATAATTTTTCTAAAAAACATCCTCTTCCTTCAATCACAACGGCATATTGCCATGTTTCTTCGGAGGATTGCTCTGACTCTTGTTTTGTGTCATTTCCAATGCCTGAATCAATTTATAACGCGTATCCTTTGGAAGGATAATTTCATCGATATAACCCTGCTCTGCCGCACGATAAGGATTTGAGAATTTTTCCTTATAATCTTCCACTGCCTTCTTCTTCTCCTCTTCACTGGCCTTACGATACAAGATATTGACCGCACCGTCGGCTCCCATCACAGCTATCTCCGCAGTGGGATAAGAAAAGTTCACATCAGACCCGATAGGTTTGCTGTTCATTACGATGTAGGCTCCACCATACGCCTTGCGGGTAATAACTGTAATCTTAGGAACTGTTGCTTCCGCATAAGCATATACAATCTTTGCTCCATGACGGATTATGCCGTTATGCTCTTGCGTACATCCAGGAAGAAAACCCGGAACATCCTCAAACGTAATGATAGGAATATTAAAACAGTCGCAGAAACGGATGAAACGGGAAGCCTTATCAGAAGCATCTATATCAAGCACTCCCGCCAAATAAGCAGGCTGGTTAGCCACAATTCCAACCGAGCGCCCTCCCATACGGGCGAAACCTATCACTATATTCTTTGCAAAGTGAGGCATCACTTCAAAGAAATAATGATCATCAACTACCGGTTCGATGATATTCTTAATATCATACGGCATATTGGGATCGTCCGGAATCACGCTCATCAAAGACTCCTCCGCACGACGAATATCGTCCGTACAAGACTGCATCGGAGCGTCTTCCATGTTGTTTGAAGGCAAGAAGCTCAACAATTCCCGAATGCTCATCAACGTTTCTTCTTCCGTATCACACAAGAAATGAGTAACGCCACTCTTGCTGCTATGCGTATATGCACCACCCAGTTCTTCCTTGTCTACTTCTTCGTGGGTAACGGCCTTCACCACATCCGGCCCTGTAATAAACATGTGACTCTTTTCCTTTACCATGAAAATGAAGTCGGTCAACGCCGGAGAATAACAAGCCCCACCCGCACAAGGCCCTAATATGGCAGATATTTGAGGAATCACTCCCGAAGCAATCGTATTCTGATAAAAAATAGACGCATAACCAGAAATGCTGCCCACTCCTTCCTGGATGCGTGCTCCACCTGAATCATTCAGGGCAATGACAGGAGCTCCGTTCTTCAGAGCCAGTTCTTGTATCTTTACGATCTTCTTCGCACCTGTGGTACTCAATGTCCCTCCAAAAACAGTAAAGTCATAAGCATAGACATAGACCAAGCGTCCGTCTATTTTTCCATAGCCACAAACAATGCCGTCTCCCGGAATATGTTTCTTGTCCATTCCAAAATCCGCGCAATGATGAATGACAAACTTGTCTATCTCGTTAAAAGTACCTTTATCCAATAGCATATCGATGCGTTCACGCGCCGTCATGTGTCCGTTGGCATGCTGCTTTTCCACACGCTCAACACCGCCTCCCAACGAAGCCTGCTTATCCAGTTCTTCGAACTTCTTATATTGTTCTTCTGCTGTCATATCAATCTTTTTCGTTATTAATTACATCCAATGTCATAATTACCTGATTACTGTTTACCGAATCACCTTCATTCACCAGAATCTCCTTTACGACACATTCACTGTTCACCTTATAATTGCTCTGCATCTTCATGGCCTCGATAACGGCAACTATATCTCCCGCCTCCAAGCGGTCGCCTACCTTTACCGGAATCTTGACTACTTTTCCCGGCATCGGAGACACAATCTTGTCTTCCTGCCTTTCATCGCCACCTTTACGCATACGCAAATACTTCGCCTGAGAGTCAATAATATCAACATTATAAGACTGGTAATGCGCATTCACCGTATAACTTTTTCCGCCCTCCTTACGGATCAGTTCGGCGTTATACGACTTTCCATTGTGCAGGATAGAGCAACTTCCGTTTTCAGCCATTACAATATCTACATTATAAGGAACTCCGTCGATTGTCAGCTCTACCTTGTTTCCTTCCTTGCTGACCAAAGTCACATCGGCAACTCTGTCACCTATATGTATCTCCATAATATACGTCTTTTAAATCCTCAATACACCTTTTTTCAATCCAAATTCACGCCAACGACTAATAGGACGGTTGTCTGAAGAGCCTGAATTGTTTTCTTCCAGATTCATCAGATAATCAATATAAGCCGCTATCATCGCTATATTTTCCGTGTCTTCTTCCTTCTTGCCCGCCCAACGGCGCAACATGTCCTGATGTTTCGGGATGAAGAGCGTGTTATAATGACCTTCCACAAAATCCGGAACATTCATGATATGGCGCAAATAAGCAATATTGGTCTTCAATCCGGTTATCTTGTATTCATACAAGACACGGCGCATACGCTCAATGGCAAACTGGCGGGTAGTGGCCCAGACAATCAGCTTGCCGATCATCGGATCATAGTAAATGGGTATCTCATAGCTTTCATACACATAGCTGTCGATGCGGACACCTATGCCGTTCGGCTCTATCAGCTGGCGGATAATCCCGGGAGAAGGCATAAAGTTGTTTTCAGTATCTTCAGCACAGATTCGACATTCAATGGCATGGCCCCGCTGAATCAAATCTTCTTGCTTGAAGTGCAAAGGCTCGCCGTTTGCCACACGAAGCTGCTCTTTTACCAGGTCAACGCCCACCACTTCTTCCGTAATCGGATGCTCCACCTGAAGGCGTGTATTCATTTCAAGGAAATAGAAATTACGGTGTTTGTCCACCAGAAATTCAATCGTACCGGCACCTTTGTAGTTTACAGCCTTAGCCGCCGCAACGGCTGCCTCTCCCATCTTCTTCCGCAACTCGGGAGTAACGAAGGGAGAAGGTGTCTCTTCCACGATTTTCTGGTTACGGCGCTGGATGGAGCACTCGCGCTCAAACAGATGAACAGCATTCCCGTAATTGTCGCCCAATATCTGAAATTCGATATGATGAGGTTCTTCCACAAATTTCTCCAGATAAACCGTATCGTCTCCAAACGATGACATGGATTCAGAGCGGGCGGTATTATAGGCTTCCTCCACTTCATCTTCACTATGAATCAAGCGCATTCCCTTTCCTCCACCGCCCATAGAGGCTTTCAGCATTACGGGATAGCCGATGCGGTTACAGATTTCTTTTGCCTCTTCCACACTCTGCAAAGGCTGCTCTGTCCCCGGAACCACCGGAACGCCTGCCGCAATCATGTGCTTGCGTGCCGAAATCTTGTCGCCCATCGCGTCCATTGTCTCAGGATCAGGGCCGATAAAAATAATTCCCTCCTCGCGACACCGGCGGGCGAAATCTGAATTTTCAGACAGAAAGCCGTATCCCGGATGAATGGCATCCGCGCCATGACGTTTGGCCGCCATAATAATCTTGTCAATATTCAGGTAACTCTCACGAGAAGCAGCCGGACCTATCAGACAGGCTTCGTCTGCATAAAGGACGTGGCGCGCCGTTCTGTCGGCTTCAGAAAAGACTGCAACTGTGCGAATGCCCATCTCACGGCAAGAACGCATCACACGTACAGCTATTTCACCACGGTTAGCGATCAATACTTTGTGTATCATGCTTCAGAATTTAATTATAATCTCTTTTTTACGTTTTCGGAGAAGCCTCGCTTCACTTCGGCACAACAATCCAAAAACTGTGCAAAAGTAGAAAAAAAAGAGATACCAATCTCATGAATGTATCTATTTTTTAATGTTTCATCCGCAATCCGTCTTAAAATCATGTTCTTATCTGCAAGGAAAGCAAAGAAGAAACGGATTCCGGCCTTGTCTTTCTGGCATTTCCCTATTGCAGAAAAGACATTCCACCTGCATAAAATTTCTTTATCAACAGAACCGGAAATCTGGCGGACAAGCTCCATACCGGAAAAAATCCGTCACCCGCCCCCGTTTGATTTCAAAAAACATTATCTTTACGCAGCAAAACAAACCATTGAATCTATGAATGTACAAATAGAAGAAAGCTGGAAAAAAATTCTTGCGCCTGAATTTGAAAAAGACTATTTCATCAAATTGACAGATTTCGTCCGTCAAGAATATCATACGACCACAGTCTATCCTCCCGGACGACTTATCTTCAATGCATTTAACCTTTGTCCTTACAACAAAGTGAAGGTAGTGATTATCGGACAAGACCCCTATCACGGCCCGGGACAAGCGCACGGACTTTGTTTTTCGGTAAATGACGGCGTTCCTTTCCCCCCTTCTCTACAAAATATATTCAAGGAAATACACGACGACCTTGGCATTCCAATGCCTGCGACGGGCAATCTCACCCGTTGGGCGGAACAAGGCGTATTGCTGCTTAATGCCACCCTTACCGTCCGCGCACACCAGGCAGGCTCGCACCAGCATAAGGGATGGGAAGAATTTACCGATGCCGCAATCCGCGCCTTAGCCGAACAACGCGAACATCTGGTATTTATCTTATGGGGTTCGTATGCGCAAAAGAAAGGTGCATTTATCGACCGGAACAAGCATCTGGTACTTGCTTCCGTACATCCATCTCCTCTTTCGGCATACAACGGATTCTTCGGAAACAAGCATTTCAGCCGTGCAAACGCCTACTTGACCGAGCATGGAGAAACTCCCATCAACTGGTAACAACACATTTATATATATAGAAAAGCCGTCGCCTTTGTCAAAGCGACGGCTTTTCTATATTCTACCTATTTTTTACCGATCAGTCGATTTCTTCATCAGCCTCATAACCTCCCATTTCACGGAGAGCATTCTTCAGCATCACGTATTGCTGGAACAGATGATTAACCGGAATCTCGTCCTGCGTATAGTCATGCATCGGGCTCTTCAGGAAGAAGCTCAGGAAACGCTGTATGCCAAAGCGTCCGGCACGGGCAGCCAAATCACTCAGCAACACCAGATCCAAGCACAACGGCGCGGCCAGAATAGAGTCACGGCAAAGGAAATTAATCTTTATCTGCATCGGATAACCCATCCATCCGAATATATCAATGTTATCCCATCCTTCTTTGTTGTCGTTGCGAGGAGGATAATAATTGATGCGCACCTTATGATAATAGTCTGTATACAGATCCGGCTGATTTTCCGGTACAAGTATAGACTCCAGTGTAGACAGCTTGCTGACTTCTTTGGTATGGAAGTTTGCAGGTTCGTCCAATACCAATCCGTCACGATTACCGAGGATATTGGTAGAGAACCATCCGGACAAGCCAAGACAACGAGTGCCTATAATCGGAGCGAAACCTGACTTAACCAATGTCTGCCCTGTCTTGAAATCCTTTCCTGCTATCGGCATCTTGGTCTTTTCTGCCATCTCCCACATAGCCGGGATATCTACCGTCGTATTCGGAGCACCCATGATAAAGGGAGCGCCTTCGGCCAAAGCAGCGTAAGCATAGCACATAGAAGGAGCGACATGCTCACGGTCGTCATTCTTCATCGCCTGCTCCAGAGCAGCCAGTGTGCCATGAACTTCCTCGCATACCGGTACATAAATTTCAGTAGAAGCAGCCCACAACACAACAATACGGCTGCAACCGTTGGCCTCCTTAAAGCTACGGATGTCTTCACGCAGTTGTTCCACCATCTCCCAACGGGTTGCACAATCCTTTACGTTATTGCCGTCCAAACGTTTGGCATAGTTATGGTCAAAAGCAGCCTTCATCGGAACAATCTTCTCCAGTTCGTCTTTCACCGGATTGATATCCTTTTCCTTCAGCACCTCACAGTTTATGGCAGATTCATAAGCATTCGCCGGATATACATCCCACGCTCCAAAAACGATATCACTCAGTTGTGCCATCGGAACGATCTCGCCATAATGCAGATACTTCTTATCAGCCCCACGTCCTACACGGATCTTATCATACTGAGTCATTGACCCAACCGGTTTAGCCAGACCTTTCCGCACCATTAATACTCCAGTCATAAACGTCGTGGCTACAGCGCCTAAACCAACACACAATACCCCCAACTTTCCGTCTGCGGGCTTTACATTCATGTCTTTCATTTCTAAATTCCTTTTTCCTTATATTAAACACTTTTGTTTCCGAGACAAAACAAAACGCCTCAAAGTTAAAGCTTTTGTTTCATTAAACCACCTTTCTCCCTTATTTTTTATTCGCAGAACAGTAAATATATACTATAATTTCAGAAAAAAGGAACATTCGTTTAATTTTCAGGAAAGAGAAAAGATAAGAAAAATATTGTGTATCTTTGCGCCCGAATCACAAGAACCTTACGAAAATGACAAATGATATTTGCTGTATAGGACATATCACTTTAGACAAAATCGTAACTCCCAAAAAGACTACTTACTTGCCGGGCGGTACATCTTATTATTTCTCGCATGGTATCAGACACCTGAAGGATACCCAGAACTACAAGCTGATTACAGCTCTTGCTCCAAGCGAATACAAGGCCGTAGAAGACATGCGCAGGGAAGGAATCCGGGTGAAAGTCCTGCCAAGCAAAAATACCGTCTATTTTGAAAACACTTATGGAGAGAACCAGGACAACCGAACGCAGCGTGTTCTGGCCAAGGCTGACCCGTTTACTGTAGACGAACTGAAGGATGAAAAGGCTCATATATTTCATCTGGGAAGTCTTTTGTCTGATGACTTTTCGTTAGATGTGGTGAAGATGCTTTCCGGAAAAGGTATTTTAGCCGTAGATGCACAAGGATATCTCCGGGAAGTAAGGGGTGAAAAGGTATATCCCATCGACTGGAAAGACAAAAAAGAAGCCTTGAAATACATCGACATCCTTAAAGTAAACGAGCATGAGGCCGAGGTGCTGACGGGATTCAAAGATCCGAAGCAGGCCGCACTACAGCTTGCCGCGTGGGGAGTAAAGGAGGTTCTGCTCACTTTGGGAAGCCTTGGCTCGCTGATATACGCTGAAGGGACATTCCATAAGATACCCGCTTATCCTCCCCACGAGGTGGTAGACGCCACCGGATGCGGTGACACTTATGTCTTAGGCTATCTTTATATGAGAAACAAAGGGGCTTCGTATGAAGAAGCAGGATGCTTTGCAGCTGCCATGTCGACCATCAAGCTCGAAAAGTCAGGCCCTTTCTCGGGAACAGAAGAGGATGTATGGAATATCATCCGCAACAGCAGCCTGCATTCCCAAACTTTATAAACAATAAAAAACGGGAAAAACGCAGGTCATTCCGGGAAAAAGTATAACTTTGTCTGTAGAAACTTTAATAAAGAACAAGATTATGTATACAATACAGACAAACGCCTCGGGCACGCGCAGTATGGAAATTTCAGAAACACATTTGGAAACCATCGAAAAATACTCGCTTTTTCAGGGGCTGATAGACAGTAACGGCATCGTTGACGAGAGTGTACTCGACAAACTGAAGCTGAATATACGGTCGCTGATTGCTTCAATGGAAGAAAACAGCAAGGATTTGTTGGATCTTTGCATCGATGTAATCTATCACAACAATATGAAGGCGTTCGGGCTTCACCAACTCATCCTGCTTTATATCAACTGGGAACGTGACAAAGAAACAGCATAATCTGACAGACTGGCTACCGACAACGAAAAAGGAAGTCGAGTTGAGAGGGTGGGATGAACTGGATGTCATTCTGTTTAGCGGAGATGCATACGTTGATCATCCCTCGTTCGGAGCAGCCGTTATCGGGCGCATACTCGAATCTCAAGGCCTGAAAGTCGCCCTTATCCCCCAGCCCAATTGGCGCGATGACTTGAGAGACTTCAAAAAGTTAGGCCGGCCCCGCCTCTTTTTCGGCGTATCTGCCGGATGTATGGACAGCATGGTAAACAAATATACCGCCAACAAGCGCCTCCGCAGCGAAGATGCTTACACGCCTGATGGCAGACATGACATGCGTCCGGAATATCCAAGCATAGTCTATACCCGGATTCTGAAAAGACTATATCCGGATGTGCCCGTCGTTGTAGGTGGCATAGAGGCTTCTCTGCGGCGGCTGACCCATTATGACTACTGGCAAGACAAGGTGCTTCCCTCCATTCTGGCCGACTCGGAAGCCGACCTGCTGATTTACGGCATGGGGGAAAAGCCCGTTACAGAACTTTCGCGGCGGATGCAGGCCGAGAACAAGATTCCCCATGACATTCCACAAACGGCTTATCTCACCAGCAATGACAAGCCTGAGCCTTTGCAAGGATTCGAAGACCTTATACTCTTTTCGCACGAAGAATGCTTAAGAGACAAGAAGAAACAGGCGGAAAACTTCCGGCACATCGAAGAGGAATCAAACAAATATACAGCTGCCCGCATCTTGCAAAGGGTGAACAGCCATACGGTAGTGGTCAATCCTCCCTTTCCACCGATGACGCAGAGCGAACTGGACATGTCATTCGACCTGCCATACACCCGTCTTCCCCATCCCAAATATAAGGGGAAACGCATTCCGGCATACGAAATGATCAAGTTTTCCGTCAACATCCACCGGGGATGCTTTGGAGGATGCGCATTCTGCACCATCTCGGCACACCAGGGCAAGTTCATTGTCAGCCGGAGCAAGGAAAGTATCCTCAAAGAAGTGAAGGCCATCACCGAAATGCCCGACTTCAAAGGGTATTTGAGCGACTTGGGAGGCCCGTCTGCCAATATGTACCAGATGGGAGGAAAAGATGAAAATCTCTGCCGGCGGTGCAAGCGACCGTCGTGCATCCATCCCAAAATCTGTCCGAACCTTAATACAGACCACCGTCCGCTGCTTGACCTCTATCGTTCGGCAGATGCCATTCCCGGCATTAAGAAAAGCTTTATCGGGAGTGGGGTGCGTTACGACCTTCTGCTTCACGAGAGCAAAGACGAATCTGTAAACCGCAGCGCAGCCGAATACACCCGTGAACTCATCGTCCGGCACGTAAGCGGACGACTGAAAGTAGCCCCCGAACATACCAGTGACCGCGTGCTCAATCTGATGCGCAAGCCGTCATTCGAACTGTTTTACCGTTTCAAGCGTATCTTTGACACGCTGAACAGGGAACTTAATCTACGCCAGCAAATCATTCCTTACTTTATCAGCAGCCATCCCGGATGCACGGAAGAAGACATGGCTGAACTGGCCGCAATCACCAAACGGCTCGACTTTCATCTGGAGCAGGTGCAGGACTTTACTCCCACTCCCATGACCGTAGCCACGGAAACCTGGTATACGGGCTATCATCCATACACACTCGAGCCGGTTTATTCCGCCAAGACACAAAAGGAAAAGCTTGCCCAACGGATGTTTTTCTTTTGGTACAAGCCCGAAGAACGCCGCGCCATCATCAGTGAGCTGAAGCGTATGGGAAGGAATGACCTTATAAACAAACTTTACGGAAGATAGCCGTTCACTTTACACGCCGAGACACCGGATTTTTCATAGTATCCAAAGTTCGGTTTCATGCCCATGAAGCGTGAATGTCACGGGCATGAAACCGAACTCTCATCAGACCAATCATAAAAATATCCTGTCTCTATGCCGCTAAAGAGTCGCATAAGCCGCCTCCAGCTGCTTCATCGCACGCTCCAGCACCGAACGAGGGCAGCCTACATTCAGGCGCATAAATCCCGCTCCTTCTTTTCCGAACATCTCGCCGTCATTCAAAGCCAGATGCGCACCCGAGACAAAGAAATCATTCAAGGCGTCATGATCCAGATTCAGCCCGCGGCAATCCAGCCAGACCAGATAGGAAGCCTGCGGACGCATCGCCTTAATCTTCGGCATGTTCTTTTTCAAGAACTCGTCCACATAGTCAATATTTCCCTGAATATATGCCAGACACTGGGAAAGCCACTCTTCTCCCTGCGTATAGGCGGCTTCAACCGCCGGGTAGACCAATACATGCCCCATGTCCAGCTCGCCCGCGTCCAGATAAGCACGGAAACGCCGGCGAAGTCCCTCATTATATATAATGGTGTGGGATGCCGCCATCCCTGGCATATTGAAAGCCTTACTGGGTGCCATGAAGGTAACGGAATTGTTTTTCGCATGTTCCGACACCATCGCAAAAGGCAGATGCCGGTGCGGAGGCAGGGTCAGATCAGCATGAATCTCATCGGAAAAAACGATTACATTGTCTTCGGCACAGATGTCGGCTATTACCTTCAGCTCTTCCGGCTTCCACACCACACCTCCGGGATTATGGGGATTGCACAGAATAAACACCCGCACTCCCTTGATGGAGCGGCGGAACAGTTCCAGATCCATACAATAATGTCCGTCGACAAGCCTCAGCGGACATTTCACCAGGCGACGGTCATTGCGTGTCACCAGCCAAGCGAAAGGATGATACACCGGAGGCATAATCATCACCTTGTCACCCGGCCGGGTAAAGCAGTTGAGGGCCATCCCCAATCCGGGCACCACTCCCGGCACATAGTTCAAGAAATCCGCTTCAATCTCCATCCCGTAGCGATGTCTTACCCAGTCCACGATTGCCCGGTAGTAGCTGTCCGGTTTTGCGGTGTATCCCAAAACGGGATGTTCGCACCGCCTGCGTATGGCATCAAGAACAAAAGGCGGCGTGGCAAAGTCCATATCGGCCACCCACAAGGGAATCAGGTCGGTTCTCCCCCACACATTTTTCATTCCGTCCACTTTTTCCGCACTTGTCCCCGTGCGGTCTATCACTTCATCAAAATCATAAATCATTGTTTCCTGCATTTTCAATTTTACATATCCTGAGAAAAGCCGGCTTCCAATCTGTCCGGCCAGTCTTTACATTCTCCGCTAAAATAATACAAAAAGAGGAAATATCTGCTCCGCCTGTTTTTTTTATAAGAAAAAGTCTGCAAAACTCTTGTTTATTCAAGAAAATTATTACTTTTGCAACGTAAACAACAACAAAATAACAAAAGATGAAAACATTTGCATCATACTTCTTCTTTTTCTTTTATTACTTTTACTTTAGCAATGAAGTGAAGCGGGAGTTTGTGTGCATAACAAAAAGGAAATAAACACGTGAAATAGATTCAAAGTCCCGCTTCAATGAGAAGACGGGACTTTTTTTTAACCGTAAAAGAAGCTATATGAAAATGAAAAAAGTAGCCATACAAGGCGTTCCGGGTTCGTATCACGACATTGCTGCCCACAAATACTTCAAGGATGAACCTATTGAACTAATCTGTTGCAATACGTTCGAAGAAGTCTTCAAGAACATGAAAAAAGACAGCAGCGTGCTCGGACTGGTAGCCATCGAGAATACTATCGCGGGAAGCCTGCTGCACAACTACGAGCTGCTGCGTGAAAGCGGAGCGACAATTATCGGCGAACACAAGCTGCGCATCAGCCACAGCATCATGTGTCTGCCGGGAGAAGACTGGGGCACACTGACCGAGGTCAATTCACACCCTGTCGCACTGGCCCAATGCCGCGAGTTTCTGCAGGAACATCCGCAGCTGAAGGTGGTGGAGACCGAAGATACCGCTGCAAGCGCAAGGGAAATCAAAGAAAAAGGCTTGAAAGGGCATGCCGCCATCTGCTCAAAATATGCGGCGGGACTGTATGGAATGAAAATCCTGCAAGAAGGCATTGAGACCAACAAGCACAACTTCACCCGTTTTCTGGCTGTCTGCGACCCGTGGACTGCCGACGAACTGAAAGACCGCTCCAAGATAAACAAGGCAAGCATCGTCTTTTCAACTCCGCACAGCGAGGGAAGCCTTTCGCAGGTGCTGTCCATCTTTTCATTCTATAAGATCAATCTGACCAAAATACAGTCACTCCCCATCATCGGACGCGAGTGGGAATACATGTTTTATGTAGATGTTATGTTCGACGACTACTTGAAATACAAGCAGTCCATCGACGCCGTAAATCCATTAACCAAAGCACTTAAAATATTAGGAGAGTATGCAGAAGGAGAATCGACCATATAAAATACAGCCTGCCGACCGCTTGGCAAGCGTAAGTGAATACTACTTCAGCCGGAAACTGAAAGAGGTAGCGCAGATGAATGCCGAAGGAAAAAATGTCATCAGTCTGGGAATCGGAAGTCCGGACATGCCGCCTTCGCCCGAAACCATCAGGGTCTTGTGCGAGAATGCGCAGAAACCGGACGCACATGGCTATCAGCCGACAGTCGGAATCCCGGAGCTGCGCAAGGCAATGGCGGACTGGTACAAACGCTGGTATAATGTGGAACTCGATCCGGCTACGGAAATCCAGCCGCTCATCGGCTCGAAAGAAGGCATTCTGCACGTGACTCTGGCTTTGGTAAACCCCGGCGACCAGGTTTTGGTGCCCAATCCGGGCTATCCCACCTATACATCGCTCAACAAGATATTGGGAAGCGAAATCATAAACTACAACCTGCGTGAAGACAACCACTGGCAGCCGGACTTCGACGAACTGGAAAAGATGGATCTGACCCGGGTGAAAATCATGTGGACCAATTATCCGAACATGCCGACAGGAGCCAACGCAACCATGGAACTGTATGAAAAGCTAGTCGGATTCGCACGCCGCCACAACATCGTCATCGTGAACGACAATCCGTACAGCTTCATCCTGAACCGCAAGCCCATCAGTATCCTGAACGTGCCGGGAGCAAAGGAATGCTGCATCGAGTTCAACTCGATGAGCAAAAGCCACAACATGCCGGGCTGGCGCGTGGGAATGCTGGCAACAAACGCCACTTTCGTGCAGTGGATACTGAAGGTAAAAAGCAACATCGACTCCGGAACGTTCCGCCCCATGCAGCTGGCTGCCGCACAAGCCTATCAGAACAGTGCCGAATGGCACGAAGAGGCGAACTTCAACGTATACAGCCGCCGCCGCAGACTGGCGGAAGCCATTATGCAGGCATTGGGATGCACGTTCGACCCTGAACAGGTAGGCATGTTCCTTTGGGGACGCATCCCCGACAGCTACGGCGATGTGGAAGAACTGACCGAAAAGGTCTTGCACGAAGCCCGTGTATTCATCACGCCGGGATTTATTTTCGGAAGCAACGGGAAACGCTATATCCGCATCTCGCTCTGCGCGAAAGAGGACAAGCTGGCCGAAGCGCTTGAACGGATAAAAGCAAATTTATGAGCCGTCAAAATCCGGATTTCATCAAGTCAGAAAACAAAGAACCAATAAACAAAATATCATGGAACTCGATTTACAACCCATCAAACTCGAAGGCGTATCCGAGGAACGTCCGTTAATCATAGCCGGACCATGCAGCGCCGAGACAGAAGAACAAGTCATGTCGACCGCCAAGCAACTGGCAGACAAAGGTATCAAGATATTCCGGGCCGGCATCTGGAAGCCCCGCACCAAGCCGGGAGGCTTTGAAGGCATCGGTGTGGAAGGACTGGCCTGGCTGAAAGAAGTGAAAAAAGAGACGGGCATGTATGTCACCACCGAAGTGGCTACGGCCAAACATGTATACGAATGCCTGAAAGCCGGCATCGACATCCTTTGGATCGGCGCGCGCACTACGGCCAACCCGTTTGCCGTACAGGAAATAGCCGACGCACTGAAAGGCGTAGACATTCCGGTGCTTATAAAGAATCCGGTCAATCCCGATCTGGAACTGTGGATCGGTGCCTTGGAACGCATCAACAATGCGGGACTGAAACGCATCGGCGTGATCCATCGCGGATTTTCATCATACGACAAGAAGATTTACCGCAACCTTCCGCAGTGGCACATCCCAATCGAACTGCGCCGCCGCATTCCCAACCTGCCGATTCTCTGCGACCCGAGCCACATCGGAGGCAAGCGCGAACTGATTGCCCCCCTTTGCCAACAGGCGATGGACTTGGGATTCGACGGCCTGATTGTGGAATCGCACTGCAATCCCGACGGCGCATGGAGCGATGCATCGCAGCAAGTCACACCCGACGTACTGGATTACATCCTGAATCTTCTGGTCATCCGCAGCGAGCATCAGTCAACGGAAAACCTGAACGAGCTTCGCCGCCAGATTGACGAATGTGACAACGACCTGATGGAGGTGCTGGCCAAGCGTATGCGCGTATGCCGCGAAATCGGTACATTCAAGAAAGAGCACAACATGACCATCCTCCAGACCGGACGCTATAATGAAATTCTGGACAAGCGCGGAGCACAAGGTTCCTTGTGCGGAATGGACGCCAACTTCATCAAACAGGTATTCGAGTTGATTCACGAAGAAAGTGTCCGCCAGCAGATGGAAATCATCAACAAATGAACATGAAAAAAGAGAAGCCTACGGCGGAAATGCCGGAAGACTGCCTTCATCCCGCCGCCGGCTTCTCGCCATAAACCATTAACCAAAGAACAAATGCGAATATTGATTTTAGGAGCCGGAAAGATGGGCTCTTTCTTTACGGACATACTAAGCTTTGAACACGAAACGGCCGTTTACGACATAAATCCCCAACGCCTGCGATTCATGTATAACTGCTACCGGTTCACCTCTTTGGAGGAGATAACAGACTTCAGGCCCGAAATGGTAATCAACGCCGCCACCGTGAAATATACACTCGACGCTTTCCGGCAGGTGCTTCCGGTGCTTCCGAAAGACTGTATCATCAGCGACATCGCATCCGTAAAGACAGGGCTGAAGGAGTTTTATGACACTTGCGGATTCCGTTATGTCTCCACACATCCGATGTTCGGGCCTACATTCGCCAATCTTGACAAGCTGAGCACCGAAAACGCCATCATCATCAAGGAAGGCGACCATCTGGGGAAAATCTTTTTCAAAGACCTTTACATGAGGCTGGGGCTGAACATCTTCGAGTATACCTTTCAGGAGCACGACGAGACGGTGGCATACTCGCTGTCCATCCCGTTTGTCTCGACTTTTGTATTTGCCGCAGTCATGAAGCATCAGGATGCTCCGGGCACGACATTCAAGCGTCACATGGACATTGCCAGAGGGGTGTTGAGCGAAGACGACTATCTTTTGCAGGAAATCCTCTTCAATCCCCACACGCCGGGGCAGGTAGAAAATATTCGCACCGAGCTGAACGAACTGCTGGACATCATCAGCCGGAAAGATTCCGAAGGCATGCATGTCTATCTTAGCAAGATTCGGGAAAAGATTAAATGAGCTGACCGGCGGAACCTTTGAGCAACCCACGAGGAGATGCTGACAAAAACAACGGCGTGGCGCAGGGGGAAAACGTGGTCGATTACGGCGAAGAGGCGCAGGTATTTGAATCGGCTCCGCATAAGCCGAAGAAATTTCTCGAAAACAAGCTCCTGCTCGCCGAGTTCATCGCCGTGTGCGCGCTGTGCGCCACCATTCTGCTCACCAACCTGTTCTGGCAGGAGAGCGCCATCAACACCTTCTT
>CASFGA010000008.1 GCA_949294185.1 uncultured Bacteroides sp.
ACTGCGCAAGCGGGAGAGTAGGTAGCCGCCGTCCTTTCCCCCCCTCCTTCCGGACAGTTCCGGGGGGAGGGGGATTCTTTTTTGCTGCCCCGCCGTGCCGCTTCTTCCCGTTTTGTCGCCTTTTCCTCTCCTTCCCCCTTCTTTTCCCCCGCCGTCCCGTCGCCGCCCATTTTACTTCCTTCTTCCTTTCCTTGCGTGAGAAGAAGATTTCGATTCCTATTTTGTCGACAGTTATAGGTGTCACCTTCTTTTACGGTTGAACACCGCCCTAACTTAGTTGCCATATACTTTTTTTAATGCCTGTCAGGAAAGGAGAAGGGCGACAGATATTGCAAAGTGGGATACCGACTGTGATACCGTCCGCAAAAAGCGGTATCACACCTGTCGTTTTCAGTCCTTTTTAGTCGCGCGTAGTCGGTTAATGATTAAAATATATTGAACTGCAAAAACGCAATCAATCAGTATTTATCATAAATACATTGGGGAATCACTTAAAAAAAGAAAAGGCGCATTGCTGCGCCTTCGAGCCGAAAGCGGGACTCGAACCCGCGACTTACTCATTACGAATGAGTTACTCTACCAACTGAGTTATTTCGGCAAACTCTTCTTTTTTGAAAAGCGATGCAAATTTACAGCTTTATTTGGATATACAAAACGAATCGCAAGGTTTTTTGTGAAAAACAAAGAAGTTTCATCTGTTTTTTACGAAACTTTCTTCCTTACATCGATATTTTGCCCAAAAATTACTATATTTGCAACCCGAATTAAAGACTTAGTAAGTCGCATGGATAACTTGCAAAAGAGAAGAGATAAAAGAAATTCGGGAGGTCTGCCGTTAGAGGCTTTTTTAAAAGTAAACAGAAGCAAGCTGTCAAGCTTGCAACCGTTTCCTTTCAAATTCTTCTTTTTCCATTTTTGTTGTTTGCTGTTTTTTTATTTTCAATCTGATAACCGACACCCGGAAATGCTCATGGGCATATCCGGGCGTTTTTTAATATTACAAGAATAGGATGGAACCACTGAAACATGAATGCGGAGTAGTGCTGATACGCCTGTTAAAACCTTTAGAGTATTACCAGGAAAAGTATGGCACATGGATGTATGGGCTGAACAAGCTCTATCTGATGATGGAAAAGCAACATAACCGGGGGCAGGAGGCTGCCGGTCTGGCGTGTGTAAAGCTTCAGGCAAATCCCGGAGAAGAGTATATGTTTCGTGAGCGTGCCTTGGGGGCAGGAGCCATCACCGAGATATTCGGGACAGTGCATGACAATTTCAGAGATCTGACACCGGAGCAGCTTGGCAATGCCGAGTATGCAAAAAAATGTCTGCCTTTTGCCGGAGAACTTTATATGGGGCATCTGCGCTACTCCACAACAGGGAAAAGTGGCATTTCCTACGTGCATCCTTTTTTGCGCCGCAATAACTGGAGGGCAAAAAATCTGGCATTATGCGGAAATTTCAACCTGACAAATGTTGACGAAATCTTTGCCGACATAACGGCTTTCGGGCAGCATCCGAGGAAATATGCCGATACATATATCATGTTGGAGCAGGTGGGGCACCGGTTAGATCGTGAGGTGGAACGGTTGTATACCGAATGTAAAGCCGAGGGACTGGAGGGCATGGATATAACGCATGCCATCGAAGAGCGCATCGATTTGACCAACGTGCTGAAGACCTCCAGTCCGAAGTGGGATGGAGGATATGTTATCTGCGGATTGACAGGGAGTGGGGAGACATTTGCCATACGCGACCCCTGGGGCATCCGTCCGGGATTCTGGTACATGGACGATGAAATCATGGTTCTTGCTTCTGAGCGTCCGGTTATCCAAACCGCACTGAACGTTCCCGCCGACAGTATTCATGAACTGGAGCCGGGGCAGGCGATTCTGGTAAACAAAAAAGGCGACATGCGTCTGGCAAAAATCAATGAGCCCAAGGTGAAAAAGGCCTGCTCCTTTGAGAGAATCTATTTCAGCCGGGGAAGCGATGTGGACATTTACCGCGAACGCAAGTTATTGGGCAAGAAACTGGTCGATTCCATACTGAAGGCAATCGATTTTGATGTAGTCCATACTGTTTTTTCCTTTATACCAAACACGGCGGAAGTCGCATTCTACGGCATGTTGGAAGGATTCGACAATTATCTGAACCAATTGAAAGTGCAGCGCATTGAAGCTTTAGGACACAAACCAAGCCATAGCGAACTGGAACAGATTCTTTCACAACGCATACGTAGTGAGAAAGTAGCTATCAAAGACATCAAGCTTCGTACGTTTATTGCCGAAGGAAATACACGCAATGACTTGGCTGCCCACGTTTATGACATAACATACGGCAGCCTGATTCCGTATGAAGACAATCTGGTGATTATCGATGACAGCATTGTCCGCGGAACGACACTGAAACAAAGCATCATCAGCATCCTCGACCGCCTGCATCCGAAAAAGATTGTTATTGTCTCGTCTTCGCCGCAGGTGCGTTATCCAGACTATTATGGCATTGATATGGCAAGTATGGAACAGTTCATTGCCTTCAAGGCCGCCATCGCGCTGCTGAATGAACGGGGCATGCAGCAGACAATCGAAGATGTTTACCGCAAATCAAAGGAGCAAGTGAATCTGCCCAAAGAGCAGATGAAAAATTATGTGAAAGAGATATATGCGCCATTTACTGATGAAGAAATATCCGCCAAGATGGTAGAACTGCTTACGCCTGTGGGCACGCAGGCTCAGGTGAAGATCGTATACCAGACTCTTGAGGGGCTTCACGAAGCATGCCCCGATCATAAGGGAGACTGGTACTTCAGTGGAGACTATCCCACCCCGGGCGGAGTAAAATTAGTAAACCAGGCATTCATTGATTATATAGAACAGATTTATCAATTCTAAGAAACGACATAATATAAGGTAATGAGAAATGTGACATTGATCCTTGACGACGGGAGCCGCTTTCATGGCAAGTCGTTCGGTTATGAGAAGCCGGTAGCCGGTGAGGTTGTATTCAATACAGCGATGACCGGATACCCTGAAAGTTTGACTGACCCATCCTATGCAGGTCAGTTGATGACGCTGACTTATCCATTGGTAGGAAATTACGGGGTACCTCCGTTTACTTTTGAGACAAACGGACTTCCTTCTTTCATGGAAAGCGAAAAAATTCATGCCGAAGCGATTATTGTGAGTGATTACAGTGAGAGATACAGTCACTGGAATGCTGTGGAAAGTCTTGCCGACTGGTTGAAGCGTGAAAAGATTCCCGGAGTTACGGGAATTGACACACGCGAACTGACCAAGGTGCTGCGTGAACATGGTGTGATGATGGGAAAAATCATATTTGATGACGAACCGGACAACATTCCTGAAGCTACATACGCCGGAGTCAATTATGTGGACAAAGTTTCTTGCAAAGAAGTCGTCCGATATAATGAAGGCGGGGAAAAGAAAGTCGTGCTTGTAGACTGCGGCGTAAAGTCTAACATTATCCGCTGTCTGTTAAAGCGCAACGTAGAGGTCATCCGCGTTCCTTGGGATTATGATTTCAACTCGTTGCAGTTCGACGGGTTGTTTATTTCAAACGGACCGGGTGATCCTGACACTTGCGATGCCGCCGTGCAGAATATCCGTAAGGCTATGGCTGATGAAAAGCTTCCCATATTCGGCATCTGCATGGGAAACCAGTTGCTGTCCAAAGCCGGAGGTGCCAAAATATATAAGCTGAAATACGGACACCGCAGTCATAATCAGCCTGTGCGCATGGTGGGAACTGACCGATGCTTCATTACCAGTCAGAACCACGGTTATGCTGTAGACAATAATACGTTGGGGGCAGATTGGGAGCCGCTCTTCATCAATATGAACGACGGTTCAAATGAAGGTATCCGCCATCGGAAGAATCCGTGGTTCTCGGCACAGTTCCATCCGGAAGCGGCCAGTGGCCCGACAGATACGGAGTTCCTCTTCGATGAGTTTGTAAAATTACTCTGATTGTCTTTGAAACACCCGATAACATTTCATCAAACCAACAAAAGAAACGTATGAAAGAGAAAAATATAAAGAAAGTATTGCTGTTAGGCTCAGGTGCATTGAAAATCGGTGAAGCCGGAGAATTCGATTATTCTGGTTCACAAGCACTGAAAGCCTTGAAGGAAGAAGGCATTCACACAGTACTTATCAATCCGAACATCGCTACCGTACAGACTTCCGAAGGAGTGGCCGACCGAATCTACTTCCTTCCCGTCACCCCTTATTTCGTAGAAAAGGTGATTGAAAAAGAGCGTCCGGACGGTGTGCTGTTGTCATTTGGCGGACAGACGGCGCTGAATTGCGGAGTTGCCCTTTATCAGGCTGGTGTCTTTGAGAAATATAACGTACAAGTGTTGGGTACTCCCGTACAGGCCATCATGGATACGGAAGACCGCGAACTGTTTGTGAAGAAACTGGATGAAATCAGCGTAAAGACCATCAAGAGTGAAGCGTGTGAAAACATTGAGCAGGCGCGTCGGGCGGCTCAGGATTTGGGATACCCTGTCATTATTCGTGCTGCATACGCCTTAGGAGGATTGGGCTCAGGATTCTGCGACAATGAGGAACAGCTGAATGCTTTGGCAGAAAAAGCCTTTTCTTTCTCTCCGCAGGTGTTGGTGGAAAAGAGTTTGAAAGGATGGAAAGAAGTGGAATATGAGGTAGTGCGCGACCGTTTCGACAACTGTATCACCGTCTGCAACATGGAAAACTTCGACCCGTTGGGCATTCATACGGGTGAATCTATTGTTATCGCTCCAAGCCAGACTCTGACGAACAGTGAATACCACAAACTGCGTGAACTGGCCATACGAATTATCCGCCATATCGGTATCGTAGGCGAATGTAACGTGCAGTATGCTTTCGATCCGGAGTCGGAAGACTATCGTGTCATCGAGGTAAATGCACGGTTGAGCCGCTCCTCCGCATTGGCTTCTAAGGCCACAGGCTATCCTTTGGCTTTTGTTGCGGCCAAATTGGGATTGGGGTACGGACTGTTTGACCTGAAAAACTCGGTGACCAAAACGACCTCCGCCTTTTTTGAGCCTGCACTCGACTATGTGGTTTGCAAGATACCTCGTTGGGACTTGGGCAAATTCCACGGTGTAGACCGTGAATTGGGTTCCAGCATGAAGTCGGTGGGCGAAGTGATGGCTATCGGACGCACGTTTGAAGAAGCCATCCAGAAAGGTCTGCGCATGATAGGTCAAGGGATGCACGGTTTTGTCGAGAACAAGGAACTGGTCATTCCTGATATTGACAAAGCCTTGCGCGAACCGACAGACAAGCGTATCTTTGTTATCTCGAAGGCTATGCGTGCGGGATATACGGTCGACCAGATTCATGACCTGACAAAGATTGACAAATGGTTCCTCTATAAACTGGAAAACATTATGCAGACTTCAAAGGAACTGCACGAATGGGGAAACAACCACAAGCTCATATCGCAGTTGCCTGAGGAGATGCTTTATAAAGCCAAGCGTCAAGGATTCTCCGACTTCCAGATAGCGCGCGCTATCGGCTATCAGGGAGAAATGGAAGACGGCATCATCGAGGTGCGTAATTACCGCAAAAGCATCGGTATCGTGCCTGTAGTGAAGCAGATTGACACACTGGCCGCCGAATATCCGGCACAAACCAACTATCTGTATCTTACATACAGCGGAGTTGCCAACGATGTACATTATTTGGGTGACCACAAGAGCATCGTGGTGCTCGGTTCTGGAGCCTACCGTATAGGTTCGTCCGTTGAATTTGACTGGTGTGGCGTTCAGGCTCTCAATACTATACGTAAAGAGGGATACCGTTCGGTCATGATAAATTACAATCCGGAAACCGTATCGACTGACTATGATATGTGTGACCGCCTTTATTTTGACGAACTGACCTTTGAGCGTGTAATGGATATCCTTGATTTGGAAAATCCGCACGGTGTCATCGTGTCGACAGGCGGGCAGATTCCGAACAATCTCGCTCTCCGTCTCGACGCACAAAAGGTGAATATTCTCGGCACATCCGCACAAAGCATCGACAATGCTGAAGACCGCGACAAGTTTTCTGCCATGCTCGACCGCATTGGGGTAGACCAGCCCGAATGGAGTGCGCTGACTTCGATGGAGGATATCAATGCCTTTATCGCAAAAGTCGGCTTCCCCGTACTGGTTCGTCCGTCATACGTGCTCTCGGGAGCGGCCATGAACGTATGTTCCAATCAGGAAGAATTGGAGCGCTTCTTGCAGTTGGCAGCCAATGTGTCTAAGAAACACCCGGTTGTGGTAAGCCAATTCATCGAGCATGCCAAGGAAGTGGAAATGGATGCCGTGGCACAAAATGGCGAGATTGTGGCATACGCCATCTCCGAACATATCGAATTTGCCGGCGTACACTCCGGAGATGCGACCATCCAGTTCCCTCCGCAAAAACTGTATGTGGAAACCGTTCGCCGCATCAAGCGCATTTCCCGACAGATTGCTAAGGAACTGAACATTTCAGGGCCGTTCAACATCCAGTTCCTCGCACGCGAAAACGATATTAAAGTAATCGAGTGTAATTTGCGTGCCAGCCGTTCGTTTCCGTTTGTCAGCAAGGTATTGAAGATTAACTTTATCGAACTGGCGACAAAGGTCATGTTAGGTCTTCCGGTTGAAAAGCCGAACAAGAACCTGTTCGAGTTGGACTATGTGGGAATCAAGGCCAGCCAGTTCTCTTTCAACCGTCTGCAAAAGGCCGACCCAGTATTGGGCGTTGATATGGCTTCTACAGGAGAGGTGGGGTGCATCGGTGAAGACACCTCATGTGCTGTGCTGAAAGCCATGTTGTCGGTAGGATACCGCATTCCGGAAAAGAACATCCTCATGTCAACCGGTGCTCCAAAGCAGAAAGTTGATATGCTGAAAGCAGCTCAGGCACTGAAGTCCAAAGGTTATAATATATTCGCTACGGGAGGAACTTCAAAATTCCTGACGGAAAACGGTGTGGAAAACACGCGTGTATATTGGCCGAGCGAGACGGGACACCCGCAAGCTCTGGAGATGCTGCACCGGAAAGAGATAGACATGGTAATCAATATTCCGCGTGACCTTTCGGTAGGTGAACTGGACAACGGATATAAGATACGCCGTGCGGCAATAGACCTGAATATTCCCTTGATTACCAACGCCCGTCTGGCGAGTGCATTCATCAATGCCTTCTGCACGATGACGATAGACGATATTGCCATCAAGGGTTGGGATGAATATAAATAGTGTATTTCCTTTCTGAATTTTCAGATTATAGTTCAAGCCCCTAAAGGCAATCTTGCATAGAGATTTGCTTTTAGGGGCTTCTTCTTTTTTCAAGTATCCAAAATGAATTTTACAGGCTTTTTATTCTTTTATGATATTGACAAAAGTGTGGTATAATCAGGCCTTATGCCGATATGTTTAGGGGTTTGAATCGGGAGACTTTTGTTTGATTTCCTGTTGGCTTGAGTGAGAAATGTCTTTGCTTTGCTTGAAAAACAAATCAGCGAGACACTTATTGCATTAAGATGCCCCGCTGATTCTCATAATGTCTGATTGATAATCTGAGATTATACCTGAAACGGTTTATTCTTCGCTGTCAAGCAAAAGTTCCATTATTTGACATGCAGATTTTGCGACAGATGTTCCCGGCCCGAAGATGGCCATGACCCCTGCTTTATACAGGAAATCATAATCTTGGGGAGGAATGACACCGCCTGCGAAAACAAGGATATCTTCACGCCCCATACGTTTCAGCTCGGCGATGATTTGTGGAATAAGTGTTTTATGTCCGGCTGCAAGCGAGGATACTCCTACTGCATGAACATCGTTTTCCACTGCTTCACGGGCGGCTTCTTCCGGAGTCTGGAACAAAGGCCCCATGTCTACATCGAAACCACAGTCAGCAAATCCTGTCGCAACGACTTTGGCACCTCTGTCATGTCCGTCTTGCCCCATTTTTGCTATCATGATACGCGGCCGACGGCCTTCTTTCTTGGCAAATTCTTCGGTCAGTTCGCAAGCTTTAGCGAAGTCTGCATCCTTTTTACTTTCTGATGAATACACGCCTGATATAGTTCTTATGATTGCTTTATAACGTCCGACGACAGCTTCGCAAGCGTCGGAAATTTCTCCCAATGTGGCTCGCACGCGGGCTGCTTCTACTGCCAGTTCCAACAGATTGCCTTTTCCCGTCTTTACGCATTCTGTAATGGCGGCAAGAGCCTTGTCTACTTCGGCCTGATTGCGTCCTTCTTTCAGGCGGCGCAGGTTCTCGATCTGTTCTTGGCGTACGGCTGTGTTGTCTACTTCCAGAATATCGATCGGGTCTTCTTTTTCCAAACGGTATTTGTTCGTGCCTACAATTGTTTGTTCACCCGAGTCAATGCGTGCTTGGGTGCGGGCAGCCGCTTCTTCGATACGCATTTTTGGAATTCCTGTTTCGATGGCTTTCGCCATGCCTCCCAAGCGTTCGATCTCTTGGATATGTTCCCAAGCTCGGTGAGCCAGTTCGTTTGTCAGTGACTCAACGTAATAAGAACCGCCCCACGGGTCGACATTCTTGCAGACTTGGGTCTCTTCTTGGATATAAATCTGTGTATTGCGCGCGATGCGTGCTGAAAAGTCCGTCGGCAAGGCGATGGCTTCGTCCAAAGCATTTGTGTGAAGCGACTGCGTGTGCCCTAAAGCGGCAGCCATGGCTTCGATGCAGGTACGGCCTACATTGTTGAACGGATCTTGTTCGGTAAGCGACCATCCGGATGTCTGTGAGTGCGTGCGCAAAGCAAGTGATTTGGGATTTTTCGGATTGAATTGCTTGACAATTTTTGCCCAAAGCATTCGGGCTGCGCGCATCTTGGCTATTTCCATGAAATGGTTCATTCCGATGGCCCAGAAGAAGGAAAGACGGGGTGCGAACGCGTCAATGTCAATTCCTGCCGCTACTCCCGCACGCAGATATTCCAGTCCGTCGGCAAGTGTGTACGCCAATTCGATATCGGCTGTTGCTCCCGCTTCTTGCATGTGATAGCCTGAAATGGAGATTGAGTTGAATTTCGGCATCTTTTGAGAAGTGTATTCAAAGATGTCTGATATGATTTTCATGGAAAATGCAGGCGGATAAATGTAAGTGTTGCGCACCATGAATTCTTTCAGGATATCGTTTTGGATTGTTCCTGCCATTTCTTCCAGTTTGGCTCCCTGCTCCAGTCCGGCGTTGATATAGAATGCCATGATCGGAAGTACCGCACCATTCATGGTCATTGATACTGACATCTTGTTCAAAGGAATGCCGTCGAACAACACTTTCATATTTTCAAGCGAGCAGATGGATACGCCTGCTTTGCCCACATCGCCTACTACACGCGGATGATCTGGGTCGTAACCTCTGTGCGTCGGAAGGTCAAAAGCAACCGACAGACCTTTTTGTCCGGAGGCGAGATTGCGGCGATAAAATGCGTTTGACTCTTCTGCTGTAGAGAATCCCGCATATTGGCGGATTGTCCACGGGCGGAAAGTATACATCATTGAATACGGACCGCGCAGATAAGGAGGGATACCTGCGGCATAGTTCAGGTGTTCCATGCCTTCAAGGTCTTCTTTTGTGTAAACTGGCTTTACCTGAATCTGTTCTGGTGTCTTCCAGTTTGCTTCAATGCCGTTGGCTTTTTGCCATTCCATGCCGTTTTGCGGATGAAATCCGGCGAATATGTCGATGTTTTTGAAATTTGGTTTCATAGATTTAAGTTTTGAGTATTCGGTTTTAAGTTGTTGATAAGGATTTTATCACTCAAAAGCTTATGGGTTTAATAACTTCTTGTTGTATTCTCTCAGTGTTTCCAGTACGTTGCAACGGACATGGATGAAGTTTTCGATGCCGGCTGCTTTCAGTTCATCCATGCATGCCGGAGCACCAGCAACGATGAACATGGCTCTTCCGTCGAGTGCTTTGAATGCTGGGACGGCATATTCTGCGTATTCGTCGTCGCTTGAACAGAGAACCACAATGTCGGCCTGAGCTTTCATTGCTGCCTCTATACCTTCTTCTACGGTTGAAAAGCCTAAATTGTCGATTACTTCATATCCGGCACAAGCCAGGAAGTTGCAGGAGAATTGGGCACGCGCCTGGCGCATTGCCAGATTGCCGATAGTCAGCATGAATGCTTTCGGGCGTTTCCCGGAGTGTTCCGTCTGTAGGCGGAGCTCTTCAAACTCGTTGGCTGCACGATTTGTGTTCAATGTAGCGAATGCCTTGTCTTCATGCTCGTGTCTGTGGCAGCAGCAGGCATGTTCCAAAGGCACTTTGCCGCCTGCAAGCTCGGTGAAATTCGGGTATTGGTTCGTTCCGAGCAGAATCTCCTTGCGTTTAGAAACCGCCTCATGGCGGGCTTTGTTGCTGTTGTTTACAGATTCTTGTATGCTTCCGTTCAATACTGCCTTCAGCATGCCTCCCTCGTCCTCTGTCTTCAGGAATAAGTCCCATGCCTGCTTGGCGATGGATGCGGTCAGGTTTTCGATATAATAAGAGCCGGCTGCCGGATCGACCACGCGGTTCAGATGCGATTCCTCTTTCAGCAACAGCTGTTGGTTGCGTGCAAGCCTTTCGGAAAAGTCATTCGGAGTCTCGTATGCCTTGTCAAACGGAGTTACGGTGATGGAATCTACTCCGGCAAGAGCTGCACTCATGGCTTCGGTCTGTGTGCGCAGCAGGTTTACATACGCATCAAACAAGGTAAGATTGAAGCTGGAAGTTTCGGCATGTATTGCCATCTGGCAGGCGCATTGGCATGCAGGCTTGTATTCGTTTACAATGTCTGCCCACAACAGGCGTGCCGCACGGAATTTGGCGATTTCCATAAAATAGTTTGAGCTGATGCCGAAATTGAACTTTATTTTTTTTGCGGCTTTTTCGGCGGGGATGCCTGCTTCGGTCAGTCTGTTCAGGTATTCGTTTCCCCAAGCCAAAGCATAACCCAGTTCCTGATAGATGTAGGCTCCGGCATTGTTCAGGTCGATGGAGTTGACTGCAATGCAGCGGAAGTAAGGATAGGCTTCGAGCTTTTCAACGAGTTCTTTAGCCGTATCGAGCAGGCCGCTCATGTCTTTTCCCTTTTTCATCATTCGGCTGATGGGGTCAAAGTCCAGTGAGCCTTTCAGTTTTTCGGGTGCATAACCTTTTTCTTTGAAATAATCGGTAAGCAAAGAGGCGAGTTGCACGGTATGACGCTGGCATGTCTTGAAGTTCAGTTCGATACAGTCGCAGCAAATATCTTTGAGCAGTGTGCGTACATAGTCGGCGTCCAGATCTTTCGCCTTTATGTGGAAGCCCAGTGAGTCTACACCCTTGTTCAGCAGGTCAAGTGCTTTGGCATTGGCTTCGGCAGGGTCTTCCACACGGATATCCTGACGGACAAACCATGTGTTGTCATTCTTCTTGTTGCCTCGGATGTAAGGATATTCTCCGGGAAGCCCTTCGGTTGTTTTCATTCCTTCCAGGTCTTCTTGACGGTAGAAAGGTTTAACTTTAAATCCTTCATTGGTTTTCCATACCAACTTCTTTTCATAATCGGCTCCTTTCAGGTCTACCGTAATTTTGTCCATCCATTCCTGGGTTGAGACCGGCGGAAAATCCGAAAAGAGTTTTTCTTTACTATCTGCCATAGTGAATCAGTGTTTTTGTTGATATTATGATTTAATGCCGACGGTTGAATCAAACCTGTCGGATAGGGCAAATATACAAAATAAAGAGAAAACAATCGTGAAGTGGCGGATATTTATTAAGCTTTTTCTGTAAAAAGGAACTTTTTCGGGAGATTTGAGTAAAGAATCCGGACACAGGGCAATGTCTGGATATGCTCGGATGAAAGTCTGGTTTTGTAGGCTTGAAACGGAGTTTCGGATAGTGCCGTAATTCTGTTTTGTCCGCATGCGCTGTCTGGCATGTATTGTATGAAAGGGCGCATACTGCGGAGACTGGGCAGGTTGTCTTTATGACAACGCCCGGTCGTTCGGGCGGCCGGGCGTTGTGAAGATGTCTTTCCTTTTTCCCGATGGGGTTAAAAGTATTTTTCGAGTTTCTTTATCATCATTCCCAGACAGAATACCACCACATGGTCGCCTTCCTGAATCATCGTGTTACCTGTAACCAGCATTCCTTCGCCGTTGCGTGTCAGTCCGCCTATGGTGGCGCCTTTGGGAAGTCCGATATCTTTCACCGGAGCTTTGGTGATGCGTGAATCTGCCTTTACAATAAATTCCGCTACATCGGCGTCGGCAAAAGTCAGACACTTTACATTCGACACGTCTGCATCGAGCATCATCTGATAGATATGGCTCGCGGCGATGAATTTCTTGTTGATAACCGTTCCGATGTCCAGACTTTCCGCCATGCTGATATAGTCCACGTTTTCCACTTGTGCGATTACTTTGGTCACTCCCATACGCTTGGCGGCAAGACAAGCCAGTATGTTTGTCTCCGAACTGCCCGTCAAGGCGACGAATGCCTCCGTGTTGCGGATGCCTTCTTCACGCAGCAACTCGATGTCTCGCCCATCTCCGTTGATGATCATCACCTTGTCGTCCACCAGTTCCGTCAGGCGGTTGCAGCGGTTGATGTCGCTTTCTATGATTTTTGCATGCATGTCTTCAGGCAGATACTGCACTGTTCGCACGGCGATACGGCTTCCTCCCATAATCATTACATTATGCACATCGGGTTCGTTTTCCTTGCCGGAAATCTTTCTGATATAAGGAATGTATTTTTTTGTTGTGGTGAAATAGACCACATCATTCAGCCGGATGGCATCATCTCCGCGCGGGATGATGGTTTCATTGCCGCGCTTGATGGCTACGATATGGAAAGGGATTCCTTGTCCTCCCAGTTCGTGAAGCGGAACATTCAGGATTTCCGCTTTTTCGCGCATTTTCGTTCCAAGCATTACCAGTGCCCCGCCGGCGAATTCCCACCATTGGCGTATCCAACTCATCTTGACAGCGTCCACTATTTCCCGTGCAGCAAGCATTTCCGGATATATCAGCGAGTGTACGCCCAGTCGGGAAAAAAATTCTTTGTGCCTGGGCAGAAGGTATTCATAATTGTCGATACGGGCCACTGTCTTCTTTGCTCCCAGATTATTGGCAAGCATACAGGCGGTCATGTTCTGGCTTTCGTATGGAGTGACGGCGATAAACAGGTCGGCATTGGCCACGCCGGCTTCTTTCAGTCCGTTGATGGAAGTAGGAGAGAGGTTGACAATCATCAGGTCGAGGTTGTTTCCCAGCCGGCTCAGCTTTTCATCGTCTTCGTCCATCAAGATGATGTCTTGTTTTTCTCCCGAAAGCAGTTTGGCAAGATGGGTACCTACAGCTCCTGCTCCTGCAATAATGATTTTCATAAGCTTAAAGTGTGGATAATGGTGTGATAAATGCTTTCTTTGTCAATACCGCAGATGTTCCGCAGCTCTTTTACCGTGCCGTGCGGGATGAACCTGTCGGGGATTCCCAGACGCTTTATGGCCGGTTTGTAGCCGTTGTCTGCCATAAATTCCAGTACGGCGCTTCCCATTCCTCCTTCCAATACGCCGTCTTCCACGGTGATGATGCGGCTGAATCTTTGTCCGATTTCGTGCAGCATCTCTTCGTCCAGCGGTTTCAGGAAGCGCAGGTCATAAAGAGCGATGCTTTTGCCTGCCATTTCCTTTTCAGCCCGGCTGATTGCTTGGGCTGCATCGTTTCCTATCGGGCCGATGGTGATTACCGCAAGGTCGTTTCCGTCTTTCAGCTTTCGTCCTTTGCCTACTTCTATGGGTTCGAGCGGGCATTTCCAGTCTGTCAGCACGCCCCTTCCGCGTGGATACCGGATGGCAAAAGGGCCTTTGTCCGGCAGTTGGGCGGTAAACATCAGCCGGCGAAGCTCGTGCTCGTCATAAGGTGAGGCAATGGTCAGGTTGGGAATGGAGCGGAGATAAGCCAGATCGAATACTCCGTGATGTGTCGCCCCGTCTTCTCCCACCAGTCCCGCACGATCCAGACACAGCACCACGTTCAACTTCTGGATGGCTATATCATGAATGATGTTGTCATACGCTCGCTGCATGAACGAGGAATAGATGTTACAGAAGGGAAGCAGGCCTTCTTTTGCCATTCCCCCCGAGAAAGTCACGGCATGTCCTTCGGCAATTCCTACATCGAAAGCACGGTCGGGCATGGCTTTCATGAGGATATTCATGGAGCATCCTGAGGGCATGGCAGGTGTCACGCCCACAATCTTGTCATTCTGCTGAGCCAGCTCAAGCAGTGTATTTCCGAATACGTCTTGGAAAAGGGGAGGCATCCCTGTCGTATCTGTCACGATGCGTTCTCCCGTATCCTTGTCGAATATTCCGGGGGCGTGCCACAGGGTGGCCGCCTCTTCTGCGGGCTTGAAGCCTTTTCCTTTCCGCGTATGGACATGGAGCAGTTTCGGCCCTTTCATGTCTTTGATTTCTTTCAATACCCGTGTCAGTGTCAGGACATCATGTCCGTCTACCGGGCCGAAATAGCGGATGTTCATTCCTTCAAAGATGTTTTGCTGCTGCATCAGCATCGACTTCAGGCTGTTGTTGAAGCGTATCAGGCTTTTGCTCCGTTCGTCATTGAGGATACCCCATTGGTACAGTTTTTTCGACAGGGCGTTTCTCAGCCGGTTATATCCTTCCGATGTGTGCAGGTTGAGCAAATATTGTTTCATCCCTCCCACGCTGCGGTCGATTGCCATGTTGTTGTCGTTCAATATGATGAGCAGGTTGTTTGGCGTGGACGAAGCGTTGTTCAGTCCTTCAAAGGCTAGCCCGCCACTCATGGATCCGTCGCCGATGACTGCTACGACATGGCGGTTGTCTTCTCCTTTGCGGGCGGCTGCCACGGCCATGCCGAGAGCGGCCGAGATGGAATTGGATGCGTGTCCGCAGGTAAAGGTGTCATATTCGCTCTCGGACGGTGAAGGAAAAGGGCAAAGCCCGTTCAGCTTCCGGTTTGTGCAAAAGCGGTCGCGTCTTCCTGTCAGTATCTTGTGTCCGTAAGCCTGATGCCCTACATCCCAAACAATCCGGTCGTAGGGCGTATTGAATGTATAGTGGAGTGCAACCGTCAGTTCCACCACTCCCAGACTGGAGCCGAAATGACCCGGGTTGCGTGAAAGTTCGTCTATAATCTTTTCTCTCAGTTCGGAGCACACTTCGGGCAAGCATTCTGCGGAGAGCTTGCGCAGGTCGTCCGGACTGTCTATCTTATTCAACAATTCATACGAAGTTTGTTCTTCCATTTTGTCCTGTTAAACTTTAGCCGTACAAAATTAGGCAAAATATTATAATATATTTACTTTTGTGGGAAAAAAGCATTTTAATCGACGCTTTGGCTTATGGAATTCAGAACGAAAGTGGAATTGCGGAAGGGGGAAGACGAAATCCGCCATTCCGATTGCCTGATGTTGTGGGGGTCATGCTTTGCTGAAAATGTGGGGAGGAAGTTGCTTGACTATAAGTTTGACTGCGACATCAATCCTTTTGGCATCTTGTATAATCCGCTGTCGATAGCCGAAGGACTTTCCCGGCTGCGGCAGGACAAGATTTATGGTGAGGAAGACCTTCGTTATGACCGGGGAGTGTGGTACAGCCTGATGCATCACGGCTCATTTTCTTCCCCGAGCAAAAAAGATTGTCTTGCTGTCATAAATTCTCGTTTGCAGGCAGGAAAAAATTATTTGGAAAGGGCAGACTGGCTGCTGTTCACTTGGGGAACGGCTTGGGTATATGAGTGGAAAGAAGACGGGCATATTGTAGGAAACTGCCATAAGCTGCCGGAACGGATGTTTTCACGCCGCCTGTTGGATGTCGGTGAGATAGAATCCGTCTATATTCCCTTGTTGTCTGAACTTCATGCCTGCAATCCCCGGCTGAATGTCTTGTTCACCGTCAGCCCTATCCGCCATATAAGGGACGGCATGCACGGCAATCAGTTGAGCAAGTCCACTTTGCTGCTGGCTGTGTCGCATCTTTGCCGTGAGTTTCCCTTTTGCCATTATTTCCCGGCCTATGAGATAATGATGGACGAACTGCGTGATTACCGGTTTTATGCTGATGATATGCTTCATCCCACCCCGCTGGCGGTTGATTATATCTGGGAACGCTTCTCGGAAACCTTTTTCAGTTCCGCCACTTGCCGGTTGATGAAGCAGTGGGAAGAGATACGGAAGGGACTTTCCCACCGTCCTTTCGATGCCGAATCGGCAGCGTATCGCAGCTTTTTAAGTCAAATACTGTTAAAGATAGAAGAGTTAAAGAAAAAATTCCCGTACTTAGACGTCCGAAAAGAAGTAGAATTATGTCAAGCACAATTGAAGAAATAGTTTCTGTCTTGAATGCGGAGCGGCAAGGCAATGCTCCGGCACGGATAGATTGGATTCTGACGGACAGCCGCTCGTTGTGTTTTCCGGAGGAAACCTTGTTTTTTGCCTTAAAGACCAAGCGAAATGACGGACATAGATATATAGATGACTTGTATTCACGCGGGGTGCGCAACTTTGTGGTCAGCGTCTTCCCGGAGGATGTTGCCCATTATAATGACGCTAACTTCTTGCGCGTGCCCGATACGCTCAAGGCTTTGCAGAAGTTGGCCGCCTACCGGCGAGGGCAGTTTGATATACCGGTCATCGGCATAACAGGTAGCAACGGAAAGACCGTGGTGAAGGAATGGCTTTACCAACTGCTCAGTCCCGAACGCATCATTACTCGTTCGCCGCGCAGCTACAATTCTCAAATCGGGGTTCCCCTGTCAGTATGGCTGATGAACGAGCATACCGAGCTGGGAATATTCGAGGCAGGAATCTCTGAGATGGGAGAAATGGAGGCGTTGGCACCTATCATCCGCCCGTCTGTCGGTGTGCTGACAAACATCGGATGGGCACATCAGGAAAATTTTGCCTCTTTGCAGGACAAATGTATGGAGAAGCTCCAGCTTTTCAAAGACTGCGATGTCATCATATACAATGGCGACAATGAACTGATAAGCAGTTGTGTGGCCAAATCGCTCTTTGCCGCCCGTGAGATTGCCTGGTCTATGAAAGACAGTGAGCGTCCGTTGTTCATCGAGAAGATAGAAAAAGACGATACGGGCACGACAGTGAAATACCGTTATCTGGGTTTCTTCAAGGAATACCGGATTCCGTTCATCGATGACGCTTCCATTGAAAATTCTCTCAACTGTTTGGCGGTGGCTTTATATCTGATGGTATCTCCGGAAAACATTGCCGAACGCATGGCGCATCTGGATCCGATAGCCATGCGGCTTGAAGTGAAAGAGGGGAAAAACGGGTGTGTATTGATAAATGACAGTTATAATTCAGACTTTGCGTCACTGGATATCGCACTCGACTTCATGGCACGGCGCACGGAAGACAAGCGCCGCAAGCGCACATTGATTCTCTCGGACATTCTTGAGAGCGGGCAGACAGGCAAGTTGCTTTATCGTCAGGTGGCCGATCTGGTGCACAGCCGCGGAGTTGACCGTATTATTGGTGTGGGGAAAGAGATATCGGAGGCCGCTTCGCGCTTTGAAATAGAAAAAGTATTCTTCCGCTCTACTTCCGAACTGCTTGAATCGGGGTTGCTTGATAAGTTCCGCAATGAAGTTGTGTTGATAAAGGGTGCCCGTATATTCCGGTTTGACAAGATAACCGACCTGTTGGAGCTGAAAGTTCACGAGACCATACTTGAGATTAACCTGAATGCTTTGGTGGATAATCTGAACCATTACCGCAACAAGCTTAGGCCGGAGACGAAAATGACCTGTATGGTGAAGGCGTCGGCCTATGGAACGGGGGCTTTTGAAGTGGCAAAGACACTGGAAGACCAACGGGTGGATTATTTGGCCGTGGCCGTAGCCGATGAAGGAGCCGAGCTTCGCAAGGCGGGCATCCGGAGTTCCATCATTATTATGAATCCGGAAGTGACGGCTTTCCATACCATGTTCGACTATAAACTTGAGCCGGAAGTGTACAGCTTCCATCTTTTGGAGGAGTTGATTAAGGCGGCGGAGCGTGAAGGCATGACCAACTGCCCTATTCACATAAAGATAGACACCGGTATGCACCGTTTGGGATTTGCTCCCGAAGACATGCCGCGTCTGGTTGAACGGCTTCATCGGCAGAGTGCGGTTATTCCGCGTTCGGTTTTCTCTCATCTGGCAGGCAGCGATGCCGAGCGTTTCGATGCGTTTACCCGCAGGCAGATAGAGACTTTTGAGGCGGCTGCCGCCGAACTGCAAGCAGGCTTCGGACACAAAATACTGCGCCATATCTGCAATACGGCAGGTATAGAACGCTATCCGGGCGCACAGTTCGAGATGGTTCGTCTGGGTATCGGGCTGTATGGCGTTGATCCTTTTACGAACAAGATGCTGCATAATGTTGCGACACTGAAGACAACCATTCTTCAGATACACGATGTTCCGGCAGATGAAACGGTGGGGTACAGCCGGAAAGGCGTGCTGAACCGTGATTCGCGTATAGCGGCTCTTCCGATTGGCTATGCCGACGGACTGAATCGCCGCTTGGGAAACGGGCATGCCTATTGTCTGGTGAACGGACAGAAAGCTCCTTATGTGGGTAATATCTGTATGGATGTGTGTATGATAGATGTGACCGGCATCGATTGCAAGGAGGGAGACAAGGTTATCATCTTTGGAGATGAACTTCCGGTTACTGTCTTGTCTGATATATTGGAGACCATCCCGTATGAAGTGCTGACCAGCGTGTCAAACCGGGTAAAGCGAGTCTATTATCAGGATTAGTCATGGATATACTTCGCTTCTGCAAAAACTGGACACTTCCGATAGCCATGTGCATGGGAGTGCTGCTTTATTTTGTTTATGTCAGTATCCCGGCTCTGGCGTTTACCCGACCTTTTGCCAATCGTGCGGTGGATATCGTTCAGCCCGTACTGATATTTCTGATGCTGTTCCTTACTTTCTGTAAGGTGGGCCTGCATGATTTGCGCCCTTGCCGATGGCATTTGTGGCTGATATTGATACAGGGCGGAAGTTTTACACTGATGGGAATGTTGTTGATAATGCTTCCCGACTTTCCCGCACGCATTCTGGTGGAAGGTGCGATGCTGTGCATGATTTGTCCCACGGCGACAGCTGCAGCTGTAGTGACGCGCAAGTTGGGCGGCGATGCCGGACACATCACGACTTACACCATTCTGATCAATCTTCTGACTTCTTTTCTGGTTCCTTTCATGCTGCCGATGGTGCATCCGCATCCTGACTTGAGTTTCGGAAGCTCCTTTGTCTTGACACTCGGCAAGGTATTCCCGCTGCTGTTGTGTCCTTTTGTGGCGGCCATACTGCTGCGGTATCTTTGTCCGAAACTGCATGCCCGCATCGGTGAATTGCAGGATCTGACCTTTTACTTGTGGGCGCTTGCGCTCACCATCGCCATAGCCGTTACGGTGAAAAGTATTGTACATAGCGATGTTTCCTTCTGGTATCAGGCGGGGTTGGCCGGCATATCTCTCGTCTGTTGCGCCTTGCAGTTCTTTTTGGGCAAGCGTATCGGGCGTTTTTACGGTGATTCAATCAGTGCCGGACAGGCATTGGGACAGAAAAATACGGCACTGGCCATCTGGATGGGATATACATTCTTTACGCCTGTTACCGCTGTGGCCGCCGGATTCTATAGCGTATGGCATAATGTGGTCAATTCGTATCAGCTTTATCAGCAGAGAAAGAAGAGTGCGTGAGCGGGGAACGGCCTTTTTTCATATAGCCGGCCTTTTTTATGGCTCTCATAGAAATCTGATTCCATCCTTATGAAAAATCGGTTTCATAAGGATGAAAATATCTGATGCTTCAGATTATTTTGCAGCTTTTCTCCTTTAAACTGTTACTCTTTATTGCTATTTTTTGAAAATTTCTTCTTTATATTTCGCAGTTTGTGTATATTTGTGGCGCGCACGGGCGGCGCGCACGGGCTAAGTCCTGTCCGCTTATCATTAAAAACAAAAGACAGCTATGGATTGCACAAACATTATTGGCGAAAAGATAAAATCGCTTAGAACACTTAAAGAAATAAGTATCGAAGAATTGGCGGAACGTACGGAACTGACCGTGGAGCAGATCCGCCGTATAGAAGAGAATGTAGATATTCCGTCATTGGCTCCGCTTGTCAAGATAGCGCGTGTCTTGGGAGTTCGATTGGGAACTTTTCTTGACGATCAAGACAATGAAGCGGGGGCTGTAGTGTGTCATCGGGGTGAGGCAGACGATACGGTTAGCTTTTCAAACAATGCGACGGATGCCCGCCAGCACATGCATTACCATTCTCTTTCGCGCAGCAAGACCGACCGTCACATGGAACCGTTTGTTATCGACATCGATGCCGACGAAGAAAAAAAATATTCTCTTTCGGCACACGAGGGAGAAGAGTTTATCATGGTGCTGAAAGGAAAGCTTGAAGTGAATTACGGGAAGCAGACTTATGTGCTTGATGAAGGGGATACAATTTATTATGATTCTATCGTTCCTCATCATGTGCATGCCTTTAACGGACAGAAAGCTCAGATATTAGCCGTAATCTATACTCCCATCTAATCTATTAAACCTTTCAGTATTATGTTGCAATTATCAGAAAGAACTTTGGGTGACTGGTTGGAACATTGGGCGGAAACCACCCCCGACAAGGAATATCTTGTCTATTCCGACCGTAACCTGCGCTTTACGTGGAAACAGTTTAATCAGCGTGTGGATAACATGGCGAAAGGTCTTCTGGCCATTGGGGTGAAAAAGGGGACGCATGTAGGCATTTGGGCAGGAAACGTGCCTGACTGGCTGACTTTTCTCTATGCTTGTGCCAAGATTGGGGCGGTGGCCGTTACGGTCAATACCAGTTACAAGCAGGCGGAACTGGAGTATCTTTGCCAGAATTCGGATATGCACACACTTTGCATTGTGAACGGAGAAAAAGACAGCAATTTCGTAGAGATGACTTACACTATGCTGCCCGAGCTGAAGACATTTGAGCGCGGACGGATGAAGAGCAAACGTTTCCCGTGCATGAGGAATGTAATCTATATCGGTCAGGAGAAGTATCGGGGAATGTATAATACGGCTGAGATATTGCTGCTTGGCAATAATATAGACGATGAGGAACTGCGCCAGGCACGCAGCCAGGTGAACTGTCATGATACGGTCAACATGCAGTATACCTCGGGGACGACAGGATTTCCCAAGGGAGTCATGCTGACTCATTATAACATAGCGAACAATGGATACCTGACAGGCGAGCACATGAAGTTTACTTCTGATGACAAGCTGTGTGTGTGCGTTCCGTTGTTCCATTGTTTCGGTGTGGTTTTGGCTACGATGAACTGTCTGACACACGGATGTACGGAAGTAATGGTCGAGCGTTTCGACCCGTTGCTCGTGCTGGCCTCGGTTCATAAAGAGCGCTGTACGGCTCTTTACGGCGTGCCGACGATGTTTATAGCTGAGCTTCATCATCCGATGTTCGATATGTTTGATCTTTCTTGCCTGCGTACGGGCATTATGGCCGGTTCGCTTTGTCCGGTAGAACTGATGAAGCAGGTGGAAGAGAAGATGTTTATGCGGGTTACAAGCGTATACGGGCTGACGGAGACTTCTCCGGGCATGACGCATAGCCGCATCGAAGACGATCCGGAAGTGCGCTATACGACGGTGGGGCATGATTACGAATTTACTGAGGTCAAGGTGATCGATCCGGAAACCGGTGAGGAATGTCCGGTTGGAGTGCAGGGAGAAATGTGTAATCGTGGATACAATACCATGAAGGGATATTACAAAAATCCGGAAGCCACGGCCGAAGTGATAGACAAGAACGGTTTCCTGCATTCAGGAGACTTGGGAGTAAAAGACGAGAACGGCAATTACCGCATTACGGGCCGTATCAAAGACATGATTATCCGTGGAGGAGAGAACATTTATCCTCGCGAGATAGAAGAATTTCTTTACCAGATGCCGGGCATTAAAGATGTGCAGGTGGCAGGCGTTCCCTCGAAGAAATACGGCGAAGCCGTAGGCGCATTCATCATTCTGCATGAGGGATATACGATGAATGAATTTGATGTCCGCGAGTTCTGTCAGGGGAAAATTGCCCGCTACAAGATTCCGAAATATATATTCTTCATCAAAGAATTTCCGATGACAGGGAGTGGGAAGATACAGAAATTCAAACTGAAGGATTTGGGACTGGAACTCTGCAAGCAGCAGGGAATAGAAATTATCTGATTCTCTTGGAAAAATTCGTGTTGATATTGTTATAAAAAAGCGGTGTCCGGCAAAACAGCAAGATCTTGCCGGACACCGTTTTTTGCTTGGCAGCAAATGGATTTTTGCTTAGTGCCTTATCGGATTTTCCTTATGGCTTCCATCTTTTTTCTCTTAGTGCTTCCAGCAAGGCATCGTTTTCCGGGCGGGTTCCCACGGTAATGCGCAGGCAGTTATGACAGAGCGTTACGTTGGTTCGGTTGCGTACGATGATTCCTTTCTCAACCAGATAGTCGTATATTCTTTTGGCATCTGTTACTTTTGCCAGAAAAAAATTGGCGTCGGTGGGGTAAACCTGTTCGCAGCATGGCAGTTTCTTGAACGCCTGTACCAGACGGGCGCGCTCGTTTAAAAGCGACTTCACCCATTCCTGCACTTGATAATGCTTCTCCATCATGCGGATAGCCTCTTGCTGGGTAAGGAGATTGACATTGTATGGATACTTTATCTTGTTCATTATCCCGATGATTTCCTTCGACGCGAACGCCATTCCCAGGCGGATGGCTGCACATCCCCATGCTTTTGAGAAAGTCTGAAGTACAATCAGATTAGGATACGCCTCCAGTTTGTTCAGATACGAAGGAACATCGGAGAAGTCTGCATACGCTTCGTCTATAATGACCAGACCTTGAAATGCTTGCAGTAAAGCGAGTATTTCCTCCTGACAGAGATTGTTTCCCGTCGGGTTGTTGGGAGAGCAGAGAAAGATAAGCTTGGTGTTGTTGTCGGATGCGGCGAGCAGTTTGTCCGCTTTAAACTGGAAATTCTCGTCGAGCTGCACTTTCCGATACTCTACATCGTTTACTTCCGCACATACCTGATACATGCCGTATGTGGGGTCAATGGCCACCACATTGTCTGTTCCCGGACGGCAGAAAGCTCGGAACATCAGGTCGATGGCTTCATCGCTTCCGTTTCCTAAGAATATCTGTTCGGGCTGCACTTTCTTGACCGGAGCGATGAGCCTTTTCAACTCCCGTTGCAGCGGATCCGGATACCGGTTGTTTGGCGTGTTGTACGGATTTTCATTGGCATCCAAAAAGATGGATGCCTCGGCTCCGCTGTATTCGTCGCGTGCGGAAGAATAGGGCTTCAATGTCCAGATATTGGGGCGGGTCAGTTCTTTCAGAGGTTTCATATTGTTCATTTTAAAGTTTCCAGACGGACACTCACAGCGTTCTTGTGGGCGTCAAGATATTCATTGGCGGCCAATACCTCGATGGCAGGGCCGATGGTGGCGATGCCTTCGGCGGTAACTTCCTGATAAGTAATCTTGCGGATGAAACTGTCGACACTCACGCCGCTGTATGCCTTGGCATATCCGTTTGTCGGCAGGGTATGGTTGGTTCCCGATGCATAGTCGCCTGCGCTTTCAGGGGAATATGCGCCCAGGAATACCGAACCCGCGTTGACGATTTTCTCGGCCACATTCACGTAGTCTTTGGTCTCGATGATGAGATGCTCGGGTGCATATTCGTTGACCATCTCGATTGCCTCGTCGATGGTCTTGACCAAAATCAGCTTGCTGTTGGCAAGCGACTTTTCAGCAATGTTCTTGCGGAACAAGGACGGGAGCTGCCGGTCTACTTCCTCGGTTACTGATTGAAGCAGGTCTTGCGAAGTGGTGATAAGGATGGCCTGACTGTCTGTTCCATGCTCAGCCTGTGAGAGGAGATCGGCGGCCACGAAGGCCGGATTGGCGGTCTCGTCGGCAAGAACGGCGACTTCAGACGGGCCTGCAGGCATGTCGATGGCGACATCGCGCAGCGAAACCTGCTGCTTGGCGGCTGTTACATACTGGTTTCCCGGGCCGAATATCTTATATACTTTGGGAACAGACTCCGTTCCGTATGCCATAGCTCCGATGGCCTGCACTCCTCCTGCCTTGAAGACACGGCTTACGCCTGCTATTTTGGCGGCATAGAGGATGGCCGGATGTATCTTGCCTGTCCGGTCGGGCGGGGTGCAGAGAACGATTTCCTTGCATCCTGCGATTTGTGCCGGAGTGGCGAGCATCAGCACCGTGGAGAAGAGGGGGGCTGTTCCGCCCGGAATGTAAAGTCCGACTTTCTCAATGGCCACGGCCTTCTGCCAGCAGGTCACTCCCGGTAGGGTGGTTACCTTTTTCCCTTCGAACTTCTGCGAAGAATGAAAGGTGCGGATATTGTTGTATGCCAGCATGATGGCGGCTTTCAGCTCGATGCTGACTTCTTTTTCGGCTTCGGCAAATTCTTTTTCAGTAACTGCGAGTGAGGAAAGCCGCACCTTGTCGAACTTTTCTTCATATTCGACGACGGCTTTGTCGCCTTCCATGCGTATGCGGTTCAGCACTTCGGACACGGTATTGCGCAGGATGTCGGTATTAAGGGTCGGGCGTTTCAGCATTTCTTTCCAGGCCGACCGCTCGGGATTGGTTATGATATTCATGGTATAATGTTCTTAAAAGATTTTTCAGATAATCATTTTCTCAATAGGCAGTACGAGAATGCCTTGTGCGCCGATGGCTTTCAGCTTTCCGATGATTTCCCAAAAACATTTCTGGTCAAGCACCGTGTGTATACTGCTCCATCCTTCTGTAGCGAGCGGCATGACAGTGGGACTCTTGATGCCGGGCAGCACGCTGATGATTTCTTTTACTTTGTCGGTAGGCACGTTCATCAATACATATTTCTTGTCTTCGGCTGTCTTTACAGCATTGATACGGAACAGCAGCTCTGCCAGTATTTCTTTTTTCTCATTGCTCAAATGTTTGTTCCCTATAAGCAAGGCTTCGCTTTTCATGACTGTTTCCACTTCTTTCAGATTGTTGCTGATGAGGGTTGAACCTGAGCTGACGATGTCGAATATGGCATCTGCCAGTCCGATTCCCGGAGCAATTTCCACCGAGCCGGTGATGACATGAATGTCTGCCCGTATGCCGTTTTTGTTCAGGTAGGCTTGAAGGATGCCCGGATACGAGGTGGCAATTTTTTTTCCATTGAACCAGGCCGGTCCGTTGTATTCTGTTTCCTTGTGGATGGCAAGTGAAAGACGGCATTTGCTGAAGCCCAATCGCAGGATTATGTCGGCATCTTCGTTTCGTTCAACAAATTCATTTTCTCCCACGATGCCCAAGTCGGCAACGCCGCTTGCCACACATTGGGGGATATCATCGTCACGAAGAAACAAGACTTCTACCGGAAAATTGGTGGACTGAGTGAGCAGCGTGCGTTTTGAAGTCGACAATTTGATGTCGGCTTCGGCAAGTAAGGCCATTGTGTCTTCAAAGAGGCGGCCTTTGGATTGTACGGCGATTCTTAACATATTCATTTGTGTTGGTTTGTCAAAATAAAAAAGGCTTGCCGCTGTAACGGAAAGCCTTTATGCTGTTAGTTTATTTGTTTATGACTACATGCCTGTCTCAGCCTACCGTTTGATTCGTTAGGGAATGATGATGGCGGTGATGTAAAGTCATAAGTTTCATACGTTTTTTCTATTTGCGACAAAAGTAAAGCATACGAATGAAAAATCCAAATGTTTATCAGAAAAAGTTTCGTTTTTCTTTCATCGTTTGCATTCTGGCCTTGGCGGGAAGACTGTTTGCTTCGCCATTGCCGATTTTTTGCCACGGACGGAATCTTGTTTGCATAGTGCAGGAAAGGGATTTCACCGGAATGAAAAATCGGTTTGACGGCTTCATACAGGATTCACTTCCTCGTCTTCTGTATGGCATCCCTTGAAATACATTTCCTCGCGCGCCTTCTCTTCGGAGAAAGTGAAGTATGTGCATACGGCTTGGGTGCAGGTTTCGCCTTTCATGTTGGTGATGCAGGCGTCGACTGTCACAAGATTCCGGCGTTTTTCTCTTACGCGCGCCCGTATGATGATATGGTCGTCTGTGGTCATTACAGGCCTGAGGTAGCGGGTTTCCATCTTTGAAGTCACTCCGGCGGTCTGTAGTTTCAGCGCGATGGCCCATGCACAAATCTCGTCGAGCAATACGGCCTGTATGCCTCCATGCAGTGTATCCTTCCATCCCTGATATTGGGGCTTGGGATGCCATATACTCACGATGTCTTCTCCGTCTTCATAAAATTCCATTTTCACGCCGGCTTCGTTTTCGGGTGCACAGCCGAAGCAGAAATAATCCTTTATTCCCGTCCAGGGATTGACTATCTTTTTCATGGTTTTGCCGGGAGGTTAAAGTTCGTAGTCGGTGCAGGCGCGCCCGTCTTTTGCCTCTTTCAGGATGGATGCTGCCGCAATATGGTCGGGATGAACGGCGTATGCCTTTACATCGTCCAGTGTATCGAATGTGCTGTCAAGACAAATGTCCCATTCCTCTTCAGGATTCATGTTCAGCCCTACGTGTATGCTTTGTATGGAGCTTATCTTTTCGGGCAGAGCCTCAATGGCAGCCTTGAATCGGAGCATGACATCTGTCTTTTCTTGTGGGGTCAGGCTTTTTTTCAGTCTGAATAAAACAATGTGTTTGACCATGATTGATTATTTTATTAATTGTCGTACTTTTGTATATTGCAAATATATAACTAATTATTGAAACAGCGGATATGATTATCATTGGAATTGCGGGAGGAACGGGCTCCGGGAAAACAACCGTGGTGAAACGGATAGTGGAAAGTTTGTCGGAGGATGAAGTGGCGGTTCTTCCTTTAGACTCATATTATAAGGATAGCAGCCATGTTCCGGCAGAGCTTCGTCAGAACATTAACTTTGACCATCCGAACGCTTTCGACTGGGATTTGCTGTCCGAACATGTGTCCATGCTTCGTGAGGGCAAGGCGATAGAGCAGCCTGTATATTCATTCCTTACGTGTACGCGCCAACCGGAGACCATTCATATAGAGCCGCGCAAGGTTGTTATCATAGAAGGGATTCTGGCATTGAGCGACAGACAGCTGTGCGACCAGATGGATTTGCGCATTTTTGTAGATGCAGATCCTGACGAGCGCCTTATCCGGGTTATCCAGCGTGATATGCAAGAGCGGGGAAGAACGGCTGAGGCTGTGATGGAGCGTTATGTAAAGGTGCTTAAGCCGATGCATATAGAGTTTATCGAGCCTGCCAAACGTATAGCTGACCTGATTGTCCCTCAGGGCGGACACAACAGCAAGGCCATAGAGATACTGCAAATGTATATCGAAAAAATAGTCGGACGATGAAAAGATACGCTGCATTCTGTCTGAGTGTAATGTCTTGTCTGTTGTTTGCCTGTGGTGGAGGGAAGGAAGAGAAGGGTTCTGTTGACCTGCCGCAGATACAGGAACGGGGCGAGCTGGTGGCACTGACAGTCAACAGTTCGACTTCCTATTTTGACTATCGTGGCGAACCGATGGGATTTCAGTATGAATTGGCGCAGCAGTTTGCGCGTTCGCAGGGACTTCGTCTGAGAATAAAGGTAGTGAAAGATGAAGAAGCTTTGGTCGACAGCCTGCTTGCGGGAGCGGGCGACCTGATTGCCTATAATCTTTCCCTTACCAGCCACAGGAAAGACGAGCTGCTGTATTGTGGAGAAGAGAACATAACCTATCAGGTCATCGTGCAGCGTCGGGGGAAGGAGGCGCTAAAGAATGTGACCCAACTTATTGGGAAAGAAGTTTATGTAAATCCGGGAAAGTATCTTGACCGTTTAAGAAACTTGAATGAAGAGTTGGGGGGAGGCATTCGGTTGAAGGTAATGTCGGTAGACAGTGTCTCGTCGGAAGACTTGATAGAGAGAGTGGCCGACGGTGAAATAGACTACACCGTAGCCACGGATGAAATGGGACGGATAACCAAGACTTATCATCCGAATCTGGATATCGGCTTGCAGATAAGCTTTGACCAACGGGCTTCGTGGGCGGTGCGGAATACTTCTCCGCAACTGGCTGAGGCTGCCGACAAATGGCATAAGGAAAATATCAATTCGGACGAGTTCAAGGTCAGCGCAAGACGTTATTTTGAATTGAACAAGCGTGTGGCTCACGGATCAATACTGTCTGTAGAAAACGGGCGGATATCTTATTATGATGACCTGTTCAGAAAATATGCGAAAGAGATAGGGTGGGACTGGCGTCTGTTGGCCGCATTGGTTTATACGGAGTCTAATTTCAATCCGGATGTGGTTTCATGGGCGGGTGCCAAAGGTCTGATGCAGCTTATGCCGGTCACAGCGCGTGCTATGGGAGTCCCGCCGGGGAAAGAGAGTGATCCGGAAGAAAGCATCAAGGCGGGAGTTAAATATATCGCTGCCTTGCAAAAGATGTTTAGAGAGGTAAGCGACAAGAATGAACAGGACAAGTTTGTGCTGGCTGCCTACAATGCCGGAGCCGGACATGTGTTGGATGCAATGGCATTGGCCAGGAAGTATGGGCGGAATCCTGATTTGTGGGAGCATCATGTCGCTCATTATCTTTTATTGAAGAGCAGCGAGAAGTATTATCAGGATCCCGTTTGCAGGAATGGCTACCTGCGCGGAACGGAAACATATAATTTTGTGAAGAATGTGATGGAGCGGGCTGCGATTTACAAGAAGAAGATAAAGTCTTGAAGCGGCCGCGTCGTGCTTGCCGGAATAATTTATGCACCTCATCCTGCAAAACATCTTTTTCAAAAGGGAAAAAAGATTGCGGGATAAGGTGCATAAAAGTTTTTTAAAGGACTGAACTTTATCCTATCTTGCTTATCTTTTTCAGTTTCTCTTCTTCTAAAAGCTTTATTTTGCGTCCGTCGATGATGATAAGCTTTTCGGCGGCGAAATTTGAAAGCGTACGGATGGCGTTTGAAGTGGTCATGTTCGACAGATGCGCCAAGTCTTCACGAGAAAGATAAATGCTTAAAGTGCATTGGTCTTCTTCTACGCCGTAGGTGTCTTTAAGAAACAGCAGGGATTCTGCCAGACGTCCGCGTATATGCTTTTGTGTAAGACTCACTGTACGCTCGTCGGCAATGCCCAGATCTTTGGAAAGCTGCCGGATGAAGAACATTGAAAGTTCCGGATTCTCTTGCAATAGCTTGACGATGACAGGCATAGGAATCAGGCAGACGGTGCATGGCTCAAATGCGGCAGCGGCAGTCACATAGTCTTCCTCTGCCAGATAGGCCCGATAAGCAAAATATTCTTGACTTTTGATGACCCGAATGATCTGGCTGCGGCCTCCGACCCCATCTTTGTAAATCTTCACTTTACCGTTTAGCAGGCACATCAGGTATTGGGGAGTCTCTCCCTCGTTATAGATGGTCTCATTTTTTTTATATTTCTGCACGATAAAATTCTGGGCGAGAAATTCTCGTTGTTCTTGGGTCAAGGGTTGCCACAAATCGGGAATACATTCGGCAACTTCAGCTTCTGTCAATTCCTTTTTTACCATAGACATTTAAAACATGTTATTCAGCACAAAGGTAAAAATAAAATAATTAATTTGTTCTTTTTTATTGATAAAAAAAGACTTTCCCAATAGCTTTTGTCTTATATTTGTTGTCGACTTATGTGTAAGACATATTGTTTATACGTTGTTTGTTGGACTGTTCTGTCGTTGTTCAGTTTGTATCCGGCTGTAGGAGAAGCTCGTAATGGTGTCACGTCTTTTCCAGAGAAGCCGTTTGTCTCTGATTCCATACTGGAATACATCTTCCATTCCGCACGTTTCTATTCGGAAGAAGTGAGAAGTTATAAGGGAGACCTCTATCTGAAAGGGATGTTGCAGGTGCATAAGCAGAACCGGATTATCAAGTATGTCCCGTCAATGTTCAGATTTGAAAAGGGGGTGAAGAATTATCTGCATGAGTCTGTCAGTGAATTCCATTATACGGCTCCTGGCATTTACGACCGGAAGGTGAGGGCGGTATCGAGCACATTCCTCAGTAATAAAGGACAAGTTTTCGATGTACTCGATTACATGAAGTTTAATATTTATGCCCCGTCGGTTATGGGGAATAAGGTCTTGTCTCCGCTGAATGAGAAGTCGAGTGCCCACTATTATTATTTGCTTGATTCCATTATATCAAAGCCGGACGACAACTGGTATAAAATCCAGATTATTCCCCGTTATCACAGCACGCAGCTCTTGGAGGGATATTTGTGGATAGCGTCAAAAGACTGGACAATCCGCCAGATGGATGTAAAGGGAAAGTATGGCTTGATAACTTTCCGGCTGTTGATGCAGATGGGAGAAACTTCAGATACCAAATATCTTCCCACACAGCTTAGCTTGAATCTGGTCTTTAAATTTTTAAGGAACCATCTGGAGATGCAGTACACGGGATGGATGAAGTATAAGGAAATCGAATTGCGAAAACCTGGAGAGTATTTGCTGAGAAAGGAAGAGGTCAAGAAGAATTATAATCTGTCTGAATCTTATACGTTGACTTGTGATACAAGCGGACTGGTCTCGGCGCGTGACTCGTTCGACCGTATTCGCCCGATACCTCTGAACGCATACGAAGATTCGCTTTACCGGATGGCCGACGAGCGGCATCGGCAAAAGAGGGCTGCTGATACGCTGAAGGCCGGGATGACGAAACGGAAGAAGAATCTTGTCTTTTTGGGACAGTTGGGCGACGCGTTGATAAGCAGCTATGATATTGACATTTCCAAATTCGGGACAGTAAACTGCTCTCCGCTGATAAATCCTTTGTTGGTGAGTTACAGTCATCGTAATGGCATTTCATACCGTCAGGTCTTCAAGTACAACAAGCTTTTTCACGACGGGCGCCTGTTACGCATAGCTCCGCAGATAGGTTATAATTTTACGAAAAAGGAGTTTTATGTGAAGGCGGATATGGAATATGTCTATAATCCGCGTCGTCACGGTGCTTTTGAGTTGCATGTAGGAAACGGAAACCGTATATATAGCAGTGTCGTGCTTGACCAGTTGGCCGAGATTCCCGACAGTGCGTTTTCCTTTGACGGGTTGGAACTGGATTATTTCAAGGATATCTATATTGACTTCTCCCATAATATAGAGATTGTAAACGGTCTGAATCTGTGGACGGGAGTTGCCGTTCACTGGCGTTATACTAAAAGCACACCGGAAGTAGAGGCCCGTGTCCGCTCAAGATATAACAGTTTTGCTCCTCGCATCCGTGTCCAGTGGACTCCGGGCATGTATTATTACATGAACGGACACCGTAAGATTAATGTCGGCTCTTATTTTCCGACCTTTACCGTAGATTATGAACGTGGCATTCGTTTCCTCAGTAATTCGGGAGAGTATGAGCGGATAGAATTTTCAGCTGAGCAAATGATCCGTTTGCGCAATGTGAGGACGATATCTTACCGGATAGGAGCCGGATTTTTCACGAATCACAACCGCTCTGACATGTATTTTGTAGATTATGTAAACTTTGCCAACCGTAATCTTCCACAAGGGTGGAATGATGATATTGGAGGGACTTTCCAGTTGTTGGACTCTCGCTGGTATAATGCTTCAACCCATTATATAAATGGGAATCTGACATATGAAGCTCCTTTTGTCTTGCTCTATCCTGTTACTCGCTTGCTCTCTTTCATTCAGAAAGAACGCATTTATGCCGGTGTCTTGTTTGTTCCTCATCTGAATCCTTATATAGAGTTGGGATATGGATTCGGTACACATCTTTTTGACGCAGGAATCTTTGTCGGAAATGAAAAAGGTAAATTTACATCAGTTGGATGCAAATTTACCTTTGAATTGTTCAATAAATAGAATCGCTTATACTAATTCGTCTGAAATATATCCTTCGGGAAGTTCTCTGCAATTGTATCCCGAAGCCATAATCTCTCCGTAGGCACCGGCTGAGCGCAAAGCAATCAGATCACCGCGTCTGACTTTGTTCAGGTCTATGGCTTTTCCGAAAACATCGGAAGATTCGCAAATCGGGCCTACCACATCATAAGTTTCCGGGCTTTCATCCGAAGTGATGTTTTCTATCTTGTGATAGGCTTGATACAGTGCCGGACGGATTAAGTCGGTCATTCCGCCGTCGACGATAGCGAACTGTTTGTTTGTTCCTTGCTTTACATAGATGACTCTTGTGATGAGGCTGCCGCATTGTCCTACCACAGAGCGTCCCAGTTCGAAATGTAAAGTCTGTTGTGGGCGCAGGCGCAGGTGTTTGTGATAAGTCGCAAAATATTCTGCGAAGTTTGGCACCGGCTGTCGGTTGGGATGTGCATAGTCAATGCCTAATCCTCCGCCTACATTGATGTGCTCCACAATGATTTGGCGGGCGAAGAGTTTCTCCTGCAAATCGTTTACCCGGTTGCAGAGAGCTATGAAATCTCCCATATCCAATATCTGTGAGCCGATATGGAAATGCAGTCCCACAAACTTCACATTGTTCATCGCCAATGCCTGGTCTATCACTTTGTCCATATCCTTCATGCTGATGCCGAATTTGTTCTCGGCAAGTCCGGTTGTGATATTGGCATGCGTGTGGGCACCTACATCGGGATTGATGCGGAAAGCTATGCGGGCGATTTTTCCTTTAGCGGCAGCCAGTTCGTTGATGACTTCCAGCTCAGGGAGCGACTCTACGTTAAAGCAGAAAATGTCATAATCCAACCCCAGGTTGATTTCCCAGTCTGTTTTCCCGACTCCGGCATAAACAATTTTGCTTGCCGGAAATCCGGCCTTGATTGCAGCTTTGATTTCTCCGCCGCTCACGCAGTCTGCCCCTAATCCGCTTTCACGAATGATGCTGAGTATTTTAGGATTGGCATTAGCCTTTATAGCATAATGCACGCAGAATTTGTTGTATTTCGCCGCTTCCGCCTTGATGACATCTAAGGTGTTGCGCAATAGAGTGGCGTCATAATAATAAAAAGGTGTTTTCAGACGTTGAAACTTGTCTGTAGGGAATGTTCCTTTCATGATGTGAAGTTATTGTTCTTACAGGCAGACCTGTGTTTGTGTACGGATCTGCCTGTAAAGGAATATTTCAGCTTTGCCGGTAATTACTTTTTGCCGTTGAAAAGGGCGTCGCTCAATCCTTGCAGTGCCTTTTTCTTGTCTGTTTCGCGAATCAGGAACGAGATGTTGTAGTTGCTTCCTCCGTATGCAATCATGCGTACAGGGATATCGCGCATGGCTTCAATGGCTTTAGCCTCGAATCCTACGTTTTCCCATTCCAGATCTCCTACTACACAGATGATGCACATGTCGTGGTCGACGGTGACTGTGCCATATTTTTTCAGGTCGTCCACGATTTCATTCAGGTGTTTGGTATTGTCTATTGACATCGAAACGCCTACTTCTGAAGTGCAGACCATGTCGATGGCAGTCTGGTAGCTTTCGAAAATTTCGAATACTTTGCGTAAGAATCCGTGAGCCAGCAGCATGCGGCTTGACTTTATTTTGATGGCCGTAATATTGTCTTTTGCTGCCACGGCTTTAATTTTGCCTCTTTCCGTATCGTTTGATATGAGTGTGCCGGGAGCCGAAGGTTCCATCGTGTTCAGCAGGCGTACCGGGATATTGGCATATTTGGCCGGCTGAATGCAGGTCGGATGCAGGATTTTTGCACCGAAATAGGCCAGTTCGGCCGCTTCCTCGAAATGCAAGTGACGTACAGGAGAGGTTTTGTCCACCACTCGGGGATCGTTGTCATGCATGCCGTCAATGTCTGTCCATATCTGTATTTCGGAAGCATTGACTGCCGCGCCGATCAGCGAAGCTGTATAGTCACTTCCTCCGCGCTGCAAATTGTCGATTTCACCATAAGCGTTGCGGCAGATAAAGCCTTGAGTGATGTAGATTTCGTATCCGGGATTGGTTTCCAACTGGATGTTGAGCTTTTCACGGATATAGTTAAGATCCGGTTCGCCGTTCTTGTCCGTCCGCATAAACTCTAATGCCGGAATGAGGACTGCACTGATTCCCTGTTCCTGCAGATAATTGGTTACCATATTGGTGGAGATGATTTCTCCCTGCGCTAAAATAACTTTTTCTTCGAACAGCGTAAAGATATCCTTGGTATAAGAACGGATATAGTCGAATACAGATTTTACAAATTCAAGTGTCTTCTGTTTGTATTCTTCCGTAGAATAAAGTTCATCAATGTGCTGCTTGTATTTGGCTTCCAGTTTATTGATGATTTCATTTGCACCATCAGAATTTTTCTTGTACAGATAATCCGATATTTCAACCAACGTATTGGTTGTGCCTGACATGGCAGAAAGGATGACAATCTTCTGTTCGCCGTCAGCAATCAATTTGGTTACATCTTTCATTCTTTGTGCAGAGCCTACAGATGTTCCTCCAAACTTTAAAACCTTCATTTTACGTCTTGAATTTTAATTGTTCGTTAATCAGTTAATTTCCGGGGACAAATGTAATAATAAAATGCTGATTTTCGTCATTTCTGTCGAAAAATCGTAAAAGTCTCTTTTAAAAGTTGAATAGGCAGAGGGAAAGGCGTGGCTTTTGAAAGCAGAGCGGTTGCGTTTGATATGACGCGACAAATATTTTGTTATTTTGATTGTGGAATTTGGACAGCAGAATATTATATTCTGATATGCATGAAAATAAGAGAGAGTGACAGCTTCGGAAAGTGTGGATAAGATGCGTTGAAGACGGGGATAGGACTTTCCTTGAAAACAAACGGCAGGGAAAAAGGAGTTGCCTTAATCCTTGCCGTCTGTTTGCTTGTGCAATATCTTTTTTATGAAGGTTGAAGAAGGTTTTATCGGATGTGCAGACTCGTTTCTATTTCTTCAATCTCCGCTTTGAATGTCTTGTCCACTTCCACCTGGTCTTTTACAATCTTGCAGGCATGGAGCACTGTCGCGTGATCTTTGTTGCCTATCACCTGCCCAATCTTTGAAGAAGATGTGTCTGTATGCTTTTTAGCCAGATACATGGCTACCTGACGCACCTGAACGACTTCCCGTTTGCGGGTTTTGGAATGGATGGCCGTGGTGTCTACCTTGAAGTGTTCGCATACTTTCTCTATAATGTCATTGATACCTATAGGCTTGGATTCGGCGCAGCGTATGGCTTTGTGCACAATGCGTTGGGCTAAATCCAGATCGACTTCCCGTTTGAACAGGATGGACTGAGCTAAAAGTGAGTTGACGATACCTTCAAGCTCGCGCACACTTTCATTTACATTTTCTGCAATATAATCAATGACAGCATTCGGTATGGAAAGTCCGTCGCGACGGATTTTGCTCCGCAGGATATTCTTGCGTAATTCCACATCAGGCTTTTCCAGTTCGGCTACCAATCCCCATTTGAATCGTGTCAGCAGTCTGTCTTCCATGCCTTGCAGCATGACAGGAGCGCGGTCTGATGTCAAGATAAGTTGTTTCCCGTTCTGATGCAGGTGGTTGAATATATGGAAGAACGTGTTTTGCGTCTTTGTCACCCCTGCAAACTCCTGTATGTCATCAATGATCAATACATCAATGGTCTGGTAAAAACTGATGAAGTCATTGAAATGATTCGTTCTTACAGAGTCTGTGTACTGCACTTGAAATAAATGTGCAGACACATAAAGCACACGTTTTTCAGGATACAGTTCTTTTATTCGCGTACCGATTGCATTGATGAGATGCGTCTTTCCCACGCCGGATGGTCCATAAATGAAAAGCGGATTGAATGTACCGGCCGGATTTTGCGCTACGGTTTCTGCTACTGTCCTTGAGAATTCATTGCTGCTGCCTTTAATAAAAGTTTCAAAGTTGTAATTAGGATTGAGATGCGGGTCTAATTCTTGTACCGGCGGCGTTATTAATCCGGGAGCTTTATTGGCATTGTGAATACTTTTGGGCTCGGGTAACGCCGATGAGCGTCCTGCCCCTTTCATATCCACAGTGATGTGGTTGGTTTTATCTGTCAGAATGGAATACATCAATTCTGTACCGTCTCCGATTTCTTTGTAAATGGCGGCTTGCAACAGGCTTACATATTTTTCTTCCAGATATTCATAGAAAAAAGGGCTTGGTACACCTATAGTCAATGCGTTCTCCTCGTATTTCAAGGGGACAATAGGCTCAAACCATGTTCTAAAAGCCGTCGGACTGACATTGTCTTTTATGAATGACAGACAATGCTGCCACAGCGCAACGACTTGTTTGTTCTCAATCATTACGTGCGTTGTTATTAATAAAGCGAAACTTCTACTCGTGCAAATTTCGTAATGAATTTCAATAAAAACAAGTGTGATTTTTCTTTGATATTTAATCTTTTGTATAAGGATTTGATTGTTAGCTTCTTATTGTAAAGCCATTCTTTTCTTGTTTTTTGTTCTTGTTGTTAAATTGCAAATGCTTGTTCTTCAAAATATTATAATTGTATTTTATGCTTTTGCAAATAGCGTAGTCTCGTTTTTATATTTCTTATAATCAGTGTTATAAACAGTGTAGTGACGGCCGATCCGAACTTGTTGCTATTTAGATAAAATCTATATAGCATAGGCTATGTCCTTAAAGATTCGTTGAAAGCCGAAAAATTAATAAGGTTTTATTGTAGCTTTATTTCATCTTTATTGTGTTGTGAAAGGACTTCTTCTTGTGAATTCAGCTGTTGCCATTCATGGTGAAATGCAATATGCTGTCTTTATAATGCCTGACTTTCCTTTTTTATGTTGAACGATGCACAAATCATTGGAGAATGCAAAGTTTCAGAGTCATTTCCACTGTCATAAAGCACAGGATGATACAATCAGTGTTGTAAAATCCTGTACTGTTATAGCGGTTTCCTTAGGATTGTTATAGACTTTCCTTTTTTATTTGTCTTTTTTGCCGAAAAGAGAGAAATGAACATAACGTTTAGGATGTTCCTGTAAATCTTTTAACAAGCTTGCAGCATTGGCTGATGTTGCATTCAAGTTTTTGTAAAGAGAGGAATCGTTCATTAGTAATCCCAATGTGTTGTCTTTCCGGTTAAGTTTGGCGGTCAATAATTGTACATTCTGTAAAGTTGAGTCTATTTTTATGAATGTTGATGCGTAGTCGATGTCTTTTAAACTGTTGCTGATTGTTTCCAGATTCTCGGTAATCTGGACGGCATTGCTTGTCAACGAAGGAATGTCTTCATTCATCAGTCGGTTGAGTTGTTTGCTTGCGGCATCGAGTGACGCAGTGAGTCGTTCGGCATTATGCAAAGTGTTGGTCAGAGCAGGATCGGAGAGAAGGCGGTTGAGAGATCCCATAATGGAATCAAGCTTCGGCAGCATTTGTTGTATTTGCGGCAGCAAATCTTTCTCTGCTGCTCCCAGTATACCATTGTTGGCTACCCCCGTTAGAGTGTCTCCAGGCATATAAAAGTTGGGGGATGTGTAGTCAAGCAACAGGTTCATCTTGACGGTTCCCAACATTTCTGTTACCAGTTCGGCTTTGCTTCCTGAAGGGATGCGCATGTTCTGGTCGATTTCCATTCCTACCACCACATGGCCAGGCTTGTTATAGTTGTATTGGATGTCGCGTACAATACCAATTTTAAAGCCGTTGGCGAATACTGGGCTTGACTGAGCCAGACCGTTGATGTTGGTAAACTCTACGTAATAATAGCTTTCAGGCTTGAACATGTTGATTCCTTTCAGGTAATTGATGCCGAAAAAAAGAATCACTAACGATGCGATTCCCGTCAAACCTATCTTTACTTCTTTTCTCATATTGCTTATTTTTATTTTCTGTTTTGTTTGAACTCTTTTATGGCCTGTTTTATGTCTATCTTTTCCCCGTTGCGGAAAGCTATGATGAAGGCGTCCGCAAACTTGTGGTCAACTTTGTCTCGTTTCAGTCGGCGTATCTTGTTGTAATCTGTGTCTTCTCCATAGGTGTACTTTACCAATCCTTTTTCTCGGTAGTAGCTTACGGGGGACAGACCTTTTAGTTGCTTGTTGCCTTTTGACAAGACTTTGGAAGAGGTAAGAATTTGTATCTTGAAAACAGGCCGTGACATTGTTTGGATTGGTTTCCCAGTGTCCTGATCGGACTTTACCGACATTTGTTCGTTGGGTTGTATGTTGGCCGTGCTCTTGAGCCCATCCTGCTTGTAGTTGATGAATGCATTGTAGATGCTTCGTGCCAAAGTACTTGTTCCTTGTTCGGAAAGCAAAAAGCGTTCTTCGGTCGCATTGGTGATGTAGCCCAGTTCGATAAGTACGCTTGGCATGGAGGTCTCACGAAGAACAAGGAATCCGGCCTGGTGCACTCCCTTGTCCGGTCGCTTTTCTTTGCGGAACTGTTTTTGGATCATTTGGGCGAAACGGATACTTTGCGCCATATTTTTGTCTTGCAGAAATTCAAAGATAATGTAGCTTTCCGAAGAATTGGGATTGAATCCTGCATACTGTTGTGTGTAGTCGTCTTCTATGAGGATGACAGAATTTTCCTTTTTGGCGACTTCCAAGTTCTCTTGCGTGCGGTGAAGCCCCAAAGTATAGGTTTCGGTACCACTTACGCTGCTGTTGCGCGAAGCTATGGAGTTGGTATGAATGGAAATGAACAGGTCTGCCTTGGCATTGTTGGCTATTTCAGCACGGCGGTGCAGCGGAACAAATATATCTTTTGCGCGCGTATATATTACTCGCGTGTCGGGACAGTTTGCTTCTATCAGTCTGCCTACTTTCAGGGCGACATTGAGATTGATGTTTTTTTCACGTCCCCGCCGGCCTATGGCTCCGGGGTCATGGCCTCCGTGTCCGGCATCAATCACAACGGTAAAACTTGTTTTCCTTTCAGCTGCACGGGGATTTGCCGGATGAAACATCATAAGGCATAGCAAGAGAAATAATATGTAGTTTCTGTTTGTCCGCATAATATTACAGTCGGGACAAAGTTAATAGTTTTTTGCGGATAACTGTTTTGGGAAAGACAAGAAATCTTCTTTTCGTAAAGAAAAGCTATAAAAACAGTAAAAACGCCTATCATCCGTTTTTTTTCCCTATCTTTGTAGATAATGTTTCAGTTAAAATTAGGAGGATATATGGTATTGATTGATGGAAAGGCCGTTTCGGAGCAGGTGAAGCGGGAGATAGCGGCCGAGGTTGCCGATATCGTAGCGAAAGGCGGAAAGCGTCCGCATTTGGCGGCAATCCTTGTCGGACATGACGGGGGGAGTGAAACTTATGTGGCGGCTAAGGTGAAAGCATGTGAAGTATGCGGGTTCAAGTCGACTTTGATTCGGTATGAGTCGGATGTTACGGAGGCAGAACTGTTGGCAAGAGTGCGCGAACTGAATGAAGATCCGGATATTGACGGATTTATAGTGCAGCTTCCCTTGCCTGAGCATATATCCGAACAGAAAGTAATTGAGGAGATAGATTACCGGAAGGATGTGGACGGATTTCATCCGATTAATGTGGGACGGATGTCTATTGGCTTGCCTTGCTACGTTTCGGCTACACCAAGCGGCATATTGGAATTGCTGAAGCGTTATGAGATAGAGACGCAGGGAAAGAAATGTGTCATTCTGGGGCGTAGCAACATCGTAGGAAAGCCTATGGCTGCTCTGATGATGCAAAAGGCTTATCCGGGTGATGCGACGGTAACGGTATGTCACAGCCGGAGCCGTGATCTGGTCAAAGAGTGCCGTGAGGCTGATATTTTGATTGCAGCCATGGGGCAGCCTAACTTTGTAAAGGCGGATATGGTGAAGGAAGGTGCTGTCGTAATCGATGTCGGGACTACCCGTGTGCCGGATGCATCGAAGAAGTCTGGCTTTAAGCTTACGGGCGATGTGAAGTTTGATGAGGTTGCTCCGAAATGTTCATTTATTACACCTGTGCCGGGAGGCGTGGGGCCGATGACGATTGTATCTTTAATGAAAAATACATTGCTTGCCGGGAAAAAGGCTATATATAAATAATGTGGGGGCAGAAGGCAGGGAACTTCCCTGTGCTGTGGATGTCCGGAAGTTTCATACAGATGAAACCGTAATTCCACCTATATGGAATCTTGATTCCATATAGGTGGAATTCATGTATGAGGGTGGTTCTTTGCCCGCTTTCTTTGTCTGTAAGGATAAAGAGGCGTGGCTGAAGTTTGTTCGTATGCTGCAGTGTCGGGTGTTTGACATGAGAAGGGTATGAAAAATCTGCTTGAAAAATTTGCATATTCGGAAGAAATGCCTACCTTTGCACTCGCTTTTGATAAAGTTGACTGACACGGTGACTATAGTTCAGTTGGTTAGAGCGTCAGATTGTGGTTCTGAATGTCGTGGGTTCGAGTCCCACTAGTCACCCCTTGGCGGGATAACTTTTTTAAGAGCGGTATTTGTGCAAATTGACTGATATGGTGACTATAGTTCAGTTGGTTAGAGCGTCAGATTGTGGTTCTGAATGTCGTGGGTTCGAGTCCCACTAGTCACCCGTTGAAGTAATGAAAGTCCTGCAATAATTATTGCAGGACTTTTTTGTTTTCTTTAAAAAGAATTTGCTATCTTTGTACCAAATACTAAAGCCATGAGATTACGCACGGTAGCCAAGTTGAGTATTGTTGTTTCCGTTATCCTGTTTTGTATCGGGATAGGGCTTTATGGCTTTGCTCAGCTAAGTATGGTGGACAAGGGTCGGGAAGCCGATATCTTGTCTTACGTGCCAAATGATTGTTCCGGTATCTTCGAGACAGACAATCTGGACTTTTTCATGAATGAATTCCTTCAAGCCGCTTATGCCGGACAGATGGAGTCGCTGCGCCGTGCCGGCATCGCCGACGCTATCTTCAGCGATCTGACCCGTTATGCCTTTCGGAGTGCACATGGATTAAGCGGACAAATGAATCATATACTTATAAGTTTCCATTCTCCATGTACACCGCAAGATGTTGTGGTCTATTTCCGGATGGGAAAAGGAGGGAAAAACAAGGTGGTGGATGCTATCTGCCGGAAATTTGGAGTGAAGTATGAGCCTAAAGAGGAAACGTACCGTGGTGAGAAGATAGAGGTATATCCGATAGATGCCGCGAGTTTCGTAGCCGTATATGAGGGGAACGGATTTTTAGCGGTAAGTTATCAGAAGCGTTTGATTGAGGCTGTAATTGATGCTCATAAGGATGAAACTTCACTTCGGCAGGATGCTGTCTTCATGTCGGCCTATCGGGAAAAGTCAGTAAACTTTATGACGCTGTACGGACATTCGGCTTCGCTGCCATTGCTTGCGGCGGATAAAAAAGATGTGCAGGAGTGTTGGAGTGTGTTTGACATTCATGTAAACAGCGATGTGTTTTATCTGAGTGGCGGAATGCATGAGCCGGATTCTTGCAAACAGATTTCAGCTGCCCGTTTGCGTAACAGCAAGATGGAGGTATGTCAGGACAGTCTGCTTGTTTTGTCAGGCACAGACAAGATTTCTCCTTTTATTTCAGAAGTGATAGCACAGCCTTCTCATAGTCTGTTTGAGGAATGTATCTCTAATTTGTCGCTTGACGCTTCCTATATTATGGTGGTGGATATGGACAAAGTGATGCGTTCGCCCGGATGCTTCAGCGATTATCTTCCGGCCTTTATCCTTGCTCATCCCGACATGTTCCGTTCTTTCATTCTTTCAGTGCAGGTTACCGAAGTGGATGGAAGGCTGTCGCACATTTTTGTATTCACCTATAAGGAATGAATCTTCTTATGAAATAAAGATTCCGTCAGGTTCAAATCTTGTTTTTATGCCGGTGGAAAATGTCGGCGGATAGCATGAAATGCATTTGTTCTTTTGTCACATCCTCATTATCCCGTAGTTATCTTAACCGGTTGCTCTGGAAATGGGGGGCGGCTTTCAGGTGAAAATAAATCAGAGATACGATTGTCAATATGGCTCCAAAGCAATAAGCCATGCGGAATGATGCTATCTCGGCAATATATCCCCCTGTAAGCATGCCGATTCCTATGCCTACATCCCACGATGTGAGGTAGGTGCTGGTTGCGGTTCCTCTTTGACTGTTGGGGGCGAGATTGACGAACAGTGTGTTGTAAGCCGGAAACATGGTTCCGAATCCGATGCCTAACAGCAGGGCGATCAGGAAAAAAAGTGCCGTTGTAAAGTCGTGGCTCCAGTTTACCAACCATCCGCAGGCGGTAAGAGCAAAGTAACAGAAGCAGACAAGGTAGATTCCTGAGAGGATGACTGTGGTAATCATACCCTTGTCTACCAGTCTGCCGCTGAAGAGTCGGCTGATAGCCATTCCTACAGCCATGCAAGTAAAGAAGAATCCTGTTTCGGCAGTGATTCTTATCTGATGGGCGTACATGGCCACATAGTTTGTCGTCATGCCGTATGGGATGGAAAGCAGCAGCAGGCTGAATCCTGCCGGGAGTCCTTTCAGCAGGATAAAGCGGTCGAGTGATATTGGTTCGCGCTTTACAGGCGGCTTGTAGGGAGTTTTGACCAGACAAGCGCAAAGGAATCCCAGAATGCAAGAACCTAAAGCATAAGTGAATATGGTGATGTAAGGCGCGCCGCCGTTATGCAGAAACAGTCCGAACATGGGGCCGATAGACATGGCGATGTTGTTTGCCAGTCCATAATAGCCCAATCCTTCGCCACGCCGGGAAGAAGGCATGATATCAATGACGATGGTATTTCCTCCTACCGTAACCATGCCGAATGAAACGCCGTGGATGATGCGGAAGATAATGAACATGGCTAAGATTCCCGCTACCATATATCCGGCGAAAATGAGTGTGAAGATAAAGTATGCCAACAGGTAGAGAGGCTTTCGGGCGAAGGCATCAAGCAGATAACCTGAGAATGGCCGGATGCATAGCGATGAGATGGTATAGCATGAAAGGACGATGCCTATCGTGGTGTTTGAAGAATGAAAGATTTCAGACAGATAAAATGGCAGGACAGGGGTGAGAAGCCAGAATCCAAAATAAAGCAAGAAATTGGCCGCCAAGATGAAGCAGTAGCTCGAAGTGACAAGTCTCTCTTTTCCCATGACGTAAAGACTTTATAATCGCCACAGATTGCACCGCCGGCCCTGATGAATGCAAAAGAGAACCTGACGGCGGAATCTGTGGCGGAGAAAATATCAGTTTGCTGATTCAAACTCTTTCAAGAAGCGGGTGTCGTTTTCGGAGAACATACGCAAGTCTTTTACCTTATATTTCAGGTTGGTGATGCGCTCCACCCCCATGCCGAAAGCATAGCCTGTATAAATTTTGCTGTCTATGCCGCAAGCGTCGAGCACGTTCGGATCCACCATTCCGCACCCTAAAATTTCCACCCAGCCGGTGTATTTGCAGAATGCGCATCCTTTTCCTCCGCAGATATCACAGCTGATGTCCATTTCTGCACTTGGCTCCGTAAACGGGAAGTAAGACGGGCGCAGGCGGATTTTGGTTTCCGGACCGAACATTTCCCGGGCGAACTGCAATAGTACCTGCTTCAAGTCGGTGAATGAAACGTTCTTGTCGATGTACAGACCTTCTATCTGGTGGAAGAAACAGTGGGCGCGATAGCTGATGGCCTCATTGCGGTAAACTCTTCCCGGACATATAATGCGGATAGGAGGTTGGCTGTTTTCCATTGCACGTACCTGTACGCTGCTGGTATGGGTACGCAAAATGATGTTTTTGGTCACATCGTCCTGGTTTGCTTCGACAAAGAATGTGTCCTGCATGTCGCGGGCCGGATGATCGGCTGCGAAATTGAGTGAGGTGAATACATGCAAGTCGTCTTCCACTTCCGGCCCGTCGGCGATTGTGAAGCCCATCCGTCCGAAAATGTCGATAATTTCGTTACGTACGATACTTAGCGGATGGCGGGTTCCCAATTCAATCGGGTAGGCAGTGCGCGTCAGGTCGAGTTCCGACATGCCGGTGTCCTGGCTTTCAAAAGCTTCTTTCAGTGCGGCGATACGTTCTTGCGCACGGTTTTTCAGTTCATTTAGTTTCATGCCCACTTCTTTCTTGTGTTCGGCAGGCACATTACGGAAATCAGCCATCAGCTCATTGATGGCGCCTTTCTTACTCAGGTATTTTATGCGCAGAGCTTCCAGTTCTTCTGCGTTGCGGGCAGTGAGTCCTTCTATTTCCTGAAGCAGCTGTTCTATTTTTGCTAACATATTTCTTTATTGTTTTTATCGGATGCAAAGGTAAGGATTTAAACCGAATTATCCGGTTTTTTGGCAGATAAAAAAGAAAACTCTTCTTTTATGAGGGGGCGAAACAAAAAAAAGCTAATTTTGTCTCAAGATTATTCGTGAGTTCAGAGAAATGGTAAGAATATTAATCTTTGGATGTTGTTTGCTTTTCCTGTTGGCTTCTTGTGGAGACAGACGGAAAAATGCGAATCCTTTTGATGTGTTGGCCGAACAGATTGATTCGGCGAACGCAGTATCTTCGGATTCGGTTTGTGACCTTGCTTTTGGAGAGGAAGAGACAGTTCCCGTTGCTGCTGATGAAAGTTTTGCAGACTTTTTTTATAACTTTGCTTCTGACGAAGGATTTCAGCGTACCCGTGTAGTTTTTCCGTTCCCTTTTTATGGTGATGAGGAAGTAAGGCGTATCGGGCGTGAGGAATGGCAGTATGACCCTCTGTTTAGCCGGGAGCCGGTCTATACCGTGCTTTTCGATAAGGAAGAAGATATGGAGGTGGAGAAGGATACGGCCGTTCATAGCGTGCAGATTGATTGGATTTATCTGTCGGCGAAAAAGGTGAAACGTTATTATTTCGAGCGTAAAGACAACCGTTGGTATCTGGAGGCGGTCAGTGTCACCCCCAAAAATGAGGAAGATGAAGCAGGCGCCAGGGAGGAAGACTTCTTGGATTTCTACGAAAGGTTCTCTCGTGATTCCGTATTTCAGCGCAGTCGTCTTCATCATCCCTTGCTTTTTGTCACTTCTGACCCTGAAGACGAGTTCCGGATACTGGAGACGACGCTTGATGTCGGCCAGTGGTTTGCCTTTCGTCCTCCAATGATGAGAGACAGTCTTACGAACGTTCATTACGGACAGCCTGAAAATAAAGGTTCAAAACATAAAATTGTTGAATTCAAGGGCTTTGGAAACGGATTCAGCAACACACTGTATTTCGAATGCCGGAAAGGTATCTGGAAACTGACGAAGTTTGAAGATTTGAGTGATTGATATTCTATGAAAATATATAAGGATTATTCTCTTCTCCCGTACAATACTTTCGGGATGGATGTGAAGGCGGCGCGGTTTGTTGAGTATGATTCGGTGGAAGAGCTTGTGAAATTTCTGGACGGACAGGAAGGGCCTTTTCCATTTCTGCATATCGGCGGAGGGAGCAATCTGCTGTTTACGGCGGATTATGCAGGCACAGTCCTTCATTCGGCCATAAAGGGGCGGGAGATTGTCGGTGAAACTGAAGATTGGGTCGACATCCGTGTGGGGGCAGGTGAGGTATGGGATGATTTTGTGGCTTATGCCGTGGCCTGCGGGTGGTATGGAGCCGAGAATCTTTCTCTTATTCCGGGCGAGGTGGGAGCTTCTGCCGTTCAGAACATCGGGGCTTATGGTGTGGAGGTAAAAGACTTGATCCGTTTTGTCGATGCCATTTGTCTGGAGACAGGCAGGGAGCGTCGGTTTACAAACGGGGAATGCCGTTATTCTTATCGCGACAGCGTGTTCAAGAAAGAGCTGAAAGGCAAATATGTCATTACGCATGTAACTTTCCGCTTGGGAAAACGGCCGGGCTTCCGGTTGGATTATGGAAATATCCAGGCGGAACTGGATGGTTGTGAGCCGACACTCGACGGGGTTCGTCAGGCAGTCATCCGGATTCGTCGGGCGAAACTTCCGGATCCGAAGCTGTTGGGAAACGGAGGAAGCTTTTTTATGAATCCGGTCGTAGAGCCGGAACAGTTTGAAGCATTGGCAAAGCGTTATCCCGACATGCCTTGTTATCCTGCTGCCGGAGGCCGGGTGAAAATTCCTGCGGGATGGCTTATCGACCGTTGCGGATGGAAAGGGAGGTCTGTCGGTCGTGCGGCAGTCTATGAAAGGCAGGCGTTGGTCTTGGTCAATCTGGGAGGAGCGACAGGCAGGGAGATTCTGCATTTGGCTCAAGCTGTAGCACATTCGGTCAGGGAGAAGTTTGGCGTGACAATAACGCCAGAGGTAAATATTATTTAGGATTATGAAGATTTCGATATTGGGAAGCGGAACATCGGTCGGTGTTCCGCAGGTGGGATGCAGATGTAAGGTCTGTACCAGTCATGACAAGCGTGACAGACGGTTGCGGTGTTCCGGGATGGTGGAGCATGACGGTGTGCGGATATTGGTGGACTGCGGGCCTGACTTCCGCGAGCAGATGATTCGGATGGATGATTATCGTCCGATTGACGGCGTGCTGGTTACGCATGAGCATTATGATCATGTGGGCGGCTTGGATGATTTGCGTCCTTTCTGCTCTTTCCGCGAGATTCCCGTCTGTGCAGAAGATTATGTGGCCGACCGTCTTCAGAGTCGTATGCCTTATTGTTTTGTCAAGCATCCTTATCCGGGTGTTCCTCACATTCCCTTGAAACGCCTTCATGTTGGTGAAGCTTTTTATGTCACAAACAGTGAAGGAAAGGCTGTCGAGGTGATTCCTTTCCGCGTTATGCACGGACAGCTTCCGATTTTAGGCTACCGGATTGGCCGGATGGCGTGGATAACCGATATGCTGACTCTTCCGGAAGAGTCGTATTCATATCTCGGGGGCTTGGATTGTCTGGTGATGAATGCGCTTCGCTTTGAAAAACATTGGACACACCAGTCGTTGGGTGAAGCGTTGGAGCAGGCAGAGCGGATTGGTGCCCGTGAAACTTATTTCATTCACATGAGTCATGGCATCGGCCTTCATGCCGAAACATCCGGATTGCTTCCTCCCCATGTTCATCTGGCCTATGACGGTCTGACGATAATCTTGTAGATTGATTTTCCGGTCTTTGAAAAAATCTTTTTCATTATAGCCGTAAAGTGTTTTTGCGGGGGATATTTTTGTGGACAGTAAGACAAACGGGGAGGCTGCCGCAGTCAGTTGCGGCAACCTCCCCGTCCTGTTGAGAGGATTGTCCGTCGTCAGACGGTTATTTTCCTGTCTTTACTTCGCTCCATGCCGGCGGATTGACACCCATCAAATGGCGGACGAAGAAATCATAACGTTTGTGTTCGCCGAAATCCTCACCCATCGTGTGGTGCGCTCCGGGGATAACCACCAGTTCAAAGTCTTTGTTTGCCTTGATCAGTGCATTGACCACCTGCATGGTTGAGGCCGGATCTACGTTGTCATCCATCTCGCCTACCACCAGCATAAGCGGGCGTTGCAGCAGGTGGGCATTCTCCACATTTGAGCATTCTTCATAAGATTCGTCTACCGGGTATCCCATCCACAGTTCGTTCCACCAAATCTTGTCCATGCGGTTGTCATGACATCCGCATGCCGAGTAGGCAGCCTTGTAAAACTCGGGATGAAGCAGCACTGCGGTAGTTGATTCTTGCCCGCCGGCAGAGCATCCGAAAATTCCCACACGGTCAATGTCCATATACGGATACTTTTCGGCGGCAGCTTTAATCCAAGCAATGTGGTCGGGAAGCCCTGCATCCTTCAGGTTTTTATAGCATACCTCCTCAAAATCCTTTGATCGGAATGAAGTGGTCATACCGTCCACCTGCACTACGATAAAGCCCAGTTCGGCGAGAGAAGTCATCCACCAGTTGTATGAAGAGAATGTCTTGGGCACATACTGGTCACCCGGCCCGGAGTAGATATACTCGACAATCGGATATTTCTTGGCCGGGTCGAAGTTTGTCGGGCGGTAAATCACTCCCCACATATCGGTCTTTCCGTCGCGTCCTTTGGCAGTAAAGACTTCGGGCGCTTTCCATCCGTTGGCTGTAAGGCGGGAAATGTCAGCCTTTTCCAACTGCATGATGACTTTTCCGTCGGAAGCGCTGCGGAGCACTGCAGTGGGAGCCTGGTCTACCTTAGAGTAAACATCTACCAGATATTGATAGTCCGGAGAATACCAGGCTGTATGCATGCCTTCTTCCGGAGTGAGCGCGGTCAGTCCTTTGCCGTCAAATCCGATACGGTAATAGTGAATCAGATACGGATCCTCGTCTTTGTTCATGCCGTTTGCTGAGAAATAAATCTGTTCGTTGGCTTCGTCTACATACTGCACGCCTCTTACGTACCATTCTCCTTTGGTAATCTGGTGGGTAGGTCTTGCCGTAGCGCGGTCGTACATGTACAGATGGTTGTAGTTGTCTCGTTCGCTTGACCAGATGATGCGCTTGCCGTCGGTCAGATAATGCCGGAAAATGCGTGGATAGTTGACATATTTTTCCTCTTTTTCTTCAATCAAAGGGCGTACACTCCCATCGGAAACAGACATTTCGAGCACGCGATAGACTTTATGGCTGCGTTCGTTGTACTCGAAGGTAATGCCTTTGCTGTCGTTGTTCCATTGCGGGCCGTAAATGTCATACTGGTGGCTGAACAGTTCGGTAGAGGGGATAAGGCGTTTTCCATCTTCCACTCCAAAAATGCAAGGCACCTTAAAGGGAAGTTCGTCGCCGGGCTTGGCATATTCCTGCTTATGAAGTTTGGGCTGCAATTGGTCGGCAGGAGAGGATTCTACATAGTAAACGTAGCGTTTCTCTACAGGGCGGATACGGCATGCGGCTACATATCTTGAGTCTGGCGACCACTGGATGTAAGAAGAATAGTAGTTGCTCAGCGTTCCGTCGAGGCTGAGTTGTTTTTCTTTTCCTGTAGCTGTTTCTCGCACGTATACATTGTCATTTTTTATAAATGCGATATATTTGCCGTCTGGCGATGAAACAGGCAGACCACCTTTTTCGTCGTCCACTTCCATCCAGTGGCGTTGGCGTCCTGGTGCAGGCAGCGTACCTTCTTCACTTAATTTGTTGCGGCGTATGTCAAAGCTCCATCGTTTGTTGTCATATACAAAGCGCAGTGTGTCCGTTCCTTTCGTCACTTGGCAACGTTGGATAGGCAGTTGCATCGGGTTGATGTCTTTCCCTGTCAAGGTCTCAAGGGCAGCCGAAAGCTTTTCTTGGTTGAACAGGGCAGAGCGTTTCTGCTTGTTTGCATCTACTTTTACATATTCTGTGCCTTCGGGCGTATTGCGGACATACCAGAAAAAAGCCGTTTCGTCTATCCATTGGGGAGTTACATTACTGTAGAAAACATGTTTGGCATTGTATTTTTCGCGTAGTTCATAAGCCCTGTTGTAGTCTGAGAGCGTGCCTTGCGCCCATCCCGCGCTGCCGATCAGGAGCGCTGTTCCAAATAAAATAATGTGTTTCATGTGTGATTTCGTCGTTTTTTGTTGAGTAATGTCATGAAATCAGGTGCGGAATATACGGATATTGCGGCCTTTCTGCTGAAATCAAACCTTAAAATCCGTATAATCCGCACCTGAAAAATAATATTCCTAACTTTTAGTCGTCCTTTTTATTTCACTTCCCATTCAAAGAGTCCTGAAGCGCTCTTTTCTGGTTGAACAACTTCCAGTTTTACAGCTGTTGTCTTTACCGGTTCAAAGTCTACTGTATTCGGATTGCCTTTCTTTATGCCATATTCATTCAGGTTCTGAACCGGAACCCAAGCACCTGTAGTGTCTTTATAATAGATCTTCCATGCTTTCGGAACGCGGCAACCGCCCCATGGAGAATCGTCATACCAGTATACTGTTGAGCTGGAAACTGTCATGGCTTCGGGAAACTCGTAGGAAATCCATTCGGTAGTTCCTTCTTTCGGCCACCAATGGTAGTAAGGGATAGTGCGGTCGTTTTCATCTTTTGGTACCAAACCGTCGGCGATGGCAGACAAAGATTTCACTTTGTGTGATGCATCTATCTTGCTTTTTGAAGCCAAAGTCGGGATTGCCGTCGGACGGGTGGCGCTGACTTCTTGCGGCAGCCAAACGGCCATATTGCCTGCTCCACGGTGTGCCCATGCGTAATAAGGGATAAGAGTCAGTGTATGGTCTTTTGTTACCAGACGCCCGCTTTCATCATATTCCAGAGTCTGGGCTTGAGTCTTGATTTCGTTGATTCCATAAAGCAGGTCAGGCTTGTTTACCACTTCAAATTTCGGAGTGCGGTTCATCAATACGCTCAGCACATCGAAGTCATTGTCCGGCCATTCGGCGCAATAAACAACGGGACCTCTTTCTACAGCGATGCGTCCGCGGTCAGCTTCCACTTTATTATTGGCTTTAACGGTACGAACTTCCATATCGAAATGAACTTCTACCTTATCGCCTTTTTTCCATTTGCGGTCAATAGTGAAGTATCCTTGCTGCAAATCAGCCTTTACTTCTTCGCCATTAACTTTTACACTGTATTTCGGGCGCAATCCGTCGGTATATGTGTAAAGGTCACTCGGAACTACTTGGTTTTGTACCCATCCTGGGATACGGATTTTCAAGGCGAACTGTCCGGCAGAGTTACGGTCTATCTGAATTGTAATATCGCCGTTCCATGGGTAAGAAGCGGTTTGCTTCAGGCTGACCTTTTTGCCGCCGACTTGCAGCGTAGCATTGTTTGACATAAACAGGTTGACATATACGTTCTTGTCTTTTACTGCGTAGACATATCCGGGCAATGACGGAATGAAACGGCAGATATTAGACGGACAGCATGCGCATCCAAACCACGGTTGGCGTTGGTGTTGGCCCATAGATTCCAATGGATTCGGGTAGAAGAAACCTCCACCGTCAAGCGAAACGCCTGATATCAGGCCGTTGTATAAGGTACGTTCCAACACATCATAATATTTGGAATCGCCGTGCAACAGGAACAGGCGGTAATTGACATATACATTACCGATGGCTGCACAAGTCTCACAGTAAGCCGACATATTGGGCAATTCATAGTTTGCCCCGAAAGCTTCACCGTTGTTTGTCGCTCCGATACCTCCGGTGATATAAAGCTTTTTACTTACGATATTGTCCCAAATACGGTCTATAGCGTGTACATAGGAAGTATCACCAGTAAGAGCGGCAACATCTGCCATACCCGAATACATATATGTAGCGCGTACGGCATGTCCTACGGCCTCATCTTGTTCGATTACTGGCTTATGAGCTTGGCTGTATTCATCGCGCCGGGAAGTGTATCCACGCTTATCCAAGAAGAATTTGGCTTGCTTCAAATATTTTTCATCTCCTGTCACAAGATACAGTTTGGCCAATGCCATTTCAGCTATCTGGTGTCCCGGAACACGGACTACTTGGTCAGGACCGTCGCCTATCTCCCGGCAAACGCAGTCTGCATAGCGGATGGCAATGTCAAGGAAGTTGCGCTTTCCGGTAGCCTGATAGTGTGCAATCGCTCCTTCTATCATGTGTCCCAGATTGTAGAACTCGTGACTAAGGTCTTCTACCTTCTCCCAACGCTTGCTTCCGGCCCATTCATGTGGATGTTTTGGATTCATGGTACGTGAAGTATACAGGTATCCGTCCGGTTCTTGTGCCGCAGCAACGATTACCAACACGCTGTCGATATATTTTTGCAGTTTCTTGTCAGGATAGGTTTGCAGCAGATAGCTGGCTCCTTCGATGGTTTTATAGACATCTGTATCATCGAAAGAGTAGCCCGTTACCTCGTTTGATTCACTTGGATGAGCTGCCATTTCAAAGTTTTTGTAGCGTCCGGTTTCTTCGCATTTGCTGAAAGCCAACGGGATGGTCACTTCACGACTTGCCTTTAGGCGTTGTCCCCAGAATGAATCCGTTATCTTTACTGAAGTGAAAGGCACCGGATTAATGGGATAACCGTGGGCTTCAGTTTTCTTTTGCGCGTATGCTCCTCCGAATACCATCGAGAAAAGCAAAGCTGAAATCATTAGTTTCTTCATGGTTATGGCTATTAATGGTTTTAGTTTAATGGTTTCCTTCAAAAGGGATATATTCATCCCATAGTTTTAAGGAGTGCAGATAGCCGCTGAACGGCCATTCATTTTCCGCATTGCGTCCCAAAGTTACGAATTGTATCGGTTTTACCAATATTTTGATGTCTTTATTACTGATAAGTTGTCCGTTGATGTACACTTTTTCTATTCGTCCGTCAAAAGACACATAGACATGCTGCCATTTTCCCGCTAATGTATGGGCATCCTTATAGCCGACATCTTCATACCATCCATAGTGATTCATCATGCCGCACCGAGGCTCCGTCCCGTTTACAAGCATGATTTTTTCCAGTTCGTCGTGGCTGCTTGTAAAGTCTGCTATACATTCGTTTTCTGCCAGTTCGGGATTAAGTATCCATGCTTCTAATGTATAGGGCGCATTGTCGAGCAAAGTGGCAGGCAGCGGGAAGTTGGAACGGAAATATTGCTTTCCGTCGAACCGGAAAGCCTTTTTGCCCTGCTGTTCTTTCACGACAACGGGTTCGGATTGAACTTCAAATCCGCCTTTGATTCCCAGATTTGGAATGTATTCTACAGTATCTCCTGCGGCGAAGCTGTCGGCATTGAGCGATACGACAAGACCTTGCTTGTCTTTTGCTGCGGCAGGCAGACGCACCAAATCTGTCTTCGTGTCATATTCCTTTTCAGCTTCTTCCTGTTTCCAGTTGTAATATCGGAAATTGGTCAGGGTCAAAATTTTTTCTCCCGCTTCAATACGGATTTTTCCTCGGGTCAAATAGGGGTCTGCATTGGCCGAAGCCCATTTATTGTCCTGGTATATCCATACAGTTGCCGTATGCGCCTGTTCGGGGTTCAGCACCGGCGAAGAATATTCAAGTATCGTGCCGGGTGCGAGCGTAATGGCTTCTTGTCCGTCAATGCGGTGGCGGGTGATTTGTCCTGCCTTTAACCGGAAAGAGCCGCCCAGCATCCCTCCGTTGTTCTTCCATTCTGTGCCGTTCCAGTCAGCTCCTGAGAGTCCCATCCATAGTTGGGGTGAGGAAGTTTCATAGTTCCCGAATACTTTTATGTTCCACAAAGCTCCGGCAAAGCCGTTTTTCTGCGAGCCGGTTGTGGTAAGGCGCACATAGCGTGCCTTTGTGTTTCCGAAGTCAACCATAGGGCTTCCTGCCAGATGATTCTCACGTTTGTCGGCGAATACAGTCCATTCTTTTCCGTCGGTCGAGGTCTCGATGAGATATTGATAATAGGATGTTCCGTATTCGAATTGAGTCCAGACAGTTTTGATCGTTTCCGTCCGTTGCAAATCAATTTCAATCCACTCTTGTCCCATAGTACGCGGACGCCAGAGAGTGCCGTTATTGTCGTCCACTGCATATTCGGGCAGAAAATTCTTGTCATAGTAAGACGAGACTTTCACCGGTTTCCCATAAGCTAAGTTCGGGGAGGTCAGTACGCTTTTTCCTAAGCATCCCACTCCTTTATGCGTTCCCTCAATGGGTTGTATCGTTCCGTCCGGATTGAAAATAAGTTTGTCGATGCACAGTTGGCGATGAAATCCGCGGGTAGAATGCGGATTGTCATGGCGGTGATAGACAATATAATAATTGTCTCCTTCTTGCAGGATGCTGTGATGCCCCGGTCCGTGGATGGTGCCGTCGGCAGATGTTTTCAAGATAGTGCCCTTGTAGGTATAAGGCCCTAACGGACTGGTTGCAGTTGCATATTGAACATGATAAGTGCTGTCATGGCAGGAGTCTGATGAATACATAAAATAGTAGATTCCGTCCTTTTTCATGACAAAGGGGGCTTCAAAGAAATCGGTTACTTCAGTATTGGGAATCAGCCGAGTTTCTGTAAAACCTTTCAAGTCGGGTGTCATTTTCCCTGCTCCGCAGCCGAAGCCTTTATAGATGCCCCATGTTCCCCAGTAAAGATATACCGACCCGTCATCATCCACAAAGGTCTGCCCGTCGAGCGTGATGGCATTTTCCACAAAACGGTCGGGCACAAGCACAGCTTCACTTTCGCCTAATATGTTTTTCCACGGGCCCCGTGGAGTTTCTGCAATGCCTTCGTAAAGGTTGCATGGCTGACAGTAAAACAAGCGGTAAGTGCCGTCCGTATGTTTCATTACATCCGGCGCCCATATCCAGTGGCTGTCTGGCCAGTTCATAGGCATGATAGTCCAGTTTTCAAAGTCTTTGCTGCACCACACCTGTGACGGACCGAATCCGGCACCACTGCCATCTGTCGTTGCATATATATAATAAATGTCACCGAACTTCTTGATGGTAGGGTCGGCGAAGTATCCCGGGATGAATGGATTGCCTGCTCCCGGTGTGTTCCACTTGACCTCCTGTGCTTGGAAGGTCAAGGAAACACCGGCAAACAAAAGAGTATATAAGAGTTTCTTCATTTGAAATCCGGTTTATATTAGGGATGCACTTTGTTGTATAAAGGCAAATCTATTTCGTAGAAGTATTCTTTAAGCAGATTATACATGTCTGGGTCATACGATTTCAGCTTGGTCCGGCGGTTCATGGCGTTATGCACTCCGTTTGCTTTAGCCACATATTGGTTGCAGTCGAAGAAAGACTGCACGCATTCAGCGAAATACTCTTCTTTGTTGCTGATGCAGTAGGTATCTTTCCACAGTCCTTTCCGGATAGCATTCTGACGGCAGGCTTCGAGGCGTTCGTTGAAATCCGGTTCTATCTCTGCAATGCCTACCGTATGAATCAGGTGAGAAAACTCGTGCACCATGATGCTTTCTCCTTCATAACGGTCTCCCGGCAGAGCCAGAACGTTTTCTTCTCCGAAGCTGGCCGAGAGGGTATCTTCGGGAGCTCCTCCGAATCCGCGTGCCCGTTTGTTCCAAAATGCTATATTTTCAGGCGTGTCGCAGATATGAGCGTATTCAGGAAGGTCGCATACCTCTTCATGTTCGCCTAAGATCATGACATGACAGCCTCTTTCTACCATGTGCTTCTTCACATCAGGGCGTTTGGCGAGCATCAGCGATACGACTTCGTAAGCTTTCATCAGGGCTTCATCGCGTACTTTTTCTGATGAAACGATGTACAGTCCGTCTACCGCCAGATATTTCTTATAGAAATCTGGGATTCCTTTGCCGGCAGGAACGCCGGACGGATGGACATTGCTCATGAATGTACGCTCCAATTTGAGCGCAAAGCCGCCTCCTGAGGCCAGATGGAGATTCAGTTTCGTATCGCGGGTTACTGTCATCTTTTCGCAGGAATAGTCTTCAGCCAGCTTTGATGCATTGATTCCGTCCTTTATCAGCGTGCAATTATAGGTTTCCCCTTCGCCGAGGAATGAGAAATCGAGAGTAAGGTCACGTTCGTCCCAGTTGGTCATGCCTCCTACATACCAGTTGATGTCTTTTTTGCGTACACTCACGATATATTTTCCAAGTTCTCCGGCAAGGATAAATGTAGAGTCAACTTCTACCGGAATAGAGCTGATGAAGTTTACGCATTCTTCTTCATTCGTATAGTTGGTAGGAGCGTCGCAGAGCATGGTAAGCGGAGAGTCGTGAACTATGTAGGCCGCCAACTGATGAGCGCGGGTTCCCATGCTCATGGGGGTATAATACATCGGTTTGAAGTCGCGTTTCGTGGCATTTCGCATTGCTCCCGGCGTATAATCGACATAGCCTGACATCATGCGGATGTAGGGGAACGTAACATCGTAAAGCGGCATGTTTTTCCCTACTTCGCTCCATTTCACCTCTTCCATGCCGAACACGCTTTCATAGTTTACCACATTCGGATAGGTACGGTTCAGTCCTGTCGGTTTGTAGATACCGTGATAGTCAAGTATCAGCTTGTATTCGGCTGCTTTTTCGGCGATGCGGTAAGCCATTTCCACGGCAGTCTGGTCGTCGCGGTCAAGGAAGTCTACCTTGAAGCCCTTGATTCCCATTTCCGAATACTTTTTGCAGGCTTCTTCCAACTGGTCGTCCAAAACATTGAATACTGTCCATAATATCAGTTCCACCCCTTTGCTTTTTCCGTAAGCTACCAGTTCGGGCAGATTGATGGCGGGAATGGGAGTCAGCATGTCGCCGCTTTTCGGGTCATACCACCCTTCATCCATCACTACGTATTCCAATCCGTGCTTCGATGCAAAGTCAATATAATATTTATAGGTGTCCATATTGATGCCGGAGCTGAACGGAACTCCTTTCAGGTTCCAGTCATTCCACCATTCCCAAGCCACTTGCCCGGGTTTGATCCACGAATAGTCTCCGATACGGTTGGGTGAAGCCAGTGCATAGACCAGATTGTTGACAGGCATTTCCGTATCGTTTTCCGTAACGGCCAGTATGCGCCACGGATATTCACGTGTTCCCTGAACACGAGCAATATAGTCTTCCGTTTCGGTCACATATTTCTGTTTCCGCCAGGGATAATAGTCAAATTTTTTAGGATAGGGAGCAAAGACTCCTTTCAGGCTGTTGGTTCCGTCCGGTTTCACGAACATGCCTGGGTAGGCCTCCAGGTCAGATTCCAGAATCGTTACTTTAACCTCACCGCAGTCTATGGTAGCCGGCAGGAAAGCCAGTTGCTGGCGTGCTTCCGACAAGGGCTTCACTTCATAAGTCGCCTGATAAGCCATAGCCATCGGCTTTTCTTCGTTGGTCGTATAAGGCAGATAAGCCGTGTAGTTGCCGTTGAAATTGAATTCGGCCGTTTCATTGGTTATGAAGATTTCTTTCTTCTTTCCGGCCGTAGTGTAAAAACGGTAGGCTACTCCTTCATTGTATACGCGGAAGACCACACCGTAGTCACCTTTCAGCTTCAAGTTCATTTCGTTGCATTCTGAACGAAATGACTTGAAGCGGTAAAAAGGTGATTCTATTTCCTGAATAACATTCTTTGACTTGGCTGAAGCAATCTTTACCGCCTTCCCGGAGGAAAGTTGCCCGTCAAGTCCAACCAAACCTATTCGATTGTTTTTTAATATAAGAGAGTTTTTATGATATACAGAGTAAGTAAGCAGGTCGTTGTCCTCGTCCGTCACTTCAATCTTAAGCTGCTTGTCGGGAGATAATATGGTATAATCTTTTCCGTATGCGGACATGCACGCGGCACATCCAAGAATAAATCCAATAAATAGTGTCTTTTTCATGTGCTAATAATGTTATTAAAGGCTCGTTTGATTTCTGTTTACAAAGCAAAAGAAAAGACTTCTATTTGGGTGCAATAGAAGTCTTAAACAATGCGAATATAATCCGAAAAAATGGAGACTGGAGTAATTTGGGCTTTTATTGGACGATTTTTGCATTTTCGTGGATTAAAATTGCATGGTCCGAAAGCCGTGGTTCCATTGAATCGGACTTATCGGCCGGTTGTCTTTTTCACCAGCAGCGTTTTCCCTTCCAGTTCACCTTCCATGTTATAGGTTTCCGATTTTACCAGTCCTGTTCCCTCGGCATACCATTCGGTGACGCGTTGGTTTGTTGTCTTCAATAAGATTTTTGTACGCTTCAGATATGAAATCTTGATGCAGTGGAACTTTCCGGCTGTGGTGCTTATCTGTTCTTCTCCCATGTATGAAGCGCCGGATATGGTGATTTCATTTTTCAGCATGTTGCGGATGAGTTGGTAATGTATGTCGGGCATTGTTTCGCCTGCACCGGCTCCTTTTTTGAGAGTGAAGGAGTTGTCGCCTTTGAATTTGCGTTCTTCCAGCAGTCTTAAGCGGGCAGCCTCGTTATATTTGTCCGGATCAGAGTCGGATGCTATATATGGCCCGTACATCAGGTCTTCGGTGCACGTTGAGTTTGTTCCGTCATAACTCCAGTTGAATAGGGTATAGCTGGTGTTGTTCTTGGCCTTTGTCGTTACTATCTTGTCATGATAGGTGGCGCGAACGGTGTTGTTTTCATGAGTCACGTTTGTTACCGTGATGGTTTCGTCGGAAACGCTTTGTCCCGCTTCATCATAATTCACGTAATGAAGTTCGCTGCCAGGCGTTGTGCAGAAGTATTGCGCCTGCATGGTATGGCATGCCAGCAGTGCTGCGGTGAGAAAAAATAGCTTTTTCATGAGTCTTTTGTTCTTTTATGTAATCTGCTGCAAACTTACGAATTTCTTTTCTTTTGCCTTTAAGGGGGCAGGTAAAAATTTCATTAAAGAGTTTGGCCGGTTTTTGTGGCATGCTTTTGTTTGGGTCAGGTTGGAAATCTGGTTTTATGCGGTTGGAAATTCGGTTTGGATAGAGCGATACGTTTTTCTTCTTTCGACGGAATGGGGCGGATTGCGTTATGCGGATGGTTTTGAGTGGCGTTCAAATATCTTTTTGCTGACTGATGCTTACGGTTTCGATTTAAATTGTAACTTTGCCGTCACTTTGTAAAGCAGACAAGAAGCATGATATCGGTAGAAGGACTTAAAGTGGAATTTGGGGTGACTCCCCTCTTCGAAAACGTTTCATTCGTGATAAACAAAAAAGACCGTATAGCTCTGGTGGGAAAGAACGGGGCCGGAAAGTCTACATTGCTGAAGATACTGGCCGGTTTGCAGCATCCGACCGAGGGGGTTGTCGCCGTGCAAAAGGGAGTGACCATCGGTTATCTGCCGCAGGTGATGGTATTGAGCGATACGCGGACGGTGATGGCAGAGGCAGAGATGGCCTTCGATCATATCTTTGAGTTACAGGATCGCTTGAATAAGATGAATCAGGAACTGGCCGATCGTACGGATTACGACTCGGAAAGCTACCATGAACTGATTGATCGCTTTACGCACGAAAACGAACGCTTCCTGATGATGGGAGGCACTAACTATAAAGCGGAAATCGAGCGGACGCTTGTCGGACTGGGTTTTGGCCGCGGTGATTTTGACCGTCCGACCTCGGAATTCAGCGGCGGATGGCGTATGCGAATTGAGTTGGCCAAGATCTTGCTGCGCCGTCCTGATGTGTTGCTGCTCGACGAGCCTACCAATCATCTTGACATTGAAAGTATCCAATGGCTGGAAGGCTTTTTGAAAAACAGTCCGGGTGCAGTCGTACTGGTGAGTCACGACCGTGCTTTCATCAATAATGTCACCAATCGGACGATAGAAATCTCGTGCGGACACATTTATGACTATAAGGTAGCCTACGATGAATTTGTGATACTTCGCAAGGAGCGGCGTGAACAGCAGCTCCGGGCGTATGAAAACCAGCAGAAGGAAATAAAGGATACTGAGGAGTTCATCGAGCGCTTCCGTTATAAGGCGACCAAAGCCGTGCAGGTACAAAGCCGAATCAAGCAATTGGAGAAGATTGTTCCGATAGAGATAGATGAAGAAGATGTTTCCACGCTTCGTCTGAAGTTTCCTCCCGCCGTCCGTTCGGGAAATTATCCTGTGATATGTGAGGGAGTGCGCAAGGCATACGGAAGTCATGTAGTGTTTCATGATGTGACGCTCACTATCAACCGCGGAGAGAAAGTTGCTTTCGTCGGGAAAAACGGCGAAGGAAAGTCTACTTTGGTCAAGTGCATCATGGGTGAGATACCTTACGAAGGCAAGTTGGTTATCGGACATAATGTGCAGATAGGCTATTTCGCGCAGAATCAGGCGCAGCTGCTCGACGAGAATCAGACTGTATTCGACACGATTGACCAAGTGGCAAAAGGAGATGTCCGGTTGAAGATCCGGGATATCCTTGGTGCATTCATGTTTGGCGGCGAGGCATCCGACAAAAAGGTAAAGGTGCTTTCCGGGGGAGAGCGCAGTCGCCTGGCTATGATAAGGCTTCTGCTTGAGCCTGTCAATCTCCTGATTCTGGATGAACCTACCAACCATCTTGATATGCGTTCCAAGGATGTGCTGAAAGATGCCATCCGGGATTTTGACGGTACGGTGATAGTCGTTTCCCACGATAGAGAATTTCTTGACGGACTGGTGACAAAAGTTTATGAATTCGGTGGCGGAGTGGTTAGAGAGCATCTTGGAGGCATTTATGACTTTTTGCAGAAAAAGAAGATACAGAGTCTGAACGAACTTCAATTGTCTCAATCGCCGACAGTGACGGGCAAAAGGGATGCGGTGGAAGTTGCTAGCGAGAGCAAGCTCTCTTATGAGGCGAAGAAGGAACAGGCCCGGAAAATCCGTAAACTGGAGAAACAGGTTGCAGATTATGAGGCGGAGATAGAAAGACTGGAGAAGCAGATGACCGAAGTGGAAGAGAAGATGGCTACTCCCGAGGGGGCGGCCGACATGAAGCTGTATGAGCAGTATGAAGAGCTGAAAAGACAGATGGCGGATGCCGAAAACGGATGGGAAGAAGCTTCCATCGAATTGGAAGACTTGAAGGGATAAAAAGAACATTGGTTTTTAATTAATATAATATGAACAAAAAAAATTATGTAGTCTTGGCAGCCGTAGTGATGGCTGCGATGAGCGGTTGTGCCGGTCAGAAAGAAGCGAAAAGTTCTTCTGGCATTGATCTTGCCAATATGGATACAACAGTATCAGCCGGCGATGACTTTTTCCGTTATGCTTGTGGCGGATGGAATGATGCACATCCTCTTACTGCCGAATATTCCCGATATGGAACATTCGATATGTTGCTTGAAAACAGCCAGAAGCAGTTGCGCGAACTGATTGAGGGGCTCGCCGCCCAACAGCATGAGGCGGGAACGGCGGCTCAAAAGATTGGAGATTTGTATAATCTGGCCATGGACAGCGTGAGACTGAATGAACAGGGTGCGGAGCCTATAAGGAAATGCCTGGATGAAATCGGTGCAATGACGGAAAAGAGCCAGATTGTTCCGATGATGACAAGGCTGGCTTATGATGGTGTCGGTACTTATTTCCAGAGTTATGTATATGCGGATCCGAAAAACAGTGTGCTGAATATCTTTCAGATGGGACAAGGTGGCATTAATCTGGGTGAGAAAGAATATTATTTGGATAATGACAGCATCACTCAGAATATTCGGGAGCAGTATAAGAACTATATAGTCCGTCTGTTTACCCTTGCCGGATTTGGCGAAGCAGAGGCGAAACAGAAGATGGCTGATGTGATGGAGATCGAAACGGCTATAGCCAAGGCATCGTTCAGTGCCGTACAGCTTCGTGATCCGGAAGCCAACTATCACAAAATGTCTTATGATGAGCTGAAAAAGACCTTTCCGGAAATTGATTGGGATACTTTCATAAAAGGATTGGGCATAGGCAAACTGACGGAAGTAAATGTGGAACAGATTGAGCCGATAAAGGAAGTGGGGCGTTTGATGGAGGCCCTGCCGCTTTCCAAGCATATAGCCTATTTGCAGTATAACCTGTTGGATGCCGCCGCAAATTATCTGAGCGATGATTTTGTGGCTGCCCGCTTCGACTTTTACGGGAAAGTCCTTTCCGGGCGTCAGGTGAACCAGCCGCGTTGGAAGCGTGCCGTAAATTCTGTAGACGGCATATTGGGCGAACTGGTAGGCCAAATGTATGTTGAGAAGTATTTCCCCGCAGCAGCCAAAGAGCGGATGATCCGTTTGGTCAAGAATCTGCAGGCGGCTTTAGGCGAGCGTATCGACGCACAGGCGTGGATGAGCGACGAAACCAAGGCGAGAGCCCACGAGAAACTGGCGACCTTCCATGTAAAGGTCGGTTATCCGGACAAGTGGAAAGACTATTCGGCTCTCCATATAGAGCAGGATTCCTATTGGGCGAATGCTTGTCGCGCAGCGGCTTGGAATATGAAAGACATGTATAGCCGTTTGGGAAAACCGGTTGACCGGGATGAATGGCTGATGACTCCGCAGACAGTCAATGCTTATTATAATCCTTCGACGAACGAAATCTGTTTCCCGGCTGCCATTCTGCAACCGCCTTTCTTCAATATGGAGGCTGATGATGCGGTGAATTACGGAGCCATCGGTGTGGTTATCGGACATGAAATGACACACGGATTCGATGATCAGGGCCGTCAGTTCGACAAAGACGGCAATTTGAAAGACTGGTGGGCAGAGGGAGATGCCGACCGCTTTAAGGAGCGTGCCCAGGTAATGGTGGATTTCTTTAATAAGATAGAAGTTCTGCCGGGACTGTATGGAAACGGACAACTGACATTAGGCGAGAATCTCGCCGATCACGGAGGATTGAACGTGGCTTTCCTGGCTTATCAGAATGCAACAAAGAATGTTCCGCTCGGCGTAGTCGACGGATTTACCCCGGAACAACGTTTCTTCCTTGCCTATGCTACGCTGTGGGCAGGCAATATCCGCGACGAGCAGATTCGGGTATATACCAAGTCTGACCCTCACTCTTTGGGCAAATGGCGGGTGAACGGTGCTTTGCCCCATATTCAGGCATGGTATGACGCCTTTGGAATTACGGAAGATGATGCCATGTATGTTGCTCCTGAGAATCGGGTGGATATCTGGTAATATAATATATGTATAAAGAAAGGCAGAGGCACGCATGACTTGCGTGCCTCTGTTTTTTTATCTGCCTATATAAGCGGCGGCGGCTTCGGCGCACCGCTCTCCGTCCATACCTGCCGAAACGATGCCGCCGGCATATCCGGCTCCTTCACCGCAGGGAAAAAGTCCTTCCAGGGTGACATGCTGCAAGGTCTCGCTGTCGCGGAGGATGCGGAGAGGGGCGGATGTGCGGGTCTCGATGGCAATCATGACCGCTTCGTTGGTCAGAAAACCGTTTGACTGTTTGCCGAACCGTTGGAATCCCTTGCTCAGGCGTTGGCTGATAAAGGGAGGAAGCCAGAAATGGAGTGGGGAAGAAATCAGTCCCGGACTGTATGAACTTGGCGGAAGGTCATAACTCAATTTTTTACGGGTGAAATCTACCATCCGCTGTGCTGGCGCGGTCTGCCGCATATAGCCTTGCTGCCAGCAGACTTGTTCCATCTGTTCTTGAAAGCGCATCATGGCGAGTGTATGAATGTCTCCCTCTTTCGTGTCTCCTTGAAGAATGAGTTTTTCTGTTTCTGCTTCGGCAGAATTAGGGAAGGCTTCGAACGCCTGGAGCTGCAATGACGGGTCGAGAAGGTCTTCCGGACGGATTTCCACCACCATGCCGGAGTTGCTCCACCTTGTCCCCCGGTTGCTCGGACTCATGCCATTGACCACCAACTGATGGGGGCCGCTTGCCGCCGGCACGACAAAACCGCCCGGACACATGCAGAAGCTGTATACTCCACGTCCGTCTACCTGCTGGACGAAGCTGTATTCCGCAGCCGGGAGATATTTCCCCCGTCCTTTCCGGCTGTGATACTGTATCTGGTCAATCAGCATCGAGGGATGCTCCAGGCGTACACCCACGGCTATGCCCTTTGTTTCCATCCGGATGCCGTTGGCATACAGCCACCGGTAAACATCGCGTGCAGAATGCCCCGTGGCCAGAATGACGGGAGCCCGGAATGTTTCTCCGGTATTCGTTTCGATACCGATTACTTTGCCGTTCTCTATCAGCAGAGCGTCCATGCGTGTTTCAAAATGCACCTCGCCTCCGCAGGAGAGGATCGTGTTTCGCATGTTTTCGATTACGGCAGGCAGCTTGTCTGTGCCGATATGCGGATGCGAATCGGTCAGGATAGAGGCACTTGCTCCGTGCTGGCAGAAAACGTTCAGTATCTTTTCCGCATTTCCCCGCTTCTTGCTGCGTGTGTAGAGCTTGCCGTCAGAGTAGGCTCCCGCGCCTCCTTCACCGAAACTATAGTTCGATTCCGGGTTTATCTTATGCTCGCGGCTGATGCGGGCCAGGTCTTCCTTGCGTTCTCTCACGTTTTTCCCGCGTTCGACCACGATGGGACGGACTCCAAGCTCTATCAGTCTTAGAGCCGCAAACAGACCTCCCGGTCCGGCTCCTACGATGATAACGGTCGGGCATCCCTCCACATTCGGATATTCCGTGCGGACAAACGGTTCTTCTGACGGAGTTTCGTTGACAAAGACCTCTACCTTGAGGTTGATATAGATAGTGCGCTGGCGTGCGTCGATGCTTCTTCTCCTCACGCGGACGGCGTGAATGGTGCGTATGTCAAGGCCTTTCTCGCGGCCGATATATTCCTTTAGCGATTGTTCGCTTGCAGCCTGTTCGGGCAAGACGCGCAATTGGTATTCGTGAATCATGATGTTATGGATTATTGTTACAAGATTAGGGTAATATTATAATGACAGCATTTGTCCTTATCGTTTTCAAACATTTTTTCATGAGTTCCGGAAAAAATTTGGATTATGGTCAGACCACCGTTTTGCTTAGGTAAAAAAGTTGTTTTATCCGAACAGTTCGCGGAATGCTTCTTCCACTTTTCTCACAGGCACAAGTCTGATTTTCGTTTTCTTCTGCTCTAATCCTTGCAGGTTGTGTTTCGGAATGAGCATGCAGGAGAATCCCAGTTTTTCCGCCTCGCTGATGCGCTGTTCGATGCGGTTGACCGGACGGATTTCTCCGCTCAGCCCCACTTCGCCTGCCATACACACGCCCGGTGTTATATCGGCATCCATGTTGCTGGACAGAATGGCGCTGATGACAGCCAGGTCAATCGCCGGGTCGTTCACCTTCAATCCGCCTGCAATGTTTAGGAAAACATCTTTTTGTGCAAGCTTGAAGCCTACACGCTTCTCTAATACGGCCAGCAGCATGTTCATGCGGCGCAGGTCGAAACCAGTGGCCGACCGTTGGGGCATCCCGTAGGCCGCCGTGCTTACCAGTGCCTGCACTTCAATCAGGAACGGGCGGATGCCTTCTACGGCACAGGCTATGGCCACGCCGCTCATGCCCTCGTGGTCTTGCGTAAGGAGCAGTTCCGAAGGATTGCTGACCTGCCTGAGTCCGTCTTGCCTCATTTCGTAGATTCCTAATTCGGCCGTGCTCCCGAAGCGGTTCTTTATGCTACGCAGGATGCGGTACATATAGTGTTGGTCGCCTTCAAACTGTAGTACGGTGTCCACAATATGTTCCAGAACCTTCGGTCCCGCAATGCTTCCTTCCTTGTTGATGTGTCCGATGAGTATGACAGGCGTACCGGTTTCTTTGGCAAACTTCAGGATGGCAGCCGAGCATTCCCTCACCTGTACGATGCTTCCCGGCGAAGAATCGATTGTTTCAGTGGAGATGGTCTGGATGGAGTCGATGATTACCAGATCGGGAGCTGTATTTTTGATATGGGTAAAGATTTGTTCCAATGAGGTTTCGCAGGCTATCAGCAGATTGTTTGCTTCTGTATGCGGGATGCGGTCGGCGCGCAGCTTGAGCTGACGGGCGCTTTCCTCCCCGGAAACGTACAGAACTTTCTGGCCGGCCAGCCGGAGAACCGTCTGGAGCACGAGCGTTGACTTGCCGATACCCGGTTCGCCTCCTATCAGGGTCAGCGAACCCTGCACAAGTCCTCCTCCCAGCACCCGATTCAGCTCCTCGTCTCCCATATCAATGCGCTGCTCGTCAGTTGATATGATTTCCTTCAACCGTTGCGGTTTGGAGTTTGTAGACTCTATTCCGTGTGCCACATGCTTGGAAACCGGTGCTTCTTTGCGTACCACTTCTTCTACGAAAGTGTTCCACTGTCCGCATGACGGGCATTTCCCTGCCCATTTGGGCGATTCCTGTCCGCAGTTGGTACATACATATACGGTCTTTTCTTTAGCCATAATCTTTTGTTTCAAGTTCTTTTCTTCCGCAAAGTTACGAAAAGCCGTTCAGTTTTAAGGAATGAACTGTTCGTTTTTCAGCAGATAAAGTATGGTGCAATGCGTAATGCCTTATTTTTTCATTCGGTTTAATGCTGCCTGATAACGGCGGGCGTTGGCTAAATGTTGAGACAGTGTTGTGGCAAAATTATGCGTACCGGAAAAATCCTCCTTGGCACACATATATAAATAATTGTGATGTGAGTGGTTGAGCACACTCTCCAGTCCTTCGACCGAGGGGATACGTATTGGACCCGGCGGCAGTCCGGCGTGTTTGTAGGTATTGTACGGACTTTCCACCTCCAGATGTTTGAACAGGATACGTTTCAATCCGAAATCCTGCAAGGCAAATTTGATGGTGGGGTCGGCTTGTAAAGGCATGCCGATGCGCAGACGGTTCAGGTAAAGCCCTGCCACCTGCGGCTTCTCGGCTTTGTTCGCCGTCTCTTCCTCTACAATTGAGGCGAGAGTGCTGACCTCAATGGGCGTAAGCCCTATGGCCTTGGCTTTGTTTCGGCGGCTTTCATTCCAAAAGCGGCTGTATTCCTTCTGCATACGGCCGACAAAAGCACGGGCAGTCATATTCCAATAAACTTCGTAAGTGTTGGGAATAAAGAGTGAAGGCAGCGTTTCGGCGCTGTATCCCAATGAATCGCGATAGGAACTGTCATTTAGCAGGGTGGCTATGCTTGTCGAGTCGGCCATGATTTGTCGGGAGACCGTACGGGCGAGTTGGCCGATAGTGCGGACACTGGGAACAATCAGTTTTACGGGAGTCTGATGGCCGCTTCTCAGCATACGATAGATTTGCAGTGTGTTCAGTCCGGCATTCATCCGGTAGGCTCCCGAACGGACGGTATAGCCTCTGAAGCGCGCGAGCAGTTTGAAGCCTGTCAGATTGGAAGCCGAAAGGTCTTTCTCCATTTTGAAATACACCGAGTCGGCCGTGTCATCCTCGTCGATATAGATGAATGTCGGTTTTTGGGTATGGATGGGATGGCTGAACAGCAGGCTTGCCGCCGTTGTTCCCAAACCAATTATAATTATGATAAAGCCGATGGCGGTAAACAGCACCTTTTTTTTCATTGTTTCCTGTCTTTTTAGCGAGGGCAAAGATACGTTTAAAATTTTCGTCTGGCAAGTGCAATTTCTTTTTCATCACATTCCGGATGCGATATGGAAATGGTGGAATTTTTGTTTCATGCGGGTCAAACACCCCGTTTGTCAGTGCCAAAAGTGCACTTTTGCCGGAGAAAGTATCTTTTTGTCCTCCTATTTATGGCTTTTGTCCACTTTGAAAGTCCTTATTTTTCCCTATCTTTGTTTTTACTATGCGGCGAAGAATATGCCGGCGGATTTTGGAAACAATTTTTTAATTAAATATAGAAAACTAATAAGTATGAAGAATGCAATCTTAGGCTTGGCATTTTGTGCTGCGATGCCTGTGCTTGCCCAGCAGAAGGCAACGGTAGCCATTCATCCCGAACAGGGCAAGCAGGTGATTAACAAAGAAATTTACGGTCAGTTTGCCGAACATCTCGGAACTTGTATCTACGGTGGTCTGTGGGTAGGAGAGGGTTCATCCATCCCTAATGTCAAGGGATACCGAACCGATGTATTCGAAGCCCTGAAAAAACTGAAAGTTCCTGTGCTGCGTTGGCCCGGAGGATGTTTTGCCGATGAATACCACTGGATGGACGGTATCGGCCCGCAAGAAAATCGTCCGAAAATGGTAAACAACAACTGGGGCGGTACTGTAGAGGACAATAGCTTCGGTACACACGAATTTCTTAACCTGTGCGAAATGTTGGGGTGCGAGCCTTATATCAGCGGAAACGTGGGTAGCGGCACGGTGGAAGAACTGGCAAAATGGGTGGAATACATGACTTCAGAGCAGGGAAGCCCTATGGCAAAGCTGCGTAAGGAGAACGGACGCGAAAAGCCGTGGAAAGTAAAATATCTTGGTGTAGGTAATGAAAGCTGGGGATGCGGCGGAAACATGCTTCCTGAGTATTATGCGGATTTGTATCGCCGCTATCAGACTTACTGCCGCAACTATGACGGAAATCGTTTGTTCAAGATTGCCAGTGGCGCGAGTGACTATGATTATCGTTGGACAGAAGTCCTGATGCAGAAAGCAGGCAATCTGATGGACGGTATATCCTTACATTATTATACTGTGCCCGGATGGACGGGAAGCAAAGGCTCGGCAACCAAATTTACGACCGATGACTATTACTGGACGATGGGAAAATGTCGGGAGATTGAAGATGTTATCAAGCGTCATGCCGCCATTATGGACAAGTATGATCCGCAGAAGCGTGTAGGTCTGATGGTTGATGAGTGGGGAACTTGGTGGGATGAAGAGCCGGGAACTATACCTGGACATCTTTATCAGCAGAATACACTGCGTGATGCATTTGTTGCTTCGCTGAGTTTGGATATCTTCCATAAGTATACAGACCGTGTAAAGATGACAAACATCGCTCAAATCGCCAATGTGCTTCAGTCTATGATTCTGACAAAAGAAGACAAAATGGTGTTGACGCCGACTTATCATGTCTTTGAAATGTATAATGTGCATCAGGATGCCGTTTATCTGCCGCTTGACTTGCAGTGCGAACGCAAGATTGTGCGTGACGACCGCATCGTGCCGTTGGTAAGCGCTACCGCTTCACGCGACAAGGCGGGTCTTATCCATATCTCTTTGTCGAACATTGATTTGGAAGAATCTCAAGACATAACGCTGACTCTGGGTGATGTAAAGGCAAAGTCGGTTACGGGGCGTATCCTGACTTCTGATCGCATTGATGATTACAATTCGTTTGAAAAGCCAGATGTCGTTTCTCCGAAGGAATTCAAGGGAGCAAAAATAACAAAAGACGGTCTGCAAGTGACATTGCCGGCTAAATCAATTGTTGTATTAGAGGTGAAATAAAAGCCGGTTTTCAATTGGTAGGTAAAAGACTGTCAAAGGGGTAATGACAGCCTTGTCTGTACGAGACCCGACGCGCATGAACAGGCGTAGTCGGGTCTTTTTTATGGCTGTGAAGTGTCATTTTGCTGAAATGTTACACTATCTTTAATGTGTTGAAACAGGTTTGTAACATCTATTTCCGACCTTTGCCGTACAAAAAATCATTATTGATGAGAAGACAATGGATTATTGCCTGTCTGGCCGGGCTTATGGCTTTACCCGTTTCGGCAGGTGTGCAAGGGGAAAAGCGGAAAAAAGAGGATACAAAAAAAGGTAAGGCTATCATAACAGTCTTTTCTGATTTTCATTCCGGATTCGGAGCTGCGAACGACGACCGCGGGTTCGACTTGGACAGAGCCTATATAGGCTATCAATATTCTTTGCCCCACGGACTGCAGCTGAAGGCTGTCATGGATTTCGGACAGTCTGATCATGTGGAAGATTATCAGCGCATCGGTTATATCAAGAATGCGATGGTGTCCTGGAAGCACGGGAAATGGACATTGAACGGAGGTTTGATAACCACAACCCAGTTTAAGACACAGGAAGATTTTTGGGGCAAGCGTTATGTCATGAAGTCTTTTCAAGACCAGTATAAATTCGGGAGCAGTGCCGATCTGGCTGTTTCCGCAGCTTATGAATTTAATCAATATGTTTCGGCGGATGTGATTCTGGCAAACGGTGAAGGCTACAAGCGTGTGCAGGTAAAGAATGGCCTGCAATATGGAGCCGGAGTGACACTGAAACCGGAAAAAGGCTTGGTGGTGCGTCTTTATGGCTCTTATAATGAAGCTTCTGAAGACGGACAGAAAGGTATTGCCAATATGGCTGCATTTGCAGGATATAAGCATAAGGCTTTCTCTGTTGCTGTGGAATATAATTATCAGACCAATGCATCGTATGTGGACAATCAGGATCAAAGCGGTGTTTCAGCCTATGCAACCATTCGATGCAATAAGAATATCGCTTTGTTCGGGCGTTGGGACTGTCTGATGTCAAAAGCTGACTGGAATTTGGATGATGATGGCATGGCCGGTGTGGCGGGGGCGGAATTTAAAGTCGGTAAATATATTAAGTTGGCGCCTAATTTCCGCATCTGGTCTCCTAAGCGGTCAGGAATGAAGAATGCATGTTATGCTTATCTGAATGCATCGTTTTCTCTGTAATCAACAATCATTATAAATAAAAAGCAATGAAAAAGTTTTATTTACCTTTAGTGGCAGGCGCAATGGCGATAGCTTTTACAGCTTGCGGTGGACAATCAAACGGACATGATTCAGTGGAATTGACTGGTGCTGGTGCAACGTTCCCGTTGCCTTTCTATAATATGTCTTTTGAAAATTATGGGGCGACCCATGATGACAAGGTGTCTTATGGAGGCATTGGCAGTGGCGGCGGTGTGCGCAACCTGAAGGATGGAATCGTTGACTTTGCAGGAAGCGATGCTTTCCTTACGGATGAAGAGATGAAAGAAATGCAGCCGGTTGTGCATATCCCGACTTGTATGGGGGCTGTTGTATTGGCATATAATCTTCCGGATGTGGTGAAACTGAATTTGTCAGGTGATGTGATAGCAGATATCTATGCCGGAAAGATCACGAAGTGGAATGATGAACGCCTGAAGAAACTGAATCCGGATGTTCAGCTTCCTGACAAGGATATTATTGTGGCTTATCGTTCCGACGGTAGTGGCACGACATTTATCTTTACGGACTATCTGTCAAAGGTAAGCGAAGAGTGGAAAAATACTTACGGTGCGGGCAAGACGGTCGATTTCAAGATTGGTCAGGCTGCTAAGGGTAATCCGGGTGTTGCCGGCATTATAGCCCAGACCCCTTATTCTTTAGGTTATATAGGTTCTGAATATGCTTTCGCACAGAGTATTCCTTATGCAAGTGTCGTAAACAGACGCGGCGAGCTGATTACTCCGTCTACCGAAACGATTTCTGCGGCGGCAGGAGACATTCCGCAGGATACTCGTTGCTCCATTACGGATGCGGATGCTGAAGGTGCTTATCCCATCAGCTGCTTCACTTGGCTGGTGATTTATAAGGAGCAGCATTATTCAGACCGTAGCAAGGCTCAGGCTGATGCAACGGTAGAGCTGATGAAATATATGTTGAGCGATAGCGTTCAGCAGACGACTGCGACCGTTCACTATGCTCCGCTGCCCAAAAAGGCGATAGAGCTGAGCCTTCAGAATCTGAAGACGGTGACTTATGACGGACAACCGATTTTAAAGTAATTTTTAAAGCAGCAGGTTTATGCAAGACAAAATATTCCGGGTTTTGCTTATCCTTTCCGCTGTCGTTGTACCGCTTATCGGGGGAGGGATTATCTATTCCCTCACCGTCGATTCTACGGGAGCTTTTGAAGAATTCGGTTTCTGGAATTTCGTTTTCTCAGATGATTGGGTAACGACGGCAGGAAAGGAAAAGTACGGTGCCCTTCCTTTTATTACGGGAACACTGCTTACCACCTTTTTGGCACTGATTATGTGTATACCTTTCTCGCTGCCGGTGGCTTTGTTTACCGGAGAATATTTCCGCGGAAAGAAGATAGCGACCTTTTTAGGTACGGTGACAGATTTGCTGGCAGGCATTCCTTCCATCATTTATGGTCTGTGGGGATTTTATATCCTCCGCGGAGTATTCATGGAATTGAATTTCTCGCCTCAAGGTTCAGGCATCCTTACGGCAGCCTTTGTTTTGGCTATCATGATTGTGCCTTATGCGGCTTCTCTGAGTGCCGAGTTCATCAAGATGGTTCCTTCGGACTTGAAGGAGGGAGCCTATGCAATGGGAGCGACCCGTGCTGAGGTAATCCGCAGAGTGGTTTTCCCGATGGCCGGTTCGGGTATATTTTCCGCCTATATTCTGGCTATCGGACGTGCTTTGGGTGAGACAATGGCGGTTACGATGCTTATCGGCAATACCAACCAGATGCCCGATACGCTGCGCACCACAGGAAATACAATGGCGAGCATCATAGCCAATCAGTTCGGAGAGGCGGACGGGCTGAAGCTTTCATCCTTGATTGCAATCGGGTTGCTGCTGTTTCTGATAACGGCTGTCATTAATATAATTGGTAAGATTCTGATTCGCCGTGCCCGCCGCGTGTGATTAAAAACAGGTTTTGATTATGATACAAGTAAATAATATACGTCTCCGAATATTAAGAAGCCGTCTGTTGTATATTACGGTTTGTGTATTTTCCGGTTTGACAGCTATACCCTTGTTGGCCATTCTGGGTGAAGTGCTGGTTAAGGGATGGAAACAGCTAGGATGGGCTTTCTTTACCGAAGCTACTCCCAATGCTTACAAGGCGATGATGGCGGCATCGGCAGGCGAACCGATTCCGGGCGGCATCGCAAACGGTATCGTCGGTACGTTTCTGATGCTGATTATCGCGGCTGTGGTGGCTATCCCTGTAGGTATTTTCTGTGGCATCTGCTTGTCTGAATACCGGAAAAGCTGGTTTGCGACATTTGTCAGCTATCTGACCGACTTGCTGCAAGGAACTCCGTCTATCATCATCGGCATCATCACCTATATCTGGGTTGTGGTTCCGATGAAAGGATATTCTGCTTTGGCCGGAAGTGTGGCTCTCTTTATTATGATGCTTCCGCTGATTATCCGTTCCACTGAAGAGACCATGAAGGTTCTGCCCGAAACTTTAAAGGAGGCAGGCTTGGCTTTGGGCGGCAGTTATTGGCGGGTGATGTTGCAGGTGATGCTTCCTTCGGCGTTAGGCAGTATCTTTACCGGCATCCTGCTGGCGATTTCACGTGTGGTGGGAGAGACAGCCCCGTTGATGTTTACCGCTTTGGGAGGTGCCGCCATCAGTTGGAACGTAACCAAACCCATGTCGGCTGTGCCATTGCTTATCTGGGAGTTCTTCAATGATCCTAATCTGCAAAGCTTGATTTGGGGCGCGTCCCTGTTCCTGCTTACTTTTGTCTTATTGTTGAATTTATTAGCTAAACGAATTGCAAAGAAATGGAAAATATAAAAGACCCGATACTTCAGATGAAAGACGTGTGCATATCGTATACAAGCGATGTTCTTGCCGTGAAACACGTTACCGCCGACATTGAGAAAAATTCTATCACTGCCATTATGGGGCCTTCGGGATGTGGCAAAAGCACGCTGCTGCGCGCTGTAAACCGTATGCATGAACTGTATAAAAACATCCGGGTTACGGGAGAAATTCTGCTGAACGGTGAAAATGTGCTTCAGATGCCTCCTATGGAGGAGCGCCGCCGAATCGGAATGGTATTCCAGCGCCCGAATCCGTTTCCTACGATGAACATTTATGACAATGTGCTTGCGGGATACATATTGAACGGCATACGCTTGTCGAGAAGCCAGAAGGATGAAATCGTGGAGCGAAACCTGCGTAACGTGGCTTTGTGGGATGAAGTGAAGGATTCGCTGACCAAGCGGGGGACTTTTCTTTCCGGCGGTCAGCAGCAGCGCTTGTGTATCGCCCGCTCTTTGGCGCTTCAGCCGGACATCCTGCTGATGGACGAACCGACTTCTGCCCTTGACCCGATTGCCACGAAGCATATCGAAGGGCTGATGGAGAATCTGAAGAAAGAGGTTACTATCCTGATTGTAACACACAATATGTCGCAGGCAATGCGTATTTCAGACCGTTCCATGTTCATGTTCTTGGGCGAGCTGATTGAATATGATGATACCAAAACGATGTTTGAGAATCCGAAGGATGAGCGCACGCGTGCTTATTTGACCGGAAAGATGGGATAATTCCTCCTTGCGGGAAGGATATAAAGTAAAAAAAGTCATTCAGGGAGTGTCGGCCGGAAGCCCTGAATGACTTTTTGTATATGGGAGAATCAGATTTTCATCAGGTGGCCGGGCGGATTTGGATATGTCATAAATGAAACCGCAAGGCGCAATGTTGCTTTAAGCCTTTGATGAAAGGGTGGGACGGTTGTCTCACACCGGCAGATGGGCGGTTTAAGGGTTAAGGCTTGTATGATGATACATCTCCATGATCGGTTGGTGCAGGATGTTTTCCTGCGTGATGTTGGAGTTGCTTTCCCATTCCACAGACCGGCTTCCCGCCCACCACAGAATGTTTACGATGATAGCTGCAAGGATGACGGTATATGCGGTAATCCTTGCTTCCAGTTGCTTGCTGGAAGTTCTTTGTAAGGCAGATTTTTCCCTCACGGCATTTCCTGCTGCCAATGTTTTTTCCATATTGTTTGCTTTTATCATAAGTTCGTTCTTGCTTTTCTTACATGAAAATGTAAGGCATGTCCGAATACTGCATCCTGACGGAATTTTTTTTAGTTTACGTATACGGTCTTGAAATATTTTTCAAACAACTGTCTGGCCTCTTCCAGTTCTTCCGGTGTATTGGTCGGAATGTCTTTTAACTTGTATTCCATGCCCATAGCCTCGTATTTGTGTACACCCAGCGTGTGATAAGGCAGAATTTCCACCCGTTCTATCATTTTGTAGCTCTTGAAATGTTCGCCTAAAGCCTTGATGTCCTCATCAAAGAAACTGTAGCCTTTTACCAGAACATACCGCAGCCAGAAAGGTTTGCCGGCATTTTCCAGCCAGGCTGCCGTTTTCAGAGTCTGTTCGTTGCTGCGCGCGGTCAGAGTTTGGTGCCGCTTGTCGTTGAATTCCTTTATGTCAAGCAATATCAGGTCGGCCAGAGAAAAAAGTTCCTCCACATCCTTGTTCCAGATACTTCCGTTCGAATCGATGCAGATGTGGATTCCGGCATTCTTCAGCATGCGGCATAAAGGGACAAGTGCCTTGGCCTGAAAGGTCGGTTCTCCGCCGCTGAATGTGATTCCGCCCTTTTTCCCGAAAAAAGGCTTTTGGCTGACGGCCATTTTCAGAATTTCTTCGGGAGCGGTTTCCCTGCTTTCTCCTTTGGCGTCAATCGTGTCCGGATTGGCACAATACAGACAGCGGAAATTGCATCCTTGCAGAAATACCACCAGGCGGATGCCCGGGCCGTCGTAAGTGCCGAGCGATTCATACGAATGTACTCTTATCATAAAATTTGCATTAAGTGGGTTAGGTCTGTTCAGGCGATGGCCGCGTGTTTTAATCGGACACGGATTACAGGATCTCCGCAGTCGGTGCTTGGCCAGAGATGTCCGTGTAATCCGTGTCCTTATGTAAGGAAAAAAATTGTCAGGATGTTACATGCGTTCGTGGAAGCTGCGCGAAATTACTTCAAGCTGATGTTCGCGGCTCAGCTTGATGAAGTTTACGGCATATCCTGATACGCGGATGGTAAGCTGCGGATATTTTTCCGGATGCTCCATGGCGTCTTCCAGCATTTCACGGTTCAGCACGTTCACATTCAGGTGGTGCGCTCCCTTTACGAAGTAGCCGTCCATCATGGTGACCAGATTTTCTATACGGTTTTCCCTGTCCACACCCAACGATTTCGGGACAATGGAGAACGTATTGCTGATACCGTCCTGTGAGTCTCTATAGCGCAGCTTGGCTACTGAACTGAGCGAAGCGATGGCTCCATTCTTGTCGCGTCCGTGCATCGGGTTTGCTCCCGGTGCGAAAGCCACGCCTTTCGCGCGTCCGTCAGGTGTCGCTCCGGTCTTTTTCCCATACATGACATTTGATGTGATGGTGAGGATAGACAGGGTCGGCTTTGCATTCTTGTAGACAGGCAGTTTCTTCAGTTCCTCATCGAAATAATAAATCAGGTCGACTGCCAGATGATCCACGCGGTCGTCATCGTTTCCGAAGCAGGGGAACTCACCTTCAATGTCAAATCCCTCGGTCAGTCCGATTTCATTGCGCTTGGCCGTTACTTTTGCATATTTGATAGCAGAAAGAGAGTCAACTGCAATTGACATTCCCGCTACGCCATAAGCCAGGTTGATGGCGGGGTCTGTGTCTACGAAGGCCATCTGCGCCTTTTCGTAATAGTATTTGTCGTGCATGTAATGGATGATGTTCATCGCTTCGTTATAGACGCGTGCCATCTCCTTCAGCACCTTCTTGTAGTTGGCAAGCACTTCCTCAAAATTCAGCACATCTCCGCTCAGCACCGGGATATCTTTAACCATTACCGTGCCGGTATTCTCGCACCGTCCGCCATTGATAGCCAGCAGCAGAGCCTTGGCCAGATTGCAGCGCGCCCCGAAGAACTGGATGTGGCGGCCGATGTCCTGGTAAGAAACGCAGCATGCAATGCCGTAGTCGTCCGAGCCGCGCACTTCGCGCATCAGGTCGTCGTTTTCATATTGAATGGAGGAAGTGTCGATGGATACCTGTGCGCAGAAATCCTTGAATCCTTCAGGAAGTTGCGGACTCCACAGCACAGTCAGATTCGGTTCGGGTGAAGGGCCGAGGTTGTACAGTGTCTGCAAGAAACGGAATGAGGTCTTTGTCACTTTTATGCGGCCATCGTTGAAGCGTCCTCCGATGGATTCGGTCACCCAAGTAGGGTCACCCGCAAAGATGTCGGTATATGCCTGCATACGGAGATGGCGTACCATACGCAGTTTGATGACGAATTGGTCGATTAGTTCCTGAGCATGCATTTCATCCAGCAGGCCCTGGTTCATATCATACTCGATATAAATGTCGAGGAATGAAGACACATTTCCCAGAGACATGGCAGCCCCGTCTTGTTCCTTCACGGCGGCAAGATAGGCCATATATACCCACTGCACGGCTTCCTGCGCGTTTGTCGCGGGACGGCTTAAGTCCAGTCCGTATTGTTCCCCCATTATCTTTATTTCTTTCAGGGCTTTAATCTGCTCTGCTACTTCCTCACGCAGACGGATGCGCGCATCCGTCATCGGGCCGGTCAGACGACGCAAGTCGTTCTGCTTGGCTTCAATCAGGCGGTCAAGGCCATAAAGGGCCAGACGGCGGTAATCGCCGATGATACGTCCGCGGGCATAATTGTCGGGCAAGCCGGTCAGGAATCCCAACGAGCGGAAGGAACGGATTTCTTCGGTATACGCATCGAATACTCCGTCGTTATGAGTCTTGCGGTAATGGGTGAAAATATCTTTTACTTTCGGATCTACTTCCATACCATTCTCGCGGCATGCTTTTTCTACTACCTTGATGCCTCCGAAAGGCTTGATGGCACGGCGCAGCACCTCGTCAGTCTGCAAACCTACGATTACTTCATTCTCCTTGTCGATATATCCGGGAGCGAAAGAGGTAATGGTTGAAACGGTCGAAGGGTCGAGCGAACGTACTCCGTTGTTTGCGCGCTCTTCGGCTAAAGCTTCCAGACACTTGTTCCACACTGCTTTCGTGCGTTCTGTCGGGCCTGCCAGAAAAGATGCGTCACCTTCATAAGGAGTGATGTTTGTCTTTACAAAATCAGTAACGTTGATTTCATGGTTCCAGCGACCTGCTTTAAAATTCATTGCCATAAATAATAAATGTATTAAAGTGAAAGTTCAATGGTTTTGGAAAACCGCTGCAAAGGTACGACTTTTCCTTGATTGTGGCAAGAGCTGGCGTTATCCGGATTGCTGATTTGTACTAATTACAATTTTGTTAACCTTTATTTCGCTTTGGCATTGTCCTTTGGAAAATTTTTTTCATGGGGGGGAAATGTCTTTTGGCAAAGGTGAAAATGATGTCTTGAATGTATGAAATCCGGTGAAATGTTGGGGGAAAAGAAATGTTTTCCTTATTTTTGTCTGATTTTTAGAAAGGAAAACAATCATGCATACAAGACAAGAACAGATGGAAGCGTTCGGGCGGCTGCTCGATGTGTTGGATGAACTGCGCGTGAAATGCCCGTGGGACAGAAAGCAGACCAATGAAAGCTTACGCCCAAATACAATAGAAGAGGTGTACGAGCTGTGTGACGCGTTGGTGAAAGACGATAAGAAAAATATTTGTAAAGAGTTGGGAGATGTTCTTTTGCACGTGGTGTTTTATGCCAAGATAGGTAGCGAAACGGGCGATTTCGATATCAAGGATGTGTGCGACAAACTTTGCGACAAACTTATTTTCAGGCATCCGCACGTGTTTGGTGAGGTGAAGGCGGATACGGCAGAAAAGGTTTCCGAAAATTGGGAGCAGATCAAACTGAAGGAAAAAGATGGAAACAGATCGGTATTGAGCGGTGTTCCCGAAGCGTTGCCTTCACTCATCAAGGCTTACCGCATACAGGATAAGGCACGGAATGTGGGATTTGACTGGGAGAAGCGCGAGCAAGTGTGGGAAAAGGTTAAGGAGGAAATCTCCGAGTTTGAGGAGGAAGTCGGCGGTATGGATAAGGAAAAGGCAGAGGCGGAATTTGGCGATGTGATGTTTAGTCTCGTCAATGCCGCACGCCTCTATAAGATAAATCCTGACAATGCACTGGAACATACCAACCAGAAGTTTATCCGCCGTTTCAATTATCTGGAGGAACATACCATTAAGGAAGGACATAATCTGGACGGCATGTCGCTTGAAGAGATGGATGCCATTTGGAATGAAGCGAAGGCAAAAGGCTTGTAAATGGATTTTTGGACTTAAAAGATAGAACTATGAGAATGCAACGAATGATGATGGGACAGCTTGCCGTGCTGCTCCTTTTTACCTTGCAGGCGATAACGGCAGGGGCCGTAAACAATGAAGTATGGCAGAAGTTGAAAGCTCTTCCAGGAGTGACGGATGTAGACACGCTTTCAAGCACGCAATATGCCGACAAGTTTGTGATGTACATAGACCAACTGCTTGACCCGAAGCGTCCGGAAGCCGGATACTTCAAGCAGCGTGTTATTGTGGCACATGCGGGATACGACCGTCCTACCGTATTGGTGACGGAAGGGTATGATGCGAACTATGCGGTGAATCCCAATTATAAAGAAGAACTCTCAAAACTGCTGGATGCCAATCTGATATTTGTGGAATACCGTTATTTCGGCAAGTCAATGCCTGAGCCGTGCAACTGGGATTACCTTACAGTCGTAAATTCGTTGGCGGATCTGCATCGGGTGAATACGACCTTCCGGCGGCTGTATACCGGAAAGTGGTTGGCTACAGGCATCAGCAAGGGCGGACAGACTACTATGTTTTACCGTTCCTACTATCCGGACGATGTAGATGTGTCGGTGCCTTACGTGGCTCCGCTTAACAAGGCGTTGGAAGACGGCCGTCATGAAATATTCTTGCGTGACAAGGTGGGGACGGCTGCCGGTCGTGAAAAGATAAAGGAAACGCAGATAGCTTTTCTTCAACGTAAGCAGGCGCTGCTTCCCATGCTGGAAAGCTATTGCGCGGAAAAGGGATATACATTCCGTGTGCCGGTAGCGGATGTGTTCGACTACTGTGTATTGGAATATTCTTTTGCCATGTGGCAATGGGGAACTTCTTTAGCTGGTATTCCTTCCGCAGACGCGTCTGATAAGGAGTGGTTTGATTATCTGATGGAGGTGTGCGAACCGAATTATTTTTCTCAGCAGACTCCTTATCCGTCGTTCAATGTGCAGGCTGCAAAAGAGTTGGGGTATTATGGATACGATATGGAGCCTTTTAAAGAATTGATGAGCATCAAGACATGCAAGGACTATCTGCGCCGTGTCATGCTGCCCGAAGAACTTTCCGCGCTGACTTTTGATGACACGCTTTATAGGCATACGGTGGATTTCCTAAAGAAAAATGATCCGAAGATGATTTATATATATGGGGGAGACGACCCGTGGTCGGCTTCCGGAGTGACATGGCTGAAAGGGAAAAAGAACATCCATGTTTTTGTACAGCCGGGCGGAAGTCATTCCACCCGTATCGCCACTTTCGACGATGCGACTCAAAAAGAAATCAAGGGGCTGCTTCATGAGTGGCTTGGGTTGTAAATAAGGAAAGCAAAGCAGATGTCTCATTTAGCTCCATTGATAAGCGATTTGGCTCTTATCTTGATTTGTGCCGGCGTCATGACGCTCCTTTTCAAGAAACTGAAGCAGCCGTTGGTGCTCGGATATATAGTGGCCGGGTTTATCTGTAGCCCGCATTTCACTTTTACTCCCACGGTAACCGATGCGGCCAATATCCAGACATGGTCTGAGATTGGAGTCATTTTCCTGCTGTTCGCCTTGGGTTTGGAGTTCAGCTTCAAGAAGCTGATGAAGGTAGGCGGAGCGGCGGTGATATCGGCATGTGCCATTATCTTCTGCATGATTCTGGTCGGGATGTTTGTGGGATGGTCGTTCGGATGGAAGCAGATGGACTGCATCTACTTGGGCGGTATGCTTGCCATGTCGTCTACCACCATTATATATAAGGCATTCGACGATTTGGGCTTGAGGCAGCAGCGTTTTGCAGGCATTGTGCTGAGCATCTTGATATTGGAAGACATCTTGGCGATAGTGCTGATGGTCATGCTGTCTACGATGGCGGTCAGTCAGAATTTTGAGGGGATGGAGATGGGATACAGCATTCTCAAGCTTTTGTTCTTCCTTATATTGTGGTTTGTGGTGGGCATTTATCTGATACCGCTTTTCCTGAAGCGTGTACGCCGTTTGATGAACGGCGAGACTCTGCTCATTGTGTCGCTTGCCCTGTGTTTCGGCATGGTGGTGTTTGCAGCCAGTGTCGGTTTCTCACCTGCCTTTGGTGCCTTTATCATGGGGTCTATTCTTTCTGAAACGGTAGAGTCTGATCATATCGAGAAGCTGGTGGCTCCGGTAAAGGACTTGTTCGGAGCTATCTTCTTTGTCTCTGTGGGCATGATGGTTGATCCGAATATGATTGTAGAATATATAGTGCCGATTATCGTTATCGTGATAGCCATACTGGTAGGGCAGACTGTATTCGGGACGGGCGGTGTGCTGCTGTCTGGTCAGCCTCTGAAAATAGCCATGCAGTGTGGTTTCAGTCTGACGCAAATCGGAGAATTTGCTTTCATCATTGCTTCACTGGGCGTGAGTCTGGGAGTGACAAGCAATTTCCTTTATCCGATTGTGGTAGCCGTATCGGTAATAACCACTTTCCTGACTCCTTATATGATTCGCCTGTCTGCTCCGGCTTACAGGTTGGCAGACCGTTATATTCCTGTGAGGTGGAAACATTTGCTGGAGCGTTATGCTACAGGAGTCCAGACGGTGAATCATCAGACCAACTGGCATCGTCTGGTGTCTGCCGTAGTGCGTATAGTGGTTATTTATTCGGTCTTGTCGGTAGCTGTAACCATTGTTTCACTGCATTTCTTTGTCCCGATGCTGATATCCGTATTGGGGGATGAATGGGGAAAACTGGCAGGGGCGGTTCTTACCGTAGGATTCCTGTCTCCTTTCCTGCGTGCATTGGTCATGAAGAAGAATCATTCGGTGGAATTTCGTTCTTTGTGGGCAGACAATCGCTTTAACCGCGCTCCGCTTCTGTCACTCGTTTTGCTGCGCATCGTGATAGCCATTTCTTTTTTGGTCTATGTTATCAATCACCTTTATCAGGCTTCGGTAGCTCTGGTGGTAGGTATAGCGATTGTCGCCGTCTTGTTGATGATACTGTCGCGTTTCTTAAAAAAGCAGTCTATTATACTTGAACGTGTGTTTGTGCAGAATCTCCGTTCCAAGGATATGCGGAAGGAATATCTGGGAGAGAAGCGGCCGGAGTATGCAGGACGCCTGCTTGACCGTGACCTGCATTTGAGTGATTTCGTTATTCCGGCAGATTCTTTGTGGGCGGGCCATACTTTGCAGGAACTTGACTGGGGGAAGAAATACGATGTGCATGTGGCTTCTATCATCCGGGGGACGCACCGCATCAATATTCCCGGCGGCGGAAACCGGATTTATCCCAATGACACGTTGCAGATAATAGGAACCGATGAGCAGCTTGCTCTTTTTGCAGCTCAGGCGGAAGCCATGAAAAACAGTAGGGCGGAGGAGGATTTCGGGAAGCATGAAATGTATCTGAAGCAGTTTGTAATCGATGCCAAGTCGCCTTTTTGTGGCCGCACGATTCGCGAAAGCGGCATCCGTAACAAATATCATTGTCTGGTGGTGGGTATAGAGTCTGCCGATGACGGCTCTTTGCGCAAGCCGGATGTGAATATTCCTTTTGGTGAAAAGGACATTGTTTGGGTGGTAGGCGAAAAGACCGATTTGGCGAGATTGTTTAACGCCTGATTTTTTTAGCGACCAATCTTAATTTTTCTTTTTTACTGCCACTACTCTCACCATTGCTCATAACGATAAGTATATGAGTAATATAGAGGGTGGTGGTAGTAACTTTTTTCCTGCCCTTTTCAAATTTGCTGCCACCACCTTTTCCGTATTTCGATTTTGGAGGCTTTGTTTTTCTTTCTTTGGGGTCAGGACATAAAAACGATACCATGCTGATGATATTTTTGTTGCATAGTCTGATACGGAATTTTCATTTTGATAAAACGGATGGAGATTCAGAGAATGAGAATTTAGGTACTTGTTTTGTCTTCCTCAGTTTGTTATTTCCGGTTTTATTTTGCTGATAGAATCGTTTATAAATCAAAATAAATCTTTATCATTTTTTATATCCAAAAGCTAAAATGTTACATCAATGATAAAATATGTAACGTGAATTAAAGTCGTGTAACGTATTTTGAACTTTTGGATACGGGAAGAAATACTTTTTTCATTTTAGTAAAATAACTTTGTGATATTAGGAAAATTTCTGATTGCTCCCTGTTTGCTGTCTGTCGGCTGATTCATTCCGGGAACGGCAAGGGGGGGGAATCAGACGGACTCCTAATTTTAATTTATTTATGTGTAATCTTAAATCAGGAGAAATATGGAGATATAAAGGTAATGAAAAACAATGACAAATCAAAATGATTGTGAGTCGAGAGAAAACTTTTTTTAATTAATCATTTAATAACATGAAAAACATAAGACAACAGTTTCTTGCAGACTGTTCCTCAGACAAGAGGAAGGGTTTGAAATCAAGAGGAATCTTATTCTTTTTCTTATTGGTGTGTAGCTTGAATCTGGCTGCACAAGGTAAGTTTACAGTGACGGGTAAGGTTCTCGACGGGAATGACGAGCCATTGATTGGAGCTGCTATTGTATTGAAGAGCAATACTTCAGTCGGTACGGTTGCGGATTTTGACGGTAATTTTACATTGGAAGTTCCGGACAAGAATGCTGTATTGACAGTTTCTTATCTGGGTATGGCCCCACAGGATGTGAATGTGAACGGACGGCGTATGATTGTGGTCACGCTGCGTGAGGATTCTGAAATGCTGGAGGAAGTTGTTATCGTGGGTTACGGACAGCAGAAGAAGGAATCTGTGGTAGGTGCCATTACACAAACCAAAGGTGAAGTGTTGGAGCGTGCCGGAGGTGTGGCCGACATCGGTGCTGCCCTGACCGGAAATCTGCCGGGTGTAATCACCACATCAAGTAACGGTATGCCGGGTGAAGAAGAGCCGGAAATCGTGATTCGTGGTGCAAGCTCATGGAACAACAGCGATCCGTTGGTATTGGTCGACGGTATCGAACGTCCGATGAGTTCGGTGGACATCAGTTCGGTTGCATCTATATCTGTATTGAAGGATGCCTCGGCCACAGCTGTATATGGTGTAAAGGGAGCTAACGGTGTAATCCTCATCACGACCAAACGTGGGCAGGAAGGGAAGGCGCAGATTGACATTTCTGCCCAGATGACCATGAAGGTTCCTTCAAAGTTGCCGAACAAGTTGGATTCATACGATGCACTGATGGCGCGCAATGTGGCAATCGAGCATGAATTGGCGTTGTCAAATGCGTTAGGATCCGGTGCATGGGGGTATATCACACCGCAGGCTGTCATTAATAAATATCGCTATCCGGCCAATCTGGAAGAGTATGAGCGCTATCCGAATGTGGACTGGCAGGATGTGCTGTTTAAAGATTATGCCATGTCTTACAATGCAAACCTGAATGTAAGCGGCGGTACGAATTTTGTGAAATATTTCGTGTCTGCCGACTTCCTGCATGAAGGCGACTTGTTCGATGTGATGGACAATGGGCGTGGTTATAACTCCGGTTATGGATACAACCGTATCAATGTCCGCAGTAATCTGGATTTCCAGTTGACCAAGACCACTACATTTAAGGTAAACATTGCCGGCTCGAACGGTTCGAAGAAAACTCCGTGGGGATATACAAACTCTGCCGACTGGGCGATGGCTCAGTATTGGGCAGGAGCTTACAGCACTCCGCCCGATGTGTTCCTTCCCCAATATTCTGACGGCACATGGGGATATTATCCGAATGTGTCCAACGTATCCAATTCTACATCAAATTTGGCATTGTCGGGAGCAATGACTACCACGACAACCCGTATCAATACGGACTTTACATTGGAGCAGGACTTGAGCTTCATTACGAAAGGTTTGCATGCGCGTGCCATGGTTTCATGGGACAATGTGTTTGTGGAGACCAATCGTGGTGTGAATGACCTTTATCATGATCCTCAGTTCAAGTGGATTGATCCGGAAACCGGCATTGTTTATTACAAGTCGGAATATGATGAGCAGAATCGCTTTGACTATCACTCTCAGATTTTGTGGACAACAGACGGTGGATATGTAAATGATGGAGCGACTCAGCGCAACCTGAATTACCAGATTCAGTTGGACTGGGCGCGTGAGTTCGGGCAACACAACGTTACGGCGATGGGACTGTTCAGCCGTCAGGAAAGGGCTACCGGTAGCATGCTTCCGAACTATCGTGAGGACTGGGCTTTCCGTACCACTTACAATTATGCCAACAAATATTTTGTGGAATATAATGGTGCATACAACGGTTCTGAAAAGTTTGCGCCGGAATACCGTTTCGCTTTCTTCAACTCAGGTGCTTTGGGATGGATGATCTCAGAAGAAAAGTTTATGAACTTTTCAAAAAAGTGGTTGGATATGTTGAAAGTGCGCGTTTCTTACGGTGAAATCGGTGATGACAATGTGGCAAATCGTTGGCTTTATCTGAGTACATGGGATGTAGGAGGCGGAGCTAATGGTAAAACTCCGATGGGATTGAATCATGAATATAGCCCTTATTCATGGTATCGTGAAACGGCAGTAGGTAACCCGGACATTCACTGGGAAACGGTTCGTAAGTTCAACTTAGGTATCGACTATTCTTTCTTGAACGGACTGTTTGCCGGTGCCGTTGAAGTGTTCCGCGATCGTCGTACAGACATCATCGTTTCTGGTGGCGAACGCTCCATTCCTCCTTATTATGGAGCCACACCTCCGTCGGCCAATCTGGGTGAGGTGAAGACACGTGGTTATGAACTGGAGCTGCGCATCAATAAAGTGTTTGCCAATCAGATGCGTTTGTGGGGTAATTTCAGCATGACGCACGCAGTGAATGAAGTAATCAAGCGTGATGACCCGCAGTTGGCTCCGGCTTACCAGAAGCAGGCCGGATACGCCATCAATCAGACTCATGCGCATATCGATGCCGGACATTTGAATACTTATGACCAGATATACGGAAGCCCGCAGCACAATACGAGCGACAACCAGAAGCTTCCGGGTGATTATTACATTGTCGACTTCAATGCCGACGGTGTGATTGATGATTTGGACTATACGCCTTATGGCTTCTCTTCAACACCGCAGAACACCTACAATGCTACCATCGGTTTTGAATGGAAAGGTTTCACTGCCTTTGTGCAGTTCTATGGTGTAACGAATGTAACCCGTGATGTGAATCTGGAAAGCTTCACGAACCGTCTGAACAGAGTATATGACCAAGGAACCTGGTGGTCGAAAGACACGCCGACTCCGGAAGTGGTTGTGCCCCGCCTCACTACAACGCCGAGCTATTATTATGGCACACAGAATCTTTATGATGGTTCTTATATCCGTTTGAAGAATGCGGAAATCGCTTATACATTCAACAGCGGATGGGTACATAAGATTGGCATCCGCAATCTGAAGATATTCTTGAACGGTAACAACCTGTGGGTATGGACCCGCATGCCGGACGACCGTGAGTCTAACTTCTCCGGAGCGAGTGGTCAGGGTGCTTATCCTACGATGAGGCGTTTCAATTTAGGACTTAAATTCACTTTATAATTGAACATGTTATGAGAAAATTATATAAAACTTTACTGTATGGAGGTCTGTTTGCGGTGACTTTAGGATTGTCTTCGTGTGAAGATTATCTGGAGAAAGACCCAGACTCTACGGTGCTGGAGGAAGATGTATATAAGAACTTCATGAATTTTCAGGGATTCGTGGAAGAAATATATAACTGTATTCCGGATAAGGTACACTGCTACTGGACTACCTCTTTCAACTGGGGTGAAGACGAGATTATGAATACCCAGGCCGACTGGCATCTGGTGCATCAGATAGATTTGGGTAACTTCTGGGCTTGGCAGGCAGGAAAGATGAGCGAAGCTGCTTCTTGGCTTGACTCATCGGATGCTGATCCTACGGCAACGGATCGATTCAAGCATCGCTTGTGGCCGCATGCATGGTATTGCATCCGCAAGGCCAATATTGGTCTGGCGAATTTGGACAGAATGACGGATGCCACGCAGGAGGAAAAAGACCTGATAGCCGGACAGCTTTATTTCTTCCGCGCATGGTGGCATTTTGAAGTAATGCAATATTTGGGCGGAATGCCTTATATTGATCAGGTATTGGATTCAGAAGGTTTGACTTTGCCTCGTTTGAGCTTCCGCGAAGCGGCAGATAAGGTGGCAGAGGATCTTCAAAGAGCGGTAGATTTGTTGCCGATTGACTGGGATGATACGACAGTCGGAAAACAGACTTCCGGACAGAACGCATTGCGCGTTACCAAAATAGCTGCATTGGGTTATTTGGGAAAGACTTACCTGTGGGCAGGCAGTCCGTTGATGGAGCATGGTGCACAGACTGGCGGTGCAAATACGTACAATTATAATAATGAGTATTGCCAGAAAGCGGCTCAGGCTTTCGGCGAACTGCTGACATTGGTGGAAAGCGGTCAGACCCAATATGAGTTGGTACAGTTCAAGGATGCTTATAGCGACATCTATAATCATACGAAAGCTGCCGGAGTAAGCAACTGCTATTCTGATCTGTTTTATACATCAGGACAGAACTGGATGGTTCCCGGCTCAGTTGAGGCCATATTCCGCGGCCCTTCTATGGGTATTAACATAAGCCCTTACCAAGCTGCGAAAACATGGGGACCAAAAGTTAACAATTTGGTTCCGGATGATAAGTATATCCATCAGCCTACAGCCAATTACGTGAATCTGTATGGAATGGAAGACGGTTCTCGCTTGAACGATGCGCAAGGGTCGTTCGACAAGACACATCCGTTTAGAGGCCGCGATCCCCGTTTCTATCATGATATTGTTTTCGATGGGTTTAAATATGTAAACGGCCAGATGAGTGAAGATATGGAAGAGTATCGTTACAGTGAGCTTTGTACCGATGGTAATGTTCGCGATGAGCAGTTGGGCAGCCGTACAGGATATTTCACTCAGAAATTGGCTCCTCATACTGTAAACAATTATGATAAGGTGCAGGATTATGGAGGCAATTTGCAGATGGGATTATGCTATATGCGTCTGGCAGATATTTATCTGATGTATGCAGAAGCATGTGCTGCTTTCGGAGGAGCCAATGGCAAGGCTTCCAATTTCTCTAAGACAGCCCGTGAAGCCATCAATGTATTGCGCGACCGTGTCGGTATGGCACATGTGCTCGACCGTTATGCTTCCGACAGCCATACGTTTATGGACGAGGTGCGTCGCGAACGCGCTGTTGAGTTGGCTTTCGAAGGCTTCCGTTTCTGTGATTTGCAGCGTTGGCTGCTCCTTACGGAATATCCTTATAACATCAAGACCTCTCAAGAGTTTACACGCGTTCATGATGACGCATGGTATCGGGATGCCAATAATGACCCGAGAGATGCCGAAGTGGCAAACTGGCGTGAAGAGGAAATCTTGACTCGTAATTTTACGGCGAAGCATTACTGGTTCCCGTTGAAGGTGGAGGATACTTATTTGTATGAAGGGTTTGACCAGAATCCGGGATGGTAAGCAGAGACAGAATTTCATAATTTAAAAGATTGAACAAATGAAACATAAATATATAAGATTCATTTTGCCGGCACTCATGACGGGGCTTTTGCCGAGTTATGTAGGTGCACAATCGGTTGCGGAAAATGAGACAGATTCATTGAATGCCGCAGACCCTTTGGTACAGGTGGCTTTCCGCAAAGTGGCTCAAAGCGATTTGTTGGGAGGAGTATCTGTGGTCAACATGGCAGAGGCGATAAAGAAGGACTATAATACCGATTTGAACAGTCTGGATAATATGGAAGGTTATATCGGTGGTTGGAACGGCAACTCTTTATGGGGAATGGACGGTGACAATGCCGGTTATCTGGTGCTGATTGACGGAGTTCCCCGTGCTGCCAACAATGTTTCCCCTTCGGAAATCGAACAGATTACTTTCTTGAAGAGTGCTGCGGCTGTCGTGCTTTATGGTAGCCGTGCCGCTAAAGGAGCTATCTATATTACAACCAAGCGCGGTAAGATTCAGGATAAGCTGCAGGTTGATGTACGGGCCAATACGGGATTTTATGTACCCAAGAGTTATCCGAAATATTTAGGTTCGGCTGAGTATATGTCTTTGTATAACGAGGCTCTTCAGAATGACGGCTTGGATCCTTTGTATAGCAGTGCCGATATTTATAACTATGCTTCGGGAACCAATCCTTACCGTTATCCGAGTCTGGACTATTATTCTTCCGATTATTTGAAGAAGGCTTACAATCGGAGCGATGTGACAGCCGAGTTCTCCGGTGGAAACAGACGCGCCCGTTTCTATTCGAATATCGGCTATTACCGGGAGGGCAGTCTCTTCGATTTCGGTGAAGTGAAGGATAACTATACCAGTCGTTTGAGCATTCGTGGTAATGTGGATTTGACCATCAATGACGATATCTCCGCTTATGCTCATGCCAATGCCACTTTCTATGATTCACGGTCGGGAAGAAGTACGCATGCTGACGGAAACGATTATTGGAGTGAAGCCTCTACCATGCGTCCGAATCGTTTTTCTCCGTTGATTCCGGTAAGTTATATAGATCCGAATGCCACAGCTGCTTTAGATTTGATGGGTATTAACAACAATATATTCGAAGGCGGTTTCCTGAATGGTACGCAGCAGGATTTGCGCAATATTTTTGCCGACTATTATGCTGCCGGATATACGAAGTTTACGAGTCGTCAGTTCCAGTTTGATACGGGAATTGATTTCAAGTTGGACAAGCTGTTGAAGGGGCTTTCTTTCCATTTCCAGTTTGCTGTCGATTATGCGACTACGTATAACACTTCCTACAACTATTCTTATGCGGTATATACTCCTACTTGGTCAAATTATAATGGTGTGGATGCCATTACCGGTTTGGTAAAGGAAGGAAATGACAAACGGAGCGGTTCGCAGAATATTAGCGGAAGTACCGACAATCAGACGATTGCCATGTCGGCTCATTTCGATTATAACACGACCATTGACAATGACCATAATTTGTCGGCCATGTTGATTGCCAACGGTTTCCAGCAAACAAATTCTGGAACTTATCATCGCACCAGTAATGCTAATTTGGGCATTCAGTTAGGCTATAACTATCGCGGAAAGTATTTTGCTGATTTCAGTGGTGCAGCTGTCCATTCCGCCAAGTTGGCAGAAGGACACCGCAATGCTTTTTCTCCTTCCTTGACTCTGGGATGGAAATTGGCAAAAGAAGACTTCCTGGCCGATTCTCCGGTAGTCGATGATTTGACTCTCGGTGTATCTGGCAGCATTCTGAATCAGGATATAGACATCACAAGTTATTACCTGTATATGGGAACTTATGATGCCACATCCGGCGGATGGTTTGCTTGGCGTGACGGTTATGGTGGAAACACGACACCTTCCAAGCGCGGAACGAACGAAGATTTGGGCTTTATCAAACGTAAGGAATTGTCCGTTAATCTGCATACTTCCTTATGGAACCGATTGATTACGGCCGATGCAAACTTTTTTGTCAACAGTATGGAAGGGCTGCTGATTCAGCCGACTACCATTTATCCGATATATTTCTCTGCTTATTATCCGGAGAATTCGTTTGTTCCTTATATCAACTATAACAACAACAAGCGTATCGGTTTTGACTTTGCCGTTAACTTTAACAAGAAGGTGGGTGAAGCCGACCTTTCATTAGGCGTGACCGGCACTTACTATGATACAAAGGCCACCCAGCGAGATGAGAACTATGAAGATGCTTATCAGAATCGGGAAGGAAAACCGCTTGATGCCATTTGGGGACTGGAATGCGAAGGCTTCTTTGAAAGTGATGAAGAAGTGGCAAATTCTCCGACACAGTCTTTTGGAGGTACGGTTCGTAAGGGTGATCTGAAGTATAAGGATCAGAACAATGACGGTGTGATTGACAGCAAAGACGAAATCTGTTTGGGACGCGGCGGATGGTATGGTTCTCCGTTTACGTTGGGCATCAACTTTACTGCCAAGTGGAAAAACTTTACGCTCTTTGCACTCGGTACAGGAGGTTTCGGAGGCTATGGCATGAAGAGCTCTTCTTATTATTGGGTATATGGCGAAGGAAAATATTCGGAAGTGGTGCGTGGGCGTTGGACGGAAGAAACTGCGGCAACGGCTACTTATCCCCGACTGACTACACAGACCGGTAACAATAACTTCCGTAATTCTACTTTCTGGCTATACAAGGCCAACCGTTTCGATTTGGCAAGAGTGCAGCTTACGTATGATATCCCGAAAGATCTGCTGCGTAAGACTTTCTTGAAAGAAGCATCGGTATATATAAGCGGATCTAATCTGCTGACTATTGCTAAAGAACGCAAACTGATGGAGATGAATGTAGGTAGTGCTCCGCAGACTCGTTTCTATAATTTGGGTGTGAAGATTGCTTTCTAATCAACTAAAAGAAAATGAATATGAAAAATATAATAAAGTTATTGGCTCTTCTCCCGTTGTTTACGGCTTGCGATGACTTGTTCGATCCTGCCATCGAGAACGTTCGGGATTTGAGTTCTATGCCTGATGACCCTGTGTATTCACATGGAGTCATGAGTAATGCGTATGTATTGTTGCAGGATTGTTACAGGTCGGCTCCGCTTAGCGATGTGGCCACCGACGATGCGGTTTCGAATGATAATTCCAACGCATGGCGCAGTATGGCTACCGGTTCCTGGACTGCACAAAATGATCCCGGAGAACGTTCTCAATGGAAGGTATGCTATAATGCCATTCAGTATCTGAATCTGTTCCTTGAAAATATGGATGGTGTGGAATGGGCACGTGATGAAGTTGTTCAGCAGTTGTTCAAGGATCGTTTGCAGGGAGAAGCCTATGGATTGCGTGCTGTGCACATGTGGTTTTTGTTAAGAGCCCATGGCGGATGGTCGGCAGACGGACAATTGCTGGGCGTTCCCATCAAGACGGCATCTGAAACACCGGAATCAGATTTCACTCAACCTCGTGATACTTATCAGGATTGTGTGGACCAGATATTGGAGGACTGTCAGAAAGCCATTGAGCTGCTTCCTTTGGACTATAAGGATCATACGATAGGCGAGATTCCTCAAAAATATCTGGACATAATGACCAATATAGCAGAAGATGATGCCAAAGTTTCGACTTATGACCGTGTGAATGGCACTGGAGCTACAGGACGTATTTCTGCCCGCATCGCGGAGGCGGTTCGTGCTCAGGTCACTCTTTTGGCAGCGAGTCCGGCATTCAGTGAAGGGACTACCGTGACATGGGAAGATGCCGCCAACTATGCGGCTACCGTATTGGATCGTATCGGTGGGGTTTCCGGTATGGATGCAGACGGATATACATGGTTTGCCAATACGACTGAAATAACGAATCTTGCCAACGGTGCTGTACCCGCAGAGGTTATTTGGAGAAGTAATATGGAAACGAACCTTACATTGGAGACAGACAACTTCCCTCCGACTTTGTATGGTAACGGAAGAATCAATCCTACTCAGAACTTGGTGGATGCTTTCCCGATGGCAAACGGTTATCCGATTACGGATGCCGCCAACTCCGGCTATGATCCGAATAATCCTTATGCAGACCGTGACCCGCGTTTGGCTGCCTATATTGTTTTCGATGGCAGTATGCAGGGAACTCCCGACACGCAGATTACTACCGGTTCTTATGGAACAAGCACGGATGCTTTGAACCGGGAATCCGGAAAATCCACCCGAACGGGATATTATTTACGCAAGCTGTTGCGTAAGGATTGTAATCCGAATCCTCAGTATAATACCAGCCAGAAGCATTATACTGCCCGTATCCGCTACACGGAAATCTTCTTGGCCTATGCGGAAGCTGCCAACGAAGCTTGGGGGCCGCAGGGCAAAGGTTCGCATTCCTACAGTGCCTATGATGTAATCAAGGCTATCCGCAGCCGGGCCGGTGTGGGTGCTGACAATGGTGACGCTTATCTGGAAAGCATCAAGAACGATAAAGACAAGATGCGTGAACTGATTCGCAATGAACGCCGTCTGGAACTTTGCTTTGAGAATGTTCGTTTCTATGACTTGCGCCGTTGGAAGGCCGATCTGACCGAAACTGCCCGAGGAGTGAATATTACCAAAGAACAGGATGGTTCGCTGAAGTATACTACGATAGATGTGGAAAATAGAGATTATCAGCCTTATATGAACTATGGACCGATTCCTTACAGCGAGGTGCTGAACTTCGGTTTCGTACAGAATCAGGGATGGTAATTCGTGTATAATTCATGATAAAATGATTAAGATATGAGAAAAGCAAATTTACTTTCTATACTTGTGGCAGGAATTTCTGTAGTAGGAGTTTCTTCTTGTAAGAACGGAGATGCAGACTTTCCCAATTATGACAACTCTGCCGTTTATTTTGCTTATCAGACTCCGGTGCGGACTCTGGTAATGGGAGAGGACACGTATCCTACAGAGCTTGACAATGAACATAAATGTAAGATTTATGCTACGATGGGTGGAGCCTATGGCGGAAGCGGATCTACAGTAATCGACATTATGGTAGACGAGTCGCTTTGTGAGAACCTTTATTTTGAAGACGGGGTGACTCCGGTAAAGGCTATGCCTTCCAACTATTATACGTTGGCTTCGGAGCAGATTACGCTGAACGAGAACAATAATCTGATGGGAGGTGTGGAAGTGCAGTTTACGAACGACTTCTTCAATGATGAGGCTTCACTGACCAATTCGTATGTAATTCCGATTCGCATGACGGATGTGGTGAATGCGGATTCTATCCTGCTCGGAATTCCTAAGGAAGACAATGTGTCATGGACTAATTCGACCATGTGGGATACGGCTCCCAAGAATTATGTGCTGTATTGCGTGAAGTATATCAACAAGTGGGATGCGGAATATCTCCGTCGTGGAATCGATCAGGTGACGGAAGGCGGGACTACCGTTGCGAATGTGCGTCACGAGGAATATGTGGAAGACGATGAGATATGCAGCGTCTCTACAAAGAATCTGAATACGGCTGTATTCCCGGTTTCGACTACGGTAGGAACCAATACGCTTACCTGCGATTTGATTCTGAGTTTCAACGACAAGGATGAATGTACCATTACTTCCGGCACGGATGCTTATGCGGCAAGCGGAACGGGCAAGTTTGTGTCAAAAGGCGAAAAGGCCAGTTGGGGAAACAAAGACCGTGACGCTCTGTATCTGGAATACAACATTGATTTCGGCGTAAAGCAGTATCAGACAAAGGATACACTGGTGGTGCAGACCCGTGGCGTATCGTTTGAAACATTCTCGCCGGTGTATAAAGAGAACTAATATTTTTAAATGAAAACGACTATGAGACATTATAATAGATTGTTACTGGGAGCGTTTGCGGTAGGTGCTTTGGCTGCGTGTACAGACGAGAGCATGTTGCCGTACGAAGGGGGCACAATGCCTGAAAACCTTGCTCAGTTGGTATATTTGAACAATTATGATGCATTGAAGAACTATGTGAACCGTGCCAATCCCGACTTTAAGTTGGGATTGGCTCTCGGAGCCAACGACTTTACAAAGGGAGAGCTGGTGCATAGCCTGGCCGTTTCCAATTTTGATGAAATGACGGCGGGCAATGAAATGAAGTATTCTTCCGTTGTAGGGACTGACGGTTCGATGGACTTCACTACCGTAACCGATTTTGTGCAGGCGGCAAAGGAAGCTGGCATGACGGTTTACGGGCATACACTCTGTTGGCATTCGCAGCAGACCCTGGCTTATCTGAACGGGCTGATTGCGCCGACTGTCATTCCCGGCGAGGATAGCAATGGGGGGCTGTGTCTGCTTTTGAAGAATTCTTCTGCTAAAGCCAATATTTATGATGCTCAGACTTGGTATCAGCTTGCAGCTCCGTTGACACAGGGAACTACCTATACCTTGAAGTTTGTGGCGCGTGCGTCGGAAGCTTATCATCCGGAGATTTATTTGCAGTCTTCTTTGGGAGGCGCGCAGCAATACCCCGGTGGAATAGATATCAGCGAAATGTGGGAAGAAAAGACATTTACTTTTACACCTTCGGATGGATTGGTGGATAAGATTGCCTTTAATTTCGGAACGGCAGCTGTGAACATCTGGATTGACAATATTTCGCTTACAGCTGATGGATCGACTGAAAACCTGATAGCTAATAGCGATTTTGAAGATGGAACGATTACCGGATGGACGGGCTGGTCACCAGGTGCATTCGAGTCTATTTCCGGACAGGATGAAGGATATGCCGTTGGTGGCGGAGCTTATGATGAAAGTGTAATTACCAATTCCGATTTTGAAACCGGCATATCCGGTTGGGGAGGATGGGGTGGCTCTGCTACCCGTAATCAGTCTGCTCAGGGAGGCGGTTACAACAGTGATTATTCCTTTGAGATTGTAAATCCTGCTGCGGCTACCAATCCGTGGGATATTCAGGTAGCTTGGGATTTTGCTGCTCCTCTTGTTCCTGGCGGTACATATCGTTTGTCGATGATGGTAAAGGGAAGCGTTGACGGAAGTATCGGAGCCGGTTTCCAACGAAAGTCTGACTATGCGGGAGCAGGTGATTTTCCGGCAATTCCTGTTACGACAGAATGGACGGAATATAGCGCAGAAATTTCAGTTTCCGGCGGTGGGGCAGACAATGCAGACCGTTTCTTGTTTAATATAGGTACTTATGCCGGTACGATTAACATCGATGACATTACTATTTGCTACTTCAATCCGAATGCAGGCGGACAGACCATCGAAATGCCTGCCGAAGAGAAGAAGGCTGTGCTTACCAATGCTTTGGAGACCTGGATTGCGGGTATGATGAATGCTTGTAAGGAAAATCCGAGTGCAGGCGAAGGTGAAGATGCCGGTGCCACACTGGTCAAGGCATGGGATGCCGTAAACGAACCGATGTCTGACGGCAATACATCGCAGCTTAAATCCGCCGCAACCGAGAGTGCCGAAAGTGCCTCCCAGAGTTTCTATTGGCAGGATTATCTTGGCAAGGACTATGCCCGTCAGGTGGTTAAGTTTGCCCGCCAGTATGGAGGCGACGATTTGAAGCTGTTCATCAACGACTATAATCTGGAGGCAGCCTATAACAACAATGCCAAGTGTCAGGGATTGATTGATATGGTTAAGTATTGGGAATCTGACGGTGTGACAAAGATTGACGGTATCGGAACTCAGATGCACGTGTCTTATTCCATGAATCCCGCTACGCAGCAGAAGAATGAAGAGTGCGTGGAGCGTATGTTCCAGTTGCTGGCCGCATCGGGCAAGCTCATCAAGATTTCTGAACTTGACATGGGTATTCAGGATGAAAACGGAACGGCTATTCTGACGGAAGATGTGACTTTAGAGCAGCAGAAGCTGATGGCCGGCTATTATACGTTCATCATTCAGAAATACTTCGAACTGATTCCGGCTGCTCAGCAATATGGCATTACGCAGTGGAGTGCGACAGACAGTCCGGCTGGTTCCGGATGGCGTGCCGGTGAGCCTATCGGTCTGTGGGATGCTAACTATAACCGCAAGCCTACCTACGCAGGCTTTGCCAACGGACTGGCGGGAGAAGTGATTGACGCTGAGTCGACGGCAGGCAGCACTCAAACGGCTGAATGAATCTGACAATAAAATAATCATCCTGGTTAAAACAAAGTTTGCTTTTCATAATATGGGAGGATGATGAAGGTGACGGAGAAAAACAGGGTATGTGAATATCCTGCATTCTCCGTCACCAATTTTTTTTGCAGTGTTTCTTACAGGCGCTTCAGCTCCTGATACAGCCGCTGTATCGGCAGTCCCATGACATTGAAGTAAGAACCGTTGAGAGCCGATGCGCCGATAAACCCGAACCACTCCTGGATGCCGTAGGCACCGGCCTTGTCCAAAGGGCGGTAGGTCGTTACATAAAAGTCGATTTCCTCGTCGGTAAGCGTATCGAAGGTCACTTCTGTCACGGCGGCGAAGGTGCGCTGAAATTCGTGCGTAGTGATGCATACCCCCGTAATGACCTGATGCGCGCGGCCTGACAGCTGATGCAGCATGCGGCGGGCATCATCAGCGTCATGCGGCTTGCCCAACACTTTCCCGTCTACATACACGATTGTGTCGGCAGTGATAATCAGTTCGTCTTTTTCCATAGAGGGGCGGTAGGCGTCCGCCTTTTCGCGGGCGATGTAGACCGGTATTTCTTCTCCTTTCAGTGTGTCCGGATAGGTTTCGTCGATGCCGGGCAAAAGTTTTACTTCATAGTCGATACCCAGTCCGGCAAGCAGTTCGCGGCGGCGGGGAGAGTTGGAAGCCAGTCTGACTTTATACTTCTTCAGGTTTTCAAGAATCATCGTAGTTTATGTTAAGGTTGAAAAATCGTTACCATCCGAATGCTTCGGCGTGCGACATCCATTTGTCTTGTGCGCGGAGCACCTGCTCTATCACGTCGCGTCCGCATCCGTATCCGCCTTTCCGGTGGGAGATGTATTTGCAGATAGCCTTGATTTCGGGTGCGGCATCGGCCGGACAGCAGGGCAGGCCCACGAGCTGGAGCACTTCATAGTCGGGAATGTCGTCGCCCATATAGAGCACTTCTTCCGGCTTCAGGCCGTATTTTTCCATCAGCAGGCCATATTCCTTGGTCTTTATGGCTGCACCCATGAAGATGTCCTTCACTCCGAGGCTTTCATAGCGCCGTCGCACCGCTTCCGTGCGTCCGCCTGTGATGATGGCTATATGAAGTCCGCATTTTACGGCAAGTTGGATGGCATATCCGTCTTTGATGTTGACCGACCGCATAGGCTCGCCGTCGGGATGCGTATAGATTGTTTCTGCGCTCAATACGCCGTCCACATCAAAAAACAAGGCTTTTATTCGGGTTAAATCGTAGTCTATCATATTTGGCTGTTATTTGGTTGTTGAATGATGGATGCTCTTGCTTATGAGTTCGTATATCCGCGCCAGTTCCGGTTCGTCGGAAAGCATCTGCAGGTGGCGGTTGATGACATTTTCGTCATACCGGCATGCCGGCCCTGTCTGGGCTTCCGCGGGAGAGAGATGGTGCACTTTGCGTGCTGTCTCGTCGATAAGCGGCAGCATGGCCTCGAAGGGAAGGCCGTGAGAACTGAGCAGATGCTCGCAGATGGCATACATGTGGTTGGTAAAGTTGCAGGCAAACACTGCGGCGATGTGGAGATAACGGCGCTGTTCCGAGGATGCTTCGTGGATGTTGCCGCTGATGCGTCCGGCCAGTTCCTTCAGCAGGTCGGCATCGGAAGCGTTGTTTGCTTCGATAAAGAAAGGGATGCCCGAGAAGTCCACAGGGCGCCGCTTGCTGAATGTCTGCATCGGATACATCACTCCATGGCGTGAGGCTTGGCCTTCCCATATATCCATCGGCATGCTGCCCGCCGTATGGACGAAGAGAGACTGGGGGCTGCGGGCAGTTATCTGCGGGATGAGCTGCCCCAGTACGGCATCCTTTACAGCGACGATGTACAGGTCGGCTCCGGAGATTATAGAGTCGGTTGAAGTGGTATACGGGCAGCCGATTTGTCCGGCCAGTTCGCGGGCGGAATCTTCTGTGCGGCTGAATATCTGGCAGACAAGGCAGCCGCACCGTGTGAATGCCTGGGCCAGATGGGTTGCCACGTTTCCGGCTCCGATGAAGACGATGGAATGGAGTGTTTGTTTCATGTGTGCCTATCTTGAAGATATTAAATAAAGAATGACGCCTATGAGCAGCAGGGTGACCGGAAGCAGATAGGCGGACATTTGTCCGAGCAGAGATGTGACCAGACCGATATTCTGGATAAGCCAGATGCCGGCCAGTATGATTCCCACCGATTTGTCTGTCTTGAACCACAGGAAGACTACTGCGGCGTAAAGCAGCATGGTGTCTTTTTGCATGATCCAGGGCAGGCCGTGGTCGGCAAATCCTATCCACTTGTCGAGCAGATAAAGAATGCCCGTCAGTACCAGAAATACGGCTGTGGCCTGATAGGTGTCTTTATGGTTGGTTGCTTTTGCTGTCATGGGCGTGTCTTTTATATATAAATGTATGTTTGGGTGTCGTTTTCATAAAACAGTCATTTGCCCCGACAAATATAGGCTTTCTCTTTCAAAAGCTCAATAAAAAATTATAAATTTGCGTGGTATGTCTATTCGTCTGGCAACATATTATCGTGCCGAAGACATTCCGTCTCTTCCGGGAGCGAATGTCTTTCATTCCACTGCTCTGTTTCGGGCGTTGCAGCAGACACCGGGTTATCGTCCCGTCCTGCTGGTGGCTTATCAGGATTCCTGTCCGGTGGGAAGGTTGCTTTGCGTCACCCGCCGTTATTTCCGCATTTTCGGTTTTGTGGAAAAGACCTATGTCTATGGCACGGGCGAATATTTCTCCCCGTCGGTTCCGGCCGATGATGTTTTCCGCGAAATGCTTTCCTACCTGACCGCCACTTATCGGGAGCGTTCTTTCGTGATAGAGTTCCGTAATCTGGAAGAACCTTTGTTCGGATACCGGCATTTTCGGGCGAACGGTTATTTTCCGGTGAGGTGGCTCCGTCTGCGCAATTCCATTCATCACGGCCGTCTGGACAAGTGGATGAGTGCTTCGCGCCGGAGGCAGATTCAGCAGGGACTGAAGAATGGGGCGGTGATGGATGTGGCCCGCAGCCGGGAGGATGTGTATGCCTTTTTCCGGATGCTGAAGAAATATTATTCCTCAAAGATCAGCCACTATCTTCCCGATGTGGAATTTTTCATTTCATTGTTTTCCCAGTCGTCTGTTCAGGAGATGGGAAAAATTTTTCTCGTGCGTTACAAGGACAGGATTGTCGGGGGCTCCGTCTGTCTCTTTTCCGGAAAAGACGCTTTCCTGCTGTTCTCGGGAGGAATGCGCAAGAGCTACCCTTTGCAGTATCCGGGAGTGTTGGCGGTATGGGGCGCAATGGTCTATGCCCGCGACAGGGGTTACAGTCATTTCGAGTTTATCGATGCCGGGCTTCCCTTCAAGCGGTATGGTTTCCGCGACTTCATTCTGCGTTTCGGAGGAAGGCAGATGAGCAGCAGGCGGTGGTATCATGTAAAGTGGAAATGGCTGAACCGTCTGTTGGCATGGTTCTATGTCTGAAGCCTTTGCCCGTCTCTTCGTTTGATGCCGTGCGGAAAATCTGTTTGCCGGAATGAAAAAAGTTTTTTATGGCTGCCATACATTCTTGGGGATAGGGACGAGGCGAGAGACAAACTGATATTCCTCCGTTAAGAGATAAAAAGGAAAGCAAATTAATTAGGGTATCTGCAAAGATTTTCTTAAAAAAGTTTCGTATTTCAGCGCAATTTTGTTTTCTTTGTCTGCGTATAATAAAGAACTTTAAAACTTAATACCCATAAAAAACAGTGCTATTATGAAAATCTCTCACATTGAACATTTGGGCATCGCGGTAAAAAGTATCGAGGAGGCCCTTCCGTATTATGAAAACGTTCTCGGACTGAAATGTTATAACATAGAAACGGTGGAAGACCAAAAGGTGAAGACTGCTTTTCTGAAGTGTGGTGAAACGAAGATAGAGCTGCTAGAGCCGACTGGACCGGACAGCACCATCGCCAAGTTTATAGAAAACCGTGGAATGGGCATTCATCACCTGGCTTTTGCTGTGGAAGACGGTGTGGCCAATGCTTTGGCTGAAGTGGAAGCTGCCGGCATTCGTCTGATAGACAAGGCGCCGCGCAAGGGAGCTGAGAGCCTGAACATCGCTTTCCTGCATCCGAAGTCAACGATGGGGGTTTTAACGGAATTGTGTGAAAAGTAACGGGTGGATTTAGCGATCTGCTTTTTACGTTCCGTCATATTCATTAATTAAAAAATAAAAGGATAAATACCATGAGTAACCAACTTGAAAAAGTAAAAGAGCTGATCGAACTGCGTGCCCAGGCTCGTCTGGGAGGCGGCGAAAAGGCTATCGAGAAACAACACGCAAAAGGAAAATATACAGCCCGCGAGCGTATTGCCATGTTGCTTGACGAAGGCAGTTTTGAAGAAATGGACATGTTCGTTCAGCATCGTTGCACAAACTTCGGCATGGAGAAGAAACATTATCTGGGCGACGGTGTGGTAACGGGATATGGCACGATTGAAGGCCGCCTGGTATACGTGTTTGCCCAGGATTTTACGGTGTCGGCCGGTTCGTTGTCCGAAACCATGTCGCTGAAAATCTGTAAGGTTATGGATATGGCAATGAAGATGGGCGCTCCTTGCATCGGGCTGAACGACTCGGGAGGCGCACGTATCCAGGAAGGAATCAATGCATTGGCCGGATATGCTGAAATATTCCAGCGCAATATCATGGCTTCGGGTGTGATTCCGCAGATTTCAGGAATTTTCGGCCCGTGTGCCGGAGGTGCGGTTTATTCGCCTGCTTTGACCGATTTCACCCTGATGATCGAGGGAACTTCCTACATGTTCCTCACCGGTCCTAAGGTGGTAAAGACCGTTACGGGCGAGGATGTGTCGCAGGAAGACTTGGGCGGCGCAAGCGTTCATTCTACCCGTTCTGGCGTTACTCACTTTACCGCAGCTACGGAAGAAGAGGGATTGGCGCTGATTCGCAAGCTGCTGAGCTACATTCCGCAGAACAATCTGGAAGAGCCTCCTTATATCGACTGCACCGATCCGATTGATCGTCTGGAAGATTCGTTGAATGAAATCATTCCCGACAGTCCTAACAAGGCTTATGACATGTATGAAGTCATCGGGGCGATTGTGGATAACGGCGAGTTCTTGGAGGTGCAGCGTGATTTTGCCAAGAACATTATCGTGGGTTTTGCCCGTTTCAACGGCCAGTCGGTAGGTATCGTAGCCAATCAGCCTAAGGTGTTGGCGGGAGTTCTCGACTGCAATTCATCGCGCAAGGGAGCGCGTTTTGTCCGTTTCTGCGATGCATTCAATATTCCTATCGTTTCTTTGGTGGACGTTCCGGGCTTCCTTCCGGGTACGGGACAGGAATACAATGCGGTTATCCTGAATGGAGCCAAGCTGCTTTATGCATACGGTGAGGCTACAGTGCCTAAGGTAACCATCACTCTGCGCAAGTCTTATGGAGGTTCTCATATCGTGATGAGCTGTAAACAGCTGCGTGGTGACATCAACTATGCTTGGCCTACAGCTGAAATCGCCGTAATGGGCGGAGCCGGTGCCGTGGAGGTTTTGTATGCCAAAGAGGCAAAAGAGGCCGCAGATCCGAAGGCGCTGATGGCGGAAAAGGAGGCGGAATATACCAAGTTGTTTGCCAACCCGTATAATGCAGCCAAGTATGGTTATATTGACGATGTAATCGAGCCGCGCAATACCCGTTTCCGTGTAATCCGCGCCTTGCAGCAGCTTCAGACCAAAAAGCAGACGAATCCAGCCAAGAAGCATGGAAATATTCCTTTGTAATATTAATCTTAAATATCGAAAGTTTATTATGAACAGACATATAGCCGGAATATTTTTCTTATCCGTTTTGCTGGCGGCGTTCAGTTCCTGCACGGCTCCCGGAACAGGAAGCAAGATTGTTATCAACGAAGTGTTGGTTGACAACCAGGATAACTTTGAGGACGATTATGGCGTGCATAGCGGATGGGTTGAAATATTCAATACGTCTTATAACAGTGTGAACTTGGCGGGATGCTACCTGAAAGTGAGCAGTCAGCCGGGTGATACTGTTTCTTATTTCATTCCGAAAGGCGATGTGCTGACTGCCATCAGTCCTCGTCAGCATGCTCTTTTCTGGGCGGATGGCGCTCCGCGCAGAGGAACCTTCCATACCAACTTTGTGTTGAGCAAGACCAGCGACAACTGGGTCGGCCTGTATGATTCGGGTCGCAAGCTGCTTGACCAGGTTGTGGTGCCTGCCGGTGTTCTGAAGACAGACCAGTCTTATGCTCGTGTAAGTGACGGATCGGATGAATGGGAGGTGAAAGATGACAGTGAAACCAAGTATGTGACTCCGAGCACGAACAATCAGACGCTCGAGGGAAATCCGAAAATGGATAAGTTTGAGCTGCATGACTCTGCCGGTATTGGTATGACGATTACAGCCATGTGTGTAGTGTTTACCGGCCTGATTCTGCTGTATATCTGCTTTAAGATGGTTGGAAAGATGTCCATCAAGCTGCGCAAGCGCAATGCGATGAAGGCACATAACATTACTGACAAGCAGGAAGCTAAGGAGCGTGGATTCGGAGAAGCTCCGGGTGAAGTGATTGCTGCCATCTCGATGGCGCTTCATGAAGCTCAGGGAGCGGATCACGATGTGGAGGAGACAATCCTTACCATCAGCCGTGTGAAGAGAAGTTACTCTCCGTGGAGTTCGAAGATTTATTCGTTGCGTGAAATTCCTCATAAGAAATAAACCCTCTAATGATTAATAACAATGAAAGAATACAGATATAAAATAAACGGTAATCTTTATAAAGTTACCGTGGGAGATATAGAAGAAAACAATGTGCATGTAGAAGTAAACGGTACACCCTATACGGTAGAGTTGGAGAAAAAGACTTCTCCGAAGATCAAGCCTGTGGTCCGTACGGCTTCTACCAGTCCTGCCGCGCCTCCTCCTGCCGTAACACGTCCTACATTGGTGGGCGGAAAGTCTGGATTGAAGTCTCCGCTGCCTGGCGTAATTCTTGAAATCAAGGTAAAGGAAGGCGATATGGTGAAACGCGGGCAGACTTTGATCATATTGGAAGCCATGAAAATGGAAAACGACATCAAGGCAGACCGCGACGGTAAGGTGACTGCCATCAAAGTAAGTAAAGGAGAATCTATTCTTGAGGGTACTGACCTTATAATCATTGAGTAATTATGGGAGAATTTCTTAGTTTCTTGCAAAATAATCTGGCGGATTTCTGGACATATACTGGCTTTTATAATGCTACATACCAGCATTTCATCATGATTGCCGTGGGTATATTCTTCATTTATCTGGCCGTTTCAAAGGAATTTGAGCCGATGCTGCTGATTCCTATCGGATTCGGTATGCTTGTCGGTAACATTCCGTTCAATATGGAAGCCGGTTTGCAGGTCGGCATCTACGAACAAGGTTCGGTTCTCAATATCCTCTATCAGGGAGTGACTTCCGGATGGTATCCGCCGCTTATCTTTCTGGGCATTGGAGCCATGACCGATTTCTCGGCACTGATATCCAATCCGAAGCTGATGCTTATCGGTGCGGCTGCTCAGTTTGGTATTTTCGGTGCTTATATGATTGCGTTGGAGTTGGGCTTCGACCCAATGCAGGCCGCGTCTATCGGTATCATCGGTGGAGCGGACGGTCCGACGGCTATCTTCCTTTCATCTAAGTTGGCGCCTAATCTGATGGGTGCGATTGCAGTGTCCGCTTATTCGTATATGGCACTTGTACCGGTAATCCAGCCGCCTATCATGCGTCTGCTGACTACGAAGAAGGAGCGTCTTATTCGGATGAAGGCACCTCGCGCCGTATCTCATACGGAAAAAGTGATGTTCCCGATTGTCGGTTTGCTGCTTACCTGCTTCCTCGTTCCTTCCGGTCTGCCGTTGCTGGGTATGCTGTTCTTCGGAAATCTGCTGAAGGAAAGCGGAGTGACCCGCCGTCTGGCAGAAACGGCACGTGGCCCGCTGATTGATACGATTACGATTCTGTTGGGTTTGACTGTGGGTGCGTCTACTCAGGCTTCTGAATTCTTGACAGTCGATTCAATTTTGATTTTCGTTCTCGGTGCCTTGTCATTCGTTATCGCGACCGCTTCCGGCGTATTGTTTGTGAAGATATTCAACTTGATATTGCGTAAGGACAATAAGATCAATCCGCTGATCGGTAATGCCGGAGTATCTGCGGTTCCCGATTCTGCACGTATTTCGCAGATTATCGGTCTGGAGTATGACCCGACCAACTATCTGCTGATGCATGCTATGGGTCCGAACGTGGCTGGAGTTATCGGTTCGGCTGTGGCTGCCGGTGTATTGTTGGGATTCCTTGTATAAAATTAATTCCTGAATAGTGAAAAAGGAAGCCGCTTGTTTTTGCAGGTGGCTTCCTTTTCTTGATTTATGTCATGAATCTATGCAACTGTATGCGTTTTTTATGTGCCTTTTTCCATGAAGTGAGGGGAAGCTTATATCTTTGCCCTTGCAAAACAATAAACTAAACACAGAAAGCGATGAAAAAGACAGTGAAGTATCACGTTCCTCAGAAAGGAATTTATTTGTATGCTCATGTTCATGACGAAAAAACGGAGATGATTGTATTGAACAGCACTGACAGCGAACAGACATTGTCGGCCGAACATTACAATGTCTTGACCAAAGGGTCGAAGACGGGCAAGGAAATTGCAAGCGGAAAGCCGGTAGATTTTACTCAGGGGCTGGTCTTGTCGGCTCGCAAATCGTTGGTAATTGAATTTTAAAGAATTTGTTGGGTACGGTCTCCCTTTTGCGGTGGAAAGCAAAAAGGGAGACTTTTTTGTTTCAGCAGTCTTGAAAGTCGAGAGACAGTTGGCGTTCGTCGGTCTTTCGGGGCGATTTGGGTAAAAGCAGTTTTCTTACGCCGGCACTGCCCAACTCGTGAATGGTCTTTTCAGGCAGTTCGTGACAGGTGATGAAATAGCGTGCCTTTTTTATGACGGCTCCCATCTTTTTCAGTTCATAAAAGCCGATGCGTGAAAAGCGGCGTGACGCTACGATAAGCCGTGCCGACCTGACTCCGATGCCTGGAACGCGGAGCAGTGCTTCATAGTCGGCAGTGTTGATATTGACCGGAAAAAACTCCGGGTGGCGGAGTGCCCACGACAGCTTGGGGTCTATTTCCAGATCCAGGTCGGGAGTCGTATCGTTTACCAGTTCATCCACGGAAAATTGATAGTACCGCAAGAGCCAGTCTGCCTGATAAAGGCGGTTTTCTCTGACTAAAGGCGGTTGCTTCAGGGCGGGAAGCCGCTTGTCGTATGTATTGACGGAAATGTATCCGGAGTAATACACGCGTTTCATGGTGGGGCGTTGGTAGAGAGCGGCTGAAACGTTCAGGATATCCTTGTCTGTTTCAGAGGTGGCTCCGACAATCATCTGCGTGCTTTGGCCTCCGGGCGCAAAGCGTGGAGCATACCGGTATTTTTTCCGTTCTTCAATGCTTTCGGTAACTCCTTGTTGGATGTATTGCATGGGCAGATATACGCTCCGATGGTCTTTTTCCGGTGCGAGCCGTTTCAGGTTTGCTTCGGTCGGTATTTCCAGATTCACACTCAGGCGGTCAGCGTACAGTCCGGCCTGATGAACGAGTTCCTGACTTGCGCCCGGAATGCTTTTCAGGTGAATGTAACCGTTGAAACGGTGCTTTTCCCGAAGGTCTTTGGCCACTCTTACAAGACGCTCCATCGTGTAGTCCGGATTGCGCACCACGCCCGAACTGAGAAAAAGTCCTTCGATGTAGTTGCGGCGATAGAACTCTATGGTAAGTTCCACCAGTTCGCTGACAGAAAACGTTGCCCGTGGAATGTCATTGCTGATGCGGTTGATGCAGTAGGCGCAGTCGTAGATGCAATAGTTTGTCAGCATGATTTTGAGCAGTGAGATGCATCTTCCGTCTTCCGTAAAGCTGTGGCAGATGCCCCATCCGCCTACCGTATTGCCCAAACCACCCTTTGCGTTCCGGCGGGAAGTGCCGCTCGAAGCACATGAGACATCGTATTTGGCCGATTCGGCCAAAACTTTCAGTTTGTTTAATACCTGTTCGTTCATCCCAGACTGTATGTAACAAACAAAGTTACTTACTCTTTCCGAACCATGCAATGGGTTTTCCGAAATTTATCGTACCTTTGCACGCTGATTGGATATAAACCGGATTCATTATGTGGTTATTGCTTGCCTTTTGCTCGGCGGCGTTGCTGGGCTTTTATGATGTGTTCAAGAAGAAATCGTTGGCCAATAATGCCGTTCTGCCCGTATTGGGGCTGAATACGCTTTTCTCAAGTCTGATATTTCTGCCTTTCATCCTTGTTTCCTGGCTAAGGCCGGAGTGGCTGGAGAACACGTTGTTTTTTGTTCCGCAGGTGGGATGGGAAGTGCATAAGTTCATTATTCTGAAGTCGCTGATAGTGCTTTCTTCATGGACGTTCGGCTATTTCGGCATGAAGTATCTGCCTCTAACCATCGTAGGCCCTATCAATGCCACCCGTCCGGTCATGACTTTGGTGGGTGCCTTGCTTATCTTCGGCGAGCGGCTTAATGTATATCAGTGGATAGGGGTGCTGCTGGCCATCGTTTCGTTCTTTATGCTGAGCCGTTCGGGCAAGAAAGAGGGGATTGACTTTCAGCATAACAAGTGGATTTGGTTTGTGGTGTTGGCCGCTTTGTTGGGGGCTGTGAGCGGACTTTATGACAAATATCTCATGAAGCAGTTCGATAACATGGTGGTACAGTCGTGGTATAACGTTTATCAGCTTTTCCTGATGGGAGGCGTGCTGATGTTTCTTTGGCTTCCGCGGCGCAAGACGACCACCCCTTTCCGTTGGGACTGGTGCATTATTCTGATTTCCATATTTCTTTCGGCTGCCGATTTCGTTTATTTTTACGCCTTGAGCATGGACGGTTCGATGATTTCCATCGTTTCGATGGTGCGGCGCGGAAGTGTCATTGTGTCTTTCCTTTTCGGGGCCATGGTGTTCCGCGAAAAGAATCTTCGCAGCAAGGCGGTCGACCTTTTGCTGGTGCTTATCGGAATGTTTTTTCTGTATCTGGGCAGTGTGCTGGGCTGAGGCGGCGGGCGCATTCCGCGCACGTTCCCTTTATGATATAGTTCACCTTGCGGGCAATGAATCCGTCGGGGATATCGACAGGAGGAATCAGGTCGTTGTCCAGACAATAGGTTTTGCCGCAGCATTCGCAGTAGAAGTGGCAATGAGCCTCTTCCTTTTTGCAGTGGCCGTGGTTGTGGCACAGGCAATACTTCAGCGAACCGCTTCCGTCGTCTACGCTATGTATAAGGCGGTGTTCATGAAAGAGCGTCAGCGTGCGGAAGATTACCGACTTGTCGATGCTTTGCAGTTGTTCTTCCAGACTGCCCAGACTGAACGTATCTTTGGTTTCTGCGATGGCTCCGTAGATGAGAAGCCGGGCAGAGGTAGGGCGTATGCCTGCTTCTTCCAGGATGGGACAGTAGTCTTGCGTTTTCATCAGTCGTTTTTTTGTTGGTTGTCATGCAAAGATAGGAATCTCTTTTTGCAATCCGGTTGCAAAGACGCCTTTTCTTTTCGGTTTCTCACGCAGGCCGACGGCTTTTCATGCGGATATCGTCTGGCGGGATGGGCATGATGTGACAATTTCATCACGGGGAAACAGAAATATTGTCTTGGCGGAATGAATGGATTGAAACAGAAAAAGCCTGCCCCCGGTCTTGCAACCGGCGGGGCAGGCTTGCACTAATTATGTACTGCCTTTATTTGATTTCAATCTGGCGGCTTACCTTGGATCTTTCTTCGGGTGTGCGTTTCGGAAGTTCAATGGTCAATACGCCGTCACTGACATTGGCACTGATTTTATCCTTTTCCACATCTTCCGGAAGAACCAGAGCTTGCTGGAATTTTGAGTAGGAAAACTCGCGGCGCAGATACTTCTTGTTTTCCTTGTCCTCTTCCTTCGTCTCATTTTTCTTCTCCATCGTGATGACCAGTTCGTTGTCTTCACTCAGATGGATGTTGAAATCATCTTTTGTCATGCCCGGAGCAGCCACTTCCACCTTATAATCCTTGTCGCTTTCGCTTACATTGATTGCGGGAGCCGTAGCGTTGGTTCTTACCATCCAGTCATTGTCGAAGAAATCATTAAAGATACTCGGTAACCAGTTCTGATTGTTGTATTTTCTAACAGGCATCATAGTTGTAATCTCCTATATTTAAGTTATACATTCAGTTTGTTTTCCGAATCCTTCCGCCTTTCGGCTTCGCGATTCGCCTAATGTACTGCAAACCCTGTGCCGCCTGTCGGAACGGGAGGGAATGGCTGCGGAGATTTTAAACCTGTGAAAACCTTTTTAAACCGTGTCGTCCGGATTTTAATCCTGTGCATACATTGTTAACGCACGGAACTGACACTGTACTGACAGATTGCTACATCCGGAGACTAATTGTCAGATTTTTCCTTAGTTCTTCAATGAATAGCTGACGGTAGTCACCACTCGCACTTTCTTTATGTACGGAGTGTTGGCGTCACGGTCGTTGATGCTGAACTGGCCCTGATTGGCATACCGTATCTTGCCCAGTTCGCTTTCAGAGTCCTTGGCAAACTTTTCGGCTGCTTCGCGGGCGTTTTTTGTCGCCTCTTCAATCATCTGCGGTTTGATCTTGTTCAGGCTAGTATATTCATACTGCACCCTGTACTGATACTCGCCCGAAGTGATGGCTATGCCCCGTTTCAGCAGTTCGCTCTGCTCGCTGATAAGTTTGCGCACCAGGTCAACCTTGTCCGAAGTGACGGTGATGACAGTCGTTACATTGTAGCGGTAGTTGTTTGCCTGCGTGTTTCCGTAGCGTTCGGCTTTCAGGTCGATGATTTCGGGGGCGTTGACGCTGATTTCGCTTTCGGCCAGTCCCTTTTCCTTCAGAAACTGCATGATGGTTTGGTTCGAGCGTTTTATTTCATCATACAGTGCGCCGAGGTCGTTTCCTATACTCTTGTATACGAGCGGCCAGGTAACCTTGTCGGCTGCCACTTCCATTTCAGCCAGTCCCTTTACATTAACGTTGCGGTCTTTCTCTGCAAAGTCGTTGAATCCTTTTTCAATGAACACACCCAACAGCAGCAATCCGATAGCGAGAATGGCTGCTTCAATTCTGTAATTCTTCATAATCGTTCAGTTTTATAAGTGGATAATAGGTCTTTATATGTCTACAGGTTGGTCTTGAAATGATAATCGGCCAGTTCCCCGATAGGATTTTTAACAAACAGTCCCGTAATAAGGTTCAGGGATGCAGCCGTTTCTTTGATTTCATCCTGAAAAAACCAGGCTACCGAACCGGTGAAAGAGACAGGCAGTGTGCTTTGATAAGGCAGCACATTGCGGTGGAAAAATTCGCGGAAGCTTCGGGTCAGGAAATCATGTACCTCACTATGGCCTTTATACCTATATATATAAGGAACAATCCCAGACAGGAAACGGTTGGCATGTGGTCGGCGGTAAACGCGTTCGAGAATGGAAGCGGGCGTTTCTTTAAGTTCGTCCAACAGTCCGTCATAAAGAGCCGTAGGGAGGATGCCTTTCATGCAGTCGGCTAGAAAGTGTTTGCCTAAACAGGCCCCGCTTCCTTCATCACCCAGAATGTATCCAAGCGGCGGAATGTTGCGGACAATCCGCTGTCCGTCATAGAGACAGGAGTTTGAGCCGGTTCCTAAAATGCAGGCGATGCCTGCCCGGTCTTTGCACAGTGCGCGTGCGGCACCGAGCAGATCCGTCTCGACATGAAGTTCTGTTGAGGGAAAATTTTCTCCCAATATGTCTGAAATGATTTTCGACTGTGGAGGAATGCAGCCTGCTCCATAGAAAAAAATGGCGCGGATGCTAGAGATAGAGCAGGGGAGAGCCGGCACAAGCTGTTGTCGGATAATGTCACGTATCTTCTCTTCCGGCTGATGGAACGGGTTGATTCCTTCGGTCTGGATTACGATATGACCGTTCGGGCTGTTGTCTATGCACCAGTCGGTCTTGGTGGCTCCGCTGTCGGCAAGAATGATCAAGGTTAAAAGATTTTATGGATTGGTTGTAAGGGAATTGCCCCGATGCTGTTTGTCGGGGCAATCCTTTCTTTGTCAATATCAATGGCAGTGTCCGCATCCGCTTCCGCAGCAGCCGTCGTCTTCATCGTGGCCGCCGCATCCGCCTCCGCATCCTTCACATCCTCCGCCACATCCTTCTCCACTCATGGCCTTGAGGATATCTTCCACTTCCTTGTTGGTAGCGTCGCGCATTTCAATCACTTTTCCCTCGAAGGTCAGGTCTTTTCCTGCGTGGGGATGATTCAGGTCGAGCACCACCTTGTCTTCCGTAATTTCGCCCACATTGGCATAGAAGCGGTTGCCTTCCGAATCGTTCAGCATGATGATGTTTCCCTCGAAAATGTTCTCGCTGTCGAAATTTCCGTCTGGGTCGCGGAACATGCTTTTCGGTACCTGCCGCACATTGTCTTCGTTGCGCTCGCCGTATGCTTCTGCACAAGGAATGGTAAAGCAGAAGTCATCTCCCTTGGTCAAGGCTGTAATTTCTTTTTCAAACCTGTCAAGCGTATAGCCGAGACCGGATATGAACTGGAAGGGATGCTCGGCAGGAGCTTCTTCCAGAAGTTCTTTTTTCCCGTCGGTTACGGCATACAGCTTATATGCCACTGTAATGTATTTGTTTTCCATACTGAATAAAAATTGTAAATAAAATAATTGCTGCAAAGGTAAGAAATAAAAACGGTTTCTCACTTTGTTTACTGGGCTTTCTTGCTCCGGTCGGCTTCTTTCAGCATCTCACGGACAGCGGCTTCCAGCTGTTCGTCTTCTCCTTTCTGCGATTTCTCCGGCGAGTTGTATACCTCTATGTCTGGCTTCAGCTCACGGTTTTCCATATAGTTGCCCTGCATGTCCATGCAGCCTACCTGCGGAATGCCGAAAATGATGCTTGGGTCAATCAGTGTTTCCCACCATACGGCAGTCATGGTTCCCGGTACGGGAGTGCCGATCAGCTTGCCTATTTCCAGCGTTTGATATACCCACGGGAATCCGTGTGCATTGCTGTAATTGTCTTCGCACACCAGTACGCACGATGGTTTGAGCCATTTGTTGAACGGGTCGCTGCCGATATATTGGCCGCGCGGCACGAAGCGTTGGTATTCTTTCCCGCTCAGTAGGGTGGCGAGGTCGTCGTGCAGCCATCCGCCGCCATTGTGACGCGTGTCTACGATAACGGCTTCCTTGTTCCGGTTCTTGTCACTCAGCAGTTCGCTGTATACGGTGCGGAAGCTCGGACTGTCCATTCCCTGAACATGCACATAGGCAATGCGTCCGTCCGACAGTTTCTCGACCAACTGTTCGTTGCGTTTTACCCAACGCTTGTAAAGCAGTTCCGATTCTTCGGATGCGCTGATGGCTTTGACACTGACATTGAACCGCTTGCCGTCGGCAGGGTTATAGATTGAGAGGTATACGGGTTTTCCTGCCTTTCCTTCCAGAAGCGGATAATAATCCATATCCTTTCCGATGGTTTGTCCGTCAATCTTTTCGATGATGCATCCGGCCGTCACGTCTGTTTTCTTGACAGCAAACGGGCCTTTGGCTATGACCTCCTGAATTTTCAGTCCGTCTCCCGTATAGGAATTGTCATAGAATACTCCCAGACTGGCAGTCTGCAACGTGGCTCCCGGTGCACGGTAGCGCGCTCCTGTATGCGAGCCGTTCAGTTCGCCAAGCATCTCACTCAGCATTTCCTGGAAGTCGTAATTGTTGTTGATATAGGGAAGGAAGCGTGAGTAGCTGTCTTTATATCCTTTCCAGTCCGTTCCATGAAGATTTTCCACATAGAATTTGTCGGCCACCTGCTGCCAGATGTGCTCGAACATGTATTCACGCTCTCCGTATGGACGGTAGTTGAAAACCGCTTCAAACTCGATAGGCTTGATTTCCTTCTTGTCGATGTCGATTTTTTTGAGATTCCCTCTGGTGCACAGATAGATGTTTTCTCCCTTTTTGTCAGCAATGAGTGAACTGTATCCTACATCCTTCAGGATGATTTGGGTCTTGTTTTCTTTCAGGTCATGCTCCCATAAGTCATATCCGCCTTCGAATGAAGCCAGATAATACAGCTTGTCTCCCTTCGGAGTCAGTACGGCATCTCCCAACTGTGATGAGTTGACCGTCAGCCGGACAATACGGTCGAAACGGTTTTCCAGATCAAAAGTCAGAGGCTTTACTTCTTTCTCTTTATCGTCCTTGCTGCTCTTCTTTTTTTTGTCTGCCTCTTTTTTGTCTTCATCATCATTCTCATCCTCCTTTTCTTCCACGAGCGCAAGCTCTTCCTTGCTCATGCGGAAGCGTTCGTAAGCATCCAGGTCGAAAAACATGATGTAGACATCGCTTTCTGCTCCCCAACTGCCGTGGCTGCGATACCCGGCACGGTCGCTTTCCCATATCATGGCCTTTCCGTCGAGCACCCATTTGGCGTTCGAATCCGTGTATCCGCTTTCTGTCAAGTTATGTATCTCTCCGTTTCCGGAAGCGTTTACCAAAGCCACATCATTGTTGTTCCATCCTCCGGTTCCTATATATCCGCTCAGCAGCCAATGGCTGTCCGGACTCCATTCGAACCACTGGTCGCCGTCGCTGTAGGAATATTCGTATTTCCCGTCCATGACCGTGCGGACGGACTTGCTTTTCAGATTCAGCACACGCAGTGTGGTACGGTTTTCCAAGTAGGCAATCTCTTTTCCGTCCGGACTGTATTGGGGTTGGAAAGAAGTGACATTGGTGTTTGTCAGGCGTTCTTCCTTTATGTCGGTGGCATAGGTGAAAAGTTTTTCATCTTCTTTTGTAAGCGAAGCCTGGTAAATCTGCCATAATCCGTCGCGTTCGGAAGCGTATACAATGCTCCGTCCGTCGGGAGCAAAGTCGATGCTGCGTTCTTGATCGGGGGTGTCCGTTATCTGCCGCGTTGTCTTATATTCTACGGAAGTCACGAAAACATCTCCCCGCAGTATGAAAGCCACTTCTTTGGCATCAGGCGACAGGGCGATTTCGGTAGCTCCAGAGGTGCGGATTTGGCGGATAAGGTCTTTATCGTTCTTGTCGGTAACGATGTTGACAGACACTTTTTGCGGTGTGCCTCCTTCTTTTACCGTATAGATTTCACCGTTGTAACCGTAGCACAGGGTACCGTCGGTTGCGGCTGTGAGGAAACGCACCGGATGCTTGGTATGATGCGTGAGCTGTGTCTCGCTTGTTCCGTCGATGCTGCGCTTGAACACATTGAACGAGCCTTGACTTTCGCTCAGATAATAGAATGACTGTCCGTCGGCAGTCCATACCGGAGTGCGGTCTTCTCCCTTGAAAGAAGTAAGTTTCCGGTAGTTTCGTCCGTCTTCGCCGGACTGGCTCAGCCAAATGTCGCGGGTGATGGACGATGTGTGATGTTTGCGCCACGGGTCTTCATACCCCTTTTTGTCATGATATAATAAGGCTCCGTCTTTTCTTATACTGATGTCTTCCATCGGAAGCGAAGAGAACATCGCAGGACGCCCCCCTTCCGTGCTGATTTCATAGACTTGCGGAAACTGGCTGTCGGGGAAAGTCATGTCTTTTGCATCGGGCATGAGTGAGGCGGAAAAAAGGATATGTCCGTTGTCGCGGAATGTAATGGGCGTTTCCGTTCCCGAATGAGTGGTCAGCCGTTTCGGCATACCTCCGTCCTTATTCATTATATATAAGTCCATGCTTCCTTCACGGGTGGAAGCGAAGGCAATCCGCTTTCCGTCAGGACTCCATATGGGGTGTGTGTCGTGAGCGGAGTTTGTTGTCAGTTGGGTAGCCTTTCCTCCGGTTGAGGGAACCGTATAGATGTCGCCTTTGTAGGTGAAGGCAATCGTGCTTCCGTCGGGGGAAATGGCACAGTAACGCACCCATAAGGGATGGTCTTGGGCATTGATAGCCACTGCCATGCTCCATACGGCCAATGTCAGAAGTTTACGTTTCATAAATAAATGTGTGGTTAATATGCTTGGTTTTATCTTTTCTTTCTTTTCCGGAAGAAGCCTCGTATCCGTTGCAGCACCATCATGCCCGTGCGGATACCGTCATAAGCAGCTATGCCCGCATTGACATGCTGCAGGAGATTGTCCATTTTGCTCTTGCTCTGCTGGGGGGCGAACAGGTCTTCAGCCAACTCCTGTATGCGTTCGCGGGAGCTGCGGACTTCTGCTTTTTTTTCTTCCCGCAGGCGGGCGATTGATTCCATTGTATAGATGACAGTCGGTGTAGAGCTTTGTGAATCCATATCTTATTTTCCTTTTTTGGTATGTTCGTCTAAAAACAGCCTTGCAAGAAAGTTGACCATCGGCTGGAATATCAGCTGCTTGCGCTTTTGATAGATGAGGAGGGCAAGAATCAATACGATGCCCCCTATCACGGCATATCCTCCGATGAGGCTTCCCACCAGCGGAGCGATGGCGTAAACCAGCATAAAGGAAAAATAAAAGAGCGCCATCATGCCAAGTATCACCAGGAGCAGAATCAGGATAAGGGTAGAAAGCAGGATGGTAAGCTTTTCTACCAGATCAAGTTTCAGATATTGCCCTTGCAGCTCTATATATTTGCGTATTTCCTTGAATAAGGCTTCCAGATTGTCTATGCTTTTGTCGTTGGCAAACATCATGTCTTTCGGATTGGTTGATGAAAAAGGCAGACCTTTGCCGTGAAGGCAAAAGTCTGCCCGAAAATCTCTAGTTATTCAGCATCTTTCACTTCTGCCGCAATCTGGTCAACCAAGTCGTCCATCTCGTCACGATTCAGTCTGATTCCTTTTTTGCGGAGAACTTCAGCAATCTTTCTGCGTGTATCCTCGCCTTTTTCCGGGGCGAACAGAATACCGGCTGCTGCTCCCAAGGTAACACCGCCTAAGAATGCAGCTACAATACTTAATGCTTTCATACTGTTTTGATTTTATGTTATTACTCTACAAATCTAATAAAATATCCCGATACATGGTTGTTTTTTCTAAGAAATTTCTGTTTGGCGTCGGGTTTCTCTGCTTTTTTCCGGGAAAATTCTTTTTTTGTCAGAAAATAAAATGTGGCTGATGCCTGTGGAAAAACATTTCCGTATCATTGGAAAAGCCGTTTCACCTTGTTGGCATGCGGGGAAGACTGGTTGCGGATGAAAAAAGTCTCTTTCCATCGTTTCTTGCGGATGTGCGTACAGGCCGTTTAATATTAACAGAAATTAAGAGAGTAGATGGTTTTATATTGCTACTTTTGCATGATAAAAATGATAATATCTAACTAAATCGATAAGAAACAATGAAAAAGATTGCTGTATTAGGAATGGGACTGTGTGTGGCATTGGCATTCTCTTCCTGCAAATCAAGTGAGAGTGCCTATAAAAGAGCTTATGAAAAGGCCAAACAACAGGAACTGGCGGAGGCTGCTGCCACTCAGGAAGAACCGGCTGCGGTTGAAACGGCACCCGTGGTAGAGACAGCTCCGGTAACGACCCCGGCTCCGGCTGCTCCTGTCCGTGAGGAAAAGGTTGAGCTGGTATCGGGAAACGGGCTGAAGGCTTATAGCGTTATCTGCGGAAGCTTTGGTGTGAAAGCCAATGCCGACGGACTGAAGACATGGCTTGACGGTGAAGGATATGACGCAAAGGTGGTGTATAATGCAGCGAACAATATGTATCGCGTGGCTGTAGAGTCATTCGACACTCGCGATGAGGCGGCGCGCGCAAGAGATGCATTCAAGGCAAAATATCCGAGCCGTGAAGATTTTCAGGGTTCATGGTTGCTTTACCGCGTGCACTGATTGTCCGGATATAAGATTTATTGCTCCAAAAGTCGGAGATTAAAAGCGTCAGTATGAATACTGTCGCTTTTTTTTATACCTTTGCAGCGTAAAAAACAAATAAAAAAGTACGGAAGCATGAAATTTTTAATAAGCTTTTCGCTCGCGGTACTTTCTTTTGCTGCGCTGCACGCACAGGAAAAGGTCGTTCCCATAAAGTATGGAGATATGGAGCAGTGGGTAACACGCCGCATTCATGAGTCAGGGATTATCGGTGGAAACACGAAGCTGCTTTATGAGCTTGGCCCAACCCAGGAAATCGACGGGAATGTGGCTTACGTTAACCAGGGAGGCTCTCCGTGGGCGAATTCCAATGTGATGGCCAAGGTGATGGGAATTGTCAAGACCAATACCAGCGTTTATCCGGAAAAGCGTGAAGAGGGAGGATACTGCGTCCGTCTGGAAACGCATATCGAGAAGGTGAAGGTGTTGGGGCTGATTAATATCACGGTACTGGCTTCGGGCTCGATGTTTCTGGGCGATATGAAAGAGCCTATAACGGGGACAAAAGACGGAGAGAAGGCTCTGAATATGGGCATTCCCTTTACTTCTCGTCCTAAGGCGGTGCGTTATGACTATAAGGTGGAGATGTCGGGAGAGCCGAACCGCATCCGTCAGACCGGATTCAGCCGCAAGGAGACCATTCCGGGACAGGATTGTGCCATCATGACCTGTCTGCTCCAGAAGCGTACCGAGGACAAGGACGGAAACATCATAGCCAAGCGCATCGGAACCGTCGCTGTAAAGTACAGTCGTTCTGAGGGATGGAAAAACGGAGTAACGTATGAAATCATGTATGGCGATATCACCCGCGACAGCCGCTATGTGCCCGACCTGATGAAATTGGGGGTAGGCCATTATTATGCCCGCAACAAGAAGGGAGAAAGCGTGCTGATTCAGGAAACGGGATGGGCTGATGCCGACGAACAGCCCACTCATCTGATTTTACAGTTTACATCCAGTCTGGGCGGAGCGTTTGTAGGCTCGCCGGGGAATAAGCTTTGGGTTGACAATGTAAGTCTGGTATACTGATCCGGCCTCTTGAAAATGTCCGGTGATTTTTCGGAAAATCAAGACAAGTCCTGCAAAACCGATGGTACAACCGGTTTTGCAGGATTTTTTATATTCTTTTGTCATTTATCCTTATCGGAGATTGCTTTTTGTGACAGTCTTGCCTAAAACTATTCACTTTGCAGATTTCAGGCATAGGGCTTAAAGAATATTGCCGGAGGGTACAAGAATGACTTTTCTGCTTTTTTCTCGGTCTTCATGATACATTCTGATGTATTCCGCGGCCATTCTTTTTCTGTATTCCGGCGGAACCACCCCTTTGAATAAAAGGGATAGCTCGTTTTGTATCGGTTGACTTTCCAGATAGGCTGCCAACTGCTCTTCGGTTGCAAAGTGATATTCATTCTCTTCCATATAACACGCATTGACCAAATAAGTTATGGTTCTGTAGATTTCCCAGTCGAGTGCCTTCTTCATGCTGGATGCCGAATAGTTTTTCTTTTCGACAAGACTTTTCAGCCATTCGGCACTGTTGTTCATATTGCGCAGCTTAATCTGCATCCGCGTTATGTCATCCACAATGTTCCTGTCTATCAGCAGCAATATCCGGTCGGAAAAGATGGCGGAATCGGTCGGCAGTTTGAGATTTTCGAAATGGATGGATGCCGGTTTCATCCTTTTGTTTTCTGGTTTGGCTATTTCAAATCTCAGTTTGATCAGTATGCGCAGATTGGCTTTCAAGTGTCGGGTCATATCCTTGAACTCGGAGAAGAATATCTTTCTCAGATGTTCTTCTTCTTCAATCTTGTTTTTAAGATTCGTCTTTATTCCGAACAACCAAGAAAATACGGCTGTAAATAGAGGGATGAGGATGGAACAAACTTCTAGCACCTTTTTGATGTCGAAGTGTTGAGCCTTATTTACTATAGAGTAAACGATAAAGAGCAAGATTAGCGATGCAATCAAAAAGGAAAATACCCAAATAAGGCGTACATAAAATTTGTATTGCCTGTCTTTTGCGGTTGAATGTTTTTTTTGAACGGTGGCTTCTTCGTCTTTTTTAGTCCGATTTGTTTTCATGGTCTTCAGATATTAGGTTTATAAGTGGGTTTCTGTTTCTGCAAAAGGATAAGCTGAATGTCTATCGGGAATGCCAGAATTCATGAATCCTCGTCACATTCCGACAAAGCCTTGAATATCGGCCGGGTGGATTGCGATTCGGTCTCGAATCCGTACCAATAGCAGCGGTGGCTGGCCTTGTCTTCAAGTCTGCATAGGCGGAGATTGTCCTGATATTGTCCGTAGACCGTCTGCCAACTGTCGGGAGGAGCGACATGCTTGGTACGTACTTTTTCGGCCGGCTGCTTTTTCAGCGACATTCCGGCCTCTATCCATGCCAGGCTGACGGCAGTGGCATAATCGGGGTAATGTCCTTTACAGAAGTCGTAGAGAAGGATTCCCCGCCGCTCAAGGCTCAGCGGTTGGTCGATGACATGCAGGCGGGTCAGGTAGTCTAAAAAGAGCGGAAGGAAGTTTTCCTTTTCGACAATCAGCGAACGGGTGACAGACTGCCAGGCGGGTGTGTTGTAAAATCCGTCCAACAGGCGGGAAAGCAGGCGGGCTGTCTGGAGTTCGTCAGGGGTGATTTCATTGGTTTGCAGCACTTCATAGGGTGGAAGCGGTGAAAAGCGGATGCCTAACTCGGGGGCGCGACGGTGCATCTCTGTTCCGGGAAGCAGCTTCAGCGATTCTAACTGTATTTCTCCGGCCCGGTATGCTGCCAAGGTACGGATGTCTTCAAAGATTTCTTCCAGCCGGTAAAGGGGCAGTCCGGCAATCAGGTCTGCATGAGTCTCCATGTTCGGCAGGGAGCACAGAAACTTTAATCCTTGCAAGGCTTCGGACAAGTCCCCTTGACGGCGGCATTGATCAAGCACCGTCTTGCGCAAGCTTTGGATGCCCGCCTCCAGATGGAGCAGGCCTTCCGGCATGTTTGACAGTGCTTCTTTCAGTTCGTCCGACAGCAAGGCCGGGTGTATCTCTAAGTGAAAACGGATGTCCGGAAATTCACAAAAAAGGTTGAGCAGGGCCTTTGCACGGCGGTTGTTATAATTGAATGTGCGGTCTAATACCCGGATATTCCGGATTCCATGCCGGTGGATTTCCGATATGCGCTCACGAATGACAGAGATGGGCAGTGTGCGGACAGGCTTTTCGCCTCCACTTACGCAGAAGGCGCAGGTGTTGAAACACCCGCGTGTGGTTTCAAGCTGCACGAATGGCTTGTCCCAATTGAAGAATCGGCTTTGCTCCGGATTGGCCAGACGGTCGAAATCCAAGACGCGTGCCAGACCGTTGTCATGATAATCACCTGCATTGTCTATATAGCATAGCCCTGTAATGTCGTGCCATTCCGCAGGGTCTTGCCATACGTTCAGCCAGCGGGGGAACATCTCTTCTCCTTCTCCGCGGAATACACAGTCGACAAACGGATTCCTTCTTAAGAAACCTTCATTGTCTCCCAAGAATTCAGGCCCTCCTAAGATGATGCGGCACTGGGGAAGCAGTGCGTGGACACGGCTCAGTATGTGGATAAGTGCTTCGTGGTTGAACAGCCAACAGGTAGCGGCAATCATGTCCGGCCTTTTCCGGGATATTTCACCGGCAATCATGCCCGGATTCTCATTGACGGTGGCGGAAGCCCTGTCCCATTCCCATGTCAAGTTGTCCTTTGTCTGTGCATGCAGGGCGGGAAGTGCCAGTGAAGAGTGGGCATAAGAGCTGTTCAAGTCAAGCCAGAGGATTTTCATGAGCCGTTAGTATATAGTTCAGGCATGGATTATGCAGAATGTCGCGGAATGTAAAGCACTGCTTTCCCGCCTGTTCTGCGCAAACCATGCCTGCCTGGATATTAAATCAAATATTGTGAACTGATAGATTCATTTGTCATCACCCTACGGATTGTCTCTGCGAACATGTCGGCAATGGAAAGTTGCTTGACTTTGGCGCAGCGGCTTGAGTAGGGAATACTGTCGGTGAATACCATTTCTTCCAGTTGGGAGTTTTGGACACGCTCGGAAGCCGGTCCCGACATGACACAGTGAGAGGCGATGGCACGCACGGAGCGGGCACCGGCTTCTTTCATGATGTCGGCAGCCTTGGTGATGGTGCCTGCGGTATCTACCATGTCGTCAATCAGAACAACATCCTTGTCCTTTACATTTCCGATAATCTGCATGGATGCCACGACATTGGCCTTTTCACGCGTCTTGTGGCAAAGCACCAGAGGAACATCGAGGAACTTGGCATAAGAGCTTGCACGTTTTGACCCGCCGACATCGGGAGTCGCGATGACCAGATTGTCCAGATGCAGTGACTGGATGTAGGGGGCGAAAATGGTGGATGCATATAAATGGTCGACCGGAATGTCAAAGAAACCTTGAATCTGGTCTGCGTGAAGATCCATTGTAATCAGACGGTCGATGCCTGCCACCCTCAGCAAGTCTGCCACCAGTTTGGCTCCGATAGAGACACGCGGCTTGTCTTTGCGGTCTTGCCGGGCCCAACCGAAATAGGGGATGACGGCGATGATGCTTTTGGCCGAAGCACGCTTGGCAGCATCAATCATCAGAAGCAGTTCCATCAGGTTGTCTGAATTGGGGAAGGTAGACTGAACCAGGAATACGTATTGTCCGCGAATTGACTCTTCGTAGGAAACGGAAAATTCGCCGTCGGCGAAGTGTGTAATGTTCATATTACCAAGTTCACAGCCTAAACTGTTGCAGATTTTCTCTGCGAGATATCTCGAATTTGTACCCGAGAATACTTTAAAAGGTGTTGTTCCGCTCATTTCTTTATGTGATTATAGCTAACAATTTTATAAGATGCAAATTTACGCCATTTCTTTAAGTCGGACAAGATTTTCCGGTAAAAATTGAAGCCTGCTAGCGGGATATTTAGTCGGCAAGGTCTCTCAGTTTGCGGAAATAGGCGATGAGCGCCTGATAGTTGTTGTCGGTAGACGGATTGAATTTGTTCCACAGACATCCCATTACGGCTGCTCCTCCGAACCCGAAGTCTTTTACGCGCAGGATGTTGTTTTCATCCACGCCCCCCAGCGCCATCACTTTTTTGTCGATGATGCCTTTGCGGGTCGCTTCACGGATTGTTTCGGGAGTAAAGGCCGAGTTGTATCCCGGTTTGGAGATACTGTCGAATATCGGGCTTAGGAATACATAGTCGCAGTTCTTCTTGTCTGCCTCCACTTCTTCGAGCGTATGGCAGGATGCACTGACATGTCCGGAATAGTTGTCGGGGACAATGGGATTCCGGCTGCTGAGATGAATGCCTTTCAGCTTATATTCGTTTTTCAGATAGAAATGGTCGTGCATCACGATGCGTTTTCTGTATTTCTCCGGGATGAGTGTCAGCAGACGTTCGGCATATACGGAAGCTGTGTCAGGCTTGCGCAGATGCAGCACATCCAGTCCTTCGTCGAAAAGATTGGTTATTATCTGGTCTTCCTCCACAAAATAATGGGGAGTCGTTATCAGTATCAGTTTCATCTTTAAATCGAAATATTGGCGGCAAAGTTACAAAGCTCCGGCGTATCTCACAAATGTTTACAGTAAAATCGTGTAGGTCTCCAGTGTTTTCAGATTGATGTACCACAGCTTTCCGCTCATTACATCTCCGTAGCCGCATATAATCTTGACCACTTCATTGGCTTCCGCGCAGCCTATCAGTCCGGGAATGAATCCTATTACCCCTTTGGACGGCTGAGGCATGGAGAGCATTTCTGCTTCGTCGGGAAAGAGGTCACGGTAGGTTTTCCCTCCTTTGTAGTTGAATACGGATATCTGTCCGTCAAAGTCGCGTATGGCTCCGTACACATAAATCTTGTCAAGGCGCACGCAGACATCGTTTATCAGGTAGCGGGTCTCGAAATTGTCGCATCCGTCTACGATGATATCATACTGTTCGATGATTTCTTCTGCATTTCCAACGGTTAGCCGTGTGGGATAAGCCTTTATGTCCGATTCGCTGTTCAGGGCTTGCAGATGTTTTTGAGCCTGCACCGCCTTGGGCAGACCGATTTCTGCTTCTGTATAGAGCACTTGTCGCTGGAGATTGCTTGCGCTGACGGTATCATTGTCTATCAGACCGATAGTTCCCACTCCGGCACCTGCCAGATAAAGGGCGATGGGGCAGCCCAGTCCGCCGACACCGACGATGAGCACCCGTGCTTTTTTCAGGCGTTCCTGTCCTTCCTGACCGATTTCGGGCAGAAGAATCTGACGGTTGTATCTTTCCATGATTCGGATGAGACAATATGGTTTAAAGTTTCATGCCGGCGGAATGATTGTCTTGTCCGAGGAAAAACAATGTTCTGTCGGCATGAAAATGTGAGATTGTCGGTTTATCTTACGAAGTCGAACGAAGCGTCCCAGTCTTTCCATACCGGTTCGCGCCCCAAAGACTTCAGGGCATGTTCCACTTCCACCGCCGTGCGGTCGTCGCTGATATGGAATTGTTCCAAAGCTTGGGGATAAGTATAATATCCGCCCGGCTCGGTCTTGCTTTCGGCACTCATGGTCGTTACGCCCAGTGAAGCCATGTGGTCGCGGATGTATGCCGGTTCGCGGGTGGAATAGGATATGTCGACATCGTGGTCGAATATGCGCATGGCGAAAGTAACTTGGGCAAGCTCCTTGTCGCTCATGATGACATTCGGTTGGAATCCTTCGTTCTCGGCCGGACGCATGCGGGGGAAGTTCACGCTGTATTTCGTTTTCCAGTAATGCTTTTGCAGGTAGCGCAAATGGTAAGCCATCATCGTAACATCAGTCCGCCAGTCTTCAAGTCCGATCAGTACGCCCATGCCGATGGAGTGAACTCCTGCCTGCCCCATACGGTCGAAGCCGTTGACGCGCCATTCGAACTTCGATTTCATGCCGCGCGGATGATAAACATTATAGCGTGCCTTGTTGTATGTCTCCTGAAAGCAGATTACACCGTTCATCCCATGCTTGGTTAGTTCGGCATATTCTTCGGTCTTGAGTGGCATTACCTCTATCTTCAGGTTGGAGAAGTAAGGCTTGGCCAGGTCGAGAGCCTTGGCCAGATACGGCACTCCCGCCTTGGCCGGATTTTCGCCGGTTACGATCAGCAGGTTTTCAAACGGGCCCAGTTTCTTGATGGCCTTGTATTCGTTTTCTATTTCCTCTGGTGTAAGGATGGTACGGGCCATCGGATTGCTGATATGGAATCCGCAATATACACAGGAGTTGGTGCACGAGTTGGTAAGATACAAAGGTATGAACATGGATACGGTCTTGCCGAAGCGTTCTTCGGTATACTTGCGGCTGAGCCGTGCCATCGGTTCGAGATACTTTTCGGCAGCCGGAGAAACCAGTGCCATGAAGTCGTCCACATCGCAGCGTTCCTTCTCAAGTGCGCGGAGCACATCGGCTTCGGTTTTGGCATTGATGGCGCGGGTGGTTTCTTCCCAGTCTATTTTTTCTAATTCTTCGCTGAACATTTTATGAATGAACAATTAAAGGTTAATGATCAATGGCGGCTATGTATGGATACCATATCCGCTATTGATTTTTCATTGTTGGCTATTGATTGAAGAGAGGTCTCTCGACAGCTTCATCGCGCAGAAGTTCGGACCGCACATGGTGCAGTATTCGCCGTCGGTGTGACGCCCTTCGTTGAAATATTCCAGAGCGCGGTCGGGATCAAGGCTCAGATGGAATTGGTCGCGCCAGCGGAATTCATAGCGAGCCTTGCTGAGTGCGTTGTCGCGTATCTGCGCTCCCGGATGCCCTTTGGCCAGGTCGGCGGCGTGGGCGGCAATCTTGTAGGTGATGACTCCCGTGCGCACATCTTCGCGGTTCGGCAGTCCGAGGTGCTCTTTCGGAGTGACATAACACAGCATGGCGGTGCCCAACCAACCGATTTGTGCGGCACCGATGGCGGAGGTAATGTGGTCGTATCCCGGGGCGATGTCGGTCACTAACGGGCCGAGCGTATAGAACGGTGCGTTATGACAATGCTCTATCTGCCGCTGCATGTTCTCTTGAATCTTGTGCAAGGGGACATGACCCGGGCCTTCGATGAAGGCTTGCACATTCTTCTCCCATGCTCGTACCACCAGTTCACCCATTGTGTCAAGTTCGGCGAACTGAGCTTCATCATTGGCATCGGCTATGCATCCCGGACGCAGTCCGTCACCCAGTGAGATGGCCACATCATATTGGGCCAGGATGTCGCAGATATCATCGAAATGTTCGTAAAGGAAAGATTCGCGGTCGTGGATAAGGCACCATTTGCTCATGATGCTTCCTCCCCGGCTCACGATGCCGCACAGGCGCTTGTCTGCCAGATGCACATTGTGACGGCGGATTCCGGCATGGATGGTGAAGTAGTCCACTCCCTGTTCACACTGCTCGATGAGCGTATCTTTATAGATTTCCCATGTCAGGTCTTCCACCTTGCCGTTTACTTTTTCCAAAGCCTGGTAGATGGGCACTGTGCCCACGGGAACGGGACAGTTGCGCACAATCCATTCGCGTGTCTCGTGGATGTTGTCGCCGGTCGAGAGATCCATCAGCGTATCACCGCCCCATTTGCAGCTCCATACCGCCTTGTCCACCTCATCTTCGATGCTGGAAGTGGTGGCGGAATTGCCGATGTTGGTGTTTATCTTGACCAGAAAGTTGCGTCCGATAATCATCGGTTCGCTTTCCGGGTGATTGATGTTGGCAGGCAGCACGGCGCGCCCGGCGGCAATCTCGTCGCGAACGAACTCGGGCGTAATGTGTGTGTCGATGCCCAGTTCTTTACAGTTCATGTTTTCGCGGATGGCTACATATTCCATTTCCGGAGTGACGACACCCTGCTTGGCATAATACATCTGCGTGCAGCACTTTCCTGCTTTTGCACGGTAGGGCAAGGCGATATGTTCAAAGCGCAGATGGTCGAGCGACGGGTCGTCGCGGCGCATCTTTCCGTATTCGGAGGTGATGGACGGAAGCTGTTCCACATCGCCTCGTGAGGTAATCCACGGTTCGCGCATACGGGGAAGACCCTTTTTCAGGTCGATTTCGATGCTTGGGTCACTGAACGGGCCGCTGGTGTCGTATACATAGACCGGTGCATTCGGGGTCATCACCTTTTTTCCGTCCTGCACGGTGACGGTAGGCGTGAGGTTCACTTTCTGCATTCCCACTTTGATGAAGGGGAAAAGCGTGCCCTGCATGTAGGCTTTCTCTGCATGGGCGTATGCCCTGTTGTCTTTTTCCATATTGTTTGCTTAGATTGTCAGTTGAGAAATGCGGTTAAAGGAGATGAGGCGGAAGCTTCGAAGCTTGCGGTCTGGATGCCCAATCCGGCTTCGTAGGCGCGACGGCCTGCAATGACGGCTTCTTTAAAGGCGACAGCCATTTCTTCCGGATTGCCTGCTACGGCAATGGCCGTATTGACCAGACAGGCTGCTGCACCCATCTCCATTGCTTCGGCCGCATGGCTCGGTGCACCGATTCCCGCATCCACTACCACCGGCACGTTGCTCTGCTCGATGATGATGCGCAGAAAGTCGCGTGTCTGCAATCCCTTGTTGGTGCCGATAGGGGCGGCAAGCGGCATGACTGTGGCGGCTCCCGCTTCCTCCAGACGCTTGCAGAGCGTAGGGTCGGCCTGACAGTACGGAAGTACAACGAAGCCCAGTTTTACCAGTTCCTCCGTAGCCTTCAGTGTTTCGGTGGAGTCGGGAAGAAGGTAGCGCGGGTCAGGATGGATTTCAAGTTTCAGCCAATTCGTGCCGAAAGCTTCACGGGCCATCTGTGCGGCGAATACGGCTTCTTCCGCCGTGCGCACTCCCGAAGTGTTGGGGAGAAGCTGGATATGCGGGTGAACGATATGCTTCAGCATGTCGTCTTCCTTGTCGTTCAGTTCGATACGTTTCATGGCTACGGTAACCATTTCTGTGTCCGAGGCAAGTATTGCCTTTTCCATCATCTCGTTTGAGTTGAATTTGCCGGTTCCCAAGAACAGGCGAGAGCCGAATTCCTTTCCGGCGATTATCAGTTTTTCCATTGTCGTATATTCTTTTTATTGTTGATTGTTCAGTTTCAGACGGTGGGAATGGACAGGATGCGCCGTGTCTCTTCCACCGGGTTGTCGGCGCGGAGGATGGTTCCGCTCAGGGCAATGCCCGTTACGCCCGTCTGCAGGATGGCGGGGATGTCTTCAAAAGTAATGCCTCCGATGGCTACAATCGGCAGCCGGATATCCGCTTCCTTCATCTGTCGGACGATGGAACGGTATCCCTCCAGACCCAGAATGGGGCTGAGGTTCTTTTTGGTCGTCGTGAAGCGGAAAGGGCCGCAACCGATATAGTCGGCGCCGGCATCGTAATGCATCTTGATGTCGTCGAATGTATTGGCCGTTCCGCCGATGATGAATCCGCTGCCCAACATACGCCGGGCTTCGGCTACAGGCATGTCTTTCTTTCCTAAGTGAACGCCGTCGGCCTTCAGCTCTTTTGCCAGTTCCACATGGTCGTCGATGATGAACGTGGCATGATAGGCCCGGCACAAGTCCTGCACGCGGCGCGCCTCCCGTTCCACTTCATTCGCAGGAGTGTCTTTCATGCGCAGCTGAATCCACCGGCATCCTCCTTCAAGTGCCATGCGTGCCGAATCATAATATGTATATCGGTCGGTGTAGTGTGTGATGAACTGAAGTTCCATGGCTTATCCTCCGCATGCGGCTTTGATGATTACTAAGCTGTCGCCCGGCTGCAAGAGGGTGTTTCCCCACTCCGTGCGCGGAATCATGCGGTTGTGCAGGGCTATGGCCACTCCTTGGGCGGGAAGTTCCAGCTGGTGTGCCAGATCGGCAACCGTATTTCCTTCGATGAGTTCTGTCTCTTTGTTGTTTACTGATATTTTCATGGTCGAATGAATTAGTGGGAGTAATACAAAGAGCGGTGCCAGTAAAATAGCGGAAAGAGAATTTCAGCAGACAACAATCCCTTCGTCGGTACTAACCGCATCAGGTTCGCAGGGTATAATCTCAGCCCGTCTTGTGGGCACCCCTTTGTTTTACTTCACGGCAAAAGTACATGAAAAGATTGGAATAAGGAAACAAAAGGGGATTTTTTTGCATGAATGTATAGAGCATGGCAATATAATAACCGAAACCTGCACGGTGAGGCAGGGCGTTGCGATTATTATATTGCCAAAAATCCTGCGTATCAGGTAAAGAATTTGGGAAACAGCGGTGATATTTCTGTTGGATAAGACAGAAACTTTTTGGGGCTATTTGCCGTAACGCTCTATCAGGTCTCCGGCCACGGTGTCACCCAGTTCCTTGGCCTTGTTCAGGTTGGCAAGCCCTTCCTGCTTCTTGTCCTGCTGCACCTGGATGTATCCCAGCATGCGGTAGGCGGCTGCATTTCCCGCATCAAGGCTGATGGCCTGCTGAAGCGCCTTGATGGCTTCGTCCAGTTGGTTGATGCGCAGGTGCACGCTTCCCTTTTCCACCCAGTATTCGGCATTGGACGGTTCCATTTCCACCGCCTTGTTGATGTCGTTGAGGGCTTGCTGGAACATGCGGCACTGCATTTCCGTCTGCTCGCGCACCAGATAAAATTCGGCGGACACCTGTCCCATCATGGCGTCATAAAAGTCGTTGTAGTCGAGCACGGCTTCGCGGAACAGGCCGGCTTCTCCCTTTATGCGTGCCCGCTCATACAGATAGGGAGCCGCATCCTGTCCGTAAGGTTTGTTGAACCGTACCACGGCGCTGTCCATCAAGGCTATCACTTCTTTCTTCTCGACACCTTCCGTCAGCTCCTTGGCTTTGGCGGCCGAATAGAAGGAGGCGGCAGAGGCCAGAGGCGTGCGGTTTACGGCGTCATAGGCAGTGAAGGCTTCGGCATACTTCCGCATGGCAAAGTAGATGTCGCCCTGCACCTGATAATAAAGTCCCTCCTGAGCCGACGAGAGTGCCTCGTTTATTTCGTTCAGGGCTCGCTCTAATGTCCAGTCGCCGTAAGGCTTCTGGTTTCCGATGGCGATATTGTAGTTGTAAAGGAGTCTGGCAATATTGTAGTGGGCTTCAGCCTTGTTTTCCGCCACATCAAGCATTTTTTCCAGTTCCTTTTCTGCCAAAGCGTTGTGCTGGTCATCACCGAATCCTATATAGCAGGTGGCCCGTCGCTGGTATCCTTCGACATTGTTCGGGTATTGGCTGATGAAGTCGTTCAGCAAATCCAGATAGGCATCGCGTGAAAGTTGCGATGACTGCATGTACAGATAGACCAACGCCTGCGACTCATCGTCGGGCAAGGCTTTCTTTATGCCGATGGAGTTGAGGATGAAATCACTCCCCGACAGAGCGGAGATGGAAAGGGATGAGGCGAACTCGATGCCGATGGCATAGCTCTCTTTGCTGTCTTTTTCGGCATTTTTCTGGATTACCCCGATTACTTCCCCCCCTTCATTCATGATGGGACAGCTTACGGTCTTGTCGGTCGTCTGCATGTCGAGCGTGTAATAGAAGGAGTTGTTGCTGATGCTGTCTACCTTTGTGACTTTTCCGTTTTGAATCTGGGGAGACTTCTGTGTGGAGTAGGGCAGCAGATAGACAGTTGCCCCGGTTGCCGTGGCCTGCATGGCGGGCTGTAGTGCCGTGGTCTTCTTGTCTGCTTCCGTACGGAACTTGACGACATCATAGATTCCGTTGGCTCCCAGGATGCTGATGACCGGCAGCTCTTTTCCGTCGGCGGTTACTACTACGGCACGTTTGGCTCCCTTGAAGAGGGTATAGTCGGATATGGCCGTACCGTTTTCGTCGATATAGAAGCCGTTTCCGGTGTTCAGAATCTTGTTCTCCTTGTTGTAGGTGATGATGGAAAAGACGGCTTTGCGTGCCTTGTTCACCCATTTGGGCTGTTCTTGTGCCCATCCGGACTGGAAGAGCAGGCCGCATGCCAGTATTAAGATTGTTTTCTTCATGTTATTATGGTTGTGGTAATGTTTATTCGTGTTTAAATCCCCGCTGTTTTACGGCTTCGTAGATAAGGATTCCTGCCGCTACCGATACGTTCAGCGATTCGATGGTGCCGAACAGCGGAATCTTCACCCATTCATCGCAGAGGGAAAGGTGTTCGTCGGGTACGCCCGTATCTTCCGCTCCCATGATGATGCAGGTAGGGGCGGTATAGTCGGCTTTCGTATAGTCGTAGTCTCCGTCTTCTGTGGCGGCTATAATCTTGAATCCGCTTTCTTTCAGGAAGCTGATGGTCGACTTCAGACTGTTTTCCCGGCATACCGGGATGGTGTGAAGTGCGCCTGCCGAGGTCTTTATGGCATCGGCGTTTACACTGACACTGTTTCTGGAGGGGATGATGATGGCATCCACTCCGGCACACTCGCAGGTACGGGCAATGGCCCCGAAGTTACGCACATCGGTCAGTCCGTCAAGCATGATCAGCAGCGGGTTTTTCCCCTGCTCGAAGAGGAAGGGCACGATGTCTTCCGTGCGCTGGTAGGTGATGGGAGAGATGAATGCCACCACTCCCTGATGGTTTTTCTTGGTGATGCGATTGATTCGCTCCACCGGAACTCGCTGTACGGGGATGAAGGTGTCCTTCAGGGCGGCGAACAGTTCTTTCGACAGATCGCTCTGAATGTCTTTTTTCACCAGAATCTTGTCGATTTCCTTGCCTGCCTGTATTGCTTCGATGACGGCTCTTACGCCGAATATCATTTCGTTTTTTTCAATCATAAGTTGTTTTTTAGTTATTTTGAAAGACCTAATAATGCACGGGCGTTGTTGATGGCGGCCTCGGTGAGGGTCGTTCCGCTCAGCATGTTGGCTATTTCGCTGATCCGTTCCTCGTCGGTCAGGCGGCGTATATAGCTGTTGGTGCCCGTTTCTGTATCTTTTTTATATACCTTGTAGTGGGTGCATCCCCGTGCGGCTATCTGCGGCAGATGGGTGATGCTGATGACCTGCCGGTCTTGCTTGCCCATGTCTTGCATGATGAGGGCCATCTTTTCGGCTATCGAGCCGGACACTCCCGTGTCGATTTCATCAAAGATGATGGTGGGCAGCTTGACCGCTCCGGCTATCATGGCCTTCAGCGATAGCATGACGCGGGCTATTTCGCCGCCCGAGGCGATGGAGGCCACGTTTTGCAGTATGCCGTTCTTGTTTGCTGAAAACAGGAAGGTCACGCTGTCCATACCTTTGGCGTCAGGCTCTTTGCGTGGTGTCAGTTCTACGGCAAACCGCACATTCGGCATCCCCAGAGGGACGAGCAGTGCTTTCATCTGCTTTTCTATGTCGCCTGCCGAACGGGTGCGGAGCTCGGTAAGCTTTTGGGCTTGCCGGACTACCTGGGCGTACAGCAGGTCTTTTCGGCTGTTCAGCTCGGCTATGCGGTCGTCGAAAGAAGTGATGGCATTCAGTTGGCTGCGGTATTGTTCCGTAAGGGCTATGAGTTCTTCCACCGTCCCTACGTGGTGCTTCTGCTGCAGCGAGTATATCAGGTTCAGCCGTTCGTTTACAAAATCCAGACGCGCCGGATTAAAGTCCACTTCCTCCTGTGCGCCGGTCATGTCGTGTGCCAGATCTTTCAGCTCTATATAGCAGCTGTCAAGCCGTTCCGCCCATTCCTGTGCAGGAGCATACACGCGCGATATGTTTTGTAATGTCTGCATGCATTCTTTTGCGAGGGAAAGTGCTCCCCCCTCATCGCCGTTTATCAGTTGCGAAGCCTTGTAAAGTCCGGCTTTGATGTCTTCGGCGTGGCTCAGTGTCTCCGCTTCCTGTTCCAAAGCCGTCTGTTCGCCTTCTTTCAGGTCGGCTTCATTCAGCTGCTCCAGTTGGAAGCGTATGTAGTCTTCATCCTGCCTGCTCTTTTCCGCCTGGGCGATGAATGCATCCAGTTCCCGGCACACCTGCCTGTAGTCGTGATACAGTGTCTGATAGGCCGACAGGTCTTTCTCATCCTGCGCCAGGATGTCCAGAATGTTCAGCTGGAAACCTTCTTTGTTGAGCAGCAGGTTCTGGTGCTGGCTGTGTATGTCAATCAGCTTTTCGCCCAGAATCTTCATTTGCGCCAGTGAAGCCGGCGTATCGTTGATGAAAGCCCGGCTTTTTCCGCTTGCCGACACCTCGCGCCGCAAAATGCATTCTTCCGCATCAAACTCTATGTCATTCTCGTTGAAAAAGTCCTCCATCTGATAGGAGGCGATTCGGAATCGGGCTTCTACGATACATTTGTTTGCTCCATCCTTGATGGCTTTTGCATCGGCACGTTGTCCCAGCAGCAGTCCGATGGCACCGAGTATGATGGACTTTCCTGCTCCCGTTTCTCCGGTGATGACCGAAAAACCGGGAGTAAAGTCGATGTCTAGCTTGTCGATGAGTGCATAATTCTGTATGTAGAGAGACTGTAGCATGATGTTAAAATAAAGTTACCAGTTTGTTGATGATGTCTGCCGCCACCTCTTTTTTTGGCTTGAGCGGATAGGCCATCATGCCTGTGTGGTCGATGATTGTAATCTTGTTGGTGTCGCAGCGGAAGCCTGCCCCTTTGTCGTTCAGAGAGTTCAGCACGATGAAATCGAAGTTTTTCCGTGCCAGTTTGTCTTGTGCATGGACGATTTCATCGTTTGTCTCCAGAGCGAAGCCCACCAACCGTTGTTCGCCGCGTTTTTGCCTGCCCAGTTCTGCCGCAATGTCTTTTGTCGGCTTCAGGCGGAACACCAGATCGTCTTTTTCTCTCTTTATTTTCTCACCGGAGGCAGCTTCCGGAGTGAAGTCGGCCACAGCGGCGCAGAGGATGCCCGCGTCAGCAGTCCGGTAGCAGGCTGTAGCTGCCTGATACATTTGCTCTGCACTTTCCACATCGATGCGCGTGATGTTCGGATGAACGGTCTTCAGACTCACCGGTCCGCTTATCAGCGTAACCTGAGCACCCCGTTCGGCACACGTTTCGGCAAGCGCATATCCCATCTTCCCCGACGAATAGTTGCCGATGAAGCGCACGGGGTCTATCTTCTCATAAGTGGGTCCGGCGGTGATCATGATTTTCTTTCCCTTCAGGTCTTGCCGGCGGGAGAAGAAGGCTTCAAGCGTCTCGATGATTCTTTCCGGTTCTTCCATGCGTCCTTTACCTACCAGATGGCTGGCAAGTTCTCCGGAAGCAGGCTCGATGATATGGTTTCCGTATGAGCGCAGAATGTCCAGATTATGCTGGGTGGAAGGATGGGCGAACATGTCCAGATCCATTGCGGGGGCGATGAAGACAGGAGCCTTCATCGAGAGGTAGGTGGTGACCAGCATGTTGTCTGCAATGCCGTGAGCCATCTTCCCGATGGTCGATGCCGTGGCGGGGGCAATCACCATCGCGTCCGCCCACAGTCCCAAGTCCACGTGGCTGTGCCATGTGCCGTCCCGTTGGGCGAAAAATTCGCTGATGACGGGTTTGCTGGTCAGAGCCGACAGAGTGATGGGGGTGATGAACTCCTTTCCTGCCGGAGTGATGACGATTTGAACCTCTGCTCCCTTTTTTATAAGCCCGCGGGTCAGGATGGCGGCCTTGTATGCGGCGATGCTTCCTGTTATGCCTAATACGATTTTTTTGCCTTTCATCATCATTTCAACATGTTGCTTTCCCGCAGGCGGATTTTAGTCAATACGTTTTTAGTGTTCAGAGTAAAGTCGCCGTTCATTATCCAGCCGTAGTAGCCGATGTCGCGCTTCAGCACTTCTGCCACGGGCATGCCCTTGTATTTCCCGAAGTTGAAGGTTTCCACTCCCTTGTCGTCGTAAACGATGCGTCCGGCAAAATCTACGTTTTTGCTGTAGGTCGAATATTCCGACAAAAAGTTGATGTCGTTTTCCAGCACATCGGGATAACGGTCGAGCTGTGCCTTCAGTACTTCATAAGTGGCTCGTGTGTCAGCTTCGGCGGTATGGGCATCTTCCAGATTCTTGCCGCAATAAAATTTGTAGGCGGCCGAAAGGGTGCGTTGCTCCAGCTTGTGGTAAATCACCTGCACGTCGATGAACTTCCGTTTGGTAAGGTCGATGTCTATGCCTGCGCGCAGAAACTCTTCTACCAGTACGGGCACATCGAAACGGTTTGAGTTGAATCCGGCGATGTCCGCTCCTTCGATGTCGTTGGCAATGCTTTTCGCCACTTCCCTGAATGTGGGACAGTCGGCCACATCCGCATCATAGATGCCGTGGATGGCAGACGATGTTTCCGGAATGTGCATTTCCGGATTGATGCGCAAGGTTTTGGCCTCTTCGTTGCCGTTCGGGTAGATTTTCAGGTAGCATATTTCTACGATGCGGTCGGTATTGATGTTTGTTCCCGTTGTTTCCAGATCGAAAAACACCAGCGGGTTCTTGAGATTCAGCTTCATTCTTGCTTGTTCGGGTTAGTCGTTCAACATCATGGGCATAAGAAGCATCAGCAGATCCTCGTTTTCTTCCTGCTCTTCGGGAATGATGACGCCGGCGCGTGAAGGGTCGGCCAGTTCCACTACGACATTCTGCGATGACATGTTGTTCAGGATATCGATCAGGAACGACGATTTGAATCCGATGCTCATGGCATTGCCGTCGTACTGGCAGATGACCGTCTCTTCGGCCGAGGTGGAGAAGTCGATGTCTTGTGCCGAGATTTTCATCAGATTGTCAGACAGGCTCAGCTTGATGAGGCTGCTTGACTGTGATGAAAATACGGATACACGGCGCAGGGCACTGATGAAGGTGGCACGGTCGATGATGGCCTTGTGCGGATTGTTCTGCGGAATCACCGAATTGTAGTTCGGGTAACGGCCTTCAATCAGCCGGCAGACCATGCGGTAGTTTTCCAGCGTAAAGGTCGCGTTGCGGTCATCGAAACCGATCTGCACATCACCTTGCTCTTTCGGCAGCAGACTCTTCAGCAGGTTGGCCGGCTTTTTGGGCAGGATGAACGCCGCCTTTTCTTCTCCGCGTACCGCATAAGTCTTGTAGCGCACCAATTTGTGTCCGTCCGATGCCACCAGTGTGATGTCTTCCGTGGTGATGTCGAAATAGATTCCGTTCATTACCGGGCGCAGTTCGTCGTCGGCCGTGGCGAAGAATGTGCGGTTCACTCCCGTGTTCAGGATGTCGGCTCCCATGGTGACTGATACCGCGTTCGCGCCCAGATTCTGGGCCTGCGGATATTCGTCGGCGTTCTGTCCCATCATGCTGTACTGGCCGTTCTGGTAGTTTACGGTGATTTCCAGATTGTCCGGATTTATGTTGAAAGTCAGCGGCTGTTCGGGGATTTCCTTCAGTGCTTCCAGCAGAGTCTTCGATGAAACGGCAAAGCGTCCGTCTCCTTCATATTCGTTCGTTTCGACAGAAGTGCATAATGTCGTTTCGCTGTCGGATGCGGTCATGCTCAGCGTGCCGTCTTGCAGCTCCATCAGGAAGCAGTCGAGGATGGGCAGCGAATTCTTCGAGTTGATAACGCGGCTTATAGCCTGTAGGTGGCTGAATAGTGCAGTGCTTGAAACAATAAACTTCATATCTGTCTTCTTATTATATTTTATTGTGATAAATGACTTTTAATTATCTGCCAAAGTTACGAAAAGATTGCAGATGCGGCATAAAAAATCTTTGAAAAATTAGTTTACTTATTTAGAAAAACGTAATTTCGTGACCGAATTAAAATAAAGGATGAATAATGGAATTACAAGGTAGAGTGATAGCCGTTCTGGAACCGAGGGGCGGAGTGTCAAAGAGTGGAAACGAATGGAAAGTGCAGGAATATGTGATTGAAACCCACGACCAGTATCCGCGCAGGATGTGCTTTGATGTGTTTGGAGCAGACAAGATACAGCAGTTCAACATCCAGATAGGCGAAGAGCTGAAGGTGTCGTTCGATATTGATGCCCGCGAGTGGCAGGGACGCTGGTTTAACAGCATCCGTGCATGGAAGGTAGAGCGTGTTGCGGCCGACGGCGGACAGGTGCCTCCGGTCACGCCTCCTTTCCCTCCGATGAATGCGGCTCCGTCGGCTCCGGCAGATTTCTCGGCTACGGACGAGAAAGATGACCTTCCGTTCTGACAGACGGCCTGAAGCCGGCAGGATGGTTGATGGGAGAGGAGAGGGACTGCCCGGATTTGCTGTGTAAGGTGGGTGGTCTCTTTTTTTATGATTTTGTAGAACAACTAATTGATAAAGAAAAATGAGCAGAACGATTATTACCGTGGTGGGCAAGGATACGGTAGGCATTATTGCCAGGGTGTGTACTTATTTGGCCGAAAACGAGGTGAACATTCTGGATATCTCGCAGACCATCGTGCAGGGATACTTCAACATGATGATGATTGTCGATACGGCGGCGATGAAGAAGCCCTTTGAGCAGGCGGTGGGCGAACTGGCTGTTTTGGGACAGGAGATGGGCGTGCAGATAAAGTGTCAGCGCGAAGATATATTCAACAAGATGCACCGTATCTGATTTCATTCATTTTAGAACAGAGGAGCTATGATAAATATTTCAGAAGTCATCGAAACCAACAAGATGATAGAGCAGGAGAATCTGGATGTGCGCACCATTACGATGGGCATCAGCCTGTTGGACTGTGCGGACAGCAATCTGGATGTGCTTTGTCAGAAGATATACGGAAAGATTACCTCGCTGGCCAGAGATCTGGTCAAGACCGGTGAGGACATTTCAAAGGAATACGGCATTCCTATCGTCAACAAGCGGATTTCCATCACTCCGGTGGCGCTTGTGGGCGGTGCGGCCTGCAACACCCCCGACGACTATGTGAAGATTGCGCAGACGCTCGACCGTGCGGCGCAGGAGCTGGGGGTGAACTTCATCGGAGGCTATTCGGCTGTCGTGTCGAAGGGCATGACCCGGAGCGACGAGCTGCTGATACGTTCCATTCCCAAGGCGATGGCAGTGACGGAGCGCATCTGCAGTTCGGTGAATGTGGGGTCTACCAAGACGGGTATCAATATGGACACCGTGCGGCTGATGGGAGACATTATCAAGGAAACGGCAGAGCTGACAGGGGAGCGCGACTCTCTGGGCTGTGCCAAACTGGTGGTGCTGTGTAATGCCCCCGACGACAATCCGTTCATGGCGGGAGCTTTTCACGGCGTATCCGAGGCGGATGCCATCATCAATGTGGGTGTAAGCGGACCGGGCGTGGTGAAGTATGCGCTGGAGCAGATACGTGGAGCAAGCTTTGAGGTGCTTTGCGAGACCATCAAGCGCACGGCCTTCAAGATTACCCGCGTTGGCCAGCTGGTGGCTCAGGAGGCGTCGCGCCGTCTGGGTGTGCCGTTCGGCATCATCGACCTTTCACTGGCTCCCACTCCGGCGATAGGCGACAGCGTGGCCGAAATCCTTCAGGAAATAGGTCTGGAGCATGCCGGTGCACCGGGAACCACGGCGGCGCTTGCTCTGCTGAACGACCAGGTAAAGAAGGGCGGCGTGATGGCTTCGTCATACGTAGGCGGGCTGAGCGGTGCGTTTATCCCCGTCAGTGAAGACCAGGGGATGATTGATGCGGTGGAGGCGGGTGCGCTTACCATCGAGAAGCTGGAGGCCATGACTTGCGTATGCTCTGTGGGGCTTGACATGATTGCCATTCCGGGCGACACTTCGGCTGCCACCATTTCCGGCATTATTGCCGACGAGGCTGCCATCGGAATGGTAAACCAGAAGACGACGGCCGTGCGCATCATTCCGGCGGTGGGCAAGAAGGCAGGCGACCGTGTGGAATTTGGCGGACTGTTGGGCTATGCCCCGGTTATGCCAGTCAACCGTTTCTCTTGCGAAGCTTTCGTGAACCGTGGCGGGCGCATCCCTGCCCCGATACACAGCTTCAAGAATTGAGCGGCTTGTTATATAAGGAAAAGAGAAAGGCAGGGCGATGGCCCTGCCTTTTCGTGTTTCTGAACGGATTCAGATAAGGAGTGTAAGGCGTTGCTTCATTACATTTTTTTGTGCCGGATAATCTTTTTGGACGGAATATAGATTTTGTCCAAGAATTTCCCGATTTTTTTATTTTATGTGGCATTAGATTTCCATATCTTTATGTCATTGTTTAAAGATTCAACACGTTATGAAAAGATAGATATTTTTTCTTCAATCTATAATCTATAAGCTTATGAAAAATTTTGTTTCTGTATTATTTGCTTTATGTCTCTTGTTTTTTGTTGGACACTCTCAGGCACAGCAGTTTGAGCGGAACGTCCGCACGGCTGAGTACAAAGCTTTGCAAGACAAGCTGTGTCAGGGATGGAATACATGGTATAACAACAGCCTTACCTCGTATGTGTTGCTGCCTGAAGGACTCGCCGTCAGTCTGTGTGTGGCCACAGACGACAACCGTCATTATCTGAAGGATGTGCTGAAGGCTGCCGACATCGCCGCCCGTCCGGAACGTGTATATCCGGGCTTGCGGGCCGACGATGGCAGCTATACCAGTATGAAGCTGCATTACGAGGATATAGACTTACTGATCGAAACCGCTACGGACGGAGAGGATTTTATAGCCTTGGTCACCCCGGAAAAGCCGTCTCGCAACACTTTGGTGATTGAGGCGGGCATCGTTTACGGCAAGGATGGAATGATAGGGAAGCAGGGCAATGAGCTGTATGCCCGTTTCAGCGGGCGGGAATGGAATATTGCCGTTACGGGCGAAGTGTGTTCTGAAGAGTATCTTACCACTACGGCACCTCGTCTGAGTGTGGCGTTGGATAAGAAAGTAGGGGTATATACCGGGAAGCGGCGTTCGTTGCAAGGGATTGAGGGGATAGTGGGCAGCCGGCGTGAAGGGCAGAGGCGGCGTGCGGAGGCATACGGCGAACTGGCGGAACCGTTTCTTGCTATGCAGAATATCCTGGCATGGAACACCATTTATGATGCGCCCAACCACCGTGCCATTACTCCGGTCAGCCGTAATTGGAACCAGAACTGGGGAGGCTACGTGCTGTTTGACTGGGACAATTATTTTGCCGCCTATATGTTTTCTCTCTTCAACAAAGAACTGGCCTATGCCAATGCAGTCGAGATTACTAAAGCGATTACTCCCGAAGGATTTGTACCGAACTTTCAGTCGGTCAGCGGATATGAGAAAGATGGGAACACTTCGTCATGGGACCGTTCGCAGCCGCCTGTGGGAAGCAAGATTGTATGGGAAATATATTGCCGTTATAAAGAACGTTGGTTTTTGGAAGAGGTATACGACGAGCTCCTGACCTGGAATCGCTGGTGGGTGAAGAAGCGGAACAACGGGGGCTATCTTGCATGGGGAAGTCATTTTGTCAGAGAAGGGAAAGATATAACCGAAGGACTGCAGGGAGCCATGTATGAATCGGGCCTGGACAACTCGCCGATGTATGACAATGTACCGATGAATCCGGACAATTACTTGATGGAACTTGCCGATGTAGGCCTGATGAGCATGTATGTAATGGACTGTAATATGCTTGCCGAAATTGCGGAGACATTGGGTAAGGAAAAGGATGTGCGCGAACTGAAGCAGCGTGCCGAAGCATACGGCAAGAAACTGGATACTTTGTGGGATGACGAAACCGGCATTTACCGGAACATGCGTCTGGATACCGGAAAGTTCAGTCCGTCGCTTTCACCGACCAATTTCTATCCCATGTTGGCCGGCTGTTCTTCCAAGCGTGCCGAGCGTATGATTAAGGAACATTATTTTAATCCGCAGGAATTTTACGGCGAATATGTCCTCCCGTCCATAGCGCGCAATGCGGATGGCTTTTCTGACAATGACTATTGGCGCGGGCGCATATGGGGGCCTCTGAATTTCCTTGTCTATTTGGGGATGCAGAACTATGACGGTCTGACAGATGCACGCCGCGACTTGGTAGCCAAGTCGCGTAACCTGCTGATGAAAAACTGGAAAAAGAACGGAGGTATCTTTGAAAACTACAATTCCGTGACAGGGGAAGGCGATGATGTACACAACGCTGATGGTTTTTATCATTGGGGAGCCTTGCTCACCTTTATGGGATTTTTGGAGGAAGGCTATCTGGAGAAATGATTGTCGATTGGTCTGGGACGGTTGTCCCGTTTATGGCAGAGGCTGCCTCAAGTCTTTCTTGAGGCAGCCTCTGCGTGTTTCTGAACGGATTCAGATGTATAGAGTAGTTTTTGCTGTTGTCTGTAAGAATGTTTCCTAATCCTCCTGCTTTTCCAGTTCTACATTATAGATGACGGGGTCGTATTTGTTGATTTTTCCTGTACCTAAGTCAATCAGGAAACCGGGCCAGAACAGGATGTTCCACAAGGATTTGGCATTGAATTCCGATTCGATGATGAAGGGAGTGTCCTTGTAGCCGCTCTTTTTGGCGATGATGGTCTTGTCTGCAAGTTTCTTCTTCATCTTTACGGTCGTAGAGCCGCCGTCTGATATTTCCGCGATCTTTACGTTGCTGGTGGCATCATACAGTTTGGTGCCTGCCTCTCCCGTGAAGGTGACGGTTTGTCTGGATTTGGTGAAGACGGTCATGCACGATGAAAACAGTAGCGGGCACAAGAGTGCGACAATCATTTTTTTCATGCTTGATGGTATTTTTAGTTAATAAAACAGATTGAATTTGATTTTTGTTCACGCAAAAAAGATTTTTTGTTCTGGAAAGAAAAATTTCAGGTCTGCTTGAGAAATTCTTCCGCCTGTGCCAGAGTTTCGGGCTTCCCGATGTCAATCAGCCGCAGGCTTTCGGCGATGCGACAGCCGATGCGTGCCTCGCGGCAGGTCTGCAGGTAGAAGTCCATGATGGGAAACCGTCCGGTCCACCGTTCGTCCATGTAGCGGAAAAGAGACGGGGAGATGACATGGATGCCGCTGAAGGCATGTTCGCTGTATTGTCCGGGCCGGCAGACGAAACCTTCGGGCTTGGTCTGCCCCGTGTCCTTGTTCAGCCATCCGCAGAGGCGGTGGCTTTGGGGGGCGGACAGCAGGTAGCGCGAGGTTTTCCGCGGGCTGACCAACAGGGTAGCGTCGTTTCCGCTGTGCAGGTGGAAGCGGTAAAGCTCTTTCAGGTCGGTGTCCGACAGGATGTCCACGTTGTGGACCAGGAAAGGCTCATTGCCGGAGAAATATGAGGCTGCCTTCTTGATGCCTCCGCCCGTGTCGAGCAGTTGGCTTCGCTCGTCGCTGATGTGTACGGTCAGGCCGAAGTTGTCGTTTGTCCGGAGGAAGTCGATGATCTGCTGCCCGAAATGGTGGACATTGACTACCACTTCGGTAAATCCGGCGGCTTTCAGCTTGAGGATGACATGCTCCAGCATCGGGCGTCCGGCTACGGAGACCAGAGCTTTGGGCGTATGGTCGGTAAGAGGCCGGAGGCGGGTGCCCAGTCCGGCGGCGAATATCATGGCTTTCATCGGGCTTCAAAGATTTGTTCGGTATGTTGTTCGCGGTGAATCAAACGCACCCGCACGCCGAATTTCCGGTTGAGGTGCTCGGCTACGTGCTGTGCCGAATAGACGGAGCGGTGCTGTCCGCCCGTACATCCGAAGCATACACACAGATGGGTGAATCCGCGCTCCAGATAGCGGGCTACATGGGTGTCTACCAGCGCGTCCACATGCTCTAAAAAGCGGAGTATCTCACCGTCTTCCTCCAGAAAGCGGACGACGGGAGCGTCGCGTCCGGTCAGTTGTCTGTAGGCTTCATAGCGTCCGGGGTTGTGCACGGCGCGGCAGTCGAACACGTATCCTCCGCCGTTTCCGCTGTCGTCGCCGGGGATTCCCTTCCGGTATGAGAAGCTTACCACCTCGACAGTCAGTGCCTTTGCGGCGGGGAGCGGTTTTTCAGAGGGTGTCGCGAGCAGCTCCCGGCGTGTGCTGAGGCTTTGCAGCAGCCGGCAGAGGTAGGGATATTCTGCAAAGCCGTCTTTCAGCAGGTCTTGCAGATTCCGTAAGGCATAGGGGATGCTTTGCATGAAGTGAGGCTTCCGTTCGAAATATCCCCGGAATCCGTATGCGCCGAGCACCTGCAGGATGCGGAACAGCACGAAGTGGCGCAGGGTGTTCAGAAATTCCGTCCGGCCGATGCTGGAATAAGGCTTCAGGGCATCCAGGTATTCGCCGATCAGTTCCATGCGCAGGCCGGCCGGGAGATTGGCCTTCGCCTGCCAGAGGAAAGAGGCCACATCGTAATAGATAGGGCCTTTCCGTCCGCCCTGAAAGTCGATGAAGCAGGGATGTCCGTCTTTCAGCATCACGTTGCGGCTCTGGAAATCGCGGTACATGAAGGTCTGTGCCGGAGCGGCAAGCAGTTGGTCTGCCACGGCTTCGAAGTCGTCTTCCAGTCTGCTTTCGTCGAACTCCGTGTGGGTGGCCTTCAGGAAACAGTATTTGAAGTAGTTCAGATCCCACAAGATGCAGCGGCGGTCGAACTCCGCCTGCGGATAGCACTGGCCGAAGTCCATGCCTTCCGCCCCCTCGAACTGGAAGCAGGGCAGCAGCCGGAGGGTCTGGCGCAGCAGCCGTTTTTCCTCTTCGCTGAAAACGCCTGTCTGTCTGCCCGAGGCGATGGCCTGAAACAGCTGCACATCACCCAGATCCTCTTGCAGGTAAGCATATCCGTCGGCAGAAACGGCATACACCTCCGGCACGGGAAGCCCTTTCCGGCGGAAATGTTCGGCCATGTAGATGAAGGCGCGGTTTTCTTCCTGCGATGTGCCGCACACGCCCACAAGCGTCTGTTTTCCCGTCAGGCGGAAATACTTCCGGTTGGAGCCTGCTCCCGGCAGCTGTTCGACGGCTGCGGGGGCTTCTCCTGTATACGATTGGTAAAGCGATTCTGTCTGGTTCATAGTGTGTTTACTTTTTCTTTATATTGGGTGGGGGTAAGCCCCGTTATCTTCTTGAAGCTGCGGTTGAACGGCGCGATGGACTCGAATCCGCACGCCGTGCTGATCTGCGAAACATTCAGCTTGTCGGCGGCCAGGAGCTTGCAGGCATATCCTATCCGCATCTCGAGGATGTATTGCTTGAAAGTCTTTCCGGTGTTTTCCTTGAAGTAGCGGCAGAAGGCGGTCGGGTTCATGGCCGTGAATGAAGCCACTTCGTCGAGGCTCACCGCCTGCGTATAGCGTTTGTTGAGGAAGGAGATGATGCGTTCCATCTTCTTGTCCGACAGGAGCGACGGGCTGAGCGTGTAGCTGGGCGACGCGGCAAACTGCTTCCGGGGTGACAGAGCCAGTGCCTGCAAGAGCGAAAGAATCAGAATCATCTGTTCCACCCCCTTTGCCTGCGGGATGCGGTTGAGCGTGTCCGTGATCTGCGGAGCGTGTTTCAGCGAGAAGCGGATGCCGCGGCTCGAATCCTCCAGCAGATTGCGTATCTGCGTAAACTGGATGTAATGGGAGAAGGAATACTGCATGAAGTCCTTCTCAAACTGGATGTTGACACCCTTCACATACAGCGACTCGTCGGTGCCGTATTCCGGTGCGCTCAGCATGCAGTGCGGCAGTTCGGAGCCGAACAGGATGGCATCTCCCTCGCGGAAGTCAATGATGCTGTCGCCTACCATGCACTGTCCCTGTCCGCACTCCACATACATCAGTTCGTATTCACTGTGGAAGTGCCACGGATAGGTGAACCGCGCATACCGGTAGAAGCGGGCGCGGATGGGGTTGGCATCGGTGATGGCGATCTGTTCGTTCAATATTTTCTTCATACTGCAAAAATACGCAAATCTTTTGCAAATATCCGCGTAACATCGTCTGTATTTTCCGCGTAATTTTGTGGCAAAGACAAAAACCATTTAAAGTATTGGAACTATGAACGAACTATTTAGCATTGCCGGTAAAGTGGCTGTCATTACGGGAGCCGGCGGCGTATTGGGCGGAAGCATTGCCCAGCATTTCATGAAGCAAGGTGCAAAGGTGGTAGCGATTGATATCCGTCAGGAGCAGTTGGACAAGCGTGTGGCCGAACTGAAGCAGTATGGCGACGATGTGATAGGCATCGTGGGAAATGTGCTGGACATTGCAAGCCTCCAGAAAGTGGCAGACGAAGTGCTTGCCAAGTGGGGGAAGATTGATATTCTGCTCAACATTGCGGGCGGAAACATGCCGGGCGCGACATTGGAGCCCGACCAGAATTTCTACGACATGGACATCACCTGCTGGGAAAAGGTGACGAACCTGAACATGAACGGCACGGTTTATCCGTCGATGGTGTTCGGCAAGGTGATGGCACAGCAGAAGAGCGGCTGCATCGTGAACGTGTCTTCTATGGCCGCCTACAGCGCGCTGACCCGTGTGCCGGGCTATTCGGCCGCCAAGACTGCCGTGGCAAACTTCACCAAGTGGCTCGCCAGCGAGATGGCCTTGAAGTATGGTGACGGCATCCGTGTGAACGCCATCGCTCCGGGATTCTTCATCGGCGACCAGAACCGCCGCGTGCTGATCAATCCGGACGGCTCGCTGACCGAACGCAGCAAGAAGGTATTGGCCAAGACTCCGTTCGGGCGTTTCGGCGACATCAACGAACTGAACGGTTCGGTACAGTTCCTGTGCAGTGAGGCTGCCAAATTCGTGACAGGTGCGATGCTGCCTATCGACGGCGGATTCAGCGCGTTCAGCGGTGTGTGATCACTTTAAAGCTTAAAGCCTATGATGGAAAAAACATGGAGATGGTTTGGAAAGAAGGACAAGATTACGCTTTCCATGCTGCGTCAGATAGGAGTGGAGGGTATCGTGACCGCCCTGCACGATGTGCCTAACGGGGAGATATGGACGGAAGAGGCTATCAACGACCTGAAGTCGTACATCGAGTCGTACGGGCTTCGCTGGTCGGTGGTGGAGAGCCTGCCGGTATGTGAGGCCATCAAGTATGCCGGACCGGAGCGCGACCGTCTGATAGAGAATTATAAGGTGAGTCTGGCCAATTTGGGGAAATGTGGCGTGAAGACGGTGTGCTACAACTTCATGCCGGTCATCGACTGGGTGCGTACCGACTTGCAGCATCCGTGGGCCGACGGCACCAGTTCGCTGTATTACGACCGTGTGCGCTTCGCCTACTTCGATGTAAAGATATTGGAGCGCGAGGGAGCCGAGAAAGACTATACTGAAGAAGAGTTGCGCAAGGTGGCCGAACTGGACAAGGTCATCACCGAGGCTGAAAAGGACGAGCTCATCGACTCCATCATCGTGAAGACCCAGGGCTTCGTCAACGGAAACATCAAGGAGGGCGACAAGAATCCGGTGGCCATCTTCAAGCGTCTGCTGGCGCTGTATGAGGGCATCGACCGCGAAACCTTGCGCGAGAACATGCGCTACTTCCTGGCGACCGTCATGCCGACCTGCGAAGAGTATGGCGTGAACATGTGCGTGCATCCGGACGACCCGCCTTTCCAGATACTGGGGCTGCCGCGCATCGTGACCAACGAGGAGGACATCGCATGGTTCCTCAGCGCGGTGGACAATCCGCACAACGGACTGACCTTCTGTGCGGGTTCGTTGAGTGCGGGCGAGCACAACGACACGCGCGAACTGGCCCGGAAGTTTGCCAAGCGCACGCACTTCGTGCATCTGCGCAGCACCGAGGCCATGCCGGGCGGAAACTTCATCGAGAGCACCCACCTCACCGGGCGCGGTCATCTGATTGACCTGATCCGTATCTTCGAGAAGGAGAATCCGGGACTGCCGATGCGTGTCGACCACGGCCGCATGATGCTGGGCGATGAAGACAAGGGCTACAATGCGGGCTATTCATTTCACGGACGCATGCTGGCCTTGGGTCAGGTAGAAGGAATGATGGCTGCGGTAGACGACGAACTGAAGCGCGGCATCATCTGACGAAATAGTGCATCTTTGATATATATTTTCAATGAAGAATGCGGGCAGCCTCTCTTGAGGTGTGCCCGCATTTGATGTAAAGATAATATTGTATAATTTAGCGGTCACAAAACATTTATCTTCATGTCATGAGAAAGACTATCTTTTTGACGACTGCTGTGCTGTCGGTCGCCTTGAGTGCCTGCAGGCAAGACAAGACCAATGCGCTTCACAAGTGGGAAGATTATCAGGAAATGACCGGAACACCGCTGGGCGGCGACAGCCTGTTCTTGGGGCATCCGGGAAGCGTTGCCTATTTCGACGGACAGTTGGGCATCTACGACTTTTACGACGGAAACATATTCACATGGATTGACTTGCAGCGCGGCACCAGCCGGCACAACACCCGCTTTGGCGAGGGCCCCGGCGAGTTTCTTCCGCCGCTGTATCTCTATAAGGACAAGAATCCGGAAAACATAAAGATATTCGAGCGCTCCAAGGGCGTATGCTATACTTATCGGCTGACCGATGCGCTCAACGGCACTCTGGAGTCTCCTCTGCGCCGGGACAGCGTGGGGATGCCCGGCAACCAGGTCGTGCCGTGCGGCGACCGTTATGCGGGAAACCAGATGCTGGACGACGGGAAGATGTTTTATCTGTGGGCACCGGAGCAGGGCGTGAAGATACGCTTCGGCGTTTATCCCGGAAACCTGAAGGGCACCGGCGACGCTTCCGTGCTCGACATGATGACCCAATGCCAGATGGCTGCCAACCCGGAGGGGAGTGTGGTGGTGGCTGCCGGATACATGACGGACATGCTGTCGTTTTATAAGGTAGACGGTACGGAGGTTTCGCTGCTGAAGGAGTATTTCTCGGAGGATGCCGATGTCGAGATACGGAAAGACGAAACGGGCATCAGTGTCATCCCGACCTCCAACACGCTGCAGACCTACATCCATCTGTGCCCTACCCGGTCTTTCCTTTATGCCCTGTATTGGGGGACAAAGGAAGGCGAACGCAAGGAGCGGAGCTACATCCAGGTGTTCGATTGGGAAGGAAACTTTGTTGAAGGATATTCCGTGAACGACCGTCTGATTTCTGTCGCCGTGGATGAGGAGGCGGAAACGCTGTACGGACTTACCACGAAAGAGGAGACCCCCATTCTTGTTTATTCATTGAAGTGAGTCCGGACAGATTCGGACTCACTTTTTTTAGATACGTTCGTCATTCGTTCGGGAAGATGATCTGGTATCTTCCGCTCAGGTGCATGAAGGCGAACAGGCGGAGCAGGCCGTCGTAGTAGGCATCGAAGTAGCCGTCAGCATAAGGCTCGTGCCGGGCGTTCCACAGCCGTTCCACAAACTCCCTGCTTTTCTTGTGCGTGCATACCATCGATACGGCTGCCGATGTGGCCACCAGTCCCAGCGAGTGGCGCAGTGCCTTGTATCCCCCTGCCTGCAAGGTGTCCGTTACGGTTGTTCCGTCCACATTGTATTGGTCGACAAAGGTGTCGATACCCTGGCTGTAAAGGAAGTTCTGGATGCGGTTTCCGTACTCCTGCTGCCACTTCTTGTCGACGCAGGCCCATGAATAGTCGAGTGTGATGTTCATCGGCACACGCCAGGAGTCGAACCGGAACGCGTCGCCCAAGATTCGTCCGGTGTTCAGCAGGCTGCCGTCATAATGGCTGTAGTCGGGGTTCAGTCCCGTTTGCGGATGAATGGCCTTGTGCAGATATTCCCGGCTGGCGGCGGCACATTCGCGCCAGAAGTCAGCCCGTCCGTCGTCTGCCCACCGTGCCCATACCTCGTAGAAGGCAGGCAGGTGATAAGAAGGGTCGGTAAAGTCGTATCCCCCTCTTCCGGGCACGAATGTAATCAGCTTGTGCTCTTTGTTGATGAGCGGCATGACACCCCCTTCGCCGTCCTTTTCCATTGCGCAGTTCAGGATGTTCTGCGCTTCGGCCAGATAGTTGATGCCCGTGTCGTTCCCCCAGCGGTTGGAGGCGAAGATGAGCGAGGTCACGTAATACAGTTCCCCGTCCGAAGCCGGGCCTTGCGAGTTGCGTGTCCCGTCCGTCTTGCAGCTCCACGCCAGATAGCCCTTCCACGGCCCTTCCTGATGCTGCATGTATTTTTTGCACCACCTCCACAGCCGGTCGAAGATGTCCTTGCGGTCGAACTGCACGGCTATCATCATGCCGTATGACATGCCTTCGGTGCGCACATCATGGTTCTTGATGTCAGAGATGTAGGCGGTGGAGTCGTCCGGCTCGAAGTATATCTTGTTTTTTCCGGTGAATACATCGTCGAATACCGACTGCACTTTGGCGTCGATTTCCTGCTGGGTGTATCCCATTTCGGCGAATACGTTGCGGTATGTCTTTGTTTCAAACGCCCCCTTGTCCCAGGGAGCATCTAAAGAGGGGGGCTGGCTGCCGTTTCCGCATGCGGTCAGGATGCATGCGGCGGCAATCGGCAGAATGTGTCTTGTCTTCATGATTGCTTTGTTCAAAGTTTGATAATTGATGTCTTGGTGTATGGCAATCCTGTGCGTCCGTCACCTTCCGGACGGGTGCACAGGATTGCCGGTAAAGTCAAAGTGTTTTTGTCATTCTATTGTGATGCCGGTCCGCTTCAGCATCTTCATGTCCGAAGTGCCTCCGTACAGGATTTCATAGCTGCCTTTCACCGGACGCATGGTGTTGGTCGCCGTGTCGAACCACTCGAAGCTTTCGGGCGTGAGTGTCAGTTCCACCTGCTTGGTTTCTCCCTTCCGGATATAGACCCGCTTGAACGCACGCAGTGTGTGTGAGGGGCCTTCCTTGTCGGCCGGCCGGCGGATGTATACCTGCACCACCTCCTCGCCGTCGCGCGCTCCGGTGTTGCTTACCGGCACGGTCAGTGTTATAGTCTGTCCGTCCTTCAGTGTCGGGGTGCTCAAGGTGGCGTCGCCGTAACCGAATGTGGTGTAGCTCAGTCCGTGTCCGAAGCAGAAGAGGGGAGTTTCTGTCATATAGCGGTAAGTGCGTCCCTTCATGGAGTAGTCGAGGAAGTCGGGCAGCTGTTTCAGGCTCTTGTAGAAGGTGATGGGGAGCTTTCCTGCCGGATTGTATTCGCCGGTCAGCACTTCGGCCACGGCCGTTCCTCCGGCCTGTCCCGGATACCATGCCTGGACGATGGCCTCGCAGTTTTCGGCTTCAGGAGCCAGGGCGATGGCCGAACCGGAGAAGTTGACGAAGACGATGCGCTTGCCGGCCTTCTTCAGCCGTTTGACAAGCTGCCGTTGGATGTCCGGCAGTTCGATGTCCGTGCGGTCTCCTCCCTTGAATCCGGGGATTTCCACGCGCATTTCCTCCCCTTCGAGCGAAGGAGAGATGCCTCCGGCAAAGATTACGATGTCAGCTTCCTTCACACGTTCGATTACGTTGTCCAGATCGACCGGCACGTCGCGTCCCATATCAAACTCCAATGATGCCGCGCGGTCTTTGCTGGCGAACACGAATTCAATCTTCAGATTATACTGCTTGCCCTTTTCAGCCTTCAGGGTATAGATCTTGTCGTTGTTTTTCATGAACATGCTTTTGGCTACTTCCTTTCCGTCGATGGAGAGTCTGACCATGCCGTGCGACTGGAAGCAGAAGCCGATGTCTTCGCTCTTTTCGGGAGTGAATACAGCTTCATACACGGCCGAGAAGTCCTGGATGTTCACTCCCGAGGCGAAAGTCGTTCCGCCCGTAGTGATGAAGCGGAAGGGAGTGGTGACCTGCGTAACGGCGGCCGGAGTGCCCGACATGTCGGTGTTGTTCCAGTAGGTGGCCTTGAATCCGGTCTGTCCGTCGGCCTTGCACCGGCTGAACACGCTTTCGAGCGACAGGGTGGAGGTGCGGTCGCATCCCGGTTCGTAGATGAACTTGTCGGCAGGAATACGCTCCTTCAAAGCTTCGAGCAGCGTTACGGTGTGCGACGGATAGCCGTTGTAGTTGCCCCACTGCATTACCGAGTCATTGGCGTTCGGGCCCACAAGCGCTATCTTTCCGTCTGTGTCCAGAGGCAGGATGTTGTTCTTGTTCTGCAAGAGTACGATGCTTTCGCGTGCCATCTGCAAGGCCAGCTGGCGGTGCACGGCACAGTCCACCACACTATAAGGGATTTTGGTCCAGCTCACCAGTGAGGGGTTGTCCATTTCACCCAGTTCGAAGCGGGCCTTCAGCAGGCGCTTTACCGATATGTCTATCTGCGATTCATTGATGAGTCCGGCCTCCACGGCTTCCGGCAGTGAAGCATAGTCAGACCCGCATTCCACATCCGTTCCGCTCAGCACGGCTCCCGCCACGGCATGCTGCTTGGTGGGGTGAGTTTCATGGTGTCCCTTCATCCACAGGTCGTTGATGGCCCAGCAGTCAGACACGACAAGTTCCTTGTATCCCCATTCGTCGCGCAGAATCTGCATCAGCAGTCGGTTGCTTCCGCAGCAGGCTTCACCCTCGAAGCGGTTGTAGGCACACATCACTTCCTTCACATGCGCTTTCTGCACCAGATCCTTGAAGGCCGGCAGGTAGGTTTCCCACAGGTCGCGCGGGGCGATATTCTCGGCGTTGAACTCGTGGCGGTTCCATTCCGGTCCTGAATGCACGGCAAAGTGCTTGGCGCAGGCGTGCAGCTTGTCATACTTGGAGTCTTCCGGCCCTTGCAGTCCGCGCACCACGGCCATGCCCATCTGTCCCGTCAGGTAAGGGTCTTCCCCGTATGTTTCCTGTCCGCGTCCCCAGCGCGGGTCACGGAATATGTTCACGTTCGGTGTCCAGAAGGTCAGTCCCTGATAGCGCTTCAGTCCGCCGTTTTTGCTGAATTCGGTGGATTTTGCCCGTGCTTCGTCTGATACGGCGGTAAACACCTCATGGAGCAGGCGGTCGTCAAATGAGGCTCCCATGCCGATGGCCTGCGGATAGACGGTGGCAAGTCCTGCCCGCGCCACCCCGTGCAGTGCTTCGCTCCACCAGTCGTATGCCTTGATGCCCAGCCGCGGAATGGCGGGCGAGGTGTTCTGCATCAGTGCGGCCTTCTCCTCCAGAGTCAGTCTGCTTAGAAGGTCTGCCGCACGTTCCTCCGGCGAGAGAGACGGGTTCTGATAAGGTAGCTGCTGTGCTGCGAGCGGCATGCTGAATAATAACAGGCCCAACCCGAAGAGCCTTTTCACTTTTCTGTTCATGTGTCAAATGGTATTAAATGTTTTTGGTTATACAAATGTAGCCATTCGTCGGGTTACATGCGAAAATCCGTGTTACATATTCTTCATTCCATGTTACATCCGGCCGCTATTCGTGCAATTTTTCCGCCAGATATTGTCCCGTATACGAAAAGGCGCACTGCGCCACTTCTTCCGGCGTTCCGGCGGCAGTCAGGTATCCTCCTTTGTCGCCGCCTTCAGGGCCGAGGTCGATTACATAGTCCGCACACTTGATGACATCCATGTTGTGTTCGATGATGACGATGGTATGTCCGCGCGCTATCAGCGAGTCGAACACCTCAAGCAGCTTCCTGATGTCGTGGAAGTGGAGTCCGGTGGTCGGTTCGTCGAATACGAAGATGGTGGGCTGCGCCTTCTCCACGCTGAGGAAGTAGGCGAGCTTCACGCGTTGGTTTTCGCCTCCGGATAGAGTGGACGACGACTGCCCGAGCTTGATGTAGCCCAGTCCCACACTTTGCAGCGGAAGCAGCTTCTTCACAATCTTCTTCTGTCCGTGTTCCGTAAAGAACTCGATGGCCTGGTTGACGGTCATTTCCAGTATGTCGTAGATGCTTTTTCCCTCATACTTCACCTCAAGCGTATCCTTCTTGAAGCGCTTGCCGTGACACGATTCGCACTCCAGCACCAGGTCGGCCATAAACTGCATCTCCACCGTTATCGTGCCTTCTCCCTTGCACTCCTCGCAGCGTCCGCCCTCGGTATTGAACGAGAAGTAGCCCGCCGTGTAGCCCATCTGCCGGGCGAGCGGCTGTTCGGCAAACAGCTTGCGTATTTCGTCGTAAGCCTTCACGTAGGTCACCGGATTGCTGCGCGACGACTTGCCGATGGGGTTCTGGTCTACAAACTCGATGTCCGTCACCTGGCGCAGGTCTCCTTCCAATGCGACAAACTCTCCCGGACGGTCGCTCACATCGCTGTATTCGCGCTTCAGGGCCTTGTAGAAGATGTCGCGCACCAGAGTGCTCTTTCCCGAGCCGCTCACGCCTGTCACCACTGTCATCACGTTGAGCGGAAAGCGCACGTCGATGCCCTTCAGGTTGTTTTCGCGCGCTCCCTTCACCTCGATGTAGTTGTTCCATGCCCGGCGGCTCTTGGGCAGAGGGATGGTCTCTTCCCCCAGCAGATACTTTACGGTATAGCTGTCGCTTCCCTTGCGCAGGTCTTTCATGTCTCCCTGATACACGATTTCCCCGCCTAAGCGTCCGGCTTTCGGTCCGATGTCGATGATGTAGTCAGCTGCACGGATGATTTCCTCGTCGTGCTCCACCACCACCACGGTGTTGCCCAACTGCTGTAGCTGGCGCAGCACCTTTATCAGCCGGTCGGTGTCGCGGCTGTGCAGTCCGATGCTCGGCTCGTCCAGAATGTAGAGCGAACCCACCAGACTGCTTCCCAGTGAGGTGGCCAGATTGATGCGCTGGCTCTCGCCGCCCGACAGCGTGTTGCTCAGCCGGTTGAGCGTGAGATAGCCCAGCCCCACATCCGACAGGAAGTTCAGCCGGCTGTTTATCTCGTTCAGCAGTCGCTGGGCGATGGCCGTGTCGTGCTCGTCCAGTGTCAGGCTGCGGAAAAACTCCTTCAGCTGATATACGGGCATCTCCACCAGTTCGGAGATGTTCTTTCCGCCCACCTTTATATAGTTGGCCTCCTTCTTCAGACGGCTTCCGTGGCAGTCGGGACACACGGTCTTGCCTCGGTAGCGGGCGAGCATCACGCGATACTGCACCTTATACTGGTTTTCCTCCAGCATCTTGAAGAACGAGTCGATGCATACCTTCTCTCTCGGCCCGTGCCACAGATAGTCCTTCTGCTCCGGGGTCAGCTCGTAGTAGGGCGTGAAGATGGGGAAGTCGTGTGCCGGAGCCTCGCGCAGGAACTCGTTCAGCCATTCGCCCATCTTTTCCCCCCGCCAGCAGAGCACGGCACCGTCGTATACGCTCAGGGCGCGGTTGGGGATGACCAGATGCTCGTCGATGCCGATTATCTTGCCGAATCCCTCGCACGTGGGGCAGGCCCCGATGGGGGAGTTGAACGAAAACATCTGGTCGTTCGGTTCCTCAAACCGGATGCCGTCAGCCTCAAACTTGGTGCTGAAGGCGTGCAGGCGGCTCTCTCCGTCGGGCTGGTAGAAGCGGAGCAGACAGGCTCCGTCACCCTCATACATGGCCGTCTCGGCCGAATCGGTGAGCCGGCTCACGGCATCCTTGCTGTCGTCGCAGCTCATGCGATCTATCAGCAGGTAGAGCTTGTCGGCGGCATCGTAGGTATAGTCTTCTATCCGCACGATTTCGCCGTCCGCCTCCAGTCGCGTGAACCCTTCCTTCAGGTACATTTCAAGTTGTTCGGCAGGCGTGCGCCCGTCGCGCGGCACGATGGGCGTGAGCACCGTATAGCGTGTCCCCTTGGGATACGACAGCATGCAGCGCACGATGTCTTCCGGGCTGTCCTTCTTCACCAGCTGCCCGCTCACGGGCGAGTAAGTCTTTCCCACGCGGGCGAAGAGCAGGCGCAGGTATTCGTAGATTTCGGTGGATGTCCCCACGGTGGAGCGCGGGTTGCGGCTTGTCACCTTCTGCTCGATGGCGATGGCGGGCGGGATACCCTTGATGAAGTCGCACTCGGGCTTGCTCATGCGCCCCAGAAACTGGCGGGCATACGATGACAGACTCTCCACGTAGCGCCGCTGCCCTTCGGCATACAGCGTGTCGAAGGCCAGCGACGACTTGCCCGACCCCGACAGCCCCGTGATGACCACGAGCTTGTTTCGCGGAATGTCTACACTGATGTTCTTCAGATTGTTTACTTTCGCACCCTTGATGGATATACAGTTGCTTTCAGACATGCTTCAATCGGTTTGTTTGTCCTTTATGAGGAGATTCGTTCAAAATAGGCGCAAGTTATCAAGAATTTTCCGATTGTGCAAGCCGCCGGGGCACAAAACGGGATTGACTCTGTCGTTGTGATTTTTTTACAATATGTTTTGAAATATTAAATTAATATGTATATTTGTCAAATTGAAATTATTTGTTGCTAATTCTTAAATACTTGATACTTATGAAACACATTCGTCATTGGATTCAAAGGTGCAAATTACATGGAATTTTGATGCTGCTCCTTTTGGCTGCATGTTCCGAATCAGGTGAGGATTTGGAAGAACCGCTTCCTCCTGAATCCGAACCAGAACTTGTCAGGCAAGAAATAACACTTAAATCCGGTACGGACAGACAACCGGTTGTCGGACAGTCGGGAGGTTCTTTATCAATTGAATTTACGGCTACGGCTGCATGGACAGCTACTGTAAGCGATTCACAGGCCGATAGTTGGATTGATGTCTCGCCTGTAGCAGGTGAAGCGGGTGAGGCGGTGGTTACCGTTACGATAGCTCCCAATGAAGGAACAGACGAACGTTCAGTGTCTGTCTTTATAGATTGTGGAGAAGATCGGGAGGTCATAGTCGTGACTCAAAAGCAAAAAAAGGAAGAATCTGCGTTGTCACTCTCCGCTAAGGTTTTATATGTAGGGTCAGAAGGCGGGACTGTGGATGTGCAGGTGCAGTCGAATGTTGCTTATACATTTTATGCGGAAGCTGAATATGACTGGATTTCAGAACTTCCATCAAAGACACTTCCCACCCATACCATTTATTTTAAGGTGCAGCCAAATGATACATACGATGTGCGTGAGGCACGTTTCATCTTTACTGACGAAACGGGAACGTTTACAGAGACATTGCTTGTCCGTCAGTCGGCTGCTAAAGGATTGACTGTAAACACATATTTTGTCAGTCTTGCGGCAGAGGATAAAGGCTTTTCTTTGGTTGTGCAGACCAATGTAGAATATACGGTTTCCATCGATGGTGACTGGCTGAAGCTAGTGGAAAGCAGAGGGCTGACTACCGAGACTTTGGCTTTTGTTTGCGAACAGAATGTCAGTCCGGATTTCCGTGAAGCAACCATCCAGATTGACAGCGAAATAGGGATACATATGATTCAAGTAGTTCAAGGTGGTAAAACAGAAGAGGTAAGTGATTTTATGAATGTTTCTCCCGCTGTTTTGTCTTTTGGCTGGAAATCCGATATATTTACCGTTACGGTCAGTACCAATGTCATGTATAGCGTGATAAGTAATGCAGCATGGATAAGCTCCACAGTAACAGGACTGACGGATAATATTTTCATCACTTTTACTTTGGCGGAAAATGAAGGGACTTCCAGCCGTGAAGCCATCCTGACATTTGCTTCGGAAGACGGTAGCATTGTACGTACTGTAACGGTGACGCAAGGTGGAAAACGACAGTTTGCAACAGCAGGAGGACAGATAGAAGATTTTACTGAGAATGAAGAAGAATGGTAATTGCAGATAAAAACACTATGATTATGAAACATATTTATATACAGATAATCTGTTGTCTGGTTTTGCTTGGTCTGGCAGGATGCAGGCAAGACGAATGGCAGTCGCAACAGCAGGAAACACGACTGACTTCTGTGAAGGCTACGGTTCCGGCTTCTGTCAGAAGCCGTACACAATTGTCCGGTAATTCGGTGATATGGGAACGTTCGGACGCTATCGGAATTTTCAGTAATGCTTCAACTGAAGCCGTGCGGTATGATTTGACAGGCATTGAAGACGGGGTCGCAAGTTTTGAAAGCGAGACGGGGGTAAGTGGCGATGAGTTTTACGCCTTTTATCCGTACAGCGCTCAAAGCATGACTAACGGTAGTAAAGCGGTGTCTTTCCATCTGCCAAATGAGCAAGACTACCGTTCGGGCAGTTTCGATACGGGCGTTTGTCCGATGGTTGCCAAGAGTACGACTAATGAATTTCGTTTCTTGCAGACCTGTGGCATTATCCGTTTGCGCCTGACCGGTACGATGGCGATTTCGTCCATTTTATTGCGGGGAAATGGGAACGAGGCAATAGTGGGCGACGGTACGATAGATATAGCATCAGACGCACCGGTGTTCAACATTATGAGGAACTCGTTTGGCTCTGTCCGTCTGCGTACATCCGACAATGTGCAGTTGACAGAAACAAACGCCACCGAATTTCATTTCGTAGTAGCTCCCCAGACCTTTGCGAAAGGCATTACAGTGGAGATAACCGGTATTGTTAACGGTCAGAAGCAGGTTATCCGGAAGCAGACTTCGAAGTCTGTAACCGTCACTCGTTCCGTTATTTCCAGTTTTGCGGCGGTGGATGCCGATGCGGAACTGGAATTGGAAGGACCGACAGATTGGGATATTCTTGTAGCACTCTATGATGCGACCAACGGAGACAATTGGACGAATAATGACAACTGGTGTACAGATAAGCCTTTGTCAGAATGGTATGGTGTAACGATGGATTATTATAATGAAAAAGTAACACTACTGAATTTGAATGATAATAATTTGAGCGGGACGATACCGGAAGAAATAGAGAACTTGGATTTGTCTACTCTGAGTTTGAGAAATAATCAATTGACGGGTGAGATACCGGCTTCTATCGGCAATGTTTCTACACTTTATTATTTAGATATAGCAAATAATAAACTTACAGGAAGTATTCCCTCCGAACTTGGAAAGTTGGCTAATTTGGAGATTTGTTGTTTGCATAAAAATCAGTTGACAGGAAGTATTCCCTCCGAATTTGGCAATCTGTCTAAGTTGAGTAATTGTTATTTGTATAATAATCAGTTGACAGGTAATATTCCCTCTGAATTTGGAAAGTTGGCTAATTTGGAGATTTGTTATTTGTTCGGCAATCAACTGGAAGGAACGCTTCCGGAATCATTGGCTAACTTGACCAAACTTTCGGTTATGGATTTTTCTGGGAACATGTTGGGAGGAGACCTTCCGGAAGCAGTAACCGCTACCGATTGGTGGCAGAGAGACGGATATGTCTGCGTCAGACAGAATGCTCCGGGTGGCTTTACTTTCGAGACCGTTAACCTGCATATCCCCGATTTTACAGCGACAGACAATCGTGGCAATACCATTCGCACGGCTGATATTGTTTCCGACCATAAAGTTACCTTATATTATATATGGGCTACATGGTGCGGATACAGTCGGGAGTTTCATCCGGTGATGTCGGAACTGTACCAACGTTACAAGAATCATTCGCTGGAGATTATCGGCGTTTGTGATGATGGCATTTCTAATCCGGCAGAAGCGAACAATTACATTGAAAGCAACAATATGGAGTGGCCTACACTGATGGGAAATCCGGAAGGAGGCATTGCTTATTCCGGTTTCCCGACGGTCATCGCTTTCGATGAAACCGGGAAGATGATTTTCCATGACGGCTTTATGTCACGTGACGAGTTGCCGACATTTCTGAAAGGTATATTGGGAGAAGGTGACGAACCTTATGAGTCGACCGACTATTCGGCAGACAGGAAATTCTTTACGTTGCAGAAAGCTGCCAGAGGAAACGGCATCAATGTTGTGCTGATGGGAGACGCTTTCTCCGACAGGCAGATAGCAGACGGTACGTATGAAAGCGTGATGAGACAGACGGCTGAAGCTTTCTTCAGTGAAGAACCTTACACATCCTTTAAAGACTTGTTTAATGTGTATTATGTGAATGCGGTTTCAAAAAATGAAGGATATGTTACAGGAGGTGAGACGGTATTTTCTTGTTATTTTGGAGAAGGAACACACGTTGGCGGAGCAGATAAGTTGTGTATGCAGTATGCCCAGTCTGTGGGCTTTACCGATGAGCAGATGCAAGATGTATTGATTATTGTAATGATGAATTCCACCAAGTATGCAGGTACTTGTTCGATGTACTATAATGCGAATTGTATTGGTGATTATGGAAGAGGGACATCGATTGCTTATTGCCCGATAGGTACGAGTTATGAAGATTTGAGTGCTACACTTTATCATGAAGCGGGAGGACACGGCTTTGCCAAATTGGCCGATGAGTATGCATACGAGTATATGGGGACGATTCCTAATTATGAGATACTTGAATATCAGGGATCTCGGGAAAGTTATGGTTGGTGGAAAAATACCGATTATATATCCGACCCAACCCAGGTCTATTGGAGCAAGTTCATAGATGATTCTCGCTATGACTTTGAAAACATAGGTGTCTATGAAGGAGCGTGTACGTATTGGAAAGGGGCCTACCGGCCTACCGAGAGTAGCATCATGCGGAATAATAGCGGAGGATTTAACGCACCCTCGCGTGAAGCGATCTATTATCGCATTCACAAATTGGCGTATGGAGAAAGTTGGCCCTACGATTATGAAGAGTTTGTCAGTTGGGATTTGAACCGGCGCGTAAGGTCACGGAGCGTAAGCGTTTCGCAAAAGAAATATCCGCTTACAGCACCTCCTGTCATTATCAATGCCCGTTGGGAGAATGGCAGATTCATTTACGAATAAGTCTGCTGGCATATCGGTCTGATTGGCTGCCGGGCGGATGCCTTGTCCCTGCGGTGGAGGTGAAAACCTAAACCGTAGGGATAGGGGCACAAAACAGGATTTCGTGCCCCTGTCCGCGGGCAGTGTCAGCGCAGGTGCAGGATTTCCAGACGGATGGTGTCGTCTGCCGAGTCGTCCACCCGCACCCATGTGCGGTTGTCCTTGTAGAACAGGGAGTGGGTTTCCGTCTTGTCTCCCGTATCCGTCAGGTCGTTTTTCAGGCACTTCGATACGGTTTTCTGTCCCGTCCGGCGGTCGAGCAGCATCCAGGTGAAGTCTTTCCGGCCCATGTCGCTCTGGTGGAAGGTGTGGAAGGACATCAGGATGAAGTGCTCTGAGCAGGCGAAGTGGTGAACTATGGCGCGTTCGTCCAGGTCTTGCGGGGAGAGGTCTCTTTTTCCCTTGACCGACAAGGGGATGGCCTGCCGGATGTGGAACGAGTAGAGCAGGCGGAGGCTGTCGGCAGTCACGGCAGACAGCTCGTCCCAGTTGCGGTCGTAGTAATAGGTGCAGTCGCCGCCGCGGTTATAGATCATGGGGAAGTAGTGGAACCGGCAGTCTTCGGTCACGTGCGAGTCGATCTGCCTTATCCTGTGACCCGACAGGTCGGCCGACCACACCCCTTCGGGCTGCTCGTGGCTGGCATAGATGGGGTAGAAGCAGGTCATGCTTTCCCCCTCCAGACAGGCCATGTCGAGAAAGAAGTGCTCCGTCGGGGTGGCCGCAAGGAAGTTTCCCTCGTAGTCGTATGTCTTGATTTTCATGTCGCCCTTGTCGAACACGCACAGCTGCCTTTTGTAAGGGTTCAGGCAGAAAGCCCCGGTGAGCCTGATTTCTTCCGGCCCTTCTCCGCGAGTCTCCATGCGCTTGATCAGCCGTCCGCTTTCCCCGTCGAATATCAGGATGCCCCCGTTGCCGCTGTCCTCCACAAAAATCCGTCCGCTGTCGAAATACAGGCGTTCCACCCCGCCCACAGGCAGGCTGTCGGTCAGATTCAGGGTGACATACTCCACCGACTCCGCAAATCCGGAATACGCAATCTCCGCTTCCGTTTCGTTCAGGTCTACTTCTGTCTCTTGCGGGTTGTCCGTCCGCTGGCAGGCCGCCCACAGGCAGAGGCAGCACACCGTTATCAGTTGTTTGTACATTCTTTCTTTTGTTGGTTATTGCAAATTTACGCAAATTCCTTATAGTTCCAAGCCTGTGCCTGAAAATTGTTGAAATCCCCCTTTGGCCGTTGCGGGAGCGGCAGAATGCGGGCGGCACGGAGGCGTGAGAGGCGATATTATGTGCACTGTATTAAACATAATATGCACCCCTGCCTGCCTTGACCCCTGCCTGCTTTTCTGTTCCGGGTGTTTTTTCTGTTTTTTGCAGGTCGTGTCAAAAGGCAGAAGATGAGGATATTGAATGTGTTGAGGGTGGAGATGGTGGAGGTAATTTGCCGTTTTCTATAACTTTCGCAAAATAAAATAAAAGGCCAGGGGTATACCTGGCACTTTTATTTAAAGAAATATTTTAGAAAATCCCGAATTTATCTCCACCATCTCCACCCTTGCTTGTATCTGCTGGTATATTCCTCTTGTTTTCGGGTCGGTCTGTAAGATTTTCCCATTCCAACCCCCTTATACCCCTTGACGACCCCTGCACCCTTTCAGGCCTTCGGGCGGGGCAGGGGGTCAGGCTACGGTTCGGAGGGGGCAAAGGGAAATATCTCCGCGGGAAACCGGCGGTTTTCCGCCTGCGGCGCAGAGCGGACATGCCGTGGGCGCATTCACCGCTTCAAATTTTGAAAAATATCGCCGCATGCACAAATAAAGTCTTGTTTTGTCTGATATTTAGAGAAATATCCGTAATTTTGCCCCGAAACTTGAAAAACGAGTCTAACGGATAAGGACATGAGTATTGTGGCAACCTTACATACATTGGCAGGTGTTCCCTCTGAACAAGGCGGGAACATCGTCCGCGTATCTGCCAAAAAACTCATGAAATGCTTGTGTATGTGCAACTTTTGNNNNACACACACACACACACATTCTCTTCTGACGCGCGTCAATATATAAATTTCTTCCCGAAAAGCAAGGGGCCGGTGAAGTCTGTTTTCACGGCCGCAGAAGTTTGCAGGGAGATTCTTCCGATATATTCCGTCTTTACACATTTCATCCCGGGAAGGATGAAATGCATTTCCGGCAGCATACCGCATGTGCAATGTGCATGTGCGGTATGCTGCCTTGCCTTTTCCATATTCTGTCGAACGAAAAAAATGACGCTATGATGATATACAGACAATTTTTTCTTACAGCTTTAGTTGCACTGCTTGCCGCCCTTTTCACGGCCTGCGACAAGGATGCACACGAAAATGAATACCCTCTGCCCGAAGGACAGGGGGCACTGATTGTCGGTCTGGAAGAACCGGGTGGAACAACGGTGGGTGACCTGACCTTGTATCTGTTCGGCAGTGACGGGACAACCGCCTTGCGGAAGTCATACGATAGTCCGCGCACGTTAGCCGCTGAATACATCCCGGTGGATGCCGGAAGCTACACGCTTGCGGTCGTTGCCAACGTGGGGAATGATGCCTTGCCGCAAGAGACTACCGTAGCAGACCTGACGGAATGGCTGAAAGCCCATGCCGGCGACTATCCCAAGCTGCTGACCGCCTCTGCACGAACAGAAGTCATGCCGGGCGACATCCACCGCCTGACACTGGAGCTGAAGGGCGGCGCAAGCGGAATCAGTCTCGCCACTGTGACGCTGCGGCTCGCCTTGCCGGACAAAACGATGCCTGACCATCCGGCCGCCCGTTCTGCTGACGGCGAAAGCCAGCCCCTGCGCTGCGTGGCGGAAGTCTGGCAGGCAGGTACGGACAACTGCGTGCATCACCGCACGCTGCTCTGTACATCACAGACTGACGGCACCTACCTTGCCGAACTCTCCCTGATGCCGGGCAACTACGACCTGCGCCTTTGGACGGACTGGAACGGCGGCTATTACAACGCCGATGACTTGAGTGCCGTAACCGTGCTCACCGACAGCTATGAGGCAGACGGCGAGACCGACAAGAAGGATGCCTTCTATGCTGCGGAAACCCTGACCGTAACCGATGACATGCCGGAAAAGCGCGTCACTTTGACCCGTCCGTTCGCCCGTTACCGTCTTGTCGCTGCCGATGTGGAGGCCTATCACAATCTGATAAAAAGCGGTGAAGACCTTCCTGCCATCGAGGACTTGCAGGTGCGCGTCACCTACGAAGGCTTCTTCCCTACGGGATTCAACGTAGCTACAGGCAAGCCCAACGATGCGCTCAACACGAGCATTCATTATACCTCCGTGCCTACCGTAGCCGAGGGATATGATGAAGCCACTGCCCGTCAAGTAGGCGCAGACTTCGTGCTGACCAACGGAGAGGAATCTGCCGTTACCGTCACCATACAGATGATAGACACGAACACAGACGAAACGGTCTGCACCGTATCGGGAATAAAGATACCCTATAAACGCGGACATCTGACCACTGTCTCCGGGCACTTCCTCACCGCAGGAAAGACCGCAGGAGGCGTGCAGGTAGATACCGAATGGAACGATGAGATAATAAACTTTTAAGAGACGATGCGGCGTAAGCCGCAATAAGACAGGATATTCGCTCTTTGACATGGTGGGACAAAAATAAATCGCTATCTTTGCATCAAATAAAGGTAGAAAGGAGAAACTATGGCAAGACCAATCAAGGAAACGCCGATATTGTTCGGTGAAGACGCACGGCGTTTTGAGGAACGGATGAAGGAAGTCCGCAAGGAGACGCCAGAGGAAAGAGAAAGAAGACTGGCTGATTATGCCTTGTTTTTAAAAATGCTCGAAAGAGGTGAACAGACAAGAAAGAAAAGCGTATGAATACCAGTTTGCAAGAACCGTTTTCATCTTACATCATCCGTAAGTTGAGAATAGACGAAAAAGTGAAATCGTTCGATTGCGGCGATGCCGACTTGAACGATTTTATTTTGAATGAATCAAATCTGTATCGCAAAGCATTGCTCTCTGTAAGTTATGTATTTGAAGCAGAGGATGATGTGAATCATGAACACATTGCCGCTTACTTCAGTTTGGCCAACGACAGGGTGTCAGTAACAGACTTTCCGAATAAAACTGAATTTAACCGTTTCCGCAAACATCGGTTTGTCAACGAAAAGAGGTTGAAAAGCTATCCTGCGGCGAAAATTTGCCGTCTGGCAGTTAACCGGGATTTGAAGGGGCAACATCTTGGTGAGTTTCTGATAAGGGCTATCAAGAGCTTCTTCCTTGCCGACAACAAGACCGGCTGCCGTTTCCTCACCGTAGACGCTTATGCAGCAGCTATACCTTTTTATCTGAAACAGAAATTCGTGCCGCTGACAATGGAGGATGAAGGAGCAGAAACACGCCTCCTCTACTTCGACCTCAACGACATTGCCGATTAGACTTACATAACCAATCATAGCGGTTTACGCAAGTCCCGCCTTTGGGTGACGCACGCGCCGTGCACACCGGAAGGCGGGATTTTTTTGTCCCTGCTTGTCTCAAGGAGTTTTTGGAAAACGGATTAACAGAAGATATAATAAAAACAAGTATGAGACGATTGGAATACATTCTTACCGTGTTTGCCGCCATCCTGCTGACAACCTCTTGCAGCAAGGATGACCTGCTGCCGGATGGCAGTACGGATGCTCCCGTTACAGGGCAGACACAGACCTACACTTTTACCGTGTCGCCTGACATCACAATGGAAGGCGATGCCAGGACACGCCCGGAAGAAATGCCCACACGCTGCTTCATGCAAATTTTTGGGAACAATGTTAATTTAGATGTTCAACCAAGTGAATCCATTGAAAATGGTAGCTTTACCTTCTCTGTAGCATTGCCATCAAACACTGATTATACTTTCTTGTTTTGGGCAGACAACAACAGTGGGGACACTCCGGCAGACCTTAGGGCAGTTCAATACACACCGGGAACAGTGGCTTTCGCAGCTAATGTACAAGGAACATTGGAAACCGTTGATAAAACCGTTGAGTTGAAGCACGTTGTGGCAAAAGTGACGTTAAAGACCACTACCAATGTCATTTCTGAATACAGTAAAAACATTAGTCTCACCGCTTCGTGTGCGTCCATGTATAACGTGCAGGAAGCCTCCGCTTCGAGTTTTGAAGGCAAAAGTGTTTCCATTGAAATGACCGATGCAGGTCTTGCAGCAAACAGCGAAGTGCTGACAACCTACATCATTCCCAATCCAGAGAATAAGACAGTCACGCTCGGCGCACACGAGATGACACAAGCCATTAGCGATGTGCCTCTCGCAGCCAATACAAATGTCACACTGCAAGGCGACCTGTCGGAAAGCAGTTCCAAATGGGGGAATCCTACGGACGCTTACATTGAAAAGAAGTTTCGGTCGTATTTCTTTGATGAAAATGACAACCCCAAAGGTCTTTTAACTGGATTATCAGTTTATTGTTTTGATAAGGGAAATGTAGATGATTTGACTTCCTTAATGAGAGAAGTTTCACGCAACAATTCGTTTACACTTCCTACTGTGACTTCGTTGCCTGTATATATCTCAAACAATATATATATTCTACTGATGCCAGATTCAATCACATATTATTTATTTTATGGAGAAATAACATTTTCTATTACGCCTAAAGATGAAGGTTCATCATATCCCGACTTTTCCACCGTCTATCCAGGAACTTAAATAGAGCCAATATAAGCTCACCCACAAGCGAACTCAATCGAAATGGTATAAAAAATTAAATATAACAACAACTAAATTAAAGATGAACAGAAAACTTTCCGTCCTGATGCTTGCAGCCGCAGCGTTGTTGGCATCGTGCAGTCAGAGCGATGAACTGCAAAGCACCGTAAACGACACTGAGGAGCTGAAGCCCGTAACCGTCTCTGTAGCCATGCCCACCGAAGGAATGACGACACGCGCTACCAATGCCAGTGGCGATGAAGAAGTGACGCGATGCCTCATTCAGATTCTTGACGAAAACAGCCGGCCGCTGGAAGGCTATGAGACTCCTGCCACAATGGACGGAACGGAAGCAGGCGGATTTACGAAAACCGTCACGCTGAACCCCACCAAAACACACAGAATCTTGTGGCAGACAACCTTCAGATCCCCGACATCGCATACGCAGCCATCACCACTTGGGGAGGAGTGCAAACGCCGCCAGCTATAACGGCAGAGTTGCAACATGCGGTAAGCAAAATTACCTTGCACACCACCACCGATGTATCGCAAGGGAAAACGCTATTCATCCACATTCCCACCACCTATACCGGCTTTAACGTAAATTCCGGACAACCAATTAACCGGACAAGCAACGGAAGCACTTGCTCCAAAACCTTGCAGGCTGCTGTTCCTGCAAACAGCAATGTATTCTCGTTCTATGTCTTGGCAGACGGTGAGGAAAACCAGATATTGACACTGACCAATGACGGTGCGGAAACGGAAATAGAGAATGTGCCTGTCAAGCCCGACACACACATTATACTGCAAGGCGATGTGCAGGATGCCGGTTATGCCTGGGTGACCTTCACTGCCAAAACCGACACCCAATGGGGCAATACGGTAACCGTCGGAGAACCGTAAAGAATCCGGCAAACCTTAAAATAGAAAAAATACGGGCGGACGGCTTGATTTTCATGCGGCAAATAGCTACCTTTGTGGCCTATAAACTTGAAAGTTATGCGATACGTAAAAGTAATCTGTTTGCTGATAGCGGCTGTCGTGGCGGTGTCGGCACCGGCCAAGAAGCCGAAAGACAAGAATAAATATGGGGTGTATCTGGCCGGAGTGTCGGCCTCGTTTTCCGACTCGCTGGTGTTTTTTACAGACATCCAGTATGTGGACAGTGCGGCTGTCGACGACAAGGACATGCTGGTGAGCCGTGCCTCGTACAGCATCCAGCTCAAGGACTATCTGGAGCAGAAGCAGGGAGAGAAGAACCGCACGTGCTTCATGTTCTTCAACCGCAAGAAGGCCAAGTTGGAAAAGGAAATGAAGAAGCTGCGCGACAAATATCGGAAAGGCGGCACGCTGGTGATACGCGATGTGGATGCCGCGTTCAAGTTTGAGAAACCTGCATATTGAGCATAGAGATGAAGCGACTGTTGTTCCTCCTGATGGCGGGGCTTCTGCTTGCCGCCTGCTCCAACGAAATTCCGGAAGGCGACAGGGTGCCGCACCGGGGGCGGACGATTCTGGCCTATCTTGTGGCGAACAATAATCTGGATGCCGACCTGAAGCAGAACGTGGTGTGGATGTATGAAAGCATGGCGGAAATGACGGATTCGTGCTGCCTGTTGGTGTATTACCGCCCCCGGGTGGGCGACACTGCGGTGGAGAGTCCGGTCATCCTGGAGTTCCTTTCCGACGGACGGGGGAACATCAACGAAAGGACAGCGGCCGTCAGTCCCGACTTTAAGACGGTGTTTCGGGAGGCCGTCGTGCGCAAGACTTACGAAGAGACGGCAGACTATAACGCTACTGATCCTGCCGTCATGCTCCAGGTGTTCGGCGACATGCGGATGGCGGTTCCCGCCGAGTCTTACGGACTGATATTCGGTTCGCACGCCACCGGATGGATGCCTGCCGATGCCACCGTGGCGGGAAGGGCTTTCGGCATTGACGGAGGATATTCCATCAACGTGCCCGAGCTGCGCGATGTGCTGGCACAGTCGTTCGGCGGCTCCTCCAAACTCGACTTCATCCTGTTCGACGCCTGCATGATGGGCGCGGTGGAAGTGGCCTACGAGCTGCGCGATGTGGCCGACTACTGCATCGCCTCGGTGATGGAGACCCCTGAAGACGGATTTCCCTATCACACCATGTTCCACTATCTGTGCGAGCCGGAAGTGGAGTTTCAGAGCATCTGCAATGCCTTCACCTATTATTACCAGCATCTGTGGGGCACGTGTGCGGCCATCGACTGCCGTCGTCTGGAGGATCTGGCGGATGCCGTGGCCGGAGAACTGCATGCCCATTCCGATGCAGAAGGCATCAGTCTGGAATCCCTGCAGCAGTATGGCAGACGTCTGTCTTCCTCCACCGACTATACCAACTTCTCTTTCGATGTGGAGGACTTTGTCCGTGCGCTGAACGGGGGTGAGGTGCCCGATGCTTTCCGCCGCACACTGGATGCGGCGGTCGTGGCGAAGAGCTGTGTGGAGGGCAGCCGCTACGACTTCCCGGATATAGACAGAGACCGCTTTTGCGGCATAGGTATGTATCTGCCCGGCGCGGAACTGCAGTCGGTCGCGTGGAAAGAATACTACCGTACATCGGTGTCGTGGTTCGGCGCGGTGTGGGGGATGGTTGACAGATAATCAGATAAATCAAATGATTGTTTTTATTGGGTTTGATTAGAATAGGCTGATATAGTGTTAGAATTTAGAACTATTAAGACAGTCTTTGACTATAGGTTTGTTTTGATTGTGGATGTTTTAAATTGTTATTTTTAAGGTAATGATTTGATAAATCATGATTTTGTAGAACCTTTTGAGAGATAAATTTATGGTTTGTTTGTTGTCTGATGATTTCTGTTGTTATTTTAATAGGAGTGATTAATGTGGACTATTTTTGTCTTTCAAGTAAAATACAGTATAGGTTTACGAATAATAAGAATTATAGGGAATTATAATTTTGTGTTTATGTTGTGAATAAAAGTTGGATTATTAATTTTTATTCATATAATGGTTGAATTGTTTAAATTTAAATATAATAATGAAGCACTTGATATTTATAAGTTGGTCAGGATCTCTGAGTAAACAGGTGGCCTTTGTGCTTAAAAAGTTCTTAAGCAGAGTTTTGGATTTGAAACATGAAACAGATATTTTTGTATCAAGTCAGAACTTGACTGGTGATAGCGGTATATGGTTTCAAGAAATAATAGATCATGCTTCAAGTACATCTATTTTTATACCTTGCATTACAAAAGATTCCATAAAATCTCCATGGCTTCATTTTGAAGCCGGAATAGGAGCTTGTATCAAGGCATATCCTATCAAGACTATTCCTTTTTTGTTTAATTTAAGTTTAAATGAAATGAAGGAAAATTTAGAAATGTACCGTCTTCGTCAAATGGTTCATTCAGATAATAAGAATTACACAGAACTGTTGTGTCAGTTAGTTTATTATGTTAGTACATTTCTTGATGGAAATTCTTCGTTAAAAGAAATGATATCCATTTCTAATCGTAGATACGAATCTTTTGATTTAAATAAAATAAAAAATGATTATGAGAGGCAAATACGAGACGCTGCGTCTGAGTTAGAAAATGTGGCAGTTTTATATGGTCGTAAGTTTTATATATCTCGACCTATTCAAGGTACTACTAAAGAAGAGTCAGATATTTATGAGAATGTGTTAGAAGAGATGAGTGAGATGGCATCAAAGGAGTTTTCTTATAGTACATATTTTAGTAAGAGAGCTAATCAAGGGAATATAATAGGTATGTCTTTTGATAGGTTGGGAGTGTTAAAAGAAACTCAATATTTTATATTAGTTTATCCTAAAATAGAGGACAAGAATGTTGCTCCTAGTAGTTGTTTTATAGAACTAGGTGGGGCATTGGCTTATGGAAAACATATTGTAATGTTTGTTCAAAGGGGATCTGTTGTTCCTGCTTTTGTTACTGACCTTATGTTGTTGAAGTATAAATATTATGAATATGAAGATGTTGATGATTTGAAGAAAAAGTGGAGGAAATTTTTAGAAGAAATTAAGAAAAATGAATATGAATAAAAAAGGATATTGTTTGTTAACTGGGCCTACTGGTGTTGGAAAGAGTAGTGTTATGAGTTGTTTGGCAACAAAAATATCATGTAAATTATATTCGGATCCATATGTGAATAATCCATTTATACATGATGAATATCTGAAGAATAATAGATGTTTTCAATCACAAGTGTTTTTCTTTAAGGAATTCTTGAAAATTCATAAAGAAATAAATATTGAAATGGAAAGCAATTTTATTTTTCAAGAGCGTAGTATTTATGAATCCGTAAATATTTTTTGTCGCAATTTATTCCTTGAAAACAAATTTAACCAGGATGAATTAACTGTTATGTTTGAATTGCTTTCTTGTGTGGAGTCATATATAAAACGACCTCAGAAAATTATTTATCTTAATGCTTCTTCTGATATAATTATGAATCGAATAATGAAGCGAGGTCGAACTTTTGAATGTAATATTTCTGAATCTTTTGTTAAAAGACAAATTCAATTATATGAAGACTGGATTGATTGTATAACTAAGCAATGGAAATGTAATATAATCAGGATAAATACAAACTCTCAAACAATCGAATCAATTTCAGAAATGGTTTTAGGCTATTTGTTTTGATTAATTTGATATAAAAAGTATTCTATTTTGATGTTAAAGAAGAATTATTGCTAAGTAATAGTTAAATATTTAATGTCGATTTTTAATTTTATATGAATGATATGTGAATAATACTTCCCATAAATCTTATAGATAGTTTTATTGAGTAATATCTTTAAGTTGGGATATAATCCTTCTATCTTTCATGACCATGTGGAACTTTATCAAGGAACTGAAGCGGAAAGACCACCAGCGCTATCTGGGTGGTCTTGATTTCTTTAAATACATCGGCCCCGGCCTGCTGGTGACGGTGGGATTCATCGACCCCGGCAACTGGGCTTCAAACTTTGCGGCGGGGTCGGACTTCGGCTATACGCTGCTGTGGGTGGTCACGCTCTCGACGGTGATGCTCGTCGTGCTGCAGCACAATGTGGCTCATCTGGGCATCGTCACGGGGCTTTGCCTGAGCGAGGCGGCCACGAGGTATGCACCCCGGTGGGTGGCTCGCCCCATACTGGGCAGTGCGGTGTTGGCCTCCATCTCCACTTCTCTGGCGGAGATTCTGGGCGGTGCGATTGCCTTGGAGATGCTGTTGGGCGTGCCTGTGGTGTGGGGCTCTGTGCTGACCGCCGCACTGGTGGTGGTGCTGCTTTTCACCAATTCCTACAGGCGGATAGAGCGGGGCATCATCGCCTTCGTGTCCGTCATCGGACTGTCTTTTCTTTACGAACTTTTTTTAGTGGACATCGACTGGCCGCTTGCCGCCCGTTCGTGGGTGGTTCCCAGTGTTCCCGAAGGGAGCATGCTCATCATCATGAGCGTGCTCGGGGCGGTGGTGATGCCGCATAACCTGTTTCTTCACTCGGAGGTGGTGCAGAGCCGCGAATACAACAAGCGGGACGACGCTTCCATCCGCCGCCTGCTGAAGTATGAGTTTTACGATACGCTTTTCTCGATGGGGGTGGGATGGGCCATCAACAGTGCGATGATTTTGCTTGCCGCCGCCACCTTCTTTGTCAGCCATACGCCGGTGGAGGAGCTTCAGCAGGCCCAGTCGCTGCTTGACCCTCTGCTGGGAAATCAGGCCGGCATGATATTCGCTCTGGCACTGCTCATGGCGGGACTTTCGTCCACCGTCACGAGCGGGATGGCGGCGGGTTCCATCTTTGCCGGCATGTTCGGCGAGTCGTACCATATCCGCGACATCCACTCGCGGGTGGGCGTGCTGCTGTCGCTGGGCGTGGCACTGGTCATCATTCTGTTCATCAGCGATCCGTTTCAGGGACTCATCATCTCGCAGATGGTGCTGAGCGTCCAGCTTCCCTTTACAGTGTTCCTGCAGGTGAGTCTGACCTCCTCGCGCCGTGTGATGGGGAAATATGCCAACTCACGGTGGAGCACCTTCGTGCTCTATACCATTGCCGCCGTGGTGTCGGTGCTCAATGTCATGCTGCTGTTCAGCTGATGCCCGGCTGCGGGGCCTGTTCCTTCATCTTGTGGCGGTAGTGGTGGATGAGCATCAGTTCGGCCACGGCAAATGCAAGAAAGTCGGATACAGGCATGCTGAGCCATACCCCGTTCAGGTCGTAGGCGAGGGGAAGAAGAGCAAGTCCCGGAAGCAGGAAGAGCAGCTGGCGGGAAAGAGACAGGAAGATGGAAATCTTCGCCTTTCCGATGGACTGGAAGAACTGGGTGATGACTATCTGTGCTCCGACCACGGGGAAGGCGGCGATGCCGAAGCGCAGGGCCACGGTGGCCTGTTCCGTCAGTTCGTCGTTGGTGGTGAACATGCCCACGAACATCTTCGGGAAAATCTCTCCCACCAAGAATCCGAACACGGTGATGAGGGTGGCGGCAATCATGCCCAGTTTCAGCGTATGCTTCACACGCGAGAAGAGCTGCGCCCCGTAGTTGTATCCCGTGATGGGCTGCATGCCCATGGTGATTCCCATCACAATCATGACAAACAGCATCTGGATGCGGTTGAGGATGCCGAACGCGCCGATAGACAGGTCGCCTCCATAAGTCAGCAGACTGTTGTTGATGAAGATGGTGATGCCGCAGGCGCATACGTTCATCACGAAAGGCGACATCCCGATGGCGAACACGTTTCCGATAATCTTCTTCTTCAGGTGGAAGCACCGTCTTTTGAAGCGGATGTAGCTCTTCTTGTCATAGAAATGGTAAAGTACCCAGATCATGCCGATGAACTGCGAGAGGATGGTGGCGATGCCGGCTCCGCGGATTCCCCACTCGAGCCAGAAGATGAATATGGGCGCGAACACGATGTTGCAGCCCACCGTAAGCATCGACGAGAGCATGGCCTTTTTGGGGTACCCTGTGGCACGCATCACATTGTTGAGCCCGATCATGACATACGATATGGGCGTGCCGATCAGAATCACCTCCATGAAGTCGTGGGCGTAGCCGATGGTGGCGTCCGTCGCGCCGAAGAAGTAGAGGATCGGGTCGAGGAATATCAGCGAGATGCTGCCGAACACCACGGCGTTCACCACACACATCACCGTCACGTTGCCCAGAATGTCTTCTGCCCCGTGCTGGTCTTTCTGCCCCAGACGGATGGACGACAGGGTAGCCCCGCCCACACCCACAAGGGTGCTGAACGCAATCAGCAGGTTCATCAGCGGAAAGGTGATGGCCAGGGCAGTAATGGCAAGCGCGCCCACTCCGTGACCGATGAAGATACTGTCAATGATGTTGTATAACGATGTCAGGGTCATGCCGATGATGGCCGGAATGGAATATTGCCAAAGCAGTTTCCCGATAGGTGCCTCGCCAAGCACATGCGGATTGTTCATTTCCATGTTTTGTGTATTCTTTCGTTAAAATTGTGCTGCAAAGTTAGGAATATGAGTGAATATTTCTGAACTTTGCGCTGTTAAATCAAACTAAAAATAAAATTAAGGTAAAAGAATGGATACAGCAAAGTGTGTGGCTGCTCTTTTCGACTTCGATGGAGTGGTGATGGATACGGAGTCGCAATACACCGTTTTCTGGAACGGAGTGGGGCGCAAGTACCATCCGGAGTATGAAGCCTTCGGACTGAAGATAAAGGGGCAGACACTGGACCAGATTTACGGAAGATTTTTTCAGGGGATGGAAGAGGAGCAGAAGCGGATAACCGAGGCTCTGGACCGCTATGAAAGCGAAATGCAGTATATATATGTGCCGGGAGTGGCCGACTTCATGCGCGAGCTGCGCGGCAGGGGGGTGAAGATTGCCATCGTCACCAGTTCCAACGAAAAGAAGATGGCGAATGTGTATGCCGCCCATCCGGAGCTGAAGCCGTTGGTCGACCGCATCCTGACGGCGGAACAGTTTGCCCGCTCGAAACCCGCTCCCGACTGTTTCCTGCTCGGTGCGGAAGTGTTCGGCACCGTGCCGCAAAACTGCGTGGTGTTCGAGGATTCCTTCCACGGACTGGAGGCGGGCAATGCGGCAGGCATGGCGGTGGTGGGGCTGAGCACCACCAATCCCGAAGAGGCCATCCGCGACAAGTGCCGGACGGTGATTCCCGACTTCCGTTCGTTCACCTGCGACGATATGATGAAGTTGCTTAAATAAACTGTATACAGGACAATAAAAAAAGACGAATTATGGCTGGATATTTGTCGGGTGATACCCGTAAAGTGACGACTCACCGCCTGATGGAGATGAAGCAGCGCGGCGAGAAGATTTCAATGCTGACTTCTTATGACTATACCACGGCGCAGATTGTGGACGGCGCAGGTGTGGATGTGATATTGGTGGGCGACTCTGCCTCGAACGTGATGGCGGGAAACGTGACGACCCTTCCGATTACTGTCGACCAGATGATTTATCACGGCAAGTCTGTGATGCGCGGTGTGAAGCGTGCCTTGGTGGTGGTCGACATGCCTTTCGGCTCTTATCAGGCCGATCCGTATGACGGTGTGCGCAATGCCATCCGCATGATGAAGGAGACTCATGCCGATGCCTTGAAGCTGGAGGGAGGCGAAGAGGTGATTGACGCCATCCGCCGGATTATCGGCGCAGGTGTGCCGGTAATGGGACATCTGGGCCTGATGCCGCAGTCCATCAATAAATATGGCACGTATACCGTGCGTGCCAAAGAGGATGCCGAGGCCGAGAAACTGGTGCGCGACGCTCATCTGCTGGAGGAGGCGGGGTGTTTCGGACTGGTGCTTGAGAAGATTCCGGCGGCATTGGCGGCCCGCGTGACAAGCGAACTGAAAATTCCGGTCATCGGTATCGGTGCCGGAGGGGCTGTCGACGGACAGGTGCTGGTGGTGGCCGACATGCTGGGCATGACGAAAGGCTTCAGCCCGAAGTTCCTGCGCCGCTACGCCGACCTGAATACGGTGATGACCGATGCCATCGGGCAGTATGTGGCCGATGTGAAGGCGTGCGACTTCCCCAATGAGACGGAACAGTATTAGTGACAGGGTGGCCGGCTGTCGGGGAGGCTCTCGCCAACCGGTCGCTTGACTTCTGAAAAACAAAAAAAATCAAAGAAATATGGCAGACGACAAGAAAATTATCTTTTCAATGGTTGGGGTGAGCAAGTCATTCCAAAACAACAAGCAGGTATTGAAGGACATCTACCTTTCTTTCTTTTATGGTGCCAAGATCGGCATTATCGGTCTGAACGGTTCCGGCAAGTCTACACTGATGAAGATTATTGCCGGAATAGACAACAATTATCAGGGTGAAGTGGTCTTCTCGCCGGGATATTCGGTGGGCTATCTGGCACAGGAGCCGCATCTTGACGATACCAAGACGGTGAAGGAAGTCGTGATGGAAGGTGTGCAGCAGGTGGTGGACACACTGGCCGAATACGAGGAAATCAACAACAAGTTCGGCCTGCCCGAGTATTATGAAGACCCGGAAAAGATGGATGCTCTTTTCGCCCGCCAGGCAGAGTTGCAGGACATTATCGATGCGACCGATGCATGGAATATAGACAGCAAGTTGGAGCGTGCGATGGATGCCTTGCGCTGTCCGCCCGAAGACCAGCCGGTGAAGAACCTGTCGGGAGGCGAGCGGCGTCGTGTGGCCTTGTGCCGTCTGCTGCTTCAGAAGCCCGACATCCTGCTGCTCGACGAGCCTACCAACCATCTGGATGCCGAGAGCATTGACTGGCTGGAGCAGCATCTCCAGCAATACGAAGGGACGGTCATCGCCGTAACGCACGACCGTTATTTCCTCGACCATGTGGCCGGATGGATTCTGGAGCTTGACCGTGGCGAAGGCATTCCCTGGAAAGGAAACTATTCGAGCTGGCTGGAGCAGAAGACCAAGCGCATGGAGATGGAGGAGAAGGTGGCAAGCAAGCGCCGCAAGACTCTGGAGCGTGAGCTGGAGTGGGTGCGCATGGCTCCCAAAGCCCGTCATGCAAAGGGAAAAGCCCGTCTGAACTCTTACGACAAGCTGCTGAACGAGGATGTGAAGGAGAAGGAGGAAAAACTGGAGATCTTCATCCCCAACGGCCCGCGTCTGGGAAACAAGGTCATCGAGGCGCGCCATGTGGCAAAGGCGTATGGCGACAAGCTGCTGTTCGATGACCTCAACTTCATGCTTCCGCCTAACGGTATCGTGGGAGTGATCGGGCCGAACGGTGCAGGAAAGACCACCCTCTTCCGTCTGATTATGGGACTTGAAACGCCCGACAAGGGAGAGTTTGAGGTGGGCGAGACCGTAAAGGTTGCCTATGTCGACCAGCAGCATAAGGACATCGACCCCAACAAGAGTGTCTATCAGGTAATCAGCGGGGGGAATGACTTGATTCGCATGGGAAACCGCGATGTGAACGCCCGCGCTTATCTGAGCCGCTTTAACTTTTCGGGGGCTGACCAGGAGAAGCTCTGCGGCATGCTTTCGGGCGGTGAGCGCAACCGTCTGCATCTGGCCATGGCACTGAAGGAGGAAGGAAACGTGCTGCTGCTCGACGAGCCTACCAACGACATTGATGTCAATACGCTGCGCGCACTGGAAGAAGGTCTTGAAGACTTTGCCGGATGCGCCGTGGTGATCAGCCACGACCGTTGGTTCCTCGACCGTATATGCACCCACATCCTTGCCTTTGAAGGCGACAGCCAGGTGTTCTACTTCGAGGGCTCGTATACCGAATACGAGGAAAACAAGATGAAGCGCATGGGCAATGTCGAGCCGAAGCGCGTGCGTTACCGCAAGCTGATGGAGGACTGATTTTTCATCGTTCTATATTGTCCTGCAAGAGCGAGCCTGTCGGGCTTGCTCTTGCAGGATTTTTGTGATATGCATTGGGTTTTCCTGCCTGAAAAAAGTGATAAGTCAGGCAGGAAAATTTGTTTTTGCCGGCAGACAAAATTATTTTTCTTCTTGCCGGACGCATGCCTGATTTCGGAAGGTCTGTTTTTTCTTTGACAGACAGTGTATTTCCCTTACCGATTTTTTGCTTTTCCTTACATTTTATATATATTTGCTATTGGATAACTTAAATAATAAAATATAAAATGAGGATTTGCCATGTCTTTATTGCTATATTGCTGATGCTGTCTGTTGCGGATGCTGGTGCACAGCAAGTGGATTATTCGGTGGCTTCAGTTCCTGAAGAGTCGGGAAGGCAGCTTGTCAAGGTTACATCGGATGCCGATTGTGTCTGTATGCCGATTGTAAAACGTTCAAAGACGTCGGTCGACTGGTTTTCAAACCGGATTCTGGATGTGTCTGCCGACGGAAATGGTCTTGCATATCTTGCTGCGAGAAACGGCACTACCAATGTTTTTGTAAAGCGACTGTCGGGAGCGGGAGCGTCCATGCAGCGTACGAAACGTTCGTCTGTAATCGATTTCTCTTATTCTTCCGACGGCAGCTACCTTTGTTTTTCGGAGAAGAAAGGGAAAACCAACCAGATTTTCCAGACTGATGCTGTGCAGGGATATGTATGTCGCCAGATAACGAGTGGTGCTGTAGATTATTCTCCAGTCTATTCTGCGGATGTGTCACAGATCTTCTTTGCGCGGCAGGAGCAGGAGGGAATCAGTATATGGAGTTATGACATTCAAAATAATTATTTGTCTGTCTATACAGAGGGCATGAATCCTTTTCCGGTTGCCGGTGAACCGTCTTTCGTATGTGTGCGGGTAAATGATTCGGGCAAGGGGGAGATATGGAAGGTTGACTACCGGACGGGGGCGGAGGAGTGTGTCGTTTCTGATGCCGAAAAAAGCTTTGCTTCTCCTGTTGTGTCGCCGGACGGACGGTGGATGGCGTTTGTGGGAAGCAGCAGGATTGTGAACGATGAGTTCAGCTATATGAATACAGATATCTATGCCGCACGGACAGATGGGTCGGAGCTGGTCCAGCTTACCTTTCATGCTGCAGACGATGTGAGTCCGGTGTGGAGCAGAGACGGCAGATATATCTATTTCATTTCTCAACGGGGAAGTAAGGGCGGCATAGCCAATGTCTGGAGGATGGACTTTAATCTTTAAACCATATTGTCTAATCAAAATCAAGTGTTATGAAGAACTTAAGAATGTATCTGCTTGCCGTCTTGGCGGGTGTGACTCTGTCTGCATCTGCACAGTTTGTGAACGTCGGTTCGTCAGGCTCGTCGCGACTTACTTCCGTAACCACGGACGGGTGGAATCGCCTTTATGTTTCATATTTGCCTTCTAAACTGAAGACAGATGGAGAGGATGCCTTGAAGATGAAAGGCTTTTCAGTAGGCTATATGCGGGGAATCAGCGTGACAAACAAGATTCCTCTGTATATTGAGGTAGGAGCGGCATTCCAGTATAGGGCTGAAAAGGAAGATGCCGAATATGGTGGCTATGCTTTGAAGGCGAAGATAAATGCCATGTCGCTGAACGTGCCTGTCCATCTGCTTTACCGTTTTAATGTGACAGACGACTTCTCCATCGAACCGTTCTTTGGCTTTGACTTCCGGTTCAATCTTGCCGGCAAATACAAGCTTGATGCCAACGGGGGAGGATTGTCTGTCTCCGAAGACTACAGCCTGTTTGACGATGACGACATGTATGAACTGGGCCTGGATGCCTGCAAGCGTTTTCAGGCGGGATGGCATGTCGGTGTGAACCTGAGCTACAAGCCGGTTTATTTCGGTGTGAATTATGGAAAGGATTTCAATGAAATCAATGATTATGTGAAGGTGGCTACCACTTCGGTATTTTTAGGCTTTAACTTCTGAATATGGGTATAGATACAAAAAGCGGGCGGATGCCGGAATGTCGGTGTCCGCCCGCTTTCATTTGGTGCAGGCTTACTCTGCCAGCATGTTTTTCACCTCGTCTATACTTCCGTCGGTAGGGGCGGGGGTGATGTGGAGCAGGTGTGCCAGAAGCGAGTAGATGCTTACGTTGCGGAACTTGGGAGCGGCATATCCCTTCTTGAAGTCGGGGCCGCAGGCACGGAACATCACCTGCATGTCGTCGTAGGTGGGGTCGAAGCCGTGCGCTCCGCCTACGGGAAAGTCCGTTTCGTCCATGACGAGCCATCCCAGGTCGGGCAATACCACCACATCGCCCACATAGGGGTGGCTGCCGTAATGCAGGTAGGCGGGGATTTCCTCTTTTTTCCACACACGCACATGGTCTGTTCCGTGCAGAGCCTGGCAGATGGAGTCGCGGTATTCCTCGGGCGCATAAATCATGGCGGGCAGGTTGCCGTCTATCTTCGTATACCATTCCGGTTTCAGACGGTGGGCGATGGACACGCAGCGGTCGGGGCTGACGGTGGCCATGCCGTGGTCGGAGGTGATGATGAGGTTGACATCCGCGGCGATGGGCAGCGACTGGATGCCGTCCCACAGCTGCTTCATCAGTGCATCGAGCTCGGTGATGCACCGGCGGGTCTGTGCACTGTGCGGACTGTAGCTGTGTCCTGTGTGGTCGGGTTCGTCGAAATAGACCATGATGAGCTGCGGGCGTTCCGCTTCCGGCATCTTCAGCATCTCCAGCGTGTGTGCCACCCGCTCGGCGTAGCTCAGGCGGGGAGTTTCGGAATATACCTTATAATAGGTAGGGTGCTGTCCCTTGACGGCGATGTCCGAGCTTACCCAGTAGATGTTGCCGGTCTTTACGCCTTGGCGCTGCGCCGTAATCCAGATGGGTTCGCCGCCGTAGAAGGACGGGTCGTTGCGCGTGGCGCTGTCGCTCATGGAATACATTTTTTCTTTGTCCTCCGCCCAGAAAGAGTTGGCCACAATGCCGTGATGGTCGGGATACAGTCCGGTGGCGAGGGTGTAGTGGTTGGGGAATGTCTTCGAGGGGAACGAGGGAAACATGACGGCCTGTACGCCTTCGCGGGCCATCTCATCGAAGAACGGGGTGGAATACATCTTGGTATAGTCCCAGCGGAATCCGTCGAGCGAAACGATTACCGTATAGTGTTTGTTTCCGGCTGCGGCGGGCAGCAGTGAAACGAGCAGAAGGAATGCTATAAAAATCTTTTTCATCGGGTCGGTAGTTTAAAAGTAAGGAGGTGTATCGTTCCCGTATGGGCGGTACACCTCCGTTATCAGTCAGGTTTACATGAAGTTCGGTCGGGTTAGAACGACAGTCTCACACCCACCTGCGCGTGCCAGCGGGAAGCGATGTCGTCTTTTTCAATTTCAGCATTGTTGTAAGAGTAGGCCGCTGTCTTGACTCCGTTCTGTGTCGTCATGTATTCGACAGAAAGCGGAGAGAGGTTGTATGCCGAGCTGTAGCTTGCGCCCCACTTCTTGTTCAGCATGTTGGCGAAGTTGATGATATCGAACGTGAATTCCAGTTTGCCCACTCCTTGGATGTTGTGGATGGTCTGGGCAAAGTGGAGGTCGATTTCATGCTCCCAGCGGCTCAGGTTAGAGTTTCTTTCGGCATACTGCCCGCGGTGGTTCTTTGCGTAGCTGTCGTTTTCAATCCACTGCCTGAAGGCCTTGCGGCTTTCTTCGGCGGTCATTGACAGGGATTCTCCCTTAGAGTCCACACTTGTAAAGACCATCTTGTCGATTTCGGCGTCGGTCGGGATGTAGAGCAGTGAGTTTCCGGAAAATCCGTCTCCGTTGAAGTCAGGCACCTCGTTCATGGTCAGGCTGTAGCGGCTGCCTGAAAATCCGTTGTAGATGACCGAGATGGTGGAGCTCATCCATCCGTTCCAGTATTTCGGGCTGGTGTAGGAAGCCTGTACCATCACGCGGTGGGGGATGTCGAATTTGGAGAATCCAAGTTCGTTGCCGGAGTTCGTGTCACGCGAGTAGTTGTACTTCCAGTTTGAGTAGGCTACTGAGCTGGTACCGTCGTTGACAGACTTGGCGTGTCCGAATGTGTACGAAGCCGACAAGTCAAGACCGAAGTTGAAGCTTTTTTCCAGCATGGCGGATATGGCATAGGTATATCCCTTGTTGGTGTTCTTCAGGTTGATTATGCTGTAGTAGTCACTCTTTGCGTTGCTGTAAAGAGGTGCCGACGAAGCTTCCACTCCCGGAACGGCATACACTTTTTCGCCGCTGTTGGTAAGGGCGAGATTTTCGAAGAACACATTATTCATGGTCTTGGAGTAGATACCTTCGAGGGTCATCTTTATGTCGCCCGGCAGACGCTGTTCCAAAGCCAGGTTTGCACGGAACACTTGCGGATATTTGAAGTCTTTCGATACGGTCACGATGTCCGGACGTGCGGCAGAGCCGGTCTGTGAGTTGGCGGCTGCCATCGGGTCGTCGGCGTATTGTCCCAGTTTCGGAGCGTCGTTCAGCCAGTTGTCGCCTTTCTTGTTTCCGATGGTGGTTCCCTTACTTTCCATACCGGTATTGTTGAAGGCGTTTGACAGCCATACGAACGGAACGCGGCCGGTGAAGATTCCCAGTCCGCCGCGTAGCAGCGTGTCGTGCGAGTCGTTCAGATACCAACGGAATCCGACACGCGGAGAGAACAGCACTTTTGCACTGGGGTTTTCCCCTACACGCACACCGAAGTTATGCTGTGCGGCGTATGCGTTGAATGTCGGGTTTTCGGTCGGATTGTTGAATACTACCGGAATGTCGATGCGCAAGCCGTAAGTCACGTTGAAGTTGCTGCTCGCATCCCATTTGTCCTGTGCATAGAAGCCGAACTGTCCGGCTTTCATGGCAGGTGCCCACCGGGTGTCTCCGCCGGTCAGTGCAGGGTCTGTATATTTGTAAGAGTACTGGTAAGGCTCGTCGTTCAGGAAATCGTTCAGCGAGTTGTAATACCATGAGCCGTTTACTGCCTGAATAAACAGATTCTTCATGCGGTAGATTTCGTTGTGCGTACCGAAAGTCAGCGTATGGTTGCCCAGATACCACGACAGGTTGTCTTCAAACGTGTAGATGTCCTGGTCCAGGTAATTGGCTCCGGAAGAATATTCCGTTCCGATATTGGCAGTGATGCGGGTTTCTCCGTCGGCTGCGTAGATGTTCTTAATCTGTACGGTCGGTCCCTGGTAGGCCACATCGCGGTGGTCGCGGATGAAGCTTGCCGAAGCACGGAACTCGTTGTACAGGTTCTCGCCCAGGCGGGAGTTCAGCTCGGCCACGATGGAGTTTGTCTTGTTGTTCATGCGGTAGCCGCTGTTGTTGAACGTATAAGAGTATGCGCTCGGGCCGTAGTTGTCATCGAACGAGTTGTTGTGCTGATAGCGGATGGCCAGCTTGTGGTCCTGGTTGATGTTCCAGTCGATGCGGGCCAGCAGGCCGAACGACTTCTGGTCTACGTTGCGCTGTGCGTATGCTTCGTCATATCCGGTCAGCTGCTTGTATTTGTCTGCAATCTGGGCAGCCACATCCGAAGTCAGGTATTCGCTCGTATATCCCGGATAGATGCTTGCCGGATACGACTCTTTCTTGGCTTCCGCGCTGACGAAGTAGAACAGCTTGTCCTTTACGATGGCGCCGCCCAACGTACCTCCGAACGTGCGGGTATACTGCTGGCTCATCGGCGACTTCTCATAATCGCGGATGGCACTGTACTTGCCATACATGTTCTGGTTGTTGAAATAGGTGTAGGCAGAACCGTGGGTGGTGTTTGTTCCCTGCTTGGTGATGGCGTTGATACCTCCTCCGGTGAATCCGCTCTGGCGGACATCGAACGGAGCGACCACCACCTGGATTTCCTGAATGGCATCCATTGAAATCGGGTTGGCTCCCGTCTGTCCTCCGTTGGTTCCGGATGCGGCCAGACCGAACACGTCGTTGCTCACCGTACCGTCAATCTGGAAACTGTTGTAGCGGTTGTTCGAGCCGGCGAAGGTGATGCCGCCGTTTTTCGAAGTCATGGCCATCGGCATGTTCTTCACGATGTCGTACACATTGCGGTCTACCGTCGGTGTGCTCTCAATCTTGCGGGTGGAGAAGTTCTGTGAAGCTCCCGCGTTGGTCTTGGCGTCTGCCACTACCACCACTTCATCGAGCAGTTCGCTGCTCGCTTCCAGTGCAGCGTTCAAGTCCAGTGTGTTACCCAGCTCAAGGTAAAGCCCCGTGTAGGTCGATTTCTTGTAGCCCACATACGAAATCTCAATTTTGTACGGCCCTCCGGTACGCATACCCTGAATGGTATAACGTCCGTCGATGTTGGTAACGGCACCATACGATGTACCTGAAGGTTCGTGAACGGCTACCACCGTAGCTCCGATTACCGGCTCCTTCAGTTCGTCAATGACTTGTCCGCTCAGTGCGGAGGTTGTTACTTGCGCACTGACACAGATGGTTGTGGCCGATGCCAGTGCCGCCATTAAAAGTCTTGATTGGTTCATCATAAAGATTTAGTTTAAATGAAAACTTTGTTATCTCTCGTAGTTATAGTTTTTGTTGTGGCCTGTTTTTGTTTTCTGCTGCAAAATTAAGAATTTTTTCAATATCGGCATCCTTAGCCGCCTGTTTTAACAACTTATTTGTTGCAATATTAACCTTTTTAGTGTCCGGACAGGACGATTTCAGGCTTTTGGAGAATTTATTTCTTTGAAAATGAATGATGTGATGATGCTTTCAGATTGTAACCGGAATGTAACATTCTTTTCGTTTCCCTTTGTCTGCTGGCAGGAACGGCAGGTAGTGCGTGTCGGGGGATATAGGCGGCATGAAAGGTTGGTATGAATAGAAAAAATGTTCGGACGGGACAAAAAGCGGACAAGCTCGTTGTGAAAGTAGGTTCTGCCGCGTATCTTTTTTTGTCTTTGCAGGAGATTTTTGTAAAAAGAAAGCCATCCCCGAACGGGGACGGCTTCCGTCAATACTGTTTTGAAGCGAATGCAAGAAATTATGCTTCAGCCGGAGCTTCAGCGGCAGCTTCTTCAGCCGGAGCGGCTTCAGCGTTTGCGGCAGCTTCAGCTTCTGCCTTTGCGGCAGCTTCGGCAGCCTTCTTTTCAGCCACTTTCTTGGCAATTTCTTCGTTTACTTTCTTTTCAGCTTCCAAGCGTGCTGCAGCTTCAGCCTTCTTGGTCTCTTCCTGCTTTGCCATCAGGGCTTGCAGGCCGGCCTGCTTGTTTTCTTTCCAGGCATTGAAGCGAGCTTCGGCAGTTGCTTCGTCGAATGCGCCTTTGGCTACACCGCCCAACAGGTGCTTCTTCATGTAAACGCCCTGGCGAGACAGGATAGAACGAACTGTATCGCTCGGCTGGGCACCTACCATTACCCAATATAATGCACGGTCGAAATTCAAATCTACTGTGGAAGGATCAGTGTTGGGATTGTAAGTTCCGATTTTTTCGATAAAGCGACCATCACGTGGTGCTCTTGAGTCTGCAATAACAATAGCATAGAACGCATATCCTTTGTGTCCGCGTCTCTGCAATCTGATTCTTGTTGCCATTTCTTAAATTTTGTTTTTTAATTGTTTATGATTTGAATTATGCCAATATCTCGTATTGGCGGGTGCAAAGGTAAGGCTTTTATTTGGAATGACAAAGGGTTGGCCCGTTTATTTGTTCAGTTCGCGCAGCCATTTCTCCAGTTCGCCCGTCCACTGCCGCTTGTAGGTGAAGAAGTCCATGTATCCCCATCCGTGTCCGCCGGTGGGATAGATGTGCAGACTGGCAGGCACATTGCTTTTCACCAGCGATGTGTAATAGTTGACGCTGTTTGCCACCGGCACCACATCGTCGTCGGAACAGTGCATGATGAAGGCGGGAGGTGTCTGGCTGTTCACCTGTTTCTCGTTGCTGTACAGGTTTTCAAGCTCCTTGCCGGGGTTCTTGCCCAACAGGTTGTCGTGCGAGCCCAGATGAGTGTAGGCCGGATCCATGGTGATGACCGGATAAAACAGTATCTGGAAGTCGGGACGGGTCTCTTGGTCGAAGTGGGTGGCGGCGGTGCTTGCCAGGTGTCCTCCGGCCGAAGAACCCATGATTCCCAGTTTCCGGATATTCCATTCGCCGGCATGCTGGCGCATGATGCGGATGGCCTGATGCGCATCGCTCAGGGGAACTTCGTTGTGTCCGTTTGGCATGCGGTATTTCAGTACGGCATAGGTAATGCCTTGTGCGTTGAACCAGTTTGCCATGTCCAGTCCTTCGTGTCCCATGGCAAGCATGGCATAGGCTCCTCCCGGGCAGGCCACTATCGCCATGCCGTTGCTTTTGGCTGCCGGAAATACGTAAAGGGTGGCTTCATCGGGTTTTCCGTCTTTGACGATTCCGTTGTCGTTAGGCGCTCCGTTTGCCCAGACCTTTATCTCTATCGGTTTTTGTGCGGCGGCAAACATTGAAATAAAAAGCAGATTGATGATAAGAAATGTTTTCATGGCTGTTATTTTTTGTTGAGTTTCATACTTGCTTGGATAAGGAATGTGATGAGCAGCAGATAGACTATCAGGGATAAAAGTTCGCTCATCGGATTTTTCAACCATTCCTGGTCAATCAGGTTGATGTCGCAGTAGCGCATGATAGCGCTGACCACTCCCATCAGTGCACCTCCTGCAATGAATCCGGAGGCGAGCAGGGTTCCCTTTTCTCCCCGTGCGCTGTTGACGGCCGCATCTTTGCTGCGGGTCGTGACAAACCAGTTGACAGCTCCTCCTACCAGCAGCGGGAGGTTCAGTTCGAGCGGGATGAACATGCCCAGGGCAAAGGCCAGAGCAGGGACTTTAAGGAATGTCAGCACGAGTGCAAGCAAGGCTCCCGTGCCGTACAGCAGCCACGGAGCGCCTACGCCGTTCATCAGCGGGTCGATGACGGCGGCCATCGCGTTGGCCTGCGGGGCAGCCAGCTGTCCGCTTGTGAATCCGTATGAATCATTCAGTACCATGATGACTCCGCCTACCGTAGCGGCCGATACCAGTGTGCCGAGAAACTTCCAGGTTTCCTGCTTCTTCGGCGTACTGCCCAACCAGTATCCTATTTTCAGGTCGGTAATGAATCCGCCTGCCATTGACAGTGCCGTGCAGACCACTCCTCCCATCACGAGGGCGGCTACCATGCCCGTCGCTCCGTTCAGTCCTACCGCCACCATGATGACCGAGGCAAGAATGAGTGTCATAAGTGTCATGCCCGACACCGGATTGGTACCCACGATGGCGATGGCATTGGCTGCGACGGTGGTGAACAGGAATGAAATCCCTGCCACTAGCAGGATGGCGACCACGGTGTGCAGGATGTTTCCCTGCATGACATCGAAGTAGAAGAACAGCAGCACCAGCAGAAGGGTGAAGATGGAGCCGAAGGCGATGATTTTCATCGGAAGGTCTTTTTGTGTCCGCTCCACGTTTTCCTCGGCTTTCTTGCCGCCCATCTCTTTGGCGGCAAGGCTTACGGCGCTCTTGATGATTCCCCATGAGCGCACGATGCCGATGATGCCTGCCATGGCAATGCCTCCGATGCCGATACTTTTGGCGTATTCGCTGAATATGGTTTCGGGCGACATGCCTTTGACCGCTGCCGTGATTTCCGGATTCCATGTGTTCAGCACCTGGTCGCCCCACACGAGCGACATGCCCGGTACGATAATCCACCACACAGCCAGTGAGCCGGCACAGATAATGGCGGCGTATTTCAGTCCCACGATGTATCCTAATCCGAGAACGGCCGCCCCCGTATTGATCTTGAACACTAACTTGAATCTTTCGGCGACGGTTTCACCCCATCCGCACACGCGGCTCGTGAAGTTTTCGTTCCACCATCCGAAGGTTCCGACAATGAAGTCATAAAGTCCTCCGATGGCTCCGGCAATCAGCAGCGGCTTGGCCTGGTCACCTCCTTTCTCGCCCGAAACGAGCACCTGGGTGCTTGCAGTGGCTTCCGGAAAAGGATATTCGCCGTGTTTTTCCTTTACGAAATATTTGCGGAACGGTATCAGAAACAGGATGCCCAGCACGCCTCCCAGCAGCGAGCTGATGAACATCTGCATGAAGTTGACGGTCATTTCGGGATATTTCTCCTGCAAGATGTACAGGGCGGGGAGTGTAAAGATGGCTCCGGCCACAATCACGCCCGAACAGGCTCCGATGGACTGTATCATGACATTCTCGCCCAAAGCTCCTTTGCGCTTGGTGGCGCTTGATATGCCTACGGCTATGATGGCGATGGGTATGGCGGCTTCGAACACCTGGCCTACCTTCAGCCCCAGATAGGCTGCGGCGGCAGAAAAGATGACCGCCATCACGACTCCCCAGGTTACAGACCATAGATTTACTTCCGGATAGGTTTTTCCGGGCGACATGAGCGGCTCGTATTTCTCTCCGGCTTTCAGCGGCCGGAACGCGTTGTCAGGCAGTCCCGACGGCTTTTCCAATTCTTCTTTCATGCGTATTTTTGATTTTTATGTTTTCGAGTGTCCAAAAATAGCAAAAAGAAATTGAAAACAAGGAATGGAGAATCGAAAAATGGCGCTTGTGCCGTGTTTTCGATTCTCCATTCCTTTATCGGGGCAGATGTTCTTAATCGTCGTCTCTGTCCAGATCAATGACATTGAAGTTGAGGTCGAACTTGATTTCCCAGAAGTTCGACAGCTTTACTTCGTATTCGTAGCGGTCTTTCTCAAGCTGCATCACTCTGGCGTCCGGATAATTTTCGTTTACAAATTTCTTGATGGCGGCGGGGATGGCCGATTCAGGAACGCTCTGCATCTTGCACGACATTTCTTTCCAGTTGCCGTTGCTGTCGAATTCCAGTTTGTCACCGTTGATGAACACCACATCGTATGACTTTTTCAGGAAGTCGGTCTCCTGTTTCACAAAGGCCACTTTGGCGTGCGGGAAGTTCTGTTTCACAAAAGTCTGGGCTGCCTGCGGCAGTTGTTCGAATGCGATTGGCTTTTCGTTGTCGGCAAACATCACTTGCATAGAAACCAATACTCCAACTAATAATAAAGCTAACTTTTTCATAAGTCTATCGTTTTAAGGGTTAGTTAAATGCTTTGTTTGTTATTTCTATGACAAATATCGTCTGCGATTCTGAAAAGATTTGGGAATCTGGCTGTTTGTGCAAAAAAAAGTCAGGCGATTCTTTCAAAGAATGCCTGACTTCTGAAATTTCCTTTGAAATCGGGTTGCCTTATGCTTCAGCTTCAACAGGAATTACAGAAACATAACTCTTGTCTTCACGGCCTTTCTTGAAGCATACAGTACCGTCAACCAGTGCATAAAGAGTATGGTCACTACCCATGCCTACATTCTTGCCAGGGTTGTGAACTGTTCCTCTCTGACGAACAATAATGTTACCGGCCTTGCAGTATGAGCCGCCGAATATCTTTACGCCTAATCTTTTGCTGGCTGATTCACGACCGTTCTTAGAACTACCTACACCTTTTTTATGTGCCATTTTCTTCTACGTTTTTAATGATTAAGCAATAACTTGTTTGATTGTCAGTTCAGTAAACTGTTGGCGATGGCCGTTCAGTTTTCTGTAGCCTTTTCTTCTCTTTTTGTGGAATACCAGCACTTTCTTGCCTTTCACCAGGTGAGAAACGATTTCGCATACCACCTTTGCACCTTCTACGGTAGGTGCGCCTACTGTTACAGTACCGTTGTTGTCTACCAACAAAACCTTGTCAAACTCAACAGTTGCGCCGTTTTCAGCATTCTGAATGTGTTGAACAAACAGTTTCTTGCCTTCTTCAGCCTTGAACTGCTGACCGTTAATCTCTACAATTACGTACATTTTATTATTACATTAAACGGGTTTTCTCCGCAAGGTGAACCGTTTCCTCCGGTTGCTTTTTCTACCTCCACGGACTAAATCGGGTGCAAAGATATAACTTTTAATTGATATGACCAACGCTTTGTGCGTAATTTCTTTGGGCCGGCCGTTTTTTCTCTGTATCCATATCCTTTTTTCTTGCCGGCCGCGGATGTTTTTGGTCGTGGTGTCCGGACGAAGAGAAGTCTCTATACATGGAATGCCGGAGGAATCTCCGGTGTCACGGCGGCTTTATCCGGCTGTTAAATTACTAAAAAACTTCCGTGGTCTTATGGACGACGGAGATTTTTTTACTATATTCGTATCCGTTAACGAACACGAAGTAATGGAAAAGGCATCAATAACAAGACGTGAATTCCTGAAAAACTTAGGATTAGCAGGGGCGGGAGTGCTGATGGCATCCAGCCCGTGGCTCTCGGCTTTTGCCGAAAGCGACAAGACTTCAGGTTATAAAGTGAAGATTGGTATTATAGGCCCGGGCTCGCGCGGGCAGTTTCTCATGAGTTTTCTCACCAAAAATCCCAAGGCGGATATAGTGGCGCTGTGTGACATCTACCAGCCTTCGATAGACGAGGCCTTGAAAATGGTCCCGAAGGCTAAGGTATATCGCGACTACCGTGCCTTGCTGGATGACCCGAATGTGGATGCCGTGGTGATAACCACGCCGCTGGACCGTCATTACGAGATGGCGCTGGCCGCTCTTGATGCGGGCAAGGACTTGTTTTGCGAGAAGGCGCTCTGTTATACCCTTGCGCAATGTTATGAGGTATACCAGAAACATCTTTCTACGGGGCGTATCCTGTTTGTCGGACAGCAGCGTCTTTTTGATCCGCGCTATATAAAGGTGATGAAGATGATACACGACGGGACTTTCGGCTCGATCAATGCCATACGTGCCTACTGGTACCGGAACAACAACTGGCGGCGTGAGGCACCTCCCGAACTGGATGAGCTGAGAAACTGGCGCTTGTACAGGCAGCATTCCAAGGGGCTGATGACCGAACTGGCCTGTCACCAACTGCAGACGGGAACATGGGCATTGAGGCAGATACCCAACAAGGTGATGGGGCACGGAGCCATTACCTATTGGAAAGACGGACGTACGGTATACGACAATATCAGCTGCATCTATGTGTTCGACAATGGCGTGAAGATGACTTATGATTCCGTCATTTCCAACAAGTTCTACGGGCTGGAGGAGAAGATTCTGGGCAGCAAGGGTACGGTGGAGCCGGAAAAGGGCAAGTATTATTTTGAAGAGACAGAGCCTGCCGCCGCTTTCATTCGTCTGATTAATGACATAGAGCATGACATCTTCGATGCTGTGCCTTTCGCCGGAACCAGTTGGGAGCCGGAGTCGGCCAATGAAAACAAGGGTGAGTACATTTTGGGGAAAAGTCCGAAGGAAGACGGCACATCGCTCATGCTGGATGCGTTTGTTGAGGCGGTCATCAGCCAGAAGCAGCCGGAACGTGTGACGGAAGAAGCTTATTATTCGAGTGCCCTCAGTCTGTTGGGGCATCAGGCGCTTGAAGAAGAGCGGGTGGTGACTTTCCCCGACGAATACAAGTTGAATTATCTGAACCATGTGCATAACTCTATTCTGTAACCGAATCAATATGAAAGACATTGTAATAAAGAAACAGCGGATAAAGGTCGAATTTTATATATTCTTGGCTTGCGTGGTAGCGATGGAGCTGCTCAATGTTTATGCCATTGTGGTGGAAGACGGAAAATGGTCGGAACTTTTCATGTCGTTGGGCTATGTGTGTGTGGCTGCTGCGGTGGTCTATGTGGTGTTGGCCGTAGTCCGTCTGGTCGTTGGATTCGTCTGGCACAAAATAGCGGCGAAAGGAAAAAAACGGGAATAAGGTGTTCCAATCTTTTTCTATACATTTATTTATAGTGTGGTGAAAGAGGATTCATTAATTAGCATTACTTATAAAACAAATCGAAACATGAAATTCACAAAATGGATGGTCGCAGCGTTTGCCCTGATAAGTCTGGGCACTGCGGCAGAAGCGCAAACAAAATGGGAGAACCTGTTTAACGGGAAGAATCTGAAGGGGTGGACCAAACTGAACGGTGAGGCCGAATACCGTGTGGAAGACGGAGCCATCGTGGGCATAAGCAAGATGAATACGCCCAATACTTTTCTGGCAACCAAAAAACAGTATGGAGACTTTATTCTGGAGTTTGAATTCAAGATAGACGAAGGGCTGAATTCCGGCGTGCAGTTCCGTTCGTTGAGTGACAAGAAGTATCAGGACGGTCGTGTACACGGATATCAGTTTGAAATAGACCCGTCGAAACGTGCATGGACGGGCGGCATATACGATGAGGCCCGTAGCGGATGGCGTTATTCACTGGCCGATGCCGATTCGCGCAGAGCTTTCAAGCCGGGCGAATGGAACAAGGCTCGTATCGAGGCTATAGGTTCGCGCATCCGTACATGGGTGAACGGTGTGCCTTGTGCCAATCTGCTCGACGACCAGACAGCTTCAGGATTTATTGCCTTGCAGGTACACGCCATCGGCGATGCAGAGAATGAAGGCAAGCAGGTATGTTGGCGCAATATCCGCATAGCTACCGAAGGGCTGGAGCAAGAGGTTTATCCGGAAGCGAAGAGTGCAGAAGAAGTCAATCATCTGCCCAACATCCTGTCGGAAAAAGAGAAGGCAGAGGGATGGCAGCTGCTGTGGGACGGCAAGACCAGCAACGGATGGCGCGGTGCCCGTCTGGACAAATTCCCCGATAAAGGTTGGGTGATGGAAGACGGCATACTGAAAGTAAGGAAGGCCGACGGGCGTGAATCGGCCAACGGAGGGGATATCGTGACCATAAAGCGTTACCGTAACTTTATGCTGAAGGTGGACTTCCGTCTGACCAAAGGGGCAAACAGCGGTGTGAAGTATTTTGTCAATACCGATTTGAACAAGGGAGGAGAAGGTTCCTCTATCGGCTGTGAATTCCAGATACTGGACGACCTCCGTCATCCCGATGCCAAACTGGGTGTGAAGGGCAACCGCAGACTGGGTTCGCTCTATGACCTGATTCCTGCTCCCGAAGACAAACCGTACCGTGAAGGTTTCAATACGGCTTTGGTGATAGTGAAAGGAAATCATGTAGAGCATTGGCTGAACGGTGTGAAACTGTTGGAATATGAACGCAACAACCAGATGTGGACGGCTTTGGTGAATTACAGCAAATATAAGGTATGGCCTAACTTCGGCAATGCCGAGTGGGGAAATATTCTGCTGCAAGACCACGGCGACGAGGTATGGTATCAGAACATTAAAATCAAGGAACTGCCCTGACGGGAGAGGCGATGCAGCAACTGTTCCGGCATATAGATAAGGACAGGGAGTTGGTGTATGCTTGGTTTGAGGCCATGCATACGCGCATCGACCTGGTGTTGTGGAATACGGAGGGAGCAGACAGGCTGAGCCGTGCGGCGCAGGGGATAGAGACCGAGACCCGGCGCATAGAACGGATGGGAAGCCGTTTTCTGCCAGACAGTGAGGTGAGCCGCATCAATGATGCTGCTCCCGGATGTCCTGTATGCGTGTCCGAAGAACTTTGTGCCTTGCTTACGCGCTGTCTGGACTACAGGCAGCGGTGGGGCGGACTTTTCGATGTTACGGCGTGTGAAGGTACGCTCTGCCGGCCGGACGAGCAAAGACTGGCCGTATGTGCTCCTTATGTGACCCGCAAGGATGAGACGGTGCGGATTGACTTTTCCGGATGTCTGAAAGGCTATGCTTTGGACTGTGCCGTAAGCTTGCTCCGCAGCGAGGGGATAGTCAACGGGCTGTTGAACTTTGGCAACAGTTCGGTATTCGCATTGGGAAACCATCCGAAAGGGGAAGGGTGGATTGTGTCTGAAGCGGACAATCCGGACAGACGACATGTGCTGCGCGATGAGTGCCTTACCACTTCGGGAAACAATGCCGAATCGCGCCGTCACATTGTGCATCCGCTCAGCGGCAGACTGGTGGAAGGCAGGCGTACGGCATCGGTGATAACCCGTTCGGGTGAGGAGGGAGAGGTCTTGTCTATCGTGAAGTTCCTTTCCGATATCTCGTCTGTTTCCTCTTAGACCGCAACAGGAATAGGCTGCGTTTGTTTGAATCAGAAAAGAAAAACCAAAACTTTAAAATACCAGATATGAAAAGCTTCAGTTCTTCACGCCGCAACTTTCTGCGGCAAATGTCAATGATGACGGCCGCCGCTGCGGTTCCGTCGTCTGTATGGGCTTCATTGGGAGAAGCCAAGAGTCGCGCACGCATTGTAGGCGCCAATGAGAAAGTAAATCTGGCTTGCGTGGGCATCGGATTCCGCGGGGGCGACATAATCAATGAGTTTGACAAGACAGGGCTGTGCAACATCGTGGCTCTGTGCGATATAGATATGGGTGCACCGCATACCCAAAAGATCATGAACAAGTTTCCGGATGCGCCGCGTTTTCAGGACTTCCGGAAAATGTTCGACAAAATGGGCGACAAGATAGATGCTGTGTGCATAGGGACGCCCGACCACAGCCATTTCCCTATAGCTATGCTGGCCATGTCATTGGGCAAGCATGTATATGTAGAGAAGCCGATGGCGCATACCTTCTATGAAGTGGAGTTGATGATGGCGGCCGAAAAGAAATACGGCGTGGTGACCCAGATGGGTAATCAGGGACATTCGGAGGCCAACTATTTTCAGTTCAAGGCTTGGGTGGATGCCGGCATCATAAAGAACGTGCGTTCCATCACCGCTCACATGAACAATCCGCGTCGTTGGCACGGGTGGGACGCGAACATGTCGTCTTATCTTCCCGCCCAACCCATACCTTCCACTCTGGATTGGGATAACTGGCTCTGCACGGAGCAGTTCCATCATTACAACAAGGATTATGTAAACGGGCAGTGGCGCTGTTGGTATGACTTTGGCATGGGTGTGTTGGGCGACTGGGGAGCGCACATCATCGATACCGCACACCAGTTCCTCGATTTGGGCCTGCCTACCGAAATCAATATGGTGAAGGCCGAAGGGCACAATCCGTTCTTCTATCCGTTCTCGTCCACCATACAGTTCCGTTTCCCGGCGCGCGGAAACATGCCGCCTGTCGACATCATGTGGTATGACGGCATCGACAATCTGCCTCCTGTTCCCGAAGGATACGGCAAGCTGGAGCTTGACCCCAACATTCCGCCTACAGGTACGGGCGAGATTACTCCGCAGAAGCTGAATCCGGGTAAGATTATCTATACGGACGACCTGATTTTCAAGGGTGGTACTCATGGCTCTACGCTGTCTATCATTCCGGAAGATAAAGCTCGGGATATGGCATCGAAGTTGCCCGAGGTGCCCAAAAGCCCGTCGAACCACTTCCAGAACTTCTTGTTGGCCTGCAAGGGTGAGGAAAAGACACGTTCGCCTTTCAGCATAGCAGGGCCGTTGAGTCAGGTGTTCTGCCTCGGAGTCATCGCCCAACAGCTCAATGCCCGCCTGAAGTTCGACCGCGAACTGAAACAGTTTACCAATAGTCCGGTGGCCAACGTGCTGTTGCGCCGTGGCGTGCCGCGTAAGGGATGGGAAGAATTCTATAACCTATAAGAAGAAGTCTGTGCAGAGGCGGTTTGCCTCGGTTTGGAGTTGTGATAAAGGGGAGTCTGGCTGCCATCACGGCCAGACTCCCCTCTTTTATAGGAGTCTTTGCCTCTGTTTGCCCCTACAGCAGTGACCGCAGGTCGGGTGCAATCACCCTATGCGGATAAGCGGCCAGTTCTTCACGCGAAGTTGTTCCGTGAAGGATGCCGGCAAAGTCCGTTCCGCCCGCCTGGGCAGTTTCGGCGTCTACGGTGCTGTCGCCTACATACAGCGTGTTGTCTCTGCGGCAGTTCAGTGTGCGGATGGCATAAAGCAGGCCTTCCGGCGACGGTTTGGGGCATTTGACATCCTCTCCACCCACTACGATGTCGAGAAAGCCTTCGGGAAGACGACTTCCGAGCAGTTCCATAATACGGTAGCGGAACTTGGTGGAAATGATTCCTATTTTGGCTCCCCGTGCTTTCAGGGCGGTCAGTACCTCGATTGTTTCCGGAAACAAGACGGTGTTTGCTGTCATGTGCGTGTCGGCCTCCTTGACATATTCCTTTTTGTAGGCGGCAAGTGTTTCGGCGTCTGTGATGCCTGTCAGAATGGAGAAGGAGTTTTCAAGCGTTTTCCCTATGGTTCGCTTGATGGCTTCGTCTGTGATGCCGGTGTGTTTGTGGCGTTCCAATACATTGCGGAAGCAGATGACGATGCCCCGCGACGAGTCGGCCAGTGTGTAGTCGAAATCAAAAAGATAGGCGTCATAATGTCTCATACGGTTTTCCTTTAGTCATGTCTTTTTCAGAATTGCCTGCAAAGATAATTCTTCTGCCTGAATATCCGGTGCTGACGGCATTCAAAAAAAGGTATTGCCCTGTCAGAACAATACCTTTATGGTGGCCGGATGATTTTTAGTTCCGCCTACTCTTCGGGCACGTAGATGATTTCTCCGTTTTCGAGTTCATAGGCGATGCCGACCTTCTTGCCTTTCTTTCCGCTTGAGGAAGACTGATCCTGACTGGGAGTATAGCGGTTGATTTTTTTCCCTTCCTTGGTAATGATTTCCATATTTTCCTTTCCGGGGTTTTTCACGATGGTAAAGTCTTTGTCGGTAAACACTTCGGTCATATTCATGTTCATCACCATGGCTACCATCAGGGCAACGGCAAATACCATCGCCACATCGAAAAGGTTGACTACCACGCTCAGCGGATCGGTGTCTTCCTCCCGCTTGAAAAAACTGATGCGACGGTTATGCCTGCCCATTTTGTCCCTCCTTTTCCATTAAGGTTCGTGATACATAATCCAGGTTGTTTACATCTTTTGCATACCAGCGCTGCTTGAACTGCATGGTTACCAGTCCCACTGCACTGACAACCAGTCCGACAACGGTGGTGGCAAACACCACCTGCATATTGTATGCCATGCCTGCGATGTCGCCGGTAGAAAGACCTACCAGTGCGGGACTCATGGCTATCAGCGTGCCGATCAGTCCGAGCACAGGGCCTAACTTGGAAAGCATCTTGGATAAGGAAACATCTTTTTCGGCCTCTACTTCGTATTTGGTGAGCTGGAAGTCGGCATAATCTCCGGTAACCGGCCGACTGAGTATGTCGCGCAGATAACTTACATAAAGCGAATTGTCTTTTTCCGGCAGTGCCTGTTTCAGTTCGTCTGTCTTTCCTTCTTTAATCAGTTGGTCAAAAGCCTTGTCGTTTTTCCGTTTGGTGATATACATGTTGTAAGTGCCGCCCACCAGTATCAGTGCGCGTACAAACAGGGCAAGCAGAAGAATGACATCGGGAATCAGGAGGCTGTTTGCCACCCAGAAAAGCATTTTAGAGATATATTCCATAATCGTTTATTTATTTGTTTGTTGTTTGTTTTTTCTTTCTGTCAATTTTTGAATCAATGGGTATTTGACCCGGTTCCATGCGAAGCCTATGATGAAGAGGCCGACGAACAGGGACAGTGCGAGTATCACGGCATCCCAGTTCACAGGCTCGTCTGCGGCGGCATATACAGTCTTGCCGTTGACTGTTGTCAGCAGTCCGAGAATACACACGAAAAGACTGACCAGAAAATGGATTTCCAGCCGGAGATCCTTTTCCGGGACGAGATACCTGACCAGTTGTGCCATGCCCGGGACGGCGACAAGCGTTGCAGCCGCCAGTATATAGGTCGTTGTGGTAAACGGAATGCCTACAAAGGTGAATATGGATTCCGTCAGGCAATAGAATACCACCGGGAAGAACAGGATGCTGGGATACCACCACAGGAGCGCAGCCCACCACGGATTCTTCCGTCCGTAAAGTCCCCTCAGGTAAGTGACGCAGAAGCCGAAGCAGACGGCCGACTCAAGGGTGATGATGACGGCCATGTTTTGCAGTGCCTCGGTGTTTTGCAGGTAGTCGGCTATCTGTGTCTTCGACTGAAGTATGGCGTAAGGATAGGCCAGTATCGTGAACACTGCGGTGATAAGTCCGTAGATGCCTGTCTGCCACCATTTCCACAGGCTGAGCTTGAAGGCGCAGTTTATGGCGATGAACAGCATCAGGATGAGAATGATTTGTTCCATGCTTTATCAGTTTATTTTTTGCCTTGCGAACGTTTCTTTTTCAATAGAACTAAAAGCAGGATGAATATAGCCAAAACAATTCCTGCTGCCAGTGTACCACTTAAAGTGTTTTTCTCTTCTTCCGGTTGTCCGGCTGTGCTGACGGAGCTTTTCTTGAGAGTCATACCCTTCTGCGTGTCATCATCCGACAGAGCCGCCTCTTTCATTTCGGTAAGCCGTTGCTTGTAGGCGGCGGCCTGCTGCCGGCTTGCGTTTCCGGCAATGAAATCCTGCAGCTTGGCATTGTTGTCGGAAAAACCGCCTCCTGAAGTCCCGTATCTGGCAACCAGACCGGTATGCAGTGCAGCAATGTCTTTCAGTTGTTCCGGTGAAGCTTTCCAGTAGCCTTTACGGGCCGTTTCCATCATTACAGCTGTCATGTTTTCAAGAGCTGCCGGATTTTTTCCTTCAAAATAGCCTTGAACCCCCAGATTGTATTTGTCTTTCACATATACATCGTAGATTTCGTTCCACATCTCCGGGTCAATGGCTTTGGGCTTCATGACATTCCATCCGTAGGTGTTCTGTACAATCTCGGCGATTGCACCGGCAGCGCTTGCGTCTCCCTTCATCTTTTCCCTGATATAGGTCGGGTTTAGGATGGTAGTGCGGCTTTCAATTCCGATGGCCTCCTTTACTTCCTGCATGCGGACATTGTTCCGGTTGCGGTAGTCACTTAGATAAGCGTCCGGATCTTTGCCGGTAACGTTGCGGACTGCCAGATTCATCCCACCCATGAACTCATATACATGGTCGAGGCTCAAGGCTCCCCATGTGTTGCTTTGCCGTGGCTGGATGACGGCATCGGTGCGTGTGAGGGCGGCCTCGAAGGCAAACTGGCGGAATGCCTCCCAGTTTTTTTCACTCCCATAGTATGCACCCATGTTGTTCATATAGGTATCCGCTATTTCCTGTTCGTTCTCCCATCGGTCTCCGGCCTCCACCATGCCCTGGATGCCCGTTCCGTATCCGCCGTTCACACCGCCGAACACACGGAATGTCGACATCTCGCGTGCATCTTTGGGCGTGAGCCCTTTTTCTATCAGCATCCGTTCCGTTTCCACGATACCGGCAGCCACCTGGTTTTCGTATGCATCGTCTTTGGCGGCTGCGGCCATTTCCACGGCACGGTTGATCAGAAAGAGACGCGATGCGGCGATGTCACGCAACTGCCCGCTGGTTTGTACGACAACATCAATGCGCGGGCGTCCCAATTCCTTTGAAGGGATGAGGCGGATATCGCTCACCCGTCCGAAGGCATCGCGAATCGGTTCGACTCCCAGCATATACAGGATTTGGGCAACGGTCGCTCCTTCGGTTTCGATGAACTCGCCGCTCCATAATGTATAGCTCACTTTGCGCGGGATGGAGTCATTATGCCGTTTCTTGTACATCTCGATCGTGTTGTTTGCCAATCGGATGCCTTTTTCCCACGCGGCCTCCGATGGAGTGGCCTCTGCATTGATGGAATACATGTTGCGTCCCGTAGGGAGAGCATTGGGGTTGGCGATGGGATCACCTCCGGGCGAGGGCTGTGTATAACCGCCTTCGAGAGCGTTCATCAGGCTTGCCAGTTCCTTTTCCGGACTTGTGAGCAAAGCATTGCGGTAGTTGTCCACATTCTTTATCGTACGTTCCACTTCCACGATGGCCAGTGCCTTGCCGATTTGCTCTTTGCTGTATTCCTTTTTGTGCATCATTTGAGCCATCATGGCAGCCATTCCGCCTTGCGGGGATGGGGCGGGAGCGGTCTGGGTCTTGGCTTGGGTGTGTGGTGCACGATGTTTTTTCATCGCCTCCTCCATCTTGCGGAGCGCACTTGAGTCGGCTCCCATCCGTTTTGCCATGGCCAGAGCCTTGTCTGGGGCCATCTTTCCGGCTGCGTCACGCATCTTTTTGCGCATATCCTCGCTTATCGTACCCGGTTTGTGTGAAGATGCCGCATGGTTTCCTCCTGTCATGCTCTGTATTATCGGCTTCATGGCAGGATTTTCTTCCATCTCTTCGGCGGCGGCCATCATCATCGCCATCATTCCGTCCGGATTCTTTCGTGAAGCCTCTATTTCGCGGGCTTTCTTCAACTCATCCATTGTGATGCCGGCCGTGGTGCAAACCAGTGCGTCGGTTGCGGCAGACGGGTTTGCCAAAAGACGGGTGACCAGGGCACGTGCGGGATTCAGATAATGTTCCGTAAAGACAGTTCGGCGCTTCTCTGTTTGCGGGGCGGCTTTTCCCCTCAGCTTGTCGAGTGCCAACAGGCTGTAGGCTATCGGCTCGGTAGCCATCGCGTATACGCTCGATTCGATGCGCGCCTTTTCATAAGGCACGCCCATCGTATAGAGCTGTCCGGTAATCTTTTCATTGGCCAATTCTTCCGCAAAGTTCTCTATGCGGGCAATGTCGTCTTCCGAATAAGGTTTCGTGAGCACGCTGTCCAATTCCAGTTCACGGTGGATACCCAACTTTACGGTAAGGCGTTTCACTTTCAGCGATGCCTTGCCGATTGCCGCATCATTGTGTCCGTCTTCCCCCGACAGATTGTTGTAGTCTTTTATGGCCTCGCTCAATTCACGGTAGATTCCGCGCACGTTGCTTTCCATAAAGGGGGGAGTCAGATAAGACTGTAGTCCGGCATACGAGCGGCGCTTGGCGATGATGCCTTCGCCCACGTTGCCGATGGAGTAGATATAGAAGTGGGGCAGTGTGCCGACAAGACGGTCGGGCCAGTCCATACTGGAAAGAGCCACCTGTTTCTTTGGAGTAAACTCCAGACTGCCGTGCGTCCCGAAATGAATCAGGGCATCGGCCTTGAATCCGAACTGCGTCCACAGATAGGAGGCTATGTAGGTATGCGGCGGGGCTGCATTGGTTCCGTGTACAATCTGGAAGGCGTTTGACCCGGAGCCTGCGGCATTCTGCGGAAGCAATACCACATTGCCGAACTGCAGACGCGCCACGCCCAGTTTTCCGTCTTCAGTTGCCATGTAGCTGCCTGGGAATTCTCCGTGACTTGCCACTACTTCGGCATATTTTTCCGGGCGGATAAAATTTTTTATCCAACTGTCATATTGTTTTTTTGTTATAAGCTCCGGATTTCCTTCCTTCATGAATCTGTCGAAAGCCCCTTCAGCATACAGGTTGAATACGGCTCCTTGTTTCTGAATCATTCTGCCCAACTCTTCGCTGCTTGCGGGCAGGTTGTCCACTTTGTAGCCTTCCTGTTTCATTCGCACCAAGAGATTGTACAGGGAAGGAACGACCTCCATCCCGGCGGCAGTCAGTGCGTTTTGTCCCGGCCCTTTGTAATAATAGATGGCGACACGCTTTTCCGCGTTCGGCTTCTTTTGCAGACGGAGGTAGTTGTTGACCGTCTGCACGAATGTCTCCAACCGTTCGGGGATGGCGAAAGCATGCTGCATGCCTTCCTCGTCGGCATAGTGGCCGAACAGAGCAAACGGACGGACAGCCCCGTCTATTTCGGGTGTCACTACGCTTTGTGAAAGAAAGCCGCCGCTCATTCCCATCGCATCGTTTTCCCATTCTTCCACCAGGCTGTTCACGTTGAGCGGAGCGAACAGCGGGATGTTCTGTTCGGACAGATAATCCACAATATAGTCACCCATGCGTCCGTGAGCCATATTGATGACGGCCGCCGGCTGTACGGAGTCTATCTGGTGGCGTTTGATGAAGCTTCTCATCCGGCGCACCGGGTAGACCACATTGCCTGTTTCTTCCAGTTTCCTGATCAAGTCGGTCGGTTCGCCCATTTGTCCGGTCACGATGATGCGCGGGGCGTCTTCCTTCCACAGGCGGTTGTCTTTCAGAAAACGGTTGTATTCGGTCACGGTGTTGAATCCTTTAGGCTCATCGTCCGGATTTTGCGGGTCGGCGTGATAAAGCATCTCATTGGCGGCTTCCACCACGGCTTCCGGTTCGTTGACGGAAATCAGCTTTCCGTCGATAACCTTGCGGACATAGTTCAGCATGCTCCGGTAGTTTCGTCGCCCTCCGTTGCCTAAATATTCGCGTAGAGGAGCGGCGGTAGCCGAGTCGAGCGAACAGATGTCGTTTGCCGGATTGGTCACGGCTGTCGACAGCACAGGCAGGCCGCCTTCGGCCGCTTTCTGGATGACGGCACGCTGTTCCTCCGTGATGCGGAGTCCCATCGCATTGATGAAAACCATGTCGAAACCATTCAGTTTGTCGAGGTCGTCTGTGCTAAGTTCACTAAGCTTGATGAATGAATTGTCGTTTGCTTTTGAGATTTCTCCCAGATTGATGACCTGATAGTTGATGAATCCTATCCGTGTGGAGCTGAACCAATGGCTCCATACACTGGCAAGAATCAGAATCAATGCGATCATGCCACCGAGCATGATTCGTCTTTTTAAGGCTCTCTTCATATTGTCTCTCTTTTTGTTATAATAATTTGTCAATATCCAGGGATATGCCGGCGCAGAAGGTCGTTCCGGTGGTGCTTGGAGTATTGTTGTAATAATGTTCCGGACGGTAATTGAACAGATTGTCTACGGTCAGTATGACATTGACTCCTTTGTATACTTTTTGCGATACGTTCAGTTTCCATATCGTGTAAGCCGGATAAGTGACCGCTTCGGTTGATTCATAAGAATTTTCAGATACATATTCATCTGTTGTGACCTTGGAAAGGACACGCCCGTTCAGTGCCACGCTGAATCCGTAATTCTTCCAGTCCTTTCCATAGTCAAGCCGGGCGGTGGCCGTGTGGGGGCGTGTGCTTGAAGTGTAAGGCTGTCCGTATTTCACATGCTCGTGTGTGAAGGCATACGAAAGCTTCACGCCCAGTCCGCACGGATATTTTGCCGAGACATTGGCATCCAGTCCGGAGATGTTCATTCTTTTCATGTTTGTGTATACCATCCCGTTCATGGCCTGGTTCCATGCCGTATTGATGCGGTTGTCTACAAGATTGAAGTATCCGGTGAGAGTCATGCTGTAACGGCTTTTCATGTATTCGGCCGAAACGGAAAAGTTCTGGCTCCGCTCCGGTTTCAGATCCGGATTTCCGTATATCATGAATATGTTTGCCATATTGAAGTCCATATACATTTCTTTCAAAGTGGGGGCGCGGAAGCCTCCGGCATACGAACCGCGCAGGGAACAGTTGCCCAGCTTGTACATGAGACTGAGTTTGGGTGATATGTTTTGTGTCTTTGCCTCCGAAAAATAATCGTAGCGCACACTGGCAAGCATGTTGAACTTCTTGTTCGGATTCCAGTCGAATTGTGCAAAGGCATCGGCTGTATATTGCTTATGGTTGCCGTTGTCGGTAAACTGGTAGCTCATCAGATAGTCGCGCATGAAGTCTCCTCCTACGGTCAGCGTGTTTTTTCCGGCAAAGGTGTGATGATACAGGGCACGCACCGTGTGCTGCACATTAGTATAGTCACGTATGTCTTTGTCTTGCAAGACATCATAGTCGCTCTTGTCGTATTGGTCAAAGCTGTATGACACTTCCGCATTGTTGGTCTTGCTGAATGAATAGTTCCCTTTCAGTCCCCCACTGAAGTCGCGGTATCGGTCTTTGCCCGTGGCGCTTTTGTCGCGCTCGCGGAAAAAGTATCCCAACCGCCCTGTCAGTTTCAGACGGTCGGTCGGCGCATAAATCAGCCGGTCTTTAAAGTTCCATGTGCGGTTGCCGTATACCCGGCTGAAAGCATTCTCTTCGCCGTCTTTGCCGATGGAACCGATTTCTATAGGGTCGGTAGATGTATGTTGCACATTGAGGCTGTTTCTGAAGTCTCCGGCATTGAAACTTGCCGTACCTCCATATCGTTGGTCGTTATGCGAACCGTAGCGTCCGTTCAGGTTCAGTGTCCATGGTTCCTCCGACTCTTTGCTGATAATGTTGATGACACCGCCCACTGCATTCGAGCCGTAAAGGGAAGAAGCCGCTCCCTTTACGATTTCAATGCGTTCCACGTTGTCCAGATTCAGGCGGCTGTAGTCAATATTGTCCAATGTCTCTCCCGCCAACCGCTCGCCGTCTACCAGAAACAGCACCGCATTCCCCCCGAATCCCTGCATGTTGAGAGAGACTTGCTGGTCCATGGCGTAGGAAAACTCGATGCCGGGAAGCTCAGTCTGAAGTAAATCGCCGATATTGGTTGCATCCACTTTCTGTATGTCATTGGATGTGATGACTCGGGTGATGATGGGAACATCTTTCAGTAGCTTCGGAGTGCGGGTTCCGGTTACCACAACGGTTTCCATGCCGATGGCATCCTCTTCCATGACGAAGTCTTTTTCCGTATCTTCCGGCTTGATGGGATAATGTTGTGTTACATAACCTATATAGGAGACTTGTAAAGTATATTTTCTGTTGTCCGGCAGCCGCAGGCGGTATTTCCCAGACTCGTCTGTCGTGACTCCTACGGTTGTTTTCTCTTTCAGGAAAACGGTTGCACCGATAAGCGGTTCGTGGCTTGTATCGTAAACGGTTCCTGAGAGGATGCGCTGTGCAGCTGCCGGAAGCATCGGCATACAGCACAATACGGCCAGCCAGAAACCTGTCAGTATCTTTTGCATGTGATGGTCTTGTATTTTTAGGGTTAGTTAAATGCGTTTTCGAGCGGATACAGGTATTCGAATGTCATGTATCCTTTTGTATTCTGTTCGTTGGCATAACCTAACAGGTGTATGGCGGCATGAGTCCCGTCTTGCAGTCGGAGCACATATATTTTACCAGACATTGTATAGATGGGAGGCATTGTACTGGTGTCCACATCAAGCCATCTGCTCAATGTCTCGTTATAGTCAGACTTTGCATACAGAATGACCCCGTCCATCATGCCTGACATGTCGATGGTGATTCGGTCGGTGGTTTCCGTGTCGCTCACATATTCCCCGTCTGGGATGCTTCCCGAATCGAGCAGTTCGCTGATGCTTGTGAAGGAAGTTTCCATAACGGCACCGCCGTTTGTCTTGACATCATAGCGGTGGATGGCAATGTCCCAGTCGCCGGGCATGCCTTCGCCTTCCTCCCACGGTTCTTCCGAACCGGTTTCGTCGAGGATGCGTGTGCAGACAGACTCCTTCGTTGCGAGGTTGATGTAAGTCCATTTCGTGTAGTCAGTGGCATCTACGGTCATCGATTCACAGTTGTCGGCAGTGATGATGCTGTAGGAGTCATAAATTCCGTCGAATATGCCGTCGCATGCTGAGAATGATATCATCATCATTCCCAACATGGCGGCGACATGAAATTTTGTTTTCTTCATTTGTTCAATGCTTGTCTGTTTGTTATTCGCCTTGAGTCGTGTCTTGCGTGTCGAACGTGAAGGTGATTGCCATAGGCATGGCTCCCGGTTTGATGTTCATGGTCAGCTTCATCTGTCCGTCGTTTATGGTTCCGGTCAGGTCGCTTGGTGAATTCATCCAAAGTCAGCGTATAGGTTCCGTCTCCGTTTTCAGACTCGCTGACATTCACTCCGGTGATGTCGAATGCCGGCATGGCCATGGCTCCAAGTCCCAATGAAGGCATGGAGATTGTCAGCGTACCGTTATCGGCTGCCGTAAGAGTCAGTTTCTGTTCAGAGCTGCCTTGTGAACTTCCCATTACGCTCATGTCCATCATTCCGGTATATTCCCCTGCAACGGTTTCTGCCAGGGAGGGTTTCTGTGCTTGTGTGTCGAACGTGAAGGTGATTGCCATAGGCATGGCTCCCGGTTTGATGTTCATGGTCAGCTTCATCTGTCCGTCGTTTATGGTTCCGGTCAGGTCGCTTATGCCGGCATGGCCATGGCTCCGTCTCCCATGGCCGGTACGGAAATGGTCAGCGTGCCGTCGTCGGCCGCTGCAAGAGCCAGTGTCATCTCAGAGCTTCCCTGCGAACTTCCTGCTATGCTCATGTCCATCAGCCCGGTGTATTCTCCTGCTATCTTGTCTGCCAATACGGTTTCCGGTGTCGGTTCGGCTTGGGTATCAAATGTGCAGGTAATGGACATCGGCATGCTTCCCGGCTTGATATCCATCGTGATGCGCGCTTCTCCGTTGCTGATTGTTCCTGACAGATTGCTTCCGGTAATGGTGATATCGCCTGCCGTCGCTTCAAAGCTTTCTTTGGAAAATGTATAAGAGCCGTTGTCGGCTGCGGAAACGGTCACATCTGTAATGTTGAAAGCCCCAAGCTGCATGGAGCCTGTACCTAAAGCAGGGAATGCAACGGTTACCGTTCCGTTGTCTTCGGCGGAAACCTGTATGGTCATTTCAGATTCACCCGCGGATGTTCCTGATACGGACATGGCCATCAGTCCGCTGTAGCTGCCCTGTATGGCTTCGGCGGCCTCTTGTTCCGGTGTTTTGGGATTGTCTTCTTTACTGCAGGCTACGGCGCACAGTACGGCGAGCATCATTGCAAACAAATTTTTGAGTTTCATCTGTTGGTAATTTTACGGTTAATAATTCTGTTCTGATACCGTTTCCCGTCTTTGGAAGTGCGGAACCGATACCGTTGTTTTGTTTGCCTGCAAAGTTAGAAGCTGTATCAAGGCAGGGCAATACCTAAAAATGACGATTTATTTGCCGTGAAAATATGAAAAGAAACGTACTGTTACCTTTTTGTAGGTATTGGCATATTGGGGGGATTTGTAATGGCATGAGTTGTTGAAGGGAGTTTGATGCTTTTTCAGGCGGTCTTTTCTGGTGAGGTGTAGGGGATGTGTTTTGTCGCCTTTAATATTAAAGAAGGGAAGAGGTTTCATATTGTTTTTTCATAAGCATGATAATCCGTTTTCATAAGCATGATATTGAAATCGGATACTGGTTCTATACAGATAGGGTGATGGTAGAGCCGATATTTTACAGATGATGCAGCCGTTTCGGCTTGTTTACGGACAGGTGGAATAAAGAAAAAGGCAGACAACTTCGCAAGCTGTCTGCCCTGATTGCTATAAGTAGCGCATACGGGAATCGAACCCGTGTTTCAGCCGTGAGAGGGCCGCGTCCTAGGCCACTAGACGAAAGCGCCGTTTGAAAGTGAAAAACGAATCTTGAATACCGAAGCGGAAGCTGGGGGATTCGAACCCCCGGTACGGTAACCCGTACGGCAGTTTAGCAAACTGCTGGTTTCAGCCACTCACCCAAACTTCCTTTACTCAGTTTCAAGTAGCGTTGTTTCCCAATCGCGGTGCAAATGTAGGGGAAGTTTTTTATTCCTGCAAACATTTACCTAACTTTTTTATCGCTTTTTCTTTGGAGATTTATTAACTTTGTCGCCAATTATAAGGATAAGCGTTTAACTCTTAACAAGATAATAGTAAAACAATGGAATTAGCAAGTAAGTACAATCCCGCTGATGTGGAGGGAAAATGGTACCAGTATTGGTTGGACAATAAGCTTTTCAGTTCGAAACCCGACGGACGCGAGCCGTATACCGTCGTTATTCCGCCTCCCAACGTGACTGGTGTGCTCCACATGGGACACATGCTTAACAATACGATACAAGATATATTGGTGCGCCGTGCGCGTATGATGGGGAAGAATGCCTGTTGGGTTCCCGGAACTGACCATGCATCCATTGCTACCGAGGCGAAGGTGGTGAACAAGCTGGCGCAGCAGGGAATCAAGAAGACGGATCTTACTCGCGACGAGTTTTTGAAACATGCCTGGGCCTGGACGGAAGAGCACGGGGGGATCATTCTCAAGCAGCTTCGCAAGCTCGGTGCTTCGTGCGACTGGGACCGTACAGCCTTTACGATGGATGAAGCCCGCAGCAAAAGTGTTATTAAGGTGTTCGTAGACCTTTATAACAAGGGGCTGATTTATCGTGGCGTGCGCATGGTGAACTGGGATCCGAAAGCTCTTACGGCTTTGTCGGACGAGGAAGTAATCTATAAGGAGGAACACAGCAAACTGTATTATCTCCGTTACATGGTGGAGGGGGATGCCGAAGGGCGTTATGCGGTGGTTGCCACAACCCGTCCGGAGACAATCATGGGCGATACGGCGATGTGCATCAATCCCAATGACCCGAAAAATGCGTGGCTGAAAGGGAAAAAGGTCATTGTGCCGTTGGTAAACCGCGTGATTCCGGTGATTGAGGATGACTATGTGGACATCGAGTTCGGTACAGGCTGCCTGAAGGTTACTCCGGCTCATGATGTGAACGACTATATGTTGGGCGAAAAATATAATTTGCCTTCGATAGACATCTTTAATGATAACGGAACAATCAGCGAAGCGGCAGGAATGTACGTAGGCATGGATCGTTTCGATGTGCGCAAGCAGATTGCCGTAGACTTGAAGGCGGCCGGACTGTTGGAAAAGGAGGAGGATTACACCAATAAGGTGGGATTTTCCGAACGTACCAATGTGGCTATCGAGCCGAAGCTCTCCATGCAGTGGTTCTTGAAGATGCAGCATTTTGCAGACATGGCCCTGCCTCCGGTGATGAATGATGAGCTGAAATTTTATCCTGCCAAATACAAGAATACGTATCGCAACTGGTTGGAGAACATCAAGGACTGGTGTATCAGCCGTCAGCTGTGGTGGGGACACCGCATCCCGGCTTACTATCTGCCGGAAGGCGGATTCGTGGTGGCCGAAACGCCGGAGCAGGCTCTGGAGCTGGCCAAGCAGAAGACTGGGCGCGACATGAAGATGGAAGAGTTGCGTCAGGATGACGACTGTCTGGATACGTGGTTCTCTTCTTGGCTGTGGCCTATCTCATTGTTCGACGGTATCAACAATCCCGGAAATGATGAGATTAAATATTATTATCCTACCTCCGACCTGGTGACCGGACCGGACATTATCTTTTTCTGGGTGGCCCGAATGATTATGGCGGGTTATGAATATATGGGCGACATGCCGTTCAGAAACGTTTATTTTACGGGTATCGTGCGCGACAAGATTGGACGGAAGATGTCCAAGTCGCTCGGAAATTCTCCCGACCCCTTGGAACTTATCGACAAATACGGTGCCGACGGCGTGCGTATGGGCATGATGCTTTCGGCCCCTGCGGGTAACGACATTCTTTTCGATGATGCTCTGTGCGAACAAGGCCGCAACTTCAACAACAAGATATGGAATGCCTTCCGCCTTGTAAAGGGATGGCAGACGGCCGACATCGGGCAGCCGGAGTATGCGCGTATAGCTGTAGAGTGGTTTGACGCGATGATAAACAAGACGGCTGCGGAGGTAAACGATCTTTTCGGCAAATACCGTCTGAGCGAAGCCCTGATGGCCGTCTACAAACTCTTCTGGGATGAATTCTCAAGCTGGTATCTGGAACTGGTGAAGCCTGCTTACGGACAGCCGATTGACAAGGTGACCTATGGAAAGACTCTGGGATTCTTCGACACTTTGCTGAAGCTGCTGCATCCGTTCATGCCGTTCATCACCGAAGAGCTTTGGCAGCATATTTACGAACGCAAGGCAGGCGAGAGCATTATGGTGCAGCAGTTGCATACGGCAGACTCATTCGACGAATCTCTTATTGCTCGCTTTGAGGCTGTGAAAGAGGTAATCAGCGGTATTCGTACTGTCCGCTTGCAGAAGAATATTGCCCAAAAGGAAGCCTTGTCTTTGGAAGTGGTGGGCGAGAGTCCGATAGAGGCATTCAATCCGGTCATTATAAAGTTGTGCAATCTTTCAAGTATCGCTTCTGTGTCGGTCAAGACGGAAGGTTCGGCTGCCTATATGGTCGGAACGACGGAGTATGCCGTTCCTTTGGGCAATCTTATCAATGTGGAAGAGGAGTTGAAAAAGCTTGAGGCGGACTTGAAATATCAGGAAGGCTTCTTGCAGAGCGTGCTTAAGAAACTGGGAAATGAAAAGTTCGTAAGCAAGGCACCGGCCAATGTCATAGAAATGGAGCGCAAGAAGCAGGCTGATGCGGAAACCAAGATTGCGGCACTCAAAGAAAGCATTGCCGCGCTGAAAAAGGACAATGCGTAAATCAGATATCATGCAGACAAGTGACAGTATAGTCATTATCCCTACTTATAATGAGAAGGAGAATATCGAAAACATTATCCGGGCTGTGTTCGGCCTGGATAAGTGTTTTCATATTTTAGTGATTGAAGACAATTCGCCCGACGGGACGGCCGACATCGTGCGCCGTCTGCAAAAGGAGTTTCCCGAGCGCCTGTTCATGATCGAGCGGAAGGGAAAGCTCGGTTTGGGCACGGCTTATATTGAGGGATTTAAGTGGGCGATCGAGCGGAGATACGATTATATCTTCGAGATGGATGCCGACTTCAGCCACAATCCCAACGACCTTCCGCGTCTTTACAAGGCATGTCATGACGAGGGAGGCGATGTGGTGGTCGGGTCGCGCTATATAAGCGGCGTGAACGTGGTGAACTGGCCGATGGGGCGGGTGCTGATGTCTTATTTCGCCTCAAAGTATGTGCGTTTCATTACGGGTATCCCTGTGCATGACACTACGGCTGGATTCGTATGCTACCGTCGCGGAGTGTTGGAGACTATTCCGTTGGACCGGATTCGCTTCAAGGGATATGCCTTTCAGATAGAGATGAAGTTTACCGCCTATAAATGCAAATTTAATGTGGTGGAGGTGCCGGTCATTTTCATCAACCGTGAACTGGGTACTTCGAAGATGAACAGCAGTATTTTCGGCGAGGCGGTGTTTGGAGTGATCCGGCTGAAATGGGACAGCTGGTTCAAGAAATATCCTGTAAAACAAAAATAAGACAGTTATGCTTTGGATACACAATGCGATTATCGTGAATGAAGGCAGGCGGTTTGCCGGTTCTGTCGTAGTCGACGGAGAGGTAATCCGTGAGGTATTGGAGGGGGATATGCGCCCTTCGTCGGAGTGTGACAGTGAGATAGACGCGCACGGATGCTTTCTGATGCCGGGAGTGATTGATGACCACGTTCATTTCCGCGACCCGGGCCTGACCCACAAGGCAGATATGGCGACCGAAACGGCTGCTGCCGCGGCGGGAGGCGTGACTTCATTCATGGATATGCCGAACTGCAATCCGCAGACCACAACGATAGAGGCGCTTGAAGACAAGTTTGCCGATGCCGCCACCAAGTGTGTGGTGAACTATTCGTTTTATTTCGGGGCGACAAACAGCAATGCCGACCTGCTTAAAGAGCTTGACAAGACCCGTGTCTGCGGCGTGAAGCTCTTTATGGGAGCCAGTACAGGGAATATGCTTGTCGACCGGATGGAAACGCTCCGGCGGATTTTTTCCGAGGCGGGGATGCTCATCGCGACACATTGTGAAGACCAGTCCGTCATCCGCCGGAATACGGAACTGTTCAAGGAAAAATACGGAGAAGATCCGGATATATCCTGCCATCCGCTGATCCGGAGTGAGGAAGCCTGTTGGGAGTCGTCGTCATTGGCTGTCCGGCTTGCCAGGGAAACGGGGGCCCGTCTGCATATCCTGCATGTGAGCACGGCTCGTGAGTTGGATTTGTTTGAAGACAAGCCGCTTTCGGAAAAGCGGATTACCGCCGAAGCTTGTGTTTCCCATCTGATGTTCTGTGATGACGACTATAAGACATTGGGCGCGCGTATCAAGTGCAATCCAAGTGTCAAGACCCGCAGAGACCGCGATGCTTTGCGTCGGGTACTGACGACAGACCGTATTGATGTGGTGGGGACAGACCATGCTCCCCATCTTCTCTCGGAGAAGCAGGGCGGTGCTTTGAAGGCGGTGTCGGGCATGCCGATGCTTCAGTTTTCGTTGGTCAGCATGTTTGAACTGGTGCGTGAAGGCGTTCTTACGGTAGAGCAGGTGGTACAGAAAATGTGTCATGCTCCTGCCGAACTGTTCCAGATAAAGGGACGCGGCTATATTCGGCCGGGTTATCAGGCCGATTTGGTTATGGTTAACCCGGATTATGAATGGCATCTTACGCCCGCTTGCATACGGAGCAAATGCGGGTGGAGTCCGATGGAAAACCAGACATTCCATGCACGGGTTGAAAAGACATGGGTCAACGGAGCATTGGTATATAGTGATGAAAAAGTGGATACCTCGCATCGCGGGCAGGCTTTGATATTTGAGCGGTAGGATATGGCAGGCGTGAAAGGGAGAATGGCTTATGAAATCCATGATTTGGCAGGGTATATCAACTGGATATACTTCTTTCATGCGTGGGGCTTTCAGCCGCGGTTTGCTTCGATTGCCGATATACACGGCTGCGATGCCTGCCGTGCGGGCTGGTTGGCCGGATTCCCGACGGAAGAACGCAGCAAGGCTGCCGAAGCGATGCAGTTGCATAAAGAAGCCATGCGTATGCTGAATGCATTGGACGGCTCTTATAAAGTGTATGCCGTCTATCGTCTGATGGAGGCGAACTCGGATGGGGACAATCTGCTGTTGGAAGGGAAAACTTTTCCTTTGCTGCGCCAACAGAATGTGTCTGCAGGCAAATTGTTTCTTTGCCTGAGCGACTTTGTCCGTCCGGTCTCTTCCGGTGTCGTTGATACGGTAGGAGCGTTTGCCACGACTGTGGATGCGGAGATGGAGGAACTTTATCCTGATGACGGTTACAGGCGGCTGTTGGTAAAGACACTGGCAGAGCGTCTGGCTGAGGCCGCGGCGGAAAAGATGCACGAAAAGATTCGTAAGGAAGTGTGGGGGTATGCCAAAGATGAGATGCTTACAGTGAAACAGATGTTGCATGAGGAATATCAGGGAATACGTCCGGCTGTGGGATATCCTTCATTGCCTGATATGTCCGTCTGTTTCCTGCTTGATGAGTTGCTGGACATGGGCGGTATCGGCATCCGGCTGACGGAAAACGGGATGATGCAGCCTCATGCCTCTGTTTGCGGACTGATGTTTGCCCATCCTGCCTCGCATTATTTCTCTGTCGGGAAGATTGATGAAGAGCAGTTGGCCGACTATGCCCGTCGCCGGGGATATGCGTTGGAAGAAATGAGAAAGTATTTGACAGGAAATTTAGAATGAAGATATGATTTTGTTACGGGTGTCTCTGCTGTTGCTGATTCTGCTGTTGCTGCCGGAGTGGTATATATATAAGGTGTATGTCCGCCGCTGGCGAAACGGGTGGTTAAGGCGGCTGTATATGTTGCCTGGGCTCATTCTGCTTTTGGGACTGCTTGTCTTTATCGTTGCCAATGAGATGTTGCGCGACGGGTTTGGCATTTATCTGATAGTGACATTGTGTGTTGTCGTTCCCAAGGCGGTATTTGTCTTGTTCAGCCTTTTGCTCCGTGCGGCAGGCCGGTTGGTGAAGTGCGGCATTCCGCATGGGACGCTTTCCTTGCTTCCGGCTTTGGCTACATTCGGCTATATATGCTTTGGTGCGATAGAGGGGAAAGAGCATTTTCAGGTAAAGGAAGTCACGTTTGTTTCCCCCGATCTGCCCGCCTCCTTCGACGGATACCGTGTCTTGCAGATATCAGACATCCATTCCGGCAGTTGGAACGGAAACTCTGCCGCCTTGCAAGAGGCCATGTCCCTTTGTCTTGCCCAGTGTCCGGATTTGGCCGTGTTTACGGGCGACTTGGTAAACAGCCGTGCTGACGAGATGAAGAATCTGATGCCGGTCTTTTCCCGGCTGAAAGCAAAAGACGGTGTCTTTTCTGTTTTGGGAAACCATGATTATGCCACTTATACGCATTGGGATTCGGAGGCTGACCGTCTGGCGAATATTGATTCACTGATTGCCCGGGAGAACCGGATGGGGTGGCAGATGCTGATGAACGAGCATCGGATTATTCGTCGCGGAAACGATTCGATAGCTTTGGTAGGGGTGGAGAACAGTGGAAATCCTCCTTTCCCCGACAAAGGTGATTTGCCGAAGGCGTTGCGCGGGACGGAAGGGATGTTCAAGATTCTTTTGAGTCATGATCCTACCCATTGGCGTCGGGAGGTATTGCCGGAAACGGATATCCAACTGATGCTGGCCGGGCATACGCACGACATGCAGGTCAGGCTGTTCGGCTTTTCGGTTTCGCGGTTCATTTATCCGGAGCATCGGGGACTGTATCTGCAAGGGAAGCGCGGACTTTATGTCAATGTGGGACTGGGCTTTGTGCTTTTCCCGATGCGCCTGGGAGCGTGGCCTGAAATTACTGTCATCACACTGAAAAAAGGAAATTAGTCATTTAACATTAATAACCATCAACGAACTATGAGATTTTTGTATATCGTTTATCAGATTTGCATCGGACTCCCTATATTTTTGGTGCTGACATTTTTGACGGCTGTCACCACTACGGTGGGGTGTTGGTTGGGCAACGGACATTTTTGGGGATACTATCCCGGAAAAATCTGGTCACAGCTTACGTGCCTTGTCTTCCTGATTCCGGTGAAGGTTGAAGGGCGTGAAAACCTTGACCACAAGACTTCTTATGTGTTTCTTGCCAATCATCAGGGAGCGTTTGACATATTCCTGATTTATGGTTTCTTAGGAAGAAACTTCAAGTGGATGATGAAGCAAAGTCTGCGAAAGATACCTTTTGTGGGGAAAGCATGTGCATCAGCCGGATTTATCTTCGTAGACAGATCGAGTCCCCGCATGATTTATAAAACCATCAAGCATGCTGAAAAAGTGCTGACTGACGGTACCTCACTGATGGTTTTCCCGGAGGGAAGGCGGACTTTTACCGGCCACATGAATGAATTTAAAAAGGGTGCTTTTTTCATTGCAGACCAATTACAGCTGCCTGTCGTGCCGATGACAATCAACGGCTCGTTTGATGTTCTGCCGCGCACGGGCAAGCTGCTTTCCCGTCATCCGCTGACACTTACCATCCATCCCCCTATCTGTCCGTTGGGAAAGAAAGGCCCGGAAAATCTTGAAATGCTGATGACGGAATCCTATAAGTCTATATCAGGCGGTTTGGAGCAGAAATACAGATGATTTGCCCGGCATGCAAAAATGATATTGCAGTAATGAAAAAATGATATGAAAAGAGCGGCCGCACTTGTTGTCTGTATCAGCGAAGTGCGGCTGCTCTTATAAATATGAATCAAGATGAAATCTGTCAGTTCATAGCCCGTATCTTTTCCATGTTGCTGCGGGCTGCGGTGATGTAATCCTTTATCATCGGATTGTTTTTGAACGAATCAGGTGCCTTGTTCACAATCTCTTCCATGACAGGAGTCAGGAACGGAAAAGGCATGTTGTTGCCAATCAGGATGAATATTCCCGGACCCAAAGCATTGTTATAATTATCCTGAATGAAAGATTTTACGAGATTGTTTCTTTCTTCCAGCAGGTCAGCGCGTTTTTGGGATATTTCATTCTGTTCCTTTTCTCCGTAAGAACCGTCCATGATCAGGCGGCTTTCTTCATATTCCACTTCCGATGTACGGTCGTCCAGTGAGTTCTGGCTCATCATGAAGTCGTTGAAACAGTTGTTTAGCGGCGTGCCCTTGATGGTTATCCGCGCATTGTCTATCTGGATGGAAATGTTTCCCGGTTCGAGAACAAAAGGCATAATCCGGTTGTTGTCCATATATAGCAGAGCCAGTACCGTAGAATCGACCTTTCCTTTCATTTTGAAAAGGCCGTGAATGACTTCCGCTGAATCGACATTGACCAGTCCGTCGCCTGCCGGAACCTTGATGAAAAGCATTTTCCCGTCCAAGGTAGAAACAGAAGAAGCTCCCTCTATCTTATATTTTTTTGCACACGAAGAGCAAAGAATCGCACACAACAGGAAAAAATAAAGCCTATACATGAAATCTCCTTTGTTGAAATTACGCAGCAAAGGTATAATCTTTCGGTTAGGGTAGGAAAAAAATTATCATAAATTAAACTATATAGAGGATTATTACTTATTTCCCGTGTGGTGTCTTTTTTTTTACTACATTTGCAGCTTAGACAAACAGACAAGCAGAAATAACTAAAATCTGAAATAAAGCGATGAGAAAATTGAAAGTATGGGCACTGGCACTGGCATGTGCCGTCTTTGCCCCGGTGAAGGCCGATGAAGGGATGTGGCTGCTTCAGCTGATGCAGGAGCAGAATCTGGCAGAACGTATGAAAGCACAGGGTCTGGCGATGGATGTGTCGGATATCTATAATCCTAATCAGGTGACACTAAAAGACGCCGTAGGTATTTTCGGCGGAGGATGTACGGGGGAAATCATTTCTCCGAACGGGCTGATTCTGACCAATCACCATTGCGGATATGATGCCATTCAGCAGCACAGCTCGGTGGAACATGATTATCTGACCGACGGGTTCTGGGCAAAAAGCTATAAGGAGGAACTTCCTACGCCGGGACTGACATTCAAGTTTGTGGAACGAATTGTGGATGTGACCGATAAGGTGAATGAAGACATCCGAAAAGGCAAGATAACCGAGAGCGAATCTTTTACTAAGGAATATTTGACCAGGCTGGCCGGCGAAGAACTGAAGAAGAGTGACCTGAAAGGCAAGCCCGGAATCTCGGCACAGGCGCTTCCGTTTTATCAGGGAAACAAGTTCTACCTGTTTTTCATCAAGACTTACAGCGATGTGCGTATGGTGGCTGCTCCCCCTTCATCTATAGGTAAGTTTGGCGGTGAGACGGATAACTGGATGTGGCCGCGTCATACGTGTGATTTTTCCGTATTCCGCATTTATGCTGATAAGGATGGAAATCCGGCCGAATATAGCGAAACGAACGTTCCGCTTAAGGCAAAAAAGCATTTGGCCATTTCATTGAGAGGTCTGCAAGAGGGTGATTATGCCATGATCATGGGATTCCCCGGAAGCACGAGCCGTTATCTCACGGAAAGTGAAGTGCGTCTGCGTATGGACGGTACGAACATTCCCCGCATTGCGGTGCGTGAGGCGCGTCAGGCGGTATTGCGTGAGGAGATGGCTGCCAGTGACAAGGTGCGCATTCAGTATGCCAGCAAGTTTGCCGCATCAAGTAACTATTGGAAGAATTCCATAGGAATGAACAAGGCGATTGTAGACAATAAGGTGTTGGAGACTAAAGCCGACCAGGAAGTGAAGTTTCTTGAGTTTGCCGAGAAGGTGCAGAATGAGGACTATAAGTCGGTGGTCGGCCGGATTGACGCCTATGTGGATCGGGTTGCTCCGCTCCGTGCGCAGCTTACTTATTTCATAGAGACATTCCGCAGCGGAATCGAGTTTGCCGGCTCTTCCAAGCTTGCCGTTCTGAAAGACCTGGCAGTGGCTTTGCAGGAGAACAAGAAGAAAGACATAGAGAAAGCGGTTGCCGGACTGAAAGAAGCATATTCAGATATCCATAACAAAGATTATGATCATGAGGTAGACCGTAAGGTGGCCAAGGTCTTGATTCCTCTGTATGCCCAGTCTGTTCCGGCAGAGGCATTGCCTGGCTTCTACAAGACCATTCAGAAATCTTTTAAAGGCGATTATAACGCCTATATAGACGCTCTGTATGACGAGACAATCTTTGCCAATGAAAAGAATTTCAATGCTTTCGTGGCTGCTCCTACTTTGGAGGCTCTTGGCAAAGACTTGTTTGTGCAGTATTCGGCTACGGTCAACGATATGTTTAAGGAGCTGGCCAACAAGTTGGATGAGGCGAGCGGAGACATAAACCTGCTTCACAAGACCTATGTACGCGGTCTTTGCGAAATGTATGCTCCTACACCCAAGGCGCCGGACGCAAACTTTACCATCCGTCTGACTTACGGCAACGTGAAATCGTATGATCCGAAAGACGGTATCCATTACAAATATTACACAACTCTGAAGGGAGTGATGGAGAAGGAAGATCCGAACAATCCTGAGTTTGTGGTTCCTGCCAAGCTGAAAGAGCTTTATGCCACGAAAAACTACGGTCGTTATGCGTTGCCTAACGGTGAAATGCCTGTATGTTTCCTGACAACCAATGACATTACGGGAGGAAATTCCGGATCGCCGGTAATGAACGGAAACGGAGAACTGATAGGCGCGGCCTTTGACGGCAACTGGGAGTCGCTTTCGGGTGACATCAACTTTGACAACAACCTTCAGCGCTGCATTGCCGTGGATATCCGGTATGTGTTGTTCATCCTTGAAAAGTTGGGTGGATGCAGGAATCTGATTGACGAGATGACTATCATTGAATAAAATCATTTGACGGGCAGAAGATGCGGTAGGTGCGAAATGTTCGCAGGCCGGAGCTTCTGCCCGTTGTCATATTGTTACAATAGGAAAGGATTATGAAAAAGAAACATATATTATTGTCATTCTGGTTGGGGGTCTGCACCCCTTTGGGAGTGTATGCTGATGAAGGCATGTGGATGCTGACCGACTTGAAGCAGCAGAATGCCGCTGTAATGCAGGATTTGGGCTTGGATATCGGCATTGATGAAGTGTATTGTCCGGACAATGTCAGTCTGAAAGATGCTGTGGTGCATTTCGGCGGAGGTTGTACGGGGGAAGTCATTTCGGCGGAAGGGTTGGTATTGACCAATCATCATTGTGGATACAGCTACATACAGCAGCACAGTTCGGTAGAGCATGATTATCTGACCGACGGCTTCTGGGCGATGACCCGCGAACAGGAGCTTCCCTGCGAAGGACTGTCGGTAACCTTCATCGACCGTATACTCGATGTTACGGAATACGTGAAGGAACAGTTGGCCCAAGACGAGGATCCGGAAGGACTGAACTATCTTTCGCCTGCCTATCTGGCTGCGGTGGCTTCCCGCTTCGCGGAAAAGGAAAAGATTTATACTGACGAGTTCACCACGCTTGAGCTGAAACCCTTTTATGGGGCCAACAAATATTATCTTTTTGTCAAGACCCATTATGCAGATGTGCGTATGGTAGGTGCGCCCCCTTCTTCCATCGGAAAGTTTGGAGCAGACACGGACAATTGGATGTGGCCTCGCCATTGCGGCGATTTCTCGATATTCCGCATTTATGCTTCTAAGGAAGGAAAGCCGGCAAGCTATAGTGCTGACAATGTTCCCCTGAAAGTGAAAAGGCATGTTGCCATCAATCTGAAGGGAGTGAAGGAAGGTGACTTTACTTTTGTCATGGGATTTCCGGGGCGCAACTGGCGCTATATGATAAGCGATGAGGTGGAAGAGCGTATGCAGACCACCAATTTCATGCGCGATACCGTGCGCGGTGTCCGTTTGCGGGTGCTGGCCGAAGAAATGGGCAAGGACGACCGTACCCGTATCCAGTATGCCGCCAAGTATGCCTCTTCCGCCAACTATTGGAAGAATGCCATCGGCATGAATGAAGGACTTGTACGCCTGAAGGTGCTCGACAAGAAGAAGCGTCAGCAGGAGCAGCTGCTTGCTTTTGGGGAGGAAACGGGCAATGATGCCTATCGTCAGGCATACGAAAGCATCCGGAATATCGTGGCGAAACGCAGGAATGCTGTCTATCATCAGCAGGCCATTTATGAGGCGTTGATGTTGGGAACCGAATTTTCAAAGATTCCGGATACGGATCTCCTGTTGGATGCCTTGCGGAATGCGCCGGAAAAAGTGAAGACTGCGGTGGAGGAACTGCGTGCCGAAGGGAAGAAGTTCTTTAATAAGGATTACAGTCCGGTGGTCGACCGCAAGGTTTCCAAACAGCTGATAGCTCTTTATGCCCGACTGATACCGGCAGAGCAGCGCATCAGCATATTCCGCGTGATTGATGATGAATATGAAGGCAGTACGGACGCTTTTGTCGACGCTTGCTTTACCCGTTCTGTATTCAGCAGCCCGGAGGCACTGGAGAAATTCCTCAAGCGTCCTGATGCCGGAACTTTGGAAAAAGACTTGATGGTGCGGTATGCCAAATCGGTGAAAGAGGGCTATGAGGCGGCTGGTGAGGCGATGAAGGCCGAAACCAATGCTTACAATCAGGCTCATAAGGTATGGGTTGCCGGTATGATGGAACTTCGTCGGAAGGAAGGCAAGGCTGTTTATCCGGATGCCAATTCCACGTTGCGCCTTACCTACGGGAAGATAGGTTCTTATGAGCCTGCCGACGGGAAAGAGTATCTGTATTACACGACACTGAAAGGAGTGATGGAGAAGGAAGACCCCGACAATCCGGAATTTGTAGTTCCTTCCAAACTGAAGGAGCTTTATGCAGACAAGGATTTCGGCGAATATGCAATGCCCGACGGACGGATGCCAATCTGTTTTGTGACGGCGACAGACAACACGGGAGGCAACTCCGGGTCTCCTGTTTTCAACGCGAAAGGTGAGCTTATCGGTACGGCATTCGACCGCAATTATGAGGGATTGACTGGCGATATTGCTTACAATCCTCAGCTGCAGCGGGCTGCATGTGTGGATATCCGCTATACATTGTTCATTATTGACAAGTATGCGGGAGCGCGTCACCTTATCGACGAGATGACAATCATCCGTTGATGCTGCCGTTTGCTTGCATCAAACGATATTTTGGATAAGGCAATATCTCCGTTTCATCTGCATGGAACGGAGATATTGTTTTTTTGTCGGGAAGCTGATAAACTGACAATAAAAACACCTTTGATACTTACGAATAATAAATTGACAGAAAAAAAACTGTCAATTTATTTGTTTGTTACGAAAAACCCTTTACCTTTGCAATTGTAAAACTAAAGAAAAAATTGTGATGACAACTCATACAGTGGTTAACTTGGCAGTCCTGCATATTTTTCGCGTCGTGGTCATGATACCAAGAGGTGAGGAAAGTTCGTGTATGTAGTTGGATATAAAAGATATGTATGGAAGCCTTTCTCACCGATGATGAGAGAGGCTTTTTAATTGAAAAAGCAAAAAGGAAATGAAACACCAGTTACGCAGTTCGATGAGTACGGAAGGCCGCCGGATGGCCGGGGCAAGAGCCTTGTGGGTAGCGAATGGGATGAAGAAGGAAATGATGGGAAAACCGATTATCGCCATTGTCAACTCGTTTACCCAGTTCGTTCCGGGACATACACACCTGCATGAAATAGGTCAGCAGGTAAAGGCGGAGATAGAAAAGTTGGGATGTTTTGCCGCCGAATTCAACACGATAGCTATTGATGACGGTATCGCAATGGGGCATGACGGTATGCTTTATTCGTTGCCTTCCCGTGATATCATCGCCGACAGTGTGGAGTATATGGTAAATGCCCATAAGGCGGATGCAATGGTATGCATATCCAATTGCGACAAGATCACTCCGGGTATGCTGATGGCCGCCATGCGGCTGAACATTCCTACCGTATTCGTTTCCGGAGGTCCGATGGAAGCGGGCGAATGGGGCGGGCAGCATCTTGATTTGATTGATGCAATGATCAAGTCGGCCGACCCGACTGTGAGTGATGCCGATGTGGCCGAGATCGAACGGCATGCCTGTCCGGGATGCGGATGCTGTTCAGGCATGTTTACCGCCAATTCGATGAACTGTTTGAATGAAGCCATCGGACTGGCTCTTCCGGGCAATGGTACGGTTTTGGCGACGCATGCCAACCGTAGGCAGCTGTTCAAGGATGCGGCTGCTCTGATTGTAAGAAACACCTGCAAGTATTACGAAGAGGGGGATGACAGTGTGCTGCCGCGCAGCATCGCTACCCGTCAGGCTTTTCTGAATGCCATGACGCTGGATATTGCAATGGGAGGTTCCACGAATACCGTGCTTCATCTGCTTGCCATTGCTCATGAGGCGGAGGTTGACTTTAAGATGGATGACATTGACATGCTTTCGCGCCGTGTTCCCTGTTTGTGCAAGGTGGCTCCGAATACACAGAAATATCATATTCAGGATGTAAACCGCGCGGGCGGCATACTCAATATTTTGGGCGAATTGGCCAAAGGAGGATTGCTTGATACCTCAGTGCATCGTGTGGATGGCATGACATTGGCAGAAGCCATTGCTGAATATGATATTTGTGTGCCTGAAATCAGCCCGGAAGCCCGTCGTATCTACAGCAGTGCACCGGGGGATAAATTCTGCATTGAACTGGGAGCTCAGAGTGCCGTTTATGAAGAGCTGGATACCGACCGTGAATCGGGATGTATCCGCGATTTGCAGCATGCCTACAGTAAAGACGGCGGTCTGGCCGTGCTGAAAGGAAATATTGCGCAAGACGGGTGTGTAGTGAAAACGGCGGGAGTAGACGAGAGCATTTGGAAGTTCTCCGGGCCGGCTAAGGTATTCGATTCTCAGGAAGCGGCCTGTGAAGGAATTTTGGGAGGCAAGGTGAAGAGCGGCGATGTGGTGGTGATAACCTATGAAGGCCCGAAGGGAGGCCCTGGTATGCAGGAGATGCTGTATCCCACTTCTTATATCAAATCCAAACATTTGGGCAAGGAATGTGCCTTGATTACCGACGGACGCTTCAGTGGAGGCACATCGGGATTGAGCATCGGCCATATTTCGCCAGAAGCGGCTGCCGGTGGAAATGTCGGTAAGATAGTAGACGGTGACATTATTGAAATAGATATTCCGAACCGTTCTATAAATGTAAAGTTGAGCGATGAAGAGTTGGCTGCACGTCCGATGGCACCATTGACACGTGACCGTAAGGTCTCAAAGGCTTTGCGTGCTTATGCCAGCATGGTCAGTTCGGCAGATAAAGGGGGAGTGCGTATAATATAAATGTGTAAGATTATGGAAAAAGAAAAGATAACAGGGGCGGAAGCTTTGATGCGTTCGTTGGAGCATGAAGGAGTGAAGACTATCTTCGGGTATCCGGGCGGGGCAATCATGCCTGTGTTCGATGCGTTGTATGATCATCGCGACAGGCTTAATCATATATTGGTGCGTCATGAGCAGGGTGCGGCACATGCGGCACAAGGTTTTGCACGTGTATCCGGACAAGTCGGAGTTTGTTTGGTGACGAGTGGGCCGGGTGCTACGAATACGATTACGGGTGTTGCCGACGCAATGATTGATAGTACGCCGATTGTGGTTATAGCAGGTCAGGTGGGAGCCGGGTTATTAGGTACGGATGCCTTTCAGGAAGTTGATTTGGTAGGTGTTACACAGCCTATTTCTAAATGGAGTTATCAGATACGGCGCGCTGAGGATGTGGCGTGGGCGGTATCGCGCGCTTTTTATATAGCCCGCAGCGGTCGGCCGGGACCTGTTGTTCTTGACTTCGCAAAGAATGCGCAGCAGGAGCTGACGGAATACAGACCGATGCATGTAGACTTCATCCGCAGCTACGACCCCGATCCGGAAACGGATCCGAGGGCGGTAGCCGAAGCTGTGGCTTTGATTAATGAGGCAAAGAAGCCGTTGGTTTTGGTCGGGCAAGGAGTAGAGTTGGGTAACGCACAGGCCGAACTTCGTGCTTTTATTGAAAAGGCGGACATTCCGTGCGGTTGTACGTTGCTCGGGCTTTCGGCTTTGCCTACAGCACACCGGTTGAATAAAGGTATGTTAGGCATGCACGGAAATCTTGGCCCTAATGTCAAGACGAATGAATGTGATGTGCTGATAGCCGTAGGCATGCGTTTCGATGATCGTGTGACGGGTAAACTGGAGACTTATGCCAAGCAGGCGAAGGTTATCCATCTGGATATAGATCCGTCGGAGATAGGTAAAAATGTGGCGGTTGATGTAGCGGTGCTGGGAAACTGCAAGCGGACTTTGGCTTTGTTGACAGAATTGATTCAGCAGCAACAGCATACGGACTGGATTAACAGCTTCAAGACCTATGAGGAGAAGGAGTATGAAGAAGTGATTGATAAGGAAATACATCCGGTTGATGGCCCTCTGAATATGGGAGAGGTAGTACGAGCCGTAAGTGAAGCTACTGGCAACGAGGCGATATTGGTTACGGATGTGGGACAGAATCAGATGATGGCATGCCGTTATTTCAAGTATACAAAGGAGCGTAGTGTGGTGACATCCGGCGGGATGGGAACGATGGGATTCGGTTTGCCCGCCGCTATCGGAGCCACTTTCGGGTGTCCGGATCGCAGGGTATGCGTGTTTATGGGCGACGGGGGACTGCAAATGACAATGCAGGAACTGGGTACGGTCATGGAACAGCAGGCCCCGGTGAAGATTATCCTGTTGAACAATAACTTTCTGGGTAATGTGCGCCAGTGGCAGGCCATGTTCTTCAACCGCCGTTATTCCTTTACTCCGATGATGAATCCGGACTATATGCAGATAGCGGCCGCTTACGGTATCAGGTCTCGTAGGGTAATCGAACGTGAAGAACTTGATGAAGCGATTCGGGAGATGCTTGAGGCAGAAGGCCCGTTCTTGTTGGAAGCTTGTGTTGTTGAGGAAGGGAATGTGCTTCCCATGACTCCTCCGGGTTGTTCAGTCAACTATATGTTAATGGAATGCTGATAAAAGACTATGGAAAATAAGACATTATATACGATTATCGTTCATTCTGAAAATTTGGCGGGCATCCTCAATCAGGTGACTGCTGTGTTTACCCGCCGTCAGTTGAACATTGAGAGCTTGAATGTATCGGCTTCGTCTATAAAGGGCGTACATAAATATACGATTACCTGTTGGACTACCCGTGACATTATAGAAAAGGTGGTAAGGCAGATAGAGAAAAAAATGGATGTGATTCAGGCATACTATTTTACTGATAAGGAAATCTTTCAGCGTGAAGTAGCGATGTATAAAGTATCTATGCCCGAATTTCAGTCTAATCCGGAGGCTTCGAAGGTCGTGCGCCGCTACAGTGCGCATATTGTGGAAGTAAATCCGGTATTTGCGATAGTGGAACTGACCGGAATGAGCGATGATATCACTTCGCTTTATCAGGAGCTGAAAGCCTTGAACTGTGTGTTGCAGTTTGTCCGCTCCGGACGAATTGCCGTTTCAACCAGTTGCTTTGAGCGTGTAAACGAATACTTGGCTCATCGTGAAGAGCGGTATAACAACGAAAAGAATAGGGAGTGAGCTTTATGGCAGAAGATAACAAGGTAGGAACCTATTGTTTTACGGCGGAACCTTTTCATGTGGATTTCACCGGAAAGCTGACAATGGGAGTTTTGGGCAATCATTTGTTGAATTGTGCCGGGTTCCATGCTTCCGAGCGCGGTTTCGGCATTGCCACTTTGAACGAGAATCATTACACCTGGGTCTTGTCTCGTTTGGCGATTGAGCTGAAAGATATGCCGAAAGCCTATGAGAATTTCAGTGTCCAGACATGGGTGGAAAATGTTTACCGCCTGTTTACCGACCGAAACTTCGCGATACTTGATGCGGAAGGTACTCCCATCGGGTATGCGCGGTCTGTATGGGCCATGATTAGCATGGAGACCCGGAAACCGGCTGACCTGCTTACGCTGCACGAAGGTTCGATAACAGAATATATTTGTGACAAGGATTGTCCGATTGCGAAGCCGGGAAGGATAAAGGTGGACGACTGTATGCCGTGCGGGAGTCATCAGACAAAGTATAGCGATATAGATTTGAACGGTCATGTGAACAGTATCAAATATATCGAGCATATACTTGATCTTTTTCCGTTGGACATGTTCAAGGAAAAGCGGGTACGCCGGTTTGAGATGGCTTATGTGGCGGAAAGTTATTATGGCGACCGACTTGTGTTTTATCGGCAGCAGAAAGGGGAAAACGAATATGATGTGGAGATAAAGAAGAACGATGAGGAAATAGTCGTTCGCAGTAAGATAATATTTGATTGATTATTTAATAACAACAAGCGGCCGTGGGCTGCGTAAAAGAAAGATTGTAAAAAATGGCACAATTGAATTTTGGCGGAGTTATCGAGAATGTGGTAACTCGCGAAGAGTTTCCTTTGGAAAAGGCGCGTGAAGTATTGAAGAACGAAACGATTGCTGTAATCGGATATGGCGTACAGGGTCCGGGCCAGTCTTTGAACTTGCGCGACAATGGTTTTAATGTGATTGTAGGACAACGGCAGGGGAAAACCTACGAAAAGGCAGTTTCCGACGGATGGGTACCGGGAGAAACCTTGTTCAGCATCGAAGAGGCTTGCAAGAGAGGTACTATCATCATGTGCCTGCTTTCGGATGCAGCCGTGATGTCTGTATGGCCTACCATCAAGCCCCACTTGACAGCCGGAAAGGCTCTTTATTTCTCTCACGGATTTGCCATTACATGGAATGACCGTACCGGCGTGGTTCCTCCCGCTGATATTGATGTGATTATGGTTGCACCGAAGGGCTCGGGTACGTCTTTGCGTACGATGTTCCTTGAAGGACGCGGACTGAACTCGTCTTATGCCATCTATCAGGATGTGACAGGTAAGGCTTATGATCGCACCATCGCGTTGGGTATCGGCATTGGCTCAGGTTATCTGTTTGAAACCACATTCCAGCGTGAAGCAACATCTGACCTGACGGGTGAACGCGGCTCTTTGATGGGAGCTATTCAGGGACTGTTGCTGGCTCAATATGAGGTGTTGCGTGAAAATGGCCATACTCCTTCTGAGGCTTTCAATGAGACAGTGGAGGAATTGACCCAGTCGCTGATGCCTTTGTTCGCTAAAAACGGTATGGATTGGATGTATGCCAACTGTTCCACTACGGCACAGCGCGGTGCCTTGGATTGGATGACTCCGTTCCACGATGCCATCAAGCCGGTTATGCAGAAGCTGTATGAAAGCGTGAAGTCGGGCCACGAGGCGCAGATTTCCATCGACAGCAATTCTCAACCCGACTATCGTGAAAAACTGAATGCGGAACTGAAGGCTTTGCGTGAAAGCGAGATGTGGCAGGCTGCTGTAACGGTGCGTCAGTTGCGCCCGGAAAATAACTGATCAGGCAGGGAAACACGCATGTGTCTTATTGGATGAAACGGATTGCCGTTTCTGTCTCTATAGAAGAAGAGACTGCCTTTGCGTTTTGTCAGGGCAGTCTCTTTTTTTGTCTTCATGCAACGCAGTTTGGCTGCGTATCAAATTATGTTTTGATTGCTTTAAACGGAAGTCTGTCAGTCTTCATCATCGTCACTGTCAAAGTCAAATTCGTCAAAATATTCCGGAGTAAAGAATTCATCCAAGTCGCGGCGTTCCTTTTTGGTCGGACGTCCCGTTCCGCGGGCGCGGTCGACAAATCCGCTTATCCGGCTCATTTCCAACAGTTCATATTGGTCAGGAGTCGTTACATTCTCCATGATTTCCGGAACCAACTTCGCTCCTACACGTTTTTCGATGGCCTGCAACACTTTGAAAGAATAGGTGACAGGAGGTTTTCTTACTTGAACCACATCGCCAGGCTTTATCATGCGGGCAGGTTTCACTTGAGAGCCGTTGACTGATATCCTGCCTTTTTTACAGGCTTCGGCAGCAATGGTACGGGTCTTGAATATGCGGGCAGCCCACATCCATTTGTCTATTCTTGCTTCAGGCATGATTGATTTCTTGTTTATTTGTTGTTGTATTGATTCATCGTATTGTTCAGTCCTGCCAGACAAAAGCTTTTTATGATTTCTCCGGCTGTTTCCAGGCGTTCCGGCAATAGTTTCCTGTCGTCTTCACAGAAGCGACCCAGCACAAAGTCTATTTGTCCGCCTCTTGGAAAATCATTTCCGATGCCGAAGCGCAGCCGTGCATAGTTTTGCGTGCCCAATGTTGCGGCTATATGCTTTAATCCGTTGTGTCCGGCATCACTCCCTTTGCCTTTCAGCCGTAAGCTTCCGAAAGGAAGAGCAAGGTCATCGACCACAATCAGCACGTTTTCCAGCGGAATCTTTTCTTGCTGCATCCAGTATCGTACGGCGTTTCCGCTCAGATTCATATAGGTGGACGGTTTAAGCAGTATCAGTTGGCGTCCTTTCAATGACAGACAGGCGACGGCACCATAGCGCTTGTCGCTGAAAACAATATTGGACGCCTTAGCAAGGGCGTCCAATACCATAAATCCTATATTGTGACGGGTTTCTCGGTATTCTTCACCGATATTTCCCAGTCCTACTATCAAATATTTCATTGATGGGATTGTATGTCTTTAAGTTTATTTCCGCATTATTTGTTTGCAGCGGCTTGAGCACCACGGGCTGCACGAGTCAGTTTAACAGCGCAAACTACAGCGTCCTTCGCGTTCATGATTTCCAGTCCTTCGTAGCTCAGTTCGCCTACCTTGATGGTTTTGCCCAGACCCAAGTTTGAAACATTGATGACCATACGTTCCGGAATCATGTTGTACAGAGCTTTCACTTTCAGCTTGCGCATCTGAAGAACAAGTTTACCACCGGCCTTTACACCTTCAGCCAGACCTTCCAACTGTACGGGAACTTCCATTACGATAGGTTTGGCCTCGTCAATCTGATAGAAGTCAATGTGCAGGATAGCGTCTGTTACAGGGTGGAACTGGATATCCTTCATGACAGCGTTTACTATCTTGCCGTCAATGTTCAGGTCTACCACATAGATATGCGGTGTATACACCAACTTGCGTATGCCGTCTACCGTAACAGAAAAGTGGGTTGCAATTTGATTGCCGTTTTCATCTTTCTGCGATCCGTACAATACACAAGGGATGCTTGCGTTTTTGCGTAAATCTTTTGTTGCCTTTTTGCCAGTTTCTGCTCTCAATGAGCCTTGGATTTGAATTGATTTCATTTTCTTGAATTTTTTGTGTTACTCTAAATTAAGTGTCTCTTGCTTAATTCGCCATCACACGACAGCTTAAAAGCGCGGCAAAGGTAATATATTTTTTTAATTCACCCAATTAAATGGTCAGAAATCAATGTCTATTTTTATTTCATCCGTCTTTATCGGCTCATTTTCTTCAGCGTTTTCCTGTTCTTTTCTTTCTTTTACGCTGCTTTCCGGAGAGTTTTCTTCTATATATTGGATGGTTTGCTGGAGTCCGTTCATAAATTTCTCAAAATCTTCTCTATATAAGAAAATCTTATGCTTTTCGAAACTTACTTGAGGTTCACTTCCTTCTTCGGATATGATTTTTTTGCTTTCCGTGATTGCCAGAAACATTTCATCCTTACGGCTCTTCTTTACATCCAGATAATAAATGCGTTTTCCAGCTCTTATGGCTTTTGAGAAAACGATTTCCTTATCCCCTTCCGATTTGTTCTTCTTGTTCAGATCTTCCATATCTTGTTGTCCTTATTAATAAAACATCTCCAAATTTGACTATTTTTTTGGAATGTGCAAAGGAAGAAGCTGATAAAAAAATATAATCGCTAAAAAAACGGAAAAAAAGTCTTCCGATTATAGGCTGTGTAAAGGAATTTGATTACTTTTGCAACTCAATTATTTAGTTATTGTTAGTATGATTAACAGAGTTCTTATTCGTCTTAAGATAGTTCAGATAATCTATGCTTATTATCAGAACGGTGGTAAAAATTTGGATACTGCGGAAAAAGAGTTGTTCTTCAGCTTGTCAAAGGCATACGATTTGTATAACTATCTTCTTCTTCTGATGGTGGAGATAACCCGCTATGCCGCCAAGCGCTTGGAGGCAGGGAAAAACAAGCTTGCGCCTACAAAGGAAGAACTGTTTCCGAATACTAAATTTGTAGACAATGCGTTCATCGCCCAACTGGAGGTTAACCGGCAGTTGAATGAATTTGTATCCAATCAGAAAAAGACTTGGACGAATGAGGCGGAGTTTGTCAAGTCGCTTTGTGAGCAGATTATGCAAAGTGACATATATAAGGAGTATATGGCAAGTGAGACTTCTTCATACGATGAAGATCGTGAGGTGTGGAGGAAAATCTACAAGAAGATTATCTTTAACAATGCCGCTCTTGATGAAGTTTTGGAAGACCAAAGCCTGTATTGGAACGATGATAAAGAAATCGTTGATACGTTCGTGCTGAAGACAATCAAGCGTTTTGATCCGAAAAACGGTGAGAAGCAAGAACTTTTGCCTGAGTTCAAGGATGAGGAAGATCAGGATTTCGCCCGTCGCTTGTTCCGCCGTACGATATTGAATGCGGATTATTATCGTCATTTGATCAGTGAGAATTCGAAAAACTGGGATTTAAGCCGTGTCGCTGTAATGGATGTAGTCATTATGCAGATAGCTTTGGCTGAAATCTTGAGCTTTCCGAACATTCCTATAAATGTGTCATTGAACGAATATGTGGAGATTGCAAAGCTTTATAGCACCCCCAAAAGCGGCGCCTTCATTAATGGAACCTTGGATGGAATTGTTAATCAATTGAAAAAGGAAAATAAGCTGACTAAAAGTTGATATCTTTGTCAGGAGTATTAATTTGATAAATAAAAAAACTTATGAATTTGTTGACTGTCTTTTTGCAGAACCAAGGCGGCGGAGCCGATTATTCTTTCTTGATTATGATGGTGGCTATTTTCGCCATCATGTATTTCTTCATGATTCGTCCTCAGAACAAAAAACAGAAGGAAATCGCCAATTTTCGTAAAAATCTGGAAGTGGGTCAAGCTGTTATTACTGCTGGAGGTATTTACGGAAAAATCAAAGAAATAGAAGATAATGCCGTTATCGTGGAAATCGCTCCCAGTGTAAAGATTAAGGTAGATAGAAATTCTATTTACGCCGATGCACAAGCTACCCAGACCAAGTAATCAGGGAAGTATAAAAGTTTGAAGATTATGTTCGACAGAAAGAACATAAAAAGATATTATTTGAACAGTTTAAGGAAAATCAGGAGTTTTCTGCTCAGCGCCAAGAGCCGGGAACTTTTGGTTTTCTGTTTTTTTGTTTTTGTGGCATTCTGTTTCTGGTTGCTTCAGACGATGAATGACATTTATCAGGCCGACTTTAAGATACCGGTTCGTCTGAAAAATGTACCGAAAGAGATTGTGATGACTTCTGAACTGCCTAAAGAAATCCGGGTGCATGTGGAAGATCGGGGGACTGTATTGCTGAACTATATGTTGGGGCGTACTTTTTTCCCTGTGTCCTTCGATTTCCAGGATTATAAGGATAACGGTTTTCACGTGTCCATACCCGTATCTGAAGTTACAAAGAAGGTTTCCGCCCAGCTTGCCAGCACAACCAAGCTTTTGTCTGTGCGCCCTAATGCACTTGAGTTTATTTATACAGAAGGAAAAGCCAAGAAAGTTCCGGTGGCTGCCAAAGGAAGGATGATGGCCGGGCATCAATATTATATTTCGGACATTCAGCTTTCTCCTGATTCGGTGATGGTATATGCTCCTGATTCTGTGCTGGACTTCATAACGACTGCGTATACCCAGCCCTTGGATCTTGAAAATATAACGGATACCGTATCAGAACATGTCCATTTGCAGGTGGTGAAGGGTGCCAAGTTCATGCCGGCTTCTGCGGATGTAAAGATATATGTGGATATGTATTCGGAGAAAACGGTGGAGGTTCCTGTTACAGGACTGAATTTTCCTGCCGGAAAAATACTGAGGACTTTTCCTTCGCGTGTTCAGGTTACCTTTCAGGTGGGTTTGAAACATTTCAAGCAGATTACGGGAGAAGACTTCTTTATCGGAGTGTCTTATGAAGATGTGATGAATGTCAAGGACAACAAGATTCATCTTACTTTGCGTAGGATACCCGACTTTGTCAGTCATGTGCGCATCGTGCCTGAAGAAGTGGATTATCTGATAGAACAGCAACAGACTGGAGATTGATATCATGATTAGGTTGGGCATTACAGGCGGGATAGGCTGCGGAAAATCCTATATTGCGCATCTCTTGCAGGAGAGAGGGATACCGGTATATGATACAGACCGTGAGGCGAAAAGGCTTATGCTTTCTCATCCCGCCGTCCGCAAGAGCCTGATAGAGCTGTTGGGGGAGTCTGTTTATCAGGGAAGTGTACTTAACAAACCGCTTTTGGCCGGTTATCTGTTTGCCTGCAAAGACAATGCGGAGCGAATTAATAAGATTGTTCATCCGTGTGTATATGAAGATTTCTTGTGTTGGGCGGAGTCGCACAAATTATCAGGGAAGAATCTGGTCGCTATGGAAAGTGCCATTTTGTTTGAGTCAGGGTTCAACCGGGCTGTAGACCGTGTGCTGATGGTGTATGCCCCGATGGAGTTGCGGATTCGGCGTGCGATGGAGCGTGACCATGCATCGGAAAAACAGGTGCGTTCGCGTATGGCGGCTCAGGCGGATGATGAGGAAAAGATGAAGCGGTCGGATTATGTGATAACGAATGACGGCATTTCTTCATTGGATACACAGTTGGACTGTATTCTTCAGGCTTTGAAAGAGTGAAAAGATATCCGATAGCTTGTGTATTTCGTCTGTGAATTGTATTTTTGCGTCGATTATAAATTTAATATTACAGATAATTATGTTGAAGACTATTTTGGCTGTTTCGGGTAAACCGGGACTGTATAAATTGATTTCTCAGGCAAGAAATATGTTGATAGTGGAATCCGTAAGTTCGGACAGGAAAAGAATGCCCGTTCATGCCAGTGAAAAAGTCATATCATTGGGTGATATTGCCATGTATACGGATGCTGACGAAGTTCCGTTGGGTGAAGTGCTGGAGTCTGTAAAAAAGAAGGAGAACGGTGCGCTTGTTTCTCTGGATTATAAGAAGGCTTCATCAGAAGAGCTGCATGGCTTTATGGCCGAAGTGCTTCCCAATTACGACCGCGACCGTGTGCATACGGGAGACATCAAAAAGCTTATCCAGTGGTATAACCTGTTGGTGTCAAACGGTGAAACGGATTTTGTAGAGAAAGAAGAAGAGAAGGCTGAAGAAGAAGCATAGTCTTTTCGCTTTGGCAGAATGTTGCAGATTCCGCATCCAGGGTCAGGCCTGGGTGCGGAATCTGTTTTTCAGCCGGCAGGTCACGATAAACGTGACAGATGTGCATATCATGATCCATATAAAAAACAGGCGGTAGCCGAGGAATTCCTGAATCCATCCGGCCATCATGCCGGGAATCATCATGCCCAACGCCATGAAAGCCGTACAGATGGCATAATGGGCGGTCTTGTATTGTCCTTCAGAGAAATGGATGAGATAAAGCATATAGGCTGTAAAGCCGAATCCGTATCCGAACTGTTCGATAAAGATACAGCTGTTTATCAGGAGCAGGTCTGCGGGCTGGGCGTAGCTGAGATATACATATACGGCATCCGGCAGGGAGATTGCCCAGACCATGGGCCAGAGCCACCGTTGCAGGCCGTGTTTGGCTACGGCCATTCCTCCCAAGATTCCTCCTATAGTCAGGCCGATTATGCCTACGGTTCCTTGTGTGAAGCCAATCTGTGCGGTTGTCATGCCCAGGCCTCCCTGTCCGATAGGGTCAAGCAGAAAGGGGATGCTCATTTTCCCCAGCTGTGCTTCTGGCAGCCTGTAAAGCAGCATGAAGAGAATGGCTGTGCCTGCACCTTCTTTCTGGAAAAATGACCGGAATGTAAACAGGAAATCTTTCAGCAGTTCGGTCGCATGCTTGTGCTCTGGTGAAGTGTCGGCAGGGGGATGTGGCAGGAAAGAGAGGTGATATGCCCACAGGGCCAGAAATAGGCCGGCAGACAGAAAGAAGGTAAGACTCCAGGCATAGCAGATTCTTCCGGTTGTCTGCTCCAGAAATCCGGCCAGCATGATAAGCAACCCCTGTCCGGCTATGGTGGCGATGCGGTAAAAGGTGCTTCGGATGCCGACATAGAAAGCCTGGTCGCGGTTGTCGAGCCCAAGCATATAAAATCCGTCGGCTGCAATGTCATGGGTGGCCGAGCTGAAAGCCATCAGCCAGAAAAAGGCAAGCGTGAGTTGCAGGTAGCGGTCTGCGGGTAAGGTAAAGGCTACTCCGGCCAGTCCGGCTCCAATCATCAGCTGCATGCAGACAATCCACCAGCGTTTGCTGCGTATCAGGTCGACAAACGGACTCCATAGCGGCTTGATGACCCACGGCAGATTCAGCCATCCGGTATACAAGGCTACTTCCGCATTCGAGATGCCCATGCGTTTATACATGGTTACCGACAAGGTCATTACGATGACATACGGCAGTCCTTCTGCAAAATACAGGCTTGGCACCCATGTCCACGGAGAATGTCTTTTCATGGTCTGCTGTTTTGGTCGTTAATACACTTTGCGTATGCTTGCTCCTTTATAATAATGTAGGAGGATATCCCGGTATCCGTACCCTTGTTTCCCCATTACGGCTGCTCCTATCTGGCAGAGTCCCACTCCGTGTCCCCATCCGGCTCCTGTAAGCTCAAGCCATTTGGGTGCTCCGTCTTTATCTTGCCCGTAGCTTACGGTGAACGCGGAGCTGAGCAGATGGGTTTCTGATAAGGCTTTGCGTATTTCCAGTTCCTTGCCGATGATGCATGACCTTCGTGTTCCGATGATTTTCAGCTTGCTTATGCGCCCCGACCTTCCGCGTTCCATCGGGATGAGCCGGACAATCTTTCCGTAATCGGCATTCATTTTCCGGCGGACAAGTTCCGACAGTTCCTTTTGCGTGTATTTCACTTTCCAACGAAAGAAGTCGGTCGTCCGGCGGTCGTAGTGGTTCAGAACCAATGACAGTATCTGAGGGTCGTTGGTGTTGCAGAAAGCTTCCGGTGTCTGGCATATCCATCTTTCAGCTTCCTGTTCGTTGGTCAGGTCTGGCAGTTCGTTCTGGCCTTTATTGTCTCTTACGGCATGCAGATAGGGGTAGTCTTTGTCTTCCCAACAATAGCGGAACTCTTCGCTGATGCCGCCGCAGCATTTTGAGAAACGGGCGTCACAGATGTCTTGGCCGTACATCAGCACTTGTCCGCAGGTGGCTCGCACTGCTTCGGCAACGGTGGGACTGGATGCTTTCGTGATTCCCTGGTATCGTTGGCAATGGTCATCCGCGCATACATCGAAGGCGGAATGGTCTTCGCGGTCGTACCATCGGATGTGTTCGGTCTCTGTTTCAAAGGAAGAAGAGGGATGGTCGCTCTGCTTGTCCAGGTGTTCGCGCTTGTTGATTTGGGCCAGCACCCAGCTGCGTGAGATGACTGCATGGGCTTTCAAGAACTCGGCCGGACTGTTTGCGTTCATTTCCGATGAGATGACACTGACCAGATAGTCCTCTACCGCAAGCTGGTTGACGGCCGTCACTTTCCCTTCGGCGGTTATCAGGCGGAGTGTGCCCGTGAAAGTCTGTGTCTCCTGCTGTTCCCAATGGAAGTCGATGCCGATGGTAACGTTTTGCAGCGAAAAGGAAGCGTCCTCCTTCATCGGTGTAAAGGTCAGTTCGCGATACAGGTTGCCGTTCCACCGGATATGGCCTTTTTCAAATGTTGCCTGCTGCCTGTCGCATACTGTTCTGCCCTCTGCGGCGAAGGGCGCATTCAGCGTGAAATGTATTTCTGCGGCACTGACGATGCCCACATGGATTTCTGGTTCTTTCATGTTGCTTTGTGGTTATTCTTTTATAATGCGACTTCACGGTAGATTTGGCGTATGTCTTCGGCCGTTATCTTGTTGAAATCCTCTTCCCTGCATGTGACAATCATTCCGCCCATATCCAGTGCTCCCGGACTTATCAACAGTTGTTCGGAGCCTTCGGCCTCGTAGCAGAGCGGGCGGTGGTTGCTTCGGGGGAAACAGGCCACGGTGAAACCTCTCTTTTCATCCGTCCAGGCAAAAAGGTTGTATCGCGGTTCCGATTCGTCCGGATGCATGGGAAGTGTATGTTGATAGTCTGAAAAAAGTTTTGGGTCAGTATCATAATCGTTTTTTGTTATGAAGGCACGGATGGGACATAAGTATCCTTTTATCCGGTAGGCCGTGCAGAGACTGCCGTTGGGCGATACGGTATGTCCTGTTTCTTCGGCTGTCTGCATCAGCCGGTCCCACTGGCGGATGAACGGGACGCAGTCTTGCGGGACGGCCTGAAAGTGGAAATGGTCGGGAGCAGAGGCTCCGCATCTGGCCCCGTTATAGAGAAGCGCATACCCCTTGCCGAAATGGGTGTCAATCCATCTTGCTATCCGCCCCGGAAGCTGCCGCTCCGCTTTGCCTGCCAATGTTTGTTCCTGATGCTTTTCACTGGAAATGGTCAGATGGTATGGCGTAATCGGGTAGGGATTGAGGCGCAGGATGAAGGGCTCGTCCAAAGTAAAGCGGATGCTGTCCTGCTCGGCAGGCTTGTTTGTCTCGCAGAGAAAACAAGGGCGTGCCGTAATGGATGTCCGGTCGGTCTTGGCACAGGTGGAGCGGATACGTGCAGGATTGAATTGCACGAAGTATTCCAGTCCGTTTATCAGAAAGCTGCGTATTCTTGCATTGGACAGAGCCAGATAGTTGCCGTGTGCCACTTCCCACTTTGCCAGTTGTCTTGAGAAGAAATCCTCTTTGGCCGGGCTTCCGGTCTGTTTGTATATTTTTTTTCGGATAAGGATCTCCTGAGTGCGAAGGCTGTCCTTGTAGCTGTTGTTCCGGTTGATACGTTCGATACTCAATGCAGAATCAGAGTTGCCTTCCCATCGGCGGCACAGATACAGTACATCGTAGATGCGTCCGATGCGGTACTGGCGTGAGATGCGCAGTCCCAAAGCATAGTCTTCTCCGTAGCTGGTGTTCGGAATGCGGATGCGGCGCAGCAGTGGGGTATGGAAAGCACGCGGCGCGCCCAAGCCGTTAATGCGCAGCGCGTTATTGTGCCCGTTCTCGTTAGTCCATTCCCGGTGGTCGATGATGCCGGGAGGAATTGTTTTGAGATTGAAGTCCGTTATCTTATAAGAACCGATAACCATGCCGCATCGCTCTGTCCGGAACTTGTTGACTATGGCTTGCAGGGTGTTCGGACTGCTGTAAAGATCGTCACTGTCTAATTGAACGGCATATCGTCCGCATTTCGGATGGTCTATTCCTATATTCCAGCAGCCTCCGATACCTAAGTCTCTGCGTGCGGGGACTATGTGAATCACTTGCGGGTTTCCTGCATAGTGGGCGACAGCCTCGCTCGTTCCGTCGGTGGAATGATTGTCGATGACGATAACATTGAACGGAAAGTCGGTCTGCTGCATCAGAGCCGAACGGATAGCGTCGTCAATCGTGCGTACACGGTTTCTTACGGGGATGATGACCGATGCCTCCTGTTCGAAGTCTCCTTCCTGTGGGTCGATTGTCTGTTCAGCCGGAGGAAGACAGGCACCTGTGGCTTGCAGATGACGGGTGAAGGCGGTCTCCCGTTCAGCCTGAACCTGCCGGTTTTGCGGGTCTACATAGTCGAATTGCTTTTCTTCCGGTCGGCGTGTGTCTTCTTCTTTTTCCGCATACAGGTATTCGCGGATGTGAGTCAGGCGGCAAATGCGTGAGAGCGTCAGGCGGAGTGCATAAAATGCGGAGTGTACGTAGGCCGGATGGCCGTCGTCCGCCATGAGATGAAAGGCTTCCTGCAGGCGGGATGTCTTTATCAGCAGTAGCGGACCGAAATCGAAATCGTCTCTCACACTTCCCTCCTGATAGTCAGTCACCGGATGCTCGTTTCGGCATCCGTCTTTCCATACATACCGGTCGGCATAAACCATCCCGCTGTCCGTATCTGCCAGATAGTCGCACATGCGTTCCAGTGCCTTGTATCCTAATTCTAAAGGCTGCGGCTTCAAGTAAAGCAGCGTGTAGGGCGTGTCGCTCCGTGAAATGATTTCGGACAAAGTGTCCGTTGAAGTCAGCCTGCCGATATTTATACAGTGTACTCCTGCCGGTTGCTCTTGTTGTCTGCCGTCTTGCGGAGTGAGCAGAAATATCTGGTGCGTGAGTCTGCTTTCGCGTAAGCTTGCTATTGTTTGGTCTTCCAGACTGTCATGACAGCCGTAAAGGAAACAGGTAATTGTCTTTTCCATAAAAAGCGGTTGTTTCAAACAAAGGTAATGATTCTTGTGAAATAAGCGAACAAAATGGGAACGTTTTATAAAGTCTGGCCGATGTGCGGCAGACGGATTTTTCCGTATGATATCCCAGTTCTGCAAGTGCGATAATGGAATATCTGTCTGATATAAAGAAAAGATGCATGCAATGCTTTGATTTTCTTTCGGCCATGAAGCCTGCATTTTCTTTCCCGATTTTAAGGCGTATGTCCTATTTTTTGCCTAACTTTGTACGCTAATTGTATCAAAGGAAGCTGTATGACAAAGATACCTTTACTGGGAAAGACATTGGACGAGCTGAAAGACCTTGTACAGGACTTGGGTATGCCAAAGTTTACGGCTGCCCAAATAGCAGGATGGCTGTATGGCAAGAAGGTTGCTTCAGTGGATGAAATGACCAATCTCTCGCTGAAGAATCGTGAACGCCTGAAGGAAAATTATGAAGTGGGAGCAAGTGCTCCGGTGGATGAGATGCGTTCGGTCGACGGTACGGTAAAATATCTGTTCCGTACCTCCGAAGGGAATTACATCGAGTCCGTATACATCCCCGACGGCGACCGTGCCACACTGTGCGTTTCTTCCCAAGTAGGGTGCAAGATGAACTGTAAGTTTTGCATGACCGGCAAGCAGGGATATACCGCAAGCCTGACCGCAGCTCAGATCCTGAACCAGATATACTCGGTTCCCGAGCGCGATACGCTGACGAATGTCGTGTTTATGGGGATGGGAGAACCTATGGATAATGTGGATGAAGTATTGCGTGCGCTGAAGATTCTCACGGCTGATTACGGCTATGGATGGAGCCCGAAGCGCATAACCGTTTCTACGGTGGGGATACGGCGGGGGCTTGAGCGTTTCTTGAATGAAAGCGACTGCCATCTGGCTGTCAGTCTGCATTCGCCTGTTCCCGCCCAACGGCGTGAACTGATGCCGGCGGAAAAGGCTTTTCCCATAACGGAGATGGTGGAAATGCTCCGCCGTTATGATTTCAGCAAGCAGCGGCGTCTGTCGTTCGAATATATCCTGTTCAAAGGGGTGAATGACAAACTTGTTTATGCGAGGGAACTGGTGAGGCTGTTGCGCGGTCTTGACTGCCGTATGAACCTTATCCGCTTTCATGCCATTCCCGGTGTGGACTTGGAAGGAACGGATATGGACACGATGATTGCCTTTCGCGATTATCTTACGGGGCATGGTCTGTTTGCTACCATCCGGGCATCTCGCGGAGAAGATATCTTTGCCGCCTGCGGCATGCTTTCGACAGCCAAGCAGCAGGCCGGAGAAAATGAAGTAAGAAATTAAAGATAAAAAGATTATGAAACGATTGGGCTTTGATTTGAGTTTTGTATTGGTAATGTTGGCACTGGTTTCATGCAGGGAAGGGGGAAAGAGTATGATAACTCCCGCCGCCAGCGGACGGCCTTATGAAGTGTTGGTCGTGGCAGACGACAGGTGTTGGATGAGTCCGGACAGTGCCTTGTTCCATGTGTTGGACAGCGATGTGCCGGGATTGCCGCAGTCGGAACGTTCTTTCCGTATTTCGCGCATCCGTCCTGATTTTTTTGAACGTGGTATGCGTCTTTTCCGCAATATTATTATTGTAGATATCCAGGACATCTATACGCAGACAAAATTCAAATATACGCGTGACTTTTATTCTTCTCCGCAGATGATCATGACCATCCAGTCGCCCAATCAGGCGGATTTTGCCGATTATGTGACGAAAAACGGCCAGGTAATCATCGATTTCTTTACCCGTGCGGAAATGAACCGGGAAGTGGAACAGCTGAAAAAGAAACACAGTGAAGTGGTTTCCGCTAAGATTGCCAGTATGTTTGACTGTGATGTATGGTTGCCTGTTGAACTGAATTCCTACAAACAGGGAGACGGCTTCTTCTGGACTTCCACAAATCTGAATGATATGAATTTTGTGATGTATTCTTTCCCTTATACAGACAAGAATACTTTTACAAAGGCTTATTTCATACATAAGCGTGATTCGGTTATGGAAGTCAATCTTCCGGGCTCAAAGGAGGGCATGTATATGCAGACGGCCGATTCGGCTTTCGTAAGTGTACGTAATATAGCGGTGAAAGGAGACTATGCTTTCGAGGCCCGTGGTCTGTGGGAGATGAAGAACGACGCTATGGGCGGTCCGTTTGTTTCACACATGCGTGTCGACCGTGCAAACGGGCGTGTGATTGTGGTCGAGGGATTTGTCTATAATCCCGGTAAGCTGAAACGTGACCAGATCCGGAAGCTGAATGCCTGCCTTTATACATTGAAGCTGCCTTCTGAAAAGGAGGCACCGGAAGTATTGGTAGACCAGTCGGTAACAGAAGAAAAGAAACAAGCAGAACAGAAGTAATGAGAATATGGAAGAACGTAAGATAAAAGTGGGAATCACCCACGGAGATATAAATGGAATCGGCTATGAAGTCATCTTGAAAGCCTTTTCAGATCCGGTGATGCTTGAGCTTTGTACACCGGTCATTTACGGCTCGCCTAAAGTGGCAGCCTATCATCGTAAAGCGATGGATATTTCGACGAATTTCAGCATCGTGGTTTCGGCTGCGAATGCTCAGGATGGAAAAGTGAATATTGTAAACTGTATCGAAGAGGAGCTGAAGGTGGAACTGACGAAACCTACTGTCGAAGGAGGCAAGGCGGCACTGATGGCTTTGGAAAGGGCCTTGGCGGAATATCGGGAAGGCTTGTTTGATGTACTGGTTACAGCTCCGATCAACAAGCATACCATCCAGTCGGACAGCTTTCATTTTCCGGGACATACGGAATATATTCAGGAGCGTGCAGGTGAAGGAAAGGAAGCTCTGATGATTTTGCTGAAAGGAGACTTCCGGGTGGCTTTGGTTACCGGACATATTCCTGTGAGTGAAATAGCGTCTCATATAACAAAAGAGTTAATACAGAAGAAGCTTCAGATATTCCATCGTTCGTTGAAACAGGATTTCGGCATTGACAATCCACGCATTGCAGTGTTTTCATTGAATCCTCATGGAGGTGACAACGGACTGTTGGGCTCGGAAGAACAAGATATCATCATACCGGCCATGAAGGAGATGGTAGCCCAGGGCATCCAGTGCTTCGGCCCTTATCCGGCAGACGGCTTTATGGGGTCGGGCAACTATATGCATTTCGACGGTATTCTGGCTATGTATCATGATCAGGGACTTGCTCCGTTCAAGGCATTGGCTATGGACGAAGGGGTTAACTTTACGGCGGGATTGCCTGTTGTCCGCACTTCACCTGCCCACGGAACGGCTTACGACATTGCCGGAAAGGGCATAGCTTCTGAAGATTCGTTCCGTCAGGCAGTTTATGTGGCACTTGACATATTCCGCAACCGCTGCATCGAAAAGGAAATAAGTGCCCGTCCGCTGCGCAAGCAGTATTATGAGAAGCGCGATGACAGCGACAAACTGAAACTGGATAATGTAGAAGAAGAATAAACACGCGATAAAATAGAAATGAAATTTGCAATAATCTCAGCAGGTGAAGGTTCGAGACTTTCTCAGGAAGGAGTCCGGCTGCCCAAGCCTTTGGTACAATTGAACGGAGTGGCGATGATAGACCGTTTGATCCGCATTTTTGCGGATAACGGAGCAGAGCAGGTGGTGGTAATCATCAACAACGAAGTGCCTTTGACTAAGGAACATCTGGCTTCGTTAAAGGAAACTTCCAAAGTGCCTTTGGAAGTGGTTGTCAAGACCACTCCCAGCTCCATGCACAGCTTTTATGAGTTGAGCGATTACCTGAAAGATGACAAGTTTTGCCTGACTACTGTCGATACAATATTCCGTGAAGACGAGTTTTCCCGTTTTATTGAGGCGTTCAAGGTCTCGGATAAAGACGGGATGATGGCGGTAACAGACTATATCGATGATGAAAAGCCGCTGTATATCTCGACCGACGAGAATCTGAACATTACAGGATTTCATGACAAGGAGACACCGCAGTGCCGGTACATTTCGGGAGGCATTTATTGCCTGACACCCAAAGCGATTGATACTTTGGAGAAATGTATGGCAAACGGCATGTCGCGCATGCGTAATTTCCAACGCCAGTTGGTGGCTGACGGACTGCATCTTGTGGCTTATCCGTTTTCAAAGATATTGGATGTAGACCATGCCGGCGACATAGTAAAAGCTGAGGCTTTCTTGAACAGAAAGGAATAATGACTAACAAAGATTGACAATAGGAAAAATGTTTGTAACAGACAAGAAGATTCTGGTTGTGGGCGTGAGCCGAGGTAATGAGTTTTCTCCGAATCATGTAGGAAATGATGCCGCCATATTCAGAATTACGGCAGAGAATTTGGAAAAGAAAGGATGTGAGGTGATCCTTTATCCTGAGAAGGAATTTGTAGAGCAGGGCATCGAAGCGGATTTTATTTTTGATATGGCTCGTGACCGGGCTACTATCGGGCGTCTGAAAGAACTGGAAGACCGTGGGGCAACGGTTGTCAACTCTGCGTATGGTATTGACAATTGCGTGCGTAAGGCGATGACAGAATTGTTGATTGCCAACAATGTCCCTCATCCGCGCAGTGTCATAATTCCGACCGACGGCACATTTACGCCTGATTTCTTCCCTTGCTGGATAAAGCGGGGAAATTCTCACGCGATGGTAAAAGAGGATGTGGTTTATGTGGAGTGCCGGGAAGAGGCAGAATACGTACTGGCCGATTTCCGGAAGCGAAATATCCCCGAGGCGGTGGTTAATGAACATCTTGTGGGAGACTTGGTGAAGTTTTACGGTGTTCAGGGAACGGATTTCTTTTATACATTCTATCCTACGGAGCAATCGCACAGCAAGTTTGGGTTGGAAGCCATCAACGGAGAGACAAGAGGCTATCCGTTTGATGTAAAGAGGCTGCAGGACTACAGTAATCTGGCGGCCGAGGTGCTGAATGTTCCGGTTTACGGAGGCGACTGTGTGGTGTCGGCCGCGGGGGAAATCCGTATTATCGACTTTAATGACTGGCCCAGTTTCGCCCGTTGCCGTGAGGAGGCAGGGCCGAAGATTGCGGAATGTATTTATAATCGTATGGTTCAAAAACTGAAACGCTGACAATAGATTTATGGAGAAGAAAGGCATTGAAGCTTCCTTCAAGTCGATGGATACGGAAGAATTTCTCGACATTTATTTCAATCGTCCGATTGGTTACGCATGGGCTTTGTTTTTCAAGCGCTTTGGTGTGCATCCCAATGTTGTCACTATCTTGTCCATCATTTTGGGAATGGCTGCGGGAGTCATGTTCTATTTTCCCGATATGAAGCATACGCTGATCGGCATCTTTTTGCTGATGTGGGCGAACCATTATGACAGTTGTGACGGTCAGTTGGCTCGTCTGACAGGGAAGAAAACCCGTTGGGGGCGTATGTTAGACGGCTTTGCAGGCGATCTTTGGTTCTTTACCATTTATGCGGCCATCTGCTTACGCTTGACTTTCCATCCTTTGCCGTTTGGGTTGGGTGCTGAGAGTGGAATGACATGGAGTGTTTATATATGGATTTTGGCCATATTCTCTGGTACGGTCTGCCATAGCAAGCAGTGTGCTTTGGCCGACTATTACCGGAACATTCACCTGTTCTTCCTGAAAGGAACATCGGGTAGCGAACTTGATAACTTCAGGCAGCAGCGCGAGATATTCCATAGCCTGCCGTGGAGACATAACTTCTGGTGGAAGGCTTTCCTCTATTTTTACGGGAATTATACCCGTAAGCAAGAGCGGATGACACCTGCATTCCAACGTTTTTATGCCATGGTGCAAAATAAATATGGTACTGATATACCGCAGGAGCTTCGCGATGAATTCCGCTCTTTAAGTCTGCCGCTGATGAAATATGCCAATATTCTGACTTTCAACACTCGTGCCATCGCTCTTTACATCAGTCTGCTGATTGGCGAGCCATGGCTCTATTTTGTTTTTGAGGTGGTGGTGATGACGGCACTCTTTGTCTACATGCGGCGGCGTCACGAGTCGATTTGCCAGACCCTTTATCAGAAATATTCAGACCGATGAAAGAAAAATTTCGAAACATATTCTGGTTTTTCGGCATCTTTGCCATTGTGGTGATGCTGCTTACCTTTGACATGGATTATCAGGAGCTGTGGCAGAATCTCCGCAAGGCGGGGGGGTGGTTTCCGGCGGTAATCCTGCTATGGGTATTTATCTATTATCTGAATGCATGGTCGTGGTTCATCATTATCCGCGACGGGAAGCATGCGAAAGTCTCTTTCTGGAGAGTGTATAAGTTGACCGTGTCTGGGTTTGCCCTCAATTATGCTACACCGGTAGGTTTGATGGGCGGCGAGCCGTACCGCATTATGGAACTTACCCCCTATGTGGGAGCGAGCAAGGCCACTTCTTCGGTCATACTTTATGCCATGATGCATATCTTCTCTCATTTCTTTTTCTGGCTTTTTTCTGTTGTGCTTTACATTTGTGTGGAGCCGTTGAACTGGGGAATAGGGATTATGCTTGCGGTGGTGGCGGCCTGCTGTTCGCTGGCCATTTATTTTTTCATGAAAGGTTACCGCAACGGGATGGCGGTGCGTACGCTCCGTCTGTTGGGGCACGTACCCTTTGTACGGCATTGGGCGCAGCGTTTTTCCGTGGAGAAAAGAGAAACATTAGAGCGGGTGGATGCCCAGATAGCGGAACTTCATAAGCAGCGCAAGTCCACATTCTATGCTTCATTGGGCTTGGAATTTGCTGCCCGCATTGTGGGATGTGTGGAGGTATTCTTTATCCTGAACATCCTGACAGACCATGTAAGCTTTCTGTCGTGCATCCTTATCATGGCATTCACTTCACTTTTTGCCAATCTGTTTTTCTTCTCGCCCATGCAGCTGGGGGCCCGTGAGGGAGGATTCGCTTTAGCGGTCGGTGGACTGGCCATACCCAGTGCTTTCGGCATTTATACCGGACTGATTACCCGTGTCCGTGAATTGATTTGGATAGTAATCGGCGTGTTGTTGATGAAGGTAGGCAACGGCGCTGCTAAAATAAAAGACAGCAATGAAAAAACTGACAGACATTAAAGGTGTAATCTTTGATTACGGAGGGACGATTGATACGAACAGCCGTCATTGGGCGGAGGTGCTGTGGGGGGCATACGAGACCTTTCAGGTTCCGGTGACCAAGCCCGATTTCCGCGAAGCATATGTTCATGGAGAGCGCACGCTTGCACGCATTCCGTTGGTGAAGCCTGAACACAATTTTCACGATGTGCTGCGCATCAAGACAGAGATTCAGATAAACTGTCTGGTGGAGCAGGGAAAATTAGACAAGGCTGAAGCCGAAACAAAGGCTTATGCGGTCAAGGTGGCGGATGCCTGTTATCAGTATGTATTGGATGTGTTGCAGCATACGCGCCCGGTGGTAAAGGCTTTGTCCGAGCGTTATAAACTGGTTTTGGTTTCCAATTTCTATGGAAACATTCAGACTATTCTGAAGGATTTCCAACTTTTCAGTTATTTTTCAGACATCATCGAGTCTTCTGTGGTAGGTGTCCGCAAGCCCGATCCCGCTATTTACCGTCTGGGTGTGGAGGCAATGGGATATCCGGCAGAGAATGTACTGGTTGTAGGCGATTCGTTTTCTAAGGATGTCGTACCGGCAAAAAAGGTCGGCTGCAAGGTTGCATGGCTGAAAGGCGAGGGATGGGGAAATGAAGAGACAGACGACACCTTGCCCGATGTGGTGATAACCGACTTGCCTCAGTTGTTGTCTTATCTGCTTTGATGTATGGAGCCGAAGAAGCAACGTATTGCTTTGGTTGAAAAGCAATACCTTATTCCGTTTGTACTGATAACCTCATTGTTTTTTCTGTGGGGATTTGCACATGCCATATTGGATGTGCTGAACAAGCATTTTCAGGAACTGCTGGCCATTACGAAGGCACATTCCGCGCTGATACAGGTTACCATGTATATGGGTTATTTCATCATGGCCATTCCCGCAGGACTTTTCATAACGCGGTTCGGTTATCGTCGCGGAGTGGTGTTCGGACTGCTGCTTTATGGCATAGGTTCGCTGTTGTTTATTCCCGGACAGCACTGGATGTCGTTCAACTTCTTTTTGTTTTCCCTTTTTGTCATCGGATGCGGACTGGTGTTCTTGGAGACGGCGGCCAATCCTTATGTCACTGAATTGGGAGCGAAAGAAACCGCGGCCAGTCGCTTGAACTTTGCCCAGTCGTTTAACGGGCTGGGCTGCATTTTCGCGCCTATTCTTACGGCACTTGTGCTTTTTTCTGATGACAGTCAGTCTGGGTCGGGCAATGTTGCCTTGCCTTATACTATTATGGGAATTATCGTCTTGACTGTGGGAGTGATTTTCTCGCGTGTAAGACTTCCCGAAATCAAGCATGTGGTGGAAGTGGACAGTGAAGGGAATCGTGTAGGCTTGTGGTCGCACAAGTGGTTTGTTTTCGGACTGATAACCCTTTTTGCCTATGAGGTAAGCGAAATTTCCATCAACAGCTTTTTCATCAATTATGTTACCGAACAAAACTGGATGAATGTGCGTCAGGCATCTTTGGTCTTGTCTTTCGGCGGATTGAGCCTGTTTATGGTCGGCCGTTTTGCCGGAAGTTGGATTATGCGCCGTGTACGTGCTGAAAAGATGCTTTTCTGGTGTGCGTCAGGAACCATCATGACCACCTTGTGTGTCATGTTGGATTTGGGATGCTTCTCTTTGATAGCTCTTCTTTGCGGCTATGCGTTCGAGGCCATCATGTTTCCCACCATTTTTGCACTTGCTCTGAAGGGTCTGGGCAGTCATACCAAGCGGGCTTCCTCATTCCTGATGATGTCGCCCGTAGGCGGGGCCGTCGGCCCGTTGCTGATGGGATATGTGGCCGACTGTTCGACGATGAACATGGCCTTTGCGGTTCCGTTTGTTGGATATGTAGTCGTATGGCTTTATGCCCGGCATTTGATGCGGGTATAAAGCCATAATACGACAGGTTATAGCTTTTCGGTGTCTTTTTTTGCCAGTCGGTAGTTGGGATGCCTTCTGTTGCGAGTTCCATTGCTTCAAATTACATACGATTCCCATTGTTTCTCTTCTTATTTTCCCTGCACTTGGCTGATTTCTGTAGCTTCATAGTAATCCGGTGCTGTTGTCTGACAAAATATAAATTGCAGGTTTCGATGTCAGACGGTGAACCCCATTTCTTATAATTTACGCTTGTGCTTTTTAACATGTTCCTGTCAAATCGGAAATGGACGATTTTTTGTAATTTTGAATTAATGGAAAATAATGTAAGATATGCGTTTTAGATTAGTATTGGATGTAAACAGGCATGCATTTGGAAGTAGACTTCCGATAAATTATCAGTATGAGCAATCGGCGGCTATTTATAGAATATTGTCGAGTGCGGATGAGTCTTATGCCGAATGGCTTCATGACAATGGATTCCGGTTGGAAAGTGGAAAAACTTTTAAGTTGTTCACTTATTCACGTTTTAAAATAGATGAGTATCGGATACTTCGTGATGAGGAAAGGTTGCAGATATTGTCGGATACTGTTGAATGGCAGATTAGTTTTTTGCCTGAAAAGAGTACCGAGAATTTTATTCAAGGTCTTTTTCAGGATAAAGTATTTGAAATAGGAGATGCTAAATCTGTGGTACAATTTATTGTGCGCAGTGTGGAAGTTATGCCTGAACCGGATTATTCTGGAAAAATGGTTTTCGCTACAATGTCACCCATCTGTTTAAAGTTCCACCGTTCCGATGGAAGAACAGACTATTTGTCGCCATTGGATGTGCGTGCTCCTTTCCTGCTCTTCAATGGCTTGTTTGACAAATACAAGTTGTTTTATGGAAAGGATTGCCCGTATGCCATGCCTGAATGCCGACTGAAAGTGCTTGACGAGCCGAAATCAGTATTGGTAAAGATTAAGGCAGGCATGCCGGAAGAGACAAGAATTCGAGGGTTTATGTGTAAGTTGGAAATGGAAGCCCCTATAGAGTTGATGAGGTTGATGTATGAAGGCGGTGTGGGCGTGCTGAACTCACAAGGTTTTGGATGCTTGAGAATTGTGGAATAAAAACGGAATGATCATGATACGAGAGATTATTAACTTTACTAAAGACATTATAGAAGATTGTCCGGATATAATGCAAAGGAACCTAAAACCTAACGGAGGTTTATATATATTCGTAGATATAGATAAGGCAGGTAATTGGGTTAATGAGAACGGCGTGCATGGACAGGATTATTTGTATTTGAAGACAAACGATTCAGAAAGTTCTATTCCTATTTCGGAGATTACTGCTTTTGAAGAAGAAGTGAAACGTGTAGGGACTAATATGAATAAAGTGCTGGATAAAAGCTGTCAGATATTTTCATGCTCACCTTATGCTGTCGTGTTTAAAAAGGAGTCATTGTCAAAAGAAAAATTATCAGGAATAAAAGGTGAAAAGATTTGCAGATTACTTCCGTACTATTTTGAGAAGGCAAGGGGATTATGCCCTTTGGAAGAGCAGCAACGAATTGTTAATTTTGAAGCAATTTGTGGCATAATATTGAATGGTTTAGAGAACTTTATTAGAGAACAATCTGATAAAAAGAAGATTATACTTATTGATCAATTGAAAGATGATGAATACATCAGCATTTATTTGCGGAGTGTGTCATTGAATGATTATAAAACAGCTCACAATTGCTATTTAAAAGATAAATTATTTAACAAAGATGGGTTTAATAGAACGGTGGATGGCAATCTTTATGGAGTAAGTGGTTTTTTGAACGGATTGAACGATAAAAAAATATTTCTTGTTCATCGGACAGCTTATATGGATGAAGGGCTTTGTGGCCGCATCACGTTTGAAGATGCTTTGTTGCTTGACAAATTTCAATCTCTGATATTAAGGAAAGTCTTGCCTAATCCATTGCCCATAGCTGTCAATCAACGGGAAAATAAGCTATTCTTGAAATTATTTCATGAGAACGAAACACCATTGTCTTATCGGGAGCTGATAAAGAGTTTATTCGAACAACATGAAATCAAAGAGTTATCAGAATTTTATTTGTTGAACTACTCTAAAGCAAAAGATATAGTGATCAATGACATTGATTTTGTTCCTATGTTCCGTTATTATTTTGACACCCCCTTACTCATAGAAAATGTGATGTTGGCAGGGTATAAACGGGACGAGATATTTGAAGAAGAACAAGACATCAGTCTAAAAGATGTTTTTACATTTGAATATGTAGTAGTAAGGGAAATCTTTAATAATTGCTTGGTAACGGTTAAAAAAGATGGTTCTTATAAATCACTGTACTTTGGTGAGGTCGATTTATCAAAAAGATCGGATAACGGCAAATTCTTGATTTATCAACTTATCATGAAATACAGATATGCGTTCTATGAATATATTTACAAGTCTAAACAGAATGCGATTAATGCATTGATGTTTGATGAGATGATGTTTACTTCTATATTAGCAAGTATTAAAAACGAAGAAGTAAAGAGTCGTTTCTCTTTCAATAATGTGATAAAGAAAAAACTGAATATATGGTTCAGCCTATACAATTTATTTAATAACGATAAAAAGAAAGAAGTCATGGCATCCAATGTAACAGACTTAATGTCTAAAATGAGAATTGTAGCCAAGGGAGAGGCTATATTGGAAACTCCCGAAGAATTCGCGTTTGCCGCCGGGCAGATTGTATCCTTTCTGATGGATCAGAGTGTGGCAAGCGATAAGACCTATTCCATGCTGGAACCTTATTTGCAAAAAACAAAATCAAAGCATTTGCAAGATGCAATAGCACATGTCTTTTCGCAATATAAACATGCTGTATACATTTATGGAAAACAAGGAAAAACTTTTAAAGCTTTAGCCTCAAATGTGTTGACATACGATGATGATGTAGACATGAAACCGTTATTGAAATATTTTCTTGCAGGATGTTTCAGCAATTGCGTTATTTATGAGAAGAAAAAAGAAGAAGAGAAATGAATTAACTATAAATATAAATATGATTATGACAGAATTTAAAAACAGGGTTTTTGGTTGTGTTGCTGTAAAAGCTATTAACTCAAATTACAATGCTGATTTTTCAGGTCAGCCTCGTACATTGCCTAATGGAAAAGTTTATGCAACGGATAAAGCATTGAAGTATTTGATTAAGAACTATCTGAGAGAAATGAATGAAGAAAGAATTTTTTATTTTAAGACTCTTAACGACAATCTGAATCCCATATCTCTGGATGAAACCTACAAGAAATATTTTGGCGATTATCCTAAAGCCAAAGGGAAAGATAAAGGTCAAGTGAAAAAGGTCATTGCTCAGAATTTACTTTCTTGTCTAGATATTCGGTTGTTTGGTGCAACATTTGCCGGAGAAACGAATATCTCATTGCATGGTCCATTACAAATCAATCACGGTATGAATGTTTGGCATGAAGATAACATTTATACAGAACAGATAACCTCACCTTTCAGCAACAAGGCTAATGACCCAGATGCAGAAAAAGGCATGACAACGATCGGTCGGCAATCGAGATTGGAAGAAGGACATTATATGCATCATTTTTCCATCAATCCGCAAAACTTAAGAGATATAGCTTCGTTGGTAGGCGAATCAGCCCAGGTGCTTTCCATGGAAGATATCGAGAAGTTGAAAGAAGCTATGCGCCGGGGAGTCACCTATTATGATTCATCATCGAAAGCCGGATGTGAGAACGAGATGCTGGTATGGATTCAATTAAAGGAAGGCTCAAAAGCTGTATTGCCGAATCTTATGGAACAGATCCTGTTGGAACCAGAGAAAAAAGAGGGTAAGTGCGTATATGATTTCACCAATCTAAAAGATAAGATTGAAGAGCTGAAAGATGAAATTGAATGCGTGGAAGTTTATTATGACAAGCAGACTGTGTTATTGAATAATCTTCCGGAAAGTGTGAAAGAAATGGACTTATGATATGATAAATGAAAGATTAATCTCTTTTGACTTAAAGGCGGACTTCGGTTTCTTCAAAAAGCCTGATATTAATGACGCATATTTAACCTATAATATGCTTCATAAGCCAGCCTTATTGGGAATTTTAGGTGCGATTATTGGTTTGAAGGGATTTGAACAAAACAAAAGATTGCCTGATTATTATACATTGTTGAAACATGTAAAAATAGGAATCAAACCTTTGGAAACGGACAATGGCAATTTTTTGAAATGCTTCATCGGATATAATAATGCAACAGGCATGGCAAGTAAAGAGGAGGGCGGTATTTTGCAGGTCAGGGAACAAACCCTGATTCATCCTGTATATCGTTGTTTCTTGCTTTTAAACGATGGGAATGAAACGGAACGTATTTTATATGATTACTTGAAGTCATATCGTGCGGAATTTTTGCCTTATATGGGTAAAAATGATTTTTCTGCATGGTGGGAAAATTTTATAGAATATACGAACTTTTCATGTTTTGCTTATGATCGGAATTATCGGATAGATTCTATTTTCAGAAAATCGGGAGTGAAAGCATCAGATTTCATTTCCAAAGCTGAAAACGGACGCGGGAATAGGGCAAATAGCCAATCGATGTATATCTATTTTGAAAAACTTCCTGTGTCTTTTAATGAAGAATTGTTCCAATATGAGTATGGTGATTTTGTTTATTCACCGAATGTCACATTTAGTAAAGATACGAAATTCTCTGATGGCGATTTTTATGTTGTGGAAGAGAACCAAGTTATCGAGTTGTTTTAATTAAGAAAAGGTATGGACAGGATTTGTTATGACAAAAGATTTTTTGATCGGCTAATCAAGAATAGCTCTGATTATTATGCACATCTTCCCAAAGATGGTGAACGGCGCAAGCCGGAAACATTGTCAGAGCATTCGGGATTGACTTACGCTTACGCACAGTCTCTCATAGAATCTTTATCTTTGAGACCGGTTTTATCAAGATTGATAAGCCTGTCCATACCTCCTTCCTTGTCAGAGGAGGCAGATTATATAACCCGTGAGGTAGAGACCCTGTTTATGCAGTCTATTGCTTTTCATGATTTAGGCAAAGTAAACCATAGATTTCAACAGGTTAGGATGAAAAATACCGCACCTTGCCTAAAGGTCAGTCATGATTTTAAAAGTGATCATTCTATCATAAGCATGTATATATTTCTTGCTTTTTATTACAGTAGAACAGAGACATTGAAAGATCCTGATGTGCAGGATTATTTGGATAATGTAGCTGTCTTTTTTAGTTATTCTATTTGTCGGCATCACAGTCCTTCTCTTCGTAACGCTCAGGATGCCAGTGTTTGGAATGACGAGCGACTTTTCAATCTATCTTCATATCTTCCTTTATTTGACATTGATTTTTCAGACATACAATGTTTTCATGACTATTTATTAAAAGATTCTGCAGGCCTATTTGGTGTATATAATAAATTAGCGACTTCTGAATCTTCGTTTGCGCTTTACGCATTGTTAAAACTAAATTATTCACTCCTAACCGCATGTGATTATTTAGCGACTGCTCATTACATGAACGGTTGGAAAGAAATGATGTCCGATTTTGGTGTGATAGATGATGCCATGAAAGACAGATTTATCAAAAATGTTTCATCGTACAAATACAACAAAGCTATTTATGAGAATATGCAGCTGCATTGCTTAAATGATGATTCATTACAGGAAGTCTCTGATTCAAACTTAAACCTTTTGCGTCAAAGTTTGGCTATTGAAGCTATTCAAAATATAAGATCTCACTCAGCTGAGCATTTGTTTTATCTTGAAGCGCCGACAGGCAGTGGTAAAACTAATGTCTCATTATTGATTGTATCTGAACTATTGGCATCAGATAAAAGTCTTAATAAGGTTTTCTATGTATTCCCTTTTACAACTCTTATCACACAGACGTATAAGACTGTAAAAGATACACTTTCTTTGAATGAATCAGAAATAGTGGAAGTTCATTCAAAAGCTTTTTCCAAAACTGGAAAGTATGAAGAAGATTATAAAAATTATTTGGATAATTTATTCGTGAATTATCCTATTGTACTATTATCCCATATTAAATTCTTCGACATAGTAAAGACCAATGATAAAGAGCATAACTATTTGTTTCATAGGCTTGCTAATTCTGTTGTGGTGATAGATGAAATACAGTCTTATCCTCCTTCCACATGGAACGCCATTGCCTATCTTATTGTGAATTATGCGAAAACGTTGAATATAAAATTTGTGATCATGTCTGCCACACTGCCCAAAATTGGAGATGTCGTTAGCAGGGATGAATTTGTTTATCTGTTGAGTGATAAAAAACAGTATTTTCTTAATCCTAATTTTTGTAGTCGAGTAAAGTTTGACTATAGCCTTTTATCGATGGACAAACCCCGTGATGCAGATGAAAAAGCACATTATCTTTATCAGTTGAAACACATATTGTTAGATAAATCTTCTCAATATGCCGCTTCTAACATCGTTAATCCGAATAGTGTTCATGTGATTATAGAATTTATATATAAGAAGACTGCTTCAGATTTCTATTCACTTTTTGCGGACAATACTTTTTTTGACGAAATTTTTTTATTGTCAGGGACTATTTTAGAACCGCGCCGAAGGGATATCATCCATAAGTTGAAATCAAACGAATATAGGGAGAAAAAGATATTATTAATATCCACCCAGGTCGTAGAAGCTGGTGTAGATATTGATATGGACTTAGGTTTTAAAGACAAATCATTAATTGATAGCGAAGAACAATTGGCAGGCCGGATAAACAGGAATGTAAAGAAGAAAGGTTGTATGTTGTATTTGTTCGATTACGATCGGGCTGTAAGCATATATGGAACAGATGAACGTTACAAATTGATGAATGAGATGGATTTTAAGTATTATCAAATGATTATTGAGAATAAGGACTTTGATGACTTATACCAAAAGGTTATTGAGAAAATCATACGGAA
>CASFGA010000009.1 GCA_949294185.1 uncultured Bacteroides sp.
GGCCATCATCTATGCCGACGCGAAGGATGCAAGCTGGGACAAGAATCCGCAGGCCTACACCATCACCCGGAAGAAGGTAAACAGCCGGACGAAGCTCACGCTGAAAGCCGCAGTAGGCGGAGGATACGCCATCTCAATAAAGGAAACAACCAAATAAACACAAGACAAACATTCCATATAGCAATAAGGGCGGAAAAGCCCGCCCTTATACACCAGTTTTTCAATAGGTACAAAATATAATATGAACCAAGACTCTTGAATTTTAATCACATGAAAACAAAATCCATCAAACAAGCAAACAGGATGCTCCTGCTGTGGATAGCAGGGATACTGCTTTCCGTACAGGCGTTTGCACAGGTCATCACGGTAAACGGTCTGGTAAAAGACAGCATGGGCGAGCCCATCATAGGAGCGAATGTAATAGTAAAAGGAACTACAAACGGCACCATAACCGACTATGACGGCAAATTCACATTGGAAGCAAACCGTGGAGACATCATTGCCATATCGTTCATCGGATACAAACCGCAGGAGCTTCCGGCAACGGAGAGCATGAATGTCATTCTGAACGACGATACCGAAATGCTGGACGATGTGGTGGTAATCGGTTACGGAACTGTCAAGAAAGATGATGCTACAGGCTCGGTCACAGCCATCAAGCCGGACAAGCTGAGCAAGGGCGTTACAACCTCACCCCAAGACATGATGACCGGAAAGATTGCCGGAGTAAACGTGGTTTCCACCGGAGGAACACCGGGAGCAGGAGCTACGGTACGTATCCGCGGAGGCTCCTCGCTGAACGCCAGCAACGACCCGCTGATTGTCATCGATGGTCTGGCAATGGACAATGACGGCATCAAAGGTATGTCGAACCCGCTGTCACTGGTCAATCCGAACGACATCGAGACATTTACCGTACTGAAAGACGCTTCGGCCACCGCCATCTACGGTTCGCGCGCCTCAAACGGAGTCATTATCATCACCACACGAAAAGGAAGTGCAGGCGCAGCCCCGAAGGTAAGTTACGACGGAAACGTATCATTCGGCAAGCTGTTCAAGCGTTATGATGTGATGACAGGTGACGAATACCGCGCCTACGTGACAGAATTGTTCGGCGGAGAAGGCAACCTGCCTTATGCATTGGGCACGGAAAACACCGACTGGCAAGACCAGATTTACCACACCGCCGTCAGCCATGACCACAATGTGACCATTGCAGGCGGACTGAAAAACATGCCCTACCGCATATCCTTAAGCTACACGAATCAGAACGGTGTCATCAAGACTTCCAACTTCGAGCGTTTCACTGCATCCGTGAATCTGGCTCCCGCATTCTTCGACAATTTCCTGAAGTTTAACATCAATGCCAAAAGCATGGTGGCATGGAACCGCTATGCAGACGGAGGAGTGGTAGGCTCAGCCGTGACAATGGACCCTACACGCCCGGTATACGACCACAGCACAAACGTGTTCGGAGGCTATTATCAATGGAATGTGCCCGCAGAATTCGGCGACCCAGACTGGGCATTAACCAAGAATTCACTCGCCCCGCAGAATCCCGTGGCATTACTCGAACTGAAGAATGACCGCGCCCGCTCAAAGAGCTTCATCGGGAATATCGAAGCGGACTACAAATTCCATTTCCTGCCCGACCTGCGCATCCATGCCAATGTAGGGGCAGACTACTCGGAAGGACGGCAGACCACAACCATCTCCCCCTATTCCTATTCAAACAACTACTACGGGCAAGACGGTACGGCCTATGAATACAAATACAACCTTTCGGGCAGCGCGTATCTGCAATACATAAAAGACTTCGGCGAAGGGAAACACGCACTCGACATCATGGCGGGAACGGAAGAACAGCATTTCCATCGCACCGGATACGAACAGCGGCAGGGTACAGACCCGAGAACAGGAGAAGCCTATGATGCCGTGACCCGTGCAGATACCGGTTACGGATACCACAGTACACTGGTCTCTTTCTTCGGCCGCATGAACTATACGCTGATGAACCGCTATCTACTTACCGCCACACTGCGTCAAGACGGAACTTCCCGCTTCGGAAGCGACCACCGTTGGGGCACTTTCCCGTCGTTCGCCCTCGGATGGAAAATAAAGGAAGAAAGCTTCCTGCAAGATGTTGACTGGCTGTCCGACCTGAAACTGCGCCTGGGATGGGGCGTTACAGGACAACAAAACCTGAGCAACACACAGGACTTCCCCTATATGCAGCTCTACACCGCCAACCGCGACTTTGCCTACTACCCGATGGGAGACGGTTATCTCTCCGCGCTGCGCCCGAATTCCTACAATCCGGAACTGAAATGGGAAGAAACTACCACATGGAACGCAGGCTTCGACTTCGGATTCCTGAACGGGCGCATTACCGGAACGCTGGACTACTACTATCGCGAGACGAATGATCTAATCAATAAAGTCTACATCCCTACGGGTACAAACTTCAGCAACATGCTGCTCAGCAATGTCGGCTCGCTGCGCAACCAGGGTGTGGAGTTCTCCATCAATGCAAAACCCATTGTCACCAATGACTTTGTATGGGATTTGGGATACAATATCACATGGAACGACAACAAGATTACCAAACTTACAGGCAGCGATGACTCTGATTATTATGTTGCCACGGGAGGTATCTCCACCGCCAGCGGTTCAACCATCCAGGCACATAAGGTGGGCTATGCCGCTTCTTCTTTCTACGTATACCAACAAGTGTATGACGCAAACGGAATGCCGCTTGAAAATACGTTCGTCGACCGCAACAACGACGGCATCATCAATGACAGCGACCGATACATCTATAAAAAGCCGACGGCCGACATACTGATGGGACTAACCTCGAAAATGACATACCTGAATTGGGACTTCAGTTTTGCGCTCCGTGCAAGCATCGGAAACTATGTATACAATGATGTACTGGCCAATCGCTCCAATGTCAGCACTACCGGCATATGGTCTACCTCCGGATTTTATTCCAACCGTCCGGTAGCAGCACTCGGATTAGGATTCAGAGGAACAGGGAACTACTACATGTCCGACTATTTCGTACAGAACGCTTCCTTTCTGCGCTGCGACAATATCACCTTAGGATACTCATTCCAGAACCTGTTCAAGACCTCGGGCTACAATGGAGTGAACGGGCGTATCTATGCCACCGTCCAGAATCCATTCGTGGTTACAGGATATGACGGCCTTGATCCGGAAGTACAGTCATCAGCCGACACTCCGGGCATCGACAACAACATCTATCCACGTCCAGTGACATTCCTTATAGGCTTAAGCCTCCAGTTCTGACAAGTTTAACCCAAAAGAAAAAACATTATCATGATATCCTTTAAATTAAAGCCATTCACCTCAATGGCCGCCGCAATCATAGCGTTTAGCCTGACTTCCTGCATAAATGATTTGGACATCAGCCCAATCAATCCGCAGGTGAGCAATTCTTTCTCTCAAGACGAAGTATACAATAAAGTATATGCCACACTAAGTCTTACCGGACTCCAAGGGCCGGCAGGCTCGGATACGGGAGATGTTGCGGGAGTAGACGAAGGCAGTGCCTCGCCTTTCTATCGCATGATTCTGACAGTCTACGAATATCCTACGGATGAAGTGATTTGCAGTTGGACAGATGCCGGCATTCCTGACTTTTTCCAGATGAATTGGGGAGCTTCCAGTCTGCCGCTGACAGGATTCTACAGCCGCTTGATGTATGATGTCACACTGTGCAACCATTTTCTGGAAGAAACAGAAAGCCTTGATGATGAAAAAACACTGCGCCAACGCGCTGAAGTCCGCTTCATCCGAGCCTTAAACTATTATTATCTGATGGATGCCTTCGGCAATCCTCCCTTTACCGAAACAGTCTCACTGGATGAAAATCCATCACAAATCAAGCGGACAGACCTGTTCAATTTCCTCGAAACGGAACTAAAAGAAATAGAAAGCGAGCTGACAGAGCCACGTACCGGTGAATTCGGACAAGCAGACCAAGCCTGCGCCTGGATGCTGCTATCGCGCATGTATCTGAATGCGGAGATCTATACCGGAACTGCCAGATGGAGCGATGCCGCCACCTATGCAAAAAAGGTAATCGGCTCAGCCTACGGCCTTGCGGACAATTATGCCGAACTGTTTATGGCAGACAATGACGAAAATGAAGAAACAAAGAAAGAAATCATCCTGCCCCTGCGTCTGGATGGTACCTACGCACGCTCTTACGGCGGCGCACAGTTCGCCATAGCATCCACTCATACAGCCGGGATGACTCCTTGGGGAACATCCGAAGGTTGGGGAGGAGTAAGAGCACGGAAAGCCCTTCTCATGAAATTCTTCAAGGACGAAGCCGATGTGCCCATGATGGCCGATGAAAACGAAATGACAATCCGGGCAGGTGACGACCGTGCGCTGTTCTTTTCAGGAAAGATAAATGGAGTGCCGGACGAGGAACAAGCGGAAAACGACCCTTCTGACGACACCCGTACACTGGAGATAAACGACCCCTACGATTTCAAAGAAGGCATTTCCATTGCCAAATGGAGCAATGTCCGTTCCGACGGGCAACCTTCACACGATGCCACATGGGTAGACACCGATGTCCCACTCTTCCGGACAGCGGAAGCCTACCTGACTCTGGCAGAAGCACTGCTTCGCAACGGAGGGACACAAAAGGATGTTCTAAATGCAGTGAACACTCTGCGCAAGCGTGCACATGCTGAAGAGTTGGAATCTGTCACGCTTGACCAGATATTAGATGAAAAGGCACGCGAATTCTATTTCGAAGGACAACGCCGAACAGACCTGATACGCTACGGATACTTTACCGGAAACGAATATATTTGGGACTGGAAAGGAGGCATACAAGAGGGAACAGCCGTGGATGCAGACTACAACCTCTACCCCATCCCCACATCAGATATTACTGTAAACGGAAATCTGGAGCAAAACTCCGGATACTGATGCCATTCACACACAAGCAAGAGAAAGCCGGCCCGATGTCTTATCGGGCCGGCTCCTTTTCTACTCCTTATCAATAATGTAATGAAGTATCATTTATGTTTCGGCTGACGGTGCTCACGCTTCGGCTGACCATCATTCATTCCTTCGGGCTTCGGCAACAGAACTTTGTGAGAAAGCTTGAATTTTCCTGTCTTCGGATCTATGTCAAGTAGCTTCACTTCTATTTCATCACCTTCCTTCAATCCCGACTCTTCGATAGTGTCCAGACGCTTCCAGTCAATTTCAGAGATGTGAAGCAAGCCGTCCTTGCCCGGCAAGAATTCCACAAACACGCCATAAGGCATAACAGAACGCACCTTACCCATATATGTCTCACCGATTTCAGGCACAGCCACAATCGACTTGATCATGCGCATGGCGTCGTCGATGCATTTCTTGTTTGTTCCGGCCACTTCAATACGGCCTACCCCATCGATTTCTTCAATCGTAATGGTAGCACCCGTCTCTTCCTGCATGCCCTGGATAATCTTTCCGCCCGGGCCGATAACCGCACCGATAAATTCCTTCGGAATCGTCATCGTCTCGATACGCGGAGCATGAGGCTTCAAGTCCGGACGAGGCTCAGCAATACATTCGGTCAGCTTGCCCAAAATATATTCGCGGCCTTCCTTGGCCTGCATCAAAGCCTTTTCCAAAATATCGTAGGTCAGTCCGTCGCACTTGATATCCATCTGCGTAGCAGTGATACCATTGCGCGTACCGGTCACTTTAAAGTCCATGTCACCCAGATGGTCTTCATCGCCGAGGATGTCCGACAGCACCGCATACTTGTCTTCACCGGCATTCTTGATCAATCCCATAGCAATACCTGATACCGGATTCTTGACAGGCACGCCCGCATCCATCAATGCCAACGTTCCTGCACAGACAGTAGCCATTGAAGAAGAACCATTTGACTCGAGGATATCTGAAACCACGCGGATGCAATAAGGATAATCAGCAGGAATCTGGCCTTTCAACGCACGCCATGCCAGATGTCCGTGGCCGATTTCACGACGGCCCACACCGCGCTGCGCCTTCGCTTCGCCGGTAGAGAAAGGCGGGAAGTTGTAATGCAGCAGGAAACGTTCCTTATGCTGGTCGAGAACATCGTCTACAGTCTTTTCATCCAATTTCGTTCCCAGTGTCACCGTGCTCAATGACTGCGTTTCACCGCGCGTAAAGATAGATGAACCGTGAGGGCCGGGCAGCGGACTAACTTCGCACCATATAGGACGAATGTCGGTAGTGGCACGTCCGTCCAGACGCTTTCCTTCGTCAAGGATGCAGCGGCGCATCGCCTCTTTTTCCACATCATGATAATAGCGGTCAATCATGGCAGCCTTTTCTTCAAGCTCCTCTTCGGTAAACTGAGCCTTGAACTCCTCACAGATGGCATCGAAGGCATCCTGACGTTCGTGCTTGTTCTTGTTGCCCGAAGCGGCCACAGCATACGCCTTGTCGTAGCAGGCATCATGAACGGCCTTGCGCAAATCCTCGTCATTCTCTTCGTGGCAGTATTCACGCTTTACCGTAGAGCCAACCTCTTCCATCAACTCCATCTGCGCCTTGCAATGCACCTTGATGGCTTCGTGAGCACACTTCATTGCCGCAAGCAAATCCTGCTCCGACACTTCTTCCATCTCACCTTCCACCATCATGATATTGTCATAAGTAGCGGCTACCATCAGATCCATGTCCGCCTTCTTCAATTGCTCAAAGGTAGGATTGATGACAAACTGTCCGTCGACACGCGCCACGCGCACCTCTGAGATAGGGCCTCCAAACGGAATGTCAGAAACCGCCAGGGCAGCCGAAGCAGCCAAACCAGCCAGTGCATCCGGCATATCCACGCCATCGGCCGAGAACAAGATGATATTTACATAAACTTCAGCATGGTAATTGTCCGGGAAAAGCGGCCGCAATGCACGGTCCACCAAACGGCATGTCAGAATCTCATAATCCGAAGCCTTGCCTTCACGCTTGGTAAAGCCACCCGGAAAACGTCCGAACGCTGAATATTTTTCTCTATACTCCACCTGCAACGGCATAAAATCTGTTCCGGGAACTGCATCTTTTGCTGCACAAACAGTAGCCAGCAACATGGTATTTCCCATGCGCAGCATTACGGCACCGTCCGCCTGTTTTGCCAGCTTTCCCGTTTCGAGCGTGATGGTTCTGCCATCGCCTAACTCGATCGTCTTAACAATAGGATTGATCATAAAATTGTGTTTAAAAAAATTTCCATCTAAAATACGCGCAAAGATAGACAAATTATTTAGAGAAACAGGCAATTACAAAATAAAAGTTTCATTTTAAAGCTTTTTCATGTAATTTCTCCCTCGGAAAGCTGACTTTTGGTTATGGGGGAAAATTTATATGGAGCATATCAAGAAAAAATTCCATCTTGAGAAAAAGGATTCTGGCCGCGACAATCCTCTCCCAGAAAAAGCAAAATGAGAGAACGACCTTGGGCAGTTAACGTAATTTGTCGGGCAAAAACTTTGTGAAATCATTAAAAGCCGTATCTTTGCATCTCAAAAACAAGCAGATTGCGACATTCCGCAATCGAAAAAACACCTGAATATGAAAAAAAACGCCTATATTGCAGGAGTCATATTGTCGGTCATACTGATGGCCTGCAAGAATGAACAGACCTTTAAAGTGGAAGGAGAGGTGACCGGAGCGGCAGAAAAAATGCTGTATCTGGAACAAAGTGCATTGGGAGGTATCGTAACGCTCGATTCTACCGAGCTCGGCGACAACGGCACATTCATCTTCAAAGGAGCACGCCCCTCTTCACCGGAATTTTACCGCCTGCGCATTGACAGCAAGATTATCAATTTTTCCGCCGACTCTACGGAAACAATTACGGTTCATGCCGATTATCCCACTTTTACAACGGACTACCGGATTGAAGGATCGGAGACAAACATAAAAATCAAGGAGCTTGCTCTGCTTCAAGCCGACCTGCAAAACAAAGTAACCAGTCTGGGAAAATCCGGACTCCCGGCCGGAATCGTCCAAGACAGCCTCGTGGCTTTAATCAACGACTATAAGGATAAGGTGAAACGCGAATATATCTTCCGCGCCCCCAATACACCTTACGCTTATTTCGCCTTGTTCCAGCAACTGAACGGGTATATGATTTTCGATCCGCTGACAAGCAAAGAAGATGTAAAATGTTTTGCGGCCGTAGCAACTAGCCTGAACAATCAGTATCCCCATGCAGACCGTTCGCGCAATCTGTACAACATGGTCATCAAAGGGATGAAAAATACACGCACCCCTAAAGCAAAAACGGTAACGGTGCCTGAAAATATGGTGCAAGAAACATCCATTATAGACATTCCGCTGAAGGATGTGGAAGGAACGACGCATCATCTGACAGACTTGAAAGGAAAAGTCATACTGATAGACTTTACCGTGTATGCCAATCCTGCTTCGGGAGCACGGAATCTCGCGCTGCGCGAACTCTATAACAAGTATGCTTCACAAGGACTGGAGATTTACCAGATCTCGCTCGATACGGATGAACATTTTTGGAAAACATCCGCCGACAATCTTCCATGGATTTGCGTGCGCGATCCCCAAGGCCCCTACTCCACTTACGTAAACCTGTACGGAGTAACGCAGCTTCCTACGGCATTTATTGCCAACCGAAGCAACGAACTGACCTTACGCTTAGACGAACAGACCAATATGGAAGAGGCAATCAAGAAATATCTGTAAACATGTTGAAAAGCATACGGAAAAAGCTTGATTAATATTGTAAAACATCTACCTTTGTCAAGAAATAGAAAAGGAAGGGTTCCGACATCTTGAACATGTCGGAATTCTTTTTTGTTTATAAGAGAAATAACATAAAACGAATATTAGGAGGAAAATTATGGCTTACATGTCAGAAGAAGGCTATCAGAAACTGGTGGCCGAATTAAAGCATTTAGAGTCAGTAGAACGCCCGAAAATCGTGGCCGCCATTGCAGAAGCGCGCGATAAGGGAGATTTGTCTGAGAACGCAGAGTATGACGCAGCAAAAGAAGCACAAGGCATGCTGGAGATGAAAATCAACCAGCTGAAGGCTACCATCGGTGATGCAAAAATTATCGACACATCAAAGCTGAATGCGGATACGGTTCAGATTCTGACTCGTGTGGAACTGAAAAATGTAAAGACAGGTATGAAAATGGCATACACCATCGTATCTGAAAGTGAAGCAAACCTGAAAGAAGGAAAGATCTCTGTCACCACCCCGATAGCACAAGGTCTGCTCGGCAAAAAGGTAGGCGACATTGCAGAAATCACCATTCCGCAAGGCAAAATCAGTCTGGAAGTAACAGGTATATCATTTTAATGACAAGGCAAGTCTGCTCCGTGCACGGCTTGCCTTTTTAATACTTATCCAATATGGCAACAATATTCAGCAAAATCATTGCAGGAGAAATTCCCAGCTACAAAGTGGCGGAAGATGAAAAATTTTATGCTTTTCTCGACATCAACCCATTGGTAAAAGGACATACGCTGGTTGTTCCCAAGCGTGAAGTGGACTACATTTTTGATTTAAGTGATGAAGAACTGGCCGCCATGCATGTATTCGCCAAACATGTGGCTCTTGCCATCCAGAAGGCTTTTCCATGCAAAAAGGTAGGCGAAGCCGTTATCGGCCTGGAAGTTCCCCATGCCCATATCCACCTGATTCCTATACAAAAAGAGTCGGACATGTTCTTTTCAAACCCGAAACTGAAGCTGAGCGACGAAGAGTTCGTGGAAATTGCAAGGGCCATCAATGAAGCCTGGAAGCAAAACAAGCAATAATTTTCCCGCAGACAATCATATCCTACATCCAGACACATACCGATAAGACTAACAAAATCTCCTCGTCCTGCCTTCACAAGACGCAACGGAACGGCAGAACGGGGAGATATTCTTTCAATCCATGGCATGACATCAAAAAGATACCTTTCTTTCTTGCTTTCGTTGGCTATCGCCGTCTTCACGCAGGCACAGACCTATCAGATTAAAGGCACAGTAATCGACCGGTCCACACGCAAGCCACTGGAATTTGTCAATATACTGGTGACGGGCATGGGCATCGGAGCTTCAACAGACCGCGACGGAAATTTCACCATCACACAGGTTCCGCCAGGTATCTACCGTTTGCAAGCATCTGCCTTAGGCTACAAGACCGTGCTTACTCCGGAATATCGCGTCAATCATATTACGCCTTACGTACAGATAGAAATGGAGGAAGAAAGCGCTTTGCTAAATGAAATCACCGTAACAGCCTCGCCTTTCCGGCGGATTCCCGAAAGCCCCGTGAGCCTTCGGATTATCGGACTACAGGAAATAGAGAAGGCTCCGGGCGCCAACCGCGATATCTCACGCGTTGTCCGAAACTATCCTGGCGTAGCCTTCTCGCCTGTCGGATACCGAAATGACCTGATAGTCCGTGGTGGAGGGCCTTCTGAAAACCGGTTCTATTTAGACGGAGTGGAAATCCCCAATATCAATCATTTCAGCACACAAGGCGCTTCCGGCGGACCGGTAGGGCTGATTGACGCCGATCTGGTTCGTAACGTGAGATTCTATAGCGGGGCTTTCCCCGCCAACCGGGGAAACACCTTAAGTTCCATACTCGACTTCAGTCTGCGCGACGGCGACATGCAGCGGAATTCCATCAAAGCCACACTGGGCGCTTCGGAAGTTTCACTCAGCTCAAACGGACATTTGGGCGAAAAGACATCTTATCTGGTGTCCATACGCCAATCCTACCTGCAAATGCTGTTCAAGATACTGGGATTGCCCTTTCTTCCGGCCTATTCAGACGCTTCCTTCAAAATAAAGACCCGCTTTAATCCCCAGAACGAACTGACTGTATTAGGGTTGGGAGGCATCGACCGCATGAAACTGAATCTGGACATTGACGGAGAAGACGCTGAATACATTCTGAGCTATCTGCCCAAAATAGAGCAAGAGACTTTCACCGCGGGAGGCGTTTACCGTCACTATGCCGGAAGTCACGTGCAAGCCGTCACATTCAGCCACAGCTACCTGAACAATCGCAACTTGAAATATCAGGACAATGACGAAAGCCGGCCGGAAAACCTTATGCTCAACCTCCGTTCCACAGAGCAGGAAAGCAAACTACGCGCCGAAAACACATCCTCATGGAGCGTATGGAAAGTCAACGCCGGCCTTGAATTAAATTATTCTCGCTATGTCAATAAAAGTTTTCAGCGCCTTTATTCCGACCGTCCGACCGTATACAATTATGACACCAACCTGAATCTTTTCCGCTGGGGACTTTTCGCATCCGCAGACTATACCTCTCCCGACGAAAGTTTTACGGCCTCATTAGGGGTACGTACTGACGGAAACAATTACAGCGACAAGATGAAAGAGCTGTGGAGGCAGCTTTCCCCAAGGCTTTCCGTATCTTACCGTCTGGCAGAAGGACTGTTTCTGAGCGGACACATGGGACTGTATTACCAACTGCCTGCCTTTACGGCTCTCGGATTCAAGGGGAACTCAGACAGATATATAAACAAAAACCTTGACTACACATCTGTATCTCAAGAAAGCATCGGACTGACATGGAATCCGAACGCAAGCATGGAACTTTCTGTAGAGGGATTTTACAAATATTATGACCAAATGCCCCTTTCTGTCACCGACGGCATTCCTTTATCCTGCAAAGGAAATGACTATGGCGTCATCGGCAACGAGCCGTTGACATCTGCAGCAAAAGGGCGTTCATACGGAGTTGAGATGATGTTCAAATGGCTGCTGATACAAAAGCTGAATCTGTCAGCCTCACTGACGGTATTCAAAAGCGAATTCAAAGCAGGCGAAGACGAGAAATACATCCCCTCGGCATGGGACAACCGCTTTATCCTGAACGCAAGCGGAACCTATAACTTTCCCAAGCAATGGAGTCTGGGAATACGGGTCTGCGCCATCGGCGGTTCACCTTATACCCCCTTCGACTCTGAAAAATCATCTCTGGTCGAGGCTTGGGATGCACAAGGAAAGGCATATTACGACTACACCCGATACAATGCAGAACGCCTGTCTGCATTCGCCCAAATGGATGTGCGCGTAGACAAGACCTTCTACCTGAAAAGATGTATGCTGGGCTTCTATCTCGACATCCAGAACATTACAGGCAGCAAACTCCATCAGCCCGATGTCCTGATGAGTACGGGACAAATTGAAAACCCTTCCGCACCTGCTTCACAACAACGCTATATCATGAAATCTGTCCGCCAACAGAGCGGGACACTCCTCCCCACTTTAGGCATCACATTCGAATATTAATCTCCCCGTCAGGAATACTTTTCACCAAATTTCATTTCCACATCATTCACGAATTTCCGGATGGCATTCTGGTCATCCTTCTTGCATATCAGCAAGGCATTGTCACGTTCGGCAATCAGATATCCCTCCAGATCCTGAACGACAGCAAGCTTTCCTTCCGGCATTACCACGATGTTCTCCTTGCAATTATACAGCAAAGTATTGCTGCCGATAACGACATTACGGTTCTTGTCTTTAGGAGCAACATCATACAAGGCCCCCCAAGTACCGATATCCGCCCAACCGAAATCACAAAGCTGAACATAGACATTGTTGGCTTTCTCCATAATCCCGTAATCGATAGAACAGTTCGGACAAGCACTGAAATCCGGTTCATCACATTCCACCCGCGGACAAACTTCCGCCATCATCTCATGGAAAGCCTTCAGAATCGTATTTACGTGCCAGATAAAGATACCCGAGTTCCAATAAAACTCATTGCTCTGAACAAACACCTCGGCAAATTCCAAAGCCGGCTTCTCAATAAATGTCTTGACCTTATAGAATTCGCCTTTTCTCTCCTCATCTATCTGAATATACCCATATCCCGTTTCCGGATAACCGGGCTTAATCCCCAAAGTCAGCAGTTCCCCCGAATGAGAAGCAAAGTCCAGACCCTTCTGTATCGCCTCTTTAAATTCATCCATCTTCAGAATCATATGGTCGGAAGGAGCTACCACAATGGTAGCATCGGGATTGACTTTCTGAATAACATGCGAAGCATAAGCTATCGAAGGAGCCGTATTCCTCCGTTCTTCCTCAACGATTAACTGGTAGTCCTTAATTTCAGGAAGCAATTCCATCACCAATTCCCTATAATCCTTATGTGTAGTGATATAGATGTTTTCAGGTGGAACAATCTGTCTATATCGGCTATAAGTCTGTTGCAACAAGGTTTGCCCGGCTCCAAAAAAGTCAAGAAACTGTTTGGGCAATGCCTTGCGGCTATAAGGCCAAAACCGACGCCCCATTCCGCCGGCCATGATGACACAATAATAGTTGTTATTACTCATGGTAAAATAAAGAATTACGTTAATCTTCTGCTAAGATAGAGCTTATTTCATAAAAAGCCATCAGAAGCTCTTTAAAAATGACAAAAATCAAGAAATACACACCTCAACTTGCAGTTCCCGGAAAACTTTCTTACCTTTGCATCCACTTGCAAGGTCATCGCCCAGATGGCGGAATCGGTAGACGCGCTGGTCTCAAACACCAGTGGAGTAAAATCCATCCCGGTTCGACCCCGGGTCTGGGTACTTAGAAAGGCTAAGTGTTGTCAGACAAACACTTAGCCTTTGCAGTATCTGAAAAAATTCTGCTGTTTTATCTACCGGTGCAACAACGAGAGTCTCCCTTTGTGAGCCTTTGTCAAATCTTTCCCATACCCCTACATTTACGGATGCAAAAACTTCAACACGGCACATTCCATGCCGTCACAGTCATTTTTCCACCGGCATCAGATGATTTTCTGTCCTCGGTAAAAACATCAGCCCGACCTAACCATATCTTTATCCGGCAAGACCTTTCCGAAAAAATTCCTGAAAAGACACGCACAATGCACCGCGAAAAAAGAAACTCCGCAAGGTCATTAGTGTGGATGAGAGAGTTGTGATGAGGAAATAAACTAACGAAAATCCTTGCGGAGTCTATACCTTTACCGTTCCGGATTATCTTAATGCCCGCCCTTATCCATAAAAAAAGCGGCAGAGCATTTGCCTATTTGCTGGAGAGGGAGTCGAAGCCCTTTATGCACAAACAGGAAACGCCCTCCGCAGATATATGTGGAAGGACGTTCAAACTGTTTCGTGTGCATAGGAACTTGTTTCGACTTTTCTCCAGCACGGAATCAGCTAAACGTTGATTTGCCAATACATTTAATCTCTGCTTGAAAAAGCATCGCAAAAATAAGCATTTTACCTTTAAAATGCTATTTTTTCAACGTTTTTTTTCAAGGCGACGAATCTACAGCCCAATCATACCAAGAAAAAGGCCGTCTCATATCTATATAAACTTTTAGTTTAAAATAAATCTCATTTATTCCCGAAGTCTTGTTATCTTTGCAGAAATTTGGGAGAATAGGATAAAAATCAATTAAATAACCACTTATATGGAATATAATTTCAGAGAAATAGAAAAAAAGTGGCAACAAAAATGGGTAGACAACCGTACCTATAAAGTTACCGAAGACGAAACGAAACAAAAATTCTACGTATTGAACATGTTTCCATATCCCTCAGGAGCGGGGCTGCACGTAGGACATCCGTTGGGATACATCGCCAGTGACATTTACGCACGCTATAAACGCCTGCAAGGCTTCAATGTGCTCAACCCGATGGGATACGACGCTTACGGCCTGCCTGCCGAACAATATGCCATCCAGACCGGACAACATCCGGCCATCACGACAGCGGCCAACATCAACCGTTACCGCAGTCAGCTGGACAAGATCGGCTTCTGTTTCGACTGGGATAGGGAAGTGCGCACCTGCGAGCCGGATTATTATCACTGGACGCAATGGGCTTTCCAAAAGATGTTCAACAGCTATTATGACCATGACAAGCAGAAGGCATGCCCGGTCAGCGAACTGACAAAGCATTTCGAAAAGCAAGGGACAGCCGGTTTAAACGTGGCATGCAGCGAAGAGCTGAATTTTACAGCCGAAGAATGGAACGGCAAAAGCGAAAAGGAACAGCAGGAAACCCTGATGAACTATCGCATCGCCTACTTGGGAGAAACGATGGTGAACTGGTGTCCGAAATTAGGAACCGTATTGGCAAACGACGAAGTGGTGGACGGCGTTTCCGTACGCGGAGGATATCCGGTCGTACAGAAGAAGATGCGCCAATGGTGTCTGCGTGTTTCGGCTTACGCACAGCGTCTGCTCGACGGACTTGACACCATCGACTGGACAGAGTCTCTGAAAGAAACGCAGCGCAACTGGATAGGCCGTTCCGAAGGTGCGGAGGTTCGCTTCAAAGTAAAAGACCAGGATCTGGAATTCACCATCTTCACCACCCGGGCCGATACGATGTTCGGAGTCACTTTCATGGTACTGGCTCCGGAGAGTGAACTGGTTCCGCAACTTACCACCGCCGGCCAGAAGGCAGAAGTAGAGGCATACCTCGACCACACCAAGAAGCGGACAGAGCGCGAACGCATTGCCGACCGCCGGGTGACCGGTGTATTCAGCGGTTCATACGCTGTCAATCCGTTTACCGGCGAAGCTGTACCCATTTGGATCAGTGACTATGTGCTGGCGGGATATGGTACGGGAGCCATTATGGCGGTTCCGGCCCACGACAGCCGCGACTATGCCTTCGCCAAACACTTCAATCTGCCGATTGTACCGTTGGTAGAGGGCTGTGATGTCAGTGAAGAAAGCTTTGATGCCAAAGAGGGAATTGTCTGCAACTCACCGAAAGCAGGTGTCACGCCCTATTGTGACCTGAATCTGAACGGGCTGACCATCAAGGAAGCCATTGCCGCCACCAAGAAATATGTGAAAGAACATCAGCTGGGACGGGTAAAAGTAAACTACCGCCTGCGTGATGCCATCTTCAGCCGCCAGCGCTACTGGGGCGAGCCATTTCCGGTCTACTATAAAGGCGGCATGCCCTACATGATTGACGAGAGCAAGCTGCCGCTGGAGCTGCCGGAAGTGGACAAGTTCCTGCCTACCGAAACGGGCGAACCCCCGTTGGGACATGCCACCAGATGGGCATGGGATGTGGAGAAAGGCGAAGTGGTAGAAAATACTAAAATAGACAACGTAACCGTTTTCCCGCTTGAGCTGAACACCATGCCGGGTTTTGCCGGATCAAGTGCCTACTATCTGCGCTATATGGATCCGCATAACGACAAGGCTTTGGTTTCAGAACATGCCGACCATTACTGGCGGAATGTAGACCTCTACGTGGGAGGAACGGAACATGCCACAGGACACTTGATTTATTCCCGTTTCTGGAACAAGTTCCTCTACGATCTGGGGGTCAGTGTGACCGAAGAGCCTTTCCAGAAACTGGTCAACCAAGGAATGATTCAAGGCCGGAGCAATTTCGTTTACCGCATCAAAGACACCAATACATTCGTATCGCTGGGGCTGAAAGACCAATATGATGTCACCCCCATCCATGTCGATGTAAACATTGTATCAAATGATGTACTGGATATTGAAGCCTTCAAAAACTGGCGGCCGGAATACAACAATGCCGAGTTCGTATTGGAAGACGGCAAATACATCTGCGGATGGGCCATTGAGAAGATGAGCAAATCCATGTTCAACGTGGTCAACCCCGACATGATTGTTGAAAGATACGGAGCGGACACCTTGCGCATGTATGAAATGTTCCTCGGTCCGGTGGAACAGTCGAAGCCGTGGGACACGAATGGCATAGACGGCGTACACCGTTTCCTGAAGAAACTGTGGAATCTCTTTTACGACCGTCAGGGCAACTTCTTGCCGGCTGAAGGAGAAGCGACCAAAGAAGAGCTGAAGGCCGTTCACAAACTGATCAAGAAGGTGACAGGCGACATCGAGGCTTTCTCTTACAACACTTCCGTCAGTGCATTCATGATTTGCGTAAACGAGCTGACCGCCTTGAAGTGCCGGAACAAGGAAATATTGAGCAGTCTGGTAGTGGTCATCGCCCCGTTCGCCCCCCATTTGGCAGAAGAATTGTGGGAAGCGTTAGGCAACACCACATCCGTATGTGACGCACAATGGCCATCCTATAACGAAGCCTATCTGAAGGAAGACAGTGTGAAATACACGGTTTCCTTTAACGGAAAGGCCCGCTTCGTAATGGAATTCCCCGCCGATGCCAACAACGACACGATTCAAGCTGCCGTCATGAGCAACGAGCAGTCGCAGAAGTGGATTGAAGGCAAGACTCCGAAGAAAGTCATCATCGTTCCGAAGAAGATTGTGAACATCGTACTTTAATTTATCTCAAGCATCGGAAGCCGCTTTCCGCTTCAAAGCCGGATTCCGGTGCTTTTTCTCATTTCCATACAGGAAGCCCTACTATAATTGAATCAAAAAAAACAGACAAGTGGAAGCATTATTAAGAAAAAGATTAGGGAGGGAGTCAAGAGACTATCTTGCCATCACTTTCGGTTTGATATGTTATTCCCTCGGTTGGGCGGCGTTCCTGCTTCCTTATCAGATTGCTACGGGAGGCGTTACAGGCATCGCCGCAATCATCTACTACGCTACAGGCGTTGAAATCCAGGTATCCTACTTTTTTATCAACGCCGTGTTTCTGGGTTTTGCCCTGAAGATATTGGGGCCGAAATTCAGCATCAAGACCATATATGCCATCTTCATGCTGACTTTTCTGCTTTGGCTTTTCCAGACACTGCTGAAGGACGACGAAGGGAAACTGCCGCAACTGCTCGGAACAGGGCAGGACTTCATGGCTTGCGTGATAGGAGCGGGGATGCTGGGCTTCGGTGTCGGCATCGTATTCTGCAATAACGGAAGCACGGGAGGCACGGACATCATCGCCTGGATCATCAACAAATACAAGGATGTCACGTTGGGACGGATGATGATGTACTGCGATATCGTGATCATATCTTCCTGCTACTTCATTTTCCACGACTGGCGCCGTGTGTTGTTCGGATTCTGCGTGCTGTTCATCATGAGCATCGTCATCGACTATATAGTAAACAGTGCCCGCCAATCCGTGCAGTTCCTGATTTTCTCGAAGCAATACGAAAAGATAGCCCAAGCAATCGCCACAGAGATAGACCGGGGCGTGACTTTGCTCGACGGACAGGGATGGTACAGCAAGCAGGAAGTGAAAGTTATCGTGGTGCTGGCCAAGAAAAGCCAATCGCTCGACATCTTCCGACTGGTGAAAGACATCGACCCGAACGCGTTCATCTCGCAAAGCAACGTGGTGGGCGTGTACGGAGAAGGATTTGACAAGCTGAAGATAAAATAAAAAAGAATATGAAGAAACTGGTTTTTGCTACAAACAACGCCCACAAGCTCGAAGAAATCCGTGCCATACTGGGCGACAGGATAGAGGTGCTCAGCCTGAAGGACATCCATTGCGACGCGGATATTCCTGAAACGGCCGACACGCTCGAGGGAAACGCCGCGCTGAAAGCCGAATATATCTACCGCAACTACGGGATGGACTGCTTTGCCGACGACACCGGACTGGAAGTGGAAGCGCTCGGCGGCGCGCCGGGAGTCTATTCCGCCCGCTATGCCGGGAGCGGCCACGACTCGGAAGCCAACATGAAGAAGCTGCTGGCCGAGCTGAACGGCGTGACCGACCGGAAAGCCCGATTCCGCACCGCCATCTGCCTGATTGAGGGAGGGGAGAAGCATCTCTTCGAAGGCATCGTAAAAGGCGAAATCATCGAGGACAAACGGGGAAATTCAGGGTTCGGATACGATCCGGTCTTTGTTCCCGAAGGATATGCCGAGACTTTCGCCGAAATGGGCAATGACGAAAAAAACAAGATCAGTCACCGCGCCCGGGCCGTGCAGCAGCTCTGCGCGTATCTGAACCGCCGATGACCAGATAATACCCCCGTCCGCGGACGGTAACAATCCGATGCTCCGGAAAGTCTCTCAGGATTTTCCGGAGCATCTTTATATGCGTGTCAATCTTTTCGTCGGCATTCTCGTCCTTTTCCCAAAAGCACCGCTTGATTTCTTCGCGGCTCACACATTCTCCCTTCCGCTCAAGCAGCAGGTTGAGCAATGCCAGATCAAGTTTGGGAATGGCACACTGCACTCCGTCAACATACAGCTCCTGCTTGCCAAGGTCGATGACGATTCCCCGCACAGAGCGTTCCCGTCTCCGCAGCCGCCATATATACAGATATCCTCCCACACCTGCCGCAATCATAGACAGAAACCAGTAGAAGGTGCTGTCAACATGCCGCCACAAGGTCAGAAAACCGTAGTCCACCCAAGCCTGCGCCTTGACTTCTCCTGTAATGTCAAGCGCATAAAGCGGCGTAAAGTATGCGGATGAGGGTGGGAGAGAGTCGCGGCTGCACCGCCTCATCTTTCCGTTACGATACACCGTCCCCGTCTTCCCGTCAATCTTCAGCAAGGCAAGCTGCTCTTGAAACAAGGCATTCAGCTTGTCGGGATTTACCGGGTTCGTTCCGGCAAGAATATACTCGTTCAGCAGGCGCTTGGCCTTGGTCTCGCTCAGGCTGTCGCGGAAAGTATAGGTAGTCTTCCCTTTCGGCGTGCGGAGCGTATAGTTCTTGATCTTGCGGTCGAACGCCGGAACGCTGGCATACCGCTCGACATCCGGACTCAAGACACGGTGGTCAGCATACCGGAACCGCTCAATCCGCTCGGTATAGTGCCGCTCCACCGCCGTCTTAAATGCACGGTCTGCATCCTCCCGTATGCGCTTCTCTCCGTTTTGCAGGGAGATGCGCAGCGTCAGAGCCAGAGCCGCAAGCAGCAAGGCCGTCACAATATACAGTCCTCTTCTTTTCATCGCAAATGCCAGTCAGTGGCAAAATAAGCAAAAAGCCTGAAGATTTCAGGAAAAGTTCAGGCAATTTTTTTGTCGGAAGCCGCGAAATGCCGTTCTTTTGCAGGCAAACAACGTTTCATTCCACCAACAACCAAACGAACATGAAGACACAAATCCTCCTTTTATCGTGCCTGCTCTTCTCCGGAACGCTACAGGCCCAAGATTATCTGAAAGAAGTATTGCAGCGGATGGAGGGAATCCAAACGGCATGCTACCTCGATTCCCTCGAAAGCTGGGAGCCGGGCGACACACTGCCCCTTTTTACCGCAACCTGCCTTACGCAGGAATACAGAAATCCGCAGGATACCACCATCGGCGCCTGCTTCGTGCAATGGAAGTCAACAGACAAAAAGCAGTTCAAAACCGGATATGACGGACAGGTCTACGCCGTTTCCTATCCCGAAGACAAGACCATCGTGCTAGACGACTTTACCGCCCGACGGCTTCCTTTCCGCCCGGTCGCGCCTCCGTTCTTTCAATACACGGAGAGTATCCTGCGGTATATTCTCGAGACAACGGACAGCATCACGAAAGAGGTAAGGGAAACCGGAAAAACATATTACATCAAGCTGGCCATTCACGAGGAAAACCAGATTGAGTTTTTCGGAAAAGCCTTCCGCATGCCGGTTCCACCACCGGAATTCTATGTGGAGCCCATTTCTGTCTATGAAATATGGATTGACAAGCCGACAGGACTGCCCTATAAGGTGAGGAGAGAAATGTCACACGACATCTCCGTCCACGTTTGCCTGAATCCCCATTTCAACCCGACAGGGCTGAAAGACTTCAATCTCTATGACTATTTTCCAAGAGACTATGAGATAAAGAGAAAGGGGGAAGCATCCGCCCGCAGGCAGCCCAGTCTGGAAGGAAAGCCTGCACCGGGATGGACGCTCCGCGATGCCGACGGAAATTCCTTTTCGCTCGACCAGGTGAGGAGTAGGGTAGTCCTGCTCAACCTTACCGGCATAGGATGCGGGGCCTGCCACGCCTCCATTCCTTTCCTGCGGACGCTGAAAGACCGTTTCCCGCCCGCCGACTTCGAACTGATAGCCATTGAAACGTGGGGGAGACCCCTGCACTCCATCCGGAACTATATTGCCCGAAACCAGATAAACTACCGGTTTCTGGAGGGTTCGAAAGGCATTGTGAACGATTACCGTACAGGCGGAGCTGCCCCTTACTTCTTCCTGCTCGACGAACACCGCATAGTGCGGAAAGTCTTCTACGGATACAGCCTGGAAAACTCCGGCAGAGAAATCGCACAGGCCATCGAAGAGCTGCTGCAACTGTAGAGAAAAAACGCCCGCGCCATGCCTTGAAACAAATGTTTTGCAGGCACGGCGCGGGCGTTTCATACAGATGAAAATCCGGTTTTGTCAGGAGACAAGCTTCAGATACCGCTCCACCTTTTCAAAAAACAGCGAGATATGCGCTCCGTCGGCAAAGGCATGGCTTGCGGTGAGAGCAATCGGCATATACAGCCGCCCGTCGCGCCGGATGGCCTTGCCCGCATTCATCAGCGGATAGTCCAATGGATGGCCTACAGACTGCTGTGTATAAGTGACCGAAGTGAAATACAGTTTCGGCGTGGCACTGAGCAGAAAGACATTGAAATCGCCCTGCTCGGCTATCTGTTTGTCCGTTCCGTACGGATCGCCGTCGGCAGGAATGGAAGTCACAATGCGGCGTGCCTCCGCATAGAAAGCTTCAAAATCCTCGCGGTAAGGGATACGCACCGTATAGAAAGTCTTGCCGGGAACGGCGATAGGGGAGATGACATCCACCGTGTCATGATACACCACCTGTCCGTTCTTGTCCCAGCGGTAACGCAGCTCCTTAATCTCGTTCACCGCCCGCAGGATGGCATACAGATAATGCAGGAAGAAAGAACGCCCCGACGCCTTTGCCGAAGCGTAAGCCTCCGTACATTCCACTTCGCCCGTTATGGATATCCACGAGTTGGCAAAGCCCCGGAAAAAATTATAATTGTCCTTCCGCTCCCAAGTATGAATGTCAACGATATGTTTCATGCTTTCCGGAATTTCTGCGCCACCTTATGATAAGTCGGCAGATCCACGCCCAAACGTTCGCCCAAATCAATCATGTCAAACAGCAGGCCCTGTATTTCCGACTCATGCCCGCGGGCAATGTCTTTCTGCATTGAGGCCGTGCTGTGCGGGTCAAGCTTGTCGATGACCTTCAGGTTATAGGCAACCGGATCTTCCGGAAATACAACTCCCGAGCGGCGTCCTATCTCGGCACTCTCGCGCGACAGTCCGACAAACGTATCACGCACATCCCCCTCATGCTGCACCTCGCCCATCGGCACATTGTGATAGGCTCCCGTGCAGGCCATTGCCGATATAAACGCCCATTTGATGAAGGTGTCACGGTTGATATCGTCCGACACTTCCACCTTGATGCCGCATCCGCGCAGCTCTTCGGCTATCGCTTCCATCCGCTCACGAGCCACTCCCTGCTCCGGACGCGCCCCAAAAACCATGCGGAATATGCTTCCCATCTGGGTTATCTCCCCTTCACCGGAAACGAATCCCACAATATAGATGCATCCGTCGAGCACCGTAACCGAAGGAACCAGGCGTCCGATGCGGGGTCCCGTCCCATAAACATTCAGGATGGGAATAACCAGCGTGCCGGGAGCAGCTGCCCGCTCCACCACCTCCTTGATGGAATCGATGGAGTATCCTTTCACACAGACAAAAATCACATCCGCTTTGCCGTCAAACTCTTCGGCAGTGCAAGCTTTCACAGGAAGGAAATGCTCCCCCTTCAAGTCCGACTTCAGATGAAGCCCGTCGCGGCGCATCGCTTCAAGGTGCTTTCCACGGGCAATGCAGGTCACATCTTTTCCCGCCAAAGCCAAAAATCCGGCGATGGAACCTCCCACGCCGCCGGTTCCTACAATCAGATATCTCATAAGGCTCTTGATTTTTTAAGTTTTCCAATTCCTAAGAATACAACCCTCAAGTCACAAATTCCGGATAACCGACAGATAATATGGCATCCAAATTATATGTCTTGGTCTTATAAGTCTTACCGTATGCCGCAGTTAGTTCCAAAATGGAACACACTTCGTTTTCATTCAATTCCTCACTACTGAAGATATTCTTCAGATGCTTGGTTATCGCCTGTCTTCCCACATCAAACAGCTCACCAATCTGTGCTTGAGTGAGCCAGACAGTTTCCCCTTTCAACCGGACTTCCAATTTCAGACTTCGGTTAGGCTGATAAAACAGGATTTCGCTTGAATGCTCTATTCTCCTTATACATTACACATTGAACCGGAAGTGCATGATGTCGCCGTCCTGCACCACATAGTCTTTGCCTTCCACGCTCAGTTTTCCGGCTTCGCGCACGGCGGCTTCGCTGCCATACTTGATGTAGTCTTCGTATTTGATTACTTCGGCACGGATAAAGCCCTTCTCAAAGTCGGTATGGATAACACCCGCACACTGCGGAGCCTTCCATCCCTTGTGGTAAGTCCAGGCCTTGACCTCCATCTCACCTGCGGTAATGAACGTTTCCAGATTCAGCAGCTTATAAGCCGACTTGATCAGACGGTTTACACCCGACTCTTCCAGTCCCACTTCCTGAAGAAACATCTGGCGGTCTTCGTAGGTCTCCAGTTCGGCAATGTCGGCCTCTGTCTTTGCTGCCACTACCAGGATTTCCGCATTCTCTTCCTTCACCGCCTCGCGCACCTGCTCCACATATTGGTTTCCGGTCACGGCACTTCCTTCATCCACATTGCAGACATACATCACCGGCTTCGAGGTCAGCAGAAAGAGGTCATGCGCAATTTTCTGCTCGTCTTTCGTCTCAAACTGCACGGTACGCGCCGACTTTCCCTGCTCCAGCGCTTCCTTGTAACGGACCAAGACCTCGTATGTCTGCTTGGCCACCTTGTCGCCACCTGTCTGTGCCTGCTTCTGCACCTTCTGGATGCGGCTTTCGATGGTCTCCAAATCCTTCAGCTGAAGCTCGGTATCGATGATTTCCTTGTCGCGCACGGGATTGACCGTACCGTCTACATGCGTTACGTTCTCATCGTCAAAGCAGCGGAGCACATGGATAATGGCGTCCGTCTCGCGTATATTGGCCAGAAACTTGTTGCCCAAGCCTTCGCCCTTGCTTGCACCCTTCACCAGGCCGGCGATATCCACTATCTCCACGGTGGTCGGCACAACGCGCCCCGGGTGTACCAGTTCGGCTAGCTTGTTCAAGCGCTCGTCGGGCACGGTAATCACACCCACGTTCGGTTCAATCGTACAGAAAGGGAAATTGGCAGCCTGTGCCTTTGCATTCGATAAACAATTAAAAAGAGTCGACTTACCCACATTCGGCAAACCGACAATACCGCATTGTAAAGCCATAACTATATTCTTATCTTATTATTATCTTCTGGTTTCAGCTTACAAAGATAAGTCTTTTTCTGCGGTTTCTCATAAAAATGCCACAGATTCTACAGGTCACGTAATCACTACGGAACCTGTAGAAGTCTGTGGCGCGCAATTTTACCTTTTATGTTCTTTATTTATTACATAGAGAACTCTTAATTGAATTTCACCTGAACAGGCTCTGTAAATATCATGGCATCAATGCCTGCTATCTTCAGACCCATACGGGCGTATACAAAACCGGTCTGAGGCAGTGAGTTGTTCGTTGAGTTGGTTGAAAAACCGCTCAAGTCCACATTCAGGGTTACGGTCTGTCCGGCAGCCAATCCGGTATTTACTTCCGTATAGCCACCCTGTCCTAAGTTACGGGTATCGTCCACGATGATGTTACGGCCTACATACAGACCTACCTTTTCGATATTCATACCCGGAGTAACTTCTGTAATGGTGCAGGTACCTGTTACCTGACGGCCGCTACAGGTTATGGATTCGTTATCCAAAAGGTAATAAGGAGTAACCTGAACATCAACTGTTCTTCCGTCGTAGTTGTCAATGATGATATCGTCAGCATCTGTCGGGTTCACCCACGGACCCATGTTGGCCACACGCACCAGACGATAATCTTTTCCGCCATAAATGCCTGCGCTATAAGTTCCGTCCTGTGCTATCTGCACATTCATATAGGTACTGGATGACAGTTCCCATCCCTCTTCATAAAGGTGCATCACCACCTGATTGTTTCGCACATAGATTGGTCTGTCGCCATACTTCACCGTACCGGTAAGATTGATGTTCGGCTCATCGTAGTTATCCAACTCGCATGAAGTGAAGCTGACAGCCAATATGAATGATAGAAAATAAAATAGTTTCTTCATAATTGAATGCTTTTGTTAGATTACATATTCGGATTCTGTACCAGTTTCGGATTCTTGTCCAAAACATCCTGTTCGAATGCGGTATAGTAGTTACCTACACGGAAGTTGCGCGGAGCCAGGAAACGCGGAGCTACCTTGCGAACATAAATAAATTTGTTGTTGTCCGGACCTCCTACAATACGATAAGGATACAGGGCATACAGCATAGTATTTTCTGATTCCACTCCGTTCCATACCCCGTGTGCCTTGCGCAGACGCTTCATATCCCACAAGCGGTGGTCTTCCAGTGCCAGTTCGCGGCGGCGTTCGTTCAGCATGTTGTCGATGGTCAGATCGGAAGCTGACCAAGAGTTAGCACCCAAACCTGCACGTTGGCGAACCTTGTTCACGTAGGTCAAAGCTTTGGAAGTCTGTCCCAATTCCATGGCAGCCTCGGCCGCATTCAGATAGATTTCTCCCATACGGAAATAAACGTACCAGATATAAGAACCTTGTCCGCGGGCAGAACTTCCGGCCGTTTCATCCACAAACTTATGCAGATTGAAACCCGTATTGGTATAAGTGGCGCGGTTCAGCGGGCCGTCATTTCCTACCAATGTGCCACCATCGCCCGTATACTTTTTATTATTTACCGTATATTCTCCTGTAAAAGTTGATTTAGGATCACTTCCTTCAATCAGGGCATAACCCTTTTCTACTGACGGATCATAAACGGCCACACCAGCCTGAACATCCAAGGTCGCACCCTTAAACTCTTGATCAGGAACCAGACAAGTACCTTTCAGACGGACATCCTGAATCGGATTAAAAATTTCGCCACGGGTAGTGTAAACTCTATAGCTTCCATCCGGATTCTTGTCCTGCAAAGCACCGTAAGTTTCCACCAGCTGCAAGGTCGGACAAAGGTCAGAACCATTGTCATTATCCTCGTTCATAGACTGCGCGATGTTGGCAAACGAGAAGGTATGGAACTTGCTGGCATTGTAATCCTTAGTCCAAAGCACTTCCGTATTGTTGTCCTTCGAGCAGATGGCATTGTAGAAGTTGTCGGATGAAGGATTGTCGATACCCTGCAGCGTATTGTTTGCAAATTCACTGATAATCCGTTCTGATGCAGCCAATGACTTAGTGTAGTAATCAGTCGGATCTTCACCCTCCATACCTACAACACCCGGCTGCTCTACAGAGCGAACTGCCGTAATATTATACTTGGCAATAGAGCCGGCATACAGCATGGAGCGGCTTGCCAAAGCCAGTGCAGCCCACTGATTGGCACGCGATTTGTTGGTCACACCATTGTTTCCCTTCAAAGTTGCCTCAATATCCATACATTCCTCATAGACGAACTTATAGATATTGGCTTCCGATTCACGCGGTTTCTGCAACTCAGTCACATCCATACCCGGAGTATAGCTTTGGGTTTCGGTTACCAAAGGCACACCGCCCATGCGGATACACATCTGGAAATAGGCATAAGCACGCAGGAAACGGAATTCAGCCGTATAAAGAGCCTTGGTGTCGTCTGCCAGTTGAGATACCGTAGCCAAAGACTCGATAGCCTGATTGCACTTATAGATATAGGCATAGTCATAGTAGCGGAATTCATCGTAGCTGTATGCCACCATCTGGTTGCGGGCAGACTCCACATCCTGGTTCATCAGACCGCACCACATGAAGTCATCAAACAGCGAATGGTTCACATCGTTGTCCATATTACCATTGGTAGCCACATCATTATACAGCTCCGCCAACACACCCTCTATCAAGGTATTGTCGTTCCATACCTGTTCAGAGGTCAGAAAGTCTGTCGGCTCTGTGTCTCCCACCCAATTGTCGCAGGCGGTAAAGGAAGTGCCGAGCGCAACAGAACACAATATATATAGTAAACTCTTTTTCATATCTGCTTTTTATTAGAAGTTAAGATTCAAACCGAATGATATTGTACGCAAGTTTGGAGTAACCAAAGCACTGTTTGAAGTGATTTCAGGGTCAATCTGATACTTGTGCATGTTATCAATACTGAACAGGTTGTAAGCATTTACATAGAAACGCAGACGGTTCAGACGCATCTTGTTGGTAACAGACTTCGGCAGGGTATAACCCAATTCCAATGTACGGAGCTTCAGATACCATACCTTCTTTACCCAGAAGTCGCTACGGCGAGTAAAGCTGACATTGTTACCTGCATAACGGGTAGCAGGGAATTCACCGGCAATCCATTCAGAATTTGCATCTGTCGGATCGGCACGATGCCATGCATCAGTCAACAGATATTCAGTCGAGTTACCGTCACCCTGGAACGGATAACCCAATTCCCAACAGATTTCGTATGACTGTGCGGCCGCACCGTTCCAGTCCATCTTCAGGTCAAAGCCTTTCCATTCGAAAGTGGTCAGCAAACTGTAGTTGATATAAGGCAGCTGGCCTGCACCGTAAGCAATCGGACGCTCATCCAATTCATTGATTACACCGTCATTGTTCTGGTCTTTGTAGATAAAGTCACCCGGCAGCATGGTGCTGTTACCTTGTCCGTCGTTATCCACCGGATAGTTCTGAATCTGCTCGTAGTTCTGGAAACGTCCGTCCACTTCATAACCCCAGAAAGTAGAAGCCCAACGGTTTTCGGTAGAGTTGCGGTATTCATCCCAACTTGAGCCGAAACGCGGCTTGTAAGAATCACCCATCATACGGCGGGCAAGTGTAAAGTTTCCGGCGATAGAGTAACGGAAATCTTCCACCTGGTCACGCCATGTAACACCAAATTCCAGACCTTTGTGATAGTCGGAGTTCAGGTTTTCATTGGCAAGGTCAAAACCTACTTCTTCCGGAATCAAGACATCGTAACGCAAAGCCGGAAGTCCGGTACGCTTACGTTGGAAGAGTTCGAATGTACCGGTCAAGCGCTCGTCGAAGAAACCGAAATCGATACCGACATTAATCAAGGTAGACTTGATCCAGCTCAAGGTAGTGATAGGGATACCACGGAACTCTACGCGAGAAACAGCATTGCCGTTCAATACCGCACCATCAGCTGTATTACCGAAAGCATATCCGCTCAAATAAGCATACGGATTCACAATGTTTTCAGCTACACCATTGTTGTCACTGTCCCACTGGTCATCTCCCATCTGTCCCCAAGATGCACGGATCTTGAAGTTAGAAAGCTTGGTAGCTTCCTTGATATTTTCCATAAACGGCTCTTCCGAAATTCTCCATCCGGCAGATACGGCAGGGAAGAAACCCCAACGGTGTCCCGGAGCAAAGAGGTAAGAACCATCATAACGTCCGCTGAACTCTGCAAAATACTTGCTCTGATAGTCGTATGCGGCACGGAATACCAGACCGGCACGGCGAGCTACGCTTTCCGTATTCTCCATTGACTGCATGTTGGCGATACCATTAGTCAGCGCGATGTAGTTATTGGTCGGCAAAGTATTGTACTGCGTCCATGAGTTGTCCTTTTCAAAGGTTTCCAGACCGATTACGCCCGATACATGGTGAGCCTGATTGAACGTATGGTCGTAGTTCAACTGTACCTGGAAAGTCTTTTCCTGACGCTGTTCCTTTACACGGCGACGCCACGGGTTCTGATTACCCCAAACGGCATTGTATGTATCCGTTTCTGCATCGTAGTTGTAAACCTGATAAGTATACTCAAACTGTTCCTGGTCATTCTGGGCAATCCAGTAGTTGTAGGCCACTCTTGCCTTCAAGCCTTCAAGCGGAGTCTGCCATTCCATATAGGCATTCACCGTTCCTGACTTCCAAACATCGTCCGTATAACCGGTAATGTCCTCGTCGAAGATGGCGGCACCTGTTGCATTGTTACGGGTTTCATTCACATAGTCCGGATTGTCATTAGCGTAAGCATGCTGAGTCGGCCAGTTCTGGAACATAGCATAATACGGCTGCCAGTAGTCATCCAATCCCGGCACACCTATATTGTGGCGCGTTTCCATACGACCGCTGATGCGGACACCCATCTTGAAGTTTTTCGTGATGTTGGCTTCCACATTACTCTGAATGTTGGTACGGTTGAAGTTAAAGCCCCTAATCATGGCATCCTGGTCGGTATGAGAAACACCCACGTGGTAATTGATGTTTTCCGAGCCACCGTCGATGCTTACATTACCATACCACATGGCGGCATTCTTGTTGGTGATGAAATCCTGCCAGTCGAAGCTTGAATAAGCTCCCTGTCCCTGACGCCACAAGTTCAGTTCGTCCATCGTGCGGGCGGTTGTACCGTTCGTGTTCAGGTCGGCCTGCATACGTCCTTCATAGAATGTCGGAGCGTCTGCCACCTTCGGATAACGCATGAAGTTCTGGATGCCATAGTAGAAGTTGGCCGTTACAGAAGTCTTTTCGTTACGGCGACCGGACTTGGTCGTTACCAATACAACACCGTTTGCTGCACGCAAACCGTAGATGGCAGCGGAAGCATCCTTCAATACGGTGATGCTCTCGATGTCGTTCACATCGATGTTGTTGAACTGTCCTTCCTCACACTGCACACCATCTATTACATATAAAGGTGTACCCATGTTACGGATCTGGATAGAAGCACTTGCACCCGGACGACCATCGGCCTGACGGGCTGAGATACCCGGAGCCTTACCTACCAAGGCACCTGCCGTAGTCGGGGTAGTGGTTTTGGTCAGCTCATCAGACTTCACTGCGGTGATGGCACCGGTCAATGAACCCTTCTTCTGAGTACCGTAACCAACGACAACCACTTCGTCCAACGTTTCGGTGTCTTCATTCAGTTCCACCACCATCGAAGTGGAAGCCGGCATTTCCTTGTCGGTAAAACCGATATAACTGAACTGAAGAACTGCTCCTTGGGAAACATTCAGTGTAAAGTTTCCGTCGAAATCGGTGATGGTTCCGTTCGTAGTTCCCTTTTCAAGAACATTCACACCGATTAATGGCTCTTTGTTGGAGTCAACAACCTTACCCGTGGCCGTTATGGTCTGGGCAAGAGCCGATGAACAAACACAAAGGAGCATGAGCCATGACAAACACAAAGCCCTGAGAGTAGGACTTAGACCTGCTTTGTTGTTCATAAATACTACATTTAAAAGTTAATAATAAAGGTTGATTAGATTCGTTTGCTTTTCTCTTCCTACTTACCAATCAATCTGTTCTATCTCTAAATTGCATTTGCAAATATAGAAGTATTTTTTAAATTACCAAATCATTAAAGCCCGTGTAAAAGTGGATAAAAAGTATAAAAGAGGTGGACAAAAGTACACAGAGTATAAAAAATGTTACCTACAGAACAGGCTTTGAGCCTCTTACCTCCGGAACGATTCCGCCTGCTGCCAGCCACACAGCCAGAAGCCTGCACGAAAACTCTCAATTCATACAACTATTTTTGCAAATTTCCTGTCACTCCTGACACTTTCGGAGCAAGAATCTGTCTTTCATCCTTTTATGCGTGTCAGGAGATGTGTCAGGAAGCGTGTCAGCAAAAATCTCCTGACACGCTTCCTGACGGCTTGTTCAAACTATCCTAAAACAAATTCCGGCTGTCTGTCACAGAGACAGCCGCCCGAAAAGGCCATTCGTAAAGATTATTCACGATTTTGCAGCCGTGTACACATCATTTTTCCTACGGCAAAAAAATTTTTCCTCTGCAAAATAAAAATCAAGTGCAGGAGCTTATATGCTGAATCCTGCTGCAGTCCGAAACGCATCAAGAGACGGAAATGAGTTACGATCTGTAAGCAAAACAGAAAGAGACGAAAGAAAATCTGAATCCGCCCGACGGAAAGGCACAAAAAAAGAGGCACTTCTCCCGAGGTGCCTCTTCCTTCATGAAAAAAAGAGTTTTATGAATGCTTTTTATTTGTACCAAGTTCTACTTGTCCATCGTCACCGTCATTTCAGGAGCAAGAACAAACGCTTTCTTTCTTGCGTTCCATTTATAATATTCCACGGTAACACTCTTGTTATCATAAGTATACTCGATGCGAAGGTCATTTTCCCAACGGGCCTTGACGGCATTCCATTTCTGTGAAACATTTTCCGTCATCCGGCTTTCGGCATCATACTTATAATTGTACCTCATATAGTTCGTCAGTGTCGTACCATCCATCTTGTAGACAGTTTCAGCCACTTTTACTCCATTTACTTCTTCCGCATTATAAATCAGATTATTCTCCGGATTAGCGGCAGAAATTGTAACATCAGCAACAAAAGCAACCACTGCAACCAGTGCAATCTTGATTAAATTCAGAGTCTTCATATCTTTAAAGTTTTAAGGTTTTACTTTCTTTTTGTCATTATCACACTGCAAATATAATGAAATACTTTGTTCAAAAGCAAATAGAAGCCCCTTATTTTGCGATAAATTAGCAAAATGTCACTTTTTAAAGACTCGTTAACCTTAATGCGCCTCCAGCCAGTTCTTACCCCAACCGCAGTCTGCCCGCAGCGGAGCTTTCATTTTGTAAGCACCCTCCATTTCCTCTATCACGATTTGCTCCACTTTTCCGCGTTCTGAGGGCACTACGCTAAAGTTCAATTCGTCATGCACCTGGAGAATCATCTTCGATTGAAGCCCCTCTTCCCTGAAACGCCGGTAGATGCGGATCATGGCCACCTTGATGATGTCGGCGGCGCTTCCCTGAATCGGCGCGTTGATGGCATTCCGCTCGGCATAGCCCCGCACCACCGCGTTGTGCGAACTGATGTCGGGCAGATACCGCCGCCGCTTGAAGATGGTTTCGATATATCCCCGCTCACGCGCCACCCGAATGCTTTCATCCATATACTCCTTTACATGCGGATAATTCTCGAAGTATCCGTCGATCAGTGCCTTGGCTTCCCGACGGTCGACATTCAGCCGTTCGGCAAGTCCAAATACGGAAATGCCGTAGATGATGCCGAAGTTGGCCGTCTTTGCCTTGCTGCGCTGCTCGCGTGTCACCTCCTCCAGACTTTCCTTATATATCTTGGCTGCCGTGGCGGCATGGATATCCTGCCCTTTCTGAAAGGCTTCTATCATGTGCGGGTCGCCGCTCAGATGCGCCATGATGCGCAATTCTATCTGCGAATAGTCGGCCGAAAAAAATTCGCACCCTTCATCCGGAATGAATGCCTTGCGGATTTCTTTCCCGTCCTCGTTGCGGATGGGGATATTCTGAAGGTTCGGATTGCTCGAACTGAGGCGGCCGGTAGCCGTCACCGTCTGATTGAACGAGGTATGGATATGCCCGGTCTGGGGATTGATAAGCTGGGGGAGGGCATCGATATAGGTTCCCAACAGTTTCTTCAGCCCCCGGTGCTCCAGAATCTTGCCCACAATCTCGTGTTTGCCGCGCAAACTTTCAAGCACCTCCTCCGAAGTGACATACTGTCCGGTTTTGGTCTTCTTCGCCTTCTCGACAATCTTCAGCCGGTCGAAGAGCACTTCGCCCACCTGCTTGGGGGAAGCGATGTTGAAGTCCATTCCCGCCAGGCGGTGAACCTCTTCCTCTATCTGGTTCATGCGGGCGGTAAAGTGGCGCGACGTCTCCTTCAGCGCTTCGGTATCGATGCGCACGCCGTTACGCTCCATGTATGCCAGCACCGGGACAAGCGGCATTTCGATTTCCTCGAACAAAGCCTTTGCGTCGGCCTTTACAAGTTCTGCCTCCAGCAGGTTCTTCAGCTTCAGGGTAACATCGGCATCCTCGCAGGCATATTTATATACTGAGGCGGGAGAGAGGTCGCGCATGTTTTTCTGGCCTTTCCCTCTCGGGCCGATCAGTTCTTCTATCCGGATGGTCTCATACTTCAGATAGATTTCGGCCAGATAATCCATGCCGTGACGCAGCTCGGGTTGGAGCAGGTAATGCGCAATCATGGTGTCAAACAGCGGGCCGCCAATCTCCACCCCGTAGTTGGCAAGCACCAGCATGTCATACTTGATGTTCTGTCCCACCTTCAATGTCCGCCGGTCTTCCAATGCCGGACGAAACAAGGCGACTATCCGCTGCGCTTCGCGGCGGTCGGACGGAACGGGAACATAAAATGCCTGGTTTTCGGCGAAGGAAAAGCTCATCCCCACAAGTTCAGCCGTTATCGGGTCAGTTCCCGTCGTCTCCGTGTCTAAACTGAAAATTTCTTTTGTAAGTATCTTTTGTAATAAATCAAGCCTTTTCTCTTCGGTATCAACCAATTGATAGTCGTAATCCAAGTCTTCAAGCCGCGTGAGATTCTGATTTTTCGGAGCGTCTGTACTTTCATCCGCAAACAAGCCAAAGAGATCGGCTTGCGGAGCAGGGGAGGAAGGGGCGGTTTTCTTCTCGCCGCCGAAGATACGCTCTGTCAAAGTGCGGAACTCCAGTTCTTCAAAAATCTTGCGCAACTTTTCCTCATCCGGCTTCTCGCGTTTCAACGCTTCCATGTCGAGGGCAATCGGCACATCGGTCTTGATGGTGGCAAGAAACTTCGAGAACTCAATCTGCTCGCGGTTCGTCTCCACTTTCGTCTTGATGGCTCCTTTCAGCTGTCCGGTATTGGCCAACAGATTTTCGACGCTGCCAAACTGGGCAATCAACTTCTGGGCAGTCTTTTCACCCACGCCCGGACAGCCGGGGATGTTGTCGGAAGCATCGCCCATCAGCCCCAACATGTCGATTACCTGGGCAGGCGACTGGATGTCGAACTTGGCCTTCACCTCTTCCACCCCCATCACATCGAAGTCTTTGTCGCCATATTTCGGACGATACATGAACACATGGTCGGAAACCAGCTGTCCGTAATCCTTGTCGGGTGTCATCATATAAGTATAGATACCTTGCCGCCCGGCTTCCGTAGCCAGCGTACCGATCACATCGTCGGCCTCATAGCCCGGCACTTCCAGAATAGGAATGCGGTATGCCCGGAGAATGTCCTTGATGACAGGCACGGAAAGCCGGATGGCTTCGGGAGTCTCTTCGCGCTGCGCCTTATACTGCTCGAAGGCTTCGTGGCGGAACGTGGGTCCGGCCGGGTCGAAAGCCACGCCGATATGGGTGGGGTTCTCTTTTTTCAGCACCTCTTCCAGTGTATTGACAAAGCCGAGAACGGCCGAAGTATTGAATCCCTTCGAGTTGATGCGCGGGTTTTTGATAAAAGCATAATAGGCACGATAAATCAGTGCATACGCGTCAAGCAGAAACAGTTTGTCCATTTCGTATAAAAATCTTTGTTTTTTAAGGCATAAAAGTACAAAAAAATACGCAATTCACTGTTTTATTATTACTTTTGTGCGATAATTAGATGTTGCATGGATAAGTTAGAATTAATCAGAAAGCCGATAGCGAACGAGTTAGACCGATTCAAGGAACTTTTTGACGCATCGCTGACAAGCTCCAACCCGCTGCTGAACGAAGTTTTGAGCTATATCAAGAAGCGTAACGGAAAGATGATGCGCCCGATTCTGGTCATGCTGATGGCCAAACTCTTCGGCAATGTGACAGATTCCACCCTCCATGCAGCCTTATCCTTGGAGCTGCTGCACACGGCAAGCCTGGTTCACGACGATGTGGTGGACGAAAGCGACGAGCGGCGGGGACAATCGTCGGTCAATGCCGTATACAACAACAAGGTTTCAGTATTGGTAGGCGACTATATGCTGGCTACGAGCCTGAAGCATGCCGCACACACCGGCATCCTGAAACTGGTGGATCTGGTTTCCCGCTTAGGCCAGGAGCTTTCGGAAGGAGAGATTATCCAGCTTGCCAACGTATCCAACCAGAATTTCTCGGAGGAGGTCTACTTCGATGTTATCCGCAAAAAGACCGCCGCACTGTTTACCGCCAGCGCGGAGAGTGGGGCGGTATCGGTATATGCCGGCGAAGCGGAAGAAAAAAACGCGGCGCTGTTCGGCGAAATGATCGGAATCGCCTTTCAGATCAAGGACGACATATTCGATTATTACGAGTGTCCGGACTTGGGCAAGCCCACGGGAAACGACATGATGGAAGGGAAGCTGACGCTGCCCGCCCTGTATGTCATCAACCGCACACAGGAGCAGCCGCTGCGCGAACTGGCTCTCCGCATCCGCTCGATGAAGGCTTCGAAAGAGGAAATCACCGCATTCGTGGAGCGGATAAAGGAGGAGGGGGGCATCGCATACGCCGAAAAAGTAATGCACACCTATCGCAACAAGGCGCTGGAGCTGCTTCCCGCCACGGCCGACGAGGCCATCCGCGCTTCCCTCACGGCCTATATCGACTATGTGATTGAGCGGGAAAAATAACATGCCGCCGTCGCTCCGCAATCCCAAAGCCTGTTTGCCTGCCGTTTGACAGGAGTAAAAAGTCGTTATACCGACATCAAAATTTCGTTTGGCCTGCATCCCCTATATTCTTATAAAGGGACAAGCGACAGGCTGAAAAACTATTCCATCCATATTCTCCTGCTCTATAAAATCAGACTCGCCCAACTGACGGGCGGTGAAGCCGTCCAACCATGCTCAACCGTGGGTGAGCGGAGCGAATCTGAGGACAGAAAGGACACATACCCAACTCCTTCCCCAGAGGGGACGAACGCCATCCATACCACCGCATACAGACATTGGACTTCTTCGAAGCCCTCTCCATGAATAGTACATCTGCACCCGCAGGTTCGCTCCGCTCACCCGCGGTTAAGCATCGTGGGACTGCTCCGCAGCCCGTATGTCACAGTACAGACAAATAAATGTGCAAGACGGAGAGAGACAGACACACCTTGCGCACAACTACGCAAAGCAAACGGCCTCTAAGAGGCCGAACCACGCTTAACCGCGGGTGAGCGGAGCGAACCTGCGGAACAGAAAGCCAGCCGCACCTATCCGTCCTCGAAGAGGGCGAACGGGGAAAAACATTTTTTCCCGCGTCACCGCTTTTCTTACGCTCCGGAAAGCTAATTATCAATAAAAATCCCTATCTTTGCTTCTGATACAAATTGAATATCAACCCCCAAAACAGAATGCCTATGAAGTAAAGCCCATGAATGAACGTTTCGGAATCTTGCGGGCACAGCCTGCAAATCCGCCCGAGTGAATCAACAAAAATATTAACAAAACGGAGAAGCGTTTCCATTCATCTTGCTAAAATATTAGACTGAGCTTTTAGCTCTTGTTCTCTACCGTGAATACCGCCAAACATTCCCAACGAGAACAAGCGACTGAAGGTCCATGCCCCCAAAAGGCGTGGACTGTTCGTGCTTGTCGTTGGGAAGGCCACTTGGCGGTAGCCTACGGTAGACAAGCCGGATGGTACACGCCTTCCTTATATACTATAAAAACATGAATCTCAAAAGACTGGCAAACCTCTTTGCCATAGCACTGATTTCTGCCGCCACCCTGACCGCCTGCGGCGAAGACGATGTAATAGAAAAAGATGACCCGACTATCGCAGACGACACTACCGATCCGGACAAGGATGACCCTAACGAACCGACCCCTGATGAGGATACAGACAGCAGCGAAGAGCTGAAAGTTGTCTACTCTCCCGATTATGTAAAAGATTCAGATACTTTCCTATATTCGAACGGTATTGCAATGAACATATCCAAAGACACTGAAAGTGAAGGATACTACCTCTTCATCGACTCCTTGAGCTTTGAAACCGGAGAATGGAGTGAAGAAAAAGCATTCATTGCTCAATGCGACCCGGATTTTCGCCCGATATGCGCAACGAATGCCGACGGTGATAAAATTTTCTTCACCTATGCTGACAATAATACCTATTCGGTAACAATCACTACTGCAAGTGGAGAGACGAAAGAACAGACGGGCATTCAGATACCAGAACAGGCGCAATCGGCAAAGATTAGGTCAAGAGCAAGCACAGAACCCAATGTAGCCTTAGAAACCATCAACAACGTACTGGATGTACTGTCCGTAGTAGATGTATTACGGGGAGGAGACAGTAACGGATTAGTAGGACAGATGTGCGCGAACAAGCTTCCGGAAGGAATTCCACAAGATCTCGCCCTTTTGGGAATGGCTGCCGCCGAAGCCTTTGCGACCCGCAATCCGGCGGCCTTTGTTTCGCTGGCAACTGCTTATACCCAACTTATCATTGACATAAAAAACTGGCGTGTTAAACTGGAAATTGGCGACATTACACCGCGGATAACTGCCTTGGAAGTGGAGGGGGAAAACACGGTGAATGTATCCATCAATATTTCCAACTTCGTGGCCAACACGAAATCCATCCCTCTCTACTACGTGAAATACTGGCAGGAAGTCGATGGAAAAAGGGTAGGAGAAATCCACCAGACCGGGACAAAAGAAATAACCAAGGAGGGAGACATCATCGAATCCGTAACCAACCTCGCCCCCGGCACTTATGCCTTCCAGGTTATCGTATATCCAAGTTCGTTTATCTCCGACTTCATCATCCAACAATATAATTTCCGGAGCAATGTGATGAGAGCTGAAATTTTGTCCCTATATCCAAAAGTATTGCAAGAATCTACAGAATACGGATTCTTTACGTTGGCAAACAAGGAACATTGGTATCATACCCAAACTAACATGCAGGCAGACATTGATTGTAAGACAGAGCAAGACAGAAACGAACTGGCCACCTGTCAGGATTATGGAGTTTATATACTCTTGGAAGACGGGCAAATAAATTTCTATTCTACCAAAACAGGCCCGAATAATAAAATCAATTTCTGGATTCCAAGAGAAAATTATACGTTAGACTACGAAAACTATATTGCAACTGCCTCCATAAAAATGGGAGCATACACAGTTAAGTCTGGTTCTACAACGCGTTATAACGAGCAAGAGGTAGAAATCGTCTACGATGAATTTCCAAGTGTCCGCGTTACAACAAAAAGAGATGGTTTTATGGAATATAGTATGAACGGTGCATTATGGATAGACTATTACATAACTGTATGTGATGGGGTTTCTTGGGATTCACGCAACAATGCAACCCCTCCAGTCGATTATTCTGCCCTTGGAAACTCCTTTGTTAATCAATATGTAACAGCAAACTCTGAAATCTACTTTGATTTATATCTAACTAATGGAAAAACGATGACTTGGCGCTAATCATCTAACAAAGGATTCTCCAATCCTTTACACAAAACAGAGGCGGGGTTCGCCCGTCCGAAAACATCTGCCGGACTTGTCAGCGAATGGATTCGGACGGACAAACCCCGCCTTTGTAAAGTTGATATACAAAATTCCACTTTTATAGTGGAATTATAGAAAAAGAACACTATCTTTGCATCGTGAGCGAAACGGAAAATCATGGAAATAAACTTCGATAAAGAATACTTGCGGCAACTATATGAAAATGGAAAGACAACGGACAAAAAGCACCGTTTCCAACCTCATATTATAGCAAGATACCAATTGCGTATAAAAGTTTTAGAGCAAGCACAAGGTGTGGAAGAGCTTTATGCAATTCATTCGTTGCACTATGAATTGCTAAAAGGTGACAAAGCAGGAATTTCTTCCATTCGAGTAAATGACCAATACCGTATTGAGTTCACAGTCAAACAAGTTTCTACGGAAACAGTCGTAACGATATGTAATATTTTAGAATTGTCAAATCACTATAAATAAAACTGGGAATATGGGAAAACACATCTGCCAACGCCCCATACATCCGGGCGAACTTATCAAAGAAGAGATTGAAAGCCGCAAGCTGTCGCAAACCAAGCTTGCCATGCAGACGGGAATCTCGTATAAGGTACTGAACGACATTCTGAACTGCCGCCGCCCGCTGACAACCTCCACTGCTTTACTGATTGAAGCGGCTTTAGGCATAAGCGCCGGACTGCTGATGCGTATGCAATTAGACTGCAACATGCAGCAAGCCAGAGATGACAAGTCGCTCATGGAGCGGCTGAACGAAATCCGCAAGTATGCGGCCATATTGTAACAGGGGTAGGGAAGAAGCATAAAGAGTCTCTACAAAGATTCTCCAATCCTTTACACAAAACAGGGGCGGGGTTCACCCGTCCGAAAACATCTGCCGGACTTGTCAGCGGATGGATTCGGACGGGTGAACCCCGCCTTTTGACGGTAGGATATGCCGTTTATATCCTGTCCTTAGAAAAATTTGGTCTCGGCGCCCACGATTTCCGAAAGCAGCAGATTGGCCAGACGACTCGTGCCTAAGCGGAACAGGCCGTTGTTCAGCCATTCCTTGCCCAAGACTTCCTTTACAATGGTATAATAAACCAACGCGTCGCGCACGGTATTGATGCCGCCGGCAGGCTTGAAACCGACCTTGCGCCCCGTCTCCAGAAAATATTCCTTGATGGCCTGACACATCACATAGGCCGCTTCGGGCGTAGCGGCGGGCTTTTCCTTCCCCGTAGAGGTCTTGATGAAATCCGCGCCTGAATACATGGCCAGGATGGCCGCCCGCTTGATGTTTTGGGCCGTGCCCAACGCTCCGGTTTCAAGGATTACCTTCAGGTGCTTGTCGCCGCACACCTCCTTCAGCTCCTCGATTTCATCGCACATGCCCTCGTAATCGCCGCTCAAGAACTTGCCCACCGGAATCACGATGTCTATCTCGTCGGCTCCGGCATGGATGGCCATCGCCGTTTCCGCCACCTTCACTTCCGTAAAGGTCTGCGAAGAGGGGAATCCCCCCGACACGCAGGCAATCTTCACATCGTCTGCCTCCAGTGTATCGTTGACTATCTCGGCCATGTTCGGATAAACGCAGATGGCCGCCACGTTCTTCAGGTCGGGATACTTGTCCACAAAATCGTTTACCCTTTCCGTAAAGCGCATCACACTGTCTTCGCTGTCGGTACACTTCAGGGTAGTCAGGTCGATGCAGTTGAACAAAAACTTCCGGACTTCCTGCGTATCGTTTTCTTGTAAACATTTTTCAACAAGATGAGCCGTCTTTCCGGCGATTTCACCGTCGTTCAAGTCCGTATTATACTTGCCCAAAGCCATATCATATTTGCTGGGCTGATTGAGATTCTCTCGGTTGTCGTCGTAATTATAGTCCATACGCTTATAGTTTAGGATTGTTTTTATGTCTGTCCTTGTCCCGCGAAGTTTTCTTCTCTATATTCTTCCGGAAAGCTTCTGTCAAATCCACTCCCGTCTGATTGGCAAGACAGAGCAGCACCCAGAGCACATCCGCCATTTCATCGCCCAAGTCGTGCTTTTCGCCCTCCTTAAACGACTGGTCGCCGTAGGTGCGCGCCATAATGCGCGCCAGTTCGCCCACTTCCTCCGTAAGCACCGCCATGTTGGTCAGCTCGCTGAAATAACGCACACCGTATGTCCGGATCCATTGGTCCACGGTGCGCTGCGCTTCTTCCAATGTCATATCACTCTTTATTTTTAGTATCTATGCAGATGGTTACGGGGCCGTTGTTGAGAAGCTCTACCTTCATGTCGGCCCCAAACTCTCCCGTCGCCACTTCCCTGCCCAAAGCGATGCTCAGCTCATTGCAGAAATACTCATACAAGGGAACGGCCGTTTCCGGACGCGCGGCCCGGATATAGGAAGGACGGTTGCCCTTTTTGGTGGATGCCATCAGCGTGAACTGGCTGACCACCAAAATCTCTCCGCCCACCTCAAGAACGGAGCGGTTCATCACGCCATTCTCGTCGTCGAACACGCGCAAATTGACAATCTTCTTGCACAGCCAGTCGGCATCCTCGTGCGTATCGGCCTCTTCGATGCCGACCAATATCATAAAGCCCTCTTTGATGGCAGACTTGCATACTCCGCCAATCGTGACTGAAGCATGACTCACCCTTTGGATAACTGTTCTCATCTTCTTCTTATCTTAACCGGACAAATTTACGAAATAAATCGGAGACAAAAGCATCCGGACAAAAAAGAAAGTGTGACAGGAGCAAACGCTCATTTCAAGCTGTCCAGAATATTTTTTGCCACTGCACTTCCCACCACTTCCGCCAGTTCTTCCAGACTGGCCTGCCGGATACGCGCCACGCTCTTGAAGCGTTTCAGCAGTTCCGCCTTACGCTTTTCGCCGATGCCCTTGACGGCATCCAGGGCCGATGCCACCTGCTTCTTGCTCCGCCGGTCGCGATGGAACGTTATGGCAAAGCGATGCACCTCGTCCTGTATACGTTCCAGCAGATGGAATAGGGGAGTGCCCTGCTTGATGCCTATCGTAACCGGAGGAAAGCCGAACAGTATCTCCGAAGTGCGGTGCCGTCCGTCTTTCGCAAGCCCGGCAATGGGAATCTGAAGATGCAGCTCGTCTTCTATCACCTGCCGCACCACCTCCATCTGCCCCTTTCCTCCGTCGGTCAGAATCAGGTCGGGAAGTTCACCCTGCTCGTCTAAAATGCGCGTATAGCGGCGGCGCACCACCTCTTGCATGGAAGCATAATCGTCCGGCCCCTCGACCGTCTTGATGATATACTTGCGGTAATCCCGCTTGCTGGGCTTGGTCTTCTTGAACACCACACAGGCGGCCACCGCATCCGCCCCCTGAATGTTGGAGTTGTCAAAGCACTCGATATGGACAGGCAGACGGTCTAAGTGAAGCTGCTCCTGTATCTCTTTCATCAGACGGACACTCCGCTGCTCCGGATTCAGCTTCTCCGCCTGCTTCAGACGGTCTACCTTGTATTGCTTGACATTCATTACGGAAAGATCCAGCAGATGTTTTTTCTCTCCGCGCTGAGGAACCGTAAAGGTCACACCGTTCATCTCCATATCCAGCCCGAAAGGAACGATGATTTCCTTCGACTGACTTTTATAACGCTCCCGCATTTCCACAATTCCCAACTGCAGCAACTCCTCCTTGTTTTCGTTCATCCGGATTTTATACTCAAAGGTAAAAGCCTGGTTGATGCATCCGTTCGTAATGTGCAGATAATTGATATAGGCGGAAGCCTCGTCCATCTCGATGGAAAACACATCAATGTTGTGGAAAGACGAACTGACCACCTCGCTTTTCGCCCGGTAGTTCTCTATCAGTTCATATTTCTCCTTTATCTTCTGCGCCTCTTCAAACCTCATCTCAGCAGCCAGCCGCTGCATTTCCTGCATCATGGCATTGCTGACCTGCTGTGTGTTCCCCCGCAATATCTCACGCGCCGCCGAGATGCTCTGCATATAATCGTCGTGCGACTGAAGCCCGATGCAGGGAGCCTTGCAGTTCTTGATGTGATACTCCAAGCAAGGCTTGAATTTTCCCTGACTGATGTTTTCCGGCGTAAGGACACAACTGCATGTGCGCAGCGGATAAAGCTTCTTTATCAGCAGCAGGATGGCCTGCATCGAAGGGATATGGCTGTAAGGGCCATAGTAGGCAGACCCGTCGCGCACAATCTTTCGCGTACTGAATATGCGGGGAAAATACTCGTTGGTCACGCAAATGGAAGGGTAGCTCTTGTCATCCTTCAGCAAGACATTGTAGCGGGGCTTGTATTTCTTGATCAGATTATTCTCAAGCAGCAGCGCGTCTTCCTCCGTCTTTACGACAATATAGCGGATGTCCGCTATACGCTTCACCAAAATCCGGGTCTTTGTGGAATGATGGTCTTTTGAAAAATAAGAATATACCCGGCGCTTCAGATTTTTGGCCTTCCCTACATAAATGATTGTACCTTCCTCGTTCAGGTATTGGTAGATACCCGGACTTGCAGGAAGGTTCATCACAATGCCCCGCAAGTATTCATTCTGACTGAGAATTCCGCGACTGTCCATTCACGTTAAGGGGAAAAAACATTCAACCATTTTAAAGCGGCAGGAGAGTGGTTATCTCCACATCATCGGCAAAAGCCTTCCTTCCGTTCAAGCCTTTAAGCTCGATGACGAAATTGACGAAAGCCTTCTTTGCCCCGCACTTTTTCACCAACCGGTAGGTAGCGGCCATCGTTCCTCCCGTAGCCAGCAAATCATCATGCAGCAGAACGACATCATTTTCATCGATGGCATCCTTATGGATTTGTATGGTATCCGTCCCATATTCCTTGGCATAGGTTTCTTCCATCACTTCGGCGGGAAGTTTTCCGGGCTTGCGTGCCATCACAAATCCGGCACCCAAGCGGGCGGCCAACGCCCCACCCAGAATGAATCCCCGCGACTCAATGCCGACTACCTTCGTGATGCCTCTGTCTTTATACATATCATACAGTTCGTCAATCAGACCTTGCAGGCACTCCGGATTCTTAAAAAGAGTCGTCACATCATAAAACAAAATTCCGGGGATAGGGAAATCCGGAATTTCCCGTAAGTTTTTTCTCAATGTTTCCTTATTCATATCCAGTCTTTTATAAGTAATCTTTAAACAATTTGTTTCACGTGAAACAGACGTTTCTACCGACCTAAAAGCACGAGCAACACGTTCACATCGCTCGGCGATACGCCCGGAATGCGGCTTGCCTGCGCCAAAGTTTCCGGATCAATCTTCACCAACTTCTGCCGGGCCTCAGTAGAAAGAGATTGCAGGTTGGCATAATCAAATCGTCCCCTGATATGGATGCTTTCCAGACGGTGAATCTTGTCGGCTATCATCCGCTCGCGGTCGATATAGCCTTTGTATTTAATCTGCACCTCGGCAGCTTCTATAATTTCTTCCTTGTTTGCCTCTATCTTCTCAAGCTCCGCACGGAAGGCAGGAACATAAGGCGCGATGTTTTCTACGGTAATCTGCGGACGCCCCAACAGGTCTATCAGTTTACAGCCATGAGACAACCGGGATGTGCCAAGGGCATCCATCGCGTCGTTTATCTTGTCCGCCTTGATGGAATAGGTCTCCGCAAACTTTATAAGGCGGGAAACGGCATCGCGCTTCCGGCAAAGCCAATCATAGCGGTCTTGTTTTGCCAGTCCGATGCGGTAAGCCCGCTCTGTCAAGCGCATGTCAGCATCGTCTTGACGGAGAAGAATGCGGTATTCCGCACGAGATGTAAACATCCGGTAAGGTTCATCCACGCCTTTCGTCACCAGATCGTCTATCAAGACACCGATATAAGCCTCGTCACGCCCCAACACAAAGGGCCCTCCTCCGTGGCAATTGATGTGGGCATTGATGCCGGCCACGATTCCCTGGCCTCCGGCCTCCTCGTATCCCGTAGTCCCGTTGACCTGCCCTGCCAAGAAAAGATTCTTTATCACTTTCGATTCCAATGTATGCCTTAGCTGAGTCGGGTCGAAATAATCGTATTCGATGGCGTAGCCCGGACGATACACCACCAACTCCCTGAAACAAGGAATGCGCTTCAATGCCTCAATCTGGATTTCCATCGGCAAAGACGACGAAAATCCGTTGAGATAAAGTTCGCGAGTCGTTTCTCCCTCCGGTTCCAGAAAGAGCTGATGCTGGGGCTTGTCGGGGAAGGTTACGATTTTGGTCTCGATACTGGGACAGTAGCGGGGGCCGATGCTCTGTATCTGCCCGTTGAAAAGGGGAGAGTCCGCCAGTCCGCTGCGCAATACCTCGTGCACCTCTTCGTTTGTAAAGCATGTCCAGCACTGCAGCTGCTTCAAACGGCGCGGTTCGCTCATGAAAGAGAAACGGTGAAAGTCGTTTTCCCCGTCTTGCGTGTCCATCAAATCAAAGCGGACACTGCGTGCGTCGATGCGCACCGGCGTTCCCGTCTTCATTCGTCCGGCAACAACGCCGTGGCGTGTAATGGACTCGGTCAGGTGATACGAGGCCGGCTCGGCGCAACGCCCGCCCGGAAGCATTTTGTGTCCGATATGCATCAGCCCGTTCAAGAACGTTCCTGCCGTCAGGACGACGCACTTGGCCCGGAAGGTCACGCCCCAACAGGTCTGGACACCTGTCACCGCCCCGTCTTCGACGAGCAATTCCTCTACCGTATCCTGCCAGATATGCAGATTGGGTATATTCTCCAACACCTCCCGCCAGGCCCAAATGAATTTACCCCGGTCGCACTGGGCGCGCGGACTCCACATGGCCGGGCCTTTTGAGCGGTTCAGCATCCGGAACTGAATGGCAGTACGGTCGGTTACCAGTCCCATATAGCCGCCCAAAGCATCAATCTCACGCACTATCTGCCCTTTGGCGATGCCTCCGACGGCAGGATTACAGCTCATCTGCCCAATCTTGTTCATGTCCATCGTGATGAGACAAGTCTTTGACCCGAGATTAGCGGCGGCGGCAGCGGCCTCACAACCGGCATGACCGGCTCCGATTACAATAACATCGTACTTAAAATCCATTGATTATATCCGTTTTATACGGCTGCAAAAATACAAAATTAGCGGCTATCTCTGAAAAAGGTACGCCAAAAAGAATGAAAAGAAAGAAAGGCAGGCTTCTTTTCCCTCCATGCAGCAAGAGAAAAAGAAGCCTGCCCGGCAAAAACAAATTCAGGAAAGGACGAAAACGGATTTTGATGCGCACACAAACAGATTATCATGCCGGCCAACCGGTCATTCAGTCGCGGGAAGCAGAGCCAAAGCCTTGTTTTCCGCCGCTTCCATGATTTCACGCTCGCCCGGCCCTTTGTCGTTTATTCCGCAAAGATGCAGGATGCCGTGAATGATGACCCGGTGAAGCTCGGTGTCGTATGCCGCTCCGAATTGCTCGGCATTGGTACGAACCGTATCCAGACTGATGAACAAATCGCCGGAAAGACGGTTCCCCTCACAATAGTCAAACGTGATGATGTCCGTATAATAGTCATGCTGCAAATACTGGCGGTTCACCTCCAGTATTTTTTCATCCGAGCAAAAAATGTAGGCAATCTCACCCACACGTTTTCCGTAGCTTTCCGCAACGGCTTTGATCCATGCCGTGGTCTCCCTTTTGCTGATGGCCGGCATTTCCACGCCTTCGGTCTGATAAGTTATCATAAGCAATCTATTTAATTAAAGAATAAGTAACAGATGAATATGGCGGCAATCACTCCGGCCAGGTCGGCAAGCAGACCGCAGGAAACGGCATGGCGTGTACGCACGACACCGACGCTTCCGAAATAGACGGCCAGTATATAAAAGGTGGTATCCGTAGCCCCCTGAAAAATGCAGGACAACCGTCCGACAAAGGAATCGGCACCATACGTTGACATGGCATCGACCATCAGTCCGCGCGCACCGCTTCCGCTCAGCGGTTTCATCAGTGCAGTAGGCAGCGCGCCTACAAAGTCGCTGTTCATTCCACACATATCCACCAGTGCCGCGATGCCTTGAATCAGATAGTCCATCGCCCCCGAAGCACGGAAAACCCCGATGCCTACGAGAATTGCCACCAGATAGGGGATGATCCGCACCGCCGTGGTAAATCCGTCTTTCGCACCCTCGATGAAGGCATCGTATACGTTAACCTTCCGGCGGACGCCTGCAAAAATAAATCCGATGATAATGACAAACAGCAGCACATTCGCCACGGTAGTGGAATACACGTTTATCTGTTCGCGCGGGAGCGTGCTGAAAAAATAAATGATTGCCGCAATGAAAAGACTTGCACCGCCAAGAAACAGCAGGATGGTGCGGTTCAGCAGATTGATGCGCTGATAGATGCTGACCGCGATGATACCGGCCAAAGTGGAAAAGAAAGTGGCCAACAGAATCGGGACAAAGACATCCGTGGGCTGCTCGGCACCCAACTGCGCCCGGTAAACCATGATGCTGATGGGTATCAGTGTCAGTCCTGAAGTATTCAGCACCAAAAACATGATCATCGGATTGCTTGCCGTATCTTTCTGCGGATTCAGCCGCTGCAGTCCCTCCATCGCCTTCAGTCCGAGCGGGGTGGCAGCGTTGTCCAATCCCAACATATTGGCGGCAAGATTCATGAAAATGCTCCCGGTAACCGGATGTCCCTTGGGAATATCGGGAAATAATTTGCAGAACAACGGGCTGAGCAGCCGCGAAAGCCAGTTGACCACGCCCCCCAGTTCGCCAATCTTCATGATGCCCATCCAAAGCGAAAGGACTCCCGTCAGGCCAAGAGAAATCTCAAAGGCGGTCTTCGACGAATCAAACGTGGAATTGATGATGGAAGGGAAGACTCCGGTGTCGCCGAAACAGACCAACCGCACCAGCGCCACCGCAAAAGCTATCGCAAAAAAAGCAATCCAAATATAGTTCAATACCATAAACCCTATTATTCTTTTTCGTTTCCACAAAAGTAAAGATTTTATCGCATACTTGGACAGGATGACCGAAAAACCTCTAACTTTGCTTTCATGAAACGCTTCCGGCTGAAATATTTCCGATGGGCGGCACTGACTGTCTTGCTCGCCGGCATTCTGGGATTCCGCTTCATTCCCGGAGCGGGAGAGGTCTATACACAAATGTTCTATCCTGCAATCTCCGTCACACTCGCCCGAATGGCGTCTGCCACTTCATTATTGATCGAAGAAATTTTCGTCATAGGAGCCGCCCTGCTTCTGATTGTCTTTCCGCTCATCGCGCGCCGTCGCAAAAAGAAATGGACTACGGTCGCCGGCAGGGAAATTGAGATAATAACGTGGATATACATCTGGTTTTACTGGGGATGGGGCATGAATTATTTCCGCGACAGCTTTTTCCAACGGGCGAATGTCACACCCGCCGTCTATCAGGAAAACGCATTCCTCCGTTTTCTATATGCATACACCGACAGTCTGAACGCCTCTTTCGTCCCCCAATCCGCCACCCAACGGCCGGAAATCCATACCTACGAAAAAGAAGTCAAGAATATTTACCAAAAATTTCCGAAGCATTTCGGATTGGGGAAAGCTTATTCCTTCCAACATCCCAAGCAGTCTCTGATGGACGGTCTTTACTCGGCCGTAGGCGTATTAGGGTATATGGGGCCTTTTTTCGCCGAATCGTATATCAACCCACAAATGAAAGCGGATGCTTTCACCTATGCCCACGAACTTTCACACTGGTTAGGGATAAGCAGTGAAGCGGAAGCCAACTTCTGGGCCTATCAGACCTGCATACGTTCATCTGTTCCGGATGTCCGTTATCAGGGCTATTTCGGCCTGCTTCCCTATGTTCTCGTCAATGCGGCCGGTCTGCTCAACGAAGATGACTTCAGGAAATGGACAGAAGCCATCCGCCCGGAAGTGAAAGAACACTACCGCCTGCTGCACAAATACCGGCAAGAACTTTACAATCCTGCAATCGGGAAAATCCAGGAAACTGTCTACAACTGGTATCTGAAAAGCAACCGTATCTCTTCCGGGCAGAAAAATTATGCGGAAGTCGTGGGAATGATTCTTTCACTGCCGGAAGAATGGTGGTACTGAAAGGCACGAGAATCTGAAAATCCGGACAAAAGGACAGGCCGTCTGTGATTTTTCAATTCTCAAGCATCCGAAAAGTGCACAATCGGCCAATATATTTCTATCTATCAATGCAATAAGACAAGCAATGTCCCCCGATGCTTTCTCTTCATCCAGACGAACCGACAAAAAATGTCTTTCTGTTTCCTGAAAACGCGCCGAAAAAAGATTCTGAATCTAAAATCAGAAAAGAGAACATTACTTTCCGATAAAAATATGTATCTTTACAGCCTGAAATTTCATAGTAAAAACGAACTGATGGCCATTATTATCAAAAAAGTAAGCTCACCCAAAGAGCTGAAGACATTCATTCGCTTTAATTACGAGCTTTATAAAAACAATCCTTATTCCGTACCCGACTTGTACGATGATATGTTGAATACGTTCAGTCCGCAAAAGAACGCAGCATTTGAATTTTGCGAAGCCGACTATTTTCTGGCATACAAGGACAACAAGGTAGTGGGACGCGTAGCCGCTATCATCAACCGCCGCGCCAATGAAACCTGGAATAAAAAGGAAGTGCGCTTCGGATGGATCGATTTCACCGATGATCTGGAGGTTTCTTCCGCCTTACTGAAGCAGGTAGAAGAGTGGGGAAAAGAGCGGGGAATGGAAGCAATGGTCGGTCCGCTCGGATTTACCGACATGGATGCAGAAGGCATGCTGATAGAAGGCTACGACCAATTGAGCACGATGTCTACAATATATAACTATCCCTATTATCCCAAACATCTGGAACAATTAGGATTCGAGAAGGAAGCAGACTGGGTAGAATTCAAGCTGACCGTACCCGACAAACTTCCGGACAAGTTCGTACGCATCTCAGAAATCATTCTCCAGAAATATAAGCTGAAGATAAAGAAAATAAAACGGAGCGAAATCAAGAAAGGCAACTACGGACAAAAAATATTCGACTTGATAAATGAAGCCTATGCTCCGCTTTACGGCTATTCGCAGATGACACAAGGACAGATTGACCAATATATAAAGATGTATCTCCCGCTCATCGACCTGCGAATGGTTTCATTAGTAGAAGATGAAGCAGGCAATCTGGTGGCGGCAGGCATCTCCATGCCTTCTTTGTCACGCGCCTTGCAGAAAGCAAAAGGGAAAATGCTTCCCTTCGGATGGTGGCATCTGCTGAAAGCCCTGTTCTTCAAGAAGGCGGATGTGCTCGACCTGCTGCTGGTAGGCGTAAAACCCGAATACCAAAGCAAGGGAGTGAACGCCCTGCTGTTTTATGATTTGGTTCCTGTCTACCAGCAGATGGGATTCAAATATGGCGAAAGCAATCCGGAACTGGAGGAAAACAAAAAAGTGCAGGCACAATGGAGTGCGTTTGAAGCCGTGCAGCACAAGCGCCGCCGTGCATACAAAAAGACATTCCAAGACTAACCCAGAGAAATAATGGAAGAAAACAACGAACATATAACCGACTCTGTTTCGTATACCGAAGAAAACATCCGCCACCTAAGCGACATGGAGCATGTGCGTACCCGCCCGGGCATGTATATCGGGCGTCTGGGCGACGGCTCCCAAGTGGAAGACGGAATCTATGTACTGCTGAAAGAAGTCATAGACAATTCCATCGACGAATTTAAAATGGGGGCAGGCAAGCGCATTGACATCAATGTGGAAGACAATCTGCGTGTATCGGTGCGCGACTACGGGAGAGGCATACCGTTGGGCAGTCTGGTGGATGCCGTTTCAATGCTGAACACGGGAGGAAAATACGACACAAAAGCCTTCAAGAAAAGTGTCGGACTGAACGGAGTGGGAGCCAAGGCGGTCAACGCACTGAGTTCACGCTTCGTTGCACGCAGCATGCGTGACGGACAAATGAGAGAAGCCGTATTCGAATGCGGAAACCTGATAAGCGATACCACACGACCTACAGACGAAGAGAACGGAACTTACATCTTCTTCGAGCCGGACAAGACTTTGTTTGTCAATTATCATTTCCGCCCGGAGTTTATAGAGACCATGCTCCGCAATTATACCTATCTCAATACGGGACTGTCCATTTATTATAACAGCCACCGCATCATCAGCCGCAACGGACTGGAGGATCTGCTCAATGACAACATGACTTCCCAGGGACTGTATCCCATCATCCACCTGAAAGGAGAGGATATAGAAATCGCCTTCACCCACAGTCCGCAATACGGAGAAGAATATTATTCGTTCGTAAACGGACAGCATACGACCCAAGGCGGAACACACCAGAGCGCGTTCAAGGAACACATAGCCCGAACCATCAAGGAGTTCTACGGAAAAAACATGGAATACCAGGACATCCGCAACGGCATCGTGGCGGCCATCGCTATCAACGTAATCGAGCCGACTTTTGAAAGCCAGACAAAAATCAAATTAGGCTCGCTGACGATGGCTCCGGAAAAGGACTCGGAAGGTAATCCCTATCCGCTTTCGGGTATCAGCGTAAACAAGTTTGTGGGAGACTTTATCCGGGAAAACGTGGACAACTATCTGCACAAGCATCCCGATGTGGCCGAAGTCTTGCTGCAAAAGATACAGGAATCGGAAAAAGAGAGGAAAGCCATCGCGGGCGTGACCAAGATGGCGCGCGAACGGGCGAAAAAGGCCAATCTGCACAACCGCAAGCTGCGCGACTGCCGTATCCACCTGAACGACCAGAAGGGAAGCAAGAAAGATGAAGAAGACGACCCGCGTCTGGAAAGTTCCATTTTCATTACAGAGGGAGACTCCGCCAGCGGCTCCATCACCAAAAGCCGGGATGTGAATACACAAGCGGTATTCAGCCTGCGCGGAAAACCGCTCAACTCTTTCGGACTGACCAAAAAGGTGGTGTATGAGAACGAAGAATTCAATCTTCTGCAAGCGGCGCTCAATATCGAAGACGGGCTGGACGGACTGCGCTACAATAAAGTCATAGTAGCGACGGATGCCGATGTGGACGGAATGCACATCCGCCTGCTGATGATCACTTTCTTCCTGCAGTTTTTCCCCGACCTGATCAAGAAAGGGCATGTCTACATCCTGCAAACGCCGCTTTTCCGCGTGCGCAACCGGAAAAAGGGCGTTTATGAAACCATCTACTGCTATACGGAAGAAGAACGGCTTGCCGCCATCGAAAAACTGTCCCCCAACCCGGAAATTACCCGATTCAAAGGTCTGGGAGAAATATCCCCGGAAGAATTCCGAAACTTCATCGGGAAAGACATGCGTCTGGAGCAGGTCACACTGCGCAAGACCGATGCCGTGCAGGAACTGTTAGAGTTCTATATGGGAAAGAACACCATGGAGCGGCAGAATTTTATCATCGACAATCTGGTAGTTGAAGAAGACCTTATACAGCAATGAAAAGAGCCATATTTCCCGGAACATTCGACCCCTTTACCGTAGGACACTATTCTGTGGTAAAGAGAGCCTTGACCTTTATGGATGAAATCATCATCAGCATCGGAGTGAATGAAAGCAAACGGACTCACTTCCCGATAGAAAAACGCCTGGACATGATCAAAAAGCTTTATGCCGACAATCCCCGCGTAAAAGTAAAGGCTTACGACGGACTGACCGTTGATTTCGCTCTGGCACAAAAGGCGCAGGTCATCATCCGGGGCATCCGGACGGTGCGCGACTTTGAATACGAAGAAACGATAGCCGACATCAACCGGAAGCTTTCCGGCATCGAAACCATCCTGCTCTTCACGGAACCGGAACAGACTTCGGTCAGCTCCACCATTGTCCGCGAGCTGCTGCAGTTCGGCAAAGATGTCTCTCCGTTTTTGCCGGAAGGAATGGAAATTTAAATCCTAACAAAAAACTTATGAGATACAGATACTTTTTCATTTTGACAATAAGCATATTCGTCTCTGCCCTGCATGCGCAGAACAAACTGCTCAATTCCCCTTCACGGAAGCTTCAGCTTGCCGAATTTGCGATAGCCAACCTTTATGTGGATAAAGTGGATGAAACAAAACTTGTGGAGGATGCCATCATCAGTATGCTCGAGGAACTCGACCCGCATTCCACCTACTCCGATCCGGAAGAAGTGAAGCGGCTGAACGAACCGCTACAGGGAAATTTCGACGGCATCGGCATCCAATTCAATATGGCTACTGACACGCTGTTCATTATCCAACCCGTTTCGGGCGGGCCGTCGGAGAAAGTAGGGATTCTGGCAGGCGACAGAATCATAGAAGTCAATGACACAGTCATCGCGGGAGTCAAGATGAGCACCGAAGAAGTCATGCGCCGGCTGCGCGGGCCCAAGGGTTCGGAAGTGAATGTCAAGATCATGCGAAACGGAGTGAAAGGCCTGATTCCCTTTACCATCAAGCGCGACAAGATTCCGGTCTATAGTCTCGACGCTTCCTATATGGTGAACGAACACATCGGCTATATCCGCATCAACCGTTTTGCCGCCACAACCGGCGAGGAGTTCCGCGACGCGCTTCACAAGCTCCAGAAAAAAGGGATGAAAGACCTGATACTCGACCTGCAAGGCAATGGAGGAGGTTATCTGAATGCCGCCATCGAGCTTTGCGACGAGCTGTTAGGAAAAAAAGAGCTGATTGTCTATACGGAAGGACGGCGGAATCCCCGCTCTGAATTCAAGGCCAAAGGCGACGGAGACTTCCAGGAAGGGCGTCTGGTGGTATTGGTCGACGAATATTCCGCATCCGCAAGCGAGATTGTGACCGGTGCCATTCAGGATTGGGACAGGGGAATCGTAGTGGGACGGCGCACTTTCGGCAAGGGACTGGTGCAACGCCCCATCGATCTGCCCGACGGCTCGATGATACGCCTTACCGTAGCACGGTATTATACACCTGCAGGACGCTGCATCCAGAAGCCATACGAAAATATCGAGCAGTATAACCAAGACTTGATAGACCGATACAACCGGGGAGAGATGGTCAGCGCAGACAGCATCCATTTCCCCGACTCGCTAAAGACCCGCACTCTCCGTCTGGGACGCACTGTATACGGCGGAGGAGGCATCATGCCGGACTATTTCATTCCGCTCGACACCACCATGTACACCGACTATTATCTTGATTTGCGCAACAAAGGAGCCATCGTGCAGGAGAATCTGAAACTGATAGACCGACACCGCAACGAGTGGATAAAGAAATACAAGACTTTCGACCGCTTCAACCGCGATTTTGAGATAACGGAAGAGATGCTTTCCGAACTGGTGGAAACAGGAAAGAATACGGGTGCCAAATATGATGAAGCGCAGTATCTCACAGCTCTTCCGCTGATAAAGACACAGCTCAAGGCATTGATAGCACGGGATCTTTGGGACATGAGCGAATATTTCCAGGTAATCAATGAGCTAAGTGACAGCATGAAGAAAGCAATCGAACTGCTGGAGAAGCCCGGACTGAACTTTCCGAAACGTAACTAAGGACAGGCATCCCTCCGTGATGCCGCATTCCCAAGACCCGAACAGCAGACAAAACCAGAATTTCATGCGCATGAAACAAAAATTTGGACAGTATCCGAAATTCATTTCATGCGCATGAAATTCTGGTTTTTACTTCTGGATACCAATAAATAACAAGGACAAAACAAAAGGATTGCACTCACAATGTGAAATATTGTGTACGGAAACGGAGGCAAATGCAAAAGAAATTTAAGTCTATAACAATAATCAGCTTTTTACTTGCAAAAGATAAGTGTCTTTCTTACATTTGTCACATGATTTTTTTCATAGTATTAGATTTAAGGTTAACAAGGTTGGGAGAAAGCGTTCTCCCATTTTTTTTTGCCCTGAATCCAAATGAAAAACAACCGAAGAACAACGGAAAGACAGACAACCTATAAAACAAATTATAATAACATGAAAAGACAAATCTTATTTTGTGCGCTGATATGGGCAACCTCACAGACATTCGCACAGCAGGCAACGGTCTCCGGCCCCGATTCCCGGCTGAAAGTAGACTTTTCAGTAAGTCAGGGCATCCCGATGTACGCCGTGACCTACAACGAAAAAACCATCCTTGAAAAGTCTCCGCTCGGGTTTATCGCAAATATCGGCGACTTCAGCAAAGACATGTCCTATGTGGGGCAGAAAGTTCAGCAAATCAAAAAGACATATACACAAGACCGCATCAAGCGTTCTGTAGTGAACTACACAGCGAACGAGCTTACCGTAAGCCTGCAGAATGCAGACAAGGCACCGGTCGACATCGTATTCCGCGTCAGCAACAACGATATAGCCTTCCGGTATGAAATACCCAAATCGGGAGAAACAGGGAGCATCGTCATCCGCGAAGAGAAGACGGGATTTGATTTCCCCGCACAGACCACCACTTTCCTTTGCCCGCAAAGCGACGCAATGATAGGCTGGAAACGCACGAAGCCAAGTTACGAGGAAGAGTATACCGCCGATGCTCCGATGAATGTCCGGTCACAATACGGACACGGCTATACTTTCCCGGGACTGTTCCGTATCGGCAACGACGGATGGGCTTTGATCAGCGAAACCGGCGTAGACAGCAAATACTGCGGCTCGCATCTGAGCGACGCTACGGCCGAAGGATTATATACCATTGCCTTCCCCATGCCTGAGGAAAACAACGGCAACGGAACTTCCGCTCCCGGTCTGTCACTGCCCGGAAAGACGCCCTGGCGCACGCTGACCGTAGGCGACAATCTGAAACCGATAGTGGAAACAACCGTCCCATGGGATGTAGTGGAGCCTCGCTTCGAGACAGAGCACGCTTACCGCTTCGGACGTGGCACGTGGAGCTGGATTCTCTGGCAGGACAACAGCATCAACTACGAAGACCAGGTGCGCTATATCGACCTTGCATCTGCAATGGGATACGAATATGTGCTGATAGACAACTGGTGGGATACGAAAATCGGCAAGGAACGCATAGAGGAACTGGCCAGATATGCACGCAGCAAAAACGTTTCCCTCTTTTTATGGTACAGCTCAAGCGGCTACTGGAATGACATCGAGCAAGGCCCGACCAACCGTATGGACGATCCGTTTGCCCGCAAGCGCGAAATGAAATGGATGCAGCAGATAGGCGTAAAAGGAATTAAGGTGGACTTTTTCGGAGGCGACAAGCAGGAAACCATGCGGCTTTACGAGGCCATCCTGAGCGATGCCGACGACCATGGGCTGATGGTCATCTTCCACGGCTGCACTTTGCCCCGAGGATGGGAGCGCATGTATCCCAATTACGTGGGCAGCGAAGCGGTGCTGGCATCTGAAAATCTCATATTCAACCAGCATTTCAACGACAACGAAGCCTTCAATGCCTGTCTCCATCCCTTCATCCGCAATGCAGTAGGTTCGATGGAGTTCGGCGGAACCCTCCTTAACAAGCGTTACAACCGCACCAACGACGGAGGAACCATCCGCCGCACAAGCGATGTATTCCAGCTGGCTACGGCCGTCCTGTTCCAGAATCCGATTCAGAACTTCGCCCTCGCGCCAAACAATCTGGTTGATGCCCCCAAAGCAGCGATAGACTTCATGAAAAAGATTCCGACCACATGGGACGAAACTGTGTTCATCGACGGTTATCCCGGCAAATACGTGGTCTTGGCGCGCCGTCACGGCAACCGATGGTACATTGCAGGCATCAATGCGCAAAAGGAACCGCTGAAACTTACACTTAACCTGCCGATGATGGCAAAAGGAAGTCAAGTCACTCTCTATTCAGACGGCAAGCAGAATGCCCCTACAGTTACAACACCGACAATAAAGTCACCAGAGGCCGTACAAGCCACTATCCAGCCACAGGGTGGAATTGTATTCATAGCGGAATAAAATGCCGGCAGAGGGCTTCCAAATAAGCCAAACGCGGATATATACAAGAGCAAAAGCAAATATGCCTGTATATATCCGCGCTTTTTGTCAGGGAACAAATCGGTTTTTCCCCTATCAAAAAACTAACCGCCCCAATTGCTCCGGTCCAGATTCCGGTAGCTGATGGCTTCCGCCAGATGATGAGGCAGAATCTGCTCGGAGGCTTCCAGATCGGCTATCGTACGGGAAACCTTCAAGATGCGGTCATAAGCCCGGGCAGAAAGATTCAGGCGTGTCATGGCATTGCGGAGAAGCTCCAGTCCTTTAGCGTCGGGCACGGCATAAACATTAAGCAGACGGGAAGTCATCTGGGCATTGTTATAGATTCCCGCCTCATTGGCAAAGCGTCTTGCCTGAATCTGACGGGCACGGACAACGCGCTCACGGATGACCGAACTCGACTCTCCCGGCGTACGCTCCGACATTTTCTCGAAAGGAACGGGAACAATCTCCACCTGAATGTCTATACGGTCAAGCAAAGGCCCTGATATGCGGTTCAGATAACGCTGCACCTGACTCGGATTGCACACGCAACGCCGAGTAGGATGATTGTAATATCCGCAAGGACAAGGATTCATCGAAGCGACCAGCTGAAAGCTGGCCGGATAATCGAGCGTATACCGGGCGCGGGATATGGTGATATGGCGGTCTTCAAGCGGCTGGCGCAGCACTTCAAGCACATTCCGGTTAAATTCGGGCAGTTCGTCGAGAAACAATACGCCGTTATGCGCCAGGCTGATCTCACCCGGCTGCGGGGTTGAACCTCCTCCCACCATCGCGACCTGCGATATCGTGTGGTGCGGACTGCGGAAAGGGCGCAACGCTATCAGCGAAACATCCTTCCCCAACTTGCCTGCAACAGAGTGTATCTTGGTCGTCTCCAGACTTTCTCCCAAAGAAAGAGGCGGAAGAATGCCGGGAAGACGCTTTGCCATCATCGACTTGCCGCTGCCCGGCGCGCCGACAAGCAGAATGTTATGGCTGCCCGCCGCCGCAACCTCTAAAGCTCGCTTTACATTCTCCTGTCCCTTCACTTCGGAAAAGTCAAAAGGGAAATTAATCTGGTTTCTGTAAAACTCGGCCCTCGTATCCACGACTGTCGGCTCCAACGCACGGGTTCCATTGAAGAAGTCTATGACTTCCGTGATATTTTCCACGCCATATACCTGAAGTCTGTCAACCACCGCTGCCTCACGGGCATTCTGCTTGGGCAGGATAAAACCCTCAAAGCCTTGCTGACGGGCGGCAATGGCAATAGGCAAAGCTCCGCGAATAGGCTGCAAGCCACCGTCCAGCCCCAATTCGCCGATAATAAGAAACCGGCCTAACTTCTCGGTTGAAACGGTTCCTGCGGCCGCCAAGATGCCGATAGCCAAAGGAAGGTCATACGAAGAGCCCTCTTTGCGTATGTCGGCAGGAGCCATATTTATGACCAACTGACAAGAAGGGAATTTATATCCGTTTACCTGCAAGGCAGAAATTATCCGCTCATGGCTTTCCTTTACAGCAGAATCGGGCAATCCCACCAGAAAGAATTTAATGCCGCGCGAACTGTTTACTTCTATCGTCACAATGGTAGCATCTATCCCCTGTACGGCAGCACCAAATAGTTTTACCAACATGTTGTTTCAAGTTATTGTTCTGATTAGTCTTTTTTTGTCAACTGCAAAATCTTATTCTTGAAGGCTTCTCCATACAGGTTTCTCGCCAGAATCTTGCGGTTGCGGTCTACCAATATATTCGCAGGAAGACGGGTTACGTTCTGTTGCTTCAAGACAGAATTTTCCCATCCCGTACAATCACAGATTTCAATCCAATGGGCATCATCCTTCTTGCAGGCAGCCAACCAGGCTTCCCGGTCATAGTCGAGTGACAGATTCAGTATTCTAAAATTAATCCTTGAGGGAAAACTCTTGACCACAGACTCCAGAGAATCGCGCTCCGCAATACTCTCGCCATTCCAGCTCGCCCAAAAATTAATCAGCGTGAAGTCATTTTCCTTATCAACCCATGAAACATATTCTCCCTTACGGTTCCTGCAAGAGAAATAGCTTACATTATCAGAATCCTCCTCCTTCTTTTGGGAAAGTGCCTGCAAGATAATGCTCAGAATCCGGCTGTCTTTGATATTCCCATTCAGGGGCTCGACCAATTTTCGGATATACTCCATATCCGGAGACGGAATCTGGGCAAAATAGCGGTCTATCAAATAAGCGGATGCAAACGAACCGGGATGCGAACGAACGAAGTCAGCGGCAATTCTTCTCACTTCCGCCGAATCTTTCAAAGAAGCGATGCTGCTACGGAATTCCTGATAATCCCTGTTCGGCCCGTCTCCCGCAACTTCGGGACTGGTGAAACTCCCCGAAAGCATCACCCGCCAACCTTTGTCTGCAAAGACCGGAATCACATTACCCGCCTTATCGACCAGACGAAACAGCTGAACCGTGTCGGGAAGAAGCTTGTAAACAAATTTTCCTCCCTGCGGATAAATGGTATCAAGCTTTGGTTCAGGATCATCATACACAACAAGTATCCTGTCTGAACCAACATTGTCAAGCTCACCCTGAAGTATAAAATCAGTATTCTCACTGCATGAACCGAAAGCCAACCCCAAAAACGAACATACCAACCAAGGATAAAACCTTTTCATACTATCACATCATTTACATTTAAATGCGAATGTACGAATTTTATCAGAATCCGACATTATCCTCCTCCGATTAAATTGCCCTTACAACAAGAAAAAGCCGGAACGTAAAGTTTACGTTCCGGCTTTCTTTATTTAAATCAACCGACAGTCAATTACTTGATTTCATTTGCATATTTAGCAAACTCACGGTCGTTCTGAGCAGCGGCAGCCAAAGCAGCGTCCTTCTGGGCTACTTTGTCCATGCTTGACTTAACCAGATCAGCATTATTGGTTCTTGCACCAACGATAGCCATCAGATAGTCAGTATAAGCGTCCGGATTCTTCACTGCATTCAGAGTGTTCTTAGCCTTGTTGTAGTCTTTAGCCAAGATCTGAGCCAAAGCGGCAGAGTTTGTCTTCGTGTCGCCGAAAGCCTGAACGGCGCGATCATACTGACCCTGCTTGATGTAAAGGTTACCCAAAGCTTCGTTTGCAGTATCAGCACCAGTAGACTTGCTCAGATAAGTTTCAGCTTCTGCCACATTGCCTTTGGTCAAAGCAACCAAACCAAGGTTTGTGTTAACCTCAGCAGCGTTGGCATTCTTGCTTGCAGCTTGTTTGAAGTAGTTTTCAGCAGCGTTCAAGTCGCCGGCAGCATAAGCCATCTTACCCAAGTTGTTGTAAGCACGGTAATCGCTCGGATATTTCTGGATAGTTCTCTTATAGATAGCTTCCTTACGGGCGTTGTCCTGAGTCAAAGTAGCAGCATACAACAATTCATCTACGCTCAAAGAATCTTCGTTAGCATCATAAGCAGCATTGATTTCTTCATCGCTGCGGCCGATAGCATCATAGTTGGCAGTCAGGCGAGCACGACGCAACTGCGGCAAAATTTCGTCAGCCAAAGTCTTGTATACAGAAGAAATGTTCTTGATTTCAGTTTCACGCTGTTCCGGATCAGAATACATAGAAAGAACACGCAAGATCAAATCCTTATCCTGGATGTTTGACTTAGAAACCAATTCCTGGAAGCCTTCCCAGTCTTGAGCTGTATAGGTAGCGTCAACTTCTGTCTCGATCTTACCTTTCTTCAGCTGTTGGTTCATGTATTTTTCTGTATTGTCCTGACGGTTTTCAGCCAAAGTCGTGTTCAGCTTGACACCACCATCCGGAGAAGCGTATGCAGAAATCTCGATGTTGTTCAGCTTGTAGTTCTTCGTATCACCTGCAACGGTTACAACCTGCTTGTGGAAATCCTTCAGACCTTCAGACTTCAGTTCGCTTGCACGAAGATTAGCCTGCTGGATCAAGAACATAATCTGAGCTTCCTGTGCATGCTTAACGATACGCTGGTACTTGTCAGCTGCATAAGCTGCATTGGCAGACTTAACGGTCGGCAGTTCAGAAGTGGCGATTACACCGTCTGCAATCTTTACAGAAGGAATGGTATATTCCTTTTTGCCTTTCTTGATCTTGAAGTCAAGATACAGCTCCGACTTTGCCATTTCAGGAACATAGTCGAAAGAGGCCTTCATCGTATAAGTACCGCCTGCCTTGTAAGAAACAGTCTGGTCGTTACCTTGTACTTTTTCGCCCTGGAATTTGGCAGGTTGGCCTTTGGCTTCGCCGCCATCCCATCTCAATACCGGAGTCACCTCAACGGTTGCGTTCTTTTTGAAGTACTTTTCAGGGAATTTACCTGTAATTGTTACAGGAACCTTACCGCCAACAGCTTCCAGAACCTCAGGGTCTGTAGAGAAGTAGTCAGCAGACAATTCGCCCATCTTGCCACATGAAGAGAGGGCAAGGACAAACAGTGCCACCAACGGCAAATACAACTTCTTAATCATGATTCTTAAATGTTTTGGTTTGTATATAATAAATTTTGCTTCTATGTCTTTTATCCATTATTTGGGGCAAAGATAAGAAAAACAATGATTGTTGTTAACTTTTCCCTTATTTTTTTTAAAACAGCCACTAAAAAAAGATTAAAAACACAGACTTTACCGTCTTTTTAACTTCTTTTCCTTCGTTTTTCCCCGAATGAAACCGGATTCTCATCCTGACAAAAACTTTTTTCCGCCCAGATGAAAAATTTCCGGAGAAAGCCCATCCCGCGGCAGGCAAGAATCAAGACATTTTCTTGAAGTTCCGGGGATGATGTCCTATAATCTCTTCCCGCAGGCGGTTACGGTCAATATGGGTATAAATCTCGGTAGTCCCGATGCTTTCATGCCCCAGCATACACTGAATCGCCCGCAGATTTGCCCCTCCCTCCAACAGATGGGTGGCAAATGAATGGCGGAACGTATGCGGACTGACCTGCTTCTTTATTCCGACCTGCCGCACCAGCTCTTTTATTATATGAAACACCATAATGCGAGAAATGTTCTTGCCGCGCCGGCTTATAAACACAAAATCTTCGTATCCGGGCAATATTTCAGCCTCGTCGCGGACTAAGAAATAATCCTCCAGTTCACTGACAGCCCGACGGGATATCGGGACAAGCCGCTGCTTGCTTCCTTTTCCTTCCACCCTGACAAACCCCTCTTTCAGATAAAGGTCGGACAATTTCAGGCCGCACAGTTCCGACACCCGCAAGCCGCAACTGTAAAGAGTCTCCAGAATAGCGCAATTCCTCCTCCCTTCCTTTGTGCTTCTGTCAATGGATCCAATCAGATTGTCTATTTCCTCTACGGTCAGCACATCCGGCAAATGCTTCCCTATCTGAGGTGACTCCAGCAATTCCGTAGGGTCTTGACGGATATAGTCATCCAGCACAAGGAAACGATAGAAGGAGCGGATTCCCGACAGAATCCGGGCCTGCGAACGGGGATGAATGCCGATGTCGCGCAATCCCGCCGAAAAAGTTTCCAGTTCTTCAGTCGTAACCTCAGTAAAATCGATTCCTTCCAGAGTGAGAAAAGCAAACAATTTGTCTAAATCAGTCAGATACGCCTCTACCGTATTATCAGACAGAGCTTTTTCCAGTTTAAGGTATTGCCTATACTTTATTATAATATTCTTGTTTTTATCCTGACTTTCCATTCTTTTTAGTATCTTTGCGGCGATTCTCCAACAAAAATATTATAAAGTTCAGAAAAAGCAAAGATGAGAATACAAATAATCAACGGTCCGAATATCAATCTGCTGGGAAAGCGAGAGCCGTCCATCTACGGAGCAGAGTCTTTCGACGATTATCTGAATAATCTGAAAGCCCGATACCCCGAGATAACGTTCGGCTACTACCAGTCAAACATAGAGGGAGAAATAATCAACAAGATACACGAAACCGGATTCTCGTCCGACGGGATTATCCTGAATGCAGGAGCCTATACCCATACATCCATTGCCATACAGGATGCGATACGGGCTGTCACCGCCCCGGTCATCGAAGTACATATCTCTAATGTGCACAAGCGGGAAGAGTTCCGCCATAAATCAATGATTTCGTGTGCGTGTATAGGAGTAATCTGCGGTTTCGGTCTTGATTCCTACCGGTTGGGAGTGGAAGCCCTCATACAAACAAACAACAAACATTAAATATATATGATGCTCAAACAAACAAAAATCGTTGCGTCCATCTCGGATTTACGCTGCGATGTAGACTTTATCAGAGAACTATTCGAAGCAGGAATGAATGTAGTGCGCATGAACACCGCTCACGCCAGCCGCGAGGGCTTTGAAAAACTGATCGGCAACGTGCGTGAAGTTTCTAATCGCATAGCCATCCTGATGGATACCAAGGGGCCGGAGGTACGCACTACCGCCAGCGCGGAAGGCCCGATAGACTTCAAGACGGGCGAAAAGGTTCGTATCGTCGGTAATCCCAATCAGGAAACAACACATGAGTGCATCGCTGTCACATACCCGGAGTTTGTCCGCGACTTGTCTGTCGGAGTCAACGTTTTGATTGACGATGGCGAACTGGGGATGAAGGTAATCGAAAAGAATGACGAATATTTAATCTGCGAAGTGTGCAACGACGCGACATTAGGCAGCCGCAAAAGCGTGAATGTTCCCGGTGTACGCATCAATCTCCCGTCTCTGACGGAAAAAGACCGCAACAATATCCTCTATGCCATCGAGAAAGACATCGATTTCATCGCACACTCTTTCGTCCGCAACCGTCAAGATGTATTGGATATCCGTGAAATCCTGACATCCCACAACAGTGATATCAAAATTATCGCAAAAATTGAAAATCAGGAAGGAGTTGACAATATCGATGAGATATTGGAAGAAGCAGACGGCATCATGGTCGCACGCGGAGATTTAGGCATTGAAGTTCCGCAAGAACGCATCCCAGGCATCCAGCGGCTATTGATAAAAAAATGTATTCTGGCCAAAAAGCCGGTTATCGTTGCCACTCAAATGCTGCATACAATGATCAATAATCCGCGTCCCACCCGTGCAGAAGTTACAGACATCGCCAACGCAATCTATTATCGTACAGACGCACTTATGCTGAGCGGGGAAACAGCCTACGGGAAATATCCGGTGGAAGCGGTAAAGACCATGACAAAAGTTGCGGCACAAGCGGAAAAAGACAAGATGGAAGAGAACGATATTCCCATTCCCTTGACTCCCAAAAACACGAATGTAACCAGTTTCCTGGCCAAACAAGCCGTCCAAGCCACTACGCTGATGCCTATCCGCGCCATTATAACAGACAGTTTCAGCGGACTGACAGCACGCAATCTGGCTGCTTTCCGAGGGAAATATCCTGTCTTGGCCATTTGCTACAAAGAAAAGACTATGCGCCATCTGGCCCTTTCCTACGGAGTGGAAGCAATTTACATGCCGGAAAAAGCCAACGGACAAGAGTATTATTTCACGGCTTTGCGCAAGCTGATAAACGATGGGGTACTGAATGAAAACGACATGGTAGCTTATCTGAGCGGCGGAAAGAAAGGGACACAGACCTCATTCCTTGAAATCAACCAGGTGGGTGATGTGCTCCAAAATGAAAATGATTATGTATTACCCAACCGTAACCGCTATCTGTAATGAAAGAAACGGATGCATTGGATGAATATATACTCCAACATATAGACGAAGAAGACGATTATCTGAAAGCTTTATATCGGGCAACGCATGTCAAACTATTGCGTCCCCGCATGGCTTCAGGGCATCTTCAAGGACGTATGCTTAAGATGTTTGTGCAGATGATACGCCCCAAACAGGTGCTTGAGATAGGGACATACAGCGGTTATTCCGCGCTCTGCCTGGCGGAAGGACTGGGTGAAGGGGCTGTCTTGCATACATTCGAAATCAATGATGAACAAGAGGATTTCACCCGTCCATGGTTGGAGAATTCGCCGTATGCATCCAAGATAAAATTTTATATCGGCGATGCCTTGAAGCTTGTCCCGCCAATGGACATCCGGTTTGACCTGGCATTCATCGACGGGAACAAGCGTTTTTACGTGGAATATTATGAGATGATTCTAAGCAAGATGGATTCAGGAGCCTATATCATCGCCGACAACACATTATGGGACGGGCATGTGCTTGAAGAACCGAACCATACGGATACGCAGACGATTGGTATAAAAAAATTCAATGACCGGGTAGCGGCCGACAAACGTGTAGAGAAAGTCATCCTTCCCTTACGTGACGGACTAACCATCATACGAAAAAAATGAAATAAAGATTATGGAAACAACCAGACAGAATAAGATTTCCCGACTCATCCAAAAGGAACTGAGCGAAATCTTCTTATTGCAGACCAAAAGGATGCCGGGCATACTGGTATCGGTAAGTGTAGTGCGCATCAGCCCCGACTTAAGTTATGCCAAGGCTTATCTAAGTGTATTCCCCTCAGAGCGTGGTGAAGAAATCGTAAAAAACATCAATGACAACATGAAAGCCATACGTTTCGAGCTGGGGAAACGCCTGCGATTCCAACTGCGAATCATTCCTGAACTAAGATTTTTCGTGGACGATTCACTGGATTATGCCGCCCATATCGACGAACTCCTAAAGAAATGACCGACGGCCAAAGCTCAAACCGCTAACAGATAAAGAGGCGTATGAATTTTCCATTCTACATAGCCAAGAGATACCTCTTTTCCAAGAAATCTCACAATGCAGTCAATATTATTTCAAGCATATCGGTCTGCGGAGTTGCTTTGGCAACATTGGCGATGGTATGTACGCTCTCTGTCTTCAATGGCTTTCAGGATTTGGTTTCCACTTTCTTCACGGCTTTCGACCCAGAACTGAAAATCACTCCCGTGTCCGGAAAAGTATTCGACGGACAAGATGAAAAGATACTTGCCATCCGCCAAATGCCGGAAATAGCCGTCTGCTCCGAATCGTTGGAAGATAACGCCATGGTGCAATATCAAGGGCGGCAGGCAATGGCTGTCATAAAGGGAGTAGAGGATAACTTTGACCAACTGAGCCCGATAGACAGCATTCTCTTCGGAAAAGGGGAGCTACTGCTGCACGATGAAGTGGCAGAATATGCCATTCCCGGCATCCAGCTGCTCTCCATCTTGGGCACAGGGATACGATTCTTAGACCCTTTGGAGATTTATGCCCCGAAACGCGGCGCGAAAGTCAATGTGGCCAATCCATCCGCCTCCTTCATTTCCGGCCAACTGTTCTCTTCCGGCCTGGTTTTTGCCGTCAACCAAGAGAAATATGATGCTTCATACATCCTGACTTCCCTGAGTTTTGCCCGAAAACTGTTTCAGTATGACACGGAAATAAGCGCATTAAACCTAAAGTTGAAGCCCGGAACGGATACCGAATCCGTGAAACGAAAGTTAGAAGAACATTTGGGAAACCAATTCCGCGTTCAGAACCGCTACGAACAACAGGCCGACACATTCCGCATCATGCAGATAGAAAAACTTATCTCCTACCTTTTCCTGACATTCATCCTGCTGATAGCCAGCTTCAATGTAATCGGCTCGCTGTCCATGCTCATCATCGACAAGCGCGACGATGTGAAAGCCTTGCGCAATCTCGGAGCAAGCGACAGGCTCATCACGCACATCTTCATGATGGAAGGCTATATGATTTCGCTGACAGGAGCCGTTTCCGGCATTATACTGGGGCTGACGCTCTGCCTGCTTCAGCAACATTTCGGTTTGCTCTCGTTAGGCAGTTCGGGAAGCTTTATCGTAGACGCGTATCCGGTTAGCGTACATATAGGGGATGTCACACTAATCTTTTTTACAGTGCTTGCCATCGGTTTCGTGTCGGTATGGTATCCGGTACGCTTCCTAAGCAAACGCTTGTTATAACCTTTGCCTTTCGCGCAGATATATCCGTTGAAAGCTAACTTAAAAGTTCAAGATATGAATGCAGCAATAGAAAACATGAAGACACGCCGCAGCATCCGCAGCTACAAGCCTGACGAAATGCCTGCGCAAGAGTTACTCGAACAGATTATTGAAGCCGGAACGTATGCTCCCACCGGCAAGGGAATGCAGTCTCCCATCATCGTCGCCGTCACCAACAAGCCTCTCCGCGACCGTTTGTCCCGACTCAACGCCGAAGTGTTAGGCACCGCATCCGACCCTTTCTATGGAGCGCCCGTGGTTCTCATCGTATTGGCAGACCGCAGCCGCCCCACTTATCTGTACGACGGCTCGCTCGTAATGGGCAATCTGATGAATGCAGCCCATGCCTTGGGACTGGGAAGCTGTTGGATTCACCGTGCCAAAGAGGTGTTCAGTTCGCCTGAAGGGAAAAATCTGCTCAAGGAATGGGGTATCGAAGGTGACTATGAAGGCATCGGACACTGCGTGCTGGGCTATCCGTCCACCGAAGAAGCTCCGCAAGCCAAGCCGCGCAAACAGGATTATGTGGTTTGGGTGAAATAAAAAGAAAGCATATAGTGCAGGGATGTATGCGGATGTCCTTGCGCTATATGCTGCCTGCCCGATAGTCTTTCTTTGAAAACTTTACGCATCCCGTATCAAAAAAACTTTTTTACAAGCTCCCGAAGCGCGGACGGCCTTTCAAAAACAAAAGTCTGCCTACTATTTGCAACGCTCGGGTTCCCAATCCTCCAGCGGAGACTTGCGCTGAGACGCGCCATATTCCGATTCAATCTTGTTACGCAAAGACCGCATCTCGCTTTGCAACCGGTCCACCTCCCTGCAAAACTGTTCATCCGACAGATGCGTATAGCGCTCGGGGCGATAACGCATATCACGCAAATTATCTTCAGCCCGCATATAAGCACGGTTCGCCGTCCGATAAGCAGCCAGAAACTTCCGATCCTGCAAATTTTTGCTTTTGGCATCTTCCTTTTCTTCCGCCTCCCCGGAAGTATCAGCTACAGAGTCCGAGCCTGTAGAAACAGCATCGAATGACTGTTCATCCACATTAAGTGAACTGTTTTCTTTTATCGAATTTGCCGTTTCCATCAGCGATTGGCCTACTTTCATCATGTCGGCCGCAACAAGATCCCACCGGCTCGGCTCCTCATTCTCCTGTTCAACAAGCGAACGCAAATATTCAGCCATCGGCTTGGCCTCTTCATCGCCCTGTTCTATCCGTTTTTCCGTCCAATAGAGAGCGGCACTGTTCGATTGCGGCACGCCCTTCCCGCTAAAATAAGCAGCCGCCAGCATGGTCTGGCCTAACAGATTCCCGCCACAGGCAGAAGCAGCATACCACCGGGCCGCCTCCACATCATCGGCCGGCACCCCATATCCTTGCGAATAAAAGAGACCGACCATAGCCTGCGCTTCATGATTGCCGTCTTGAGCTATCGGCAAAAGGAGTTTCAAAGCGGTTTCATAATCTTTCTTATTGAACGCATCATAGACCGCCTCCATCGAATTCGTTTCCTGCGCCTGGATAAGGTCTGGAGACACGCCTCCCCATGCCATTATCACAAACAGCAGACGAGCCAGACATTTAGACAAAGTCGTTTTCATAATTGCAGCAAGATTAAAGACACAGTTGTTTTCCTTTTCACAAAGATAAGAAATAAATTATTCAAGAATTACAATTTCTACATTTATTCGCCAAAACAATGAAAGGGAAAGGATAAGAAAAGTATTATGCCTGACAATAAAAAAGGAGATGCCCTGAAAACAATACTTTCAGGGCATCTCTTTCACAATACGGTTGGACTACCTGGATTCGAACCAAGACAAACAGAACCAAAACCTGTTGTGCTGCCATTACACCATAGTCCAAACTTTTGCGTTTTCCTCAGAAAACGGTGCAAAGATAAGCCTTTTAGACTATATATTCCAAATAATTTTTCAGTTTTTTTCATGTTGTCCGCATAATCCTTACCTTTGCGAAAAACAAAAAACAAAGTTCTTTTATGAAAAAATTCTTATTAAGCATAGCCTTGGGAGCTGTCGCCGCAAATGCAGCAGCAGCCATCACACCCATGTGGCTGCGTGACGTACGCATATCTCCCGACGGAAAGGAAATCGCATTCTGCTACAAAGGGGATATCTATAAGGTTCCGGCATCGGGAGGAGAGGCCATCCGGCTTACCACACAGGATTCGTATGAATCTTCACCCGTATGGTCGCCCGACGGACAGGAGATAGCCTTTGCCAGTGACCGGTACGGAAATTTCGACATCTTCATCATGTCGGCAGACGGAGGGAATGCACGCAGACTGACAACACATTCCACCGCAGAGATTCCTTCGGCATTCACGCCCGACGGAAAGGCTGTCGTGTTTTCGGCTACCATACAAGACCCCGCTGCAAGCGTACTTTTCCCCAGATCGGTACTGACAGAACTTTATAAAGTCCCGACAACCGGTGGGAGAACCGAACAGATGCTGGGAACTCCGGCGGAATATGTCTGTTTCAACGGTTCTGGGAACAAGTTCCTCTATCAAGACCGCAAGGGACTGGAAGACGAATGGCGCAAGCACCATACATCCTCCGTTACCCGCGATATCTGGCTGTACGATACAAAGAGCGGAAAGCATACGAACCTGACCAACCGGGCAGGCGAAGACCGCAATGCCGTCTGGTCGGCCGATGAAAAAGAAGTCTATCTGCTGAGCGAACGAAACGGAGGCTCGATGAATGTATATGCTTTCCCGATAGAAAATCCGCAGGAGATACGCTCAATAACTTCTTTTGATACGCATCCCGTCCGTTTTTTGTCTATAGCAAACGAAACGCTATGCTATACATACGACGGCGAAATCTATATCCAGCCCACCGGAGGAAAGCCGCAAAAGGTAGCCATTACCCTGACACGCGACGACGAATCCATGCCCGAACCGCTCAGCTTCACACGCGGAGCAAGCGAAGCTACTGTCTCCCCCGACGGAAAACAGGTGGCATTCACCGTTCGCGGCGAAGTTTTTGTCACTTCAACGGAATATGGCACGACCAAGCAGGTCACTCACACGCCCGAAGCGGAGGAAGGACTGTCTTTCGGAGCAGACAACCGTTCGCTGGTTTATGCAAGTGAGCGAAACGGCAACTGGAATCTGTACACCGCCAAGATTGTCCGCAAGGATGATGCCAATTTCCCCAACGCTACACTGATTGAAGAAGAAGCCTTGCTGCCCGACAACAGAACGGAACGTCAGCAACCTCAGTTCTCTCCCGACGGAAAAGAAATAGCATTCATAGAAGACCGCACCCGTCTGATGGTAATAAACCTCGCCACCAAAAAGGTTCGCCAGATTACAGACGGGTCGGAATGGTATGAAACAACGGGCAGCTTCGACTACATGTGGTCGCCAGACGGCAAATGGTTTACGCTAACCCTCATCGGCAACCGTCACGACCCATATACCGACATAGCCTTAGTCAAGGCCGACGGGAAAAGCCGTCCTGTCAACCTGACCAACAGCGGCTATACCAGCGGGGCTCCACGGTGGGTGATGGATGGGAACGCCATTCTTTTCACTACCGAACGATATGGAATGCGCAGTCATGCTTCCTGGGGGTCACTGGATGATGTCATGCTTGCATTTGTCAACAAAGATTCTTACGACAAGTTCCGGCTGAACAAAGAGGACTACGAACTCTTGAAAGAGTTGGAAAAAGAGCAGGAAAAGGCTGCTTCCGGAGAAAGTGACAAGGACAAAGACAATGAAAAGAAAGAAAAAGCGCCGAAAGACATTGTGGTAGAGCTCGATGGTATAGAAGACCGTATCGTCCGCCTGACTCCCAACTCATCGAGCATCGCATCGGCCCTCGTTTCTGCCGACGGGGAAAACCTGTATTATCTGGCCTCGTTCGAGGGAGGATTTGACATGTGGAAGATGGACTTGCGCAAACACGAGACCAAACTGCTGCACAAGATGGATGCCGGATGGGCAAACATGGAGACTGACAGGGAAGGGGAAAATATCTTCATTCTCGGCGGAAGCGGTATGCAGAAGATGGAAATCGCTTCTGAAGAACTGAAACCGGTCGCATACCGGGCAGAAATGAAAATGGACCTAGCGGCAGAACGGGCCTATATGTTCGAACATGTATACAAACAGGAAAAGAAATGCTTCTATACAGAGTCTATGCACGGCGTGGACTGGGAAGCCATGACAGCTGCCTATCGCAAGTTTCTGCCGCATATCAACAACAATTACGATTTCGCCGAACTGCTCAGCGAATGGTTGGGCGAACTGAATGTTTCCCATACCGGCGGACGGTATTACCCGGACGGAAAAGGAGAGACAACGGCCAGTCTGGGATTACTTTTCGACTGGAACTACAGCGGAAACGGACTCTCCATCGACGAAGTCATTGAAAAAGGCCCGTTCGACCGCAAGAGCACAAAGGTAACCAAAGGCACCGTCATCGAAAAGATAGACGGAAAATCCATCGATGCCGATACAGACTACTTTGCCCTGCTGAACGGAAAGACGGGGAAAAAGACATTGGTTTCCTTTTACAACCCCCAAACCAAGGAACATTGGGACGAGGTAATCAAACCGATAGGAAACGGAGAGCTCAACACCCTGCTTTACGAACGGTGGGTAAAGCAAAGAGCCGCCGATGTCAAGAGATGGTCGGACGGACGCTTGGGGTATGTACACATCGAGTCAATGGACGACGGCAGCTTCCGCACGGTCTATTCGGATATCCTCGGGAAATACAATGACTGTGAAGGCATCGTAATCGACACCCGCTTTAACGGAGGAGGCCGTTTGCACGAGGACATTGAAATCTTGTTCAGCGGCAAAAAATATCTTACGCAAGTAATCCGCGGCCGTTCTGCCTGCGACATGCCGAGCCGCCGATGGAACAAACCGTCCATCATGCTACAGTGCGAAGCCAATTATTCAAATGCCCACGGCACACCATGGGTATACAAACACCGCGGCATCGGCAAGCTGGTGGGTGCTCCCGTACCGGGAACCATGACTACCGTCAGTTGGGAAACGCTGCAAGACCCTACGCTGATATTCGGAATTCCAGTAGTAGGCTATCAGCTTCCCGATGGAAGCTACCTGGAAAACAAGCAGTTGGAGCCGGACATCCATGTGCTCAATTCGCCGGAGACGGTGGTGAAAGGTGAGGATACCCAGTTGAAAGCCGCAGTAGAAGAGCTGCTAAAAGAATTGGGACAGTAGCAAACCCTTTTTTCACCCATAGCAAAAATGAGGCGGGCCACCATGAAAAACACGGTAGCCCGCCTCATCTGTCATATCCCATCACTACAAGTGCAACGCTTCCCGCACCTTTTCATAAGAAGTGTCTTTCAGAACCACCCGCTTGCTTTTGTCCAACAGATAGATGCTTGGCATGGACTTCAAATCATACAAAGCGTCTGTCCTTATTGCCAGACGATCTTCGCCGACCAACCAGTCTGAAGGCATATCGGCCAAAGTCTTCTGCCAAGACTCCGCATTGCCCTCTGTATATACAGCCAGTATACTGACCTTTTCCTGACTTACCGCCTCAGCAAGCGCCCTGTCATCCGTCATCTGGGCCAGTACCTCATGACAACTTTCACACTCCGGATCATAAAAGACCAACAGCAGATGACTGCCTTTTACCTCTGTCATCGCCAGCGAACGCTCCGTCCCGTCTGAAAGATAATAATTGAAATCCGCCGCTTTATCTCCAGGAAGATTACGGCTTATCAGCTTTATCCTGAAAATTACCGCCTCTCTCTGCACTTCGCCCAACACCTTGCTCTCAGCCATGCGCTTCAGATAAATCAGGTAAAGGCTTTCATTATAAAAAGGAGAATCGGGACTATACAGATAATCATAGGCCATCTCCATAAAGACCCGGCGGGCATGAATGTTTTTCTCCATGCCCGAACAGAAGTTGTCAAGACTCTGCCGGACGAGTTCCACATCTGTATCCCCGTCGGCCAGTAAGGCAATCTGGTTTACAAATCCCTGTTCGGAGATATTGCGGTTGTCTACCAGCGAAATGTCAGAGAAGTCGAAATTGTCCCAATAGTGTTTCAGAAGAAACTCCTTCCGGTCTTCAGGACGAGTCAGGTCTGAAGGAATTTCAGGAAAAGGAAACTGCGGTTCGCCCGCCTGCTTCTGTCCAGACACAACGGTCTGCCTTGACTTCATGTCCGTTTCCTGTCCGGCGTTTCCCTGACAGACCAATAAGGCAGTCAGCACAAATGCCCACACAAATCTGTTACAAAATCTTCCTTTCATGACCTTACAGACATTAGATTCCAATCAGCCGGTATACCCCGCCGGCAAGCGCACGGACAATCCCCTTCATCTCCAGTTCAAACAAGATTCCCGTCATGCGGTTGATGGCTATGTTGCTCTCCACCACAAGAGCATTTATCTGCATACCGTCGGCATGCTTCTGCAACAGCCCTACAACAAGCTGTCCTTCTTCCGACAAGTCGGGGAAAAGCTGCCGCTGTACGGCAGTTACAGCCGGCCTTGATGGCATATCCCAGTTCATTGCCCTTACCAGTCCCTCAGCGTCCTGCAACAAGACGGCACGATTAGTCTGTATCAAGTTATTGCATCCTTCCGAAAAGGTATCACCAATCCGTCCGGGCACGGCAAAACAGTCGCGATGATAGTTTTCGGCGATTTCCGCCGTAATAAGCGAACCGCCTTTGGCTGCCGACTCAATGACGATTGTGGCATCACTCATTCCTGCTACGATGCGGTTGCGCTTCACGAAATTCTGCCTGTCGGGATTCGTTCCGCTCGGATATTCGGTCAGCAGACCGCCGTGTTCCGTCATTTCGGCCGCCGTCTGCCGATGAACCGGCGGGTAGATGCGGTCAAGCCCGTGCGCCAAAACTCCCACGGTGTCCAGTCCGCTTTGCAGAGCGGCACGGTGGGCGTGAATGTCGACACCGTATGCCAGACCGCTGACCACAAGCGTATCCGGCAACAGCTCCTTCAGTTCGCAGACAAGCCGCAGGCAAACATCCTGCCCATATTCCGTAATGTTGCGTGTGCCCACGATACTGACCACATGCATCGCATTCAAATCGGCGTTGCCCCTGTAAAACAAGACAAGCGGAGCATCATCGCACTCCCGCAACCGCGACGGATAATCTTCGTCCCTTTCCGTCAGCACACGGATACGGTTCTTTTCGGCAAACTGAAGCTCGGCTTCGCACATGCGCAACGTGTCCGGACAGTCAAAAGCCTTTACCAGACGCTTGGGAAACCCCGGTATACTCTGCGAAAGGTCAGCAGTATGGCGGAAAATCTCTGCCGCACTGCCTGCCGCTTGCAGCAGATTACGCGCACCGATCAAGCCCAAACCGCGTATCTTGGTCAAGGCCAACGTATAGAGTACCTCTTCATTCATCTAAATAAGGGGAAAAAGTTTCATAAAGTTCCTTGCTGTCGCCCAGTTTCCCGCCGACAACGCAAACGGTTTCCACGGTCGACCGGAGAACCGGCTTCAGGTCGGGCAAACGGAAGATATCCTGATAAAAGACATATTTAAGGCCGTCTTTCCGCAAATACAGCTTCGAAACGAACTCGTCTCCGCTCCGCAGCGGAGTTTTAAAGGCCATCGTGAGACGAGCCACCACCGGATCGATGCCCTGCTCGTGCAGACGGGCAAAGCTGATGCCCTCCGAACAGAGAAACTCGTGGCGCGTATGCTCGATATAGTGCTGATAATTGGCATTATTGACAATCCCTTGCAGGTCGCACTCATAGTCGCGCACCTTCATCGTAAGTTCATAAATGTATTTTCCCATACCGGTCATTTTCTGGTTATGCCCACAAAGATACGTTTTTATATTTGCCTGTAAAAATATAACGGCGAGGAGAAACATCTTTATCCCGTCCTCCGGAGAAATCATGCGGACAAACGGAGCGTTTCTCCTGCATGAAAAAATGACTTCACCACGGTCATATTTTCCGCTTGAAGTATTCATACCCGATGCGGCAACAGAGGCATCTTTTCGGATCACAGTAATTCTTTTTCAGTTGTATCAGGGCCTGGCTGTCTCCCGCATGGGCAGCCTCCAGGCCGCATTCCTTCCATAACCGGATAATGTAATTGTTTTCCGGCCTCATCTCCTCAAGCAAAGCCGCGGCCCGACCATACAAGCCTTCATTCCCACGGTATTTCCCGTAAGCATAAAGAAAGGGAACCACCGTGTTGATAATAATCAAATCGACAGACGACCGGCTGAGTGTCTTCGGACGGGAGGGGGAAACCTCGCCGAAAGTATAGTGCGTAAGCCAGTAAAGCGAGGTTCCGCCTTTCAGTTCATCACGCAGTTCCTTCAGGGTGGTCAGCTCCATCAGCCGAGAGAAAAGCCCCTGCGAACGATGATACAGGCAGGCAAGTTGGGCGATGCGTACATGCGGGAAGTTTCCCGGACGCATGCGGAGCAGCTTCCACCGGCATACGCCGGAAGGATGAAGGTCGAACTTATGCTTCAGATACTCGTATTCCTTGATTAGGCGTGCAGTATATTCATCGGCCGGAAGCTCTTCCAACAGTCCTGCCTGCCCGAAAAAGAAGGCTTCCACCTGAAAAAGGTCGTCCCGATGCTTCGCTACGGCCGAAAGAGGTATGGACTGCGCCCAAAGTTCAAAGGCATCGCTGTTTACACCGAATCCGAAATTGCGGGCAAGCGTGATGAAAAAGGCATGCTCCCAATCCATGCCGCAGGCCTGGAGGCGGCGGGCTATCTGTTCCGTCTTCTGTTCGAATCGTTCCGTCTGCAAGGAGGAGAGGAAACTGTGAATCAAGAAAGGCGGCAACTGCGGAATCAGCCGGTAGCATGCCGGATAGTGAGCTGTATGAATCAGCTCGCCGTAATTTTCCGAAAGGTAGGACGGGCAGTGGAACTCCATCTGCGGAATCGGCTCGCCGTTGCTTCGCGAAACCGCCACATCTATATCCGAAACTACATGCAGGATAACCGAATCGTATGCCTTGTTTTTGTCATGATTATGCCGGAACCAGTCGGACGCCCGCTCGTGAATCTCGACATTCCCAACCCACAATACACCGTCCAGCTTTATTTTGGCATTGAAAAAGTCTGGGCCGGCATCGGCATTCACCAGTCCCGGATCGATGATTTCCACCGACTGCCCGTCGGTCGTGCTAAGAGGATGAAGCGGGAAAAGCTTGTGCTTCCACGCATAATGTAAGAGCTGTTCCATGTTAATGAAGATGTAAATGTTCGTCAAATGTAATGATTAATAGCGAAAAACATTATCTTTGCCGTTAAAAAGAAGCATATTATGAAAATAGCATTGATTGGATACGGCAAGATGGGAAAGGAAATCGAGCGTATCGCCCTTTCCCGCGGACACGAAATAGTCTGCATCATTGACATAAACAACCGTCAGGATTTCGATTCGGATGCATTCCGCTCGGCGGATGTGGCTATCGAATTCACCGCCCCGTCTGTAGCTTACGGCAATTGCATCGAGGCATTCCGCCAGGGAGTAAAGGTCGTTTCAGGCAGTACAGGGTGGATAAACGAGCACCGTGAAGAGATGAAAAGTCTGTGTGACGAAGGAAAAACGTTGTTCTGGTCGTCCAACTTCAGCTTGGGCGTAGCCATCTTCTCGGCTGTAAACAAGTATCTGGTCAGAATCATGAACGATTTTCCGAATTATGATGTATCCATGGTGGAGACTCACCACATCCATAAGCTGGATGCACCGAGCGGTACGGCCATTACACTGGCAGAAGGCATTCTGGAGAACCTTGACCGGAAAGACAAATGGGTGATGGGAACCCTGACTGCCCCCGACGGAACGGTGAGCGGGACTACTGAATGCGCACCGAATGAACTGCCCGTCAGTGCGGTTCGTGAGGGAGAAGTGCCGGGAATCCATACGATAAAGTATGAATCGGAAGCCGACTCCATCATTATCACCCACGATGCCAAAAACCGTAAAGGATTTGCGCTGGGTGCCGTACTGGCTGCCGAATATACGGCCACGCATACCGGATTTTTAAGCATGAATGACTTATTCCGCTTTTGATTATGAAAAAGATAGAAGCTCCACGCAAACAATGGATAAAGTTCGGCATCGTGCTGGCTCTCTACCTGATATTCCTGATTTGGTTAAGAAGCTGGCTGGGTTTGATTGCCGTCCCGTTCATTTTTGATGCTTACATAACCAAATTTATCCCGTGGACATGGTGGAAGCAGTCGAAGAGCAAAACCGTACAGACAGTGATGGGATGGGTAGATGCCATTGTGTTCGCACTTGTTGCCGTATATTTCGTCAATCTTTACTTCTTCCAGAATTATGTCATACCCTCGTCTTCTCTGGAAAAGTCCCTGCTGGTCGGCGATTATCTGTTTGTCAGCAAGATGAGTTACGGGGCACGAATTCCGCAGACTCCGCTCCACATGCCGCTTACCCAACACACGCTGCCGATATTGAACTGCAAATCGTATCTTGATTTCCCGCACTGGGAATACAAGCGCGTGGCGGGACTGGGAAAAGTCAAGTTGAACGACATCGTTGTGTTCAACTTTCCGGCAGGCGACAGCGTGGCAGCAAAAGCGCAGGCCGAAGGACTGTATCAGCTTGCCTATCCCATCGGACAAAGCCTCTCGCAGCCAATCGACCTGTCGAAGCTGTCGCAGGAACAGCAGCTGCAAGCGTTCGACTTCTATTACCAGACCGGAATCCAATATATCAAGGATCATCCGGACGATTTCGGGGAGATTCTGTCACGCCCTGTCGACCGAAGAGAGAATTATGTAAAGCGTTGCGTCGGCTTGCCCGGACAGACGCTCGAGATAAAAGACCGCATCATTTATTTGGACGGACAAGCGAACAAGGAACCCGACAACGTACAGTACCGGTATGATGTCAAGTTCAAGCGTTGCCGCCCGGAAATGTGGACTTCCCTGTTCCGCGTAAACAATACGGGCAGTGGATATACCCTGCAGGCAGGCAGAACAATGGCAGACATCACTGCCTATATCGGAATACCGGAAGAGATTATCGACGATTTCAATATAAGCGCCGACGATATGGCCGCGCCTCCGTCAGACGGGGTGATACGCATGCCGCTGACCGAAGGGGCAAAAAATGCCTTGTTTGCGCGCAAAGACATCGTGGAATGGATAGCAAACGTTCCGGATGACATGACCGGACTTTATCCGATCAATAAGCAAACGGGATGGACCACCGATAACTACGGCCCGGTCTGGATACCCAAAAAGGGTGAAAGCATCCGGCTGACGCTCGACAATCTCCCGATCTACGAACGGCCGATACGCAACTACGAGGGGAATTCATTGGCTGTAAAAGACGGGAAGATCTATATCAACGGAAAAGAAGCTACGGAGTATACCTTCAAGATGGACTATTACTGGATGATGGGTGATAACCGTCATAATTCCGCCGACTCAAGGTTCTGGGGATTTGTGCCCGAAGACCACATTGTGGGGAAACCGGTATTCATCTGGCTTTCACTTGACCAGGATCGCGGATGGCTTGACGGAAGAATACGCTGGAACCGATTGTTCAGATTTGTAGACTCTATAAAATAACGGAACCGCCAGTGGCAAACAGGCATTGGACAGTATGGGTGAAAGCAATCGGGGCAGCAATCGTCGCCGTATTGCTGGTCAGAATGTTCCTGGTCACCTCATGCATAATTCCTTCATCGGGCATGGAAAACAGTCTGTATCAGGGTGAAGGAATTTTGGTGAACAAATGGAGCTACGGTTTGCGTATGCCTTTCCCGTCTGTATTCGGATACCATCGTCTGATGCCAAGGCCTGTAAAGAAGGGAGACATCATTCTTTTCAACAATCCCAATCCGAAAAAGCCGGATACCGGCATCGAACGGCGGGAACTCTTTATCAGCCGCTGCATTGGAGCCGCCGGAGACACGCTGATGCTGAATCATGAATGGATTAGTGTAGGGGGAGAAGTGGAAAGTCCCGACAGCAAAGCCCTGTATGCCTATCCTTCGGCGGACGAAGACCTGATGCAGGCCATCCTCGACACGGTGGGCATCGAGGGAAACTCCTTGGCCGGCTATACGGAGGAAGGGCACTACATACGCAGCTTCAGCCACTATGAGTTTTATTTAGTGTCGCAAAAGGCGGAAGAACGGATAAACATAGCGCCTTTAAGCGAAAAGACACCCCAGAAGGTACATCCGTTTGTCGTTCCCCGCAGGGGAATCGCGGTGAAAGTCTATCCGTGGAACGCCACATTGCTCTGCAATGCCATCCTCAGCCACGAGCATCGGCAGGCGGAGGTACACAATGACACGCTTTGGGTGGAAGGGAAAGCGGTTCCGGCCTATACGTTCACGCAGAACTACTATTGGGTAGCGGCAAACGACCCCATCAACCTGTGCGACTCACGGCTGTTCGGATTCGTTCCGGAAAGCCATATCATCGGGAAAGCCTGGAAAATCTGGCTGACACCGCACAAAGGAAGATTTTTTCAAACGGTAGAATAACGGAAAGAATGGACAAAAAAACGATTTTCTTAAGCTCGGCATATCTGGCTCCGGTGGAGTATTATACCAAACTGCTTGCCTATGATACGGTTTACATGGAACAATGCGACCATTACACGAAGCAAACCTATCGCAACCGCTGTGTCATCGCGTCGGCCGACGGGCCGCTGGCACTGACCGTGCCCACAGAAAAGGCGGAAGGCAAGTGTCTGATGAAGGATGTCCGCATCTCCGACCACGGCAACTGGCGGCATGTGCACTGGAATGCCTTTGAGGCAGGATACCGGCACAGTCCCTTCTTTGATTATTATGCGGATGAATTCCACCGCTTCTACGAGCAAAAATATGAATTTCTCTTTGACTTCAACATGGAACTGTGCCTGTGGATGTGCAGACAGATAGACATGCAGCCCCGCATCATCCCGACATCCAAGTATATCACCGCGCCCGAACAGGCGGACGACTTCCGTGAAAGGATTCATCCGAAAGCGTCTTACAGGGAAAGTGACCCGGACTTCACTCCGGTTCCCTACTACCAGGTGTTCGACCAGAAGCAGGGATTCATCCCCAATCTGAGCATCGCAGACCTGCTCTTCAATATGGGGCCGGAAAGCCTCATCGTATTGAATGCCGTTTGAGCCGCATCCAAACCCGCTTTTCATCCTTATGAAATCCGGATTTCCTGCTGTCAGAAACTGGATTTCATCAGGCAGAAACTGGAGCCGGCCACCTATTTATTGTTAATTCTTCATATTCCGCCCTTTATTCTTCCCAAGAATGTTATACCTTTGCAACTGATTCAATGACAGAAAACAAATTATGAACAATTTACCTACAGTAACCAAAAACCTGCTCATCATCAATGTGCTGTGCTTTTTAGGCATGATAGTGGCAAGACGCTATGGGATAGACATAGAAAACCTGCTCGGGCTGCATTTCGTGCTGGCATCCGACTTCAATGTGGCGCAGCTGTTCACCTATATGTTCATGCACGCCAACTTTTCGCACATATTCTTCAACATGTTTGCCGTGTGGATGTTCGGGCGTGTACTGGAGCAAGTATGGGGCCCCAAGCGTTTCCTCACTTATTACATTGTCTGCGGTATCGGTGCAGGGCTTATACAGGAACTTGTACAATACATACAGTACGCCACATCGTGGTCAAACTATGAGGCTGTCAATACAGGATTAGGCATCATCCCGATGGAAACCTTTTTGAACGAGCTTACAACGGTAGGCGCATCGGGCGCCGTCTTCGGCATCCTCTTGGCTTTCGGCATGTTGTTCCCCAACAGCCAGATGTTTGTATTTCCCTTGCCGATGCCCATCAAGGCAAAATATTTCGTTATCATCTATGCGATAATCGAGCTGCTCTTTGGAATCAGCGGCAGCGACAATGTGGCACACTTCGCTCATCTGGGCGGAATGCTGTTCGGACTGCTCTTTATCATTTATTGGAGGAAGAAAAATGGGGGCGGGCAGATTTATTACTGATTTGAGAGAGGGCTTCCGGCGGGGAGACATCGTTACACGGCTGCTATATATAAATGTAACGGTATTTCTGATTGTGACCATCGTCAACATCGGACTGCTGCTATTCAATCTTCCGACCGGGCGATGGGACACTTATCTGGCGCTTCCCGCATCGCCGGCACGCTTCATACTCCAGCCATGGTCTTTGTTCACCTACATGTTCATGCACGCAGGTGTGTTTCACATCCTGTTCAATATGCTTTGGCTCTACTGGTTCGGGCGTTTGTTCCTGCAGTTCTTCTCGGCCAAGCATCTGCGCGGGCTTTATCTGTTGGGCGGAATATGCGGCGGCCTGCTGTATATTTTGGCCTACAACGTGTTCCCCTATTTTTCCCCGCTTGTAGAAAACGCCATGATGGTAGGAGCCTCCGCTTCTATCCTGGCCATCGTTGTGGCGACAGCTGTCCGCGAACCGAACTACCCCGTACAATTCATGTTTGTCGGAACCGTCCGTCTGAAATACGTTGCCATTTTCATGATTATCCTTGACCTGCTGCTCATGACATCGGGCAATGCCGGAGGACACATCGCGCATCTGGGAGGCGCACTGGCAGGATGGTGGTTTGCCGCCGGCATCTCCGACGGCCATGACGCGACAAAATGGATAAACCACGCGTTCGACTTTCTGGCAGGCAGCCGGAAACCGACACGCCGCAAGCCTAAAATGAAGGTACACTACAGCGACAAGCAGAAAGACTATGACTACAACGCGCGCAAGAAGGAACAGTCGGAAGAAATAGACCGTATTTTAGACAAACTGCGCAAGTCCGGATATGGAAGCCTGACAGAGGAAGAAAAGAAACGGCTCTTCGATGCAAGCAAAAAATAACTGAAACATGAGCATCATAGGCAGTACCGTACGCTTTCTGATACTGCTTGCCAACATTATCGTCGGGGCAGGCTTCCTGATATGCGCCTACAGCCCTTATGCCAACCCTATGGAATATCCGTTATGGGCATGCACAGGACTGCTGTTCCCCTTTTTTCTGCTCCTGAACTTCGTGTTCCTTCTGTTCTGGCTGATTCATAAATGGAAATATGCTTGGCTTCCGGCATTGATATTCCTCATCGGATGGGAGGCAACATGGAATTATATCCCGTTCAACCTGGGCAAGGATTCGGAAAGCAAGGAAAGCATAAAGATACTCACCTACAACATCTGGGAAATGAAAGGAGAGAAGGACGGGAATAAAGATGCGTCCGCTTCCATTACCGACTATATAAAGAATTGTGGCGCCGACATCGTCTGCCTGCAAGAATTCCCGACAAAGGATGCCAAGCTCCGAAAGAGCCTGTCGTCCGTCTATCCGTACATAAAGACCTACTCCATCTATCCGGGATACGGGATAGCCTGCCTGTCCAAATATCCCATCCTGTCTTCCGAACGGATTCATTACAAAAGCATCTATAATTGCAGCGCTCTTTTCAACATAAAGCAAAAAAAAGACACCCTTGCCGTAATCTGCAACCATCTGGAGACAAACCGACTGAACAAAGAAGACAAACAGAAATACAAAAGCATCCTGAAATCGCCCGACAAGCAGCAAATAGAAACAGGAAAGTACCTGCTATACAAATATGCGGAAGCCGCGAAGATTCGGGCCGTACAAGCAGACTCTGTCGCCCGGGCAATCCATCAGAATCAAGCCCGCTACCTGATTGTTTGCGGCGACCTGAACGATACTCCCATATCTTATACATACAGGGTGATAAGCGAAGGCTTGCAGGATGCCTATGCGGAAACAGGATTCGGGCCGGGCTTTTCCTATAACCGGAACCTTCTCTATTTCCGCATTGACCATATCATGGCAAACGATAACTTCAGGATAATCCAATGTAAAGTAGACCGTTCTATCCGTTTATCCGACCATTATCCGGTGTGGTGCCGGTTGGAAAAGAAATAAAAACCACTCCATAACACATTTTTTACCGTCCAAAACCTAAATATTCAGAAAGCTTTCCGCATGTAAATGAAAAAAAAACTATATTTGCAACCTTGAATAAACGTATTTAATCAAAAAATAAATAATAAATTAAAGTAACATGCAAAACAAAGGATTCGTAAAAGTTTTTGCGATATTACTGACCATTGCTTGTGTATTCTATCTTTCGTTCTCTTTCGTCACCCGCTATCACATGAACAAGGCGGAGAAAGACCCGGAAGGTGTGGCACACTATCTGGACTCCATGCAGAACGAAAAAGTATGGTTAGGTGTATATTCGCTCAAACAATGTCGTGAGATGGAGATTGGACTGGGACTTGACCTGAAAGGCGGTATGAACGTCATTTTGGAAGTTTCCGTTCCGGATGTAGTAAAGGCTTTGGCAGACAACAAGCCCGACGAAGCTTTCAACAAGGCAGTCAACGAAGCCGCCAAACTACAGAAATCAAGTCAGGAAGACTTCATCACACTGTTCGTCAGAGAGTATAAAAAACAGGTTCCGGACGGTAAATTGGCAGAACTTTTCGCGACACAACAGCTGAAAGACCGCGTGAATACCCGCAGTACAGACGCTGAAGTGGAAAGAGTGTTAAGAGAAGAAGTCAAAGCTGCCGTGGACAATTCATATAATGTGTTACGTACCCGTATCGACCGCTTCGGCGTGGTACAGCCGAATATCCAGACTTTAGAAGGGACAATGGGGCGCATTATGGTGGAATTACCGGGTATAAAGGAACCTGAACGTGTAAGAAAACTGTTGCAGGGTTCGGCAAACCTCGAATTTTGGGAGACATTCGAAGCGAAAGATGTGCTTCCCATTTTGATGTTGATAGACGGACATGTGCGTTCAGCAATGGCTTCCGATTCTACTGCGGTAAAAGAAACTTTGGCTGAAGCACCCGCCATCTCGGCCAAGGACAGTCTGACTGCAGCCTTGAAAGGGGAAACCGCTGATGCAACCCAAGCAACCTCAAGCGATACCAAGAACTATCCGTTCTCTTCCATATTCGCAATGAACCAAAGCGGCATGGGTTCCATCGTAGGATATGCAGATTATAAGGATACAGCTACAATAAACCGGATTTTGGCTATGCCTGAAGTCAAGAAGATACTGCCTCGCGACCTGAAGTTGATGTGGGGAGTCAAAGCTTCTGAATTGGACAAAACCGGTCGGATGTTCGAGCTTTATGCCATTAAGTCGACTGCACGCAACGGACGCGCTCCGTTGGAAGGCGATGTTGTGACAGATGCAAGAAACTCTTATGACCAGTTCAACAGACCGTGTGTAACAATGCAAATGAACACGGAAGGGGCACGCCGCTGGGCTACGCTTACCAAGAACAATGTAGGTCATCAGATTGCAATCGTATTGGATGGCTATGTATATACTGCTCCGAACGTGAACGGCGAAATTACTGGAGGTAATTCAGAGATTTCAGGAAACTTCACGCCGGAAGAAACAAAAGACTTGGCCAATGTGCTTAAGTCTGGAAAAATGCCTGCCCCCGCAAGAATCGTACAGGAAGACATTGTCGGTCCGTCATTAGGACAGGAGTCAATCAATCAAGGTATAGTTTCATTCATCGTTGCCTTGATAGCTCTGATGCTTTACCTATGCTCAATGTACGGATTTATCCCAGGTATGATTGCCAACGGAGCACTGGTATTCAACTTCTTCTTCACGATGGGAATCCTTACTTCGTTCCAAGCTGCCTTGACAATGTCCGGTATTGCCGGTATGGTGCTCTCATTAGGTATGGCTGTGGATGCGAACGTATTGATTTATGAACGTACAAAAGAAGAGCTTAAAGCCGGGAAAGGCATGAAGCAGGCTGTAGCCGAAGGTTACTCAAATGCATTCTCTGCCATCTTCGACTCTAACTTTACCTCTATCATCACAGGTGTTATCTTGTTTTACTTCGGTACAGGGCCTATCCGCGGATTTGCAACGACACTTATCATCGGTATCCTCTGCTCATTCTTTACCGCCGTATTCATGACGCGCCTGGTTTATGACCACTTCTTGAACAAGGACAAATGGCAGAATTTAACGTTTACCACAAACATTTCCAAGAATCTGTTCCAGAATGTGCACTATAATTTCATGGGAACGATCAAGCGTTCGTTCACCATTTGGGGCACCATCCTGGCGGTTTGCATCATCTCTTTCTTCGTTCGTGGCCTGTCACAAAGCATTGACTTCACGGGCGGACGCAACTTTGTCGTACAGTTCGACCAGGTTGTGCAACCGGAGACCGTGCGCGAGCTGCTTGACGACAAAGTGGGCGATGCCAATATTCAGGCCATTGCATTAGGTACTGACGGAAAGAAAATCCGTGTAACGACCAACTATCGCATAGAAGAAGATTCTCCGGAAGTGGATACGGAAATAGAAGCCCTGCTGTATGACGCTCTGAAGGAAGGCAACCTGCTGGATCCAAATACCACACTGGAGAAGTTCATTGACCGCGACAACCAGGTAGGCGGCTCAATCATCAGTTCACAGAAGGTAGGGCCGAGTATCGCAGACGATATCAAGACTTCAGCTATATGGTCTGTCATTTTGGCCTTGATTGCCATCGGTCTGTATATCTTGATGCGGTTCAACAACATCGCATTCAGTATCGGAGCCACTGCAGCACTAACTGTCGACACCTTGCTGATTATAGGCGCATACTCACTCTGCTACGGATGGATGCCGTTCTCTCTGGAGATTGACCAGACATTCATCGGAGCCATCCTGACGGCAATCGGTTACTCCATCAACGATAAGGTGGTTATCTTCGACCGTGTACGTGAGTTCATCCATCTGTATCCGAAGCGCGGACGCACAAGACTGTTCAACGACTCTTTGAATACGACACTGGCACGTACATTAAACACCGGTCAGAGTACGCTTATCGTCTTGATCTGTATCTTCATTCTGGGTGGAGACAGTATCCGGAGCTTCTCTTTCGCCATGATTCTCGGTGTAGTTGTCGGAACATTCTCTTCTTTGTTTGTAGCTGCTCCGATTGCTTACCTGATGCTGAAGAACAAATTGCCGAAAGACGAACCGCAGCAAGTGGAGGAAGTGAAAGCATAATCAAAGGGATAAGATAAAGAAGACGGCTTGAAAAACAGTTGTCACAAAGGTTGGGGCACGGATTACAAGGAATATACGGTCGTTTGACACCGGACAATCCTGTAATCCGTGCCTCCTTTATATAAAATCAAAAGGTGAATCCATGTCCACCAAAAGAATCATACCGGACGAAGACTTCGGAAGAATTATCCTGCGCACCCGGCGCGGAGCACGGAATGTGACCATGTGTGTAAAGCCGGACGGACTGTATCTCACCGTTCCGCCGCGGAGCAAGACGGATGCCGTATTGGACATCCTGCGCCCATACCGGGGAAAACTCATCGAACAATACCGTCAAATCAAGCCCCGGCTGATAGATCTGGATTTCCGGATTCAGGCAGAATGCTTCCATCTCTCCCTTGCAACCGGCACGATGAAGCACTTTACCGTTCGCTGCGACGAAGAAAAAATGGTCATATACTGCCCGCCCGATACCGATTTCACGCGTGCAGAAGTGCAGAAGCTGCTTCGCAACGCCATTCTCCGCGCCTTGAAAAAAGCGGCTCAAAACTATCTGCCCCCACTGCTGAGCGTATGGGCGGAACGCTTCGGACTGACCTACCGGAAAGTCCGCATTACGGGCGCACATTCGCGATGGGGAAGCTGTTCGGCGGCAGGCACCATCAGCCTGTCTTGCTACCTGATGCTCGTGCCCGCACATTTGATGGATTATGTTATGCTTCACGAACTGGCGCATACACGGGAGATGAACCACGGCCCGCGCTTTTGGGAACTGCTCAACGGCCTGACCGGAGGACTGGCTTTGCAGCTGCGTGCAGAATTGCGCAAGTTCCGTCCCGCATTCTGACCCTTCTTCATTTCCTTTTCATCCAGACAAAAATCCCTTTTGTCCCTATCAAGACTTAGGCCTGCCCAATATCTTTTTTCGCTTTCTCCGCCCATCCACAGCAATGACGTCCACTCCACTCAAGGCTGCCGTCCTAAAAACAACCATTCAGAAGAACAAACCGCTCAAAAAAGACCGTCGGCCGTGAAATATCTGAAGTCCATTTCACGGCCGACGGCCATTGATAAATCGGGGTTTCCCGATCAAATCTGTCCATATTCGTGCTTCCGCCTGGGATTCATAGGAAACCATCCTTTCAGCACACGCTTCCGCTGATCGAACAGCTCCTTGATAGTCCAGAAAGACGAGAATGAAAATACACCCAACAGGGAGGAAAGCAAAATATCACCGACCGCTATCGAACCGATGATGCCTGCAAAGCCCAACAACAGAAATAACCACCAGCAACGCGTCCCCCAATAATACTCGGCCTTCACCACTACGGGGTGAAACAATCCGATGATGAGAAACGTACAGACCCCGATGACAATCCCCTCCATGCGGCAGGCAGCAATCCATTCCATCATTCTCCCGCCTCTCTCCGGATAGGTATTTCCTTCTTGATGCTCTGCTCCAGCGAAATCAAGGTCTCGGTGGCCGTAACGCCAGGTATTTCCTGAATCCGCGAATTGAGCAGCTCCATCAGGTGTTCGTTATCTGTACAATATAGTTTGGTCAGCATGGTATACGGCCCCGTAGTAAAGTGACATTCCACAATCTCAGGAATCTTTTTCAATTCTGCTACTACACTCTTGTACATCGAACCTTTCTCAAGTTTGATTCCTACATAAGTACACGTGCTGTATCCCAGACTCTTCGGGTTCACATGATAGCCTGAACCGATAATAACTCCCAAGTCAATGAGACGCTGAACGCGCTGATGGATAGCCGCGCGAGAAACTCCACACTCTGCCGCCACATCCTTAAACGGAATACGAGCATTCTGGGAAATGATTTCCAGTATCTGCCTGTCAAGCTTGTCTATCTTTTCCATATTTTTCTTATTATATCATTTTGTAAGCAAATGTAGAAAAACTTTTTTATTCCTCTGACTTTTTCCCTTAAAAAACATGCTTTTTTATGAAATTTGCCATGCAGCAAAAATTTCCTGCTGCCATCTTTCGTGCCGGACTATGGCAAACAGACCGCATGACACGGCCAAACTTTATCATTAAAGGATCATACCGGCGGCATGACAGCACCAAAAAAGGCGTTTACCATGAAAACAATTTGGTTAAATATGAAAAACATGCACAACCGCAACAATCAAATACGTATATTTGCGAAATCAAAAAAATGAAAAGACTATGCATCCGTTAGAATTATTCAGATATTGTCCGAAATGCGGCTCGTCGCGCTTCGAAATCCACAATGGGAAATCAAAGAAATGTGCCGACTGTGGATTTACTTACTACTTCAACTCCAGTGCCGCCACGGTGGCCTTCATCTTAAACCACCGGAATGAACTGCTAGTGTGCCGCCGGGGAAAAGAACCTGCCAAGGGGACACTCGACCTTTCCGGAGGATTCATCGACATGTATGAAACGGGCGAAGAGGGTGTCGCCCGCGAAGTAAAAGAAGAAACGGGACTGACGGTAACGGAGGCTAAATATTTGTTCTCACTCCCCAACCGGTATCTGTATTCGGGTTTTCTCGTGCATACGCTCGACCAGTTCTTTTTATGCAAAGTGTCTGACGACAGCAAACTGAAGGCGATGGACGATGTGGCCGAATCTTTCTGGCTGCCGCTTGACAAGGTTAATCCCGAAGAATTCGGTTTGGAATCTGTCCGAAAAGGAATATCATTCTTTCTGGAAGCATATAAACAGCATAGAATATGAAAAGCAAGAAATATCTGTGGATAGGATGGCTGTGCATCGCCCCGTTGTCTCTCGCAGCCCAACAGACTGAACCGCTGACCGAAACCACACGGCTATATGATGAAGGGAAACTGTTGTTTCAGCGTAAAGACTATGCGGCCGCGTGCCAGACCTTGTCGCAATATGTCAAACAGGAAGGACAACCGGAGCTGATGGACGAAGCGGCATATATGCTGGCATGTTCCGCCTACGAACTAAAAATGCCAGACTGCATACATACGCTGGAAACTTACCTGGAGAACCATCCGGAATCACGTTATGCCAATCGCATACAGTCGCTGATTGCCTCGTCTTATTTCTTCAACAAAAAATATTTGGAAGCGATAGCCTGCTTCAAGACATGCGACCTCGAACAGCTTAGCAACGAAGAACGAGACGACTGCACCCTGCGGATGGCTACAGCATACCTGAGGATAAACAATCTGAAAGAGGCCGCCTTCTGGTTTGCCGTGCTGAAAGAGGTCAGTCCGGCCTATCGGGACGATGCCGTCTATCATCTGGCATACATCGATTATACAGAGCAACTATATGACAAGGCCCTGCAAGGCTTCCGCCTGATAGAGCAAAACGAGCCTTATCAAAGATTCGCCCCTTATTACATGGCAGACATTTATCTGACTAAAGGAGATTATAAGGCCGCACTCCGGACAGCCGACGCTTACCTCGCCACTTACCCGGACGAAAGCCGTGCAACAGAGATGCGGCGCATTGCAGGCGAATCGGCTTATGGCTTGAACGACTACACTTCGGCCATCAAAACGTTGGAAGCGTATAAAGGCGCAGCCGAACATCCCGCACGAAACGCCATGTACAAGCTTGGCATGAGCTACTTTCACACCCAAGTATATTCGGAAGCCGCTGCCTGTCTGGGACAGACCGTCGGAGAAAAAGATGCCTTGACCCAGAATGCCTATCTCCACATGGGATTGTCTTACCTGCAACTGAAGGAAAGAAACCTCGCCCGTATGGCATTCGAACAGGCTTCTGCAAGCGACTTCGACCGCAGCATAAAGGAACAGGCTCTTTATAACTATGCTCTCTGCATTCACGAAACGTCATATTCCCCTTTTGCCGAATCGGTAACCGTTTTCGAACGTTTCCTCAACGAGTTTCCCAACTCTCCTTATGCCGATAAGGTAAATGATTATCTGATAGAGGTCTATCTGAACACACGCAGCTACATGGCGGCATTGCGCTCCATTGACAAGATAAGCCAGCCCGGGCCGCGGATTCTGGAAGCCAAGCAGAAGCTGTTGTTCAGGTTGGGTACGCAAGCTTTCGCACAGGGAGCTTTTGAAAATGCCGCCGACTACTTTACCCGCTCGCTCCGGTTGGGGCAATACAACCAACAGACCAAGGCCGATGCCTTTTATTGGAGGGGAGAATCCAAATACCGCATGGGGCAATATCAGCAGGCTGCCAATGACTTGCAGCTATATCTGGAGTTTGCCACAGACAAGAACACGCAAGAATACGGACTGGCCCTGTACAATCTGGGATATACCGCCTTCAAACAGAAGCAATACACGCGCGCACTGACATGGTTCACCCGCTGCGCGGAATCGGGCAAGGTCAAAGACACTGCGGTCATGGCGGATACCCACAACCGGATAGGGGACTGCTACTTTTATGAACGGCGGTTTGACGAAGCGCGTGCCCAATACGCACAGGCTACATCCGTCAATCCTGCCTTAGGAGACTATTCTCTCTTTCAAGAAGGCTTTGTAAAAGGACTGCAGCGCGACTATACCGGAAAAATCCAGACGCTGAACCGCCTGCTGACCGACTATCCGGAGTCGCAATACATTGATGACGCACTGTATGAACAAGGCCGGGCTTTCGTACAGATGGAAGACAACGACAATGCCATCAGGCGCTACACGCTGCTGGTACAGCGATATCCGGAGAGTTACCTGTCACGCAGAGCCGCCAATGAAATCGGACTGCTTTATTATCAGAACGACAACTACGAAAAGGCCATTGCAGCCTACAAGGAGGTCATAAGCAAATATCCGGGAAGCGAGGAAGCCCGCTTAGCCCAACGCGACTTAAAGTCGATTTATATCGACTTGAACCGGGTGGATGACTATATGGCTTTCGCCTCTTCACTGCCGGGAGGAACGAACTTTGATGTAAACGAACGCGACTCGCTTACTTATGTGGCTGCCGAACGGGTATATATGCGGGGCAATATCGCCGAAGCAAAAAGCAGCTTCATCCGATACCTGCAGTCGTTCCCTCAGGGAGCATTCAGCGTAAATGCTTCTTATTATTTAGGACTGATAGCCTATAATGAAAAAGATTATGGCAATGCCGTGGCATATCTGGACAAAGTCATCGAATATCCGGACAGCAAATTCTCTGTTGAGGCGATGGCAATGTGTGCAGACATAGCCTACAATGCCGATGACTACGAGAAAGCCCTGGCTTTATACAAACGAATGGCCGACAGAGCCACTTCACAAGAAGAACGGCTTCAGGCAGAAACCGGAGCATTGCGCAGTGCACACCAACTGAACAACGCAGAAGAAGTCATTGCTGCCGCATCCGCCTTGCTTGCACAAAGCAAACTGACGCCCGAACTTGAGAATGAAGCCCGCCATTACCGGGCACAAGCCTTGACGGATTCGGGAAAACAGCAGGAAGCACAGGCCGATCTGGAGGTCTTGGCCAAGGATACACGGAACATTTACGGAGCCGAAGCCAAATACCGCATCGCACAAATTTACTTCGACAACGGAGAAACGGAAAAGGCCGAACAGGAAATACTGGAATACATTGAGGTAAGCACGCCTCATGCCTACTGGCTTGCACGCAGCTTTGTCTTGCTATCGGACATTTATGTCAAATTAGGACGGAATCTTGACGCCAAGCAATATCTGCTGTCCCTGCAACAAAATTATCAGGCAAACGACGATATTGAACAAATGATAGAAAGCCGTCTGAAAAAACTGGAACAATGATGACGAAAAGAATGATTATACTGTATGCCGGAATCTTGTCGGCCTCCGTGCTGACAGCACAAGAGCAGGACTCTACCCTGAATCGGACAATTGTTGTAGAGAACCAATACAACCCGGAAGTAATGGATGCCTTCAAGGTCAACATACTTCCTGAAATTGAAGAGCCGGCCGTCGCAAAAAAAGAAATAGACTACGCAACCGGAATACGCCCGTTCGACGGATGGACAGCGGTACCTATGGCATCGTTTGTCCCGGATGCCGGACAGAAGAACGCCCGTCGCGGGTATCTTCGCGCTGCCTACGGAAACCGGAACAATACGGATATAAAGGGGAGCTACTTGTGGAACATCACTTCGCAAGACCAACTGGGAGTGATGGCCTCGCTCTACGGAATGTATGGCAATATCCCCAGTCTGGGAGATGAGGAAAAATGGAAGTCCCGCTTCTACCGTACAGACATTTTATTAGACTACAAGCACGATTTCCGCAAGGTATCGCTGAACGTTGGCGGGGCTTTCGCCTCGCAAGTGTTCAACTATATGCCTGCCTATGACCTGACACACAGCCAGCCGGCCACAGCCAGCCAGCATTATACATTGGGCGAAGGATACGCGGGCATTGCTTCGCGCGGAAAGGAGATGCCTGTAAACTTCTCTTTGCAGACGGGATTCCGCACGTTCAACCGCAAGTATCCCAATACCAGAATAGGGGAAGGGGCGGAAAACATCATCCATACGGAAGGCTTCATAACAGGAGAAATCAGCGAGGAACAGTGCATAAGCATCGGCATGACAATGGATAACCTGATTTATGAAACGGAGATGAAAGATTATACGCTGCTGCAAATCAATCCTTACTACACGCTGCGGAACGACGACATCAGCTTGCGCGTGGGCGCGCATGCCGACTTGCAGACCGCCAACGGCAGCGGAATGAAATTCGCTCCGGATGTAAAACTGGCCTATACCTTTGCCGAATCATACGTGGTCTATCTGCAAACAGAAGGAGGGACACGGCTGAACGACTTCCGCCAACTGAATGAAATTTCTCCGTATTGGGACCAGCGCCGGCAGTTGCGCACATCATACACTCCGATAGACGCAAGCATCGGACTGAAAGCATCGCCTGCCGACGGCTTCGGATTCCGTCTCTACGGAGGTTATCGCATAACCAAAAACGAACTGTTCTCGCTTCCCGCATCTTTCGGAAGCAGCACCAACTGTCTGCTGCTACAGGACAAGGCAAAAGTAGCCTACGCCGGAGCCTCCGTAAGCTATGCTTATCGTGACTGGATAGACTTCACCTTAAAAGGTACATATTATGACTGGAAGACAGAAAGCAAGGATGACAGGCTGCTGTGGCTGAAACCTCAGTTCGGCATCGACTTTTCCGCACGGGGAAAAGTGACGGACAATCTGCATATCACCCTGAACTATCTCTACGAAGAACGGAGCGAATCTGCCGGACGGAAGAAGGCAGACGCGGCGAACAGCCTCAATATAGGAGCCGAATACCTGCTGTTCGACCGTCTGACCGCATTCGTGCGTCTGAACAATCTGCTTGACAAATATTACATAACCGAAGCAGGATATCCGATACAAGGATTCAACGTGATGGGAGGACTCAGCTTCCGCTTCTGAGCCCTGACCTCCATTTCATCCCATACTGATAAACCCCGGTTTCCATCATCATGAAAGCCGGGGTTCATCAGCATAAAAACCGATTTTCATCTGCATCAGCCGCCACTACCACAACCTATATCGACCGGATATAGGCCACCAAATCGTCTTCGGCAGACAAGCCCAGCGACTTGCGCAGGCGGTAACGGTTCATATTGATGGTTTTCGGCGTGGTGCCGGTCAGCATGGCAATCTCTTTGGTAGAAAGCTCCACACGCAAGAGCGTGGCCAAATGCTTCTCTCCCTGCGTCAAGTTGGGATGACGCAAGACCAGACGCCCGACAAACTCCTGGTTTTTTTCATCAATATGCTGCAAAGTGATGTTTCCGGTCTTCTCTCCATTCAGATTTTGTGCGATGAAAGCATTGATTTTCTTCAGATAAGCAATCAGCTCCGCTCCCTCCATCTTGTAGCTTTGCCTGATCATTTCGCGTATTTTCTCAAGCAGTTCGTTACGGCTTTGCAGAAAGACGGCAAAGTCGGTTATCTCCTGCTTGTTGGTCGCCAGTTCGGTCTGGGCCTTTTCCAGTTCCATCTTCTGCTGCTGCACCTTCAGCTTCGCCACTTCATGCTCCGACTGCTCCAGACGATACTGCGTATTGATCAGCTGAAGCTTTTTCTTTCTCTTGAACCGCTGATGAAGCAGCAGTCCGATTACCGCCAGCGAACAGCCCACTATGATGATGGTCAGAATATTCCGCCGCAACTGTTCGATTTTGTATTCCTGTTCCTTGCGTTCGGTCTCCTGCTGCTGCGACAGCAAACGTTTCTCCGCAATGTTCTGCTCTACCGTACGCAGTTTGCTCCCGCTCTGTATCTCTTTGCTCAGGCTGTAAAGAGCCGCCTGCTGCTCATAAGCCTTCTTGTATTCTCCCGTAGCGGCATATACCATTGCAAAATACTCATAATTGTCGCAGATAATTCCTCTTGCCCCCACCTTCGAGGCAAGTTCATGGGCCTTTTTCAAGACAACGACGGCCTGCGCATATTTTTTCTCATAGTAATACAGACGCCCCAGATTGTTGTAATTCTCGCTCAATGACCATACCGCATTCAGATTCCGGTTGATGACAATCGCTTCACTGATCCAACGTATCTGCTGCTTTATATCACCCGGATACAGACAAAGGTTATTCAGGTTTGCCGCAATGCTCTTCAGATTCCTGTGGCGGCGGTTGATGTCGAGAGCCAGATGAAAGAAACGTTCCGCCTGCTCCGACTCATTGATATACATGTGGATAATTCCCCGGTTATTGTACGCCTGAGCCATAATTACAGAGTCATTCTCCACTTTCGACAGGGCAATGGCCTCATCGCTCAATTCAATCGCCTTCGTATAATCCCCCAAACTGCAATAACTGGCACTCATCTGGTTATAAATCTTGCTCTTCCACTTGTTATTGCCATAGGGAACTATTTCTTCTGCCTGATAGAGTGCCTGAATCCCGCCGTCATAATTGCCCAAAAACCTTTCGGCCTGAGCATACAGGCAAAGCGAACGGATTTTCTGATTGACATCCTCGCTCTGCTTAAAGACCTGCTGCGCAAAAAAGGCCGACTGCGCCGGATTGGAATACAGACCCTGTTCGGCCTTGTCCAACAGACTGTCGGGGTCGCTTGCCGGAAAGGCACGGAAAATGCAGGCAGAAACAAAGATGATGAAAAGTGATATGTGCTGATATTTCCCCATAACATTACAATTCAGTCTTTCAAAAATAGAAATATTCTTTCAGACTTTCATTATCTTTGCCCATAAAAAGTTATTATGAAGCGGCGCATAGAAGAAATCGACTTCCTGAAATGTACGTTCATCTTGCTGATGATCCTATTTCATCTGGTATATATCGGCGACAAATACCCTTATGCCAAACAGTTGGTCTATACGTTCCACATGCCTGCCTTCCTGATAATTTCAGGATACCTGATGAATGTGGGCAAACCGGCACGTTCCTTCCTGCGGTCGATGGGATGGATATTTGTCCCTTATGCCGTAATGGAGAGCGGTTATGTAGTGATGTCTTCCATCTTGCCCGTACGCGAACGGGTGGAAATCCTGAATCTTCCGGTATGGGCAGACAAGCTTTTCCTGCATCCATTAGGGCCTTACTGGTATCTTCATACACTCATCGTGTGCGGAATAACCTACTATATCGTCGACAGACTTAGCCGACGGTGGGACAACAGCCTGTCTTTTCTCATTTTACTGGCATTGTGCTACACCGCAGAAGCCGAACTTCTTGGCATTGTATCGCTCTCAAACGCATTATACTTTACAGCAGGAGCGTTCTTACATCGCATCCAAATGTCGTTCACCTCTTTCTTCCGCCCGTCTTTCTGGTCGGCTATCCCTTTTGTCATGTTAGCCTGTTTCCCCGAGAACCTGAACAAGACCACTCTCTCCGGAGTCATAATGACTTATCTGGCTATTAGTCTGGCACTGACACTGTATCAATACCTCTCTTCCACCGCCAGACAAATCTGCGGATATGTCGGCTCGCATACATTTATATTATTGGTCTTTTCTCCGATATTCACAATGGCCGTCAAGCCATTGGCCGACATACTTCGGTTCGATCCGTCCGGAATCCTTTTTATGATTGTCGCACTGCTCATTACACTGGCGGGATGTTTCAGCATCGCATGGCTTATCGACCGCCTTCATCTTTCCCCATATTTCTGGGGCAAGAAGCGTATGCTGCAACCCTTCCGTCAAAAAAATGACAAGTTGACAGAAAAATAAATTTCTTCCCCGAGCAAGACCAATGGCACTCCCTTTGCGGGACTTATAAAGAAAGTGCAGTTTAACCATTAAAACATACGATTATGATTTCAGAAAAATTACAGAACGCGATTAACGAACAGATTACGGCAGAAATGTGGTCATCCAATCTTTATCTCTCCATGTCTTTCTATCTGAAGAGTGAAGGCTTCGACGGATTTGCCCACTGGCTGAAACTCCAGTCACAAGAGGAACTGACGCATGCATACGATTTAGCCGACTATTTGGCCAAGCGCGGCGGCGCGGCAAAAGTAGACAAAATAGATGTCGTGCCGCAGGGATGGGGAAGTGTGCTCGAAGTATTCGAACACGTTTACAAGCATGAATGCCACGTATCAGAGCTGATAGACAATCTGGTGAACGTTGCATCCGAAGTAAAAGACAAGGCTTCACAAGACTTTTTGTGGGGATATGTCCGCGAGCAGGTAGAGGAAGAAGCTACGGCTCAAGGTATCGTAGACAAATTAAAACGGTGCAATGACCAGGCAAGCATCCTTTATATGGATGACAAACTGGGAGCACGCCAGTAATCTTACCCTACATATTTCAGGCGCAGGTTATGCCAAATGGATGGATTCAGATACATATCCGTCAAAAGTGGCGTAATCTGCGCTTCTTTTTCTTTATAAATATAGTTTTTTGTTATCTTTGCTCGTGAAAAGGAAGCGTTGTCACATTAAAGCATAGCAATATGGGAGGTATTTTCCTACGGAGTTGGAATTGGTGCAAGCGTATCCGCCACCGGCGAGGATATGGTGTACACTCACCGTCAGACTTCTTTCTGATTACTTTTGTCATATACGAACAAATGCCGTTCTATGCTTATTCTCCTCTTCATCACCTGCGAAGAGTGGTCAATCACTTGCCCCATTACCGTGAGAAAGTAGACAAACTGCTGTTTCGGCTTACTAATTATCTACAGCCCTCCCTAATCATCGAAGCAGGAACAGGCAGTGGAATCAGCACCCGATATATGGCAGAAGCTTGTTCCAAAGCAGAAGTCTGCTCTTTTTCTGAGAACAAAGAAGATGCTGTGGAGCGTATTCTTTCCACCAGACCCACCATCATATACGACTCTGGAAATATCATGAAAAAGATACGCCAACTGACAAAAGAAGGCAGAACACCTGATATCGTACATATAGCCCATACCCCAAATTACAAAGAAATATTTGAACTGCTCCTGCCCTTTGCAGGAAAAAAAACTTGTTTCATCATCGGACAACCCTATGAAAACGAAGAAAAAAAGCACTGGTGGAAAGAAATCGTCAGCGACAAGCGTACAGGAGTCACTTTCGACCTGTATGACATCGGACTGGTGTTTTTTGACAAAGAACGGACAAAAGAGCATCGCATCATAAATTTCCTTTAAACCTTAAACATTATAAAGATGAACAAGATTTATACACGCACGGGAGACAAAGGCATGACTTCATTGGTAGGAGGCATACGCGTATCAAAAACAGATATACGACTGGAAGCCTACGGGACTGTAGATGAACTAAACTCTTTTCTGGGCTGGCTGATTTCCCTCATCAACGATGAAACAAGCAAGAAACAGCTGCAATACATCCAGAACAAGCTGTTCTCCATCGGTTCTTATCTTGCGACAGACACAAAACAGACCAAGCTACGCATGGAAAGCAACCTGTCAGACGAAAGTATACTGAAGCTGGAAAAAGAGATTGACGATATCAATCTTTCCCTGCCCAAGCTATCAGGATTCATTCTCCCCGGAGGCTCACAAGCTGCTTCCGCCTGTCATATCTGCCGGACGGTCTGTCGCCGCGCCGAGCGCAGAATATTGGAACTGGAAGAATCCGGTGAAGAAAAAATCGATGAAAAAGTCAAACGTTTTGTAAACAGATTGTCGGATTATTTGTTTATTCTATCAAGAAAATTAAACCATTTAACACAAACTGATGAAATTTATTGGGATAAGAGTTGCGAATGAAAGAAATTGTTATACTTTTGTGGCTCAATAACGAAATATGTAAAACTTTTAAAACTATCATACTATGTACTGGACATTAGAATTGGCCTCCAAACTGGAAGATGCTCCTTGGCCTGCAACCAAAGATGAATTGATTGACTACGCTATGCGCTCAGGTGCGCCGTTAGAAGTCATTGAAAACCTTCAGGAGATGGAAGATGAAGGCGAAATATACGAAAGCATAGAGGACATTTGGCCTGATTATCCGAGCAAAGAAGACTTCTTCTTCAACGAGGAAGAATATTAATCAAGAAACGGAGCTTAGTGCCGACGGACATTTCACCACAAAAGATGCAGAGCTTCATAAGGGCAAGCTTGTGTTTCTCTGTATCTTTTGTGGTGTTTTTTTTAAACCTTTTTCCAAACCAAACTGTTATAATCACATGAAGAAACTTTTATTACTCACATTTGCCATATTGATTGCCGGCACGGCATGCAGTGGCAATTTAAACAAGAACGAAACGAAAACAAAGACTGGTATGGAGATAACAGAAAAAGCAACAGTAATACATCTTTCAAAGGCCGACTTCCTGACAAAAGTGTATAACTATGAAAAGAATCCCGATGAATGGAAATATGAAGGCGACAAGCCTGCCATCGTAGATTTTTATGCTACCTGGTGTGGCCCTTGCAAGATGATCGCTCCCGTTTTGGAAGAGCTGGCCAAGGAATATGCCGGACAGATAGTCATCTATAAAATAGACACAGACAAGGAACCGGAACTGTCTGCCGCGTTCGGTATCCGCAGCATCCCGACGCTGCTATTTATTCCAATGACAGGAGAGCCGCAGATAGCGCAGGGAGCCATGCCTAAGGCCGCACTGAAAAAAGCCATCAACGAGTTTCTGTTAGGGAACAAATAAGCCAGATATACAGACAAAAATGTCCGCATACAAGGAGTCCGATGGATTTTGCCTTGTATGCGGACTTTTTTCAAAGCTTCAAATGGCGGTTTCACTGTGGCTTCACTCTGCGCAGCTGCAACAAAACCGCTGCCAGTATGCCCAATGCTAACAATCCCAACGCTGTAAAGGCAATGGTTTCCGTCACATGAAGCGACTGCGGATCAAACTTAAATTCCACCGTATGCTTTCCGGCGGGAACATTCATCGCACGCAAGATGTAGTCTGCCCGGCCGTGTTCCACTTCCGCCCCGTCAATGTATGAATGCCATCCCGGATAATAGATTTCGGCAAATACCACCGTGCCCCCTTCAGGAGAATCCACCTCATAGCGCAAGGCGTTCGGGCGATAATCGGTCAGCCTGATGACATTCAGACTGTCCTGTCCGGCTACCGGTTTCACCTGTCCGGCAAACTTTTTGTCCACCACAGCCGTATGCGCCGGACTGATGTGATGCAGCGCGTCTATTTCCTCATTGGCATTGTCCACATACCTTACCTCATCTACAAACCAAGCATTGCCCAATGCATGAGGATTAAACAGCGGGACTGTACCGCCACCCTGCAAAGGGAATATCACATAACGCGTGTTAAGCATATTAAGCACAGGGGTCAGGCCGGCATCCAACAGGCCCATATCCCCGGTTTCCGGCAGTTTTGCATATAAAGCATTTATTTCCCCCTGGATATGTTCTTCGATAATCTCCTGATAGCGGCGGAGCTTGGCTGCATGATACCCGCCGATGCTCTTATGCCAGTATGCCGTATTGTTTTCATTAAACGTATTTACCGAAAGGTTAAGCACCCGATAATCCAGTGTCTTGTCTTTCAGAATCTCCTTGTCCGTTTCCGAAGGCTGCATGAAAGGCTGCATCTCTGTGCCTTCCGCCACAAACTGCTCATCGTAAAGATAACGTTTGTTCACGCTCCACATATCGGCCAGACAGAGTAAAATCAGTGCGGCAGTCAGCACTTTCGCATTCAGCCGCTTGCTGCAATAAGCCCATACCAAGGCAAAACCTGCCACGACGACTGCAAAACTCCTCCACGCATCGGCAGTAAAGATGGAACGGCGTATCTCCTCCAGATTTGCCAGAAGCGGCGCCAACTGTTCGGCAGGAATCTGCCTCAGGGCATTCATTTCCATCGTCGAGACATACGAGGGGAAAAAGAACGAAGGAGCAAGGGCAAAAAGCAAAGCGATGCCTCCGGTCAGAACAAAACTGCCATAAAACGCCTTCGGACGCTCACGAAACAGCTGTGGCCTGCTGACAATCTCCCTGAAAGCCATAACCGCCAACAGCGGTATCGTAAACTCCGCGATGACGAGAATGGAGGAAACCGCACGGAACTTGCTGTACATCGGTATATAATCAATGAAGAAATCCGTCAACGCCATAAAGTTATGCCCCCATGAAAGGAGAATGGAAAAGACCGTCCCTCCGACCAAGGCCCATTTCATCGGGCCTTTTACGACAAACAGTCCCAATATAAACAGAAACATCACGAAAGCACCGACATACACCGGGCCGGAAGTACCCGGCTGCTCCCCCCAATATTGTCCCAACTGACTATACAGTCCCACATAGGCCGGATCTGCCTTCTCCATTGCCCGCTCATTTTGAGACAAAGGAACGGAAGCCCCGCCCTTTACATTGGGAACCAACAGTGAAAACGTTTCTCCGATACCGTAACTCCATTGCGTAATATAGCTCCGCTCCAGTCCGCTGTCCGTCTGGTCGGCTGTATTCTCCTTTACCAACTCGCTCTTCCCGCGCATGGTCTCCTTGCTATACTCATACGTATGGTAAAGGTTCGACAGATTGATACAGACTCCCACCAGTCCGGCCGCCACCAGCACACCACTTGCCTTGAGAAATCGTCCCATCTGCCTTTCACGCCAGGCCGACACGCCATAAGCTATCGCCATAAACAGCATGACGAACAAGAAATAATAGCTCATCTGCGGATGGTTTGCCCTTATCTGAAGCGCGACAAACAAAGCAGTAACCACACCGCCCCACAGATACTTACCCCGGTAAGCCCATACCATACCGGCAATAGTGGGCGGTATATATGCCAGGGCGACAAGCTTCCAAATGTGTCCGGCTGCAATGATAATGAAAAAATAAGAAGAGAAAGCCCACATTATTGCGCCGAGCATCGCCATCCAAGCCCTGAAGTCAAACGCCCGCAGCAGGATATAAAAACCCAAAAGCATCGCGAACACATACCATACGTATGTGGGCAAAAAAAGATGATAAAGGTTTTGAACGAAACTTAGCGTATCGGTGGAATCATAGCTTGGAGACATCTGATAGGTAGGCATCCCGCCGAAAATAGAGTTTGTCCACCGGGTGCGCTCTCCCGTTTCCTCCAGATACTCCTTCATTTCATGCCCCGAACCGATTCCGGCAACGGCATCATGCTGGGCGAGGATACGCCCCTCGCTCACGGCCGGAAGGAAATAAACGAAAGCAATCAGCGCAAACAGCGCGACCGCCACTATATCGGGAAGAAATTTCTTGAACTGGTTCATAACTGGATGTTTATTAATTATTAAGTTTTCGTCCGACAAAGATAACACAATACTCCTTGAAAAGTCGTAAATTTGACGGCGAAAATCGTTATCAAACATGAAAATAGGAATTATTACCGCCATGTCTTCCGAACAAAGACAACTGGCAAACCAACTGGAAAACAAGACAGAACTGGCAGAAGGCCCTTTCAGCTACATCAAAGGAAACATCAAGAGCAATGAAATCATTCTGATGCAGTGCGGCATAGGCAAGGTAAACGCCGCTGCCGGCACGGTGGAACTGATACGCAACTTCGGCCCCGACTGCATTATCAGCAGCGGTGTGGCAGGGGGCATCGATTCATCCCTGAATATCATGGATGTGGTAGTGAGCCAGAGTATTGTCTATCATGATGTATGGTGCGGTGAAGGAAACGCTTACGGACAGATACAAGGATTGCCGCTCTATTTCCGCGGAAATGACACCTTATATCAATGCGCCCTTTCGATAGACACAGAAACCGCCATCCACGGCGGCCTGATCTGTACGGGAGACAAGTTCATCACCGATTCCGCCGAGCTGAAAGCCATCAAGAAAGAGTTTCCCGAAGGTCTGGCCGTAGACATGGAGTCGGCAGCCATTGCCCAAATCTGCCATCTTTATAAGATACCGTTCATCAGCTTCCGGATTATCAGCGACACGCCGGGCGTGGAACAGCATCTGGAACAGTACCAGAACTTCTGGGGAGAAATGGCAGACCGCTCTTTCCACGTTACCGAAACTTTTTTAAGAGCCTTGCCAAACCAATTATGATCTGCACCAAAAACAAAAACCATCAGCATCATGAAAAAAATACCAAGCTTCACAATCGACCATACCCGCCTGCTGAGGGGCGTTTATGTGTCACGCAAAGATGAAATGGCCGGAGAAACCGTCACCACCTTCGATATCCGGATGAAGGAACCTAACCGCGAACCGGTGCTGGGACAGCCTGAAATCCACACCATCGAGCATCTGGCAGCCACTTTCCTGCGCAACCATCCCACGTGGGCCGACAAGATAATCTATTGGGGCCCTATGGGATGTCTTACCGGCAACTACCTTCTCGTAAAGGGAGACCTTACTTCGCGCGACATACTCCCGCTCGTAACGGAAACTTTCCGCTTCATCGCCGGCTACGAAGGCGAGATACCGGGAGCTTCTCCCAAAGACTGCGGAAATTATCTGATGATGAACCTGCCGATGGCAAGGTGGGAAGCAGCCAAATACCTGCACGAAGTACTGGAACAGGCTACCGACGCCAATCTGGAATATCCGGAATAAAAAAATTTTGGCCGCCTCCTGATCAAGATTGGGAGGCGGCCAAAAAATTTTTTGTTCGCTGCAAGTGAAATTACTTACGCAGACCAAGCTCTTTAATGATGGCACGGTATCTCTCGATGTCGCGTGACTTCAGATAGTCCAACAAGGAGCGACGCTTACCTACCAAGATTGTCAGGGCTCTTTCAGTTCTATAATCCTTTCTGTTGAGCTTCAGATGCTCAGTCAGATGGGAAATACGGTATGAAAACAATGCAATCTGAGACTCAGGAGACCCAGTATCAGTGTTAGACTTCCCGTACTTTCCGAAGATTTCTTGCTTTTTAGCTGAATCTAAATACATAATACTTTTGACTTAAAAAAATATATAAATTTGATTTGCGGTTGCAAAGGTAGTGATAATCTTTCGGATAACAATATTTTTCTCGAAAAAATATCGTAACTTTGCCCGCAAATAAGAATAGGTATAGTATGCAAGACATTAGAAACATTGCCATCATCGCCCATGTAGACCACGGTAAAACTACATTAGTGGACAAGATGATGCTGGCGGGACACCTGTTCCGCAATGACCAGACCAACGGGGAACTGGTTTTGGATAACAATGATTTGGAGCGCGAGAGAGGTATAACCATCCTTTCAAAAAACGTATCCATCAATTATAACGGTACTAAAATCAATATCATCGATACTCCGGGACACGCCGACTTCGGCGGAGAGGTGGAACGCGTGCTGAATATGGCAGATGGATGCATCCTTCTGGTGGACGCCTTCGAGGGGCCAATGCCGCAGACACGCTTCGTATTGCAGAAAGCCTTGCAGATCGGACTGAAACCGATAGTCGTAGTCAACAAGGTGGATAAGCCAAACTGCCGTCCCGAAGAGGTTTATGAGATGGTGTTCGACTTGATGTTCAGCCTGAATGCTACTGAAGACCAACTGGACTTCCCTGTTCTTTACGGTTCGGCCAAGAACAACTGGATGGGAGAAGACTGGAAAACGCCGACAGGCACGATTACACCGCTGCTGGATGCTATCGTAAAATACATTCCCGCGCCGAAGCAGCTAGAGGGAACACCGCAGATGCTGATTACTTCGCTTGACTATTCTTCATACACAGGCCGCATCGCGGTGGGACGCGTGCATCGCGGCACACTTACCGAGGGCATGAACATCACGCTTGCCAAGCGCGACGGATCGATGGTCAAGTCGAAAATCAAGGAGGTGCATACCTTCGAGGGACTGGGACGCAAGAAAGTGGCATCCGTATCGTCGGGAGACATCTGCGCCATCATCGGTATCGAGAATTTTGAAATAGGCGACACCATCTGCGACTTCGAGAATCCGGAACCGCTGCCGCCTATCGCCATCGACGAGCCTACGATGAGCATGCTGTTTACCATCAATGATTCGCCATTCTTCGGCAAGGAAGGAAAATATGTCACCTCGCGCCACATCCAAGACCGACTGACGAAAGAGCTCGACAAGAACTTGGCTCTGCGCGTGCGCAAGGCAGAAAACGAAGACGGCAAATGGATTGTGTCCGGACGCGGTGTGCTTCATCTGTCCGTACTCATTGAGACCATGCGCCGAGAGGGCTACGAACTCCAAGTAGGACAGCCGCAAGTCATCTTCAAGGAAATAGACGGCGTGCGGTGTGAGCCGATAGAAGAACTTACCATCAGTGTGCCCGAAGAATTTTCCAGCAAGATGATTGATATGGTGACCCGCCGCAAGGGAGAGATGGTTTCGATGGAAACGCAGGGCGACCGCGTCAACATCGAGTTCAACATGCCTTCGCGCGGAATCATCGGCCTGCGCACCAACGTGCTGACCGCATCGCAAGGCGAGGCCATCATGGCTCACCGCTTCAAGGAATATCAGCCCTACAAGGGAGACATACCACGCCGCACAAACGGCTCGATGATCGCGATGGAAAGCGGGACGGCCTTCGCATACGCCATTGACAAACTGCAAGACCGCGGCCGCTTCTTCATCTATCCGCAGGATGAAGTCTACGCCGGACAGGTGGTAGGCGAGCATGTGCACGAGAACGACCTGGTGATTAACGTGACCAAATCGAAAAAGCTCACCAACATGCGTGCTTCCGGCTCTGATGAAAAGGCGCGCATCATCCCTCCGGTCATCTTTTCACTGGAAGAAGCCCTGGAGTATATCAAGGAAGACGAATATGTGGAAGTGACCCCGAAGAGCATGCGCATGCGCAAAATCATTCTCGACGAAACGGAACGCAAGCGCGCCAACAAGAACAACTGATTTTCTCCTATACACCTAAAAGGCCGTTTCTATTACGAAACGGCCTTTTTTATTTTTAAAAGCCCTCTAAATCACAAACAAACGGGCACTACATTCTTTTATTTTTGAACACGAACCTTACCAACAGGAAGTTTACTGGGACGGCAATGGCAAACACCGGAAGCGGAGCCCACACTTTCGGCACTCCCGTCCACAGAAACACGTTCAGAAGCACGATATGAAGCAGATAATTCACGCCGTGAGCGGCTCCCATGCCGAAAAGCTTCTTCCACGACGGGGAAGTGCCGAAGGTAAAATAGGATGTGGCATAGAAGTTGGCGACGAATGACAGCACATAACCTGCCGTATACGCCACGTTCACATCGATAACCCGCTGCAACAGGAAATAAATCCCATAGTGCAGCGCCGTCGCCAATACGCCCACAATGCCGAAACGCACAGCTTCTCCGAACCATTTCCCCCGTTTCATCTTCCGTTTTTCCTGACAATTCTTATTTTCCTACACAGGCAATCCTGATTCCCGTAATCAGAATCCGCCTCCAAGCCTGCGGCGGATGTCCGGTAGTCTGCCTGCATCGGCAAAGATAAAGGTTTTATCTGTAGTTTCATCGATGGGAAACCGAAATTCTCTCTTATGAAACCGCCATTGCAATCAGGTGAAACATGATTTTCAACCTTATGAAACCGCCGGATGCTCCCTACAAAATGAAAAGTTACCTTTACAAGGATATGACAAAGGTGCGGACACCACCCGAAAAAATCTGAGTATCCGCACCTTTCACTATATACAAACAGATTCCGAATCAGAATTCCCCCCAGTCGGTCAGGCGCATATCCCCTTTATTCAGGAACACCTGGTGCATTCCTAAAGCCGCAACCAGACTGTGACTGGTATGTCCCTTCGTGGCAATCTTCAGATAATCCCACAACAACTGCTTGTAATCGGGATGCGCACAGTGCTCTATCACCTCTTTCGCACGCTCCATCGGACTTTTGCCGCGCAAATCGGCTATTCCCTGCTCGGTAATGATTACGTTTACCGAGTGCTCGCTGTGGTCTTGATGTGACACCATCGGCACAATGGAGCTGATACAGCCCCCTTTTGCCGTAGACGGGCACGAGAAGATGGAGATGTAGGCGCTGCGGGTAAAGTCGCCCGAACCGCCGATGCCGTTCATCATCTTCGTTCCACAGATATGAGTGGAGTTTACATTCCCGTAAATGTCGGCTTCGATAGCTGTATTCATGGATATGACCCCAAGACGGCGCACCACTTCCGGGCAGTTGGAGATTTCCGACGGGCGGAGCACCAGCTTGTCGCGGAAGAAATCCATGTGGTCATAGATATCCTGCAAGCAGTCATTCGTCACGCTCAGCGAACAGGTGCTTCCAAACTTGATACGGCCTTCCTTTATCAGATTAATGACCGAATTCTGTATCACTTCCGTATACATCTCAAAGGGCGGGATACTGGGATCTTTTCCCAGAGCACTCAGCACGGCGTTGGCTATATTGCCTACTCCCGACTGCAAGGGCAGGAAAGAAGACGGGATAATCCCTTTGCGCAGGTCGGCTGCAAGGAACTCCGCCACATTCTGCCCGATCTTGTCCGTAATCGGATCAGGATCGTGGAAGGCCCGCGCCTCATCCGGAATGTTTGTCTCTACGATACCCACCACCTTGTCCGGGTCTATCTGGATATAGGGCTGTCCAACGCGGTCGCTCGGCTTCACTATAGGGACGGGACGGCGGAAAGGCGGACGCTCCATCTCATACAAATCGTGCATGCCGATAATCGCTTTGCTGTGAGCCGCGTTCAGCTCAATCACTATCTTGTCGGCAAGACGGGCTACGGTAGGCGTGATTCCCACACCCGATGTAAGGAAAACCCGTCCGTCGTCAGTAACCTCACACGCTTCGATAATGGCCATATTGACATGCCCCAAGAACCCGGAGCGCAGACGCTGCGCCACTTGCGAAAGATGGATATCAGTATAATTGATTTCTCCATTATTGACCGCCTTGCGGAAGTCTGTATTCGTCGTATAGGGAGCGCGGAATCTGATGGCTTTGGCGCGTGACAAAGCGCCGTCGCACGAGTCTCCCGTCGATGCTCCCGTAATGATTCCTACCTGAAAGTGCTCCCCTTTCGCGTGTTTCTCCTCTGCTATCCTGGCTAGCTCGTGTGTTACGGCCTTCGGGCTTCCTGCCGGAGTAAACCCGCTCAGCCCGATGATGTCTCCATCCTTAATCAGACCGGCAGCCTCAGCTGCCGAAATAAATCCAAATCTCATGGTATCAGTGTTTTTATGTTAGTATTATCTCATTGTCACTCCATACGAATGATTGTTTCAAAGATACAAATAAATCTGATATATTCCACCAATTTCATGGAAGTTAACCAAGAAACCGGTATCTTTGCAACCTCATTTATTTAAACAAAGACATTATGACAAAAGAAAAGGCGGAAGCAGACTTTAAATCTGCAACCGAAAACAAGAAACTGTTTATCGAAACCTACGGTTGCCAGATGAATGTGGCCGACAGCGAGGTGGTTGCATCCATTATGCAAATGGCAGGATATTCGCCGTGCGACTCGATAGAGGAGGCGGATGCCGTATTTATGAACACATGCTCTATCCGCGACAACGCCGAGCAGAAGATTCTGAACCGGCTGGAGTTTTTCCATTCGCTCCGGAAAAAGAGAAAAAATCTGATTGTCGGCGTACTGGGATGTATGGCAGAGCGTGTAAAGAACGATTTGATCGAACACCATCACGTGGATCTGGTGGCCGGACCGGACGCTTATCTGACACTTCCGGAACTGATTGCCGCCGTGGAGGCCGGAGAAAAGGCCATAAATGTAGAGCTGTCTACAACGGAAACTTATCGGGACATCATCCCGTCGCGCATCTGCGGCAACCATATATCCGGATTCGTGTCCATTATGCGCGGATGCAACAACTTCTGCCACTATTGCATCGTGCCTTACACTCGGGGGAGAGAGCGAAGCCGCGATGTGGAAAGCATATTGAAAGAAGTATATGACTTGAAAGAAAAAGGGTATAAGGAAGTCACCTTGCTGGGACAGAATGTAAATTCTTACCGCTTTGAGAAAGACGGCAGGATTGTAACTTTCCCCATGCTGCTGCGTACTGTGGCCGAATCCGTTCCTGGGATGAGAGTACGCTTTACGACCTCACATCCCAAAGACATGAGCGATGAAACGCTGCATGTCATCGCCGACACGCCGAACGTTTGCAGGCACATCCATCTGCCGGTGCAGAGCGGAAGCTCCCGCATCCTTAAGTTGATGAACCGGAAATATACCCGCGAATGGTATCTGGAAAGGGTGGAAGCCATCCGGCGCATCATTCCAGACTGCGGATTGAGCACGGACATATTCTCCGGATTCCACTCCGAAACCGAGGAAGACCACCAGATGTCGCTTTCGCTCATGCGTGAATGCGCATACGACTCCGCCTTCATGTTCAAATATTCAGAGCGTCCGGGCACATTTGCTTCGAAGCACCTGCCGGATGACATTCCTGAAGAAACAAAAATCCGCCGTCTGAACGAACTGATAGAGCTTCAGAACCAACTTTCGGCAGAAAGCAACGCCAAAGATATCGGAAAGACATTCGAAGTTTTAGCCGAGGGAATCTCAAAACGTTCGAAGGAACAGCTTTTCGGGCGTACAGAGCAAAACAAGGTGGTAGTGTTCGACCGCGGAAACCACCGCATCGGCGACTTCGTAAACATACGCATCACCGAAGCAAGCTCGGCAACACTGAAGGGAATTGAAGTATAACAGTCATCAGGATACGGGCACGGCAGAAGTCTGCCCGTATCCTTTTATCTGAAACATCAGTCTATACGCTTCACTTCGGGCATAACCACCCACAATATCAAATATACGATACCGCCGGAGAAAGCTGTAAAGAAGGTAGCTATCACATATATGATACGCACTAAGGTAATGTCCCATCCAAAATAATCCGCAATGCCCGCACAGACTCCCGCAATCATACGATTGTTTGAACGTGTCAATCTTCTTTTTTCCATAATAATCTGTATTTTGGGGTCTAATATACGGAATTTATACTAATTCATCACCATACTCTTAAAAACTTTTAAAGAAAATCGTTCTATAACCGATTTATTTGTTATTTTGCAGCAAATTAGGGGATATTGTGAATGTACTTGAAATAAATAAATGTCCGCTTTGCGGAAAAGAGCTGTTCGAAGAGGTGATGGTATGTAAAGACCATTACGCGACCGGTGAATCATTCAGCATCTGCCGCTGCAAAACATGCGGTTTCCTGTTTACCCAGTCAGCTCCCGCAGAGACGGAAATCGGACGGTATTATGAAAGTCCTGACTATATATCCCATAGCGACACACGCAGCGGACTGATAAACCGCATCTATCATCAGGTACGGCAGTATATGCTTGCGCGGAAAGCCCATCTGATCAAGCGATACAGCGGACTGAACCAAGGTCATCTGCTGGACATCGGTACAGGAACAGGATATTTCAGCCATTTCATGAAAGGAAAAGGATGGGAGGTAACCGCCACGGAAAAAAGCTCCCAAGCCCGTTCTTTCGCCAAGGAACATTTCGGATTGAAAGTAGATTCGCCGGAGACATTGGGGTCTTACAAGGAAAAGACATTCGATGTCATCACATTATGGCACGTAATGGAGCATCTGGAACACCTGAACGAAACGTGGGAGGCTTTAGGCCGCCTGCTGAATGACAGGGGCATACTGATTGTCGCCGTTCCCAATCCTGACTCTTTCGACGCACAAAAATACAAGGAAATGTGGGCTGCCTATGATGTTCCCCGACACTTATGGCATTTCACTCCCTCGGTAATGCAGCAGTTCGGGATAAAGCATGGCTTCATTCTGGCAGAACGGCGTCCGATGCCTTTTGACGCCTTTTACGTATCCATGCTGACAGAAAAATATCAAAGGCATTCGTTCCCTTTCATCAAAGGACTGCTTACCGGATGCAGGGCATGGTTTGCTTCCTTAGTAAGAAAAGACCGCAGCAGTTCCATGATTTATGTTTTTAGAAGAAAGTAAAAGATGGGTAAGAAGTCAGGATCTTTTTTTGATATGCAGTTCATCACTTCCAGCATCAGCACCATGCTGGTATTGCTGTTGTTGGGAATGGTCGTTTTTCTCATATTGACGGCCAGCAATCTTTCTGTATACGTACGCGAAAACATTACCTTTTCCGTCATTGTCAGCGACGACATGAAGGAACCGGACATTCTGAAACTACAGAAGCAGCTGAATGCCGAGCCGTATGTAAAGCAAACCACCTATATCTCAAAGAAGCAGGCACTGGAAGAACAGACCAAAGCGATGGGAACAGACCCGAAGGAATTTGTAGGATACAATCCATACTACGCCTCCATCGAGGTGAAGCTGACCTCGCAGTATATGAAAACAGACAGCATACAATGGATTCAGAAAAAGCTGCTCGCCAATAAAAAGATCGTTGAAGTAAGCTATCCGCAGAATCTGATAGACTCTGTAAACAAGAACTTACGGAAAGCCAGTCTTTTCCTGCTTGGACTTGCCGCGCTGCTCACCTTCATTTCTTTCGCCCTCATAAACAATACCATCCGGCTGACCATCTACTCCCAACGTTTCCTGATACATACCATGAAACTGGTAGGAGCCAACTGGTCTTTCATCCGGCGTCCGTTTCTGGCCAGAAACGTATGGGTCGGCATACTGGCGGCTGCAACAGCCAGTGCGCTCCTGATGGGAATGGCCTATTTCCTGATAAAATATGAGCCAGACCTGATAGAAGTCGTCACTCCCACGGTCATGCTTGCCGTGATGGGGGCGGTCTTTGTCTTCGGCATTGCCATCACCAGTCTCTGTGCCTTCGTCTCCATCAACAAATATCTGCGGATGAAAGTCAGTGAACTATATTAAACGCCAAGAAGTATTCATTAAAACACATTTATATATATGGACAAAAAAAATTTTGCTTTTGATAAAACCAACTTTCTGCTACTGGGAATCGGTATGGTTGTCATTATCATCGGCTTCTTATTGATGAGTGGTTCCGGCTCTACCGAAACGGCCTTCAACCCGGATGTATTCAGTGTACGCCGCATCAAGATAGCACCCGCAGTATGTTTCATCGGCTTCATATTCATGATTTACGGCATACTGCGCAGACCTTCATCCGATACAAACACTAAAAACAACAAATGATGGGAGGAGATTTGAATTTGTTTCAGACGATTGTCATTGCAATCGTGGAAGGGTTGACCGAGTTCTTGCCGGTTTCATCAACCGGCCACATGATCATTACTCAGCATATACTGGGGGTAGAAAGCACTGATTTCGTCAAGGCGTTCACGTTCATCATCCAGTTTGGTGCCATTCTTTCCGTGGTATGCCTTTACTGGAAGCGTTTTTTCCGCCTCAACCGCACGCCGGCTCCTGAAGGAAGCTCTGCCTTGAAGCGCTTTCTCCACAGGTTCGACTTCTACTGGAAGCTGTTTGTCGCATTCATTCCGGCCGCCGTTCTGGGACTGCTGTTCAGCGATGCCATCGACGCCATGCTTGAAAGCGTCACCGTGGTAGCCATCATGCTGATTGCCGGCGGAATCTTCATGCTGTTCTGCGACAAGATATTCGGCAACGGAAGCGAGAAGACCGTCCTTACGGAAAAAAGAGCGTTCGTCATCGGTCTGTTCCAGTGTATTTCCATGATACCGGGCGTATCGCGCTCGATGGCCACCATCGTGGGCGGAATGGCTCAAAAGCTTACCCGCAAGGCGGCTGCCGAGTTCTCATTCTTTCTGGCCGTACCCACCATGTTCGCCGCCACGGTATACAAGATGGCGAAACTGTTCATGGACGGAGGAACGACCGTCATCATGGACAATCTGACCCCGCTGATTGTAGGAAACATCGTGGCCTTCATCGTGGCCATGCTCGCGATAAAGTTCTTTATCAGCTTTGTAACGAAATATGGCTTTGTCGCTTTCGGGTGGTACCGCATCATCGTTGGGGCTGCCATATTGATAATGACATTCTTGGGTTATAATTTAGAATTAGCTTAATGAACTTTAAGGAAGGAGAAGTATTATATTTCGACAAGCCGCTGCGATGGACATCGTTCGCGGTGGTCAACAAGATAAGATACCATATCAGCCGCAGGCTGGGTGTAAAGAAAATAAAGGTAGGACATGCCGGAACACTCGATCCGCTGGCTACGGGAGTTATGATTGTCTGCACAGGAAAGGCAACCAAGCGCATCGAAGAGTTCCAGTATCATACGAAAGAATACATAGCGACCTTACAGTTGGGAGCTACGACCCCATCGTTTGACCTGGAAAAAGAGATTGACGCAACTTATCCCACCGCACACATCACCCGTGAACTGGTGGAAGAAACCCTGCAAAAGTTCGTCGGGACGATTGAACAGATTCCACCCGCATTCTCGGCATGCAAGATAGACGGAAAGCGCGCTTATGATCTTGCCCGGCAAGGGGGAGATGTGGAGCTGAAGCCGAAAACGCTGGTCATCGACGAAATAGAACTGCTTGAATGCAATCTGCCGGAAATCAAGATCCGGGTGGTTTGCAGCAAAGGCACCTACATACGGGCCTTGGCCCGGGACATAGGAGAAGCTTTGCACAGCGGAGCGCATCTCACCGGCCTTATCCGCACACGGGTAGGAGAGGTAAGACTGGAAGACTGCATGAAAGTAGACGACTTTGAAGCATGGCTTGAAAAACAAGATATAGTTATAAACGATTAAGGAAAGAAAGGAAGAAGATGAAACTGTCACAATTCAAATTCAAGTTGCCGGAGGAAAAGATAGCCCTTTATCCGGCCAAGTACAGAGATGAATCCCGCCTGATGGTCGTTCACAAGAGCACAGGCGAAATCGAGCACGTAATGTTCAAGGAAATCTTGAACTACTTCGACGACCAAGATGCGTTTATCTTTAACGATACCAAAGTATTTCCGGCACGTTTATACGGAAACAAGGAAAAGACAGGAGCACGCATCGAAGTTTTCCTGCTGCGCGAACTGAACGAAGAACTGCGCTTGTGGGATGTGCTGGTGGATCCCGCCCGGAAAATCCGTATCGGAAACAAATTATACTTCGGTGATGACGACTCGATGGTGGCCGAAGTCATCGACAACACTACTTCCCGCGGACGTACGCTCCGCTTCCTGTATGACGGGCCACACGATGAGTTCAAGAAAGCCCTTTATGCTTTGGGCGAACCACCGTTGCCTCCGTTCATTCACCGGCCTGCAGAGCCGATTGACGAAGAGCGCTTCCAGACTATCTATGCCAAAAACGAAGGCGCGGTTACCGTTCCGGCTGCCGGACTGCACTTCAGCCGCGAACTGATGAAGCGCATGGAGATAAAAGGAATCAATTTCGCCTTCATTACCATGCACTGCGGACTGGGCAACTTCCGTGACATCGATGTGGAAGATCTGACCAAACACAAGATGGACTCTGAGCAAATGTTTGTGGAAGCGGAAGCCTGCCGCATCGTCAACAAGGCAAAAGACGACGGACACAAGGTCTGCGCCGTAGGAACAAGCGTCATGCGAACCATCGAAACTGCTGTAGGGGCAGACGGACACCTGAAGGAATATGAAGGATGGACAAACAAGTTCATCTTCCCGCCTTATGAATTTTCCGTAGCCAATGCCATGGTGAGCAATTTCCACATGCCGCTTTCCACGATGCTTATGCTGGTATGTGCGTATGGAGGGTACGAACTTGTCATGGAAGCTTACAATACAGCACTGAAAGAAGACTACCGTTTCGGCACATACGGAGACGCCATGCTGATTCTGGACAAATAACAGTTTAAAACCAAGAGATACGGACGGTTTGATGGAATTCAAAACCGTCCGTATTTCACCAAAACACATCCGTGTATGGCAAATGTCTATTTGGGATTAGGTACAAACCTGGGTGACAAAGCATCCAATCTCTACCAGGCCATCGGCTGGATAAGGAAAGAAGTGGGGAAAATCGTCTCACAGTCGGCCTTCTGCGAAACCGCTCCATGGGGATTCGACTCTGAAAACACATTCCTCAATGCCGCCTTATGCGTGAAAACGGATCTTTCTCCGCTTGAAGTGCTGCGCCTTACCCAAGAAATAGAACGAAGGATGGGAAGAAAACAGAAATCTGTAAACGGCATCTATACCGACCGGACTATAGATATCGACCTGCTGCTTTATGACGAGATGATTCTGCAAACACCCGAACTGACTCTTCCACATCCGCTCATGACAGAACGCGACTTCGTCATGCGTCCTTTGACCGAAATAGCCGGAAATGTGATTCATCCGGTCTTCCGAAAAACACTTGCCGAACTGTGGGAGTCCCGGAAATCCCTTTGACTCTCCTGCCTTTTCCCGGATTTTCACCCGTATTCATCCTTTGTTCTACCGGACAAAAAATTCATTTCATCCTGTCCGGAATCTTTTTTCCCGCTATCCCGCCCAAATTTTCTCCGACAGGAAAATATGTTAAATAACCGTTTCACGTGTTATTATTCCGATTTATATCCGTATCTTTGCGCCCGAAATAAAAAAGTGGAAAGATTTGAGTAGCTTGCAACCACGGAAAAAAATGCTAAAACACATAGTTTGATTCCTTGATGATTACTTCTCTACTCTGTCCGTACACGGATAAACCATCATTAAACAACTTAATTATCAAAAGAATGGGATACTTATTCACATCCGAATCGGTGTCTGAAGGACACCCCGACAAAGTGGCGGATCAGATATCCGACGCTGTGCTTGACAAACTGTTGGCTTACGACCCCAGTTCGAAAGTAGCTTGCGAAACTCTGGTGACTACCGGACAGGTGGTACTGGCAGGAGAAGTGAAATCCAAAGCGTATATCGACCTCCAAAGGGTAGCACGCGAAGTGATCAACCGCATAGGCTATACCAAGAGCGAATACATGTTCGAAGGGAATTCGTGCGGCGTATTCTCCGCCATTCATGAGCAGAGTCCGGACATTAACCGGGGAGTGGAACGCGACGACCCTATGGACCAGGGAGCAGGAGACCAGGGCATGATGTTCGGCTATGCTACCAATGAAACCGAAAACTATATGCCTCTTTCACTCGACCTTGCACACAAACTGCTGAAAGTATTGGCCGAAATCCGCCGCGAAGGTAAGGAAATGACCTATCTACGGCCGGATTCCAAAAGTCAGGTGACTATCGAATACGACGACAACCGCCGTCCGGTACGCATTGACACAATAGTCGTATCTACTCAGCACGATGAGTTCATCCGTCCGACAGACGGTTCAAAAGAAGCCCAATTAAAGGCCGACGAAGAGATGCTTGCGCAAATCCGAAAGGATGTCATTGATATCCTGATGCCGCGCGTCATTGCCGAAATCCATAATCCGGAGGTATTGAAGCTGTTCAACGGACAGATAAAATATTTCGTCAACCCCACAGGCAAGTTTGTTATCGGCGGTCCCCACGGCGATACAGGTCTGACCGGACGTAAGATTATTGTTGACACCTATGGAGGTGCCGGTGCACACGGAGGCGGAGCCTTTTCCGGAAAAGATCCGAGCAAGGTAGACCGTAGCGCAGCCTATGCCGCACGGCACATTGCAAAGAATCTGGTGGCAGCCGGAGTATCAGACGAAATTCTGGTACAGGTATCCTATGCCATCGGAGTTGCCCGTCCCATTAACATTTATGTAAATACATACGGACGAAGCCACGTATCCATGAGCGACGGAGAGATAGCTCAAAAAATAGATGAAATCTTTGATATGCGTCCGCGCGCCATAGAAGAACGGCTGAAGTTGCGTAATCCTATTTATAGCGAGACAGCTGCTTACGGACACATGGGACGCGAACCCAAAACCGTGGTCAAGCATTTCGAATCCATTTACGAAGGAAACAAAGACATTGAAGTAGAGCTCTTCACCTGGGAAAAACTGGATTATGTAGACAAGGTAAAGGCCGCTTTCGGACTCTGATATGGCAAAAGGCGGTCATAAAAAGAATTCATATCATTTTGTTTAAATAAAGATGAAGAACCTTATAGATATGCATCTCTTTTAAAGAGACTTATAAGGTTCTTCACTTGTTATAGAATATCAGCAAAGCAGATGAACGAAATTAAAAATGTATGTGTCTATTGTGCGTCAAGCACCCAAATTCCGAACATCTACTTCAAAACAGCCGAGCATCTGGGAGAACTTCTGGCACAACAAGGCATCAACCTGATTGACGGTGCAGGCCAACAGGGACTTATGGGATGCATAAACAATGCTATACTCGCATCCGGAGGTACGGTTACCGGAATCATCCCGCATTTCATGGTAGAACAGGGATGGCATCATCCGCATCTTACCCAACTTATAGAAACGGAAACCATGCACGAACGAAAGCAGATGATGGTAAGCATGTCAGACGGTATCATTGCCTTGCCCGGAGGATGCGGAACGATGGAAGAATTGTTGGAGGCCATTACATGGAAACAGTTGGGTCTTTACCTGAAGCCCATTGTCATCCTGAATACCGCAAATTTTTATAATCCTTTGTTCACCCTGCTGCAACAAGCCGTCAATCAGAACTTCATGCGGCGTGAACATGAAAATATATGGCAAATCGCGTCAACTCCTGAAGAAGCCATACATTTATTATATACAACTCCTCATTGGAACAAAGAAATTCGTAAATTTGCGGCTATATGAATGAAGTATGCCGCGGAAGCTTTAAACTGATACAAGAGCTGTTGGAACAAAACCGACAAGAACTGGACAGCGCACTTGTAAGAAGCATGCAGGAAACACCGTTTCCAGGCATGAACGGCGAACCTTTATCCTATCGTCTGAACGATGACTGGATAATTACCTGTCTGATGTTCTTGTGTTTCTTCCTGCTCTACTATGCATTAAACAGGAAACGGAAATATCTGTACCAACATTTGAAACGTTTCTTTATCCACAAGAAACGTTCCAATCTTTTCGATGATCCTATCGAACCGTCTCAATTATCTTCACTCACACTGATTGGAACTACCTGTATACTGGGTGGAATATGCCTGTATGACTACTTTTTGGAAACCAACTCCGCGCTGTTTGTCTGTATCCCTCATCATTGGCTGCTAATATTCTACATTCTCTCCATAATCATTTTAGTAATTGGGAAATGGAGTCTGTACAGTTTTACAAATAAAATTTTTTTTGACAAAGAGCGAAATGATTCTTGGACAACATCCTACTTTGACCTGATAATAGCCACCGGTTTCGTGCTTTTCCCGACAATTCTGCTGATAGTCTTTTTCAATTTACCTTTCCTCCCATCACAAACACTCGTTCTTGCAACGCTGCTAATTACTAAATTATTGTTATTTTATAAGTGTATTAGGAACTTTTTCAATCATTTTCATGGCATTTTACATTTAATTCTGTACTTTTGCACCCTCGAAATAGTACCCGATCTACTTTTATGGAAGGGTATAATTTATGTAAACAAGATAGTGATTTTAAATTTTTAGTACATTGAAAATAAAGAAAGTTCTTATTTCTCAGCCTAAGCCTACATCGGAGAAATCTCCTTACTTCGATATAGCTGAGAAATACGGGGTGAAAATAGATTTCCGCCCATTCATAAAAGTAGAAAGTTTGTCGGCTAAAGAATTTAGACAACAGAAAGTTTCTATTTTAGATCATACCGCAGTTGTCTTTACTTCACGTCATGCGATTGATCATTTCTTTAGTCTTTGTGCAGAATTACGTGTCACGATTCCGGAAACAATGAAATATTTCTGTACATCGGAGACAATCGCATTGTATATCCAGAAGTATGTACAGTATCGGAAGCGGAAAGTATTTTTCGGAGCGACAGGAAAATTCATTGATTTGATACCGCTCATTGTAAAACACAATACAGAAAAATACCTTATCCCGATGTCTGATGTTCACAACAATGAAGTCAGAGACTTGTTGGACAAGAATAAGATTCAGCATACCGAAGCCGTTATGTACCGTACGGTCAGCAATGATTTTACTCCGGAAGAGAAATTCGACTACGACATGTTGGTATTCTTCAGTCCGGCCGGAATCCAATCATTGATGAAGAACTTTCCGAAGTTTGAACAGAAAGAAATTGCTATCGGATGCTTTGGTCCTACCACAGCCAAGGCAGTGAAGGAAGCCGGACTTCGCCTTGACTTGGAAGCTCCTACAACTGCCGCGCCGTCAATGACGGCAGCACTGGATATGTTTATCCGCGAACACAACAAATAAAAACAGTAGGCACGGATTACATCTTCTCACAGATTTTGTCTGTGAATGTATAATGTAATCCGTGCCTGACACTTTTATATGAAATCTCTCCAAACATACAGATTACATAAGGAAGAACGTCTGAACAGCCGTATTCTGATAGAAAAACTTTTCACTGGAGGAAGCAAATCACTCCCCGCTTTTCCGCTGCGTGTAGTCTATATGATTGTAGAAGGAGAACATCTTCCCCCTGTTTCATTGCTTATCAGCGTTCCTAAAAAACGGTTCAAACGCGCAGTCAAGCGCAACCGGATAAAACGGCAGATACGAGAAGCCTACCGGAAAAACAAACAAATACTGACACTTCCTTTGACAGAAGCACAGCAGAAAATGGCAATTGCTTTCATCTGGTTGGACAATGAGCTTCATTCCACCCAAGAAGTGGAAACGAAAGTACGGAAACTGCTCCAACTTTTATCCGAACGTCTGCCATGAGAAAACTTTTCACCTTTCTGCTGCTACTGCCCATTTATTTTTATCGGAACTGCATATCTCCGTTTACCCCTCCTTCATGCCGCTTTACTCCAACATGTTCGCAATACGCCATCGAAGCCATCAAAAAACACGGTCCGGTAAAAGGACTATACCTTGCCATCCGGCGCATTTTGCGCTGCCATCCGTGGGGAGGTTCCGGATATGACCCAGTTCCCTAATGCAACATTCATGAAAAGCAAAATCCTCGACATACATACCCATCACCTTTCTTCATGTCCAGAGCAAGCTTTGCTTTCTTGCTGCATGAAAGATGTAACATCTGCCGGATTTCGTTCCGCCCACTTTCTTTCTATAGGGATACACCCGTGGTTTCTTTCCGAAGAAGATTTTCACTTCCAACTAAACTGGATAGACAATGTATTGGCAACGGACTGCCGAGTGATAGCTTTGGGTGAATGCGGGTTGGACAAATTATGCTCCACACCTTATTCTCTTCAGACAAAAGCATTTCTGAATCTTATCAAGCGTTCAGAAGACCACCATCTCCCCTTACTCATCCATGCAGTGAAGTATGCCAATGAGATAATGGAACTGAAAAAAAAGCTTCGCCCACACCAGCCCTGGATTATCCACGGCTTCCGGGGGAAAAAAGAACTCGCGTCCAGTTATCTGCAACACGGGTTTTACCTTTCATTCGGAGAAAAATATCAGGAAGAAGCCTTAAAATCCATTCCTGCCGACAAACTTCTGCTCGAAACCGATGAAAGCAAAAGCGATATCCGGGAAATCTACGAACAAGCCGCCGACATACGAAACGTAAGCTTAGAGGAACTGACAGCACACATACAGGAAAATATCAGCAGACTCTTTTTTAATCGCTAAAAATTGGTTATTCAGATAAAGTGTCGTACTTTTGCCAATACCTTTATTGTTAAACTAAGAAATTCATTCGATGAACTTTGTAGAAGAATTGAGATGGCGCGGAATGGTGCACACCATGATGCCAGGCACGGAAGAATTACTGGAAAAAGAAATGGTAACCGCTTATGTAGGCATTGACCCCACGGCCGATTCACTCCATATCGGCCATCTGGTAAGCGTAATGATACTGAAACATTTTCAACGGTGCGGACACAAACCTCTGGCTCTGGTAGGAGGAGCGACCGGCATGATAGGCGATCCGTCAGGAAAATCGGCTGAACGCAACCTGCTAGATGAGGAAACCTTGCGCCACAATCAGGAATGCATTAAAAAACAATTAAGCAAATTCCTCGATTTCGAGTCGGATGCCCCCAACAAGGCTGAGTTGGTCAACAATTACGACTGGATGAAAGACTTCACTTTCCTTGATTTCGCCCGCACAGTAGGCAAGCATATCACGGTCAACTATATGATGGCAAAAGATTCCGTACAGAAGCGACTGAACGGTGAAGCACGCGACGGACTTTCCTTCACCGAGTTTACCTACCAGCTTCTGCAGGGATACGACTTCCTTCATCTGTATGAAACGAAAAACTGCAAGCTTCAGATGGGTGGTTCCGACCAATGGGGAAACATCACCACCGGTGCCGAACTGATTCGCCGCACGAATGGAGGAGAAGTTTTCGCCTTGACCTGTCCGCTGATTACCAAAGCCGACGGCGGAAAGTTCGGTAAGACAGAATCGGGCAATATATGGCTTGACCCGCGTTATACCTCGCCCTACAAGTTCTACCAGTTCTGGCTGAACGTGAGCGATGAAGATGCAGAACGCTATATCAAGATATTCACCATGCTGAGCAAGGAAGAAATCGAAGCGTTGGTTGCCGAGCAGAAAGCCGCTCCCCACCTGCGTCCGCTCCAGAAGCGACTGGCCAAAGAAGTTACCATCATGGTACACTCGGAAGCCGACTATAACGCCGCTGTAGAAGCATCCGGTATCCTGTTCGGCAATGCCACATCCGAAGCGTTGAAGAAACTGGATGAGGATACACTTCTGTCGGTATTCGAAGGCGTTCCTCAATTCGAAGTATCGAAAGCTGATATAGATGCAGGCGTAAAAGCTATTGACCTGTTTACCGAAAAGGCCGCCGTATTCCCGTCGAAAGGCGAGATGCGCAAGCTGGTTCAAGGCGGAGGTGTTTCGCTGAACAAGGAGAAACTGACCGCTCCCGACCAGACCGTCACCCCAGCCGACCTGCTGAACGGAAAATACCTCCTCGTGCAACGCGGAAAGAAAAACTATTATCTGCTGATTGCGAAATAAGACAACGAATCGAGATAATCACTTTCATAAAACAAGGTCTTGCCAAAATGTATATTTGGCAAGACCTTGTTTTATTATAAACAAAACCAAAAGCACCGCGCAGCCGATATAAAAATTTCGACACCTGCCCGATTCGCCATTTCTGTATTCTGTCACGACTTGTTCAGTATGACAAGCGCACCGATTACCCCCGGAACCCATCCCGCCGCTGTAAGCAGAAATACGATAAGCACCGAGCCGCATCCCTTGTCGATTACGGCAAGCGGCGGAAAAATAATGGAAAGAATTACTCTTATCAATGACATAACCCCTTGTCTTCTTTGTTGCAAAAGCAAAGATAAGCATTTAAAATACATCCTCAAAGCATTGCCGTCACAATAAAAATTTGACTACCTTTGCAGCGAATCCTTAAAGAAGAATCGTATGAACCGATTGAAAAATATCTGGATAACCGCTACACTGTTGGGAGGTATGGCCTTTATTTCCTGCGGAAGCAGTGCAAAAAAGGAAAACGCACGGACGGAAGACACACAAGAAAAGGAGACAATGGTAGTTCCTCCTGCTTTCTCGGCCGACAGTGCTTACCGCTACATCGAAGAACAAGTCACTTTCGGACCAAGAGTGCCCAATACATCCGCCCACCGGGCATGCGGAGATTATCTGGCCGCGCAACTCGAACGCTTTGGCGCCAAAGTATACAATCAACATGCCGATCTGATGGCATACGACGGTACAATTCTGAAAGCCCGCAACATCATCGGCGTATACAATGCAGAACAAAAGAAGCGCGTGATGCTCTGCGCACACTGGGACAGCCGCCCGTATGCCGACCAAGATGAGGAGAAACATCATCACAGTGCGATAGACGGTGCAAACGACGGTGCGAGCGGGGTAGGAGTGCTGCTCGAAATTGCCCGCCTGATTCAGCAGAAGGCTCCGGCCATCGGCATCGACATCATATTTTTCGATGCGGAAGACTATGGCATCCCCGACTTCTATAAAGGAGTCTACAAACCAGACACCTGGTGTCTGGGGTCACAATACTGGGGACGCATACCCCACGTGTCCGATTACAAGGCACGCTTCGGCATTCTGCTCGACATGGTGGGAGCCAAGAACGCTACATTCTATTACGAAGGCTATTCACGCCGCACGGCCAACCGGTTCGTAAAGAAAATTTGGAAGATGGCCGAACGGTTAGGCTACGGCAATTATTTCATTCGCGAAGACGGAGGCGAAGTTACCGACGACCATGTGTACGTGAACCAGTATCGGCAGATTCCGTGTGTAGATATCATCCATTACGACAATCAGGGGACAACCGGATTCAACCCTACATGGCACACGTTGGATGACAATCTGCAACACATCGACAAAGCAACCCTCCAGGCTGTAGGACATACCGTAACGGCAGTTATCTATAATGAAAAATAATCTTATCCGAAATGAAGACAATAAATGAACTGCAAGACGAAGTTATCGAAGAGTTCAGCGACTTTGATGACTGGATGGACAAATATCAACTGCTTATTGATTTGGGCAGCGAACAGGCACCTCTTGACCCGAAATACAAGACGGAACAGAATCTGATAGACGGCTGTCAGAGCCGCGTATGGTTGCAAGCCGACTTTATAGACGGCAACATCGTGTTCCAGGCAGAGAGTGACGCGCTGATAGTGAAAGGTATTATCGCCCTTCTGATAAAGATAGTGTCGGGGCATACTCCGGATGAAATACTCGATTCCGACCTCTACTTCATCGAAAAAATCGGTCTGAAGGAACATTTGTCGCCGACGCGCAGCAACGGGCTCTTGGCCATGGTCAAGCAGATACGCATGTATGCACTGGCATTCAAGGCCAAACAGGAACAGTAATCTTACATTGTTTCTGCCTTCACACGACAAGCAACAACCGTATCCGGAACAACACACAACTCTCCCTTATGAAAACATGTTTTCATAAGGGAGAAACAACTTTTCATGCAGATGATATTGCAATTTCATAGGCATGAAATTACCGTATGCCTACACATTCAGCAGAAGTCATCCGAACAAAACCGTAAAATATAAGTTCTGCCATAACGCTAACTAAGGGATTTTACATTATCTTTGTCGCACATAAGAAGTTAATCACCTGATATGAAAGAATTTTTCCAACTCATGAGGCGTTTTGTGTCGCCTTATAAGAGATTTGTAGGTTGGGCAGTCATTCTGAATCTGCTTTCAGCCGTGTTCAACGTATTTTCCTTTTCACTGCTTATCCCTATCCTGAACATTCTTTTCAAGACCGGCGCACAGGAAAAGGTTTACCAATACATGGAATGGGAGTGGACACTCGACTCAATCAAAGAGACAGCCGCCAATAACTTCTATTACTATGTCAACCAACTTATAGCAAGTTTCGGTCCGGCCACCACTCTGCTGTTTCTCGGACTTTTCCTTGCCCTGATGACCTTCTTTAAAACAGCATGCTACTTCGGTTCATCTGCCGTCATGATACCGCTTCGTACCGGCATTGTGCGCGACATCCGCACGATGGTATACGCGAAAGTGATGTATCTGCCCTTGGGATTCTTTTCCGAAGAAAGGAAAGGAGACATCATTGCCCGCATGAGCGGAGACGTTTCAGAGATAGAAAACTCCATCACAAGCTCGCTCGACATGCTTTTGAAAAATCCTATCCTGATTGTTTCTTATTTCACAACGCTTCTTATCATCAGTTGGCAGCTTACGCTGTTCACTATCCTCGTACTGCCTACCATGGGCTGGCTGATGGGAAAGATAGGGCGGAAACTGAAGCGGCAGTCGTTGGAAGCGCAAGGAAAATGGAGCGAAACCATGTCGCAACTGGAGGAAACGCTCGGCGGACTGCGGGTGATAAAAGCCTTTACTGCGGAAGAAAAGATGATCCGCCGCTTCAACAAATGCAGCAACGAATATCGTGATGCCACCAGCAGAGTATCTACCCGCCAGTCGATGGCGCATCCGATGAGCGAATTTCTCGGCACTATACTGATTGTACTTGTATTATGGTTCGGCGGATCGCTGATTCTAAGAAACGATTCCTCTATTGATGCCTCCACTTTCATCTATTATATGGTCATTCTTTACAGCATCATCAATCCGCTGAAAGAGTTCTCAAAAGCAAGTTACATGATTCCTCGCGGACTGGCTTCTATGGAACGCGTGGACAAAATACTGAAAGCCCCCAACAATATAGTGGAGAAAAAAAATCCTGCACATGTATCTGAGTTGAAAGAAAGCATTGACTTCAGCCATATCACCTTCAGCTACAACAACCAGCATCAGGTGCTTAATGATGTCAGCCTGCATATCCGCAAAGGGGAGACCATTGCCCTGGTGGGACAAAGCGGCTCGGGAAAGTCGACTTTGGTCGACCTGCTTCCCCGTTTCCACGATGTGCAGGGAGGAGAGATACTGATTGACGGCATAAACATCAAGGACTTGTCTATCCAAGACCTGCGCTCGCTGATAGGATACGTGAATCAGGAAGCTATTCTGTTTAATGACAGCTTCTACAACAACATAACATTCGGAGTAGAGAACGCCACCAAAGAGCAGGTGATCGAGGCCGCCAAGATTGCCAATGCCCACGATTTCATCATGGAGAGCGAACAAGGATATGACACGAACATAGGCGACCGTGGCTGCCGCCTTTCGGGAGGACAGCGGCAACGTATCTCCATCGCCCGTGCCATCCTGAAAAATCCGGCTATTCTCATTCTCGACGAAGCTACATCGGCTCTTGACACGGAAAGCGAACGCCTCGTTCAGGAAGCTTTGGAGCGCCTGATGAAGACGCGCACGACAATCGCCATCGCCCACAGGCTTTCAACCATCAAGAATGCCAACCAAATCTATGTGCTTTACGAGGGAAAAATCGTGGAACATGGCAAGCATGAGGAATTACTTACCAAGAACGGCTATTATAAGCGACTGAATGACATGCAGGCGCTATAAGAAAACCAGAACTTATCTTACGGCTTACCGACTTGTCACAACAGACTTTTGCCAATTTAGTCTGTTGGAGCGACTGGTATGCCTTATCAGACGATATATCAACAAAAGAAACAAACGATATAAGCACCTTCTCCAGACATAAAATCCTCAACATAACAGCAAACCATTATAGAAAAAAACTATATTTGCATCCCGAAAAATCATTTCACCGGAATGAAAGTTATTGTTGACGACAAGATACCTTACATAAGGGAAGCATTGGAACGACTGGCCGACAAGGTCATCTACCTGCCGGGAAAAGACATTACAGCCGATATAGTAAGAGACGCCGACGCGCTGATTATACGTACCCGCACACATTGCAATAAAGAACTGCTCGAAGGAAGCCGGGTTCGCTTCATCGGCACGGCCACCATCGGATTCGATCATATTGATACCGAATATTGCCGCTCGGCAGGAATCGCATGGAGCAACTGTCCGGGATGCAATGCCGGAGCAGTGGAACAATACGTTCATGCCTCACTGCTGCTGCTGCAAAAAGAGAAAAATGTCAGTCTGAAGCAGTCTTGTCTGGGTATTGTAGGAGTGGAACATGTAGGAAGCCGCATTGCAAACCTGGCACAACGGTTGGGAATGCGGATTTTACTGAATGATCCCCCTCGTCATGACCGCGGTGAAAACGAATTCTGCTCCTTACAAAAACTGGCTGAAGAATGCAACATAATTACTTTTCATACGCCCTTAATCCGGAAAGGAATCTACAAGACATTTCATTTGGCCGATCATTCTTTCTTCAATATGTTGGAAAAAAAGCCTTATCTTATCAACACTTCCCGCGGAGAGGTGGTAGACACTGAAGCTTTGCTTGCGGCAATGAATGAAAAGATAGCCGGTGTAATAGTCGATGTATGGGAAAACGAGCCGGATATCAACCGGGAATTGCTCGACAAGGCATTTATCGCCACACCTCATATAGCCGGTTACTCCGCCGACGGCAAGGCAAACGCCACACGCATGGTATTGGAAGCCTTCTGCCGGTTCTTTCAAAAACCGATGGACTTCCATATATCTCTCCCGGAAATAACCGGTTCCGACAAGAATGAAGATATTCGTACACTGCAACAATATAATCCGCATGACGACTGCAACGCCTTGCGCCTGCACCCGGAAGCTTTTGAAAAACTTCGCGAGCACTACCGGCTGCGCAGAGAATAAGACCAACCATTCACGTACAGGCATAAAAAAAGGAGTACCGCTGTACTCCAACCTTTGTTAACCTTAAATCTAATACTATGAAAAACACGATGCAAAGATACGGACTTTAGGCAATTCTGCAAATTATCCCAATCAAAAATCGTGTTTTATAACATATATTAGAAATTACAAACCTAATTTTTCAGATATTTCCAACATCCGGCGAATCGGCTTGATGGCATCTTTTGCTATATTTTCATCGACCTGCACTTCCGGCCACTCGTATTTCAGCGTATTATAAAGCTTTTCAAGCGTATTCAGACGCATGAAATTGCATTCGTTGCAGGCGCATGTACTGTCTTCCGGAGGAGCGGGAATAAAGTTCTTGTCCGGGCATTTCCGGCGCATCTCAAAGAGAATTCCGCTTTCTGTCGCTACGATAAAGTCTTTCTTGTCACTTGCCATCGCATACTTCAAAAGTCCGGCCGTCGAAGCTACCTTATCCGCCAGCTTGGCGACAGCATTCTTACATTCCGGATGAACCAACACGGCAGCATCGGGATACTGTCTCTTCAGTTCGATTATCTTTTCCACAGAGAACTTTTCATGCACATGACAGGCTCCGTTCCACAGCAGCATGTCGCGCCCTGTTACAAAGTTAATATAGTTTCCAAGGTTTCGATCCGGTCCGAAGATTATCTTCTCGTCAGCAGGAAGACTATCCACAATCTGCTTTGCATTGGTAGAAGTCACCACGATGTCCGTAACCGCCTTGACTGCTGCACTGGTGTTCACATACGAAATGACCGTATGATCGGGATGTTCCTTCACGAACTCCGCAAATTTGTCTGCCGGACAACTGTCGGCCAACGAACATCCGGCGTTCAGGTCGGGTATAAGCACTTTTTTTTCCGGACAGAGAATCTTGGCCGTTTCGCCCATGAAATGAACGCCGCACATCACGATAATACTTGCATCGGTCTTAGCCGCCCATTGCGCCAGTGCCAGACTGTCGCCCACAAAGTCGGCAATCTCCTGTATTTCGTCCGCCTGATAAAAGTGACCCAATATGACCGCATTCTTCTCCTTGCATAGTCGCCGTATCTCGTTCTTCAGATCTGTTCCTTTTTCCACGGGTTCATCCACATACCCTTTTCTTAACCATTCTTCTTTTTTCATATTAGATTATATTTTTTCTTTTCTAAAAGAAAGATTTTATGATACTGATGATATCCTGTTAATACTGTTGGTAAAAATAAAAAGAATCATTTGCTTTTTCCGGTTATGAATATCTGGTCATGAGATATTCATAGCTTGTCAACATTCTTTTTCTTTGATATTATTGGTTTTATCACTGTTGTCAACAATATGTTGATAATATGCAAAGTTAAAAACTTTCCTGTTATCCACGGTTGTTTTTCGCTTTAAAAATATGTTTAAACGTGTATGAAAACTTTCTGTTATCTTTTTTGGAATGTTGGTTTCAAGCGCATGATAAGGCTTTTTTGCAATAATGCAAGAAATAGTTTTCATTTTCTTTGCTCAGGTTTTCTACACCTTTTCCACCGTTTTCAACAGGGTTATGAATATACTTCCTATCTTTGCAGCGGATATTAAGAAACAGAAAAGATATGTCTGAACTGAGAAAACTTAAGGTAACTGAGATGAACCGTCTGACTATGGAGCAGTTTAAGGAAGCAGACAAGCTTCCTCTGGTCGTGGTGTTGGATGAAGTACGTAGTTTGCATAATATAGGTGCTGTATTCCGCACATCGGATGCTTTTTTGATAAAGAGCATTTTTCTTTGTGGCATAACGGCAACTCCTCCTCATCCTGAGATGCACAAGACGGCATTAGGAGCAGAGTATACGGTTGATTGGAAATACTTTAAGGAAACTCGGCAGGCTGTGAATGAATTGAAGGCGGCAGATTATACGGTGTTGGCGGTCGAACAGTGTGAAGGAAGCACTCTTCTTGATGATTTGGTGTTGGATAAAGAAAAGAAATATGCGGTCGTATTGGGAAACGAAGTAAAGGGAGTTCAGCAAGAGATAGTAGATATGTGTGACGGATGTATAGAAATTCCTCAGTTTGGTACGAAACATTCGCTGAATGTCTCTGTAACGGCAGGCATTATCCTTTGGGAATTTGCCAATAAGCTTATGAAATAAATCCGTTGGGTTGTTGATAACTGTTTAATAACTTGTTAATTTATTGAATTTGAGTTATAACTGTCCGTTCTCTACTAAAGTGATAATCCGTTCTATCATCCGGTCTTCGTCTTCCGGATGATATTCTTTCTTCAGACTTGCTCCGAATAAAGCGGCAAAAGTCTGATAGAATCCCGCCTTGAATGGTCCCATAAAAGCTTTCACCAACTGGTATGAAGATTGGTTACATTCTCGGTTAACCAACTTTATCAACAGTTTCCCCTGTGAAAATGTCAGTTTCTTCATCTTAGGTGTATACTGTTTTTTCAGTCCTTTTTCTACCAGTTTAATGTGATTTTCTCTTGACTTTTCATCCGGAAGTGTCTGCAAATATTCGTAAGTCTCTATTACAGCGCGTCTTACTTCTCTTGCCAAAGGAAGCGTTTTCTTCACATCACGTACCAGTTTGTTATAGTTTCTGCGCTGTCGGTTATTTTTAAATCTCATTTCCGGGTATACATAAATGTTTTTTAGCGTTATATAAGGTATAGTGTCCCCTTTATAAATGCAGACAGGAAGCTTATAACCTTTCTCATTTGATAAAGGAAACACTTGCTGTGCATTTGTTTTTAAAACGAAAATCAACAGCAACAAGACAGAAATGAGAGTACTTTTCATTTTTACAAAAATAGGAATAATATGATTTGTACATCGGATAAGGAGGATATTTTAACGTATAAATAACTGTTGATAATATATGAACAAGATGTTGATAAAGTTCGTTTTTACTTGTTTGTTAAGTAATTGTGTGTTGATAAACCTGTTCGCTCAGTCGGAATGGATGAATCTGGATGAATTTGTTGCAAATGAAGAAAAGCTTGTTTACTGGCAAGAACATTGGGAGGAATTGAATGAACTGGCCGAAAATCCTATAAACATTAATATGGCCACTAAGGAACAACTTGAACAATTACCTTTTCTTTCTGACCGGATGATAGAAAACATTCTGTATGCCTTGTATAAATACAGGCCGATAGTGACTTTGAACAGTTTGTGGATAGTAGAAGGAATGGATTATCGTACATTAGACTTGTTGAAAAGGTTCATTTATATCGGAGAATATGAGAATGAGCGGGATAAGCTATATTTAAGAAGTATTTTGAAATATAATAAACAGGAGTTATTAACACGTGTGGATATTCCTTTAAACGCCAAATCCGGGTATGCGAATTATCCTTCCGACATACTTGAAAAGAGTCCGAACAAAAAATATTACGGCGATCCGTTCTATCACAACGTGCGATACAGATTTCGATACCGTGAACAGTTGTTTTTCGGACTGACGGCAGAAAAAGATGCCGGTGAACCGTTTTTCAGATTATACAATCGGAAAGGATATGACTTTTATTCGATATTTTTCTTTTTAAAGAATGTGCGGCGTATAAAGTCTTTGGCTATCGGACATTATAAGGTGAGTTTCGGTTATGGACTGGTAATGAATACGGGTTTCAGCTTTGGAAGTGCAAGTACATTCTATGATGTACACAGGTATGGAACAGGAATAAACAAATACACCTCTGTCGGCGAATCCAATTATCTGCAAGGAATGGGCATTACTTATCAGTTGAAAAAACGTTGGAACCTGTCAGCTTGGTATTCCTTCCGTAGACAAGATGCCGATGCTGATAGTTTGTTGATAAACTCGTTGAAAACAGACGGATATCATCGGTTGAAAAAAGATTTGGAAAAGAAGAATACGATCACTAATCATCTGGCAGGCATCAATTTAAGTTATGATGGAAAATATGTGGAATATGGATTCACAGCAGTTTATAATGTTTTCAACAAGATGTTGAGTCCTGATTACCGTCCGTATAACCGTTATTATCCACGGGGAAGAGATTTCTTTAATGCAGGAGTGTACTATAAATTTTTCCGTTATCCTTGGATTTTTTCCGGAGAGACGGCTGTTGACAAGCGGGGAGCGGTAGCTACGCTGAATACACTCAGTTATTCACCGTCTGTTCATACTACATGGACACTTATTAACAGGTATTACGACAAGCGTTATCAAGCTCTTTATGCGAACGCATTCGGTGAAAATTCGCGTGTGCAGAATGAGGCAGGCGTTCGTATAGGACTGGAAACTGATAAGATACGGAGAATAAAAATTTTTTGTTATGGTGATTTCTTTTATTTCCCCTATCGAAAATATCAGGTGGATAGGGAAAAAACTTCAGGAATTGCAGGATGTTTTCAACTCAGTTATTCACCGAAAGAAACTTGGAACATGATGATAAAGTATACCTATAAGAACAAGGCTAAAAACTATACGACATCAACGGGCAGGTATGTATTGCCGGAAATCCGTCAGCGACTGCATTATCAGTTTTCATACAAGCCTGATGAACTCAATTTGTTGAAGGCGGAAGCCGATTATGTCCGTTCTTCCCGTTGGAAACAGAGTACATCCGACGGGTTTGCCTTAGGCGGCACGTTGAAAGGAGGGTGGAAAAAATTTCCCTTGCAGGTCATACTTAGCGGTATATGGTTTCATACGGAAGATTTCAGTTCGCGTATCTACATGTATGAACCGGGACTTCTTTATGCTTTCTCCATGCCTGCTTTTTACGGGAAAGGAATACGGGCGGCGGTTAACTTGCGCTATGCCTTTAAAGAGCGGTTGGTTTTTCAGGCGAAATGGGGATGGACGCATTATACAGACCGGGACAAAATGGGAACGGGCGCGGAAGAAATTCAGGGAAACAACCGTTACGACCTGCAATTTCAGGCAAAAGTGAAATGGTGAAAGGATAATATGTGTATCTTTGAACCGATATTAAAAGAACAGGAATATGTCAACAGTTATTTATCCTTCTCCCATATTCGGGCCGGTACACAGTCGCAGGTTGGGTGTGTCATTGGGTATCAATCTGCTTCCCGCAGACGGAAAGTTTTGTACGTTTGACTGCATTTATTGTGAATGTGGATATAATAAAGACCATCGTCCGAAACTGAAACTGCCCACCCGTGAAGAAGTTCGTGTGGCATTGGAAAATCGTCTGATAAAGATGAAAGAAGAAGGAGTGACTCCCGATGTACTGACATTTGCCGGAAACGGAGAGCCTACCGCCCATCTTCATTTTCCTGAAATCATAGAGGATACGCTGGCTTTGCGCGACCGTTACTTCCCGAAGGCTAAGGTAAGCGTGCTGAGCAACGCTACGTTTATCTGCAAGCCCGAAGTATTCGAAGCTTTGAACAGGGTGGACAACAATATATTGAAACTGGATACGGTAGATACAGACTATATCCGGAAGGTGGATCGTCCGACCGGACAGTATGATGTAAACCGCATCATTGAAGGGCTGAAGGCTTTTAAAGGAAATGTGATTGTTCAAACCATGTTTTTGAAGGGAAGGACAGACGAGGGAGAAGATGTGGACAATACTTCGGACACGTATGTATTGCCATGGATGGAAGCGGTAAAGGCGATTGCTCCCCGTCAGGTAATGATTTATACCATTGACCGTGAAACGCCCGACAAGGCTCTTCGGAAAGCTTCTCACGAAGAGCTTGACCGTATTGTAACGTTATTGAAAGAAGCCGGAATCAATGCCGGAGCTTCTTATTAAGGACAAGAGAGGTAAATCAACAGATAAACCGAAGTCATCAACAGGAGCATCGCTGTTTCTGACCGGCGGTTGACAGCAATGGCCTGCCGCATGTCGTTGCTGTTCAAAGGGCGTTCGTTTGTGCCGATATAGGGTTTGTAAACGGTTTCTCCGAAATAATCGTGCGGTCCGCCGAAGCGGCAGTTCAGTATGCCTGCCAGAGCCGCTTCGGGGAATCCGGAATTAGGACTGGCATGTTGGCGTCCGTATTTCTTTATGAAGGGCAATAAAGACCGCCGTCCTGTGACGATTGCCATCAGAAGTGCCGTCAGGCGGGCGGGGAGATAGTTTGCCGCGTCGTCCGTGCAGGCTGCAAAGCATCCGAAATCCTTGTAACGCCTGTTTTTGTAACCTATCATCGAGTCGAGCGTGTTAATCATCTTGTAAGTCATCATGCCGGGAAGCCCGAGCAGAAGATACCAGAACAAAGGAGCGATAACACCGTCGCTCAGATTTTCGGCCAGTGTTTCGAGAGCGGCTGTACGCACTTCCTGGTCGGTCAGTGCTTTCGTATCCCGTCCCACAATGCGTGAAACCTGTCTTCTGCCTTCTTCCAATGAGCGGTCGGCAGCGAAAAACACCATCCGCACTTCATCAACCAATGTCTTTCCTGCAAGGCAATAGAATACGCCGATAGCAGAAACGGCGGTTCCCATCCATCTGTTCCATGTGAAACAAAGATAAAGCAGAAGCGTGCTGACGGCGAAAGTTCCGGTTATCAGCAGGCAGGCGGCTACTGTCCCTTTGACTTTTCTGTGTTTTCCTCGGTTCCATTGCCGTTCAAAAAAGGCGATAAGCTTTCCGAAGCCGATTACGGGATGCGGAAGAAAAGCAGGATCGCCCAATAATCTGTCCAATAAAAATCCGGCGATAAGCGGAATCCACAGTGTCAGCAAGTATATATCCATTCTTTGATACGGTCGATAAGTTGGTTGTTTTCTGTTGGGGTCTGGATGGCGATACGGAAAAAGCGTTCGTCCAGTCCTTCAAAGTTGGAAGCGTCCCGGATGAGGATTCCATACCGGATGGCAAGAAATTCTTTCAGAGCTGCTGCCCGTCCGCTTCGCAGTTGGATAAGCATGTAGTGTGTATCCGACTCCCACACTTCCATGCCTCCTGTTTTCTTTAATGCTTCGGCCACGCGGTCTTTTTCCTTCAGCAACGCCTGAATATCCGGTTGGTATTCTTGCGCATGATTCAGCAGATATTGTCCGGCGGCAATGGCAAGTGCATTGACCGACCACGGCATACGGCATTTCCGTAACTTGCCGATAAGGAGCGGATGCCCCGTTACATACCCGATGCGCAGACCGGGAACGGCAAACTGTTTGGTCATAGAGTGCAATTGCAGCACATTAGGATAGGCAAGAGCTTCCTTCACGCCGATTATCCGTTTGAGTGTAAACGCTTCGTATGACTGGTCAAGAATAAACAGGTGTTGCGGATAATTTTCTATCAGCTGTTTGAGTAGGTTTATATCATATACTTCTCCAGTCGGATTGTTCGGATTGCACAGCCATATCAGTACCGGCTTTTCCGGAAACCGGTTCAAATCGTAAATCGGATGTACCTGATGAGCATGCAGACGGCATGCATCCGCGTATTCGCTGAAGGTGGGCATCTTTATGAACGAATGACTTTCCCGATAAGCTTGGGCAATCAGATAGATGGCTTCTGTCGCCCCGTTGGTTGCACATACATGCTCCGGCTCTATTCCGCAGTGCGCGGCTATGTTTCGTTCCAATGAAAAAGGTTCAGGTTCGGGATAAGCCCGGATGCTGTCCATGTGTTCATACAGATATTGTTTCAGCCCGTCATGATTTGTCTGGTGGCATACGTTTGAACTGAAATTAGACTTTATATGCTTGTAATGGTAAATGTCGTCTCCGTGTCCGTCAGTCATTGGTCAATATTTGATATAGCAGCGGCATGTTCAGGTGCTTGCGCACATGATCCGCCAGTTTGTTGTATTGTTCTTCTTTATAATCGTTGTAGTCAGGAGTCAGACAAACTTGCTTTCCTGCATAAGGCTTCAGCAGCCAGTCGATGACGGAAGGATTGTCTAATATGCCGTGCATGTATGTGCCGAAACATTTCCGGTCGGCCATGCATCCGTCTGTTTGTCCGTTGTCAGTATGGATGAATGGCGTGATGCTTTCACCTTCCGCAGCCGTGGTTCTGCCCTGATGGATTTCATATCCGTGGCAGACGATGCCTGTCTTTTCCGGAAAGACAAAGCTTGAACGGCGCGTAACCTTTTCTCCCTGTATGACGGTATGGACGGGAAGCAGTCCCAATCCCGGCAATGTGCGGATATTCCCTTCTGTTCCGTCCGGATCGCTTATGCTGAGGCCCATCATCTGATAGCCTCCGCAGATTCCCATGACGGTGCTTCCCTGTCTGCGGGCTTTCAGAATGGTTTCTGTCATGCCGTTTCGCCAAAGTTCGTCTAAGTCTCCCAATGTGTTTTTAGTGCCAGGAAGCAGGATGATGTCGGCTTTCAGCAGTTCTTCCTTGTCGTTCGTGTAATAGAGATTGATCCGCCTGTCGCGTTCCAATGTATTGAAGTCGGTAAAGTTGGACAGATGACGTAACCGCACTACGGCAACGTTGACTTTTCCTTCTGCGGCATTCGTCTGTTTCTGCTGAAGTTCGACCGAATCCTCTTCCTCAATGTGGATATTGCTGAAGTAAGGGATGACTCCCAATACGGGAACACCGCAGATATCCTCCATCATTCTCACTCCCGATTCGAACAAGCGCATGTCTCCCCGTAACTTGTTGATGATAATGCCTTTGATTCGCTGCCGGTCTTCCGGAGTCTGCAAGGCGATTGAACCGTATGCGCTGGCGAATACGCCTCCCCGGTCGATGTCTGCCACAAGCAAGACATCCGCTTTTGCATGGCGGGCCATCGGCATGTTGACGAGATCCGTCTCGCGCAAATTGATTTCCGAGATGCTTCCCGCGCCTTCCATCACGATGGGATTATAGCGGGCGTTCAGCCGGTCGAAGGCGGCGTTCACTTCGCCGCGTAAAACCTCTCGTCCTTCCTTGCGGAAATATTCGTAAGCATGGCGGTTTCCCACCGGCTTGCCGTGGAGAACTACCTGTGTGGTCAGTTCTGACGACGGTTTCAGCAGAATCGGATTCATGTCCGTATGGCAGGGAATGCCCGCCGCCTCGGCCTGTACGGCCTGCGCCCTCCCGATTTCCAGTCCGTCGGGCGTGACATACGAGTTTAAGGCCATGTTCTGCGCCTTGAACGGTGCCGGATGAAACCCGTCTTGCCGGAAGATGCGGCACAGTGCGGCGGCAATTACACTTTTTCCCACATTACTCCCCGTTCCGGCGAGCATAAGCGGATGTAAGGTTGGTCTCTGCATCGTTGCGTTTGTCTGTTTGTCGGGGACAATGTGTCCCTTTAAGTTTTTTGCAAAGATACGGATAGTTTTCGTTTTTGCTGCGGGTTTCCGGGCGTTTTGCCCTTATGAAACGAGATTATGCTTGTGTAGAAAAAGTGTTTTTGCAGTATTGTCTTTCCGAATGTTTGTTTTAGCCGGGAATCCTTTGGAAAACAAAAGCAGGAAATGTTGGAAAGAAGATATGAGATAGCAGCCTCGTCTGATGACAAGATAGGGTATGATGTATGGACAGATAAGTCTTGTCTGTTCGGTAAGATGAATAAAATATCTGGTTTTCTTCAGGAAACAGAAAAGAGGCCGTTTCAATGTCTTTTTTGAAACGGCCTCTTTGGCATATTACTTAAAGCGTATAAAATCAGTCTTTCAGTTTAGCCTTGATGAAATCACGGTTCAGGCGTGCGATGTTGCTGATGGAAACGCATTTCGGACATTCAGCCTCGCAGGCGCGCGTGTTGGTACAGTTACCGAATCCCAGTTCGTCCATCTTTGAAAGCATGGCCTTTGCACGGCGAAGTGCTTCAGGCTTGCCTTGCGGCAGCAGATTCAGCTGGCTTACCTTTGCCGAAACGAACAGCATGGCCGAACCGTTCTTACATGCAGCTACACAAGCACCGCATCCGATGCAGGAAGCGGCATCCATGGCCTCGTCTGCCACCGGTTTCGGAATCAGGATAGCGTTGGCATCCTGAGGAGCACCGGTACGGATGCTGATGAAACCGCCGGCCTGCATAATCTTGTCGTAAGCAGAGCGGTCTACCATCAAGTCTTTGATGACCGGGAAACCGGCAGAACGCCACGGCTCAACGGTAATGACATCACCGTCCTTGAAACGGCGCATGTAGATCTGACAGGTCGTTGCACCGGTTGCAGGCCCGTGCGGATGGCCGTTGATGTACAGAGAACACATACCACAGATACCTTCACGGCAGTCATGATCGAAAACAATCGGTTCTTTGCCTTCTTCAATCAACTGTTCGTTCAAGATATCCAGCATTTCCAGAAATGAAGTATCGCCCGGAATATCTTTCATCTGGAATGTATCGAAATGACCTTTTTCCTTCGGTCCGTTCTGACGCCAAACTTTCAGCGTAAATGATATATTTTTATCCATTTTACTTAGATTCTTTAATTGTTTAACTTCACTGATTAGCTCTTGTCTCGTATACCAACGGTTCCTTATAGAGAACCGGAGCTTTGTCGTCTGAGCCTTGATATTCCCAACAAGATACGTAGAAGTAGTTGGCATCATCACGTTTTGCTTCACCTTCTTCTGTCTGGTATTCTTCACGGAAGTGACCGCCGCAAGATTCGTTGCGGTTCAATGCATCGTAAGCAATCAGTTCACCCATAGTGATGAAGTCGTTCAGACGGATAGCCTTGTCCAGTTCTACATTCATGCCCTCTTTCGATCCCGGGATGAACAGTTCGGTTTCGAATGTCTTGCGGATTTCTTTCAGCTTGGTAAGCGCTGTCTTCAGTCCGGCTTCAGTACGTCCCATACCTACATATTCCCACATGATGTGACCCAGTTCCTTGTGGATAGAATCAACAGAGCGTTTGCCCTTGATACCCATCAGATGATCAATCTTAGCCTGAACAGCCTTTTCTGCCTCATCAAATTCCGGAAGGTCGGTTGAGAAGCGGGGAACGGTAATCTGGTCTGCCAGATAATTCTGGATAGTGTATGGCAATACGAAGTAACCGTCGGCCAGACCTTGCATCAGAGCAGATGCACCCAGACGGTTTGCACCGTGGTCAGAGAAGTTACATTCGCCGATAGCGAACAGACCCTTGATGGAAGTCTGCAATTCATAGTCAACCCAGATACCACCCATCGTATAGTGGATAGCCGGATAAATCATCATCGGGTTATAATATTTTACGCCATTGATTTCGTTGGCCAGTTTGCCTGGATTAACATCGGTAATCTCTTCATACATGTCGAAGAGGTTGCCGTAACGCTGACGAACTACATCAATGCCGAGGCGTTCGATACTTTCAGAGAAATCGAGGAATACGGCCAGACCTGTGTTGTTTACGCCGAAACCGTGGTCGCAACGCTCTTTGGCTGCACGGCTGGCAACATCGCGCGGAACCAGGTTACCGAATGCCGGATAACGGCGTTCCAGATAATAGTCGCGGTCTTCTTCCGGAATGTCGCTTCCCTTCTTTGTTCCTGCCTGTAATGCTTTGGCATCTTCCAGTTTCTTCGGAACCCAGATGCGTCCGTCGTTACGGAGAGACTCAGACATCAAAGTCAGTTTAGACTGCTTGTCTCCGTGAACGGGGATACACGTCGGATGAATCTGTACGTATGCCGGATTGGCGAACCATGCACCCTTGCGGTAGCAAGACATGGCAGCCGTACAGTTACAAGCCATAGCGTTGGTTGACAAGAAGTAAGCGTTTCCATAACCGCCGGTGGCGATAACTACGGCGTGAGCGGCAAAGCGCTCAAGTTTTCCTGTTACCAGATTTTTTGCGATGATACCGCGTGCGCGTCCGTCGACGATAACGAGTTCTTCCATTTCATAGCGGGTATACAGCTTGACGGTGCCTTCACCTACCTGGCGGCTCAATGCTGAATAAGCACCGAGCAGCAGCTGCTGGCCTGTCTGTCCTTTGGCATAGAATGTACGAGATACCTGTGCACCACCGAATGAACGGTTAGCCAACAGACCGCCGTATTCGCGAGCGAAGGGAACACCTTGTGCCACGCACTGGTCGATGATGTTGTTTGAAACTTCGGCCAGACGGTAAACGTTTGCTTCACGGGCGCGGTAGTCACCACCTTTTACGGTATCATAGAACAGACGGTAAACCGAGTCACCATCATTCTGATAATTCTTTGCTGCATTGATACCACCTTGTGCGGCGATAGAGTGAGCGCGACGAGGAGAATCCTGAATACAGAAATTGAATACACGGAATCCCATTTCGCCCAAAGAAGCAGCGGCAGAAGCACCTGCCAGACCTGTACCTACTACGATAATATCCAGACGGCGTTTGTTGGCCGGGTTCACCAGTTTCTGGTGAGCTTTATAATTAGTCCATTTCTCAGCTATCGGACCTTCAGGAATTTTAGAGTCGATTATCTTAGTCATAATTGTTTTCTTTTTTTGGTTGACAAGGTTTTTTGCGGTTCAATGCAAACTGTTGACTTGCCAACTCGTCAACTTGTTATCTGATTAACACAAATTCTTTACGAAAAATACTACAGCTACCAGAGCAAAACCTAAAACGATGATGGTAGAGTAGATGTTAGATACACATTTCCAACGGTTGATCCAGATGGTATTGTTCCATCCCAGTGTCTGCATGGCACTCCAGAATCCGTGAGTAAGATGGAACCACAGGGCGGCCAACCATACCAGATACAGTACGAAGAGCACCGGATTAGAGAAAGTCTGCATGATGTAGCCATAACCGTCGGCAGCATGAAGGCCGCCCATCATCGGGTTTCCGATAATTTCGGCAAACTGCATCTTGTACCAGAAGTTGGCAAAGTGGAGAGCCAGACCAAGAATCACGATAATGCCCAGAACCAACATGTTCTGTGATGCCCATTCCACATTTTTCGGGCGGGTGTTGACCGCATAACGTTCGTTGCCGCGTGCGGCACGGTTCTGCATGGTCAGCCAGAAAGCATAAATGATGTGAATTACGAACAGAGCTGCCAGTGCCAATGTAGCAACCAAAGCATACCAGTTAGCTCCCAAGAACTCACAAACCATGTTGTATGCCTCACCCGAGAACAAAGCAACGCAGTTCATCGCCATGTGAAATGTCAGAAACAGGACAAGGGCGATACCGGTAACGCTCATCACCACTTTCCTTCCAATAGATGAATTACTTAACCACATAAATGATTGATTTTAAATTATATAAATATTAATATTGAATTATGTTTCCAATATGTCAGTTTATAATGCAAAATTATAAGTTTTCCGCTGATAATACAAGGGATTAAGGAAAAATTTCAGTAATATGCTGATTTTATAAGGCATGAAATCAGAGGTTTCTGCTGTCGGCCGGAGACAGATAGGGGGAGAAAGATTTTTATTGCCGGCCGGATGCCGCTTTGGTAACGGCAGAATTTTATTTTATACAGGATTTCCCCAAACTTTTATAATGGGGTATCTTACCGCATTTTAGTTCTCCTGTGATGTAGGGAAGCGTGTAGGGAAATTCTTGCAATAGGATTCCCTGCACATTTCCCTACACGGCGTAATTGGTTTATTGTTAGTTTATTAAGTTAAAAAGTGTAGGAGTGTAGGGAGATTTGACGAAAAACAGTTGGTATTTTCCTTTATATCATTTATCTTTGTCTTATCCGGTCAGCCGTTGTAGGGTTGGCGGGATGACATATAAAGAAAGGCGTTTTTTATGCGTTAATCTTCTGTCTCTTGAATCTCGCAAGTTCCAGAACTCAAAGGAGATAACAGCAACAAAGGCGTCTGCGTGGTATGTTTATATGTATGGCAGTCAGAACAGACATAGTGGTTTCTATGTTCGGTCTGACAGTGTATCCACATATATATCATACAGGCGTGGGCTGACTGGCGTTGCTTATCCTTTGAGTTGGGCAATGCGAGAGCCTGAGAGACGGGATAAGCAGGAAAGCAGATTCCCACGTCTCTTTTTTATATAGCCCAGTGATTTTAATCTTGTTGCCAATCTGAGGAATCTGTGGCATAATGTGTGGCAGAAGAAGATATGCATATCGGTCAACTCATCAAGCAAAAGGTGGAAGAGCGAGGCAAAACGGTCTCTTGGTTGGCTCGTGAGCTTTCCTATTGCCGTACGAATGTGTATAAGATTTATGACAAGAAGTCCATTGATACGGATTTGCTGCTGCGTATCTCTTTTCTTTTGAACTTTGATTTTTTTAAGGCATATTCTGAAGAGGTGCATAAGACTGTCCCCAATGAGTGAACATGTACACTGATTGGGGACAGTTTTGTTTTTGTTTGTCATTTTATGTGTTTTCCTTTGTGAGGATAAATTAAAATTTATAAATTGACAAGTAAATGAATCTTTTGAAGTTTGTGATGGGAGTGGCATTTGTGGCCATTTCAGTCAGTATTCGTGCGCAGCAGGTGGATTATTCTGTGGTTTCGGTTCCTGAAGAAGTCGGAAACCAGTTTCTCCAAATAACTTCGGAGGCGGACTGTGTATGCCAGCCGGTGGTGAAGCGTGGTAAAGGAGGGCGCATTGATTGGTTGTCCAACCGTATTCTGGACATTTCAAAGGATGGAAATCATATTGCTTATTTGTCTGCACGCAACGGAACATCAAACATTTTTATAAAAGAGTTAGGCAGGCAGGGAGGTTCGGTGCAACGCACGAATCGTTCGGCCGTGCTGGATTTTTCTTTTTCTCCGGATGGAAAATACATCTGTTTCTCAGAATCCCGTGGCAAGACTAACCAATTGTTTCAGACAGATGCAGAGAAAGGATACGTGTGCCGGCAGATTACGAGTGGGAGCCGGGACTATTCTCCTGCCTATTCGGCCGATATGGGTCAAATTTTCTTTGCCCGGCAGGAAATGAATAGCATCAGCATCTGGAGCTATGATGTCAGAAATAATTTTCTTTCCACTTATTCCAGCGGGATGAATCCTTGTCCGCTGAAAACGGAGCCGGCTTTCCTTTGTGTCCGTCAGAATGAGACGGGAAAGGGCGAAATCTGGAAAATAAATTATCGGACAGGAACGGAGGAATGCATCATTTCGGATGCAGAACGGAGCTTCACTTCACCGGCGGTTTCGCCGGACGGGCGATGGGTGGCATTTGTGGGCAGCAGCAAGATAGAAGGCGGCACTTTTGTTTATATGAATACCGACATTTTTGTATGCAGACCGGACGGAACCGGCATGGAGCAGCTCACTTATCATGCGGCAGACGACCTGAGTCCGGTATGGAGCAAAGACGGACGGCATATCTATTTTGTCTCACAAAGAGGAAGTGCGGCCGGTGCGGCCAATATCTGGAGAATGAACTTTAACTACTAACTTTAATTGATATGAGAACTTTAAAATTTGCTTTGTTGGTGGCCCTGTTCGGGTTGGCAACCAATGCGTCCGCGCAGTTTGTGAATTCATCGTCGGGTTCTTCCAGATCTTCATCGTCTGTCGGAAGTTCACTGACATCGGTAACGACTGACGGGTGGAGTCGTGTGTCTGTGTCATACCTTCCTTCTAAAATGAAGTCTGAAGGTGAAAGTGAATCATTCAACGGCTTCAGCATCGGATATCTGAAAGGCTTCAGCGTGACAAATAGGCTGCCTCTGTATGTGGAAGCCGGTGCGGCTCTTCAATACCGGAGTCATAAGGAAGAAGGAAATTACGGTGGCCCCGGTTATGACTATTCGGACAAGCACAAAATGTTTTCTCTGAATATCCCTGTAAATCTGCTGTACAGATTCAATGTGACCGATGACTTTTCTGTCAGTCCGTATTTCGGTCTGGATTTTCGGATTAATCTTACAGGAAAATATTCGTGGGAAGAAGGAATGGGACAATACAATGACCCTCAAGGAGAAGATCTTAATTTGTTTGATGAAGACGAGATGGGAAAAAACGGTGTTTGGAAACGCTTTCAGGCAGGTTGGCATATCGGTGTAGGACTGGATTATCGTGCCATACACTTTGGCGTGAGCTATGGAAAGGATTTCAACGAGATTTGTAAAGACTGCAAGCTGGCTACCACCTCGGTTACTGTAGGATTTAATTTCTAAAACATAAGTGTCAATGAAAAGTTATTTGTCAGTAAAGGCATGGATGGCGGTTCTGATGCTCTGTTCATATTTGGCTCTTCAGGCTCAGGTATATGAAGAAGAGAAGCCCCACTGGTATTTTGGAATGACGGGAGGATATCGTTTCGGGTCGGCTTCCGTTTCCAATCTGGATGAAACCATATTCCCCGCTCCGGAGGGAAGGAACAGCGGCCTGTTTTCCATATTCGCCCAGTATGAATGGGGAAGGGAGCGTCAGTTTGCCGTGCGTCCGGAGTTGGCCTTCCTCACGAGAGGGCTGAGGTTTGAAGGAATCGGAAAGGAGTTTGTGTCAAACGATGTCCGCTATTCGCTGAAGTCGAAATATGTAGACATCCGTGTGCCGATTATTTATAACATAGGAAAGTATTCGTGGAACTGGCGTCCTTACATCTATGTGGCGCCGATTGTAGGCTTTTCCACGGCGGGGCGTATCAGTCTGACGAGCAGTCAGGACAACGGATACTACGAAGGCTATGCAATGGATTTGACCGACGCAAACATGGCCTCTACTTATTTTGCGGCCGCCGTGGGTGCGGGCCTGAAATATGGTCTGGATATAAACGGCTCCAAATGTTATTTGGGGATAGAGGCCGACTATGAATTCGGCTTGACCAATACCTATAGCAAAAAGGAGCGTGACGGAGAAGTCATCATCAACTCCGGTCTGTTGTATCCTGCCTATAACATTACAGGCAGCCGGAAGTTCAAAGGATTTGAACTGAGGGCATCGCTGAGCGTTCCTTTCAGCATATTCAAGAAAAAGCAGAAGCCGGCTCCCGCTCCGATAGTGGCAGCCCCCGTCGAGCCGGAACCGGAACCCGTGGTGGAGGTGGAAGAAAAACCCTGCTATACGTTGGACGAAATCCTTTCCTTAATCTCACTGGGCGAACGGGTAGAGGGAAAAACAATTTGTGCCATAGACATAATTCATTTTGATTTCGGGAAAAGTTCGATAAAGCCCAGTTCATACGACTATCTGAACAAGATAGCTTCGCTGATTATCCGTACGAATGTGAATATGGAAATCAAGGGGCACACGGACAACGTGGGTACGCCTGAATTTAACATGAACTTGTCCAAGCAGCGTGCTGAGGCAGTTTACGATTATCTGGTCGGTCACGGGGTAAGCAAATCCCGTCTGTCATATAGCTATTATGGAATGACCCGTCCGCTCGGAGACAATGATACGGAAGAAGGACGGACGATGAACCGGAGGGTTGAGTTTGAAATCAAATAAGGAGGAATAGATTATGAAGAAGTTTTCATTAAGTGCTTCCATCATCGGGCTGATTGCCGTATGTCTTTTCTCGATGACTTCGTGTCTGAAGGGAGGAGATGAAACCATGTCGCTGGAAGCGGGAGAAGCAAGCAAACTGATTTTGGGGCAGTGGAAAGTGGATGAGTGCATCTTTACTTATACGGATGCCCAAGGAAATACCATAAAGCAGAGCGTTCCGGACAACACGTTTCTGGATACATTGCTGGAGTTTGACTTTTCGGGTGAATGTTATGTTGGCGAAGGCATGGGGACATGGCCGTGGAGCATCGATGCCGCCACGCAGGAGTTTTGGCTGAACGGCACAAACTACCACTTGGTTTCCATCGGTAAGAATCTGTTTGTGATAGAAATCAGCGGCACTTACAATGGGCAGACGGGAACTTTCCGCTATCTGCTGGTACACATGTCGGGCGGCGAAGCGGAAGATACGGGCATTCCGAGCGATGAGTTGGCTACTCCGAATCCGGAAATCACCGATCCGAACACTTCCGTCCCCAATATCCAGGTTACCGGCGAAGGGCAGATTATTTCGATTTTCATGACGGGAATCTACGACCCGGTAACGGGAGGTTGGCTGGATTTGTATGGAACAGGCTCGCCCAATCAGAATGTCTGGGTGTCGGTAGACGGCAAACCGAAAGGTATCCTGGTCATCAACAACGAGGACAACTCTGCCGCGAAGGCTATCGACCTTGTATTTCTTGTGGATAACTCGGGAAGCATGAGGGAAGAAGCCGACTTGCTGGCTGCTGAAATTCAAAGTTGGGCTACCGAGCTGTCTCAACAGAATTTGGATATTCGTTTCGGCTGTGTAGGATATGCTGAAGCGGGTAATATTTCCGGCGCTTTAAACCTGACCGGTCTTACTGAAATCCATCATTATCTGAACAGGACTTCAGGAACGAGTCGTACCGAAGGATTTGCCGGAAGTGATGCCAGTGTTTTGCAAAGTTTTGCTAACAGTATGGATAATCCAGGAGGTGAATGTGGGGCAAGGGCATTGTTTTTTGCTGATCACTGTTTCTCTTTCCGTCCGGGAGCAAACCGCATTTATGTAAACTTTACGGATGAGCCTAACCAAACTGGAGGTTATTCTGGAAGCTTTAGTGTTGAATTTGTTAATGACCAGACAAACTGGAACACTTCACAAGGCACCATACATACGGTTTACAGTGCCTCTCCCAATTTTACGGAGTCGAGTACGAACGAGAAGCCGTGGCGTTTGTCCGAATACACAGGCGGTACGACCTTGTATGCCAATTCCGACTTCTCGGATGTATCATTGAGCAGCCTGCCGGTAACGGGTGCGATGACGCATTCATACATCATCAAGTTCTTGGCTACTTCGGATATGGCCGATGGCCTGCATGAGGTTCTCGTTACGATTCAGTCGAAAGATGGTACGGTACGTACAGAGAAGCTGTTCGTAAACGTGGATTTCAATAACGAATGACGGGAGACCGTTATAAACAAACTTTTGAGTGAAGAGGCAGTCCGGATTGAAGTCCGGGCTGCCTTGTTTTTTGCTGTTGCTTTGTGCAGTCAGAGCCTTTTCTGCCGGTTGGCGCACCGGTATCCGTTCGGCGTTTTTCCTGTCATCCGGTGGAAGAACTTGCAGAAGAACGAGGCGTTCGGAAAGTTCAGCTCGTCGGCTATTTGATAGACCAGTTTGTCCGTGTGGCAGAGCATCAGCTTGGCTTCCTGAATCACGGCCTCGTTTACCCATTCCATCACTGTTTTTCCACTGGTCTCTTTTATCAGCGTGCTGAGATACCGGGGTGTAAGAAACAGGTTCTCGGCATAAAAGGATATGTTCCGTTCGTTTACGGCATGCTTGTTGATAAGCCTGATGAAGCGGTCGAACACTTCTTCTTGCCGTGTGCTCGTCTCTTTTTTGCCCGACAATCCGCGGTTTTGGAAGTATCCAATCTGATGGAATAACACGGATATCATTCCTTGGATGCTTTCGTGCGAGAAAGGACTGTCTTGCAGAATGTTCCAAATCAGTGTGAATATTTCTTCCATGCGCCGTTCCGCCGCTTCGTCAAGACGGAGAATCACATCCGCCGTGCCTTGCAGATAAGCGGCGAGAAGTTTCTCGCGCTGCCAGTTCTCCATGAAGCTGTTGGCGATGGCGAGCATGGTTATGTCGCAGTCCGGTGATATTTCCTGAAGTTCGATGATTGTGTCTGGCGAAATGACTTTCAACTGGTGGGCTTCCACCTTTATTTCTATCAGGTTGAGGCGCATGCATACGTATCCTGAGCGGAGATACAGCACACGGCCTTCGGTCAGGCGGTAGGGTTGTCCTTTGAAAAAAATGTGGCTGATGTCGGACACTCCTTCTATCGAGCGCACCATTCCCAGTTCGGGCGAGATATATCGCGCCACGTTATGGGGAACAGTGGAATAGTCAAGCACATCTTTCAGTGCCAGCGGCTGTAGTTCTTGGGCTTTCATGAATCATCCTTTATTCCGGCAAAGATAATATTTTTGCTTGCAGATGAAAGATTTATGTTGTATATTCGGACAATCGGGACATAACGTGAAACGAACGGAACTTCGGAATGCTCCGTGAAGCCTTTATCTTTGCTTTTGGAATAAACAGAATGGATATGAAACGTATTTTGCTTTTAGTTGCCTGTCTTGCCGTATGTATGTATGCGCATGCCCAGCTGACACTTGACGAATGCCGCCGGGAGGCGCGGGCCAATTATCCGCTTGTGAGGCAATATCACCTGATAGAGCAGTCGGAAGCCTACACGCTTGCCAATGCGGGACGGGGCAATCTGCCTCAGGTTTCCCTTGGCGGTAAGGTGTCTTATCAGAGCGATGCCACCAAACTTCCCTTTACACTTCCTGATGTGGACTTTCACGGTCTGCCTAAAGACCAGTATCAGGTGATGGTCGAGATACAGCAGAACATCTGGGACGGAGGTGCCATCCGCAACCGGAAACAATATACAAAGGCGGAAGCAGAAGAGGCGGTTCGCCGCTTGGATGTCAGTATGTATGCGCTTGACAGTCGGGTAGACCAGATTTTCTTTGGCATTCTTCTGCTTGACGAGCAACTTCGGCAGAATGCCATATTCCACGATGATTTGGAACGGAACCTGCGCCGGGTGTCAGCTTATCGTGACAATGGAATCGCGCATGAAGCCGATGTGGATGCCGTGCAGGTGGAAATATTGAACAACGGTCAGCAGCGTATCGCTCTTGAAACAAGCCGCATGGCTTATGTCCGGATGCTTGCGCTCCTGATGGGCAGGGAGCTTGATCCGGACATTGTTTTCGAGCGTCCGGCGTTACCATCTCAGGAAGAGGCATTGGCCATCCGCCGGCCCGAATTGCTGCTGTATGAAGCTCAGGAACGCACGTTGGATGTCCGCCGCCGGGGATTGCGTTCGGGCTATCTTCCTCGGTTTAGTCTGTTTGCACAAGGAGCTTACGGCAATCCGGGGCTGAATTTTTTGAAAGACAAGTTTGGAGCTTATTATGTGATCGGCGCGCGGATGAACTGGAATTTTGGAAGTCTGTATACCTTGAAAAACGACCGGCATAAGCTGGAGCTTGAGCGACGGCGGATAGACAGTGAGCGTAATCTCTTTTTGCTTGATACGCGCTTGCAGTTTGCAGGGCAGGAAGGAACGATTGTCTCACTGCGCCGTCAGATGGAGAAAGATGAAGAGATTATCCGTTTGCGTGCCAACATCAGCCGTTCTGCTGAGGCGAAGGTGGCTGAGGGAACCTTGTCTGTGACCGAAATGTTGCGTGAACTTGCGGCCGAAAATCTGGCCCGGCAGACAAAGGTGCAACATGAGGTGCAGCTCTTGCTGGAGGTTTATAAACAAAAGCATCTGACGAATTAATCATGAAAAACTAAAATTGAATATACGTATGAAGCGGATTGTTTTATTGGTGTCGGCATTTGCAGCCGTGCTGTCTTCCTGTCATTCCGGCGATGACTTTGATGCTACCGGAACGTTTGAGGCGACCGAAATCATCGTTTCAGCCGAAGCGAACGGAAAGTTGTGGGCCATGGATGCGGAAGAAGGGATGCTGTTGGACAAAGGACAAGAGATAGGACTGGTGGACACTGTACAGCTTTACCTGCGGAAATTGCAGCTCGAAGCGAATAAGAAGTCGGTGCAGAGTCAGAGACCGGATATTCGTAAGCAGATTGCGGCTACGAAAGAGCAGATAGCCACAGCCCAACGTGAGCGTGAAAGAGTGGAGAGACTTTTGGAATCGGATGCGGCAAACCGGAAGCAGTTGGATGACTGGGATGCCCAGTTGGCCGTCTTGCACCGGCAACTGGATGCACAGGTGTCGTCCCTGCAAAACAATACGGCAAGCTTGAACGAGCAGAGTTCTTCCGTTGCCATCCAGGTGGCGCAAGTGGAAGACCAGTTGCATAAATGCCATATTGTTTCCCCTATCAAAGGCACTGTATTGGCTAAATACGCTGAACCGGGCGAATGGGTGGCTACGGGCAAGCCTTTATTCAAGATGGCCGATATGGAGAATATCTTCTTGCGTGCCTATATTACTTCCGCGCAGCTTGTTTCTGTGCGTTTGGGAGACCAGGTAGCGGTATGGGCTGATTTTGGGGACAATGAACGCCGGCAGTATGAAGGTAAGGTGACCTGGATTGCCGATGAGGCGGAGTTTACTCCCAAGACCATTCTGACGGATGATGAACGTGCCAATCAGGTGTATGCCGTGAAGATTGCTGTCCGCAACGATGGACTGATCAAATTGGGGATGTACGGGAAAATGAGATTACATAATCAGTTGTCTGAATAAAGTCATGCAATCAATCATTGAAGTTAGTCATATCAGCAAAAAGTACGGGCGGACAGAAGCGTTGCGCGATGTTTCGTTCTCTGTGGAGCGTGGAGAACTGTTCGGGCTCATAGGGCCTGACGGTTCGGGAAAGAGCACGCTTTTCCGTATTCTTGCTACACTGTTGGTGGCTGATATGGGGTCTGCTTCAGTTTGTGGCTTTGATGTGGTGAGCGGCTACAGGCAGATACGGAATAGGGTAGGATATATGCCCGGGCGGTTTTCTCTTTATCAGGACTTGACGGTGGAAGAAAATCTGGAGTTCTTTGCCACGGTGTTCGGAACTACGGTTGCCGAGCATTACGGGCAGATAAAGGAAATATATGAACAGATTGAGCCGTTCCGCAAGCGTCGTGCAGGGGCTCTTTCCGGCGGAATGAAACAGAAGCTTGCCCTTAGCTGTGCGTTGGTTCATAATCCGGACATTCTTTTTCTTGACGAGCCGACCACGGGAGTTGACCCGGTTTCGCGGAAAGAGTTCTGGCAGATGCTCCGCCGTTTGCAGGAGAGGGGGATTACCATCGTTGTGTCTACTCCGTTTATGGATGAGGCAAAGCTGTGTGACCGTATCGCCTTCATCCGCGAAGGCAGTATCTGTGGCATAGATATTCCGTCTGTCATATTGGAGCGGTTTAAAGAAATCCTTTGTCCGCCTGGGCTGGAGCGGATGCATGTATCGGCAGACGCGCAGACGGTCATTCGGGTTGAAGGACTGGTAAAGCGTTTCGGTACGTTTACGGCTGTCGATCATATCTCTTTCTCCGTGAAGCGCGGGGAAGTGTTCGGCTTTCTGGGAGCGAACGGTGCGGGAAAAACCACGGCGATGCGCATTCTTTGCGGGTTGAGTCTTCCTACAGAAGGAAAAGCGGAAGTGATGGGATTTGATGTGCGTACACAAAGTGAAGAAATCAAGAAGCATATCGGCTACATGAGTCAGAAATTTTCACTTTATGAGGATTTGAATGTGTGGGAGAATATACGTTTGTTTGCCGGTATATATGGTATGCCTGAAAAAGAGATTGCTCCTCAGGCGGAAGAGATGCTTCACCGTATCGGGTTGTTTGACGAGCGGGAAACGTTGGTGCGTGAACTTCCTTTAGGATGGAAGCAGCGGTTGGCTTTTTCGGTCGCCATCTTTCATCATCCGCAACTGGTCTTTCTGGATGAACCGACGGGAGGGGTCGACCCTGCCACGCGCCGCCAGTTTTGGGAACTGATTTACCGGGCGGCCGAACAAGGGATAACTGTGTTTGTAACCACACATTATATGGATGAAGCGGAATATTGTGACCGTATTTCTATGATGGTGGACGGAAGAATCTGTGCACTTGATACACCGGAGGCCTTGAAATTCCGTTACGGGGCAAAGGATATGGATGAAGTGTTCCAACGGTTGGCGAGAGGAGGAAAGAGATGAGACGGTTTGCTGCTTTTGTCCGAAAAGAATTTCATCACATCCTGCGCGACCGGCGCACAATGCTGATACTGATAGGTATGCCTGTCGTACAGATTATTCTCTTTGGGTTTGCCATTTCTACCGAAGTGAAGAATGTGCAGACTGTCGTGCTTGTCACCTCTGCCGATGCAGACACACGTTATGTCGTCGATCGTCTGGATGCCAGTGAATATTTTTCTGTGAAGTATGTCGTTCATTCGATTGAGGAGGTCGATTGCCTGTTCCGTCAGGGTAAGGCAGAACTGGCGGTTGTATTTCTTTCAGATTTGCCGAGGCAGCGGTTTGATGCCGAAAGTATTCAGCTTATAGCCGATGCGACCGATCCGAATCAGGCCGTTACAAGGGGAGCGTATGCCGGTGCCGTGTTGGGCGTGGCGCAGCAGGAGTTGCGCACGATTTCCGGTTTCGTTTCTGCACAGACAGGAGGGGTGAAGATTGTCTCTAAACTGCTGTACAATCCGCAGATGAAAAGTGCCTATAATTTTGTTCCTGGGGTGATGGGACTGATTCTGATGCTGATTTGTGCGATGATGACCTCCATATCCATTGTCCGTGAAAAGGAAACCGGAACGATGGAAGTATTGCTTGTGTCGCCTGTCAGTCCCTTGTTTGTCATTTTGTCGAAGGCAGTTCCTTATCTGGTGCTTTCGCTCGTCAATCTGACCACTATCCTGCTGCTGTCTGTATTTGTTCTTGATGTTCCGGTGGCCGGCAGTCTGGCAGCGTTATTGGGCGTGTCGCTGCTGTTCATCTTTGTTTCGTTGGCATTGGGGCTGCTTATCTCGTGCATTACCCGCACGCAGGTGGCCGCCATGCTTGCTTCCGGAATGGTTCTGCTGATTCCTACCATCATTTTGTCCGGACTTATTTTTCCGGTAGAGAGCATGCCTGGCATTTTGCAGGCTTTTTCTTGCGTCATTCCGGCGCGCTGGTACATCGAACTGGTGCGGAAGCTGATGATAGAAGGCGTTCCGTTCGCTTATGTATGGCAGGAAACTTTGGTGCTGGTCTTTATGGCTGTCTTGCTGATTGGCATAACCGCCCGCTTGTTTAAGAACCGTTTGGAATAAGAAGGAGGACTGGATATGATTTTGCGTTATCTCATCGAAAAAGAGTTCCGCCAACTACGGCGTAATACGTTTCTTCCCCGGCTGATACTGCTGTTTCCGTGCATGATTATGCTTGTCTTTCCCTGGGCGGCTACGATGGAAGTCGATAATCTGCGTATCGTGGTGATTGATAATGACCGTACTCCGTCGTCTGAACGGCTTGTTCATCGCATTGAAGCTTCTCGTTATTTCAAGCTGACCGGTTTTCCGGAGACTTACGACAAGGGATTGGAGGCGGTTGAAAGGGATAAGGCTGATGTTTTGCTGGAGATACCGCGCGGGTTTGAAAAGGATCAGGCCAACGGTCGTCCGGCATCGGCGTTGGTTGCGGTAAATGCAGTGAACGGTATGAAAGGAGCTCTCGGCAATTCATACCTGACCCAGATTCTTTCTTCCTCCGCATCGGCCTCCGCCGGGTCTGTGCGCTACTGGTTTAATCCCCATCTGGATTATAAGATATTTATGGTGCCGGCGCTGATGACTATGATTCTGGTGCTGCTTTGCGGCTTTCTTCCGGCGCTGAATGTGGTAAGCGAGAAAGAGACCGGAACGATCGAGCAGATTAATGTTACGCCGGTCAGCCGTTTTACATTTACGCTTGCCAAGCTGCTGCCTTATTGGATGATTGGTTTTGTGGTGCTGAACATCTGTATCCTGTTGGCATGGCTTGTATACGGACTGGCTCCTGCCGGCAGTCTGTTTGTCATCTATCTGGCTGCTCTGGTGTTTATCCTAGTCATGTCGGGGCTGGGGCTGGTTATCTCGAATTATTCGTCCACCATGCAGCAGGCTATGTTTGTCATGTGGTTCTGTATGCTTGTCTTCATCCTGATGAGCGGACTGTTTACCCCTGTCGGCAGCATGCCCGATTGGGCTCAGTGCATCACTTATCTGAATCCTTTGCGTTATTTCATGGAGATTATGCGTATGGTGTATCTGAAAGGTAGCGGAATTTCGGACATTCTTTCCCGGTTGGGCATATTGTCTGTCTTTGCCGTCTTGCTTTACGGATGGGCGATAAAGAGCTATCGGAAGCAGCAGTGAGGAAAAAGATTTTTTACGCCATCAAATATTTTTAGGATACTGACGAAAAAGGCGTTTGATATGTGCGGAATTTTTTATCTTTGAGAACATTATGGCGTTGAAGGGTGTTAATCTTAAAAATAAGAGACAGTATGAAACAGAAAAGCAGGTTTATCAGTGTGGCGTGTATGGCAATGGCATTGCTTGCAGGCAGCAGGGCGGAGGCTTGTACCGGAATAACTTTGTCGGCCAAAGACAGCAGCCGGGTGGTGGCGCGCACGATCGAGTGGGGAGGAAGTGATCTGAACAGTCAGTATGTGATAGTTCCAAGGGGATATAAGCATCAGTCTTATACTCCTGAAGGAATAGACGGGATGACATTTACCGCCCGGTACGGATATGTGGGGCTGGCGGTAGAACAAAAAGAGTTTGTAGCCGAAGGACTGAATGAGGCGGGACTTTCTGCCGGTTTGTTTTACTTTCCCGGTTATGGAGAGTATGAGGCTTTTGACGCTTCGCAGAAGTCTTCAAGTCTGGCAGACTTACAGCTTGTTTCTTATGTGCTTGCCACTTGCAAGACTGTAGATGAAGTTAAGGAAGCTCTCAAAAGCATTCATGTAGTGGCGATTGATCCGCGTGCCTCTACCGTACACTGGCGTTTTGCAGACCAGGCCGGACATCAGGTGGTATTGGAAATCATTGATGGCAGATTCCGCTTTTATGATAATACGTTAGGTGTGCTGACGAACTCGCCGGGATTCGAGTGGCAGCTGACGAATCTGAACAATTATGTCAATCTTTATCCGGGAAGTGCATCGTCACAGCGTTTGGGCGGCAGGGAGCTGAAGTCGTTTGGAGCAGGAAGCGGATTTTTAGGCATTCCGGGCGACATAACTCCTCCTTCACGGTTTGTGCGTGCTGCCTTCTATCAGGCTACGGCACCTGTGCAGGATACCGGACTGCAAGCTGTACTTCAGGGATTCCAGATATTGAACAATTTTGATATACCGGTGGGCATTGAGTTTGCCGAGGGAAAAGTTCCTGCTGATATACCCAGTGCCACCCAATGGACATCGGCAACAGACATTACTCATGGCATCATTTATTATCGCACCATGTATAACAGTGCCATCCGCAGCATTGATTTGAACAAGATTGACTTTTCGCGGACTGCATACAAGGCTGTTCCTTTGGATACGGTCAAGCAGCAGCCTGTCGTTCCGCTTTATTGAATGTCGGGATGATATTTCTGTAGCGGAAGTTCTCCCCGTAATACACCGAGCGCATTCATAGCCAAAGCTCCCATTTCGTCTTCTCCCGGGATGACCACGATGGGAGCTATGTTTTTCAGCCATTCGCATAAGGCGGTCGTGCAATATTCGTTATGGGCGATACCGCCGGTCAGGATGATGGCATCTGTCTGTCCGCGGAGAGCTACATGCATGGCTCCTGTCTGTTTGGCAATGGTGTAGATCATGGCTTCAAGTATGAGTTTGCACTTTTCGTCTCCGGCCTGTGCTTTCCGGATGACGGTCGGAACATCGGTTGTTCCTAAGTGGGCGGCCAGTCCGCCCCGTCCGTTCAGCATTTTGCAGATTTCCTTGTGTGTGTACCGTCCGCTGAAGCATAAGTCTGTCAGTTGGCGTGCGGGGATTGTTCCGGCTCGTTCAGGACTGAAAGGCCCTTCCCCGTTCAGCGCATTGTTAACGTCGATGACTTTTCCATACTGATGGGCGCTGACGGAAATGCCTCCTCCCAGATGAGCCACAATCAGGTTCATTTCTTCATACTTCTTTCCTGTTTGGGCGGCATACCGGCGGGAAACAGCTCGACTGTTGAGGGCATGGAATATGGATATGCGTGGAATCTCCGGAATGCCTGTTATGCGGGCGATATCGCTCAGTTCATCGGTCACTACAGGGTCGGCAATGTATGACGGGCAGCCGATCGATCGGGCGATTTCATCCGCAATCCATGCCCCTAAGTTTGAAGCATGTTCCATACTGGAGTTCCAAAGGTCATTCTTTATCCGTTCGTCAATGCGATACACACCTCCTTGTGTAGGTTTCAGCAGTCCCCCACGGGATATGACGGCATCGAAATCCAATGATATTCCGGCTTTTCTGAGGGCTTCCGTTATGTGGTTCCGGCGGTATTCGTATTGTTCGTTGATGTGATGAAACCTTTTCAGGTCTTCCATCGGGTGATAGACACTTTTTTTCCAGACCTGTTGGTCGTCTTCATATATGGCAAGTTTGGTAGAGGTAGAACCGGGATTTATTGCAAGAATTCTTTTCATAAGTTTGGTTTTAGTTGTCGTTGTTTTTTCCGGCCAGGCAAGCCAGTGCCAGACTGTAATATTTGGAGTTTCCGGAGTCGCTTCGTGAGGGTACGACTACCGGTGCGATGGTTCCGGTCAGTATGCCTGCCATATTTGCATCGCCAAACAGTGAGATGGTCTTGTAGAAAGTGTTTCCCGCCTCGATGTTCGGAAATATCAGGATGTCGGCGTTTCCCACCACGGGCGATGAAAGTCCCTTTATTTCTCCGCTGTGTCTGTCACAGGCTGTTTTTGCATCCATGGGGCCGTCGACGAATACTGAACCGAACATTCCTTGTTCCGCTTCCTGCCTCAGTTGGGCATAGCTTAGCGTATGAGGGAATTTTTCGTCTGTCTTTTCCGTACAGTGAATGAGTGCCACCCGAGGCTGTTCACATCCCAATCGCCGGCAGAGAGCCACATCGTTTGCAATCATTTGTCGGTATTGTTCGAGAGTAGGGCGGGGAATGACGGCCGCATCGGAAAAGAACAGCAGTTTGTGATAAAGGGGAATCTGTGCTACCGCCACGTGACTCAATACACCTCCGGGTGGCAGCAGTCCGTCTCCTTTCTTCAATACTGCCCTCAGAAGGTTGTCTGTATTGATCAATCCTTTCATCAGTATGTCCGCATCTCCCATGCGTACCAACTGCACTGCGTATGCAGCCGCTTCATCAGGGGTGTCTGTTTCGTATATGCGTATGAAATCCGGCGAGGCCGACCGAAGTCGACAGGCTATTTCATGGTGTGCTTTGTCTGTTACCAACAGATATTCAGCTATCTCTTCGCGTAGGCTTCGTATGATTACATATTCCGTATGCGGGTCATTCGGACAGACAACAGCCACCCGGCGTCGTATGTTATGCAGGCGGAGGCGGCTGACCATCTGTGAAAGCGACTGAACTAATTCCATAATAATTAGATTTTAAACAAATATGGAGAATAAATCTGGATTAATCCCTATCTTTGCTTTGTTTCCAATCAATATTTAACTTATGAAAACATCTCGTGCTTTTGATATTGACGCGGCATACGCTTCTCTCCATAACCGGTTTCCGAATCATAAAGACCATCCTGTTATCGGACTGACGGGAAATTTCAGCGATGGCGGCCTGACGCTTCTTTCGGGATACTACACTTCGGTCGTGAAAGCCGGAGGCATCCCGTTTGTGATACCTCCTTTCGAGGATACTGACATTCTGTTGAGTCTTCTGGAGGACATTGACGGACTTCTGCTTACGGGAGGGGCCGACATTAACCCTTTGTTCCTGAAAGAAGAACCAGTAAGGGAGCTGCATGGCATCAATCCGTACCGCGACCGTCAGGAGCTGCTGCTTGCCCGTCTTGCAGCCAACCGTCAGATTCCGGTACTGGGTATCTGCCGGGGCATTCAGGTAATGAATGCGGCATTTGGCGGAACTTTATATCAGGATATCTATACGCAGGCAGAGGGTGTGCATATCAAGCATAGCCAGGATATGGATCGGGCCTTTGCCTCGCATACCGTGCGGATAGAGCCGGACAGCTTGTTGGCGGGGATTATGCAGACGGAGGTTCTTCCGGTCAATTCTTTTCATCATCAGGCGGTGGCTGAACCGGCTCCCGGTTTCCGTGTTTCAGCGAGAGCGGCCGATGGGGTTGTGGAAGCGATAGAGAGTACGGAATACAAGTCGATGATAGGGGTTCAGTGGCATCCGGAATGTTTTATACTGAACGGGGACAAGTGCATGATGCCGCTTTTCGGTTGGTTTGTCCGCGAGGCCAAGTCGTTTCGGGCGGCCAAGAAGCTGCATGAGCGTATATTGACATTGGATTCTCATTGTGATACACCCATGTTCTTTGGTCAGGACATCAATTTCGCCACGCGTGATCCGAAGATAAAGGTCGATCTTCATAAGATGACGGAAGGGCGGCAGGATGCGGTGGTCATGGCGGCATACATCCCTCAGAAGGAACGGACGGATGAGGCCTTGCTGGCTGCCACGGCTAAGGCCGACCGCCTGCTGAATGGTATAGAAGAGATGGTGGCGGCAAACTGTACCGCCGTGGATATAGCCCGGACACCTGCTGACTTGTACCGGCTGAAACGGGAAGGAAAGAAGGCAGTCATGTTGGGGATAGAGAACGGATATGCTGTCGGAAAGGATATAAGGAATGTGGAGCGTTTCCGTAACCGGGGGGTGGTCTATATGACACTTTGCCATAACGGGAACAATGATGTCTGTGGGTCGGCGCGCTACAATGAGGAGAATTTGGGTGTGAGCGAGTTTGGCGAGCAGGTTATCCGTGAGATGAACCGGGTGGGGATGATGGTTGACCTGTCTCATGCCGGAGAGCGCAGTTTCTATGAGGCTCTTGAAATCAGCAGGTGTCCGGTGGTCTGTTCACACTCGTCCTGCCGTGCGCTTTGCGACCATCCGCGTAATCTGACCGACGAACAGCTGCAAGCCATAGCCCGTCTGGGTGGAGTGGTGCAGGTATGTCTGTATGGCGGCTTTCTTCGCTCAGACCGTCCGGCCACGATTTGCGATGCGGTCGAGCATCTGCATCACATGGTGAACATCATGGGCATCGAGCATGTAGGTATCGGTACAGACTTCGACGGCGACGGGGGCATCATCGGCTGCAGTGATTCTTCTGAACTGATTAATTTCACCCGCCGGCTGCTGCTGGAGCGGTATAGTGAAGAAGACATACAGCGCATTTGGGGAGGCAATTTCTTGCAGGTGATGGAAGAAGTGCAGCGGGTCTGACGGCACTATTTCTTGATGGCAGCCCGGATGACGAACCAGACATGGCGGAAAACGGTAGGGATAATGCCGTAGTGATGGCACATGATGCGGAAGCGTTCTTTCAGCGAGGCTTTATGGTTGCGTGTGGTCATGCCTTCGTTCAGGTAATCAATCAATACCAGATGTGTGTTATGCAGGATGCGGCTTTGCTTCATGACCCGGATGCACCAGTCGAAGTCGGCAGAAAATCGGTAGCGCAGGTCGTAAGGAACAATCCGGTCGCGGCGGGCGAAGAACGCCTGGTGACACACCACCATGCCGGCCTTGAAACTTTTCCAGGTCAACGTTTCAGGAGCGGAGAGACGGCGCATGCGGAGGAAATGCCCTTCTTCATCTACGATAGCCGTTTCTCCGTATATTACATCCGGCAGTTCGGTTCCGGTGATGGAGTGTACCATCTGTTGCAGGGTATCTTCCTCGTGCAAGGCATCTCCGGCATTCAGAAAACACACGTAGTCTCCTGTAGCCAGACGGATGCCCTTGTTCATGGCGTCATACAGTCCGTTGTCCGGCTCGCTGATTACCGTGTGGATATGTTCCTTATATTTTTCGATGATTTCCGGCGTGCGGTCTTTCGACCCTCCGTCCACAATGATGTATTCCACATTCCGGTATGATTGGGTTATCACACTTTGGATGGTGTCCTCCAGCACGGCTCCTGCATTATAGGTTACTGTGATGATGGAAAACTTCGGGTGTATGTGGTGAACGCTATGCATGGTTTCCGGTTATGTGGTTGTAGATTCGGATGTATTGTCCGGCAACGGTCGATTCCGAATAGGTAGAGACGGCCTTTCGGTAGGCAGCGGCACTCAGCGAGTCATAGTCTCCTTCCGTCAGTGTCCAAAGTATGCCGTTGGCCAAATCTTCCGCCGACTGATACCGGGCTACATACCCGTTGTGCAGATGGTCTATCATCTGCGGGATACCGCCTACGTTGAAACCGACACAAGGGATGCCGCATGCCATTGCCTCGACGATGGTGTTCGGCAGGTTGTCTTGCAGGGAAGGCGTTACATACAGGTCTACGGCATTGTATACATCAACCAGTTCTTTTTCGTTGCTGATGTAGTTCATCTTATAGGTGGGGAAAGGAAAGAGCGACTCATATTGTTCGGCATTCTTTCCCATGACCACCACGCCCAGCTGGCCGCTGAATCCGGCATGTTCCCGGGCAATCAGCTTGCAGGCCTCTATCAGATAGTCGATACCCTTGCGCTTGTCAGTAATCTTTACCGAGCCGAACAGCAGCAGCTTCTTGTCGGCAGGCAGGTTCAGCTTTTCGCGGACGAACTTCTTGGGCCGTGGGCGGAACAGGTTGGTGTTGATGGCGTTCGGAATGCTGGTGATGGTCTGTCCTTGCAGCAGGGCGCTTTTCTTTGCCATTTCCTCCAGCCAGTGGCTGCATGCCACAAACGTGATATGGGCATTTGCATACAGCTTTTCCTTTTTCCGGAAAGTGCGGAACGAAAGGTCGTGCTTGTGCGGCTTTACCAGCAGCTCACAGTTTCGGCAGTGTCCGGTATATTTGCTGCACGTTCCGGCGTAATGGCAGATTCCCGTAAACGGCCACATGTCGTGCATGGTCCATACCACCGGCTTGCCGGAATCGAGGATACGGCGGATGTCATTCAGCGAAAGCATCCCCTGATTGATCCAATGGAGGTGGATTACATCCGCCTGACGGAACTCAGGCAGCGCACTGATGTCTGTACCGGTATTGGCGATGTCTACGGCAAAGAGGTTTTTCCGGGTGAATCCGTTGGCCGCCCAGATTACGATACGTTCCCATGCAAACTGCCAGATTCTTCTCCACGATTTCTTCAGCTCCACCACGGTCACCTGGTTGGTCTGCTTGTTTCGGACGAGCATCTTTGCCTTTATGCCATTGTTCTTCAAAGCCTCCATCAGGCGGTTGGCCGCGATGGCCGCCCCTCCGATTCGTTCTGCCGTGTTGATGATAAGTACTCTCATGGGTCTGGGTTCTGCAATGTTTATGCAAAGTTAGAAGTTTTTTTTGAACCCGAGCACGGGGAGTGTAGAAAACTCATCGGCTGTCATGGTTACCCGGACAAATCTGCCCAATGATGTATAGGTATGTCATTGCCTAATTTTGTTATGTATGTTGAAGTGTAATTGTTCTAACGGGTTTACTACACAAATAATTGCATTTGTGGAATGAATAATGTTTGGGTGGGGAGCAAAAGGCTCGCGCCTTGCGATGATGTTTCTTACAAAAGTTTTTTGCAGATCTCCCTACACTCCTGCACAAATGCAGATAATAGATTGAATATGAGTTATTTATTGGTGTAGGGAGATGCGTAGGGAAACGTGTAGGATGATTTTTTCCTACACGCTTGTCAATGGATATTTGTTGATTTTCAGAAGATTAAATGAAAGTTATCCGATAGAGCATGTTGGAATTTCTTTGGTGGGTTGTTGTAGAATAGAATAAAGCGTGACAAAAATGCATTTGCCACGCTTTATCCTATTTGTAGCCTGTACTAATCAAATGAAATTGGAGTTTCATTTTTGTCACATTTAAAAGTTCTTGTAGTTACAATAGGAGTTGAGTCATAAGGTGCTTTTGGATATAATGTCACAGTTACTTTTACACAAAGTTCATCTGTGATTTTTGCATATATAGGCAGTTCCTTATGTGTTACTTTTATGTCTCTCATCTGTGACTGATATATCCATTCATCATGGGAAGTATTTGTGTAGATGCAAACCGTTTCATATTTGCCATAGGCTGTACTTGGGGAGCTTTCTACTATTCCTGCTCCTATCTCGTTCCCTGCATAATAGCTATATAAATACTGATGATTGGGATGAGGGGTAGTAGTTCCAGTTGCTATAACTTTAACTTCCTTTTCATAGTGATCTATTTTTTCTAAAACTTCAGGATTAATCTCTATTTCTATTTCTTCGTCGTTTACTCCGATATAGTTTTGGATATATCGATAGCCATAGAGCATCATTTCGCCAGATGAATTTTGTTTACGATTTAAAATTGTAAATCCTTGGTTACTGTATTTACTGATTCTCAATATTGGAGCTTTTTTGATGTTCCATACTCCTAACGGTTTATTATATGAAGGTAGATAAATATCCTCAGGTGTGGGAATTGTACCAGGTATCATCAGATGCATTAAGGATGGGATATTAGTATGTTTCGTTGTTGTAAAATTTCCTACAAAATTACTGATTCCATCAGTTGTTATTTTTACATCACTGGTTGCAATGGGAACATTTTCCTTTCTTCCTGTAAATTTAGCAACTAACTTGTTTGCTCCTTTTGCAACAAGATCTATTACGGAAGCCCAAGAAATTTTTGTTGGTTTTAATGCAAGAGAATTTTTTTCTTCCTTTTTGTCTTTTCCTTCCTTTTTGTCTTCTAATGCTTTGGCAGCCATATCTCCCAAGGCTGTTATACCTTTTTGGGCTGCATTGGCCCATCCTGGTAGTTCTGTGGTTGGAGTTTTAGTTAGGATTGTGCCTTCTGATTGTAAGGTTAAATTTCCTTTAAGAACAATAGAATCTGTTTCAAAGTCATAAAAATCGAGTCCCATATTAAGTTTTTGGGACGAAAGGGTGGGGTCATAAGTTAGTAAATCAAACTCTGCACAGTTCCATCCCAATGAAATAGATTTGACATCAGAGGTTGTACAGGTTGAGACTAATTTTTGATATGAAGAGGTCTTTTTGTCTAAGGACAAAACCAAATCGTCGAAATCATTCAGCAAAGCTGAAGGTGTGTTGAAATACAACCGCCAAAATGTATGATTGCTTGAGATTACATTGTTTACATTATATACATATACACAGAGCCTTCCGCTGAAGATGTTGTAAAAGAACAAGAAGTGTTTGTCTTTTTCTATTTTTCCTTGTTCGGTTGGCGTACAAAAATTATATACCAATTCCCATCCTTCAGAGGCTTTGTAATGGTTGGTGATGAAGGCGGGTATGGCTCCTTTAGCCCCTGAATACCAAGGTAAGATAACATCTCCCGGCACATCCAATAGTTGGATATAGGGAGAAGCTTCCCAATCGAAATAAGAGGTTACATCACGTTCTGCCGATGCAGAAGTCCGTGAGGCGGAAGATGTAGGAACCAAAGTTTCCAAATCTTCTATGTCTGAACATGCGGCCAGACACAAGCAGGTTAACAATCCCCAAATCTTTTTCATAGCATTGGTTATTTAATTAAATGACAAAACAAAATACAAACCATCTTCTAAGATGTCAAAGTGAGATACATCTGCCAGATTCCAATACTGTGGCTTAGTTATAATTATATTGTCGGAATAATATGGTACTAAAGTTACCAACCAATAATCATCAATATAATAATCAGAATATTCATATTCCTTAGTACCGTAATCAATATAGATTTTGGTAGGTTGATGTTGGTTTACGAGACTGATGATTTTTTCCGCAGACGACGGGTTCACAATCACTTCATCCTTGTCGCAAGAGGTTAAGGAAAATGCACCGGAAAGCAGTGTGCAGCAGATAAAATATTTTAACTTCATGACTTAAAGATTTTAAGGTTTCTTCAAAAATAAGAAAAATGAAAGGGAAAAGCAAGTTTTCTGATAATAATTTATAGCTGATAAGTCAAGAAACTCGTGTTTTGCGATGATGTTTCTTACAAAAGTTTTTTGTAAATCTCCTGACACGCTGACACGAATGAACCTAACTCTTTGCCCGTTAATCTGTTATGCGTGTCAGGAGAAGTGTCAGGAATCGTGTCGGGGAAATCTCCTGACACGCTTCCTTTGGATGGAATAGTTGACAATCAGTCGGTTAGATATGGATGACCCGATATAGTTTTCCTCGGTTTGTCCGTCTGTAGGTGAACTTGTATTTCTGCATCAGCTTGCCCAGATTGGATACGACCCCTGCCGTGAGCTTCAGCTTCAGGGTTTTCGATCGGGCGTTCAGCAGTTCCGCAATTTCGATGAGGGTCAGCTCTTCCCCCTCGCCGTCCGACGGGGCGGGCTGGAGCATGCTGCACAGTGCCACCTCTACCGGAGTCTGCTGCTCGAAGCGGCGGTTTGCCCGGGTCAGCGCCGCTTCGTCCGCGTCGTCCATCCAGTAGCGTTCGCCCGTGTTGAGTGCCTGCATGGCCTGGGCGTAGAGCTGGCGGTAGTCGATGCGGATGTCGGTGCGTATGGTTCCCGTCACTTCGATGCAGATGAATCGTCGGCTGCCCGACGGGTCTTTCAGCAGGTCGGTGTGGTTGCTTGTGGCGATGAACGAGGCATACCGTCGGACTTCCTCTATGGAGGCGGCGTAGGGCTTGCGCACCTTTACCGTAGGCTTTTGCAGCAGATGTTTCAGGAAGCCCTGCTGGCGGTCGCCGATCTGGTCGAACTCGTCGAGGTTGACGAGCAGGAAGCGCCCCAGTGCCAGTTCCGCATCGCGCTTGCTGCGGAAGTCGAGACTGTCAGTGTAGGCAAAACGCAGCTCCGGCGGCAGCAGGATGTGGCAGAATGTCGACTTGCGGCAGCCCTGTGCGCCTACCAGCAGCGGAACGGTGCTGTTTCCGTGCTGCCTGTCCATGCCGCGCCAGTGTGCCACCATGCCCAAAAACCACCGGCGGAAGAAAATCCGCCACTGTTCCCCCTCCGCACAGGGCACACAGTCCGCCAGTTCGCGGATGCGGTCGCGCCCGTCCCATCTTCCCGTGCCCCACAGATAGTCCTCCACCGGGTTGTAGACCGGGATGCGGTCAGAACCTAAATAGCGGTCCACATCCCGGTCCCATACGGCGATGCCCTCCTTCAGCGCGTCCATCGCGATGCTGTTTCGTGCGCGCCGGTCGGCAGGCCTGAATTGGAAGTGCATCGAGTCGCGCCGGCGGTATTCCACCTCCTCCGTCACCGTGTTCAGCCGGAACTCGAAGCGGCGCTCCATGAATTCCTCCATCCGCAGCAGCATGGCCTGCTCTGCCGTCATCGCCGCTCCCCGTCGCGTGCCCCGGCATTCCTTGTACAGCGTGTGAATCAGGGTGCGCAACACGAACCGGTCTGCATCCGGATAGTGCATCAGCGTCTGGCAGACCGTCTCTTCTTCCGGAATCCCCGCGTGGAAGCACGTTTCCGCCAGATTCACCAGCAGCGGGCGCAGGTCGTTTCCCCGCTTCCAACCCTCCGTTGCGTCTATTGCGTGTGAAAGGGCCGCCTCATACAGCTGCCGCACCGACAGCAGGGTGTCCGTTCCGGGTTCGAGCCGGGCGAGCGGATTCCCTTGCCGTTTCCGGCTTTCCGCGAAGGTCATCTCTCCGGGAAACGCCTGCGGCTGCTCCATGCAGAAGGGCGTGGCCTGCGGGTTGTAATAAGCCTCTTCGTCCATGCTCAGGCGGAATCGCGTTTCGGGCAGCGCCTCCTTCAGCGTGACGGGGAAGGGAAGCAGCGCCTGATAGCAGGCCACGGCCAGCCGGTAGGCGTGTGCGTGAAACGGCCCGTAGAGGCCGCGCTCTTGCGGCAGCGTTCCGTCGGGCAGGGAAAAGGCGGCCATAATCTTTACGCTCCTGCCGTCCGCTCCGGTAAGGGCGGCCACGGTCTGCGGAAGCAGCCGAGCCTGGGCCTTGACCTGCACCGCCTCGCCGCTTCCCGTCAGTCCGTCCGCTTCCAAAAGGATGATGCCGTTATACCGCTTCACCTCCTGTCCGTCCGCCGCATATTCCAGGGCGGGACAGACCAGCGGAAGCCGGTCGGCATACCCGTTTCCCGCCCGCATCCCGTGCAGGAGGGGGACAGCCTGCCGGTATCGCTCCAGATTGCTCCGGTCGGCCTTTGTCGGCGATTGGACACGCTCCATCAGTGCTTTCACAGTCAGGAGACTACAACTCTCTTTTCCCGTCCGGGAATCCGTTCTGGTCAGTGTTACTCTCATTAGAATCAGGTTTTCAAACAGACTGTAAAGATACAACATCGCGAGACCGAAGTCAAGAGGGTGCACACCGCCGGCGGCTTATCTCTTTTATACAGAGCGACATAACGGTGAAAAGCGGGCTGTATAAAAAGGGACTGACATGGAATGACCCGGTAAAGGACGAGCATGTGGTGACGCTTCGCGAGGCCATCGGGAATCTGCCTTCGCTGGAGGCGGGAGAAGTCAGCGAGATAAAAAACCATTGGGCAAGAAAGCACCCTAAAGAGCAGATTGAATGGCTGCGCCATACCCCTGAAGGCTGTTCGGCTGTCGCCAACTCTGAGCATTATCCGGTCAAGCCTTCCGGCGAAAGAATCAAGAGCTATGCAAACTGCTACAAGCGAATGGTATGGGATGCCCCTTCGCCCACTGTCACCATGCGGAATGAAATCATGTCGTCGCAAGACAAGGTTCATCCCGGAAGGTGTTTGGGTAACGGACTGTGGAGTGACGCAAGAGTGCTTACTTTAAGGGAACTGCTCATAGTGATGTCTTTGCCGGCGGATCTGGATTTGCCGACTACGGTCAGCGATACGGCTCTCCGGCAGTTTATCGGGGAAGGCATTCCGTCGCTTATGGTCAAGAAAATAATGCAGGGAATATGCACGGACTGACAGGTATTTCAATGTTTTCCAGTGCCGGCGTTGCCGAAACTTATCTGGAAGACTTAAATATACATATACGGCTTGCCAACGAGCTTTTGCAGGAGCGCGCCGATTATTACAGCCATTTCTATCCGCAGGTGGATATGGTGGTGGGGGATATTATGCGGGATGAGGTGTTTTCTGCCTTGAACAAAAAAAGAAGAATACAGGGAAGCCATTGCCTTGTTGAAGAAAGGCTATTCCATCCGCAACGTAACTAAACTGACAGGCAGAGCTATTTCTACTATTTATAAAGATAGTTTGTAGGAAATTGACATCCTCCCCTTCCTAAAGAAACGAGACTCGGTCGTCAACGACGGCAGCCTGCATAACAGAGCTTATGCTGTCTCTTCCTATACTTTACGCTGAGTCATGATAGTCTGGACACAAAGGAAGAGAATGAAAGGTTGTTGGTCGGTATTTGAAGATGGATGGTGTTATATTTACAGAATAAGACTCCTTTCGTGGTTAATTGTTATGTTTAAAGCAATCTGTGTTAAAATATATAAATTAGATTCAACATTACAAATATAGACTTACATTTGTAATGTTGAATCACTTAAATCATATAACAATGAAGAAGGAAAAATTATTTTTTGCATTTGCTGCTATTGGTATTGTAGGTGTTAATTTGTATGTAGGTATCAATACTCCCGAAAAAAGTGAGGATTTAACCTTGGAAAACATAGAAGTTGTTGGATTGTCAGCTAGCGAAACAAGATGCGATGCCTCAAATCAGAATCCGTGCGAGATTTCGGGAGTTGGTAAAGCTACAGGAAAATTAATTTTTGATAATTAATAAATTAATCTCCTTTTACAATAGGGTATTAAAACACTTTTTAAAGTGAACTTAATAATAAGAAGGAAAAGTATATTCTTGTACTTATTGGGAAAGTATCTGATTATGCTTTCCTTTTTTATTTTATTTCTTAAAGTTTTTTCTTAAATTTTATTGATGTAATTCAATACTAAGCATGCGATTTTAATCCAAATACGATTAAAAAAATAAGAAACAAACCAGGTTCGTATGAAATCTATTAATTTATCTATATTCATATTTATTGTTGGATTATTTTTTTATTCTTGCAATAAAGATAAAGAAGTCAAAGTTTTAACTTCCGAAGTTTTTCTTTTTGATTCAGAATTACATACTCCATATTTTTTGAGTGTAACAGATAAATCATTAATTATATCTAATACTCAAGGTGATACAATAATCAATGTTTATGATATACAGACAAGTACAAAGACAAATCAATTTCTATTGCGTGGAGAAGGACCAAATGAATTATTACATCTGATGGGGATACAATATTCTTCAGTTGACTCTTGTATATATTTATCAGACCCTTTTCGTAAGTTAATGTACAAAGTAGAAAAATATGAAGATACCAATCCTGTTATTAAAAAAATATTTCAATATACTTCTGTTGATAATGAGCCTAATATAATTGGTGATTGGTGCAGATATATGTCGAATGGCAAAATTATTTGTGCAGGGATTACCCCCGCTGGTATGTTGACCTATCTTAATCCCAATTTTACCATGATTAAACATTTTGAAAAATTCCCTGACAAGAGTCTGGTAAATGAAAATTTAAGTGATATAGCAAATATAATGTTATATCAATCTTGTAGTAGTGTATCTCCTAATGGTACGCACTTGGCGGTAGCTTATTATGGAGCAGATATAATAGGTGTAGCTTCAACTGTTAATAAGGACTCTGTTTCTGTCAATTTTAATAAGAAAGCCTATCCTAACGATATTTACGTAGCACAATATAGCAGTCAATCTTCACAAGCTGCTTATACAGGAAAATCAATGTCTTATTATGTAGGAATTACATCTTCAGATAAATATTTTTATGTTTTGTATAAAGGTAAAAGAAATAGAGACTGTGAACAAGGTTTAAGCAGAGCTGCACACGTAAAATGTTTTGATTGGGATTTAAACCTAATTTCAGAGTTTAATTTGGATCAAGATGCATTACAAATAGCTGTTTCTCCGGACGATCAATATATTTATGCGTTAACATCATCATCAGATAATGGATATAGAATATTAAAGTATGGTTTATAAAAAAAGAATCGTTTTCCTTTTGTTTTCTCTAATATTGAGTATAGCGTATTTTATAACTAAAGCTTCTGTTTTTAATTCTGTTTCTAATAATGAGTGGAAGAAATATTCATCAGAATATATAATAGACCATTTAAATGATACTATTGTATACCCTGATAGTATAAAATCCGAGTTTAATGATAGTGTTACATTTCAAGATATAAAGATTTTATTTGCAGTTGATATGGATTGTAGTGCATGTAAGATAAAATTTGCATTTTGGAATGAATTTTGTAATAAAATGCTTTCGAAATATGGTATTAAAGTTCCAATAAAAGCATATATAAGCGGTATTGAAACCTCTATTTATGAAAGAGTTAAAAAAGAATGGAACAGATCATGGGCTTATGATAAGTATGAAGAATTTGTTACAAAAAACAATTTGTTTGATGACAGATTTCAATCTGTTTTGATAGATGATAAAAATATTATAAAGCTAATAGGTAATCCTATGCATAATCCAGAATTAGCAAATTTATATGAGAAGACCATACTTAATTATTTTAAAAATAGGTAAAATTATCACATTGTTTTTCTTGTTTATATTATTAAATATTATAATTAAATTATTTATTGTAGATGTATTCAGAATTTCAGGATATTCAATGTATCCAACTTTAAAAGATGGAGATCGTGTTGTTATATTAAAATCTTACTATGGAATTAGAAAACCTAAAAGTATATATGAGATTCCATGGTTAGGTATCTTTGCAAATTATGTTGCATATAAAGGTTATACAAACTCAATATTAAAAGAGACTAAAACTAAAATATGGGAAAAAAGTATAAAATTATTTCCTATAAAAAGAGGAGATATCATAGCTTTCAATATTCCTCAGTATCCTAGTAAGTATGCAATAAAAAGATGTGTTGGATTACCACGAGATTCAATAAAAGAATATGTAAAAGTGAAGGAATCTCCTTGGCTTACTCCCTTTGATGTTGTACCATATAAAGGAATGAAAATAAAGGAAAGTGAGTTGACACAAAGTGAGCATAAATTCATTATGCAAAATAATACTTTCAAATACAATTCAATAGATTCATGTTATATTGCTACAATGGATTGTTTTCTAGTTTTAGGAGATAATATAAATGGATCAGAAGACTCCCGAGTTTGGGGGTGCATACCAGAAAACAATATAATAGGAAAATTTGCTTTTAAGTTTTGATTACCGCAAACTCTTTACCCATATTATTAAATCGTTGATTGACAGAATTGTGTACCTCTGATACTTTTGACCCTATATCCAACTGAGATACTGACATCAAGATTATAAAAATTGGTACGGTATTTTTTACTATCAGCGGCAGTATGTAAGGATCCTTACATACTGAATTTTCTACTAGTAAGCATCCGATAAATACACATTGAAGATTCATAAAGCAACAAGCTATTAATAAGTCCGGCTTGCTGGCATGTTGCTAGTAATGAAAATACTTCCTTCTTCCTGTCGGGGTTGACCGTGCTGAATATATGCCACGGCGATGCAAGGCTGTCGCTAAATACGACCTTATAAGGATGAAACTCCTTCACCTTGCCGGCATTTTCTCCTTCCTTTCTCAACTCGATGTAAGAAAAAGAAGGCCTTGAGGTGTTGAACACGAATGTGGCTCCCCGGGCGGTTACCTCTTGCAGATAAGGGCCGTGATTGATGGAAAAGTTTTTTTCAGACTCTTGTGCATTTACGGGAATCCAAGCCAGCAGGCAAAAAACGAGTGATGTTAAAATGTGTCGCATAAGTTTGTTATTTTGTTGTGTTTATTGTTGTCTTGTCTTGATTGGTGCGTTCATCCGATTCTCAGCAGCGTTTCTGCAATTTCTTTGCTGAATATTTCCAGATTGAACTGTTTTTCTGCCAGACGGCGGGCGTTGCGACCCATGCGCTCGGCTTCTTCGGGGTGGTCGGTGAGGTGGCGGATGGCGTTGGCCCATCCTTCGGTGTCGCCGTAAGGCACGGTGATGCCGATTTCCTCCTTGTCGATGTCCATCTCGAAATAGGGATTGCGGGTGCAGATGACGGGCATGCCCAGTGCGAGGGCTTCCACAAGGGTGGTAAGTCCGACTGTGTAGGGATAATCCAAGCAGCAGATGACGATGAACCGGGCTTCCGCCACTTTTCGGGCAAGCACGTAGGGTATCACGCCCTCGGTGTAATGGATGCGGATATTGGCGGGAAGACGGAGACTGTCGGCAATCTGCCGGTAAGGGATGCCGTTGCACGTTTCAGAGATATAGACTTCCAGTTCTTCTCCGGTGCGGGAGAAGGCCTCGAGCAGGGTACGGATGTCACGCCGTTCCTTGCCGGTTGAAATGAATCCGTGACGGTTGGCGCAGACGGCCTGTTCTTTCAGCAAGTGGTCATAAAAGGCAAGGTCGGGACCCCAGTGGACGAGTTGCAGTTTGTGCGGGGAAACCTTGCGGGTGGCAAGAGAATCCGCTATCAGTCTGCGACTGAAAAGAAACATCTGGTCGATGCCCCGGTAGAAAAGGCGGGAGAAAGCTTCGCGCAATGGGTTGGACGAGCGGCGGACGGCTGTGTGATGCCACACGATTACGGGCTTGTGGTAGAGGCCGAGTGCGCGCAGCAGGATAATCAGCTCCAGTCCGCGGAAGGAAGTGCCATAGACGGCGCTGAATTTTTCCCGGCAGAAAAGAATTTTCTGTGTAGTATAAAACATCAGTTTCATGCGCGAGGAAAATGCTTTGTAAGGGTGCATCACCGGGCGGATGCCGTAGTTTTCCAGCAGTGGCAGGCCATAAAGGATGTGTCCCGGGAAGCGGAACTGTTTCCATTCTTCATAGCTTTCGCGTGTGAGGCGGGTATGGTAGAAGTAGATGCTTAGAGATGTCGGTCTTTTTTTAGCCATTTTTTGATTCGGTTTATGATTGCTTTTCGGATGACGGTAAAGTTGCCATAGCGCAGGTTGAGGAAAAGTTCTTCGAACGAGCGTCCGATCTTTATCCACGGGTGCCGCCACCCCATGATGCGGTAGACACTTTCCTTATACGGCACATGCTCGATGACATGGCGCGGATGCTTCAGCGGAAAATCCACCTCAAACCGCTTCATTGTGAAGATGCGGCGGTAGCCGCGAGGCAGTGTATGGATGGAATTGCCGAAGTGAACCGAGTCGGCTGTAGCTCCCAGATTGTTTATCATGTTGCGCGTGGGCACGATGCTCAGTCCGGAACTGAACAGGATGGAGGCGTGGAAGATGGTTTCGTAGTAGGGTTTCCCGTGTTCGCGGTGTCGCCGGCACATGTAGATGAAGTCTTTCCGGTAGCGGCGGGTGTCGATGAGCGCTTTCAGCTGCTTCATGCTGAAGGAATCATCGAGAAACGAGTAGCTTTCGTCCCACTGGTCGATGACCCGCCGCCAGCTTGCCCATCCCCAGATGGAGAAGGTAGAGGCGAAGAAGTAGTCGTAGGGCACATCGGGCGTGACCTCCTCATTGTTGAATCCGGCAATCATGCTGATGCGCGTATCATTTTCGTATTTGTCAAGCAGTTCCTTGCAGAAACGAAAGAAGCTGACCGAGGGGATGCTGTCGTCTTCGAACACGATGCACTTGTCTGCCAGAGAGAACGCCCACCGCTGCGCGCGGTAGTTGGACGGGTCGCAGCCCGCATTTTCGCTTTGATAATTGCGGTGTACCTCGCACTCCCAGTCGATGTCCGCCACTATCCGGCGACAGGCTTCGATGCCGGGCAGGTCTTTCTCGCTTCGCGGGCCGTCCTGATAGAGGAAGAGACGCGAAGGGCGTGCCTTCTTTACCTGCTCGAACACCTGGCTTAACTGGTTCGGGCGGTTGAAGAACAGAATCAATACGGCTACATCTACAAGGGCTTTCTTCATCTCTTTTCTTCCTTATCATTAATCAGTTCCGGATGCAGGTAGATGGCATGTACCTTCCGCTTGCTTTCGGGCGGGATGTCCATATAGTTCCGGTAAAGGTCTTTCAGGTAAGCGTCCGGATTGCCCGGAGCACTGAACCGTTTTCCCTCGAATCCGATTTCTCCGAGCGGAAATACGGAATCTTTGCGGTGCATGATGCCGTATCCGTTATTGATCAATACATTAGACAGATAGGTGTCTTTCGGACGGAGCAGGCAGAGCACTTTCCATATCATTCGATAAATGGCGTATTTTGCACCGAACCAGAAAAATTCGGCAAACGAACGCAGGGAATAATAGTGCGGGCTGTGCAGGATGGAGTAGGCGGTGGATATGCCTTTCGTCAGTCTTTTCACCCATGGCCTCGGCACACTGGGATAGGCGATGAACGGGAAAATGTCGACGAAAAGTCCTTTCTGATAATCTGCCGCCAGATTGTCTCCGCTTTCAAGATACAGCGAGTTCAGGTCGCGTATCTTGATGATGGGTTCCTTGCTCGACGGGTCACTTTCGGGAGTCTGGAGAAACAGGTTTTCTCCCAGTTCGGCAGGAGCGACTTGGATAAAGCGTTTCAGATCCTCCAGGCGCATGCCGAGGTCGATGTCATCATCCCACGGGATGAAGCCTCCGTGACGCACAGCTCCCAGCAGGCTCCCGCCGTCCAGCCAGTAGGGAATTTCATGCTTGCGGCAAATGCGGTCTACTTCCTCTAAGATGGAGAGCTGTTTGAGCTGACAGTTCCGCAGATTCCGCTTTACATATTCGGTAAGGAAAGGATTTCTCATACATTTTCTCTTTTGACATCAATAACCTGTCCGGTATAGTCGGACGCAAGTGTCTGCAAAGTGGCCTCCGCTACCTTGTCGGCCGAGAGCAGCGTATCTTCCGGTTCGATGCCGAAATTGTGTACGCGCATCGGAGTCTTGGTGCGTTCCGGATTGATACAGTTCACGCGGATGCCGAAACTTTCCCATTCCTGGGCGATGGCCTGCACGAAATTGACGATTGCCGCCTTGGTCGATGAATAGATGCTGTAGAAGGCCCGTCCGCGTGTATAGGAACTGGAAGTGAAGAACACGAGTTTGCCTTTCGTTTCCTTCAGGTAGGGGAAGGATTCGAGTGCCACATTGACCGTTCCCATATAGTTGGTCTGTACGGCAGACACGATGGTGCCGTAGTCAGCGGCTATCAGCGGTTCTTTGTTCAGCACTCCCGCGGTGTTTACCACGAAGTCTATCCGACCTTCTTTGCTGAAAACTTCCTTCAAAGCCTTTGCCACATCCTCCCTGCATCCCACATCCGTGTGGTTGAGGCTGCGTGAAAAGCGGTATACCTTTCCTCTCCGTGCTTCGAGCATCCGGGCCGTCTCCGCGCCGATGCCGTAGCTGCCTCCGAAGATGACCGTCACTTTTCCTGCCAACAAGCTCATGTCGGTGGCTTCGTGGTTTAATTCGCTTTTGCGGAGCTGGAAGAATTTGTCGAGCAGGTAGGTATCTTCCTTATAAGTCAGTTTCATGTTGCTTTCTTCCCCCGTTACGACATAAATAGGTACATCCGGCAGGTATTTTTTCACGACACCGCAGTCGTCCGTCACCTTGAAGTCCGGGTCGTTTTGCGCACGTTCGTATGCGCGGCGTATCGTACCGATGGAAAATGCCTGCGGAGTTTGGCCGCGCTTCAGACGCGAACGGTCGGGTATCTGACGGATAAAGTCTCCGTCCACTTCGATGATGGTATCGGCTGAAGGAAGAGCCACATCGATGGCATCGTAAGTTTCAAGGGCGTTCACCACATCGTTGATGATGCGCTGACTGACCAACGGACGCACTGCATCGTGGAAAATCAGATTGACATCGCTGCCGCCGTATGCTTCGATGGCGGACAGGCTGGAATGATAACGCTCTTTTCCGCCTTTAAGCAGTTTCTTTACCTTTTTCCATCCGTTTTTGATAATCAGGTTTTCAAATTCGGCAATGTAGAAAGGGTTCGATACAATGGCGATTTCATCGATATGCGGGTTACGTTCGAAGGTGTCTACCGTATGTTCGACTACCATCCGGCCGGCCACTTTGAAGAACTGTTTCGGAGTGGACAGTCCCAGACGGCTTCCGACTCCCCCTGCCAATATCACTGCTATGTTTCTTTTCATTGTTCGTCGTATAGGTTGTGACAAAGTTAGCAATTCCCTCTTATCTGACCAAGCAAAGATGAAAATAGGTTTCTGACCTGTGCATATTCTGTTTTTGTTATGGGCTGCCGGATTTATGGACAGGAGTATTTTTCCGGATTCGGCTGCCGGTAAAGAAAAAAGACTCAGACCTTGCGTTCGCGTTTCAGCAGATACTCCATGCTTTCACGGAATGTTGCGGAGCGGCTTGCCCACATGATCAGCAGATAGAGGAGGGAGGCTGAAACGATTTTGGCGGATATCAGCAGGTAGATGTCTTGGATAAAGGCGGTCAGAAAGTGGACTGCTGTCATGACGGCGGCGGCAATGAGTCCGAAAGAAAGGATGTCTTTTAGGGCTGAGAAAATGCTGAGCCGTATTTCACGCCATACGAAGTAATGCCATATCAGCAGCCAGCCCACATTGATGATTATGTATACGGTCAGCATGATGCGGATGCCGTAGGGATAGAGCAGGTACATGACGACGAGTTGGGTCAGTCCCTGGATGATTGTGTTCCACATGAAAAGACCGGATTTCCCTTTGCTGACAATCAGGTTGGTATAAAGGTTTGTCAGCGGGATGAAGGCTCCGCCTACCGCCAGCAGTTGCAGAATGTGGGCACTGGGCAGCCATTTGTCGGTTATGGCAATGGTAATCAGTTCGGGGGCGATGAGTGAAAGTCCGAACATGGCAGGAAAAGAAACGAATGAGGTAAAGCGAAGCATTTTGCGGAATACCCTTCTTTGACGCTCCTTGTCGTCGGAAACCTGACGGAGCACGGGCAGGGCGACGCTGTTTACCATGCCACTGATGAGCGAATGTCCCATCAGATTCCATTTGTTTGCCTGATTGAACTGTCCGACTTCCTTTTCAGAATAGTATCTTCCCAGAAGGACGGAGAAAAGATTGTTGTTGATGTGGGTGAAGATGTTCGTAACCAGCAGCCGGCTGCTGAAGCCAATCATGCCTTTCAGTGGGCGGAAATCAATCTTTAGTGTAGGGCGCCAGGGAGAAAAGTACAGGTAGCAGAGGTTGACTGCCGCCACATAAACGATGCTTTGGGTAGCAATTCCCCAGTAAGAAAATCCGGCAAGCGCCAAAGCAACTCCTGTCGTTCCCGAGACAATCAGGGCGATGATGGAGGTAAGAGCCTTTTGTTTTACCATCAGATTGCGGAACAGATAGGCGCTGTGTGATATGCCCAGGCTGGCAATCAGGAATCCTAAGAAAGAATAGCGGGCGAGCGGCACCAAAGCGGGTTGGCCGTAGAAGGCGGCGATGAGCGGCGCACATCCGAAAAGAATCAGATAAAGTGTGAGGCTGATGCCTGAACAGAACCAGAACACGGCATTGTAATCTTCGTGGCGGATGTCCTTCTTGTTGACCAATGCGGCGGTAAATCCGCTTTCCTGTAGTGAACCGGCAATCAGTGAGAAGATGCTGAGCATGCCCACCATGCCATAGTCGGTATCATCGAGGATACGGGCTGTAATGATGCCGAACACTAAGTTCAGCACCTGCATGGCACCGTTGTTGATGCCTCCCCAAAGGAGGCCCTTGGCCGTCTTGTCTTTCAGTGAATACTCCGGCATGATGCTCGTCTCATCGGGGTTTGGATGGATATTGCAGGCACGGACTACAGGAAGATTCAGGCTCTTCCGTGTAATCCGTGCTTGAAGTGTAAAAAGTGTGCTGAACGGCAGTCGTTATTTTACCTCACTTCCCGGTTTTACTTCATTCAGCAGAGAAGTGACGGCAAGTGATCCGTCGAAGTTCTCGGCACTCAGAATCATGCCTTCGCTGACCAGACCGTTCTTGAATTGGCGCGGGGCGAGATTGGCGATAAACAATACCTGTTTGCCCACCAGTTCTTCCGGCTTGTAGTGTTGGGCGATACCGCTCACAATGATACGGTTTTCCAGGCCGTCGGCTATCTTGAACTTCAGCAGCTTCTTCATCTTGGGCACATTTTCACATTCCAATACGGTACCTACCCGTATATCCAGTTTCTCGAAGTCCTCGAATGAAACGGTCGGTTTGACAGGATTGGCCTTGTAGTTTGCTGCCTCGTTTGCCTTTTTGGTATCCAACAGCTTCTGAACCTGTGCCTCGATCACATTGTCTTCAATCTTTTCAAACAACAGTTCGGCCTTGTTCAGCGGATGTCCGGCAGGCAAGAGGTCGGTGCGTCCCAACTGTTCCCAGTCGAAGCTTTCCATATTCAGCATTTTGCGCAGCTTTTCAGAACTGAAAGGCAGGAACGGTTCAAATGCGATAGAAAGGTTTGCCACTAACTGGAGTGCAATGTTCAGAATGGTTGCCACCCGATCCATATCTGTCTTGGCCAGTTTCCACGGTTCGGTATCGGCAAGAAACTTGTTTCCGATGCGTGCCAGATTCATGGCTTCCTTTTGTGCGTCGCGGAACTTGAACACATCAAGCAGCTTTTCCACTTCGGCCTTTACATCGGCGAACTCTTTCAGCGTTTCACGGTCATAGTCGGTCAGCTTGCCACATGCAGGCACTTTCCCGTCGAAATATTTGTGAGTAAGAACCAAAGCACGGTTTACAAAATTTCCGTATACGGCTACCAGTTCGTTGTTGTTGCGTGCCTGGAAATCTTTCCATGTGAAGTCATTGTCTTTTGTTTCCGGTGCATTGGCGGTCAGCACATAGCGCAATACATCCTGCTTGCCCGGGAAATCGTGCAAGTATTCGTGCAGCCATACGGCCCAGTTGCGTGAAGTGGAAATCTTGTCTCCTTCCAGATTCAGAAATTCATTGGCAGGGACATTGTCTGGGAGAATATAGCTGCCTTCTGCTTTCAGCATGGCGGGGAAGACAATGCAGTGGAATACGATATTGTCTTTTCCGATGAAATGAATCAGACGGGTTTCCGGGTCTTTCCACCATTTTTCCCAAGAGTCCGGCAGCAGTTCTTTCGTGTTGGATATGTAGCCGATTGGCGCATCAAACCACACATACAGCACTTTTCCCTCTGCTCCTTCCACCGGAACGGGAATTCCCCAGTCCAGGTCACGGCTTACGGCACGCGGCTGCAGGCCCATGTCCAGCCAGCTCTTGCATTGCCCGTATACATTCGGACGCCATTCTTTGTGGCTTTCCAATATCCATTTGCGCAGCCATTCTTCATGCTTGTCGAGCGGCAGATACCAGTGCTTGGTTTCTTTCATCACCGGTTTGCTTCCGCTGATAGCGCTTTTGGGGTTAATCAGTTCGGTAGGCGAAAGTGTGCTTCCGCATTTTTCGCACTGGTCGCCATACGCGCCTTCGGCATGGCAACGGGGACATTCGCCGGTAATGTAGCGGTCGGCAAGGAACGTATGAGCTTCTTCGTCATAATATTGTTCACTCGTCTTTTCAATAAATTCACCCTTGTCATACAGTTTGCGGAAAAAGTCCGAAGCCGTCTGATGATGGATGGCTGAACTGGTACGTCCGTATACATCGAATGAAATGCCGAACTCTTTGAACGAATCCTTTATAAGTGCATGGTAGCGGTCTACAATATCTTGCGGCGTCACCCCCTCTTTCTTTGCGCGGATGGTGATAGGCACGCCATGTTCGTCTGAACCTCCGATAAAAAGTACATCCTCTTTTTTCAGGCGCAGATAGCGCACATAGATGTCGGCAGGCACATAAACTCCCGCCAGATGACCGATATGGACCGGGCCGTTGGCATAAGGAAGCGCCGAGGTGACGGTGGTCCGTTTGAACTTCTTTTCCATATTCTGTATGTTCTGTTTTTGTTTGATGCAATGTTACGCTTGCAAAGTTAGTGATAATTATGGAATAACGCAATGAAGTTTTCGTGGGATAAGCATTCTTGCCCGGCTGTAAATTCGTTTTGTTTTTGGGATATTTTTTCTTCGTTCGCGGTTTTTCAAGTATCTTTGTCCCGATTACCGGATTGTCAAACAGAATAAAGAAAGGACGGAATTGTGGCAAAAGATAATGAAGTGGTACTGACTCCCATGATGAAGCAGTATTTCGACCTGAAGGCAAAGCATCCCGATGCGATTATGCTGTTCCGTTGCGGGGATTTTTATGAAACCTATTCGGAAGATGCTGTGGCGGCGTCTGAAATCTTGGGCATTACGCTGACCAGACGGGCTAACGGGCAGGCAAAGACTGTGGAGATGGCAGGATTTCCGCATCATGCGCTCGACACTTATCTGCCCAAACTGATTCGTGCAGGAAGGCGGGTGGCCATCTGTGACCAACTGGAAGACCCTAAGATGACCAAGAAACTGGTGAAGCGCGGTATCACAGAACTTGTAACGCCGGGAGTCGCCATCAGCGACAACGTGCTTTCTTATAAGGAGAACAATTTTCTGGCTGCCGTACATTTCGGCAAATCGGCTTGTGGAGTGGCCTTTCTGGATATTTCTACAGGCGAGTTTATGACGGCCGAAGGGCCGGCCGACTACATTGACAAGCTGCTGAGTAATTTCGGCCCGAAAGAAGTGCTTTTCGAGCGGGGAAAGCGTGGCCTGTTTGAAGGCAGTTTTGGGAGCAAGTTCTTTACTTTTGAGCTGGATGATTGGGTATTTACTGAGACTTCCGCCCGTGAAAAACTGCTGAAGCATTTTGAAACGAAAAATTTGAAAGGGTTCGGAGTGGAGCATCTTGCGAACGGTATCATCGCTTCGGGCGCTATTCTGCAATATCTTGATATGACCCAGCATTACCAGATCGGGCATATCACTTCGCTTTCACGCATCGAGGAAGGCCGTTATGTAAGGCTGGACAAGTTTACGGTGCGCAGTCTGGAGCTGGTGGGAAGCATGAACGAGGGAGGGACGAGCCTGCTTGATGTGATTGACCATACCATAAGCCCGATGGGAGCCCGGCTCTTGAAGCGGTGGATTGTTTTCCCACTGAAGGATGTAAAGCCGATAAACGAGCGTCTGGATGTGGTGGAATATTTTTTCCGTGAACCGGATTTCAAGGATTTCATCGAGGAACAGCTGCATCGCATAGGGGATTTGGAGCGTATCGTGTCGAAAGCTGCCGTGGGGCGCATCTCTCCGCGTGAGGTGATGCAGATGAAAGTAGCCTTGCAAGCCATCGAACCGATACGGAACGCTTGTCTGAATGCAGAGAATGAGAGCTTGCAGCATCTTGGCGAGCAGCTGAATCCTTGTGTCTCCCTTCGTGACAAGATTGCCAGAGAGATAAAGAACGATCCGCCTCTGTTGGTCAACAAAGGTGGGGTGATAGCCGACGGAGTGAATGAAGAACTGGATGAACTGCGGCGTATAGCCTATTCGGGAAAGGATTGCCTGCTGCAGATACAGCAGCGCGAAATTGAGAAGACAGGCATCCCAAGCCTGAAGATTGCCTATAACAATGTGTTCGGATATTACATTGAGGTGAGGAATACGCATAAAGACAAGGTGCCGGCCGATTGGATCCGGAAGCAGACACTGGTTAACGCCGAGCGTTATATAACCCAGGAGCTGAAGGAATATGAGGAAAAGATTTTAGGGGCGGAGGACAAGATATTGGTATTGGAGACACGCCTTTATAATGAATTGGTCATGTCGCTGGCCGAATTTATTCCTGCCATACAGCTCGACGCAAATCTGATAGCGCGCCTGGATTGCCTGCTTTCCTTTGCCAATGTGGCGCGTGCCAACAATTATATCCGCCCGGTAATAGCAGATGATGATGTGCTGGATATTCGTCAGGGACGCCATCCGGTAATCGAGAAACAGCTGCCTTTGGGCGAACGCTATGTTGCCAACGATGTTTATCTGGATACGGAAGAGCAACAGATTATTATCATAACGGGTCCGAATATGGCGGGTAAGTCTGCTTTGCTCCGTCAGACGGCTTTGATTACGCTGATGGCCCAGATAGGATGTTTCGTTCCTGCGGAGAGTGCCCATATCGGACTGGTAGATAAAATTTTTACTCGTGTGGGGGCGAGCGACAATATATCGGTCGGCGAGTCCACTTTCATGGTTGAGATGAATGAGGCGGCCAATATCTTGAACAATCTTTCTCCGCGCAGCCTCGTGCTTTTTGACGAGCTGGGGCGCGGAACATCCACATACGACGGCATTTCCATCGCATGGGCGATTGTGGAACATATCCATGAACACAGGCGGGCACGCGCCCGGACACTTTTTGCCACCCATTATCATGAACTGAATGATATGGAGGAACAGTTCAAGCGAATCAAGAATTACAATGTTTCGGTAAAGGAAGTCGACAATAAGGTCATATTCCTGCGCAAGCTTGAGCGTGGCGGAAGCGAACATTCATTCGGCATTCATGTGGCGAAGATGGCGGGAATGCCGAAGACGATTGTGAAGCGGGCTGCCGAAATTCTTCGTCAGTTGGAGGCGGAGAACCGTCAGGAAGGGATTTCTGCCAAGCCTAAAGTGAATGCGAAGGCTGTGACAGACGGCATTCAGCTGAGTTTCTTTCAGCTGGACGACCCCGTATTGTGCCAGATCCGTGATGAAATCCTGAATCTGGATGTGAATAACCTTACTCCGCTTGAGGCGTTGAACAAGCTGAACGACATCAAGCGAATTGTACGGGGGAAGTAAATGCTCTGAAGGACTTGTCGCCAACCGGCTTGTCCGAAGGAAACGAGGGGGCGGGACAGGTCAAGACGGAATTTTGGCAGGAGCAAACGCGCCGTTTGCCTGCTTGAAACCGGAATATGAAAGGGAAATATGGACGGTTTGATTAAAAATCGGATAAAAAGATAGTTTTATAAAAGAAATTATATAAATTTGTAACAACTCTTCGGAGTTGGACATTTTATTGACATACTACGCGTTTAGCTGATTTCTGTGTTAGAGGAAAGTCGAAAATATCTGATAAGCACAATGGAACAGTTATGCGTCTTCCGTCATATCTGCGGAGGGCGTTTCCTGTTTGTGCTTAAGGGCTTCGACTCCCTCTCTAACAATAGGAAAATGCTCTACCGCATTTTTTACCTTAAATCTATTGAGTTATGGAAAAAGAAAAGGCAAACATCGGATTGAAAGCGGGAATCGTTTGGCAGAAGTTGCATGAAACCGGTTATATCACCATTCCAGAACTGGCTCTTAAACTTCAGGCGAGTGTGGAAGATGTGACTTTGGCCGTGGGCTGGCTTGCGCGTGAAGACAAGGTCTTTATGGAACGGCGGAATGGGCTGCTCTATATTCGGATTTCATAACCTCTAATGCAATATATCATGGACATGCAGAGTATCGGAGAAAATGCCGGCATTGTGTGGCGGCTGCTCAATGACGGAAAACGTTGGGAGTATGACGATGTGAGAAAAGCATCCGGTTTGTCTGAAAGAGAACTGAGTGCGGCTGTCGGATGGTTGGCCCGTGAAGGCAAGATATGTTTTGAAACGGATACCGAGCATCATAAGGATTTTTTGTTCTTGTCTTTAAACATTTATTACTGAAAGAGTTTTTGTTTGCAAGACGATGCAGACCCTGACCAGACCTTTGTCCGCTGTCCGGCGGAAGTCTGGTCAGGGTGTTTTTGTTTTTGATGTCAGTATTGGTCTGCCGTCATAAAGGCCGGAGCAGGGAGGTGCATGCCGGCCAGAGTCAGGCCGTTTTCTTTGGCATACTTCAGAAAATGCTTCCGGGCTTCTGCCGATTTTTCTTTGTCACTGTCGAAAGAGGCGCAGAATTGAGGATAAACGGTCTGTAGGGCGGCACCATGCATCAGGTCGCCTATGATGAGCAGTTTCCCTGTTTGGAATACGGTATGGCCGGGAGTATGGCCGACAGCGCTGAGTGCCGTTATCTTTCCGGGAAGCGTATCGCCGAATTCAAACAAGTGCAGTTGTTTCTTGTAGCTGTCCATCGTCTTGACAGCTTGAGCCTTCTGTTTTTCCGGCATTTTCATCCATGCTTCATATTCTGTCTTTGAGGCATACACCTCTGCATTGGGGAAGATGATGCTGTCGCCTTTCATCATTCCTCCGATGTGGTCGCCGTGAAAATGTGTCAGATACAGATACTGGACATCGGCCGGTGCAATCCCCAGTGCTTTCAGGCCTTCAGTCAGTCGGCTGTCTGGTGCTCCCAGTCCGGTGTCAAACAAGATTCGGCAGCCTTCCGTCTCTACCAGAAAAGTGCTGACCGACGACGGAATGCCGTTTTGCAGAGCCAGTTTGTTGATAATGCTGTCCGGAGCATCGGCAAATAAAGTACGTGGCATCAGTCTTTCTTCTGCATTGTCTTGTATCCACGTAATCTTTATCCCGTCCAGATTCAGGGTTTTGATGCCGGGAAGTTCTGTCGTTGCAGAGTCTGTTCTTGATACATTTCCGGTTGCCTTTTTGCTGTTGCCGCTGCAGGCCGACAATACAAACATTAAAATGTAGAGCAACCATACATTTCTTGTCAGATAATTTTTCATGATTGTAAGCGTTGATGTTGTTTATGTGAGACTAAGAGTTATAAATAATCAATTTTTCAGTCTGTTCTCTCTGATAAGGTTCTTTTGTCGGTTCAATGTTTTTTGTCGCCACTTCTTTCTTTTTGCGAAGCCAGATGCCTGCCCCTCAAAGTGCTGATTGGCGAATCTGTTTTATCCTTGCTGTATGGAGCTTATAGGTGCATTTCATAATACCTTTCTGTTTATGAGTGTTTTGCTACAAATATAAAAGTTCTTTGTTGAAATTGCAATGGTTGAGTTTGCCTGATTTTATTTGAGGGCATAGAAATAGTCAGACAAAAGTCTGATCTTATTAAGGCAAGAGAAAATCGGATGGTTTACAAGGCTGAAAGGCAGAATAAGAACGGATTTTGTTTTGTTAAGTCAGACGGGGTTGGATATCCCTGCAAGATTAGGGTGTCAAGAAGGGGGCTGCTAAAAATAAAAAATCCCTGAGTTATTGTAACTCAAGGATTTGCAAATAGATATTTATTATCTTGGCGGTGCGTACGGGACTCGAACCCGTGACCCCATGCGTGACAGGCATGTATTCTAACCAACTGAACTAACGCACCATTAAGTCTTTGTCGTTGCTATCTCTCTCGATTGCGATGCAAAGGTACGACTATTTTTTATATCTGCAAATCTTTTGATACATTTTTTTTGCCGTTTTTTCGTTCCTATCTGATTTTCAGCCGATAAAAATGAAAGAAAGATGCATGATTAAAGCTATATCCTGCATCTTTCCTCTAAAATCAGTTGTTTTTAGTTCTGTATTATTTGATTCGCTTGTATCCGTATACTGCCAAATCACCTAATTCTTCTTCTATTCGGAGTAGTTGGTTGTATTTTGCCATGCGGTCGGAACGGCTCAAAGAGCCGGTCTTGATTTGTCCGCTGTTGGTAGCTACGGCGATGTCGGCAATGGTCGTATCTTCTGTTTCTCCTGAGCGGTGGGAGGTTACAGTTGTATAACCGTGCCGGTGCGCCATTTCGATAGCGTCTAATGTTTCGCTAAGCGAACCGATTTGATTGACTTTTATCAAGATGGAATTGGCACATCCTGTAGCGATTCCTTTTGAAAGGAATTCCACATTGGTAACAAACAGGTCATCGCCCACCAGCTGACAGCGGCTGCCGATACGGGCTGTCAGCTTCTGCCATCCTTCCCAGTCATTTTCGCTCATGCCGTCTTCGATGGAGTCTATAGGATATTTGTTGATCAGTTCTTCCAGATAGGTAATCTGCTCTTCTGATGTGCGCTTTTTCCCTTTTTCTTCTTCAAAAATCGTATAGTCATATATGCCATCTTTATAAAATTCGGAAGAAGCGCAGTCCATGCCGATCATTACATCTTTGCCCGGTTCATATCCTGCTGTCTTGATAGCTGTGATGATAGAGTCCAAGGCATCTTCCGTTCCGTTCAGTGCGGGAGCGAACCCGCCTTCGTCGCCAACGGCAGTGCTGAGGTTACGGGCATGCAGAACTTTCTTCAGGGCATGGAATACTTCTGCCCCCATGCGCAGCCCTTCACGAAATGAAGGAGCACCTACCGGCCGGATCATAAATTCTTGGAAGGCGATGGGTGCATCACTGTGAGAGCCTCCATTGATTATATTCATCATTGGAACTGGCATGATATAGGTGTTGACACCGCCGATATAACGGTACAGAGGAATATTCAAGTAATTGGCGGCGGCTTTGGCTACGGCTAACGAAACGCCCAGGATGGCATTGGCACCGAGGTTGGATTTGGTCTTTGTGCCGTCTAACTCTAACATCTTCTTGTCGATGGTGCGCTGCTCAAGAACCGGCCAACCAACCAATGCAGGTGCAATGACTTTGTTGACGTTGTCCACAGCCTTCAAGACACCTTTTCCGCTATAGCGTTTCGGGTCTTTGTCACGCAATTCCAGAGCTTCGTGCTCGCCGGTAGAGGCTCCCGAGGGGACAGAAGCGCGTCCGGTAACACCAGATTCCAGTTTTACTTCTACTTCTACGGTAGGATTTCCCCGTGAGTCGAGAACTTCACGGCCTATAATTGTCTTGATTTTCATGTTGCTAAAGTTTTATGGTTTTTCAATATGCAAATATGGAGGGTTTCGATAAACGGTGCAATACCTTAAAATTGGTATTTTCCGCCGTTGGATGGCGGGCTTGGAATAAAAAAGTCCGGCCTATGATGGATTGACCGGACTTATAAGAGAATCAACAGATGAAATCGATGCCTGAATATTAATAATTGGTCTTTTTCACTTCGAAGTATGCTTGCGGATGCAGACAGGCCGGACAAGTTTCAGGAGCTTCCGTGCCTATGTACAGATATCCGCAGTTGCGGCACTGCCATACCACTTCCGTGTCTTTCTTGAAGACTTTCCCTTCTTCAATGTTTTTGGCCAAGGCCCGATATCTTTCTTCATGGCCTTTTTCTGCGACTGCAATTTCACGATACATTTTTGCAATGGCGGGGAAGCCTTCTTCGTCTGCGATGTCGGCGAATTTGGGATAGTCAAGAGTCCATTCCTCGTTTTCACCGGCTGCGGCCGCTTTCAGGTTCTCGAGCGTTGTTCCTATCACTCCCGACGGATAGCTTGCTGTAATTTCCACCATTCCGCCTTCCAACCATTTGAACATACGCTTGGCGTGTTCCTTTTCTTGGTCGGCAGTTTCTGTGAAGATTGCTGAAATCTGTTCATAACCTTCTTTCTTTGCAGCACTTGCAAAATAAGTATAGCGCATTCTTGCTTGTGATTCACCGGCAAATGAGATTCCTAAATTCTTTTCAGTTCTTGTTCCTTTGATACTTTTTCCCATAATATTCAGTTATTTAGTTGGTTAATAATTTTATTCCTCACTTTTACAAATATAGTAATATTATTCAATTTTGTAATCATTACAGCGATAGATTTATAATCTATTAATACTTTTTCTCCCGCTTTATGAAGAAAAACCGTTTTTGATGGGGCATAGTTCTGCAAAATATGTACTTTTGCATTTCTTTTACATTTTAACAGATAATTTATGAAAGGATTTGAATTCAGACCCAAGCTCTTTTCCGTTATAAAGAGTTATACGAAAACAGATTTTACGACCGACCTTATGGCCGGTATCATCGTAGGCATTGTGGCACTTCCCTTAGCCATCGCTTTTGGTATCGCTTCGGGTGTAAGTCCGGAAAAGGGAATCATAACGGCCATTGTCGCCGGATTTATCATTTCTTTCTTAGGGGGAAGCAAGGTGCAGATAGGCGGGCCTACCGGAGCGTTTATAGTCATTATTTATGGCATTATACAGGAATACGGTGTTGAAGGCTTGATGGTAGCCACCATGTTGGCAGGTATTCTCCTTATATTGTTGGGCATATTCAGACTGGGCACAATCATCAAGTTCATTCCCTATCCGATAATCATCGGATTTACAAGTGGTATCGCCGTAACCATCTTTACCACGCAGATAGCTGACGTATTCGGCCTGAATTTCGGCGGGGAAAAGGTGCCGGGAGACTTCATCGGAAAATGGATTCTTTATTTTCATCATTTCGATACGGTCAACTGGTGGAACTTTGCTGTCAGTGTGGCAAGTGTTCTGATTATTGCCGTTACGCCGAAGTTTTCACGGAAAATACCAGGATCGCTTGTTGCCATCGTATTGGTTACAGTGGCTGTATATTTTATGGAGGCATACGGAGGAATCACTTCCATTGATACGATTGGAGACCGGTTCAGCATTAAGGCGCAATTGCCGGAGGCGGCTGTGCCGGCACTTGATTGGGAGGCTGTAAAGAATCTGTTTCCGGTGGCTATCACCATAGCCGTGCTGGGGGCCATCGAGTCTCTTCTGTCGGCTACAGTAGCAGACGGCGTAGTGGGCGACCGGCATGATTCGAATACCGAACTGGTAGCTCAGGGAATAGCTAATGTTGTTTCTCCTATTTTCGGCGGCATTCCGGCTACCGGAGCGATTGCCCGCACGATGACGAATATAAACAACGGGGGAAAGACTCCTGTGGCGGGAATCGTCCACGCTTTCGTGCTGCTGCTTATCTTGTTGTTTCTGATGCCTTTGGCGCAGTATATCCCAATGGCTTGTCTGGCCGGAGTGCTGGTTGTGGTCTCTTATAACATGAGCGGATGGCGTGTGTTCAAAGGTTTGCTTAAGAATCCGAAGTCGGATGTAGTGGTCTTGTTCATCACTTTCTTCCTTACTGTGATTTTTGATCTGACGGTAGCCATTGAGGTGGGCTTGGTCATTGCGTGCGTTCTCTTTATGAAACGTGTGATGGAGACCACCGAAATTTCGGTTATCACCGACGAGATAGATCCGAACAAGGAGTCGGATCTTGAGGTTCATGAGGAACATCTGATTGTTCCGCAGGGTGTAGAGGTTTATGAAATCAACGGGCCTTACTTTTTCGGTATAGCCACCAAGTTTGAAGAAATCATGGCACGGTTGGGCGACCGGCCGAAAATCCGGATTATCCGTATGCGTAAAGTTCCGTTTATAGACTCTACCGGCATTCACAATCTGGACACTTTGTGCCGGATGTCGCAGAAAGAAAATATACACATCATTCTTTCGGGTGTCAATGCGCAGGTTCATGCTGTGCTTGAAAGGTCGGGATTTTATGAACTGCTCGGAAAAGAAAACATTTGCAGTAACATTAATGAGGCGATAGCGGTGGCCACTAAGGAAATTGCAGAGCTTAATGATTCTAAATAAATTGTTAATGCCCATTAAGCAGAAGGGATACTTCTTAAATCATGTTATAAAACACGGTTTTTGTGCCGGATAATTTGCAAAAATGCAGGAAGTCCGTATCTTTGCATCGTGTTTTTCATAGTATTAGATTTAAGGTTAACAAAGGTTGGAGTACAGCGGTACTCCTTTTTTTATGCCTGACTGTTTCGTTTTCCCTTGTTCCATAAAATCGTTTGGTGCAAATGAAGATTTTGTTTGGCCGGATTGGAATCTGCCGTCTGTGGGCAGCATACAGAAAAAAGATCTGGGAGATAGATGCGGAACTTCAAAAAAAGATTATTTTTGTCCACAAAGAAAAATCTGATGAGAAAAGTTGTTTTGGTTACGGGCGGGCAGCGTTCCGGTAAAAGTTCCTATGCCGAAAAGTTGGCGCATCAGCTCACGGACAGGCCGGTGTATATCGCTACGGCGCGGATATGGGATGAAGAGTTTCGCCAAAGGGTGATGCGCCACCGAAAGAGCCGCGGTGAAGAGTGGACAAACATTGAGGAAGAAAAAGAGTTGGGCCGCCATGATGTGGGCGGAAGAGTTGTGGTAATAGACTGCATCACGCTGTGGTGTACCAATTTCTTTATGGAGCAAAATGATGTTTCGCTTGCTCTGGAAGCGGTGAAGGCGGAGTTCGAAAAGTTTGTTGACCAAGATGCTGTCTTCATTTTCGTGACGAATGAAATAGGTTTGGGAGGAGTATCCCCGAACAAGTTGCAACGCCAGTTTACCGATTTACTGGGGTGGGCCAATCAGTACATAGCATCAAAAGCTGACGAGGTCATTCTGATGGTAAGCGGCATTCCGGTAAAAATAAAATGATATGAGGAAGTTTACAATACAGCATACTGCTGATGCCGGACTGGAGAAAGCGGTAGCCGACAAGATTGATAATCTGACCAAGCCCAAAGGTTCTTTGGGAAGATTGGAAGAACTGGCCTTGCAGATCGGGCTTATCCAACGGAGTCTGTGTCCGATGTTGCACCATCCCTGCAACATACTGTTTGCGGCGGATCATGGCATTGTGGAAGAAGGGGTCAGCCTTTCTCCGAAGGAGATTACCTGGCAGCAGATTGGAAATATTCTCCGGGGAGGAGCGGGGATTAATTATTTATGCCGTCAGCATGGTTTTGAACTGTTGGTGGTTGATGCGGGGGTGGATTACGATTTTCCGCCTGCGAGGGGTATTCTTGACATGAAGATTCGCAAGGGGACACGCAACTTTCTTTACGGAGATGCCATGACTTCTGAAGAGATGAACCGTTGTATAGAGTATGGTGCGCAGTGTGTAGACCGGATTTATGCCCAGGGATGTAACATTGTGAGCTTTGGAGAAATGGGCATTGCCAATACTTCAGCTTCCGCGCTATGGATGCATTTCTTTACCGGGATACCGCTCCGTCAGTGTGTCGGGGCGGGAAGCGGTCTGGATTCCGCAGGAGTAGAGCGGAAGTATCAGATATTGCGGCGGGCAGCCGATAACTTCTCCGGATTGCATGGCGTGGAGGAGATTCTGTGTCGCTTTGGCGGCTATGAGATGATGATGGCGGTAGGCGGAATGCTTCGGGCTGCAGAGCTGCGTTTGGTTATCCTTGTCGACGGATTTATCATGACAAACTGTCTGCTTGCGGCTTCCAGACTTTATCCGGCAGTGACAGATTATGCCGTGTTCGGGCATCAGGGCGATGAAAGCGGGCACAGGCTTCTGCTGGAATACCTGCATGCCAAGCCTCTTCTCTGTCTGGGGCTTCGCTTGGGAGAGGGAAGCGGAGCGGTATGTGCCTATCCGATTGTAGATTCGGCTGTGCGGATGATGAACGAGATGGATACGTTTTCCAATGCTTCGATAACCAAATATTTTTAAGAGGCTATGAATAATCTGCTTGCCGCCTTGATATTCTTTACCCGCCTTCCTTTCTGGAGGATTAAGACGGTGCCTTCCGAATGTTTCAGGCATGTGGTCAGTTATTGGAGTCTTGCCGGGTGGCTGACCGGAGGTGCCATGGCATTGGTTTTCTTTCTGGCTGCCTGGGTTTTCCCTTTGGAAGCAGCGGTGATATTGGCACTTGCTTCGCGCTTGTTGGTGACGGGGGCGCTCCATGAAGACGGACTGGCGGATTTCTTCGACGGGTTCGGAGGCGGGCGCGACCGGGAAAGTATACTGCGCATCATGAAGGATTCGCATATCGGCAGTTATGGAGTGCTGGGATTGATTGTATATTATCTGATGGCATACACGTTGCTGACCTCTCTTCCGCCGGAGCATATTCCTTTTGTCTTGTTATGCGGCGACGCTTTCTCCAAGTGTGTAGGTAGTTTTGTTATTAAGCTTCTGCCCTATGCGCGTAAGGAAAAAGACAGCAAGGCCAAGGTAATCTATACGCCGATGACTGTTGGAGAATGTGTGGCAAGCATATTGGGCGGAGCGATTCCACTTGTGTTTCTCCCTTCTTTTTATGGGTGGGCACTTTTATGTCCGGTTGTCTGTTTCTTTCTGCTTGTGAGCCTGTTCAAGTATCGTTTGGGCGGATATACGGGCGACTGTTGCGGAGCGTTGTTTTTGTTGTGTGAACTGGGTTTTTGGGCGGGAGCTGTCATGGTCAGCCGCCATTTGCCTTTTGTAATGCATTTGTTATGAAAATCTATTTGATTCGTCATACATCGGTGGATGTGCCGCAGGGCACGTGTTATGGTCAGACCGATGTACCTCTTCGCGCGACCTTTGAAGAAGAGGCTTCAGTATGTAAGTCGCGCATTGAAGGGATAAAGTTTGACAAAGTATATACCAGTCCGCTTTCTCGCTGCACGCGTCTGGCGGCTTACTGCGGTTATGAAGACGCCGAGCGCGATTCCCGGCTGAAGGAAATCAGCTTCGGCGATTGGGAGATGCAGCGCTTTGATGAGATAAGCGACCCGCATATCCAGGAATGGTATAAGGATTATCTGCATATCCCCGCTACCCGCGGCGAGTCGTTTATGGATCTTTACCGGCGCGTAGCTTCTTTTTTAGACGGATTGAAGCGGAAAGGCTATGATAAGGTGCTTGTCTTTGCCCATGGTGGAGTGTTGATCTGTGCACAGATTTATGCCGGAAAGGTCGGTGTCAGTCAGGCATTCGAAGCCTTGTCCCCTTATGGCGGAATGATTGACATAGAAATAAAGTAAAATAATTCTTATCTTTGCGGCGGTTAAGTAAAAGAAAAGAATAAAGGATGAAACCGCAAGTGCTTATTGGTGCTGTAAATTCGGGCAGTGGAAAGACTACGCTGACCATCGGGCTACTGCGTGCTCTGAAGAAGCGCGGGTTGCAAGTGCAGCCTTTCAAGTGTGGGCCGGATTACATAGACACGCAATATCATGCCATTGCCGCAGACAGAGATTCAATCAATCTGGATGCATGGATGGCTTCCAGGCAGCATGTTCAGTTTGTCTATAACCGTTATGCGGAGAATGCCGATGTTTGTGTTACGGAAGGCGTGATGGGACTTTTCGACGGCTATAAGCGGATGCAGGGAAGCAGTGCCGAGATGGCCAGACTGCTGAACATCCCGGTAGTTTTGGTGGTCAATGCCCGTGCTACGGCCTATTCGGTAGCGCCGGTTCTGTATGGTTTCAAACATTTTCGTCCTGCTCCGAAAATAGTTGGGGTCATTTTCAACCAGGTGTCTTCGCCGGCTCATTATGCCTGTTTGAAAGAGGCTTGCGTGGAGGCCGGACTGGAGAGCTTGGGTTATCTTCCTGCTGAAGAATCGTTTCGGTTGCCTTCCCGCCATCTGGGATTGACATTGGTAGCCAAGAAAGCTATGGATGAACTTGCCGAGCGTATAGCTTGCGAGGTGGAGAGGCATATCGACATAAATAAATTGCTTGACTTGTGTACCCGCCCTTTCCCTTGTGCCTATAGTCTTCCCTATACGCAGGATGTTCCGGTAGATACAGTCCGCCGTCGTTTCCCGAAGATGCAGATTGCCGTTGCACGCGATCCCGCCTTCAGTTTCATCTATCGCGAAAATCTTGACCGCCTGCGTGAAATGGGCGGCTGCCTTACGTTTTTCAGTCCTCTTTATAGCAAGGAGCTTCCCAAAGCCGATTTGATTTATCTGCCTGGTGGGTATCCCGAACTTTTTTCACGCCAACTCCACCGCCGTAAGCTACTGATGAAACAACTTTATGATTATGTTGAAACAGGAGGGAAGGTATTGGCAGAATGTGGCGGCATGATGCTCCTCGCCCGTTCGCTTACTACCCAGAAAGGGACAGTGTATGAGATGGCGGGAGCGTTGCCTTTGGCATGCACGATGGAGGATGCGCATCTGCATCTGGGATATCGCTGTACAGAATATAGGGGAATGGTGTTGAAAGGGCACGAGTTCCATTATTCTTCAGTCGTTTCGCCGGAATCATTGCCCTCTGTTGCTGCCTTATATAATGCGAAAGGAAATAAAGTTGCCACTCCTTTATACCGATATAAAAACGTTGTCGCCGGATATACCCACTGGTATTGGGGTGAAACGGATTTGTTCAGACTGTGGGAGTAGCAACTTTATGACGGTCATCTCATCTCGAATGTATTCATCGAATGGGCTGCCAGCTTAGCATTCAAGTAACGTTTGCCTAATTGAACAGTCAGGGTTTGTGCCTCATCTTTGAAGTTTCCGGCTATGACAATAAACTTGTTTTCCGGTGTCTTGGCCACAAGAACAGGCTTCTTGTCTTCTCCTTCAGGCTTGTAGGCGATGATTTCTGTGCCGGAGGAAATGTAGTGGGCATAGTGCTTCACGGCATAATACTCCGGTGTATAGACAAAGCTGCGTGCTTTTGAGTCTACCCGGATCAGGGCATTCTGTTTCCATCCCCACGGACTTTCGCCGTTATCGGTAAGGATAAAGTTCCAGAAGTTATATTCACGGCATCCGTTTCCTAAGTAGTGGTTCATCAGTTCGAAGGTATGTTCGCCCGCTTTCCAGTCGAAGCTGCCCCATCCGCATTCGCTTTCCGAGCAGATATACTCCCATTCGGGATGCTGTTTGCGTATATGGGGAAGAATTTCCCGTCCCTCCCATTGGAAGGCCATGCCGCTTATACATTCCTGCAGCCCCTTGTCGGAAATGATTTTTTCCACATGATCCTGACGATTGGTATTGAATGTGCCGAGATAAAGCTTTACATCCGGATGATGCCGCTTGAGGGTGGGGGCAAGATATTCCTTGTTGAAACGGACGGTTCCTTCAGCAGTCCAGGCGCATCCGGGATAGGGTGTATAGCTGTAAGCCTCGTTCTGATAAATGACCATGTCGATGGGAATTCCCTGTTCCTTATAGGCATCGATGAATTTGCAGAAGTAGTTGGCATACGTTTGCAGGTAGCGTGGATCTTGTATCATATAGTCCGTAGTGGCGAGTTGCCGCGGGAATTTTCCGTTGCGCTCTCCTGTCAGCTTCATTTCGTCAGGGTCAGTCTTGCCGCCGATATTGCCGTAAAGCAGATAATCCATTTTGGGAGACAGATTGTTATACGGGCTGCTCAGTACGGGATAGTCGCCATGAATCTTCATCCAACTGGGCGGACACCAGGGAGATATCCAGAAAGTCAGATTTGGGTTATATTTCTGCGCAGCCCGGATAAAGGGAATGATGGCCTGTTTGTCGCGGTCGATGTTGAAATAGCGGAGTTCAAAATCTCCTTCTGTCTCATCACAGCTGTACCATGAACGTGCATAGTCGTTGGCTCCCATAGAGATGCGGCCGCGTGTGATACGCAGATCGCCTTCGGGAGAAAATACATTGTGCAGGATATTATCCTGTTCTTCCCGAGTCAGTACGCTGAGCGCATCCCAGCAAAGCTCGTTGAACGTTGCTCCCCAAGCCTTGAAAGTGACGATTCTGCTGTTTTCGTCTACCGACAGATCGGGGGTCTCTGTCACCTTGTTTTGCAGGCGGATTCTTGTTTCCTGCCATACATTGCCTTCGCTGCTGCTGATCCAGTTATAGCTTTGGGCGTGCATTTCGCCCGTTGTAAGCATCAGTCCCAGACAACAGAGCGGGAAAGTCTTGAAAATGGTATTCATGTTTATAGTTTTTTATAGGTTATAAATTATTCTACCGATAATTCGACGGTTGAGGTGCCGATGCCTTCTGCCGATACCTTTACCAGGATGTTTCCTGCTTCTTCGGCAGACTGGATGATGCCCATGGCCCGTCCGCGGAAAGTCTTGGGGGCCGGCGAGCGGAAACTTTCCATATCTGCATAAGCTCCGTTCCCCGCAGTCAGAACAGTGCCTTTTCCCTCGCAGCTTATCTGTACGGGAATGGCGGCATCAGGTATGACAAGTCCATTTTTATCTACTATTTCGATTTTTATGAAAGACAAGTCTTGACCGGATGCCTTCAGCCGGATGCGGTCGGGAGTAAGGCGGATGGCTGCCGGACTGCCGGTAGTCTGGAGGGTGACGGATGACTTGTTTCCTCCGACATTTTGTGCCGTCAGTTTCCCCGGTTCATAGGGAACTTCAAAAGTAGCTGTGTACAGTTCCTTGTCTGTTTCTTTTTCACCAATCAGGTTGCCGTTCAGATATAATCTGACTTTCGGTGAGCGGCTGTATATGTTTACGGTCATTGTCTTGCCTTCCAGTCCCGGCCAGGTCCAGCTTAACCGTTCGTTTGGCCATCCCCATCCGTTGACAACCTCCTTTTTCCCTTCGGTTGTCGGGGCATGTACGGCCATTGCGATATCGCGTTGCCGCCATACCACATCGCGATAATACGATTGGGGCTTTTTGTCGCCGCAGAAGTCCAGGTCACCACACCAGGCGTTATACCAGGGCCAGTCCATAAACTGCGGGTCGCGCTCTCCGGGAGCCAGTTCGAGCGCATGTCCGAGTCCGGCCTCTCCGAGATAGTCTATGGCTGTCCACACGAAGTCTCCGATGACATACGGATGTTTCTCGACCAGATTCCAGTTTTGGGCTATTTCTTTTGGAAATGATTCGCTGCCATAAATGATTCGTTCAGGATGGGCGGCGTGGTCGCTCTCGTATCTGCTCCACATGTAGTTGTATCCCGCCACATCCAGATAGGCAAAGGCACGGGGAGAAGCTTCTTCCCATTTGTAAGGACGGTCCCAAAAGGTGTTTACTCCGGCGGTAACCGGGCGGCTGGTGTCGTATTTGCGGACGGTATCAATCAGGCGGTGGGCTGCCTTGATGCCGGCTTCGTCGGCGCGGTCGGATATCTCGTTGCCGATGCTCCACATGATGATGCACGGATGATTGCGGTCTCGGAGGATTCCGGCGGTAAGATCGCTCACGCACCATTGTCTGAAATATTGGTGGTAGTCGTCTGGACGCTTGGGAGACAGCCACTGGTCGAAGGTTTCATGGATGACAAGCAGGCCAAGACGGTCGCAGGCGTTGAGAAAGCTTTCCGATGCCAGATTATGTGCGCAGCGAACGGCATTGAAGCCATTGGCCTTCAGCAGTTCTGCCTTGCGTTCGTCGGCGCGTGCCATGGCGGCCGCGCCCAACAGTCCGTTGTCATGATGTACGCATGCGCCTTTCAGTTCAAGCGGCTTGCCGTTGAGCAGGAATCCTTTCCGCGCAGAAAATTCCAGCGTGCGGATGCCGAACGGAATACTTAGTCTGTCGCGCTCCTTATTGCCGGCATTCAGCGTTATTTCTGCCGTATAAAGCTGCGGATTGTCTACTGACCAAAGTTGCGGATGGTGCAGGGAAAAACTGGTTTTGGCCATGATGGAATCTGTCGTTGCCGTATTGATGCGGGTGGAATAAACCTCTTTTCCCGCAGGGTCAAGTATCCGCAGGCGGATTTCCCCTTGTTCGGTCGGCAGACTTTTATTGTGAATCATCGTTGAGAAGTTGACGACCGCCTTTTTCTTTTCTATCCGTGAAGCGTCGATATACGTGTCCCACCGGTCAAGATGAAGCTTGTCTGTTGTGATGAGCCAGACATTCCGGAAAAGTCCTGAGCCGATATACCAACGGCTGTTGTTTCCGTTGTTTACGGCCTTTACGGCTATCAGGTTGGGTGTGCCGGGAGCGTTCAGATAGCGGGTGATGTCAAGCTTGTATGGCGTATAGCTGTAGGCGTTGAAATAGGCTTTTGTGCCGTTCACCCATACTTCCGATTGCGAGGATGCCGCTTCGATATAAAGCGTGATGCACTTGCCGGCATCTTCGTGTGGCACGACAAATGTTTTCCGATACCATCCTTCGCCGCCGATGGTCTGTCCTACATCCCATGCACCGCCGCCCATCTGTTGGTCGGCCGGATAGCGTTTCTCGCTCAACCGGGTAAACGGGCCGATGGTAATGCCTTCGCACTGGTAGGCCACGGGCTCCACACTCCAGTCGTGGGGTAGGTCAAGCGTCCGCCACCGACTGTCGTCATAGTCGGGCTGTTCCGCATTGGCAAGCGGCCCTAAATAAAATTTCCATTCTTTGTTGAAAAGCATGTCTCGCTCGGTGGCGCAGACATTTTCCGCTCCCCATGTGAAAAGTGTGGAAAGGGCAATGAGTAATGATGCTTTGAATGTGTTCATGGTTTTTCCTGTTAGACTTGAAAATTTAATGAGTCTTTTCTACTTTGAAGCGGTAATTCCCGGATTCCAGCCTCAAGCGGATGTAATTTCCCTCTTGGCCGATGACCGTGATGCCCCTTCGGCGATTCTTGATTCGTTTGTCATCTTCTTTGACTTGGCTTAGATCTTGGGCGGGAAGATAGAGCGTGGCGGTGGTATTGGCCGGAATGCTGAAAGTATATAGGGTGGCGGTTGGTGTAATTTCCCATCCGCTTTCTATACGCCCGTACATTGAGTCGTAATGCCCTCGTGCAAAAGTCATTAGTCCGGTCGGGTCGGGTTGAGGTTTCAGTATGAATTGCTTGAATGCCGCCTGCGGTTCGTCGGTCGTTGGCTGTATGCCCAACGAATAGCCGTACATCCATGCTCCTACCGACCCGAATGAATAGTGGTTGAACGAGTTCATCCGGTTGTTTTCGCCGAATCCGTCGGTGTGAGTGTATGAGTTGAGGCGTTCCCAGATGGTGGTTGCTCCCTGTTCCACTGGATAGAGCCATGAAGGATATCCGGTCTGCTGCAATAGCCGATAGGCGATATCCGTCCGCCCGTTGTCCGATAAAGCCTTGCATATCCATGCCGTGCCGATAAAGCCCGTCATCAATGAGTATGGAGGGCATTCCACCCCGTTGTCTGCCGTATTGACACGGGTGACTGTTGCAGCCAGATGGTCTGTCATCTTCGAGCGTATGGATTGGGGGATGATGCCGAATGCCAGCGGAAGTGCGTAGGAGGCTTGGGTATCCACCGGCCTTTTCCCGTCTGCCGACCGTGTTTTTCCGGTTTTCGGGTCGATGTAAGTTCGGTTGAAAAACTCCGTTCTTTCTTTTTTCAGCTTCCCGTATCTGCAGCTGCCTTCTTTATCCTCCAGAATGTCTGCCACACGCTGCATGATGTCAAGGTCATGAATAAAGTAAGCTTCCCACAGCAGGGTGGCATCATTGCGGTTGTCTTCCGGACTGAGCCAGTCTCCGAGGTTTCCCCAAACCTTTTCCTGTTCCAGAACGCGGGTTTCAGGATTGATACATTTGTTGGTAAGATAGCAGATGTAGCGCTTCATGGCAGGATAATGCTCGGCAAGCAGGTCTTTGTCTTGATACTGGCGGTAGCATTCCCATGGGATGACAATTCCGGCACTGCCCCAAAGCATTCCGCCAAAGCCTCCTCCGAGCGGGGCGATGTCGGGGAAACGGCCGTCTTCACGCTGCACGTCACGCATAGCTTGCAGGTATCTGCGCAGGAACAGGGCGGCATCGGTCAGATAGGTCGCTGTGGGTGAGAAGACGGAAATGTCGCCTGCCCATCCCATCCGTTCGTTGCGTTGCGGACAGTCGGTGGGAATGGAAAGGAAATTCCCGAAAGTAGACCATGTGATGTTTCTCCATAGTTGGTTTACTTTGGGATTGGAGGTCTCATAATGTGACGCTAATTGTTCTACAGAACTGAGCACGGTTCCTTTGACCGCTTCGAGCGGGAGGGCCTGGTCGATTCCGGTAATCTCTATGAAGCGGTAGCCGTGATAGGTGAATCGTGGGGCGATGGTTTCTTGGGCTGCTCCCCGTGTGATGTAGATGTCCTGAGCCATTGCCGCTCGGATATTTTCTATCATGATCATGCCTTCATGTTCTTTGTATCGGGGGAGGGAAGGATATTTTACTTCGGCAAAACGCAGGTATATCTTTTTCCCGCGTGGTTGGCCGGAGAGTGTGATGCGGGGAACGCCCACCATATTCTGTCCCATGTCATAGACAAACACTCCGGGGCGGACTTCTTCTACTGATTGTGCGGTCAGTTCGTTTACAGCCTTTACGGTAGAGCCGAGCTGTCCGGTCAGGCGGTAGCGGGAGTAGTCATTTACTTTCGGACTGTTTCCTCCTCCTTCTTCGCTGATGGTTCCTGCCAGCGGGACGATTTGGGCGGGTTTCCACATGCTGTCGTCATAAGAAGCCGTAGACCATCCTTCGGTTTCCTTTTCTCGGGTGGCATCATAAATTTCACCTTGAAAGAGACTTCCGTATATTATCGGGCCTTCATCGAAGTATTTCCAGGTATGCGGATTTGTGACGATGGTTTCGGTCTTTCCGTCTTCATAGGTTATTTTAAGTTTGGCAAGCAGCGACTGGCGGTCTCCGAAATAATTCCAGTTGTTTCCGGTGAATGTACATCCTCCGCTCCACCATCCTTCTGCCAATATTGCGCCGAGCGCATTCTTTCCTTGACGGATGTAGGGTGTGACATCAAATGTTTGGTAAAAGTGTGTGCGGTTGTATTGGCTGGCTCCTGGATTGAAATAGTCAGTGCCGATGCGTTTCCCGTTTATGTATGCATCATAAATACCTCGGGAAGTGATATACAGTCGCGCGCGAACCACTTTTCTCCTGTCGGTAGAGAATGTTGTCCGCAGCATGGGTGACGCGTTTTTGCTGGGGTTGGTAAGACAAAGATTTCCTGTCTTGTCGTTGGCGGATATGGGAAGTGGAGAGTGGGTGACGCTAAGCTTGTTTTGCGGACTGCGGAAGTTGCAGACCTCAATGCGGGCGGAAGCGGTCTGTTTCCCTGCGGGATTATAGAATCCTACATCACCTACTACAGGAAAAGCGGTGAAATCTCCGCCTTGACCAAACGGATTAAGGTTGGCTTCACCGATTGCAGCGGCGTTGCCGTCGAAAAAGATGCGTGTATATCCTAATTCAGAAGCGATGGTCAGCATGTGCTCTTGATATTTGTTCATCTGGTTGAGCAAAGTTTGTGGTATGGCAAAGGTTCGGAATGGAATGTCTTTTTTGTCTTCAGGCGAAAACCCGACTCTGAATATCCGTATTTCAGCTTCTTGTCCTTCTCTTAAAGGCAAAGTGTTGATTTCTATTTTGATATATGATTCATTTTTACGGGCGGCCAGTCCGAAAAGGTTTTTGTTGCTGTCCATCAGCCGCTCATCGTTGGCTCCGTAAATGAAGGCCGCTTGTGAAGCTTCGGAAAGGCTGTCGAGACAAAAGGCATAGTTTAGTCTGAATACAGGCAGGTAGTGTGAATAAAGCACCATGTCATCTTTTCCACCACCTATCCATTGGGCCTTTTCCCATCCGTTGTATGAATCCTGCTGCATTGTCAATCCTGTCTCAAACCATGAACGGGCAGAAATAGGCTTTCCGTGATTAGGCCATACATCTACCTGCCAATGGTATTGGGTGGCCGGCTGTAAGTTTTTCCCCTGATATCTGATGTTTATTGAACGGTCATCATTTGTTTTTCCGGAATCCCAAATACAGATATTGTCGGGATTATAGACTCGTAAGCGGTATGCTTTCTGTTTTATGTTTCGTTCACCTGCATTAGCGAACATCTGCCAGCTGAAGCGTGGCTTTGATATGTCGATGCCAATGGGGCAGATTGTATATTCTACTTTCAGATTCTGAAGTTGTAAAGCGGCTAAAGGGGATGTGGCTATCCAATAAAATAAAATGAAATAAAAGAATCGGTTCATTGTGGCTTATCGTTTAAATTCGAAAGATTATCCAACGCATTTGAAAATTAGTGGCAAGATATCAAAAAAGAGTAAAATTTGCAAGTGAGTGGTTGGAAAAGTTGATTTTTATAAGTCAAAGATTTGTTTATGGATAGTTTTAGATGGATGACTTTATCTTTAGAGTGACTACATGGAACTTTTTTCTGTCCTTCCGCTCCCGTTCCCTTCGTCTTCCGTGCGTATATATAATATAACAGATGTGTCCGTTTCCTTCCCTTCCTCCTTTTCCCCGAATGATTTTCCCTGTGTATTGTCCTGTGTGACAGCGTGTTTTCCTGTATTCCCTGATTTTCTTCAAAAAAAGTCCCTTGTTTTGTTTGCCCGTTCCGCATGAGTGCGTATCTTTGCACCCGCTTTCCGGAGGGAAGGCGGT
>CASFGA010000010.1 GCA_949294185.1 uncultured Bacteroides sp.
GACCGGACCGCCTTCCCTCCGGAAAGCGGGTGCAAAGATACGCACTCATGCGGAACGGGCAAACAAAACAAGGGACTTTTTTTGAAGAAAATCAGGGAAGACAGGCAAAACCGCTGTCACACAGGACAATACACAGAGGAAATCATCCGGGGAAAAGAAGGAAGGGAAGGAAACGGACACATCTATTATATTATATATACGCACGGAAGACGAAGGGAACGGGAGCGGAAGGGAACGGATACAGGCACGGAAAGACGGAATCCGGGACGAAAGGGATGGGAAAAGGACGGAACAGGCAAGAAACATTTATTCTTTCTCGCCAAAGCACAAATCACCGGCATCCCCCAATCCTGGTACAATATACGAATGAATATTCAACTCTGGGTCTATAGCAGCGCACCATACCGTAGTCTTCTCTTGCGGAAATACATTCTGAAGATGCTCAATGGCCTGCCGACTTGCAATTACTGAAGCTATATGAATCCACTCAGGCTCCCCCCTTGTCAATAAAGCTTCATAAGCATACTCCATCGAAGTTCCTGTAGCCAACATCGTATCGGTTAGTATCAAAATCTTCCCATCCAACCGTGGAGTCGCAATATATTCAATATGAATATCAAAATGAGCCTCATCCACATATTTGCGATAGGCAGAAACAAATGCATTTTCAGCCTTATCAAAATAATTCAGGAAACCCTGATGGAGGGGTAACCCCGCACGCAAAATGGTGGCTATAACCAAATTCTTATCCGGCACCCTTTCTGTAGCAACCGACAGAGGAGTCTTTACCGCCAAAGAATGATATGGCAAGTCCCGGCTTATCTCATAAGCCATAATTTCACCGATACGTTCAATATTACGACGAAACCGCAAACTATCATGTTGTATACTAACATCACGCATTTCCGCCAGGAACTGGTTCAACAAGCTGTCATACTGACTAAAATTGACTATTTTCATAAGCAAATCCAATAAAGAAGTTCTTGCAAAGAAACAAAATAAAAAGGGATTTGCCATGTAGAATTTACAAATTTGTTATACAAGTATAAATCTTTTCCTATTACGGAAATTTTTCAATAATAACTTCTTTGATTTAAAAATAAACCACTATTTTTGTAGCGCTGAAAACAAGGGAGTGTTTAAAAACATCTTTTGCGAACAAGCATTATTGAAACGCAATTAAACATTTGATATAAACAACCAAATTAATCATTTGAACAATGGCAAATTTAGATTTAAGCAAGTACGGTATTACCGATGTGAAGGAAATCCTCCACAACCCTTCTTATGAAGTATTGTTCGCTGAAGAGACTAAAGAAAGCCTCGAAGGCTATGAAAAAGGTCAGGTAACTGAACTGGGCGCTGTAAACTATTTATACGGGTCGTTCACCTAAAGACAAATTCTTTGTATATAACGAAGCAAGCAAAGACACTGTATGGTGGACTTCTGACGAATATAAGAACGATAACAAACCTTGCTCTGAAGAAGCATGGGCTGATTTGAAGGCAAAAGCAGTAAAGCAGTTGAGCGGCAAACGTCTGTTCGTTATGGATACTTTCTGCGGTGCCAACCCTGCTACTCGCCTGAAAGTTCGTTTCATCATGGAAGTTGCATGGCAGGCTCACTTCGTAAAGAACATGTTCATCCGTCCGACTGAAGAAGAACTGGCTAACTACGGCGAACCTGACTTCGTATCATTCAACGCTGCTAAGGCTAAAGTTGAAAACTACAAAGAACTGGGCCTGAACTCTGAAACAGCTACTGTATTCAACCTGAAGACCAACGAACAAGTTATCCTGAACACTTGGTACGGCGGTGAGATGAAGAAGGGTATCTTCTCTATCATGAACTACCTGAACCCGTTGCGCGGCATCGCTTCTATGCACTGCTCTGCCAACACTAACATGGAAGGTACTGACACTGCTATCTTCTTCGGTCTGTCTGGTACAGGTAAGACTACTTTGTCAACTGACCCGAAGCGTCTGCTGATCGGTGATGACGAACACGGATGGGATGACGAAGGTGTATTCAACTACGAAGGTGGTTGCTACGCTAAGGTTATCAACTTGGATAAAGAATCAGAACCGGATGAATCAGAACCGGATATCTACAATGCCATCAAGCGCGACGCTTTGTTGGAAAACGTTACAGTTGACGCTGCCGGTAAGATTGACTTCGCTGACAAGAGCGTAACAGAAAACACCCGTGTTTCTTATCCGATCTACCACATCAACAACATCGTTAAGCCGGTATCTAAAGGCCCTCACGCTCATCAGGTAATCTTCTTGTCTGCTGATGCATTCGGTGTATTGCCTCCGGTATCTATCCTGAGCGCAGAACAGGCAAAATATTACTTCTTGTCTGGATTTACTGCCAAGTTGGCCGGAACAGAACGTGGTATTACTGAACCGACTCCGACATTCTCAGCTTGCTTCGGTGCTGCATTCTTGAGCCTGCACCCGACTAAATACGCTGAAGAACTGGTTAAGAAGATGGAAAAGGTTGGTGCTAAGGCATACTTGGTTAACACTGGTTGGAACGGTACAGGCAAGCGTATCTCTATCCGCGACACTCGTGGTATCATCGACGCTATCTTGGACGGCTCTATCGACAAGGCTCCGACTAAGACTATCCCGTACTTCGACTTCGTTGTTCCGACTGAATTGCCGGGCGTAGATCCGAAGATTCTTGACCCGCGCGACACTTACGACTGCGCTTGCAAGTGGGAAGAAAAAGCTAAAGACTTGGCTGGTCGCTTCATCAAGAACTTTGCTAAGTTCGAAGGAAACGAAGCAGGAAAGGCTTTGGTTGCTGCCGGTCCGAAGTTGTAATCAAAACTTACAAAAACCTAAATATAAAGCGGTTCTCTTTGCGAGAACCGCTTTTTTTGTATCTTTACGTGGAAATCAAACAATAAAACCATGAAACGACTAAAACAGGCAGCCATGGCTGCAATTCTCCTGCCCCTCATGGCATGCGGAGGAAACAGTACACAACAATCACAACCGGCCGACGACACCGCTACAGTCAGCAAAAACCAGGTTATCGAGACCATCATGTCGCGCCGAAGCATCCGCCAGTACAAGCCACAGGCCGTAGAACGGGAAAAGATGCAGACCATCGTGGAATGCGGCATCAATGCGCCCAACGGACAAAACAAGCAATCGTGGGCCATCCGGGTAGTAGACAATCCGGAATACATCAACGGCATCACAGAAGTCTACAAGAAAGCCAATCCGAAAGCCGCCGAAGACCCGTCGTTCAAGAACATGTTCCGCAATGCACCTACCGTTGTGTTCATTGCACACGACCCTGCCTACGACATGTCGCAGATAGACTGCGGGCTGCTGGGAGAAAACATGATTCTTTCCGCATGGTCTATGGGTATCGGTTCCTGCTGCTTGGGCGGCCCGATACGCTTTATGAACACCGACCCGGCAGCAGCCGAATATCTGAAGCGTCTGGAATTCCCCGAAGGCTACAAGCTGCTGTATTGCATCGCCTTCGGATATCCGGATGAAAGCCCGGCAGCCAAGCCCCGTGACATGCAGAAAGTAAAATTCATTGACTGACGAAAAGCCTGATGCACTTCTTTCCCTGAAAATGCCGCGGCCATACTCAGCCACAAAAGCTCAAACATCCAGCGGGAAGAAAGCGACATCCGGATTCGCAGCCTCAGATATTGAAAGACAAGGCATAAAAAGGCGGACAATGAAACCCGCAACAGGTATTGCACGGTTTCATCGTCCGCCTTTCCACATCAGCAAACGCTTCTTTAAAATGCCCGAAGCCTCTATTTCCGGCCGAAATCGGCAGGAATCTCCCCCCACCGTTCGGTTTCCCATTTCAGAAGAGGAATGGTATACGTATTCTCCTTCAACCAATTCTCAGCCCGGGCAATCAATTGAAACAATTCTTCTGTGCGTACATTACGCTCCAACTTCGTCTTACACTTCTTCTGCTTCACCCAGAGCAAGGCATTACGGCTGTCTGAATAGACCGGCATGTTAAGATTCTTCTTTTTCAACAAAGCCAGGCCGTGCACGATAGCCAGAAATTCACCGATATTGTTCGTGCCATATACCGGGCCGAAATGAAAAACCTCCTGCCCGGTGAGCAGATATACCCCCCGATATTCCATCGGACCCGGATTCCCGCTACAGGCAGCATCCACCACCAGACAATTACGATCAAATCCTTCCGGCAGTGAAAGCCCGACATTCTCCGTCTTTCTTGTGGAAAAGACGAGGTGTGCCGGCATCGAAAAAGCCCTTTCCGCCTCCTCGCGTGTATCAAACGACTTGAAAATCGCCCCCTGATAGTTTTTCACCTGCAATTGACAGTCCGTCCACGAAGAATAAACCCCCGGACTAACCCCTTTCCATACCGTATAGAATTTCTTTTTTGCCATAATCCCCCGATAAAAGATTGAGAATGAAAAATGAACAATCTCCTGATGGAAATTCTTCATCCCCCATTCTCAACCTCCGTTCGCATTCTTATCCTTACATTCTTTCCGGCACCTCAATGCCCAACAGTCCCATCGCCAGTTTCACTATCTTCCCCACGTTCTGGCTCAGTGCAAGGCGGAACACCTTCAGCGCCTCATTTTCCTCACGCAGGATACTGAAATCATGATAGAACTGATTATATTCTTTCACCAGATCATAAGCATAATTTGCAAGGACAGAAGGATTATAATCCGTTCCGGCCTGTTCCACCACTCCCGTAAAGTCGGCAAGCATCTGCACCAGCCCCTCTTCTTTCACGCTCAGCTCCACTCCCGTCGGGACAGCCTGCGGAATAACGATTCCGTTTTCGGCAGCCTTGCGCAAAATAGACTGGATACGCGCATAAGTATACTGGATGAACGGCCCCGTATTCCCGTTGAAATCGATTGATTCCTTCGGATTAAATGTCATGTTCTTACGGGCATCCACCTTCAGGATGAAATATTTCAAGGCACCCAGTCCCACGATGCGGGCTATGTCGGCCGCCTCTTCCTTCGTCAGTCCGTCGAGTTTTCCCAACTCGCTGCTCGTTTCCTTCGCCGTCTCTATCATGGCTTCCATCAGGTCGTCTGCATCCACCACCGTCCCTTCACGGCTCTTCATCTTTCCTTCCGGCAGTTCCACCATCCCGTATGAGAAGTGAACAAGTCCTTTTCCCCAGTCAAAGCCCAGCTTGTCAAGCAGGATAGACAAAACCTGGAAATGATAGTTCTGTTCGTTGCCCACCACATAAATCATCTTGTCTATCGGATAATCGGCGAAACGCTGCTCGGCCGTACCGATATCCTGCGTCATATAGACAGAAGTCCCGTCTGCACGGAGCAGAAGCTTCTGGTCAAGCCCTTCGGGAGTCAGGTCAGCCCATACCGAACCGTCTTCCTTACGATAGAAAAGTCCCTTCTCCAGTCCTTCCAGCACCTTCTTCTTGCCTTCCAGATAGGTATTCGATTCATAGTATATCTTGTCAAAGCTTACGCCCATCATCTTGTAAGTCTCATCAAAACCGGCATAAACCCATCCGTTCATCTTCTTCCAGAGCGCGCGCACCTCCTCATCGCCCGCTTCCCACCTGCGAAGCATCTCCCGGGCCTCTTGCATCAGCGGCGACTGGGCTTCAGCTTCCTCTTTGCTCAGTCCCTTCTCCATCAGTTCGGCCACTTCAGCCTTATAATGCTTGTCAAAAGCCACATAATAGTCGCCCACCAGATGGTCTCCCTTCTTTCCCGAAGACTCCGGAGTCTCTCCATTTCCATATTTCAGCCAGGCAAGCATGGATTTGCATATATGGATTCCGCGGTCATTGACTATGTTTGTCTTGATTACCTTATTGCCGTTGGCCGCCATGATATTGGCCAAAGCATTTCCCAACAGATTGTTGCGCACATGCCCCAGATGAAGCGGCTTGTTCGTATTGGGAGAAGAATATTCAATCATCACCAGCGGCGCATCCGCAGCTGCCTCCCTGATTCCCCACCGGCAGTCGGCATGGATACGGTTCAGCAGTTCCACCCACACATCCGAAGCAACCGTCAGGTTCAAGAAGCCCTTGATTACATTATAGGCGGCCACAGTCGGCTCGTTCTGCTTCAGATATTCGCCAACCTCCTGTGCGGTCTGTTCCGGCCCCTTCTTCGAAATCTTCAGGAAAGGGAACACCACCAGCGTAAGATGCCCTTCAAATTCCTTTTTTGTCTTTTGTATCTGTACCATCTTGGCGGGAACATCCGCGCCATACAGTTCCTTTACGCCCTTCAGGACGGATTCGGTCAGTTTGTCTTCTATCTTCATGCGCTTATATAATGTTATTTTATCATTTACATTCTCATCGGATGCGCAAAGATAGTGATTTCGAGCGAAGTTCTCCTCATTATTATTCCAGTTTCTTTCGCCATACAGACGGAGATACTCCCTCTTTCAGCTTGAACTGCTTGCTGAAATGCGCCAGGTCGGCAAATCCGACCTGTGTCGCTATCTCGGCCAGACTATATTCTGCCGACTCCATCCTGCTCTTTGCCTCCTCTACCCGCAGTTCGTTTACCCATCTGTTGAAATTTTTGCCGTAAGTGTCATTGATGAAATTGGACAGATAAGTACGGTTAACCCCTACAGACTTGCTCAAAGCCTGTATGGTCAACCCCAAACAAAGAAAGCCTTTGCGTTTTTCCCATTCTTCAAGCTTTTTCCTTATCAGCAGATAAGTTTTATCTCCCAGTCGTATACTCATGTGTTTCTCGTATTTGGGAAACTAAGATACGCACAGAAAAGCTTCCGCAAAAAGCCCGAACGGGCATTTTATGACCAAACAGACCAAAAGTCGGATTATCGGGCACAATTTCAAGTCTATTCGGATTCAGTTTTTCAAAAGCACCGGCCTTTCCGGCAATCAATGATAAACCAGTGCCGACAGATAATTTTCCGCAAAGACTTCGTTGGCAATCTCAAGAAGTCCGGCAGATGTCAGGCTTTCTATCCGTCCGAACACCTCGCTTTTGTCTTCATACCTCCGGTAATGCAGGAAACACTTTCCCATATCAAGCGCATTGTTCTCGAAATTATCCCCGGCCACGCCTATTTGTCCTATAATCTGCTTCTTCGCCGCAGCAAGCTGCATGACGGTAAGCCGCCGCTCACGCAGACGCTTCAATTCCTTATGCACCAGATCGATGCAGCGTTCCTCGTCTTCCGCATCGCATCCGAAATAGATGCAGAAGGTTCCCGTATCGGTATAGGCTGTGAGATTGGATTCCACATTATACACCAGTCCCTTCCGCTCGCGCAATATCACATTCAGGCGGCTGTTCATCCCCGGGCCGCCCAGGATATTGTTCAGCAGATAAAGTCCCGTCCGGCGTTCGTCGTAGGCATCATATCCCCGTCCGCCTATCATCACATGAGACTGATGGGTGCCTTTCTCCATGACAAGCCTGCGCGGCGAATAAGGCAAAGGCTTGCGGCGGACATACCCTTCCACTTCGCCGTAGGGGATATCGGAAACGGCACGTTCCACCGTACGCACCACCTTTCTGAAGTCGATGTCGCCCAATACGAAAAAGACCATATTGGCAGGCTTATAATAGCGGGCCACAAACCGGCGCGCATCTTCGCTGCGGAAGCTGCGCAGCAATTCCGGTCTGCCCAGAATATTTCTTCCCAGCGCATGCTCCGGATAAATCAGCTCTTCGAAGTCATCGAAAATAAGTTCTGACGGACTGTCTTCATAACTGCGGATTTCATCGATTATCACCTCCACCTCCTTGTCTATCTCCGGCTGGGGAAAGACGCTGTGAAAGACAATGTCGGCAAGCAGCTCCACGGCACGAGAGAAATGCTCCTTCAGAAAGGCACTGTAGATTACGGTCTCCTCCTTATTGGTATAAGCGTTCAGGTCACCGCCCACATTCTCCATGCGGTTCAGTATGTGCCAGGCACGCCGTTTCATCGTCCCCTTAAAAATAAGATGCTCCACAAAGTGCGCCATCCCCTGCTCGCCGTCCAGTTCGTCACGCGTGCCGGCGTCCACGGCAAAGCCGCAATAAGCCACGTTTGTAGGGCTTGGGGCATGAATCAGACGCAGCCCGTTGGACAACGTAAACGTATTATATGCCATCTGCTTTTCTTCTTTATTCTGTTTGTACCGACAAAAATACAACAAATACCTTTTGCGCTTTTACTAAAAATGCAGATATTTGCACTTCAGTTTATTGGTTTCCGGACTTTAGGAATTTTCAAGTCTCAAGAATCCAAGAACAAAGCAAACGACAAACCTTAAAAAGCGAAACAACCCCGATGAACAAGATAGGAATATTCTGCTCAGCTTCTGACGACATCGCCCCCGTATTCATGGAAAAAGCCCGGGAATTGGGCGCATGGTTAGGGAAAAACCACAAATGGCTGGTTTACGGAGGCTCGAACAAAGGACTGATGGAAGCCGTTGCCTGTGAGGCAAAAGCAAACGGAGGAATGCTTATGGGAATTGTTCCGACCAAATTGGAAGAAAGAGGAGCGGCAAGCGACCAGCTCGATGTGACCTTCCATACCGTAAATCTGAGCGACCGCAAAGATCTGATGCTCCAAGAGTCGGAAATATTAGTGGCGCTGCCCGGCGGTGTAGGCACACTCGACGAAGTGTTTCATGTCATGGCTTCCGCCACCATCGGATATCACGACAAGAAAGTAATATTCTACAACGTGGAAGGCTTCTGGAACGGGCTGCTGGAATTCTTGAAAGGACTGGAAACACAGCATTTCGCACACCGTCCGCTCAGACACTTTTTTCAGGTGGCCGACTCGCTGGAGGAGCTTGTGAGCCTGATTGACAAATAAGTGAAAGTCCGGCAACCGAAACCACGGAAATCCAAAGCGGGAACCACGCCGGCCCGTCGCCTTATCCGTCGTGTCCCCCGCTTTTTGACAGGAGAATATCAGATTTCCTCCCTCATGAAATTCCGGTTTGGACAGCGCCGTTCCGGTCTTTTTCCTGCATATAACCTCATTTTTGAATCCGCCCGTCCAGCAGATGAATCGTGCGGTCTGTCTGGGCAGCCAAGCCCTCATCGTGGGTGACTATGACAAAAGTCTGGTTCAGACGGTCACGCAATTCAAAGAACAGCCGGTGAAGCTCTTCCTTGTTCTGCGTATCCAGACTGCCCGAAGGTTCATCGGCAAGCACCACGGCAGGATGATTCATCAGTGCCCGCGCCACCGCCACACGCTGCTTCTCTCCCCCCGACAGTTCGGCAGGCTTGTGTGAAGCGCGCTCCGACAGCCCCATCATTTCCAGCATCTCCATCGCCCGCTTGCGCGCCGTTCCGGCAGAAGCTTCCTGAATCAAAGCCGGAATCATGACATTTTCGAGTGCCGTAAACTCCGGCAGAAGCTGATGGAACTGAAAGACGAAACCGATCTCCTTGTTACGGAAAGCCGACAGTCTTCTTTCGTTCAGCCTGCCTACATCCATGCCGTTTATCCGGACAGACCCGCCGTCCGGCCTGTCCAACGTACCCATTATCTGAAGCAATGTCGTCTTGCCCGCCCCACTTGGCCCGACAATACTCACCACTTCCCCCTTTCCGATGGTCAGGTCGATTCCCTTCAACACCTGAAGCGAACCGAAACTTTTTGTTATTCCTTGAAGCTCTATCATCTTTCCTACAGTTTCCTAATCACATATTCCGCCAGATAACAGCCGAAAACAGCCGGCATGTAGCTCACCGTTCCGGCAGTAGACTTCTTGTTCTCCTCATCATCCACCCGAATCACGGCATCCGCATCGGCCTGCTCGGTGCTGAACACCACCGGAAGCTTCCGCTTCATTCCCATTTTCTGAAGCCGTTTTCTCACCGCCTTGCTCAATCCGCAGTGATACGTGTCCCATAAATCGGCAAAACGTATCTGCGTAATGTCTTTCTTCGCTCCCGCACCCATGCTGCTCACTATCCTGATTCCGCGCTGAAGGGCATGATAAATCAGATAACATTTGGGAGCCACCGTATCAATGGCATCTATCACGAAATCAAACCTTGCACTGTCGAGCAGCCGGGGGATAGCCTCATCCTTCAAATAGACCGGAAGCACGGTCAGCTCCAGCTCCGGATTGATATCCTTGAAACGCTCAGCCAGCACCTCTGCTTTCGGCCGTCCCAATGCCGAATGCAGGGCCGGCAACTGCCGGTTGATATTCGTCGGCTGCACGGTATCCGCATCCACTATCGTCATCCTTCCCACTCCCGCCCGGCAGATCATCTCGGCGGCATAAGCACCCACGCCGCCCAGTCCCACCACCAGCACATGAGCCTGACGCAGGCGGTTCATCTTTTCCGTCCCCAACAGCAGTTCGGTACGCTGCTGCCACTCCCTCATATCCTCATTCATGATTCCTTCTTAAACCATTTATAAAACCAGTTGCCCACCTTGTCATAATATTGTGTCTCGGCAAATCCGCGCGGATCGGCGAAAGTCAGCGATTCATTCGGGTCTCCCTTCTGGTCGGGATAAAGCAACATGATGCTGTTGTTATTGAAATATTTTGAAATCTGCATCGGCAGACGCTCGAATGCCGAATCATACGAAATGGAGCCGCGCCGCGAACTGACTATCACCAACAGATGGTCATAGTTTACCTGTCCGGTGATGATCAGCAGGTCGTCCCAATCCTCCAGTTCCTGGTATTCAGTCAGCACATCCTTATGCTTTTTCTGGATATATCCCCTGATGTAACCCAAGGTCTGCGGATGGGCAAAAAAGTGCAGACGGCATCCCAACTGACTGCTCATGCGGCACAAATGCACAATCCACTTCACAAAACCATGTTCAAACTCCGCTTTGGGAGGGACGGCCACAATAATACGCCGCAATGTATTCACTGGCATCAGAAAACGGGCCACCATCACTTGCAGATAAGTGCCTTTCAAAAGATTTTCCGTCAGATTGCCGAAAAAGGAGTCCACGATGCTTGCCTTATGATGCAGACCGATAATGATGCTTGTCGCGTCATTCTCCTTGGCCGTATGCAGGATACCCGTAGTAATGTTCAGGTCGAAACGGCTGACCGTCTTCAGCGGAACATTCGCCGATGCCGCAATCTGCGCCGCCCGCTCCAGACTCCGCTTACCTCTCATCTCCAGCCTCACCGAATCATTGCTGTCATTTATCACACTCAATGCCACCAGATTGTTAATCTGCTTTTCATCACGCACCACCAAAGCCAGATTCATCAGGCTGTCCAGTGTCTCCGGATTCGCCACCGGAATAAGAAAACGCTCCTTCTCCTGCCCTTCCCTCTCTTCCAGTTCCGCATCGCTCATCGCCACCCGCTTTGCCGCGTTTTCCGTGATAAACGAACTCACCACGCAAGTCACCAATATCAGCAGAATGGTACCGTTCAGCACATCTTCATTCAGCAGGCGCTCACCGTTGGGCTGAATGATGTTGTATCCCACCATTACCGCCGCCAGCGTAGCCGCCGCCTGGGCATTGCTCAGCCCGAACATCAGTTCACGTTCCACCGCGCTCATCCGGAAAATCTTCTGCGTTCCCCACGAAGCAATCCATTTGCCCGTAAGCGCCACCACAATCATCACACACGCCACCTTCAGCGAATCGATATGTCCGAACAATACATTCACATCTATCAACATACCTACTCCTATCAGGAAATAAGGGATAAACAGCGCATTGCCTACAAACTCCAGATGGCTCATAAGCGGAGAGACATGAGGAATCAGGCGGTTCAGCACCAGACCGGCCAAAAACGCGCCCAAAATGCCCTCCATACCGATAACCTCCATCAGGCCGGCTCCCAGAAACACCATAGCCAACACAAAGATAAACTGCACCACATTGTCCGTATAGCGGCGGAAGAACCAGCGTCCGATGCGCGGAAAAACATACATGATCACCACACTGAGCACAACCACCTTCACCAACAGCCATACCCAGAAGAAGCCCGATGTGCCTTCTTCATTAAACATGCCCGCAATCACCGCCAGCACAAGCAGCGTAAGCGTATCCGTCACCGCCGTTCCTCCCACAGCAATGCCCACCGCCCGATGGCGGTTGATGCCATAACGAATGGCAATCGGGTAGGCAATCAGGGTGTGCGAGGCATACATACTGGCCAACAGCACGGAAGTTATCAGCCCATAGCCCAAGAGATGGATATTTGTCCAGATACCGATACCTAACGGGAATATGAACGCAAGGAGTCCGAGCACGGTCGCCTTCGTCCGAATGCTCTTGAAATCCTCCATATTCATTTCCAGTCCGGCAAGAAACATGATGTAATACAGTCCCACCTTGCCGAAAAGCTCGAAGCTGCTGTCGCGGGCCAGTATGTTGAAGCCATGCTCCCCCACCACCAGTCCGGCCAGAATCATGCCGATGATATGCGGAATGCGCAGACGCTCCAGCAAGATCGGTGCAAACAAAATAATCACCAGAACCAAAAAGAATATCCATGTAGGGTCAGTAATCGGGAAATTGATGTCTATATTTATCAAATCAAGCCAATCCTTCATATACTCGTAACGGTCTAATTCATTTTAAAAACAAAAATACGAAAAAAGTTCCACATAGCCCGTTTTTTATTTCAAAATGTTTTATTTTTGCAGGCAGATTATTAATATATAAAGAAAGAAGAAAATGAAAGTAGCAATTGTTGGTGCGAGCGGAGCCGTGGGACAAGAGTTCCTGCGCGTGCTCGATGAAAGAAACTTCCCGGTTGACGAGTTACTGTTGTTCGGCTCTTCACGCAGCGCCGGACGAAAATACACGTTCCGCGGAAAAGAAATCGAAGTGAAACTCTTGCAGCACAACGATGACTTCAAAGGGGTTGACATAGCCTTTACTTCCGCCGGAGCCGGAACTTCACGGGAGTTTGCCGACACTATCACCAAGTATGGAGCTGTGATGATAGACAACTCCAGTGCCTTCCGCATGGATGCCGACATTCCGTTGGTAGTACCCGAAGTCAATGCCGACGATGCACTCGACCGTCCGCGCGGTATCATCGCCAATCCCAACTGCACCACAATCCAGATGGTGGTCGCTCTGAAAGCCATCGAGAACCTGACCCACATCAAGCGCGTGCACGTATCCACCTATCAGGCGGCAAGCGGCGCAGGGGCGGCTGCCATGGACGAACTTTACGAACAATACCGCCAGGTGCTGGCCGGAGAGCCTGTAACGGTCGAGAAATTCGCCTACCAACTGGCCTTTAATCTGATTCCGCAAATCGATGTGTTTACGGAAAACGGATATACCAAAGAGGAAATGAAGATGTATAACGAGACCCGAAAGATTATGCACTCCGATGTACAGGTAAGTGCCACCTGCGTACGCGTTCCGGCTCTCCGTTCCCATTCAGAAAGCATCTGGGTGGAAACCGAGCGTCCCGTATCGGTAGAAGAGGCGCGCGAAGCATTCGCCCACGGCGAAGGACTGGTGCTGATGGACAATCCGGAAAAGAAAGAATATCCGATGCCTCTTTTCCTGGCCGGAAAAGACCCCGTTTACGTAGGCCGCATCCGTAAGGATCTTGCCAACGAAAACGGACTTGCCTTCTGGATTGTAGGCGACCAGATCAAGAAAGGTGCGGCACTGAACGCCGTACAGATAGCCGAATACCTGATTAAGGTAAAGAATATCGGATAATCTACGTTTATTCCATTCTGTTACATACAGTCTCCCCCATGCCCTGCAAGGCGTGGGGGAGATTTATTTTAGTCCAACATAGACTTTCACGTATCCCAATCCCGTTTTTCCTCCAGACAAAACCTGTTTCCGGCATAACCAAAAACAATCTTTATTCGTATCAATCGGACCGGTCTTAAGAAGAAAAAGACAAAATTCCGCCACTACCACCACTCTTTCATATGCTGTATGATAACAAGACACAAAGAATGGTGAAAGTGGCGAGAGTAAAAAACGAGAAATGCTTTGCTCAAATGAAAAACAAAGGGCATCAGAACGCGTATCCGAAGCCTACATTCAGGTAGATGGAATACATGCCGAAATCGATTGTATCAAAGTCTTTGTTGAAGATGTCATTCAATCCCCAGTTCAGGTCAGCATGCACCGTAAGATGCTTGAAGGCACGCCATTCCACTCCTGCCTGCACGCCCCACTGAAAGTGGCGCAGTTCGTCAGAAAAATCATAAGTAGCCGTATTTCCCTCGCTGAAGTTCACCCGCGAACCTCCTTGGTCGGGCGTGCGCAGATGCCCGTCATAAACGTATCCGGAAAAGTTACCGTCTGTCAGATAAGAAAGATAAGGGCCTGCCGATACCGACCAACGGTCGTTGATGCGATAGTTCGCCAGGATTGGCACAGTAAGATAAGAGTTTTTCACCTTCGTCTGTACTCCTCCAGTCCACAGGCCGGCCAGTTTCCCCCCGTCGGCGTTCAATATCTCCATGCCGTAGTTTTTGGTCATCGCCTTAGTTTCCATGCTCCGGTTCTCCAGACGGATGCCGAGTGTCAGTCCCCATTTCTTCTTTTCATCAAACCATTTGGTAGTCCGTCCCTCTATCGAGATGCCTACCCCCGGCCGGTAACTGTCAATGCTCCTTATCTCCTGCGGCAAGGGCAAAGGCGAAGTGCCGCCGAGATTGAATCCCGCACGCACGGAATACTCCCAACCGTGAAGATAAGAGGATATGATACTCTGATTGCGGTCTTTCTGTGCCTGTACGGACAGTATGCCTATGCCCCAAAAGGCTGTCATAAACAAAAATGCTACTTTCTTCATCACTTTTCACGGTTTATGGTCTGCAAATCAATCTTAGGTTATCTACATAAAGAGTGCTTCCTACAGCCCCCTCGAAATAGGCTCCGCGCACGCTCGACGAGCATACGATGGCCAGTTTGTAACGCCCCTCCTGAAGTCCGGCAGCATCAAAGGTCTTTCGGCTGCTTTCCGGTCTTTCAAACGGTTCGTCAAAATAAATCCATTCGTCGCCCTCCACGATTTCTTCCTGCGGGATGCGCGCCATCAGCACAATGTCGGGCGAGGTAAGCGAGTTGTCTCCGTCCAGAAAGTCGGTATTGCTTTTCACTTCATACAGCACCGCATAGATGTCGCACTTGTCGCGGCGGCCGGACACCACATCGCCATTGGCATCCGTAAACACCTCTCCGGCGCGGAACTTATAGTATCCTTGCAGACGCTCGGGCTGTTGGTAGAACGGGAAGCCGAACTTGGTAGCGGCACGCGCATCAGTCAGCGCATAACTCAGGTCGAACGAACCGACAAAGATATTGCCCGCCGCAATGGGCATCTTGGGATTGATGGACATGCCGAAGCTTCCGGTCTCTTTCGTTTCAAGCTTCACGCAGCGGCCTGCATATCCCCCGTCCACCTGCACGGTGGGGTAATCCGTCCGGCTCTTCGCCATCCCGGTCAGTTCATAGCCCGGATTTCCGCTCACCCATTGCAACAAGCGGCTGTTATCTTCACCCAAAATATTCTGCTCTTCCACAAAAATGTCGTAAGCGGCGCTCGATCCCTCCAGCAAGTCGTTGAAACCGTATTCCAACGGCAGTTCCGTGTTGATCAGCGTTACATCGTAAACCGTTTCCCATACCCCGTCTTCCGAAGTCACCGTAAAACTACGAGTATTCCCCCCGCTGAAGTCGTACAGATTGGCCGCCACATCATCGCTTGCATAGGCAGGCGTAGCGGCAATGGTAGCCTGGTCTGCCAAAGTAAATATCAGTTCCTGCTGCGCATGCGCATTCTGCCGGGGCACATAAATGTTCACCCGCTTGTTTGCCGCATCAATGTTCGCCAACTGAATATTGGCTCCCGCCACAGCATCGATGGCGGCCTCGCAGTTCAGCGCCTCATCCTGAATGCACGATGACATTCCGGCACAGGCTGCCAACGCAAAGAAAAAATTTCTGACTAATCTCATTGGTTTCTGTTTTTTAATTGCCTATTCTTCTTATAATACAATAATCCGGGAAGCATTGTTCAATGCTCCCGGATTAAACATTTATGATAAATTGCAATGTTGTGAGGTCTGTTTATTCACCGATTACTTCCAGTTCGTCTACCCAAAGAGTGCTGTTTGCAGCTCCTTTAAATAGGTCGCCAGCTTTACTTGAAGAACATACAATGGCTAACTTATACATTTTTGTCTTATCATAAGTCTTGCCTTCCTCCCAAGTAAAGGGAATTTCAAACATTGTCCAATCAGCCTTGGCCGAACCATCCTGCAATGCAGCCACAGCTACAATCTTGTCTGAATTATTGATGTTTGTGCCATCAAGGGTCTCCGTGCCTGAAGACACTTCATACAATACTGCCTGAATGGAACATTCGTCTATATCATCAGTTATTTCAAAATTCATACCCGTTATCATACTGCCAGTTCCTTTTCCATTAATAAACGGAGTACCCGGAGTATATTTATAAGCACCCTTAAAAGTCAAAGGTTTACTTGCATAAACAACACCAAATTTTGTATATTCAATTGTTTCATTACCATCTCCAAAAGCGAACTTTCCAGTAAACAAAGAGCCTGATGTTACACCTATGCCCATTAAGCTACCTGCAATAGTCTCTCGTGAATCACAAGTAATTAATTTAACAGCTTTACCAACATAACCATTCTCCTCTTCAACTACAGGATAACCGCCTAAAGATTCAGCTATTAAAGCAGCTCCTCCATTGGATGTCGCGAGCAAATCAGCAGGATTAGGAGTCAAATACGAACCTAATGTTTCTGTAACTTCAGTCCAACCGTCATCAAAAGTAAACTTCATTTGCTTATTCTGCACTGGTGCATTCACCGTATAGGTAGCAGTCGTTTTTCCGTCCTCCGACAACACAGTATAAGTAACGTTTGAAGAGAAGTCTGTAGCTACGCCGCCTGCCGGAGAAAGGGTTGCACCTTCAGAAACGGTAATGGTCGGAATCAAGCCTTTCAGCATATCCGGGTCAGCTTCTACAGCATCGGCATTCACGCGGAAAGTGATGGTCTTGTCATCGTTGATGACTGGCTGTTCAATCACACAAGCATTAGCCTCATTAGCCGTATCGAAGGTGAAAGAAAGAATGGCAGCCTCTGTCTTTTCAGTTCCCGTCAGCTTTGTTCCCTCGTAAACCACCTTCACCACCTGGTCGTTCAAGGCCGGAACAGTGATGTCGAGCGTTACGGTCACCTCTCCGTTGGCAATCGTGATGTTAGAGGCTACCGGACAAGTTCCTACCGGGTCGGGCAAAGCCAGTTCTTCTTCACGCTGGCAAGTATAAACATCGCCGTTCTGCTGCAGCTCACAGTTCTTCAAAACGACATCGCCCAAAGACATGCCCGAAAAGCTGAAATTGCTGATCGTAAGGTCAATAGCTGTTGCACTCGCCTTTGACACCGTAATGTTCTGGCTGGTAACAGGAGCAGCCGCACCTGCAACAGTAACAGCCAACGTACCCTTATAGTCTCCCGAAATTTCTTCCTCTATTGCTTGAGTATAGTCCGGTCCCGGTTCATCCTCACCGCATGACGGCAAAACAACCGCAGCACAAAAAGCTGCGAACAAATAACAAAACAATCTCTTTTTCATATCAATCTTTTTTGGTTAGTAAAATCTTCTACATCCAATCACGGGTGCAAAGTAAAATCAAACTCTTAACATGAGCAAGGTCTAATTGTTTTACTATTGTTCTATTTTTTACTATTCAATATAAAATATACCAAAAACAAAAACTTTCATTGTTCTTTCCTTTAGAATATATAGTATATATTTCAACAAAGCATTGGCCATACAAAATCCGGGAACCGGTCAATCTTCATAATCATATTCCAGACTGAAGTCGTCTACCCACATGGTGGCTCCGGGCCCTCCCACAAAATAATCGCCGTACTTGCTAGCCGAACAGATAATCAGCAGCGCCGTCGGTTTCCGATTGGTCGCCCGATAGTCCAACTCTATTTCAAACTGCCGGTATTCGCTGACCGTCTCCCCACATACCATTTCTCCATAAGCGATGACATGCGGGTCATTCTTGTCGAAATACCTGCCGTTTCCGTTATTCTCCGTTTCCACTTCCACGGCAGTCTTGGCTCCGCTTTCTGCATTCGTCTGCAAATCCCAGTCTCCCAATGCCGCCCAGACGATACAGGAGTCCGGCTGATTTTTCAGTGAGGCATACCGGTCTATCACTTCCGTTATCGGTGCCGTCTGATACTTGAAATACCCCTTCAGCTTAGTGGGATAAGAGGTAAATTCACGCCCGAATCCCAAAATACCGTTCGTACCTTTCGTACGTTTATACTCACCGATGAACAGGTTTCCGGCGGCAAACTTGACCACAACCACCTGCGAACGCAGCTTGGCAGCCGTATTTCCCGCACTTCCCGGACGAATATCACTCGTAGGAGTCGTAACATTGTCGTTTTCACTCAATGTCGTACTTCCATGATTACCTGTATCCCAGAAAGGAGAACCGCCTTCCGCCCACGGACAGATGACCTTCTCGTCCTGATGCCAGTCTTCAAAATCCATATTCGGTATGCTACCCGTGTCTACGGTCGAGAACTGTATGGCTTCGGCCTTTTCCTCTCCCGAATATGCCCGGCATTCGTAAGAGGTATTGGCTTTCAGGTGGGGGACACGCGCGGAGAACCGCCCGCCGTCAACTGTCACATACTCTTCGGGCACGGCCGTCCACTCTTCATCTCCCGTCTCCCGGTACTCAAAGCCGCATTCCGCTCCGGCCACTCCCGCACCATACATCCACGCCACATTCACCCAGCCGTCTGCACGCTCGGTCAGCACATTACTGTTGCTGTTGTAAACCCGGATTGTCCATTGCTCATCCACGAAATCGCTGAAGGTTACATGCACACCCGCCTCTGCATAATTGCTGTACACCTTCCACTCCACGGGCGGCACACCGCCAGCCACCCCATTCATCGCCGAACCTTCCGGCCCCAACTTCAGGTCGGTCAGCCTTACCTCTTTCAGTCTTGAACTTTTCGTGATGAAAACCGTCACACTATGCCGGTCAAAATCGAATATGGCATTGCCAACCTGATTTTCCACCGCGGCCCGGCGTTCTATCGGCTGGTTGGGGACAATCTTCCACACATAATCCTGATACAGCGAGAGCGTGACATCGTAATCGGCAGACAAGTCTATCACCTCCCCTATCTGCAAAGAAGAAGAGGCCTTGTCCGTATATCCTATGGTATCCACCTTAACCGCCTTCAGGTTTACGGTTTCTTCCAGCGGCACCGTCACGGTTCTGCCTTCTTCCGATATGGAGCACTCGCCAGACTGCCCTTCAACCCGAAACGCCGTAATCGACAAAGGTATTTTGGCGTAAGGTATATCATTTTCTATGCAACCGCAAAGTGCCAAGACAACCATCGTCAACAGCACCGGCTTTATATATAAAGATTTCATCATAAGACTACAGACAAAGAGTAATACCTATATTTATATCCAACAAGTTTATCTTAAAGTTCGCTCCGCTATTACGGCGCAGTCCTTCTTCTCCCGACTCGTTCCGCTGCTTCTCGGAACGGTATTTGAATCCTGCCACACCAAATGACATTTCCGCACTGACATTCGGCAGAATAAACACGACTACTCCCGGGTTGATACCCAAGCGCAACTCGTTAATGGTGGTTTCCGTATGTTTCAAGCCATCCTCTTCCGTACCCGAAGAATAATTCGATGTTCCCCGCCTATAAGTAAGCGCCGTTTCATTAAACAGGCCGAAACGCCCGCTGGTATCCAAACCTAAATAAGAACGATGGAACACCCCGAAAGAATACAAATCCTCCGAATACCGCATGTTGCTGAGCGAAAAACTCAGGTCACTTCCCAGATTCAGATCAAGGCTTCCCAAGTCGCCCACAATGTGACTGTATCCAAACTTGGCTCCTATCACCATATTGTCCCTTACGGCATACCCTACGTAAGGGTGAATGGACTTCATGGAAAGGTTCATGTCCATGTCTCCCAAGAGCGCATAGAGCAGACTGCTATCATCACTGTCGAAACTTACATAAGAAAAAGTAAGTCCGCCTATCCACTTGCCTTTCGGAACAAGCTCATAGTTCACGATTCCCCGGTCATACCGACCTAACGGCTTGATGCGGATCAGATTTGCAGACTCCACAATATTGGCTTTCCGACTCGGACGAGTCTTCTCCACATACACGGTGTCATGTATTACAATAGTATCCCTCAACTGGGCAGAAGCTTCCTGCACACCCAACAGCAGCATCAGAACAAACACAATCTTATATATATGCTTCATACACTACAAATAAAAAGCCATTCCCAGACCTATTGAAAATATGTTGATACGAAAGTTGGCCGAACTCAACGAACGTTCGCCGGTATAGATTTGGTCTTTCGTCTGATGGGTTTTGCTGAAATCAACTCCCAACACGCCCACACTGACTTCGACCGCCATATAATTGTTGACAAAAGCGACAATACCGGGAGTGACTCCGATACCCAGATCGGTGGAAGAAGAGAATGTACCGGTCAGCTCATTTCCTTCTTTGGTTACCAACTTAGACTGGCTTCCGCCAAACTTCAGCTGCGTTTCAGCAAACAGGGCGAAACGCTTGCTTGTACCCAGATTGATATAATTCCGCATAACGCCCATCACACTATATGAATGCTTCAGTTCATACGTGTCATTCAGTGTAATGTCAAGATCATCGCCCAATCCCACATTCAGCCCATCGAAACGGGTCAGCGTACGCCCATAAGAAAAACGGCCTCCCAATGCCAAATTATCCTTGATGGCATATACGAGCAACGGACTCACCTTGAAAGTATACCCATCGGAATTGAACTTGTCGATTATCAAGAACTGATAATTTTCTTCGGTATGCTCAGAATAAGATACAGAGCTGCCCACTATCCACTGTCCCTTAGGGACAAATACATTGTCGGCAATCTTTTTCTTTCCCTCTTGCGCCTGTACAAAAATGAAGCACAGGCATCCCAACAACAAACATATTATCCTTTTCACTGAATCGGTTCGTTTAATTTACTTTCTTCATATATCAATTCGAGATCGTCAAGCCACATTCTGCTTTCGGTGCTACCCTGAAAATAATCCCCATACCGGCTTGCTGCCGCCACAAGCATAATCCTATTGGGAATACGCATGCGCCCATCCTCTTTTTCATCGTAGTTGAAACGTATTTCAAAAGGCACCATTCCATCGCCTTCCGTATTTTCCGTCCATATTTTCTCGCCGTAGGCAATCACGTTTGCAGCATTCTTGTCGAAAAACTTGCTGTCCTTTGTCTTTATGACGAACGACCATCGGCTACCCTCATATTCTTCTCCCTCTCCATCGGTCAGTGCCATATAAATGATACCCTGGTCTTTAGAACCGTCTGCTATTTTATCTCCTCCCTTATCAACTGTACCACTTATATAACGTATATATCCTCTCAACGCCAAAGGGCGCGAAGTTACCGGATTGCCTGATGTATCCGCGCCCAAAGCCCGGCCCAATCCCAAAACTCCATGTCCTGTAAAGCCGTCCATCTGAGTCTCCAAATATTGTCCTATGAACAGATTTCCGGCTGCAAACTGTCCAAATCCCAACATACTGGCAAAAAGAGACTCCAGTCTGGCCGAATAAGTTCCCTTATTCTTTATTCCACTGTCTGGTGTGGTCACATTCATATCAACTTTCTCCGATCCATGATTTCCTGAATCCCAGAACATCGACTCTTCACTACCATAGATAAGTTTAGGAATATCGCCTGACCAATTCTCAAAACTATTGTTCGGCAACTGCAAGGCCGCTTCTGTCACAAACGTACAGGTGGCATTAGAAACCTTTTCTCCTTCCATAATCTGATATTCGTATTCAGTTCCCGGAGTCAGCCCCTTGATTTCTTCCGACACGATATAGTCTCCGTCCAAAGAGGCCGGTACCGTTTCACTCCATGTCGAATCCCCCTTGCGGCGGTAATGGAAGTAAAGCGGAGCGGACGGCGCATCGCGTCCCTCTATCACCTTGCCATAAAGCGTGGCGCGGTCGGCCCAAATCTTATATACATAGGGAATGTCTATCGCCGTAACGTTCGCGTTCGAAACGGAAAGCACCCAATCCACCTCCGTAGTCTTGGCTTCCGACTCTCCCTCGATACCCGAATCCGCTACAGTATACCGTATATGATACTCTCCCTCTTCCACCAGATAAGGATTCAGGGATGCCCCCCACCGCATGGTCAGAGACTTTTCAGCCACGGAAACCTCTATGCCCTTTGCCTGCAAGGAAATGCGGACAGACTCCTCCATCAAATCAACGGAAGACGGCAGCCCCATCTGCTCCAACAAATCACTTTCCAACCTTACACCATCCAACGGAGTCGAGGCATAAACCGACACTTCGGGCGCAATCTGGGTGCCAAGCTCCAGATACCAAGGTTGGGTCATGTCGACGGCCTCTCCGTTATTCACGGCCAAAAGCTTCGGACGCTGATAGATCATGACTTCCTCCTCCTGCGTAAAGAGCGGAGTCTCGTCCACTACCAGATCCAAATATCCTCCGCCCTCGTCGGTAGGAGGGGCCGGAGCCGCCGTATCATCTTTCGTATAGGTCAATGTATAGAGCACCGACTTTCTGGCGTTTTCAATCCGGTCGGTCTGCGTGAACTTCTTCCCGCTCTTGCTCGTTCCCGTCAGGGTACAGACCAGATATTCCCGGCCTTCGGGCAGCGAGTAATAGCCCGTCGCAGAATTTCCACTCTCCGGGTCGTACAGATAAGAGAGCGATCCCTCATCGGCATCCACAGCAACCGTCACTTCCGCCTCGGCCAGATATTTTTTCAGCGACGAGTCGAAAGAGACTTTCGCCAGTGTATTGCCTATATGGCAGACAACATCGACGGAGGTTGTCTGATGCTGCCGGATTTCGAACTCCTCATTCCCTTCGTAAAACTTCTTGTCGAACGAAGCGGCAACCGAATCGCCCGAAGTTATGCGCACCCGATACACGCCCGACGAAAGGGAAAGCCCTTCCTCATCCAGTGTCTCATCCCATCCCGAATGCTTGTATACCAGTTTGTCACCCTTATAGATACGTATCCGGCACTTGTCTTTCAGTTCGTCTTCATTCAGAGCGCTGCTTGCTTCTCCGGCACGCGAAACCACTTCCACCTCTTCATTCACCTGCATTCCCAGACGGAGCGTACCTTCCACGCCGAGCAGGTCACGGTCTTCCCGGCTGCAGGCCAAACACAGGCAAGCACCAAAGAGCAATGCTATATATAAATGTGTTCTTGTCATCACTTGTTCATTTAGCGTTGCGGCTGTCCACACTCAGCGTGGCCTTTACCGACATGCCGTTATTGTCCACCACTTCCAGTTCAAACCGGTGCATTCCGGCAAAATCACCCTTCAATAAAGGAATGAACTCGGATACATCAAATTTTACCAACTGCTGGTCGATCACTTCTTCTCCTACCGGAAGTCCCAAATTCGTCAGGGCCGTTTCCAGTTCGCCCGGATAAGACAGGTCGAAAGGATTGACCGGAAACATTTCGGCTATGACCCCGGCAAAGCCTTCATTGTCGGAATAGATCCCGACATAAACGTGTTGGATTCCTTCCGGTGCAGTCAGATTAACCACCACCTGCTGATCCAGATTGGTTATCGGCAGAGCAATGTCGAAACCGTCTCCCTCAATCTTTGGATTTCCGAAGTCCAGAATCCCGTCTTCCTCCGGGAGCAGTGAGGCATTTTCATTGACAGAAATCAGTTCGTTGCTTATCTTGATCGCTCCGGCAAAGCTCGGCGTGCCTCCCGTTCCGGGGTCGATGCCGACAATTGACTCCATCAGACTGAACGTTACAATCAGCTCCGTGCCCGGAGCTATGTCGCCATACGACTTGGAGATGCTTGCCTCTTCTCCCTCTATCGTGCCTTGCAGACGGACATCCACGATATTGCTTTCGCTCTCTCCGTGGAAAAATCCGGACCGGGCCTCGTCTTTCGCGAAAGAAAGCGACTCACCGCCTACGCTCACCGTAACCGTCACATCGTCGCCCAATAAGGAAAACAATTTTTCATCATATTCCACCGTCACTTTAATACTGGTCAACGTGCATTTCAATTCACCTATTTCCGTAATCTCATCCTGTCTGATTTCGAAGCTCTTTGCATCCGAAGCACAGCAGGGAGCGTCGAAAGCCGCGCCTTCCACCTCTGGAGAGTGGGCATAAACTGTATATCTTCCTGTCTGCAAGGTGAAAAGTTCCGGCATCTCGCTGTATTTCCATTCCTCTACCAGCTCGCCAGACTCCGTATAAATGGCTATCAGGTAATCCCCCATATCGGCAGCCACGCGCGAAGCGGTGACTAGCGGCTCCGTTTCCGCCGTCATCTGGACGGAAGCCAGGTTGACCTGGCCGAAAGTATCCATATCAAAACGCACTTCTTCACTATGGCAGGCAGCCAGCATCCCGACCGATGCCAACAGCAGCACATGAAACATTTGTCTTAGCTTTTTCATATATTTGTCTTATTCGTAAATCAATTGAACATCGTCTACCGTAAGGATACTTCCCACATGGCGGGAATCTCCATAACCATCTCCCCATGCACCTTTATCACCTCCTATATCTTTGGTTGCCGGAGATTCTGCGTCTGTCGACATAAAGACAAGGGTCATCGAAGCCGCAGCCGCCGTTTCCATCGTATAATCAATCTCAAAAGAACCCTTTGTATAAGTGTCGATACTCTGGGTAATCCGCAGTTCCCCTCCTCCAATCTCTACATTGTCCTTGTCATAAAACTTGGCATAAGCCTTTGTCGTCTCGCCGTTATAAGAATAAAACTTATAATAGAACTCCACTCGCTGCGGTCTGGAAGCAAATGCGTGCCCAAAAGTCTGCTGTTGAGAATTTCGGTCGAATGTTCCAACGAACAATAGTCCGCGCTCACGATAATCAGTGTCATGCTGATCCGCATACCAATTATTGGCACCATACCCCACCGTCGCTATTTCCGCCGCTGCATTTCCTTTATGAGCCCCTTGTGACAAAGACAATCCGCCATGCGTATTCCAATGCCAAGAAGCCGTGTGCATACTTGTCGCATTTGTCGGCATAGTGCCCGGATAGGCACAATAATACCACGAAGCCACTCCATCCTGCTCTTGAGTGGTCTTATCATTCAGTGTACTCCACCACCGATCCGTTTCATTCTGTGTATAAGGATAGAACGAATAAATTTTTTCTCCCCCAGAAAGAATGATTGTATGCTCCCAAACCATCGTATCATACCAATCTTCAAATTTGGAATTGGGTATCTGCAACTCTTCTTCCGTAGTCACTTCAAATTCATTGGTAGGATTGGAACCGTCGTTCATCACGGCACGGAAACGGAAAGTGGTGTTCGAAGGCAATCCGTGAGCCGCCACCATCGTCCCCAGACCGGGCTGATAATCCGCCATCTTCTCCAGATTATCCAGCGTATGCCATGTGCCGCCCGACAGATACTGGATATTGATGTTGTCGTATTCCTCATTAAACAGATGGAAGACTACCTTCTTTGCCCACACATCGCCCTCGTGAGCCACCCAGATGCCATAGCCCACATCTAGCTTGTCCGTGGTGTGCGTGTAGGTGTTATAGCTTCCCGTCACCTCAAACGGTTCCACAAATTTCTTATCATCCTTTGCCCGCAGAATGACGGTAAAGGTCTTGTTGTCCGTTGTTTCCGAACCAACGTAAGCCATCTCCGTCTTTTCCTCTCCGCTGCCGACATAATAGCTCAGCTTTTCGGGATTCCCCACATAGTCGGGCGCATCCGTAACGAAGGAAAGCCTCACCTTACACTCCTGCGACAGGAACGCCACCTGCTCGCCCGCCGAAGCGATGGTGAAATCGCAAGGCGTAACCTGCACTTTCAGCTCCAGTCTCTCACTGCCAGAAGTCTTTCCATAAAGGTCGGTAGCGTCTGAAAGGACAAAGGTATGCACCTCTCCCGCCGGAAGCAAGGCCAAAAGCCGGGTAAAGTCTATCATCGCCATCCGGTCCTTGTTTCCCGAAAGTCCTTTCACCTCCAGCCTACACTGTTCCAATATATCCGCATATTCACCCGGCTCAGCAAGATTTACGGATGCCGGGAAACCTTTCTCGACAAGATACCGGGAAGTTGTCGTCAGATTGCACGAAACGAGGCCTCCCACCGCATTGACATAGGCGTAGACCTTTTCATCCAACACATTCCCCTCTATGATATTGAACGCCTCCCCGCCCACAAATCCGTTGGCCTTAAAATAAGGAGCCGGGGCATTCAAGGCCTCATCGGTCACAGGAAACTCCACACGCTCTTCTTCAGAGACTTTCTCCGAAAAAGACACCTTCATGGTAGCCGAACCGGCATCAACATCCAAGGTCAACGTATAGGCATGACGGGATTTGGCATCAATCTCCTTTACCTTATACACCGCCGCACTGGCCTGCCCGGCCTTCTTGACCGCCGCGTTGACCGTCAGTTTTCCCGGCGTGAAATAGGCCGAACGCTCCTCTGTCTGCGAAAAATCTACCGTATGCCCCAACAAAGTGGAGACAGCAACCGAATATTCCTGAAAATATTGCCTGAACTCATCTGTATATACAATTCGCAAAGTAGAGTTCGCCAGATAGCAGGTGACCGTAACCGGGGTACTCTCTCCCCTTCTGACCTGAAAATCGGCGCTCCCTTCATAATAAGGCTGTTCGAATCCTTCGGCATCCAGACTGCCATACCAGGCTTTCGCCGTATACGTTGACGGACGGATCTCCAGTTCACCGTCTTCCAACGCATCCCGATAAGTATCCCACTGATAAACGGTCTCGCCACGGTTGGTCACCGACAAGGCAAAATCGCCGACATCGGGAAGCACCGCCGACTTTTCCTCCGCACGCGAAGCAGAAAGCTTTTCTCCACTCCAGACTTCCGCATTGGCTTCCACATTTATCCGAAACGCCCCCATGGCACCGCTCCTTTCATCATCATCTTTTGCACAGGAACACAGCAATCCCACACACATTATAAAAAGGAGGGGTCTAAAAAATACCGTCAGTTTCATTCTATCTATTTTTTCCGGGTGCAAAGTAACTGCAATTTAAAAAAGCTCACAAGGTCAATTTATTGTATTTTTAGTCCATTTTTCATAGTAAAATAAATTTATTCACTCTAAGTCCCCTATTTTCGTGATTTTATGCTTTTTTTCTTTCGTCTTTTATAGTCCAAATTTCAAATTTAGTATATTTGTGCAACATACACTTAAAAGCACTTGATTCTAACCATGGAAAAGGAACTACCTAAAATAGACTTGCCCGAAGACTGGGTAATCGGAACGGGCATCAGCAAGGAACTGCTCAGTCTGTACAAGAATTATCCGGTGAGACTGAAATGCGAAATATTCGTGCTCTGCATGAGCGGGGAAGTAGAAGCTTCGGTCAACCTGAACCGCATTTCCGTAAAAGCGAACGACATGATTGCGCTCGCTCCGGGAAGCATCATACAGATTCACAACATCGAGGGAGACTTGCAGATTTACTTTTTAGGATTCTCGTCGCAATACATCGAGCAGGCGGGACAGTCACACTCCATCCTGAGCGTAATCTACCTTACGCTCGGACATCCGGTCATCGCGCTCCGTCCGGAAGGGGCGCGCATGATGGAGCAGTATCTCAACATGCTCATCAACATGTATGAACATTTTACGGAGAAAATAAGAAAAGAAATTTCGCCCAACCTGTATGCTGATGTTCACAAGGGCATCTCCATCCTCTACCAAAGCAAGGGGCCGGAAAAGGCCGTCCTCTCGAAAAGCGAACAGATCTGCCGGAGCTTTACGCAGCTCGTGATGCAGCATTACAACCAGACGCGCAACGTGGCGTGGTATGCCGAGAAGCTCGGCATCACACATGCCCATCTCTGCACCACGGTGAAACAGGTGACGGGAAAGACCTGTGTGGACATTATCTCGTCGATGGTAATCATGGATGCCAAGTCGCAACTGAAATCAACGCATCTTTCCATTCAGGATATAGCCGACTCGCTGAATTTCGCCAACATGTCTTTTTTCGGCAAATACTTCAAAAGATACGTGGGAATGAGTCCGTTAGAGTATCGCAACAACGGATAACCGCATGAAGAGCGTGTAGGGAAATGATTCCCTACACGCTCCCTACACATTTCCCTACACCAAACAATCCATTGATAAACAATAAAAAAGAAAAGAAAGTGTAGGAGTGTAGGGAAATCTGCAAAAAACTTTTTCAGGAAAAGAGCCGATTCCCATCTCCTGTCAGACAAAAGACAAGTTTATCCGGCATCAAACGCCGGTTTCGTCCGGCAAGAAATGTATTTTTCATCCGCTCCGGTACGACACGACAAGACCCGGCTACCCATATAGTCAGGTCTTGTCTGTACTTCATTCTCTTTTCACGCTTCATTCACCACCACTACACCGATTTTCTTCTTTCCATCCATCTTGACGGTCAGCGGACGGGAGAAACGTACCCAACGCAGGAACTTCGTTTCCTCCACGGCGGGCATACTGTCAAGCAGAGCCTGGTTGTAGATGCCATCGTTCATATAGGCGTTGATGGTAAAGTAACCCACGCCGAACGAGGTCAAATTCTGAAAGAAATGGGTTCCCTGACTGGGATCGACCCGATAATTGGTCAGTCCGGCCTCGACAATGACACGGGCGGCAGAGATGTTCGGCCACTTTACCGGAATGCCCAGCCACGTATCGCTGCTTCCCCACCGGCCCGGCCCGACAAGAATGTAATGCTTGTCTTCGTCAAGAAAACGACGGTTCAGCTTCTCGATGTCGTAGGCTATCAGTTGGTTGTTGGAAGCCGAATATCCGTCAGTCTTTACATAAATCACATCGCAGATATCCTCCATGACACCATGGCCAAGAGAATTTTCACTTTTCAGCAGCAACTGCTCTTCCGGAATGACATTCAGGTCTTCGTGCAGGTCGGCCTTCAGATCCACCATCGGACGAATCTGCAAAAGATAGAATACACCGCTCTTGGTGGCAGCATCGAAATTGACCGCAAACTCAATCTCCACCGGACGCCTCATCTCACCCTGTCCGTATCTCTGTACCAACTGCAGGATACGCGCCAACGGAAAAACATCGTGCTGCAGGATATTGGCAAAAGTAATCAGCTTACGCCCGCCCGGATAGATTCCGTCGCGGATCACCATGTCATACGGATCGTAAGTGGAAGCGATATAGTTCAGCGAACCGTCTGCTTCGGCATCCTTCACATGCAGCTTCAGCAGGTTGAAACCGTCGTCGAGCGAGAAGTTCTCACCCATATTCTTCAAGTCGAGCGCATAAAAACGGGTCTGCGTCTCGCGCAAGGCAATCTCCATCTCACTGGTCTGAAGCACCTGGTTGGGATGATACGGGCAGACGCGCAACGTCAGTCCGCCGTCGACGATATATTTCCCCAGTCCCAGCGCCAGACTGACCGTACCCTCCTCCGCTAGCTCATCGTTGATGGGATAATAATTGACAGAGCGCGCCACACCGGATATGGCGGGATAATAACGGTCGCCATACTGCGTGCCTACCACTTCCTGAAGGATAACCGCCATCTTCTCCTGATCGATGACATTGCTTGTGGCCTGCATGTAGGCCTTGCTGTCTTTATAATACACCGAAGCATATACTCCCTTGATGGCATCGCTCAGCATACGGAGCATTTCATACTTGTCTTCAAGATAAGGAATCATGTATGTGGAATAGATTCCGGCGAAAGGCTGATAGTGGGAATCTTCAAGCAGACTGGACGAACGGATGGCAATGGGCGACTTCACGACTTCAAAAAAGGCAAAGAAATCTTCCACCAGACGGTCGGGCAGCTTGGCACGGAGAAACGCCCGGAGTATCACTTCGTCGCTCGCGTCGCTCAGAGCTATCTGGTAGAGCTGGTTGGTATCCATGAACTCATCAAAAATGTCGGTGCAAAGCACCACCGTCTTCGGAATGACTACCGTAGCGTTTTCAAACTCGTCGAGATCGGGATGCCGCTTCACCATATTGTCAATAAATGCCAGTCCGCGCCCTTTTCCGCCTAACGAACCGTCGCCAATCCGGGCGAAATTGGAGTAACGGTCGAAGCGGTCGCGCTGGAATATGGCAACCACACCCTGGTTCTTCATCTTGCGGTAGCGCACGATGGCATCGAAAATAATCTGCCGGTGCGCATCCAAGTCCTGCAGCGATTCCCACCGCATCTGCTTTACAAACTCGGCAAGCGGAAACATGGCACGCGAGTAAAGCCACCGGGAAATATGGTTGTGCGTGATATGGTAAAGAAACGACTCTGCGGGTATGGAGAACAGCGTATTCTGCAACTCTTTCAGATTGTGGATGCGAGCCACTTCAGCCCCCGTCTTCGGGTCGCGGAAGATAAAATCGCCGAATCCGAAGTTGTTTGACACGGCTTCGCGCAGGTCGATGTTCATCTTCTTGGAATTTTTGTCGATAAACTGCGCCTCCAGTTCCCCTGCATATCCCCGGTTTGTCTCTTCCGCCGACTGCAGGATGAGCGGCATATAAGGAGAGCGCTTCCGCACTTCCCTCAGCAGCTCTACACCCGCAAGCGGGTCGGTTATCCCTCCCCGCGGGAAACGTGCATCGGAAATGATACCTAATATATTATGCTGATATTTTTCATAAAGCCTCATCGCCTCTTCATAAGAACGGGTCAGCACAATCTTAGGCCGTCCGCGCATGCGGAGCGTGCGCTGATGCTCGTTCAACGCCTCGGTGGCAAACTCCTGGCTCTGCTTGAGCACAAACTTGTACAGGTTAGGCAGCACGGAGGAATAGAAGCGGATGGAATCTTCCACCAGCATAATCAGCTGCACCCCTACCTCTTCCACATCATGCTCCAGATTCATCTTGTCTTCTATCAGCTTGATAATGGACACCAGCAGGTCGGTATTACCCAACCAGCAAAAGACATATTCGAATATGCTCAGGTCTTCGTGCTCCATACGCTTGCGGATGCCGTGGGAGAAAGGTGTAAGAACCACCAACGGCAGGTGGGGATATTTCCGTTTCACCTCGCGGGCAATGTCGAATGTGTCGCTGTTGTCGGAGGCCGGCATACAGATGACCAGATCGAATGTCGTTTCATCCAGCTTCTGCCAAGTCTCTTCCGCCGTAGACACCTGAGTGAAACGGGGCGGATAGCGGAGACTGAGGTTCATATATTCATTGAATATCTTTTCATCGATACGCCCGTCGTCCTCCAGCATGAAGGCATCATAGGGATTTGCCACCAGCAACACGTTGAAAATGCGCTTCGTCATCAGGTTGGCAAACTGCGTATCCTTGAAATATAGCTGATTTAACTTTAACTTGCTAAGCATGTTTTTCAGGTTTGATTTGCAAACAAATGTCGGCATTTCCCGCGATTTGTGCAACATCCCGACAGAATATTTCCTTTTCATGCGTTCAAAAATCCATTTATTCCGGCATAAAACCGAACGATGAACAGCATGAAAAGGAAAGTTCATCAGCAGCCAAAACATATCTTTTTATTATTATTTTCAACAAATAAAGGATAAAACACTTGCCTATGCCGGTTAAATTCCTATATTTGCAATTGAAAATCGTTTCATTTTGTCAAACCTTAAAACTATTGAATATGGACATCAATCGCATTATGTCATCTTTGGAGGCCAAGCATCCGGGTGAGTCAGAGTATCTGCAGGCAGTAAAGGAAGTGTTGCTCTCTATTGAAGATATTTATAACCAACACCCCGAATTTGAAAAAGCCAAGATTATCGAGCGCCTGGTAGAGCCGGACCGCATTTTTACGTTTCGGGTAACTTGGGTGGACGACAAGGGAGAAGTGCAAACCAATCTGGGATACCGCGTACAGTTCAACAATGCCATCGGCCCGTATAAAGGAGGAATCCGCTTCCATGCTTCAGTCAACCTTTCCATCCTGAAGTTCTTGGGATTTGAACAGACTTTCAAAAACGCGCTGACCAGTCTGCCGATGGGCGGAGGCAAAGGCGGATCCGATTTCTCCCCACGAGGCAAGAGCAACGCGGAAATCATGCGTTTCTGCCAGGCTTTCATGCTGGAACTTTGGCGGCATTTAGGGCCGGACATGGATGTGCCGGCAGGCGACATCGGCGTAGGAGGACGAGAAGTGGGCTATATGTTCGGCATGTATAAAAAGCTGACACGCGAATTTACCGGCACCTTTACCGGAAAAGGACTGGAGTTCGGCGGTTCGCTGATCCGTCCGGAAGCGACCGGATTCGGCGGACTGTATTTTGTAAAGCAGATGCTCGACAAGAAAGGCATTGACATAAAGGGCAAGACAGTCGCCATTTCCGGCTTCGGAAACGTGGCGTGGGGAGCTGCGACCAAGGCAACCCAGCTGGGTGCCAAAGTAGTAACGATTTCCGGACCGGACGGCTACATTTATGATCCCGACGGAGTGAGCGGAGAGAAGATAGACTACATGCTTGAACTGCGTGCGTCAGGCAATGACATCGTGGCTCCGTATGCGGAGAAATATCCAAGTGCCACATTCGTCCCCGGCAAGCGTCCGTGGGAAGTAAAGGTGGACATCGCACTGCCCTGCGCCACCCAAAATGAGCTGAACGGAGAAGATGCCGCCAACCTGATAAAGAACAATGTGCTCTGTGTAGGTGAAATTTCCAACATGGGCTGCACGCCGGAGGCCATCGACGCCTTCATCGAACACAAGATGATGTATGCGCCCGGAAAGGCTGTCAACGCCGGAGGAGTGGCCACATCCGGACTGGAAATGAGCCAAAACGCCATGCACATGAGCTGGACAGCCCAGGAAGTTGATGACAAGCTGCACCTGATCATGCACAATATCCACGAACAGTGTGTGAAATACGGCACAGAGCCTGACGGATACATCAATTATGTCAAGGGAGCAAACATCGCAGGCTTCATGAAAGTGGCTCATGCCATGTTGGCACAAGGAATCGTGTAAGGATTTTGCCGCTTCACATCCTATGATTATACATTTTACCGCTTGCCTTTCACAGGCAGGCGGTATTTTTTTGTCCCCAAAAAGTATCCATTCCGCTTTATCTGCGTTATTAAAGGCAGAGGAGGCGCGAATGTTTCCGCCGTCCTACCCAAGAACTTTAAAACAAACGCTTATGAAACCATCCATATTGACAGCCGGCTTTTTATTAGCCATGCTTTCCGGTTCATGCGGCAAGCACCAGACAACCATTCCGTCCTCGCCCATCCACATAACAGGAAATGAAGAAACGGCTTTCCAACCTCATGACAACGCACGCTCATTTGCTCCGTCTGTCCAATCCCCTGAAATAGAAGCCGGAGCTGCCATATCCTTCTTCAGCCAAGGAGGGATAGAAAGCACCGGCACCACGCTGACTTACGACGGCTCCCAATGGAACGGCATGTCTTCCGACCGATGGTCAGACAGCGGAGAAGCGGCCTTTATCACGGCATTCAATCCTCCAATCTTTGAAGACCGGCAGACTTTATATCGTGCCGACGGGCATTTGGAAGACATCCTCTTCGTAAATCAGGAATATCCCTGGGGGAAAAGCATCCATTTCTGCTTTCAGCACGCCTTTTCACAAATAGCCTTCCGACTTCCTCCCGACTTGAACCGGCAGGTTGAACAAGTCCGTTTCACCCCTTCGGTCAGAGTCGCCCGCATTCATCCTTTTCCTTTTTCCGTCGAATTCGACCGCAAGACACACGCGCCCTCCGTCAGTTTCGCACAAAATCCGGAGGGAAATTATCAGTTCATCGTACCACCGACAACGGAAGTAAGCATCAAAATTCAGATTTCATTAGCCAACGGAAAGACACTTGCCACCGTCTTTCCGGCATCGACCTTTTCCGCCGGTACGCTTTACCAATGCAACATCCTGTATGACGACGGTCAAGCGGGCATCAGTACAACTACAGACTTCATCGCCTTCTCCCATCTGATAAACGGCATACCTTATGAAAACCGCACATTGAGCGAATTCGGAGTCACCAAAGACGGAATCACCACATACCGGCTAAAGAACGATATCGCATTTACCAAAGAGGAAAGCGCACAAATCATGCCCATCGGAGAGTATGTGGCAAGCGGCCAACGGACTGCCTTCAACGACACTTTCGATGGACAAGGCTATACGCTGTCCGGAATCACACTGCCCGTAAGCAAGGAACGCACAGGCAGAAACGGACTTTTCGTCTACATCGGAGAGAAAGGAACGGTCAAAAACCTTATTCTGAAAGACATCTCCTGCTTCATCACCAACCAAAGCCTCCAAAACGGACTGCTGAATGCCGTCAATGAAGGGATTATCGACAACTGCCACATAAGAAACGGAATCATTACACTGGTCAAGACAGACAGTGAAACGGCCGGACTGGTGAGCCGCAACACCGGAATCATACGAAACAGCAGTGTGGAAGGCTATACAATGGAATCGGAAACAGACCGCCTCGCCGGATTTGTCTACTACAATCAGCAAGGAAACATACAGAACTGCTATATATCCGGCACCCGATACGGCTTCAACAGACCGGGAGGAGAGCTCTGCAACCGCTGTGACGAAGGGCTGATTGAAAACTGCTACGTGTATGGCAAGCATTCCAACCTGTACGGTCTGGCCAATACTGCAAGCAACAGCGTATTCAGAAACAGCTACTACCCGGCAAATTCCTATAAAGGTTCTGTCAATCCGGATTACAACAGCAATACCAAAAAAGACATTCTGCATTTCACCCCCGACAAAACCGACAAACTGTTAGAGCTGCTCAACGCCTGGACAGACAGCGTCAACTCACTCCTGCCCCAACCCGAATTTCTGAACTGGCAAAAAGCCGACAATCCCCCGGCAATACTGATTTTCGGACAGTAGCAAACCAGAAGATACTGCTGTCAAAGTAAAAAAAACAAAAACGCTGTACGCGTTTCATAAAATGTTGTATTTTTGCAGCAAATGCAAAAACAATGGAAAAGAACAAGAAACTGACAATAATCATTGCCGCACTGGTTGTCATCGTGGCAGGAACAGCTTTTTTCGCCTTTAATGAAATGCGGAAGAATCAGGAAATGACCGAGCTCTTCGCCATCGAAAAGCAAGAGATGGAAAATGAATACAGCACCTTTGCTACACAATATGATGAACTGCAGATACAGATAAACAACGACTCCCTCCGTGAAAAACTGGAGACCGAAAAGCTGAAAACCCAACGGCTGTTGGAGGAACTGCGCCAAGTAAAGAGCAGCAATGCAGCCGAAATCATGCGGTTAAAGAAAGAACTGAAGACAGTACGGGCCGTATTAAGGAGCTATGTGATTCAGATTGACTCGCTAAACAGGGTCAATGCCGCACTGCAAGAGGAGAACAAAGAAGTGAAAAGCAAATATTCTGCCGCCACCGCCCAAATCAGCACGCTTTCAAAAGAGAAGAAAAGCCTGAATGAAAAAGTTTCGCTGGCAGCCCAGCTGGATGCCACAAATATCAGAGTGGAGACACTGAACAAGCGGGGGAGAGAAACGAGCCGGGTAAGCCGGGTGAAGAAAATAGCCGTTTCGTTTACCATCGTCAAAAACATCACGGCAGAAACCGGCAACAAGACGGTTTATGTACGTATAGCCAAGCCCAACAATGAAATCCTGACAAAAAGCTCTGGCAATACATTCGCTTACGAAAACAGGAATATCAGCTATTCCATCAAGAAATATATCGAATATACGGGCGAAGAGCAGGAAGTAACGGTCTACTGGGATGTGGAAGAGTATCTTCCGTCGGGCACTTACCATATCTATCTGTTCGCCGACGGCAACATGATTGGCGAAGGTTCGTTCAGCATGAAATAATCTTTAGACATGAAGAGCAGATTCATCCATATTCTTCTGTGTGGCATTGTATGCACATGTCTGTCGTGCGGTGAAGACCGGTCGGGAGAATATTATGCCCTGATTTCCACCAAGACATGGATTTACGAGACCATGCAGGCCAACTATCTTTTCTATGAAGATATCCCTGCCGAAGACAGGCTGGACTTTTTTGAGAAGCCGGATGAATTTGTCAGAAGCGCATCCTCATCCAGAGACCAGAAGAACGGCACGTATTTTTCACACGTGGATTCGGTCAGCATGACCCGTGCCACCAGTGATTATCCCACCTTCGGATTCGAGGCGGCCGTCGTGCGGACACCCAGCGGGACACAGACATTCCGCGTCATCTACGTGCAGCCAGACTCGCCGGCTACTGAAGCGGGGCTGAAACGGGGCGACTGGATAATAGCTGTCGACGGAAAAGAAATATCAAACAATGACTATGAAACCTACATAGGTCGGCCGACAAAATCTCATTCCTTTACTTTGGGAGCGTACAATCCGTATAACGAAGAACAGGATGCCGAGCTTTATGTGGAATTTGACACACTGGAAACTGTCAGCCTCGCCGCTCCCCGCCTTGTGGAAGAGTACGACATTCTGGAAACCCACACCCTTGCCGCCGCCAACGGACAACGGGCATTCTATATGCTTTACAATGCTTTCGGAGAAGACAGTGAGCAAATCCAGGCAGCGTTATCGGCTGTTTCCGCTTCCGACGACATCATTCTCGACCTCCGCTACAATCCCGGAGGCTATGTTGCCACCTCACAAGTGCTGAGCACACTGCTCGCTCCATCCGGTGCCATCGGGCAGCCGTTCCTGAACATGACGCATAACGATAAAATCAACCGGACAGAGACACTGGACTTCGATGCCGGACTCCTGGCAGGCGGCACTCCGCTGTCTTATCGCAACCTCTATATCATCACTTCTGAAAACACCGCTTCAGCTTCCGAAATCGTCATCAACTGTCTGCGCCCTTATATGGAAGGCAGACTGTACCAGATAGGGACGGCAACTTTCGGGAAAAATGTGGCACAAGAACGGTTTACTGATGAAGAATCCCCTCTTATCGAATTATGGCTTACGACTACCCTGTTAAGCAACTGCAATGGCTTTTCCGATTATTACACCAACGGACTGGAGCCAGACTTCGAAATTGCGGAAGACTTCGGAGGTACGCTGGGAGACTTCGGGACTACCGACGACCGACTGCTCCAACCGGTACTTTATCATATAGCAAACGGGGTTTTCCCCATAACGGAAAATGAAGACGGCAATAACGAAAATACGGATGAAGAAGAAGCGACACGGGCTTCACAAGGCATAAAGGGCTGCCAGATTATCTATAACCCCATCGAGCACAAGCCCAAGCTAAACAAATTGAGATGAAATCCTGACAAGATTCTGATTTATTTGACATTCTTTTCAACAAAATCTTTTGTTTGTTTGTTATAAAAGCATAATTTTGCTATGTTGCACAAGCGATAAAAACAACAAAGACTGAATGGTTCATGAAAAGATTTTTTAGTTTCATCCTATTATTTACAGGACTTGTCTGCTACGGATACGCCCAACAAATGCTGACATTGGACAGTTGCCGTGCTTTAGCACTCGCCAACAATAAGGAGCTGCGCATTTCCCAAGAAAAAATAAATGCCGCCCGCTATCAAAAGAAAGCGGCATTCACCAATTACCTGCCCAAGATAGACCTCACCGGAGCCTATATGCGGACACAAAAAGAAGTTTCCCTGCTCAGCGATGAGCAGAAACAGGCTTTCAACAATTTAGGTACAAACACCGCCGCACAACTGCAGCAGCTTATGCAGTCGGCCGATGCACAGGCCGCCCTTCAGCAACTGGCAGCCGTAAATCCGGGCTTGGCAGCCGGACTGCAAGGACTGATTCCGGGAGTCACTTCCGGACTGGCCAACGGACTGAACAGCGTGGGGCAAGGCATTACGGATGCTTTCCGCACAGATACGCGTAATCTGACCATCGGAGCCGCAACCCTCACCCAACCGCTTTTCATGGGAGGAAAAATCATTGCCTACAACAAAATCACCAAATATGCCGAGCGTCTTGCCGAATCGCAACATGCCACAGGCATGCAAGACCTGATTCTCAACACAGACCAAACTTACTGGCAGGTCATTTCATTGGTCAACAAGAAGAAACTGGCAGAAAGTTTTCTGAAGCTTGTCAGGCAATTGGATGCGGATGTAGACAAGATGGTGGCCGAAGGAGTGGCAACCAAAGCCGACGGACTGAGTGTAAAGGTAAAAGTAAACGAGGCGGAAATGACTCTCACGCAAGTGGAAAACGGATTGAGCCTGTCAAAAATGCTGCTTTGCCAACTGTGCGGTCTTCCTCTTGACAGCGACATACGACTGGCTGATGAAGACATGGAAAACCTGGTGTTGCCCGATACTTATACGGAAAGCAATGTAAACACCGCACTTGCCAACCGGGAAGAGCTGAAAAGTCTGGAGCTGGCTTCACAAATCTATCGGCAGAAAGTAAATGTCACACGTTCTGAATTCCTCCCCTCCATAGCCTTGACGGCCAATTACCTGGTTACAAACCCATCGCTTGTCAATGGATTCGAGAACAAGTTCCGGGGCATGTGGGCGGCAGGTGTCGTTGTCAAGATTCCGGTATTCCATTGGGGAGAGGGTATATACAAGGTAAAGGCAGCAAAAGCCGAGGCCAACATTGCCCGTTATCAACTGGAAGATGTAAAAGAAAAGGTGGAACTTCAGGTCACACAAAGTTCTTACAAGGTCAACGAAGCAGCCAAAAGGCTTACCATGGCAGAAAAGAACATGGAAAAAGCTGAAGAAAATCTGCGTTATGCCAATCTCGGATTCAAAGAAGGCGTGATACCGACCAGTAACGTACTGGAAGCACAGACCGCCTGGCTATCGGCACAGTCGGGAAAGATAGACGCGCAAATAGATTTAAAGATGAGCGAAATATATTTAAACAAATCAATGGGAACTTTAAAATAAACAACAGCAATTATGGTAGAAAAGGCACAACGAAACAATATTATGCTGGCTTTCTTTACACTAGTAGCAGCTGTAATCATAGTCAGCGTTATCGGATTCTTTACATTGGGAAAAGGACCGGAGATCATTCAAGGACAAGCAGAAGCCACCGAATATCGCGTATCGAGCAAAGTACCCGGACGCATTCTGAAGTTTTTTGTAACCGAAGGTGACAAAGTAAAAGCGGGAGATACCGTAGCCATTCTCGAAGCTCCCGATGTGATGGCCAAACTGCTCCAGGCACAAGCCGCCGAACAGGCCGCACAAGCCTTGAATGAAAAAGCGTTGAAAGGAACGCGGAGCGAGCAGCTTCAGGCCGCCTTTGAAATGTGGCAGAAAGCCAAGGCAGGACTGGAAATCGCGGAGAAGTCATACAACCGTGTCAATCGCCTGTTTGAAGCAGGAGTCATGACCGCCCAAAAGCGTGATGAGGCCAAAGCTCAATACGATGCCATGAAGGCAACCGAACGGGCTGCCCATGCCCAATATACGATGGCCAAGAACGGAGCGCAGCGCGAAGACAAGGCTGCCGCAGCAGCACAAGTGGAACGCGCCAAAGGAGCCGTGGCTGAAGTTTCTTCATACATAGCCGAAACCTACCTGATTGCGGCAGCCGACGGTGAGGTTACTGAAATCTTCCCGAAAGCAGGAGAATTGGTAGGAACGGGAGCACCGATCATGAACATTGCCCTGATGAACGACATGTGGGTCACATTCAATGTACGTGAAGATTTCCTGAAAGATTTCACCGTAGGCGGTGAAATCAAAGCCTATGTCCCGGCTTTGGAGAAAGACATCGTTCTCAAAGTGACTTACATGAAAGACCTCGGTACGTATGCAGCCTGGAAAGCGACAAAGACTACAGGCCAATTCGACCTGAAGACTTTTGAAGTGAAGGCACGCCCTGAGCAACCGATAGAAAATCTGCGTCCGGGCATGTCTGCCATCATCGAAAAATAAAAAGAAGAGCCTGTCATGTCTGTAACTGTCCATAAACGTTTTCTTGAAATAGTCAGGAGAGAAATGCTGCGTATGGCCGCCCAACCAGTATATCTCTTCTCCATGATAATCGCGCCGATATTCTGTTTTGTGTTTTTCTCTACACTGATGGATAAAGGATTGCCGACGAATCTGCCGGCAGGCGTTGTCGATTTGGACAATACGGCTACCACACGCAACATTATCCGGAATCTGGACGCTTTTCAGCATACGGATATCATAGCCCATTACAGCAGTGTAAGCGAAGCGCGCAAGGCCATTCAGCGCGGTGACATCTATTCTTTTTACTATATACCGAAAGGAACGACTGAAGAGGCATTGGCCAACCGCCAGCCCAAAGTTTCATTTTACATCAACTACTCTTACCTGATAGCCGGTTCACTGCTGTACAAAGACCAACGTACCATGTCGGAACTGGCTTCCGGAGCCGTGGGCCGAGCCACTCTCTATGCAAAAGGAGCTACGGAAGACCAAGCAATGGCCTTTTTACAGCCCATTGTCATCGATACGCATGCGCTCAACAACCCGTGGCTGAACTATTCGGTCTATCTGTGCAATACATTATTTCCCGGAGTCCTGATGCTGCTCATATTTCTGACCACCATCTATGCCCTGGGCACGGAACTGAAAGAAAATACGGCCCGAAACCTGATGCGGTTGGCAAACAATTCCATCGTTACGGCACTGTCCGGAAAACTTTTTCCCCAGACAATCGTATTCTTTATCATCGCCGTATTCTATAACATCTACCTGTATGGATTCCTGCATTACCCTTGCAACAGCGGCATTTTCCCGATGCTGCTGAACGGGCTGCTGCTTGTATTGGCATCGCAGGCCTTCGGCATATTCCTGTTCGGACTGTTCGGCTCACTCCGCCTTGCCCTGAGTGCAGCCTCCTTGTGGGGCGTAATATCATTTTCCATATCCGGATTCACCTTTCCGGTCATGGCCATGCACCCTACCCTTCAGGCATTGGCAAATCTTTTCCCGCTGCGCCATTATTTTCTGCTTTATGTCAATCTGGCACTGAACGGTTATCCGCTCATTTACGCCTGGCATGCAGTGGTTGCCTTATTGTTATTCATGCTGCTTCCGTTCTTTGTCTTGAAAAAGCTACAGACGGCCATGCTGCATTACGTTTATATCCCCTAAAACCATCGTCATGAAAGTGCATTCATTCCGAAATATCATCCGCCAAGGCATAGCCGGCCTTCTCCACATCTGTGCCGGAGAACTGAAAGCCGTATTCAAAGATCAGGGAGTACTGATATTTTTCCTGCTTGTGCCGCTTGCCTATCCGTTGGTATACGCATTCATCTATACCAATGAAGTGGTGCGCGATGTGCCGACTGCGGTGGTTGATGCCAACAACTCCACACTCAGCCGCAAGTTTGTCCGGCTGATAGACGCCAGTGCGGATGTACAAATACAGTCGCACTGTGCCGACATGGAAGAAGCCAAGACCTTGCTGAAAGAAAACAAGGCATACGGCATCATATACATTCCCGAAAGTTTCAGCAGTGATATAGCTACCGGAAAGCAGACCACCGTAAGCATTTATTGCGACATGAGCGGAATGCTTTATTACAAGGCCATCCTGCTTGCCAGCACAAACGCGTCGCTCGACATGAACAAGCTGATACAGATTCAGCGTCTGGGAAACACGACAGACCGTCAGGATGAAATCAGCACAGCTCCTATCGAATATGAAGACATCTCCCTGTTCAACCCCCAAGACGGATTTGCCAGCTTTCTTATCCCTGCCGTGCTGATGCTGATTATCCAACAGACTCTTTTGTTAGGCATCGGACTGTCGGCCGGAACTGCCCGAGAAAACAACCGCTTTCATGACCTGATTCCGGCAAGCAGACATTATCAGGGCACACTGCGCATCGTATTCGGAAAATCATTCGCCTACTTCCTGATTTATGCCATCCTTTCGGCATACGTTCTTTGCGCAGTGCCCAAAATGTTTCGTCTGATACAGATTGCCCAGGCGGATACCCTGTTCGCGTTCGTTCTCCCCTATATTCTGGCCTGCATATTCTTTGCCATGACCTGTTCCGTCTTTATCCGCCACCGCGAAACCTGCATGCTGGTCTACGTATTCACCTCTATCCCCCTGCTGTTCATATCGGGCATATCCTGGCCGGGCGCATCCATCCCGACTTTCTGGAAAGTCTTTTCATGGATATTCCCCTCGACATTCGGCATCAACGGCTTTGTACGCATCAATTCCATGGGAGCCACCCTGCACGAAGTGCAGACCGAATTTCAGGCTCTCTGGCTTCAAACGGGCGTTTACTTCCTGCTGACCTGCCTGGTATACCGCCAACAGATTCTGTCAAGCCACCGCCATGCCCTCGAACGGCTGAAACAAATCAAGAGGAGACACCGCCGGTAACCCCGCCCCGACCATGAAACGGAAAAGCAAAATACGCCTGACGCTAATCTCCACAGGAATATGGATTTGTTTTATTCCGGCAGCCATCCTGAACGGAGGGCTGCGCGACAAATTCCTTAACCATGCAATGGGAGAAAGATATGCCACTCCCGTCAGCGGCATACTGCTGTGCATCTTTATCCTTATCATCACCCGCCTGCTGCTCCCGCACATCGGCCCGCTCTCCGGGAAAGAACGCTGCTGCATCGGACTGTTATGGACACTTTTGACAGTGGCCTTCGAATTTACATTCGGGCTGGCGGCAGGCAATACCCTGAACGAACTTCTGGCTGCCTATAACCCGACGACAGGAAACCTTTGGCTGCTCGTGGTCATCACCACATTTCTTTCACCGTTCGCCAGTTCCCGCCTTCGGTTTCCTTAATCAAAACCACACAATACACATTACCGGATTATTTTTTCATCACCGCCAAAACAAGATTGGGAAAGCATGAAACCGACGGACAATCCCAGACAAAAACAGAGAAAAAGATTCATGCCGAAACAAAAAAAGCGCAATCCATCCTGCCGGACAGACAGCGCTGCCTTATGAACATTCCGCCCACAGACGACAATCAGCTACAACTGCAGATGCAAAACAGGATATGCCTTTCCTTCATTATCCAAATCAGATCTCGTCTCCACATGAAACCCCATATATTCATAAAATCCTACAGCCTGAATATTCTGTTCATTCACATCGACCTTGTTCACATGCAGTTCATTTATGGCATAAAGCACCAATTGCCTGCCAATCCCCTTTCCCCTATTGTCATTCTCTATAAACAGCATTTCGATATTGCCATCAGACACGCCGATAAAACCAACCAGCTTATCATCCTGCTCAAATCCAAATAAAGTAACGTAAGGGAAATAAGACGGAACACGCTCTTTATAATACAAGAAATCTTCTCTTTTCAGGAAATCGTGCGTATTCACCACGGCACTTTCCCAAATCTCAACCAAACGGGGATAATCTGCAACCTCTATCCTTCTAATCATACCCAGTCTTTTTACGGCATCAGCATTTATAAATGAATCTACAACAACCAAAAAACCCAATCTTACATTTCATTTGTAAAATTGGGTTTTGATTAAAATTTATCTTCAGCGGAGAGACAGGGATTCGAACCCCGGGTGCCTCGCAGCACAACGGTTTTCAAGACCGCCGCAATCGACCACTCTGCCACCTCTCCTAAAGCCTCTCTTTCGAGAAGTGCTTTCCTTGAAAAGCGATGCAAAGGTACGCATTATTTTTATATCTGCAAATAATCTGAGACTTTTTTGCTTATTTTTTTTCATTTCGTACCTTTGTAACCGGAAAAAGCACTATTAACCACAACTTAGCAACCAGTAAAAGCAATGATATACCCCCAAAACTTTGAACAAAAAATAGGCTTCACTCAGATACGCCAGATGCTGACAGGAAAATGCCTGAGCAGTTTGGGAGAAGAACGTGTGGGAAGAATGGATTTCTCTGATGACTTCACCGAAATTAACCGGCGGATGGAACAGACAACCGAGTTTATCCGTATCATCCAAGAGGAAGACGACTTTCCCAACCAATACTTTTTCGATGTACGCCCGTCGCTAAAGCGTATCCGTGTGGAAGGATTATATATGGACGAACAGGAAGTATTTGATTTGCGTCGTTCATTGGAAACAATTCGCGATATCGTCCGCTTCCTGCAAAAACCGGGAAATACAGAGGATGACAATGAAACAACCGATTCTCCCTATCCCAATCTGCGTGAACTGGCCGGAGATATTCTGGTCTTCCCGCAAATCATCGCACGCATCAATGGCATTCTCGACAAATTCGGCAAGGTGAAAGACAACGCTTCGACCGAGCTGCTACGCATCCGGCGCGAACTGACGGCGACTACCGGAAGCATCTCACGCAGCCTGAATGCTATCCTGCGCTCCGCTCAGACCGAAGGATATGTAGACAAGGATGTGACCCCCACTGTGCGCGACGGGCGTCTGGTCATCCCCGTAGCACCGGGAATGAAACGGAAGATACGTGGCATCGTCCACGATGAATCGGCCACAGGAAAGACTGTCTTCATAGAACCCGCTGAAGTGGTAGAGGCAAACAACCGCATCCGCGAACTGGAAAATGAAGAACGCCGTGAAATCATTCGCATTCTGACTGAATTTTCGGCATCTGTCCGCCCGCAAGTGCCGGCGCTGCTCCAGTCATACGAATTTCTGGCCGAGATAGACTTCATCCGAGCCAAGGCTTTGCTCAGCATTGAAATCAAGGCAGTCAAGCCCTCATTAGAAGACAGCCAGATTATCGACTGGTTTGAAGCCATCCACCCCCTGCTGCAAATTTCATTGGCCAAGCATAACAAAAAAGTCGTACCGCTCGATATCCAGCTGAACACACGGCAACGCATTCTTCTCATATCCGGTCCCAACGCCGGAGGCAAGTCTGTCTGCCTGAAGACCGTGGGATTATTGCAGTATATGCTTCAATGCGGCATGCCTGTTCCGATGAACGAACGCAGCCACGCAGGCATATTCAGCCATATCTTTATCGACATCGGCGACGAACAGAGCATCGAAGATGATTTGAGCACCTACTCTTCGCATCTCACCAACATGAAGATGATGATGAAGCACTGTAATGAGCGAAGCCTTATCCTGATTGATGAATTCGGAGGGGGAACCGAGCCGCAGATTGGAGGAGCCATAGCCGAAGCCGTGCTGAAACGTTTTAATGCCAGACACACATTCGGCGTCATCACTACCCACTACCAGAACTTAAAGCACTTCGCAGAAGACCATGAAGGCGTCATCAACGGCGCAATGCTGTACGACCGCCATGAGATGCGCGCACTTTTCCAGTTGCAGATAGGAAATCCCGGAAGTTCCTTTGCCGTAGAGATTGCCCGAAAGATCGGACTGCCGGAAGAAGTGATTGCCGATGCTTCTGAAATAGTGGGAAGCGAGTATATCCAAAGTGACAAATACCTGCAAGACATCGTGCGCGACAAGCGTTATTGGGAGACCAAGCGGCAGAACATCCGCAAACGCGAAAAACAGATGGAGGAAACCATCGCCCGCTACGAACGTGAAATGGCGGAACTGGAACAAAGCCGTAAGGAAATCCTCAAGAAAGCCCGCGAAGACGCTGAACGACTGTTGCAGGAATCGAATGCAAAAATCGAAAACACCATCCGGACCATCAGGGAATCACAGGCTGAAAAGGAACGTACCCGACAAACCCGTCAGGAACTGGAGGACTTCCGCAGGCAAGTGCAGGAAAAAGAAAAGGCCGAATTAGAAGAAAAGATAGCCCGGAAGATGGAAAGTCTGCGCGAAAAACAGGAGCGCAAGAAAAACAAGAAGGCCAAAGCCCAACAGGCCGCCGCCCAACAACCGGTTCTTCCCAAGCCTTCACCCCTCACCGCCGGCGAATATGTGAAGATAAAAGGGCAGACCACGGTGGGACAGATACTCGAAATCAACGAGAGAAATGCAATCGTCATGTTCGGACTGATGAAGACGAATGTCAAGACCGAGCGTCTGGAGCGGACTGAAGCTCCGAAACAGTCCGGCACTCCGGCCAAGACCACGTTTGTCAGCAACGAAACGCAGGAGCACATGCATGAAAAACGGCTGAACTTCAAGCAGGATATCGATGTGCGCGGCATGCGCGGAGACGAAGCCATACAGGCGGTAACTTATTTTATCGATGATGCCATTCTGGTAGGCGTAAGCCGCGTGCGCATTCTCCACGGGACGGGCAACGGCATCCTGCGTACACTCATCCGCCAATACCTGGCCACCGTTCCCGGTGTCGCGCATTTTCAGGATGAGCACGTGCAGTTTGGCGGAGCAGGCATTACGGTTGTAGACTTAAAATGATATGATATATGAGTCAAGACAAGCATCAAATATGGTTGGAATGGGCAAAAGAGCTGCAATTCATTGCACAGGCAGGACTGACATATACCAAAGACCCTTTCGACAAAGAGCGTTTCGAACGCATTCGCGAACTGTCTGCCGAGATGATGAGCCTGCAAAGCGGACTTCCTTTAGAGCAGGTGAAGGGCCTGTTCTGCAATGAAACCGGATTTCAGACTCCCAAGTTGGACACTCGCGCCGCCATATTCAAAGACAACAAGATATTGCTGGTGAAAGAAAAGAACGGAACGTGGTCGCTGCCCGGAGGATGGGTAGATGTGATGCAGACCATCAGGTCGAACACAATAAAGGAAGTGAAGGAAGAGGCAGGACTCGATGTGGAGGCCATACGCATCATCGCCCTACACGACCGCAATCTGCACAATCCTCCTCCTTATGCCTACAACGTATGCAAAGTATTCGTGCTCTGCGAAGCAAAAGGAGGCACCTTCCAGGCCAATACCGAAACGACAGAAAGCCGTTACTTCAGCCCCGACGAACTTCCTTTACTGGCGGAAGAAAAGAACACGGCAGAACAAATCAAAATGTGTTTTGCCGCTTATGCCAATCCCAACCGGCAGACAGAATTTGACTGACGGTTTCAGCAGTTGCCCGATCAAACTCAGCAGTCGGGCAACTGTTTTTTTAACGGGGCAACCAGTCGTTTCAAACCGTCCAAACAAAATTTTCACAAGGCCAGACAGAAGGTTTCATGCGTGATTACGAAACTCCGCCTGCACAGCCGACAAATAATCTTTATAGCAGAGCACGGTTTCACCAAATTTTCACTAAGTTTGCATTCAAACAAATAATGCAAGACACATGAAATCAATCAAAGAATTATACCGCATAGGCACAGGCCCATCAAGCAGCCACACGATGGGGCCTCGGAAAGCGGCAGAAATATTCCTTGCCCGCCATCCGGAAGCCTCGTCTTTTCAGGTGACTTTATACGGGAGTCTTGCCGCTACCGGCAAAGGACACATGACGGACATCGCCATCCTCGATGTCATACAGCCCCATGCTCCGGTGGAGATACAGTGGCAGCCGCACGTTTTCTTTCCTTTCCACCCCAACGGAATGACATTCAAATCGCTGGATGCCGGGGGAAAAGTGACCGACGAATGGACTGTATTCAGCATCGGAGGCGGAGCTTTGGCAGAAGAAGGGCATGACAATCTCGCCACACCCGAAGTGTATGACATGAACAAGATGAGCCAGATTCTCTACTGGTGCGAACATACCGGGAAAAGCTACTGGGAATATGTCGAGCAATGCGAAGGAAAAGAAATCTGGGAGTTTCTTGCCGAAGTATGGAATACAATGAAAGAAGCCGTCCGCCGCGGGCTTGACGCAGAGGGTGTACTACCCGGACCGCTGCATTTAAGGCGCAAAGCTTCCTCTTACTACATACGCGCCAAAGGGTATAAAGACAGCCTGCAGTCGCGCGGACTGGTCTTTGCCTACGCTTTGGCCGTAAGTGAAGAAAATGCCTCGGGAGGAAAAATCGTGACTGCCCCTACCTGCGGAGCGTGCGGAGTGGTTCCCGCTGTGCTTTACCACCTGCAAAACACCCGCGACTTCAGCGATGCCCGCATCTTGCGTGCACTGGCCACAGCCGGACTGATAGGGAATGTCGTGAAGTTCAACGCTTCCATTTCCGGAGCTGAAGCAGGCTGCCAGGCCGAAGTCGGCGTGGCCTGTTCGATGGCTTCGGCAGCAGCCAGTCAGTTGTTCGGCGGAAGCCCGACCCAGATAGAGTATGCCGCCGAAATGGGACTGGAGCACCATCTGGGCATGACATGTGATCCGGTATGCGGACTGGTGCAAATCCCCTGCATCGAGCGCAACGCATACGCCGCAGCCCGTGCCCTCGACGCAAACATCTATTCCGCCTTCAGCGACGGACACCACCGGGTGTCGTTCGACAAAGTAGTGGAAGTGATGAAACAAACGGGACACGACCTTCCTTCTCTTTACAAAGAGACCAGTGAAGGCGGACTCGCCAAAAATTATCAGCAGATGGATTAAAATTATCAACGGAACGAGAGATTAACATTCAATTTGTTGTTTATTACTTTCTCTTTATTTACATTTGTCAGGAATTTAATAAAACAATACATTATCATGAGCAATAAACAGAAAAGATACATCTTGGCAGAAGATGAGATACCTCGCTACTGGTATAACATTCAGGCAGACATGAAGACCAAACCCATGCCGCCGCTGAATCCAAAGACCAAACAGCCGCTGAAACCGGAAGATCTCTATCCGATTTTCGCCAAAGAGCTCTGCCATCAAGAACTTAACCAGACGGATGCCTGGATAGAAATACCGGAAGAAGTGCGCGAAATGTATAAATACTACCGCAGTACGCCACTCGTGCGTGCTTACGGACTGGAAAAGGCTTTAGGCACTCCGGCACATATCTACTTCAAAAACGAAAGCGTAAGCCCTATCGGCTCGCACAAGCTGAATTCAGCCCTGGCACAAGCCTATTACTGCAAGAAAGAAGGAGTAACCAATATCACGACGGAGACAGGTGCCGGACAATGGGGTGCCGCCTTATCCTATGCCGCCAAAGTATTCGGACTCGAGGCTGCCGTCTATCAAGTGAAGATCAGCTACGAACAAAAGCCCTACCGCCGCAGCATCATGCAGACTTTCGGAGCGCAGGTCACTCCCTCCCCCTCCATGTCTACCCGCGCAGGCAAGGACATTCTGACCAAATATCCGAACCATCAAGGCTCATTAGGTACGGCAATCTCTGAGGCTGTCGAGCTGGCACGCACCACTCCAAACTGCAAATACACACTTGGGTCTGTGCTGAGCCACGTAACACTTCACCAGACTGTCATCGGTCTGGAAGCAGAAAAGCAGATGGCTATGGCAGGCGAATATCCCGACATGATCATCGGCTGCTTCGGAGGCGGCTCAAACTTCGGAGGCATCTGTTTCCCGTTCATGCGGCATACCATCTTAGAAGGCAAGCAGACGCGCTATATCGCAGCCGAGCCGGCTTCCTGCCCCAAGCTGACAAGAGGAAAATTCGAATACGACTATGGCGACGAGGCAGGATACACGCCTCTACTGCCGATGTACACATTGGGACATAATTTTGCCCCGGCCAACATCCACGCGGGAGGCTTGCGTTACCACGGCGCAGGCGTAATCGTTTCGCAGTTGCTGAAGGACAAACTGATGGAAGCCGTCGACATCCAGCAGCTGGAATCGTTCGATGCCGGCATTCTGTTCGCAAAAGCCGAAGGTATCATTCCGGCACCGGAATCGTGCCATGCCATTGCCGCCACAATCAAAGAGGCCAACAAGTGCAAAGAGACCGGGGAAGAAAAAGTTATCCTTTTCAATCTTTCCGGACACGGCCTGATAGACATGAGTGCCTACGACCAATATCTGTCTGGCAATCTGATGAACTATCAGCTCAGCGATGAGGAAATTGAAAAGAATCTGGAGGAAGTGGACAAAATATAAGTCCAGACAAGAAAAACACAGGTTATCACAACCAACAGAGCAGTACGGATTACACGGACACCATAAAGCCTACAGACTTAGCTCCGTGTAATCCGTATTTTTGATTATAAGCAAAATCTAATACGAACCTGACAGAAAAAACACATGGACACTTATGAAAAAGTAAAGGATCTGGAATCCTTATCCGATGAAGCATTGATCGTACAATACAGCAAGGGCATAATCGAAGCGGCAGATATTCTATACAGCCGCCATCAACAAACCATCCGGCTTATTGTAACTCAAAAAATCCCGATAAAAGAAGACTGTGAGGATCTTGTACAGGAAATTTTCTGCCGCATCTTCTCATGCCTGAAGAGACGGTATCTGGAAAAAGGAAGATTCCCCGGATGGATACGGGTCATAACCTATCATTCCATCAGCGAATACTACCGCAAGCAGAAAAGACTGCCGACCATGGAAGCTGAAATCCCGGAAGATATTGAGAAGGACGCTCTAAACGAATCTCTGTTCCTGTCATTGGAAAGCGTCTATACCGAAATAGACAAAAGAATAAATGAACTCGAGCCTAAAGACCAGAAGCTGCTGACGCTGCGGTTCTACAAACAGAAAACTTTCCGAGAGATATCGGATGAGATGGGCATGAAGAAACCCACCTGCATCAAGCGAATATCGGCCCTTTGTGTAAAGCTGAACCAGGAACTGCAAGAGCAAGGCATACACGAACTGCCGGAAATATTAAGATAAGCCCAACCCCGCTCCCCCCGATGCCCGGCCAAAGCGGTGCGAGACATGGCTGCAGCCACAGCCTGCCATAACCCGCACCGCTCAGGACGGACATCCATCCAGACAAAGACAAGGCCAATCACCGGGTTAATATAATTTAAACAAGCCTCCCTGCGCATTTAAATATTCTTCAAACTCGGGGAACCTGTTTTTCACACCGCTTTTTCTATCTTTGGAAAACACTTAAAATTCAATACCACTTATGGAAACATGTCTCTTCTGGATTGTACCGGCATCTTCAATTCTGGCGCTTCTGCTCGCCTGGTACTTCTACAAACAAATGATGCGGGAGAGCGAAGGCACTCCCACGATGGAAAAAATTGCTTCCCACGTGCGGCGCGGAGCAATGTCGTATCTGAAACAGCAGTACAAAGTCGTGACTCTTGTCTTTATCGGGTTGGTAATCATGTTTTCAATCATGGCATACGGCTTTAACCTGCAAAACCACTGGGTTCCGATTGCTTTCCTTACGGGAGGATTCTTCTCCGGACTGTCCGGATATTTAGGCATGAAAACGGCCACATACGCATCAGCCCGCACGGCCAACGCCGCCCGCCACTCGCTGAACAAGGGACTGCGCATCGCTTTCCGAAGCGGAGCGGTGATGGGACTGGTCGTCGTCGGACTGGGGCTTTTCGATATTTCTTTCTGGTATCTTCTTTTAGAGCAGTGCATCCCTGCCGATGCCCTGAATCCTACCGCCAAGCTCTGCGTCATCACGACCACTATGCTGACTTTCGGCATGGGAGCATCCACTCAGGCCCTGTTTGCCCGTGTGGGTGGCGGCATCTACACAAAAGCAGCCGATGTGGGAGCCGATTTGGTCGGTAAGGTGGAGGCAGGAATCCCGGAAGACGACCCGCGCAATCCGGCCACAATCGCCGACAATGTAGGAGACAACGTAGGCGATGTGGCGGGCATGGGAGCCGACCTGTATGAATCCTATTGCGGTTCCATCCTTGCGACAGCCGCGCTTGGCGCCGCCGCATTCATCGGAACAGGCGATACGGAGATGCAGTTCAAGGCGGTCATCGCACCGATGCTGATTGCTGCGGTGGGTATCCTGCTGTCCATCCTCGGCATTTTCGCGGTACGCACCAAAGAAGATGCAACCATGAAGGAACTTTTGAAAGCCCTTTCGGTAGGGACGAACCTGAGTTCGCTGCTGATTGTCGCCGCCACATTCATTATCCTATGGCTATTAGGCATTGACAACTGGGTGAACATTTCACTGGCAGTCATCATCGGTCTGGTGGTGGGGGTCATTATCGGGCGCTCCACAGAGTATTACACATCACAATCCTACAAGCCGACACGGAAGCTCTCTGAAAGCGGAAAGACCGGGCCGGCAACCGTCATCATTTCCGGCATCGGACTGGGAATGATATCCACTACTATCCCGGTCATTGCAGTAGTGGCAGGAATTATCCTCTCCTACTGGCTGGCTTCGGGATTCGACTTTACCAATATCGGCATGGGGCTTTACGGCATTGGCATCGCTTCTGTGGGCATGCTCTCTACACTCGGCATCACTTTGGCAACGGACGCCTACGGCCCGATAGCCGACAACGCCGGCGGAAACGCCGAGATGAGCGGACTTGGCGAGGAAGTGCGCAAGCGCACTGATGCCCTCGACTCTTTGGGAAATACCACCGCCGCCACAGGAAAAGGCTTTGCCATCGGTTCGGCCGCACTCACCGGACTGGCGCTGCTTGCTTCATACATCGAAGAAATACGCATCGGACTGGAACGTCTGGGCACAATGATTCTGGAACTGCCGAACGGCATCCAAGTGGCCATTCACGAAGCGGGTTTCACCGACTTCATGCTGTATTATGATGTGACACTGATGAATCCCAAAGTGCTCTCGGGAATGTTTGTCGGGAGCATGATGGCCTTTTTGTTCTGCGGACTGACCATGAATGCCGTAGGGCGCGCCGCCGCACACATGGTGGAAGAAGTGCGCCGACAGTTCCGCGAGATAAAAGGCATTCTCGAAGGGAAAGCCGAACCTGACTATGCTCGCTGTGTGCAGATTTCAACGAAGGGTGCGCAGCATGAAATGGTGTTCCCGTCACTGCTCGCCATCATCGCTCCGGTGGCCACAGGACTGATATTCGGCGTGCCGGGTGTCATCGGACTGCTCATCGGCGGACTTTCTTCCGGTTTCGTTCTGGCCATCTTCATGGCAAATGCGGGAGGTGCATGGGACAACGCGAAGAAATACGTGGAAGAAGGAAACTTTGGCGGCAAGGGAAGTGAGGTTCACCGCGCCACAGTGGTCGGCGACACGGTAGGCGACCCGTTCAAGGATACATCCGGACCGAGCCTCAATATCCTTATCAAGCTCATGAGCATGGTGGCCATCGTCATGGCGGGTCTTACCGTTTCGTGGAGCTTGTTCTGACATATTTCTTTATAAACAGAGCGGACTGCCCGTATGAAGCAGTCCGCTCTGTTTTTTATCAGGAACAAAATATTTTTTCATCCTACCAATTCACCACCGGCCAACCGTCGGAAGTCCATGTCATTTCCCTTATAATCAGTTTTGATGCACCGTCTTCGGCCACAGAGTAGGCATGACAGAGAAAATAATCCTTGCCATCGAGATGGTAAGCCGCATTATGGCCTACGCCGGCATAGTCCTTATTGCCCTGAATGACCAGTGAACCTCCGCCTTTTGCCATTGACTTCCCTTCCTTGTCCACGTAAGGCCCGGTGACTGACTTCGAGCGGCCCACCACAACCTTATAGTTACTCTTCAGTCCGCGGCAGCAATAATCAAACGACACGAAGAGATAATAATAATCTCCATGCTTCATGATGAAGGGAGCCTCCACCGCCCCGTCGCCCGGATCCTTGTCATCCAGTTCGAACGAGCGTTCGCGCCGGCAGAGTGAATACCACTCTTCGGGCTGAGCCACCTGCATCATGTCCTTTGTGAGCTTCACCATCTTGATTCCGTCCCAGAAAGAGCCGAAATTCATCCACGGCGTACCGTCTTCATCCACGATGATATTCGGGTCGATGGCGTTCCACATGTCGCGGTTCGGCACCGACTGGATGATTTTCCCGTGGTCTGTCCATTTAAAGTCCGGAGATGCCGGGTCGAGTGTGGGATTAGTGGCATGGCCGATGGCGGAAGTATTCTTGGCAAAAGCCGAACAAGAATAAAACAGATGATACAATCCGTCGTGATAGATGATGTCAGGCGCCCATGTATGGCCGCGATACCCGTCTATCGCCTCCACCGCCCACTGGGGAGCCTCTGCGAAAACCGGTTTTTCAAACTTCCACCGCTTCAGATCCTTCGACGACATGACCGACACCCCCTGTCCGGTGGCAAAAAGATAATAGGTATCTCCCTGCTTGGCAAGCACCGGGTCATGAGTAAACGGATTATCCACCGTCTTTTCAGACTGGGCAAACCCGTTCATGCCCAGTCCTACTGACAAAGCCAATGTAAACAACAAATTCTTTTTCATAACCATATTCTTTTATCTGTTAATTGTAAAACCTTTTTGCGCTTATTCTTCCAACAGACTGCTCGGCGTAACATTGAAATGCTTCGTGAAGCAGCGTGTAAAATACTTGGGATCGTTGAATCCCACCTCGTAGGCAATTTCGGATATGTTCATCGAACGCGTCACCTTGTTCTTCAAAAGGAGTTCGCGGGCAAGGTTCAAACGGTAGTTGCGCATGAACTGGCCGGCCGACTGCCCGGTAAGGCTCTGCATCTTCTTGTTCAAAAGACTCTTGCTGATGCCCATCGCCACGATAAAGTCGCCCACTTCAAACTCCGGATTCTTATAGTTTTCCTTTACCACCTTGATGGCCTTGTCCAAAAACTTCTTGTCGCCGGAATCTTCCTCTACTTCCAACGAATCGACATTCATGTTCATCGAAAATTTCATCTGGAACCGCTTGCGGTTTTCCAGGATGTTCGATATGCGGGCCAAGAGCATATTCTCATCAAACGGCTTCAGCAGATAGGCATCCACCCCCATCCGGTAACTTTCCAGGCGCGCTTCGTCCGAAGTCTTGGCAGTAAGCATGAGGAAAGGTATGTGAGAAATCGAAAAGTCACTTTTCACCCGGCGAGACAGCTCTACTCCGTCCATGACAGGCATCATCAAATCGCTGATTATAAAGTCCACATTATACGACTTCAATATCTGAAGCGCCTCTTCACCCTGCGAAGCCTCCAGCACATTATAATATTCGCCCAAGATGGAACGGATATAATCACGCATATCCTTGTTGTCTTCCACCACCAACATGGTGAGCTTACTGTTTTTCGGAATCTCAGGAAGCACATAGCCGCTTGTTTCCGTCTTGATCTGGCGTTCATCTCCCCGCACCAAAGGGAGCAACACCCGGAAATTAGAGCCCCGAACAGGATTATTCTTTACCGAAATGCTTCCTTCCAACGAGTCAACAAGCTTCTTGCACAGGTACAGACCGATGCCTGTACCGCTCTGTCCGCTCACCGATTCCTGACTCTGATTGTCCGATTGATAGAAGCAATCGAAAATACGGCCAAGGTCTCCCTCCGGAATGCCCTTTCCCGTATCACGAACGCCTATGAACAAACGCTCGCCTGCCTCGGTCTGCAAAGACGCCACATATACCGAAACACACCCGTCCTTTTGTGTAAACTTCAGTGCGTTGCTGATTAAATTGGTAAATATCTTATGCAAGATATCTTCGGCCAATATCATGCGAGAATCCGCCAAGTGCACAAAACAGCGGAAATCCACTCCTCTGCCCCGCGCATAATCGGCAAATGCCGGCAGAAGCTCTTCCAAAAAGCGTTTCAAGTCGCCATAATTGCTTACCACCTTCATGCGCCCTTCTTCCACCTTGCGGAAATCCATCAGTTGGTTAATCAAAGACAGCAGATACTTGGAGTTTCGCTCCACCAGATGCAGTTGTTCGATAACCTGGGGATTGTAACTCAACTTCAAGGCACGTTCAATAGGCCCCACTATCAGCGTCAGCGGCGTGCGGAACTCGTGCGTAATGTTGGTAAAGAACGCCAGTTTGTCGATAGTCAGCTCTTCCACCTTGCGCGACATCTCCAGTATCTTGTTTTTCTGACTGGTTATCTTCTCATTCGAGTCTTTCAGCAGCTCGTTCTGATGCGAAAGTTCCTCCTTTTGGTCAGACAGCAGCTTCTTTTGCTCTTCCAGTTCGTGCGTTCGCTCTTCTACTGTCAGGCGAAGAAGCTTCTGCTGACGCTGCAGGTCACGGAAACGCCAGTAAATGACGAGCAATACACACAAGACGATTATCAGTTTAAACCACATCGTCTTATAAAAATAAGGTATCACCCTGATGGACAGTTCCCGCACAGGAGACACAAAATTTTTTCCGTCGGAAGCATAGCGCAGTTGGAAGGTATACTTCCCGGCTTCCAAACTGGTATAAGAGACAGAGTGCTGAGTAGCCGGCACCGTTACCCATTCATCGTTGAAGCCTTTCAGGCGATAAGCGTAGCGCGCCAAGGCGGAAGGGTTATAATCCAACGACGCAAAATTGACAGTAAGGGACTTGTCACGCTCATGAATGGACAAAACTCCCTCTTCCGCCTGAAGTTCTTCTCCGAAACAGGAGAGATGAGTGAACACCAACGGAAAGGAAACCGCCGTTTCAGCACGCGGAAGGATGCGTATTTCCGACAATCCCTCGATACTCCCCACATAAAGCGCACCGGTATGCGATCCGCCGGTGGCATTCCAATAGAACTGATTACTGGGAAGCCCGTCGTATTTCGTAAAATTCTGGAAAGACTGGTTTTTCGGCATAAAGCAAGACAAGCCATTATTGGTCGCCAGCCACAGATGGCCCTCATTATCCTCCCAGATGCCTCTTACACTATTGTTTATCAGTCCGTCACTCGTTCGGTATGCCTTGAATGACAAGTCTTTTCCCTTACCTGTCACCTGATAGAAACCATTGCCGTTCGTACCGATCCACACGGTGCCATCCTTGCCTTCAAAGACCGAAGTGACCCGTTCGGCCACGACTTCGGAAGGATTGTCAAGCTTATGGTCGTACAAGACATAATCCATCCTGCCTTCCTTATAGGCATTCAGGTCTATCCGATACAGTCCGGCTGTCACCCCCATCCACAAAAATCCGTCATGCGTAATGCATCCGCCCAATGAGCCCAGAATCTTTCCCTTTCGCTTGCCTTCAAACGGATCGCTGACCTTGCCCGTCTCCGGATTATAAACCAACAGATTGTCACTGGAGCCGATCCACAACAGGCGGTTTATGGCATCATAAAGCAAGACACTGATGTATCCCTGCTCTGAACCCGTAGCTCCCGGCATCGGGATAGGATGGAATGTTTTATCCGACAAGTTCGAACGGCTCACCCATCCAAGTCCTCCGCCCCATGTCCCCACATACATGCGCGTTTGTCCGTCGGAAGCCAGTGCGCTGACCGAGTTATGGCTCAAGCGTGCCGGCGGCTCCGCTGTATAATGCTCGAATCCCGTCTTCCCCGGACGCCGGAGATTCAGTCCTCTTTCCACAGTCCCGACCCAAAGCGTACCGTCGTCTTCCTCCAATATTGCATTGACAAGATTACCCGAAATGCTTCCCTTGTCCTGGAAAGAATGACGGTAATTGTGTATCTGAAGCGGCGAAAGCAGCATCTTGTTCAGGCCGCCCACCTCCGTGCCAATCCAAAGCATGTTCTTGTCGGCCAGCAAACAGTTGATGAAATTGCAACTCAGCCCGTTTATATCCGTCCCTCCGTCAGGCTGCTGTATGCGGATGAAGTCATCCGTCACTGCATTATAGAGATTCAGTCCTTTCAGCGTGGCGACAACCAATGTCCCGTCGGGCGCAAGATTGATATCTGTCACATAATTCTGCGACAAAGAATGCGAATCATGCTCGTCAAACAGATAGCTTTTCGTAATCCCCGTATTGATGCTGTAGCGGTAAAGTCCGGTATTCGTCCCGATCCACATATCGTTCTGCCAATGAAAAAGACACAGCATCGTGGATTCCGAAAGGAAAGCAAAGGAATCCGGAGCAGGAACAGGCTGCTGAGCGGTGGAAACACTTTCCTTAATCAGGCACAAACGGCCAATACAGTCAAACCATATATACCCGTCGGCTTCACAAAAGGCCAAAGAGCGGCTGAACGGATAGAGATCGCATATCCTGACAATGGCATCCACCCGTCCCTCCGCGGTCAGCGAAATCTTGTAAAGGCCGTCATCCGCCGCCATCCAGATATTCCCCGTCGACGAACAATAGACAAAAGAGGAAGGCTTCACCGCAAAATCGGCCAGACCGCCGCCCAACGATTCCGGCCTTACCGTCACAAGCCGCCTTGCATCCAGTATATCCAGCCCTTGCTCGCCCGCCATCCAGATACGGCCGAAACGGTCTTCGCAGAACTTGCTCACAAAATTATTTTTCAACTTCACCTTACCGGAAAAGGCATTGAAGGTAAGAAATTCATAACCGTCGTATCTTGTCACGCCATCGCCGCCCGTAGAAATCCACAAGAAGCCCTGACTGTCTTTCATCAAGTCTTCCACATAGTTTTGAGGCAGCCCGTCGTCCATTGTCAGGTGCGTAAAGATATAGTGCCCCTCTCTACCCAAAGAAAAAGCAGGCAGCACTCCCTCAACCAGGCAAACAAAAACCGCTAACAGCCATGCATTTATTTTCATCATATTTCATTCTTTATGTCAACAAATATAATCCATCCGCACCACAGGGGCAAATTCTGCCGGAGAAAATGCAGACAAATGGCTAAATGTCCACCAAAGAAGATTAAATGTCCACCCCAGCATAGCCGTCAAGCGGCTAATTTTGCAAATAAACCATTCATACCGGTTTATATATTGAGGTTAGTTAAATTTGTATCACTACACGGACAGATTTTCATGCGGAGTCTGTCTGTGTTTGATACTTAAAAAAACGAAAAACATGCTATCAAAAATCAAGACAGTCTTATTAAGCGTAACGCTGACCCTCGGAACAGTTTCCGTGATGGGAGCAGACAGAGACACGACCTTTGTTGCCTCGGGCAATCCTATTGTAAAATACAAATATCTGGGAGATCCGGCCGCCTTAGTCCACGACGGAACGGTCTATATCTATGCAGGACACGACGAGTCTCCGGCTCCCGAACAATATTATCTGATGAACGAATGGTGTATTCTCTCGACCAAAGACATGAAAACCTTTACCGAACACGCCTATACACTCAAGGCAAAAGATTTCAAATGGGCTAAAGGGGAAGCCTGGGCAAGTCAGGTCATCGAGCGCAACGGCAAGTTCTACTGGTATGTCACGGTCGAACACGCCACTATCCCGGGCAAATCCATCGGGGTTGCCGTAAGCGACTCTCCTCTCGGCCCGTTCAAAGACGCGCGTGGCTCGGCCTTAATCACCAATGACATGACCACCGAATACACTTCCATACGGTGGGACGACATCGACCCCACCGTATTCATCGACGATGACGGCCAGGCATATCTGTTTTGGGGGAACACACAGTGTTATTATGCCAAGCTGAAAGAAAACATGACTGAGCTTGACGGGCCGATTGTCCCGATAAAACTCCCCCGCTTCACCGAAGCTCCGTGGATTCACAAGCACGGCGACTGGTATTACCTTTCATTCGCATCGGAATTTCCTGAGAAGATTTGCTATGCCATGAGCAAAAACATAAACGGCCCGTGGGAATATAAAGGTATACTGAACGAAATAGCCGGAAACTCAAACACCAACCATCAGTCGATTATCGAGTTCAAGGGAAAGGACTACTTCATCTACCACAACGGAAGCATCAATCCTGACGGATGCGGCTACCGCCGCGCCCTTTGCATAGACCGTCTGTTCTATAATGCCGACGGTACAATCCGGCGCATCCAAATGACTACGGAGGGTATTTCAGAATAAAATAAAATCATTATATTTGCTACGTATTAAAATCATATAACCATGAACAAACATTTCGCTTTTTTCTCGGCATTGGCGCTATCGGCAAGCATAGGCTTGAACGCGCAAAATGCAAACCAGATGGTCATTCAGGCCAATAAGATAGGGGCTGAAATCCAACCGACCATGTACGGACATTTTTTTGAAGACATCAACTACGGCGCAGACGGGGGCTTGTATGCAGAATTAGTCAAGAACCGCTCGTTCGACTTCCCGCAAAACTTCATGGGATGGGACATCTTCGGAAAAGTGACCCTGCAAAACGACGGCCCGTTTGAACGTAATCCGCACTATGTACGCCTTTCCGATCCGGGACATGTGCACAAACGCACCGGAATCGAGAACGAAGGATTTTTCGGCATCGGCATCAAGGCAAACGAGAAATACCGTTTCACTGTATGGGCACGCGGAGAAAACCAAAAGATTATTGTCGAACTGATCGACAATGCTTCAATGGGAGAATCGCAAGTAATCACTTCACAGGAACTGGCCATCAATTCCAAAGAATGGAAGAAGTATGAAGTCATTCTTACCCCGGGAGAAACACAGCCCAAAGCGCATCTCCGCATTTTCCTGGCTTCTCCGGGCGATGTAGATCTGGAGCATGTCTCACTTTTCCCCGTGGATACCTGGAAAGGACGCGAGAACGGACTGCGTAAAGACCTCGTGCAAGCGCTGGTTGATACCAAGCCGGGCGTATTCCGCTTCCCGGGAGGATGTATCGTTGAAGGTACCGACCTGGCCACCCGCTATAACTGGAAAAATTCTGTAGGCCCGGTAGAGAACCGTCCGATCAATGAAAACCGCTGGCATTATACTTTCCCGCACCGTTTCTTCCCGGACTATTTCCAGACTTACGGCATGGGATTCTACGAGCTTTTCCTGTTGGCGGAAGATATGGGTGCTGAACCGCTTCCCGTTTTGAGCTGCGGTCTGGCATGCCAATTCCAGAATGACGACCCGAAGGCACATGTTCCGGTCGACCAACTGGACAGCTACATTCAGGATGCACTTGACCTGATAGAGTTTGCCAATGGCGACACCAGCACCAAATGGGGCAAACTGCGCGCCGACATGGGTCATCCCGCTCCGTTCGACCTGAAATTTATCGGTATCGGCAATGAACAATGGGGACCGGAATATCCGGCACGCCTGAAACAGTTTGTTGAAGCTATCCGCAAGGCATATCCCGACATGAAGATTATCGGTTCATCCGGACCGAACTCAGAAGGCAAGGACTTTGAATACCTGTGGCCGGAAATGAAGAAACTCAAGGTAGACCTTGTAGACGAACACTTCTACCGTCCGGAAAACTGGTTCCTGAAGTCAGGAAACCGTTATGACAACTACGACCGCAAAGGCCCGAAAGTATTTGCCGGAGAATATGCCTGCCACGGTGCCGGAAAGAAATGGAATCACTTCCATGCTTCCCTGCTCGAAGCCGCTTTCCTGACCGGCGTTGAACGCAACGCCGATGTGGTTCACATGGCAACTTACGCTCCGCTGTTGGCTCATGTGGAAGGATGGCAATGGCGTCCGGACCTTATCTGGTTTGACAATCTGCGTTCTGTACGCACATGCACCTGGTATGTACAGTCACTCTACGGACATTACAAGGGAACAAATGTCGTTCCTCTTACAATGAACAAACAAGCCGTAAGCGGACAGGAAGGACAAAATGGCTTGTTCGCGAGTGCCGTTTGGGACGAGCCGACTCAAAGCTATATCGTCAAGATAGCCAATACATCCGACAAGGCCCAACAGGTGAATCTGGAGTTCAAGGGATTGAAAAAATCCGCGAAATTAGGAGAAGGCAAAGTGATTACCCTGCATTCAGACAATCCGGATGCTGAGAACACACTGGACAACCCGAATCTGATTGTTCCGAAAGAAGCGTCTGTCAACATCGAAGGCAATACACTGAACACGGAAGTAGGTGCCATGACCTTCGCTGTATACACGTTCAAGAAACTTTAACTGTATATCCTGTACTTTTTCAAAGCCCGGACTGCCCATACTGCAAATCCGGGCTTTTATTTTGCTCAGACATTCCAAATGTTTAAGAGGATTAATCCGTCCGGCCAATTCCTTAATCTATGTTATAAAGCACTGTTTTATAGCCGAAATATTTGCAGATTACCGAAAAGTCAGTACCTTTGTACTGTGTTTTTCATAGTATTAGATTTAAGGTTAACAAAGGTTGGAGTACAGCGGTACTCCTTTTTTTATGCCCTTACATCAGACCAGCCAACGATACTTCGACAGAAAGCACGGTCAAACCCTATATACAACGAAGCTCCACCGTTCTCACAGCAGAGCTTCGTCCAATATAAAAAACTTTTATTGACCGGTCATACGACATTTCCACGGTGGTCAAACGCTCTTCGCCCCAAGACAGAAATTCCCGGCACAGCCTATTCACAGAATGCCGCCTTGATGATAAATCCGCCGGCACGGTCAATTCCCCACAGATTACCCTGTTCGTCCATCGAGATAGCCTGACCGGGGAAAGGCACCGGATAAGTGGCCGTCCACTTCAGCGTGCTTCCGCGCTCGGGAAGCTCCAGCACATAACACTCGGCAGCGTCGTGCCCCGTACAGTAGAAGCGGCCGTCCACCAATATGCCCCCTGAAAGACTGCACGGACGCAGGCGCTTTATCAGTTCGGCAGGAAGAACCCACGCTTCTTGCGCTCTCCACTCGTCATCGAACCTGACCAACTGCGACCATGACACATCATAACCCGGCTGACGGGCGTAGTTTTCGTAATGCGCGAAGAAGGCATACCAACTGTTGCCCTTGCGCACCATCCATGTGCACGAGCCATAGCGGATTCCCAAGCTGACACTCGACAAGTGCTCCAATGTCCGGGCATCGAAAACCTCAATGGAACTTGTCATCGGTATCCGGGGATAATTGGAGTTGACACAATAAAGCTTGCCTTCTTCCACAAATCCGCTGTTCATGTGGATAATCGCTTCCGGGTCAGTCTCCTTCCATTCCGCAAGAGAATCCCCTTCCAGCGTATATTTTACAATGCAGCGGTTTGAAACGGCATACAGACATCCGTCGCCGACCACCGCGGCCTGCGTAGCCAAACGGTTAGGGATACGGGCCACCTCCTTATAGCCCTGCGCATGCAGACATGCGCCACAAAATAACCCTCCTGCAATGAGGAGGGTCTTGAATAAGGTCTTTTTCATCGTCTGGACTTATAAAAAAACACTTCTGATTAAGGATCAATCGGTTCGGTAGGATTGATAATGAACGACTCAGGCAGCGGAACAAACTCCACGACGCGGGCAGACAGACGCTTGCCGGCACGATAAGGCACGAAGCCCAGTTCTCTCAGGCAGCGCTGAGGGAGAGAAGTTTCCGTTGCCACATCGTTGATGTGGGATTTAGAGGAAGTAGACAGCGCATAACGGTCTGCCGGAAAGCCGTTGCGCAGCATAATGCGGGCGGCATTGCGGTAATTGGTGGTAGTGTGCCGGGCATGCGGCTCCATGATAATGGCGCTCTCTGGTATCTGCCATACCTCCATCAGATAACGCTTCATTTCTCGCGCTTCATTGTAAGGGGTATGATAAGGATGTACCCGTCCTCCCGACAGGATGATAAAGGGAGCCTGGTGCTGCCGATAAAGCATGGCGGCATAAGCCGAGCGCAACCGCCCTTCGGGACTGATGGCTTCACGCGGATCTTCCGGTCCGGCTCCAAGCACGAGTATAGCCGTATAGGGATAGGCATCCCAGTCTGTCAGCCTGATCTGCGCATAAGCCTCCCGGTTTTCCGTTTCAGAAAGCGGCTCGTAATCGAGTGCCTGCGAACGATCATTTACATCAAGCAGAATGCGCACGGCCTTCAGCGGCACGGAGTAAAAGGCCGGCGACACGCTGTTCCAACAGACAACGTTTTGTTGGCAGGCCGGAAGAATCTCTCTGACGAATCTCCGGCTGCGCACATCAAAGCCGATGGAGTCGATGGCCGGATAATTCGGCTTGCGGGCGTCTGCATACACATCGATGGCATAGTTCATCCCCTCGGCATCCTGACGCCAAATCCTGCGTACAAGGTCTGCACCGGTCTCCTTATACTGCTGATAACAGCCGGAGGGAATGATATGCCTTGACAATATCCTGCCCAAAGCATTGTTGGGCTTATAGAGTCCGGCCAAAGCATCGGCAGCTTCTGTCATTTCCTCCTCAGAAAACTTCATGGCGGCAATGCGTTCCTCCGTTGTTTCCGCCTTCTCCAGACGCTGCTGCTTGTCTTGCGCCATCTGTGTCAAGGCGGAAGATGTGCGTATCAGCGAATCGGCATCCGCAAAATGCTGAAGCAAAGAGGTGAAATAATAGTTCTTGCTCTCTATCGTATGCGGGGCAACTATCTTGTAGTCCCGCTGAATCTGTGCCTGCGCAGGAAGCACAAGCAGACACATCCCTATAACAAATAAATGTATCCTCTTCATCGTCTGTCGTGTTTGTCCAAATAATCAATCAACTGAGCCGGACGGTCGGTCTGTATCAGCGCGGCCCCCTGTTCGAGCAGCCATCCCCAGCTTTCGTCGGGCTGCTTCAATTCCACAGCGCGGTCGTCATCATGTCCGGCGTTGAGCGAAGGCCACAGCGAGTTCAGCCAGATTTTAGAGCCGTTTGCCCTTACCTTCTTCAGCAGACGAAGCACATCGGGCGTCACTTCAGCGAAGCAACATTCCATAGCAACGGGCTTCAGCGCTTTATAGCCGTCTATCATCTCTTCCGCACCCGGTTGGTCGAGATTGACGATGGGCATATAGATTACCTTATCCAGCACCTCACCGTTTTCAGCCTTAACCTTTTCATACGGATATCCGGACTTTATGACTACCTGGTCAATGGTTCCGGTCTTTTCCAGCAAGGCATACACATCCTTGAAATAGTCATAGCCCTTGTCTATATTGATGAGAATCTTCCCTTTTGTCAGGCCAAGCACCTCTTCAAGCGTAGGAATCGGATGGAAAGTCACGCGCCCGAGACCGTTTTTCAAACGGAAGCGGCGGATTTCCTCCAGTGTATAGTCAGACGGCTTCCCTTTACCGTCCGTCGTCCGGTCTATCGTATTGTCGTGCATGATAATCAGATGACCGTCTTTCGTCTTTTTCAAATCAATTTCTATCATGTCCACCCCCATTTCGATACAGTTCTCAAAAGCCTGCAAGGAGTTTTCAGGAGCATTTCTCCAGTCGCCCCGATGAGCGACAACCAATACCTTCTCCGAGTCTTCATCCCTCAATTCACGAACGAGAGTCTTTACGCCCTCCTGTGCGGAGAGCATAAAGACTGCGGAGAGAAAGTATATGAAACAAATTACTTTCTTCATAATGATGTGTGTGTGTTAGTATCCCTCGTTTTGATACATACCTTCCGGATTGAGCAACCATTCATCGTAAGGTATCGGATAATAGATATCCGTTTCAGTAAAGTTCTGCAAGTTGGAGATATTATAGTCTTCCTGATCTTTAGAGTGCATATAATCCACCAGTTCCGACGGCGTAAAGAAACGGAGCAGGTCATACCAACGCTGATTCTCGAATGCAAGTTCGACGCGGCGCTCATGCAAGATGGCTGTCTTCAGGTCAGAATACTTGCTGCTATAGGCAGAATTCAGCATAGCAGTTTCATAATCGGGAACACCTGCCCGCTCGCGCACTTCATTCAAATAGTCAATGGCATCATTGTCATTGCCCAACGCCTCGTTCACTTCAGCCAACATCAGGATAACATCTGCATAGCGCAGGATAATCCAGTCATTGCCACCGTATCCCAATGTCCCGGCCGCTTCGCTCTTGTCACGATACTTCTTTACATAGTAGCAATTCTGATTCGTAGAATAGCCAACAGAGCAATCATAACGTGAATCAGTCCATGCAAAGCCGTTGTCTGAGGTTTCATATTCCTTCACCAAATCCGGAGTAACCCTCAATGAAGGCACACCCTGTGTTGCATACAGAGAGTTGGTCGTTTCTCCTCCGGGCTGTGTGTCGGCCGCAATGGAAGAATGATAGTCTCTGTCTCCCTGACGATATACAATCTGGAACAGAATTTCAGGACAAGCCGACTTGTTGCCTACGTTGAACACGCCGTTTGAAGCATCCGGGTCGAAAGAAATCTCATTCAGTCTGCCGAAAGTCTTCATACCATAACATTGTTCCAGATAAGTCTTGGCACTGTTCAGATATTCAGTTTCCTTTCCGTCATCAAGCACATGCGCCATTGTCAAATAGACCTTTCCAAGCAATCCCGCCATCGCAGCCTTGTTTGCACGGCCCTTACCGCCTTCATCCTGATGATTGGGCAGCGTGCTCTGCTCCAAACCGAACTTCAAGTCCTGCACAATCTGGTCGTAAATCAGGGCCTTGTCCTCGCGATAAGTATGCGCTTCAATCTGGTCAGGCGTTGAAAGATATTCCGTAACAAGCGGCGCGTCTCCCCATTTGCGCACGATATCAAAATAAACCAGGGCACGCACGAATCTTGCTTCGGCAATGTCATTGTTCCGGTCGGCCTCAACCGCATAGGTTATCTCTTCCGCTCCCTTTATGGCAAAGTTAGCATTGTTTATTGTTTCAAACATTGCCGTCCAATGTCCTTTCAAATAAGTGTTGCTCGCAAGCAAAGAGAAATCTGTGAACTGGAAAGGCTCGCCGGCAGACGACTGGTTGTCCCAACGTCCGGCATTGTCCGAGCGTTCTTCAGTATACAAAGTGCTTCCCTCTCCCATGCAGCTTCCGGAACGCAAGGCCATATAGGCACCGTTCACAGCACGCTCCACGTCGTTTTCCGTAGAGAAGAAGTGTTCTGCCACGATGTGGTTCGGGTCATTCTCTGTCAGAAAGTCTTCACAAGAAGTCAAAGACAAGACTCCGGCCGCCAGAAGTGATGCTAAATATATGTTCGTTTTCATTTTTTATCGCTGTGTTTTTAGAATGTTAACTGAATACCCATGTTATAAGCCCTCATCAAAGGATATTTTCCATAATCCACACCCGGAGTCAGGTTAGAGCCATTGTTGTAGTCCACCTCGGGATTGTATCCCATATACTTGGTCACTGTAAACGGATTGTCAGTAGCTACGTAAAGGCGGAGATTGCTGATGACTCCCTTTGACCACTGGCTGATTTTCGGGAAAGAGTATCCGACCGTGATGTTGGTGCAGCGGAAGAACGATCCGTCTTGCAGATAAAAAGTGGAGAGACGGGTACTGTTGCTCTGCGTACCGCCGCGAGAAGCTTTATACACCCATCCGTTTCCGGGATTCTCCGGGTTGCGGTAACGATCGTCAACTACGGCGTACTGGTTGCCCGAACCTTCCATGTTGAAGAGATAGTAATCCTGTCCGTCAAGCACCTTGTTCCCGTAAGAACCATTGAACGAAGCACTGAAGTCCAAGTCCTTGTAGTTTCCGCTCAAGTTGAATCCGTAGGTAAACTTGGGATGCGGGTTGCCGATGACCGTCTTGTCGTCGTCGTTCACCACGCCATCGCCGTTTACATCCTCAAAATACAGGTCGCCCGGCTGTAAGGCAATTGACTGCGACAATGAGCGGGGAGGCCCTTGCAGCTTGTATCCTTCGGGAAACTTGTTTCCGTTTGCCTTGTATACGGCATCATCGGCCGCCAGACCCGCCATATCGGCTTCGGTTACCATGCCTGCCACCTTGAATCCATAGAACATACCGATGGGCTGGCCTTCTTCTGTGATGTGAGTCATGTACGAACGCTCGGCACCGTTGGTGATTATCGTATTATCACCCAAGTCAAGCACTTTATTGCGGTTTACAGAAATATTTCCGCTCAGGTTCAAATTAAAATCCCGTCCTGTCAAAATGCGGGCATCCACCTGCAAATCGAAACCGGTGTTGCGGATCTTTGAGTCCGGCAAGTTGGTCAGCATGGAAGTTGCACCTGATATGGCAGAGATAGGCTGCTCGAACAGCAGGTCTTTGGTATGGCTCAAATAATAGTTACCCGAGATGGCCAGACGGTTGCTGAAGAGAGAAAGGTCGAATCCCACGTTATACTGTGAGGTAGACTCCCATCCGATGGCGTTATCCTTTACACCGCCCGGATACATGGCCGAACCGATGGTCCCGTTTCCAAATACCACACCGGTCGGTGAATTCATGATAGCGGCATACTGATAGTTACCGATGTTGTTGTTACCGCTCATACCCCAGCTTGCGCGCAGTTTAAACGCGGTACTTTCTCCTATATTATCTTTCCAGAAATCTTCATTCGAGAGCGTCCATGCCGCAGAAACTGACGGGAAGTAGCCCCAACGGTTTTCCGGGCCGAAGAGAGAAGAGGCGTCTCCACGGAACGAAGCGGTGATATAATACTTGCTGGCGAAATTATAGTTCACACGGGCGAAATAGGAAAGCATAGTCCAGTTCGACTTGTATGTGTTGTTCAGCTGGATATTGCTTGGGTCTGCCCCGTGTCCGGTCACTTCGGTAATATGGTCGTCTTCATATCCGGTGGCCTTTACACCCAGAACATCTATCTGGTCTTTCTGTACAGAATAACCGGCTACACCGCTGAAATTATGGATATCGTTCCATGTCTTGTTATAGTTGGCCGTGAACTCAGCCAGGTAGTCCGATTGCAAAGTGGTGTTTGCTATTGCATTGGCAGCCGCCTTTGCCTGATCGGAATACGGTTGGTTAGCACCGTCGGACAAGCTTGTCGGGCGATAGAACTCGTATTTCTCACTATAAGTATACATACCCAGATTCGCCTTCAGGAAGAGGTTTTTCACCGGCTCGTAAGAAGCGGTCAAATTATAGGTATTGCGCACTCCGTTGCGGCGTATCTTCGTCTCCGTTGCCAGAGCTACGGGGTTTTCTATCTGTTGGAAAGCATATCCGCTTGAATAAGAAGTCATCTCTCCCTTTACCAACTGACCGTTTTCGTCGTAGCAGCGGAAAATCGGAGCGTAAATCAAGGCTCCCAAGATCGGTCCCTGATGGAAACGGCCTTCCTGCACCTCACGGTTCCAGTTGGATGTGCTTGAAAGGTTGGCTCCCATCCTGAACTTGGAGCTGACTTCCACATCCAAGTTGGCACGCAGGTTCAGTCTTTTCTGTCCGGTAGACAGGATAATGCCTTCCTGATTCTGATAAGCGGCACTCACTTCATAGCGAATCTTGTCCGTTCCTCCGTTTACAGAAACGTGGTGACGCTGTGAAAGCGCATTGCGGTAGAGTTCGTCCTGCCAGTCGGTATCGTATTGCGGAGTGATGACCTGTGCCTTCTCAAAATCGTAAAGGAACTCCGGAATCATGACACCGGCTTCAGCCGAGCCCAGACGCTGTGCGCGCACATCGTTTGTATCGTGTATATAGGAATCCTGCCAACGGTCGCCCAACAGATTGCGGTAATTGTTGTTGCGTCCTTCCACCACCAAATCGGCAAACTGTGCCGAGTTGAGCAGGTCAATCTTCTTGGCAAGCTGGTTTACGCTCAATTGGAAGTTATAGTTCACCTTGGCCTTTCCTTCCTTTCCGCGCTTGGTAGTGATCAATACGACACCTCCCGCTGCACGCGAACCGTAGATGGCGGCCGAAGCGGCATCCTTCAATACTTCGATTGACTCGATGTCTTCGGGATTCAGCATCAGGTCTTCGTTTGAGGGATAACCGTCAATCACGTAAAGCGGATCGGAACTGGCGTTGATTGATGCCACACCACGCACACGAATCTTCGTGTTTCCGTAAGGCGCGCCGCTCACCTGCGAAATCTGCACGCCCGAAACCTTACCTACGAGGCTTTGCCCCACAGTCGGCGTGGTGACATTAAGCTCGTTTGCCTTGATACTCGAAACGGCTCCCACAAGGTCGGTCTTGCGCATGGTCTGATAACCCACCACTACCACCTCGTCGAGCGTCTCGGTGTCTTCCTTCAAAATGACGCGAAGCTCCTTTCCCGGTTCGGCCTGCACGCTCTGGGTGGCATATCCGATATAGGAAATCTCCAGCGTGTGACTGTAGTCTTCAATCGTCAGGCTGAACCTACCGTCGATATCGGTAATCGTTCCGTTCTGAGTGCCCTTTTCAAAGACACTTGCGCCGATGATGGCCATGCCGCTTTCATCGGTCACCACTCCTTTTACAATGTAATCAGAGGGATCGGCAGCCTGTATGGGCACATTCAGCATGCACAACAAGCCCCACATTAAGAATAGCAAATTAAGTGTTTTTTTCATACCTTTGTTAGTGTATTAAAATTTACCGCAAAGGTATGGACAGGTATTTACGCTGGGATTGCAAGCAGATTAAATGCAATTTTCAATAAAATTACAAAATTATTTCAACGAAATCCGGCATTTTCCAAGCACCGGCTCCGGATATGCCCCTTACAAAAGACAAGCGGGATACTGTCAATATGAAATTCGCATGCGGACAAAAAAAGTGAAGCTTCCCGATGCAGCCGCAGCAGGAAGCCTCACTCATTTATATCAAGCCCGAGATTATTTGTTCAGTCTCCAGGTAAATCCGTCTTTGGTATCTTTCACTTCAAATCCCAAAGCGGCAAGATGGTCGCGTATCTTGTCACTCGTCGCCCAGTCCTTGTTGGCCTTGGCCTGCATGCGCTGTTCAAGCAGCATGTCCACCGCCTTGCTGTAGGCTTCTTCACGCGCGGCATTATTTTCCGCCTCCGTCTTCAGTCCCAGAATGTCGAAGGCAAACAGGCGGAACACCTGTTTCAGCTCTTCCAGATCCGCGGCACTGATGGTCGCCTTCCGATCGATAACCGTATTTATCATGCGTGTCGCCTCAAAAAGGTGCGAGATGACAATCGGCGTATTCAGGTCGTCGTTCATCGCCTCATAGCACTTCTCACGCAGCCCCGCCGGAGAAATGCCTTCGGTTGCCGGTGCCGGAGTGATACGCTCCAGATTCTTGATGCCTTCCATCAGGCGTTCCAGTCCTTTTTCGGCGGCCTGCAGCGCTTCGTTGCTGAAGTCCACCGTGCTGCGATAGTGCGCCTGCAGGATAAAGAAGCGGATGGTCATCGGCGAATAAGGCTGTGTGAGCAGACTGTTGGATCCGGCGAAGAATTCGTCTAATGTAATGAAGTTTCCCAACGACTTTCCCATCTTCTGCCCGTTGATGGTAATCATATTGTTGTGCATCCAGTAGCGCACCATGTCATGTCCCATCGCGGCGACACTCTGTGCTATCTCGCATTCATGGTGAGGAAAAATCAAGTCCATGCCGCCGCCGTGGATGTCGAAATGCTCACCCAGATATTTCCGTCCCATCGCCGTACATTCGCAGTGCCATCCCGGGAATCCGTCGCTCCATGGAGACGGCCACCGCATAATGTGTTCCGGCTGCGCGCACTTCCAAAGCGCGAAGTCGGCAGGGTTATGCTTCTCCTCCTGTCCGTCCAGCTCGCGGGTTGTATTCAGCACATCGTCCAGATTGCGCCCCGAAAGCTTGCCGTAATGGTGGTCTTTGTTGTATTTCGCCACATCAAAATACACCGATCCCTGACTCTCGTAGGCGTATCCGTGGTCCAGAATCTCCTTTACAAGCTGTATCTGCTCGATGATGTGCCCTGAAGCGTGCGGTTCGATGCTCGGCGGCAGCACGTTGAGCGCGTCCATCGCCTTGTGGTAACGGATAAGATAGTGCTGCACCACCTCCATCGGCTCCAGTTGCTCCAGCCGGGCTTTCTTGGCAATCTTGTCTTCGCCGTCGTCGGCATCGTGCTCCAGATGTCCCACATCGGTGATATTGCGCACGTAACGCACCTTATACCCCAGATGGTTCAGGTAACGGAACAGTATGTCGAAGGTTATTGCGGGGCGCGCATGGCCCAAATGAGCGTCGCCATATACCGTAGGCCCGCATACATACATCCCCACGTGCGGAGCATGGAGCGGAACGAACGCTTCCTTCTTGCGGGTCAGCGTATTGTAAATGATCAGTCTGTTTTCCATAAGCCAATATCTTTTTAGTGAGGCAAAGTTATAACTTTATTTCATAGGCACAGCGCAGAGACACAAGTTTTTTAGGATTTCCTGCCCTACTGCCAGCCGGAAGAAATCCGGTTCATCGCCCACGAGGGTGCATTGCGGAAATTCCTTCAATACTTTCCGCAGATAGTGGATGTGGCCATCAATGCGGTTGTTCAGCACGGCAGAATTCGTCCGCCCTATTTCATCCGGCCAGAGCGCACGGCTTATTTCCCCGCGCGACACCCGGTGCTCCGGACTTTCCATCAGCATGTCCATAATCTGGAATCCCGTGTTGCGGAGCTTTACCGACTTCCCGCCGACCTGCATGCACTGGCTCACGGCATCCAGATGAATGGCTTCCCGCACCGGGTCGAAGACCTCCTCCACCGGAGGCGCGGGCAAGACGGGTTCCTCCACCAGTGGAACTTCCTTTTTCCTCCTTATCCGCCACAAGGCAAGTGAGGCAAACACGGCATACAAGGCGGCAATCGCCCACACTTTCCCGTCGGCATGCCGCCATATCACCGCCGGCGGACATTCCACCCATGCCTGTATGCACGCCGTATTCTTTATGTCAAGCGCGTGAACTTTTGAGCAAATCGCCCCTTTGCAGCTTACAGAATCGTTTCCGCTGTATTGCCGACCGTCTTCATAACGGTAAACAATGCCCGTCTGACTTACATCCGCCTTTTCCTTCATCTTGTCCTTAAACAAGGCATTAAATTGGTCGGGGTTTATAGGGCGGCATTGAGCCAATATATATTGTGCGGCCAGCTGATCAGCTAAATGCTCATCAATACTATCTTCTAAGGTAATAATTTCTGTTCCATTTACAGTAGAAATCTTTATCTCATTGACTTTCTTTCCTGTCGGCAATGTCTGACCTTTTATTTCAATAGCATTCCGCTGATGAAAATCAATTTCTACTACTTCCTTTAATATGTCATCCGCAATTTCCCGTAAGTTATCTTTCCCCGACATATAAAGAAGATAAACCAGAAGCATCCCTCCAACACCAAGCAAAACAATAAGCTCCAGTTTCTTGTCCTTAATCTTAAAAACATTTTTCATAAGCATTCGTTTCTTTCCACAAAAATAACAGAAAATGCAAATATCATCCAACATTATGACAAAATAGTCCAAAAATTAATCTTCTTAGACAAAACTAAGGACTTTCATTGAGCTTATTTGGATTTGAGTCTCTACTTTTGTCACAAAACAAGACGAATTATGAAAAAGAAAATAAGCTTATCAGTTTTACTATTAGTTGTGACCTTATCAATCGTTGTTCTAAAAAAAGCAAGCCAAGAAACAACCGATGAAAATCCCATAGTAGCAGCCAATGTGGAAGCACTTGCCACAGGCGAAGGCTCTTTAATAAAATGTTACAGTATTGGTTGTTTGATCTGCCCTGTCAATGGAGTAAAAGTTGCATATATAAAAGAATAACAAAACAAAGTAGAACCGGTTCTATTTTAAATATTAAATTAACCATTAAAAAAGACATTCAAGATGAAAAAACTAATTAGAATGACGCTCGTAACAGCATTCGCCTTTGCTGCGGGTTATAGCGTATACCAATCTCAAAAGGAAGTAACCTTACCAGACTTAATATTGGAAAATGTTGAAGCTCTAGCAAGAAGTGAAATAGAAAATTATCACGGCTTCTTCCTTGACCACAAATCAAACGGCTGCAATGTTTGCGAACGAGGCAGTGGAATTTGCAATGTACACAGTCAAGGATGTTAACATCATTTATAGTGCTAAAGCAAGCAAACTTGCTTTAGCACTATCCACACACAATGCTTTATAAATAGAATGAAAAAAATATATTGGTTTATTGTTGGTCTATTACTTTGCTTTACCGCTTGTAATAAAAACGATAAAGAAATGGGATTCTCTGCCGGAGTTCCAGTCGTAAAAATATCTGCTGACAAGGGAGGTGTGCTTAATCTATCCGACTTTGCAGATTCCATCGAGATCATCCCGTTGGAGACAAGGGATGACAATCTGATTGGGTGGATTCCGCGTATCCTTTCCACCGATTCCCACTACTATATCGTGGCGGCAAGCGGATGGCATTCCAAGAAGCTGCTCGTGTTCGACAAACGGGGAAACTTCATCCGCCAGATAAGCAAAGAAGGGGGAGGCCCTGAAGAATATGTCGATTTGAGGGACATCGCGCTTGTGGGGGATACGCTGATAAAGCTTTCGGCCGTATACAACATGCTGAACTTCGATACCTGCGGCACCTTCCGGTCGAGCAGAAAGCAGCGTGACACCCCAAAAGAAATCTGCCACTTCAAAGGGAAAACCTTGTCTTACAGCAGCGGCTCCCGATTCAGAGAGAACCAACTGCTGACTTTGATAGACAATCAGGATATTCTTGTCCGAGATTTTTTCCCTGTATCCGATACCGAAGCCAAAGTGAGCGATGCCTTTTCGCGCGAAGCCGCCTTTACTCCCGGCGACAGCCTCTGTTATTTCAATCCTCCGCTCAGCAACCGGATATACGGAATTGATGTGGAAAACGACTGCAAGACTTCACTCCGCTATCAGATTGACTATGGAAACAAGAACTTATCGTGGGATGTATTCGGGGAAGACGGCGATGCGAGCACCTGGGGAGATGTGCTAAAGCGGGGAAAGAACTATCTGGCCGTATCTGCCATATTGGATTTGGGCAATCATCTCATTGTCAACTCCACGGACAAGGAATACAACGGATATTTCTCCATTTATTCCAAACGGAGCGGCAGGGTGATGACCGGACAGTGTATCAAAGATGATGTCTTTTTCAGAGGCAATCTACTGAGACTAAAGGCGATGGATACCCCTCATTACCGGGACGGCAACCGGTTGGTATGGGTAATAAAGCCGGAATTCCTGCTGAACGGCTGCGAAAGCTACCGCAAACTGCTTGGCGAACCCAAATGGCGCGTCTTTTGCGAACGCTATCCGCATCTGGTGAAAGTATGCGACCGGCTGAAAGAAGATTCTAACCCAATATTAATAAGAGTAAAACTCAAAGATTTCTGACAATGAAAAAGACTTCATACTTCATAATCATTTTTTTAATAACAGTTACGGGAATTTTCTGCTACTGGCATCTCCATTTAGAAAAAAAGAAATTGATAGATTTAGTTATTCACCAACGAGAAACCTCAGAACAACTCTTCTTTAATTTAAAGGAACTATCGAAATTGCAATATTATGGTGAAGGGAAACAAATTAAAAATATACCAGCATATACATTAAGCGGTGATACTGTAAATTTACACCAGCTACTTAATACAAGTAAATTTGTTGTATATATTTCTGAATACGGATGTTCTCTTTGTTATTCTCCTTTTTTGAACTATTTAAAAGATTATCCGCTTTTAGAAGAAAGAATGATAATCCTTGCAGGTTTTGAAAATCAACGAGACTTCAAAATTTATATTGAAAATTTCGAATTTCATTGTCCTATATATAGAATTAATACAAACTTAAATATCTATCCAGACTATAATGATTATGCTTTGGCCTGCATAATATCAAAAGATATGGTCATTAACAACCTATTGTTATTAGATAAAAGTAATAAAGAATACATAGAAGATTATTTAAGAATAACAGAACAAAAAATGCAATTTAAATGACAGAAAAAATATTTTAAACATTAGTCAGACAAACAAGTACATTAAGCCTATACACTTTTATCTCACCATACAGAAACAAATTCCACTAAAACTCAATTATCAAAATATGAAAACTTCGCATTACATCATTCTTTTCATCTGTCTGGCCTTGGTTTCCTGCCAGACGAACCGTCAGAAAGGCATTGACACATTCAAGGAAACGCAGGAAATAACGGATTTCGAGGTGGTCTTTACTGACAAAAGCGAGCCAGTGGGCAGCATCATCGAACTGAGGAAATGGAAAGACATACTGATTGCAGCACACTATGGCGACGAATACCGCTTTTCCTTCATCGATGCCAATACCGGGAAGGTGTCAAGGCGGTGGGGAAAAATCGGAGAAGCCCCGGGAGAATTCATTGATTTCGGCATGAACTTTTCCGTCTGCGATTCTTCACTTGTCTTTCCAACGACCATGAAGAAGGAAACCAATGCGGTTTCCATACCCGCCCTATTGAGAGGGGATGAAGTGTCCGTGGAACGGGAAAGTTATCCCTATACGGCCGACTTCAGGCCCATGAAAATCCTGCCTTTGGGCGAGGAGAAGGTCGTGACCGGCTTTTTCAAATCCGGACTGTTCGGGATAATCGACTCAAACAACGCCGTGAAAGGGACTTATTCCGACTATCCTTTCGCTACCGAACTGGACGATATCTACAAGGGAACGGTATTCCAGACCTTGACTGAAACGAACGAAAAAAAGAAGCGCTTTGTCATCTCGGTCTTGGCTTCGGACATCTTTGAAATCTATCAGGAAGGAAAAGACGGAATCAACAGGATATACACCAGTCCGTTCATGCACGAGCCGCAAGTCAAGCAGAGCAACGGACGGTATGGCATCGACGACAATGAAAGTATCGCAGGGATATTGAACATCGCGACCTCGGACAACGCGATTTATTTAGGATACTCTCCGCTGAAATACATCGAAGCCAGTCGTCTGGACTATACCTTCGACGAAGTGTTGTGCTTCGACTGGGACGGAAATCCGCTAAAGAAATACATACTGCCTTTCCCGGTAAGCACTTTATGCGCAGACGAGGAAGCGTTGTACGGGGTCTGCAACAAAGGGGATGAGATGCTCATCTGCCGTTTCAAGCTATAAACACCCGGCAACAGCCGTTGCCCACAGGGTGAAGCCATAAAACAACCGACTTATATCATGAGAAACCTGACATTACTGACCGTATTGCTGATTGTCTGCTCCTGTTCTTCCCGCCATTCATCGTCCGTCCTGTCGGATTTGGGAAATGAAATTCCGTTGGCGGCACAGGAGTATACGAACGAGATTGTCATGCCCAATCCTCTGAGCATCGCGATGGCAGAGGGAAAGCTGCTTTTGTTTCAGGGGGTAGGCGAGGATGCCATCCTGGTTGTCAACCCGAAAGACGGCACGCTGCAAGGGCGGTTCGGCCTGCGGGGCGTGGGGCCGGGAGAGTTTACCTATCCGATATACTGGGGAAGCAATGCCGACCGGAACGAGCTTTACCTCTTCGACCTGAATCTCTCCTGCCTGCGCACCTATTCCTGCCGGGAAGAAGGCGACAGCATCCGTTTCTCTTTGGAAAAGGAAAAGAGGATGGAAGCGGAAACCTCCGTCCATTCGGGCGTTGTGATAGGCGATTCGCTGTCTGTCGCCTCGGCTCTCTTCAATTCTCCCCAGCCTCTGGTGCTTTTGGACAAGAATCTGAAGCCTTCCGGCTATGTGGAAACCTTTCCGAAGCCGGGCGATTCGCCGGACTTGCTTACCTATGCAGGCGTATTTTCATCCCATGGAAAACGGTTTGTGTATGGCATGGAAAACATGGGATACCTTGCCTGCTACCTTTGTGAAGGTTCAGAGGTGCGGAAGGAATGGGAAGTTTTTCTGGAAGAACCGCGCTACAAGAGCGAAAAGCTTGACATCAACCGGCTGAAGCAAGGCTTTCTGGATGTGAGGATGACGGAAAACTACATCTTCTGCAACTACTCGGGCCAGGTTTTCTCGCCTGAAAATCCCGGATTCTTCGGCCATCACATTTTAGTGTTCAATCACCGGGGAAAGCTGGTCAAGAACTTCAAATTAGACAGAAGGATTGCACACATGACCGTGTCCCCCGATGAAAAGACCGTCTACGCTATCGCCTACGAGCCGGATGTGAACATCGTAAGGTTTCATGTCGGCGATTTTCTGTAAAACAAACTCCAAGAAAAAGGATTGCCCGCTCAAACGATGTATATGAAAAGGATTCTCTGGCTTCTTGCAAGTGTGATGTGATGCATTTTCATCCGCAACAAACTTCATTTTGACGCGGGCTTACGGATTTTTCACCGCGAACCTATTTCATTCGGGAAACGGGAAAACGAGCCTGCCTGCGGAAGGAAAACGTACAAGCCGTTTCCAAAACAATTCCTTATGCGCTCAATAGACAAATTCCAGCAGCCCGCCCTTCACGATATCGGCGTGAGCCAGGCGGAAGTCCGTCACAATCCTGCCGTTCAGCCGGACTTCACGCACAGACTGCGCCGGGTCTTTACGGTTCACCGCACGGATAACGAACTTTTTCCCCGGGGCGACAGACAGCGTGACTTCATCAAACAGCGGGGAAGCCAGTTCATAGAAAGGTTCTCCCACAACAAGCGGATAGATTCCCATGGCACTGAACACATACCACGCGCTCATCGCTCCGTCGTCCTCGTCCATCTCGGGACAGAATCCGTCGGGCGCATTGCGGAATGCCCGCCCCACGAACGGAGAGGGGTATTCGGCGTTTCCCCCATAAATATGCCTTGTCAGGACGGTCAGAATGCGGCGCACCGTGGCCTGCGTCTTTTCCGGACTTCCGAGGCGGTTGAACAGGAAAGGCACATGAATGTCCGGCTCGTTGCCCTGATTGTAAAGGTCGCGGGCAAAGAACTCCGTGAGCTGCGCCTCAAGCGAATCCCGGCCCACCATTTCAATCATCCGGTCTAAATATTGCGGAGCGGCCCACCGATACTGCCAGCGCGTCCCCTGATACAGTCCGTTGCGCCTCATCCTTACGAAAGAAGAATCTATATCCTTGAACTCCCGCGCCCATACCGCACAGAAAAGGCTGTCTCCCATCCGGGCATAACGGGCGGCATCACCTTTATTATTCAGAATGTCCGCCATGCGCGAGAGTGCCCACCAGTCTGTTACCGCCTCCATGCAGCGGTCCGGCGAACTTAGAGAAAGGCTCTCCGCCTCGCGCTTCATGCCCTCGTAGGCGTCGGCCAGGTTCTCCACCCCGATTCCCTTCAGATGACTGTCGAGCAGCAACGGGATGGCGTGTTCGGTACGCACGGTCGGAACGCATTCATGGCCGGTAGACCAGTCGCGTTTCCCCGTCACATACAGGCGGGCGAGCGAGCGCATCATGTCCGCCATGCGCTCCGAAACGAGCAGGGTGAGCAAAGGAAACTTGGTGCGGTACGTATCCCAAAGCGACCACGAACTGTAATAGTCGAACCCTTCGGCACGGTAAACCCTGCCGTCGGTCGCGGTATACACCTCGTCCCCCTCTGATGTCACCTGAAACGGACTGTAGCATGTGCGGCACAAAGCGGTGTAAAACAAAGTGCGGTCGTCGTCACTCCCTCCCTTTACCTGAATGCGGGAAAGTATTTCGTCCCATGCTGCGGATGCCTGCCGCCGGACAGCGTCGAAATCAAGGGACTCTTCCTTCAGATAACGCTCGCGGGCGTGCTCTATGCTTTGTGATGAAAGCGCAATGCGCACCTCAATTTCCTTTTCCGCACCGAACATCAGCTTCCGGCAGAAGCCGTCGGCCTCTCCGCGGAAAGGAGCATCCGTATGCAGATAATAATACAACGTATATTTGCCGTTGCCGCACGTGTTGGCAGAAGCGATACTTCCGCCCGCTTCATGGGCAGACAACACCTCGAAGGAAAAACCGTATACCTTTTCAAACGAAGACAGCGGATTGACGGTCAGCACAGACTGCCCCCCGGACGGATAGACAAAACGGTAACAGGCCGTGACACGCGTGGCCGTAAGCTCAACCTCCACGCCGTTGCTCAGGCACACCCGGTAATATCCCGGCTCGGCCGCCTCCGTCTGCTTCACCATACGCACCTCCGCTCCCGCCAAATCCGGATACAGACTGACATTCCCGCCGCATCCCTGCCCTCCCACGCCAGACAGGCGGTTGACAGAAATCCCGGAGATACGGGTTTCGGCATAGTCATAGCCTGCATGCTGACGGGGATTGCTGTCCGGCCCGACCTGAACCATTCCAAACGGGACGCATGCCGCCGGCGAAAGCTGGCCGTGGTCGCCCGAAGTTCCCCAAAACATATTCACTTCCCTTATCAATCCCTGTGCAAAAGACAGGCCGCCCCCTATCAGCAGGCAGAGCAACAAAATCAAATTCCGTTTCATAAGCATCAAATGGATGCGCAAAGAAAGGCATTTCTTGTGTCAATCCTGTTACACTCCGGTTTCAATCTTTAATCAGACACGCAAATAAACTCCGCCCGATTGTTTCCCGCATCCGATAAATATTTTTATATTTGCCTTGACAAAAAAGAGCCTAATCTTATGACAGAAAATATCTATACATCCGAAGCGATCACCCTGCTTCAAGCCCTTATCGGGATTCCATCCGTAAGCCGCGAAGAGGAAGCGGCCGCCGACTTCCTGCAAAACTACATCGAAGGAAGCGGCATCATGACCGGCCGCTCAGGCAATAACATCTGGTGCATCAGTCCGATGTTCGACATGAGCAAGCCAACCATCCTGCTTAACTCTCATATCGACACGGTGAAGCCGGTATCCGGATGGAGACGCCAACCGTTCACACCCAAGATCGAGAACGGAAAGCTGTATGGTCTGGGCAGCAACGACGCGGGTGCCAGTTTAGTCTCACTTTTCCAGGTCTACCGCCATTTAAGCGCGACCCACCAGAGTTACAACCTGATCTATCTGGCTTCGTGCGAAGAGGAAGTGTCGGGAAAAGGAGGCATTGAGAGTGTATTGCCCAAGCTTCCCCCCATTACGCTCGGCATCGTAGGCGAGCCGACGGAGATGAATCCGGCCATTGCCGAGAAGGGACTGATGGTATTGGATGTAACGGCACACGGAAAGTCCGGACATGCCGCACGGAATGAAGGAGAAAACGCCATTTACAAAATACTGCCCGATGTGGAGTGGTTTCGCACCTACCGTTTCGCCAAGGAATCGCCGCTGCTTGGAGCCGTAAAGATGAGCGTAACCCAAATCAATGCCGGGACACAGCACAATGTAATCCCCGACTTGTGTACGGCAGTCGTGGATGTTCGCAGCAACGAATGTTATTCCAACGAGGAGCTGTTTGAAGAAATCAGCAAGCATATAGGCAGCGAGGTCAAGGCCCGCTCTTTCCGGCTCAATTCTTCGAGCATTTCCGCCGAGCATCCGCTGGTGAAACGTGCCGTAAACTTAGGGAAAACGCCTTACGGTTCGCCCACTCTCTCCGACCAGGCGCTGATGAGATTCCCTTCTGTAAAGATAGGACCGGGGAAATCTTCACGTTCGCACACGGCAGACGAGTATGTGATGCTGAGCGAAATAGAGGAAGCCATCGGCCTGTATATCCAATTGTTGGACGGACTGAAGATTTAGTCCGGCATTGTATGTTTCTTGACAGCATAAAACATCCGGTTTGCCATAGCCGACAAGCCGGATGCTCTTGCTTTATTTGCGGAATATCCTATACTTTCTCTATCAGCACCGTGGCATAGGCGGAAATGCCCTCTTCACGCCCGGTGAATCCCAACTTCTCCGTGGTGGTAGCCTTAACCGAAACATCGTCCGGGTCTATTCCCATCACACGCGCCAATACTTCCTGCATCTCCGGGATACGGGCTTTCAGCTTGGGACGCTCGGCACAAACCGTAGCATCCACATTGCCAACCCGATATCCTTTCCCGGCAATCAGTCTGACGGTCTTTTCCAACAGAACTTTGCTGTCGATGCCCTTGAACTCGCCCGCCGTGTCGGGGAAATGATAGCCTATATCGCGCATGTTGGCGGCACCGAGCAAAGCGTCGCAAATAGCGTGTATCAACACGTCGGCATCCGAATGTCCCAACAGTCCGAGCTCATGCTCGAACCGGATGCCCCCTAACCACAGTTCGCGTCCCTCGACCAAACGGTGGACATCAAAGCCGAAACCAACTCTTATCTTCATCTTATATAGAAATCCAGCACTTTATTATCTTCCAAATATCCTTCCAAATGATTGCCGACAGCCACCGGGCCGACTCCGACCGGCGTTCCCGTAAACAGCAGGTCGCCTATCTTCAGCGTACAGAAACGGCTGACATAGGCGATAATCTCATCCACCCGGAAAAGCATGTCGGCCGTATTTCCCTGCTGCACCGTCTTTCCGTCAATATCCAGACGGAAACCGATGCGCTGCACATCAAACTGTCCGACCGGCATCCAGTCGCCGATGGCCGCCGAACTGTCAAAACCTTTGCAAAGCTCCCACGGCTTGCCTTCTTCGCGGAAGCGCCGCTGCATGTCGCGGGCTGTAAAGTCGATTCCCACCGTTACCGCATCATAATAACGATGGGCAAACCGTTCGGCTATATTCTTCCCCAAACGGTTGATGCGCACCACCAACTCCGTTTCATAGTCTACCTGCTCACAAAAGTCCGGGATAAAAAAAGGCTTGCTGTCTTTCAGCAGTGCCGAATCCGGCTTCATGAAAATGACCGGCTCCTTTGGCAGCGGTTCTCCGGCATGAAGTTCACGGCAGTGAAGCGGATAATTCATGCCTACGGCTATAATCTTCATAGCTCTGTCTCCTTTATTTCATTCAAACGATTAAACATTACGGCAAGATGGGCATAAAGAGAAGTGTTTTGCACCACGATATGCTCCGGCACCCGGATGCGGAAAGGCGTAAAGTTCCATACGGCCTTTATTCCTCCCGCCACCATCTTGTCTGTGATATCCTGGGCAATGTTGATGGGAACAGTCAGCACACCGATATTTACCCCGCCCGATTTCATCTTTTCTTCAAATTCATCGGTATGGTACACCGGCACACCGTTGATGGATGTACCTACCACTTCCGGCCTGACATCGAAGGCTCCCACTATCTTCAACCCGAAATGAGCCAGACCTGAATCGCACAGCAAGGCCGCCCCCAAGCTTCCCACACCGAAAAGATAGGCTTCATGCAGATTGGTGAATCCCAGAAAATCTTCAAGCACCCGAATCAGCGAATCGATTTCATAGCCCACTCTCGTGCGTCCGGATATGTCGACAAAGGAAAGATCCTTTGCTATCTGCGCGGCATCTATGTTTATCTGCTTCGATATCTGGGTGGAAGACACGTACCTCTCTCCTTTCTCTTTCATCAGCTTTGCATTGGAAAGATACCACGGCAGTCTCCGCAACGTAGGTTCGGGGACTTTGTCCGTATGCTTTGATGTACGTGCTGTCATGACAGGTTCAGGCTCTGTTTCTCTCTGAATGCAAAAGTAAAGCATTTATTTCGTAATCCCGAAGTGAGAAGGTTTAATTTTATATAATCGCAGAATTCACTATCTTTGGACGCGCAAACAAATACGGAAATCTCATGAAAAAAAATGACTGGAAAGACCGGCTGAACATTGTATACTCTACCAACCCGGACTTCAACTACACAACAGAAGAAAACGAAGAGGCTGAAACCTTGCCCAAAAACCAGCAAAGACTGCGTGTGTCCGTGGAAAAGAAAGGACGCGGAGGGAAAACCGTCACGCTGATAAGGGGATTTGTAGGTACGGAAGAGGATCTGAAGGAGTTAGGCAGGCTGCTTAAAGCCAAGTGCGGCGTGGGAGGCTCGGTGAAAGACGGCGAAGTGCTGGTGCAAGGCGAATTCAAACAGCGGATTACCGAACTGCTGAAGGCGGAAGGATATACCCAGACAAAATAATACGGCATCCGCCGCACCAACCGCTCATGGCCCTGCATCGTTTCATGCCCGACAAAAATCCGGCGCATCCGCGCCAAAAAGATGTCTGCCCTATATGAAAAATCCATATCTCCGAGGCAAAACGGCCATACAACAGCAATGCCGGGACAAGGCACAGCCTCATCCCGGCATAAATATAAAGTCAACCATCAATCCAGCACCTTATGCAGACGGTTCAGGAAGTCATCGGCCTCCTTCATGCTCAGGCAAAGCGGCGGAAGCAGGCGGATAACATTCGTTCCGCTTACGCCGGTAAACACCTTCTGCTCGAACAGCAGACGACGGCGAAGCTCCTTTATCGGACTTTCAAACTCAAGCCCGATCATCAGGCCGCGTCCGCGCACTTCCTTTATCCCCTTGAAGCCCTTCAGTTCATCCAAAAGAAAACCTCCTACTCTCGCGGCATTCTCGACCAATCCTTCGGACTTCATGACATCGAGCACTGCAACAGCCGCCGCGCAAGCCAGATGATTTCCACCGAAAGTAGTGCCCAACTGCCCGTAAACCGGCGTGAACTTCGGACTGATCAGCACACCCGCCATCGGAAAGCCGTTGCCGATGCCCTTTGCCACCGTAATGATATCCGGACGAATTCCGGCATACTGGTGCGCAAAGAACTTGCCGCTGCGTCCGTAGCCCGACTGAATTTCATCGAGTATCAGTATCGTATCATTTTCATCACAGGCCTGACGCAACGCCTGCATAAACTCCGTGGTGGGCAGCTGAATGCCTCCCACTCCCTGGATACCTTCGATAATCACCGCACACACATCCCCTTTCGCCAGTTCGTCTTTCATTGCCTTCACATCATTGAGAGGCAAATACGTTACATGCCCGTTGTCGTTGATGGGAGCAATAATCTTGGGATTGTTGGTTACTTCCACCGCCAGCGAAGTACGCCCGTGAAACGCCTTGGCAAACGATACCACACGCGTACGCCCATTATGGAAAGAAGCCAGTTTCAAGGCATTCTCATTGGCCTCTGCTCCTGAATTAATCAGAAACAGTTGGTAGTCATCGTAGCCGGAGATGGCACCCAGACGGTCGGCTACCTCTTGCTGAAGCTTGTTTATGACAGAGTTTGAATAAAATCCCAAAGTAGCGACCTGCCTGCTGACCGCCTCCACATAATGCGGATGCGCGTGCCCGATGGAAATTACGGCATGCCCGCCGTAAAGATCAAGGTATTCATCGCCCTTGTCATCCCATACATGGCAACCTTTTCCCCGCACGATATTGACATCAAAAAGGGGATAGACATCGAATAACTTCATTTCTACTTTCTTTTAAATGTCAGAAAGCACTCGGCTTGAGCCTCAAGCCGACCGTTTCTTCCAGATTAAACATCAGGTTCATATTATGTACAGCCTGTCCGCTCGCCCCTTTCAGCAGATTGTCTATGCATGAAATGACAAGCAGCTTATCGCCATGCTTCTCCAAATGCAGGAGACACTTGTTGGTATTCACTACCTGCTTCAGGTCTATGTTCTTGTCAACGACATGTGTGAACGAGTCTTCCGCATAGTATTCCTCATACATCTTCACGATTTCCTCCAGTCCCACCTTTGTCTTCACCACGATAGTGGCAAAAATGCCACGGGCAAAATCGCCGCGGTAAGGGATGAAGTCAATCTCCGAGTCGAAGCTGTTTTGCAGTTGCTTCAGAGACTGCTTGATTTCGGGCACGTGCTGATGAGCAAACGGCTTATAGATACTTATATTATTGTTCCGCCAACTGAAATGGCTGGTAGCGCCCGGCTTCACTCCCGCCCCCGTGCTTCCCGTAATAGCATTGACCGTCACATCGCCGTTCAGCATCAAGTGCTTCGCCAGAGGGAGCAATCCCAACTGGATGCAAGTGGCAAAACAACCGGGATTGGCGACATGCCTGCTGTGGCATATCGTCCTGCGGTTCAGTTCAGGCAGTCCATAAACAAAATCATGCTCGGGACTCTTGATGCGGTAATCCATCGAAAGATCGATAATCTTCAGGTCTTCCGGCACATTGTGACTATCCATGAACTTTTTGGTATCGCCGTGAGCTGTACAGAAAAACAGCACATCGACCGTATCCAAAGGCAGTTCGTCGGTAAACACCATGTCAGTCTCCCCGTACAGCCCTTCATGCACATCCGTTATCCTGTTGCCGGCGTTGCTTGAACTGTTGACAAACTTGACTTCCACTTCCGGATGGTTCAGCAGCAGGCGGATCAGTTCGCCTGCCGTATATCCCGCACCTCCTATGATACCTGCCTTAATCATATATTCTCTTCGTCTTTATGTTTTGCATAATAGGCCCGCAGCGGAGTGGAAAGCACTTTGATGAATCCCTTGGCGTCTTCAGCCGTCCATCCCTTCTGCATCTCGCCGTATTCTCCGAACGGATTCTTCACCAGGTCGTCTTCAGACTCCACGCCCACCGTGGAGAAACAATACGGACGAAGCTCCAAAATGGCAGTTCCGTTGACATTCCGCTGAGATTCCTGCAGCATGGCTTCGATATCACGCATAACCGGCTCCAGGTATTGGCTTTCGTGAAGGAACATTCCATACCAGTTGGCAACCTGATCCTTCCAATACTGCTGCCATTTGCTCAGGGTATATTTTTCCAAGAACTTATGCGCCCCGATTATCAACATGGGAGCGGCGGCTTCAAATCCTACACGCCCCTTGATTCCGATTATGGTATCGCCCACATGCATATCGCGTCCGATTCCGTAGGCCGCACCAATCTCCTCTACTTTCTGAATCGCCTTGATTTTATCGTCGAACACCTCGCCGTTTACCGCATACAGTTCGCCCTTCTTGAACTCCAGTTTCAGCTGTTCGCTGCCTGTCTTGTTCACCTGCTTCAGGTAGGCCGTTTCAGGAAGCCCTTGCGCAGAGTCCAGAATCTCGCCTCCGCAGATGGATGTGCCCCATATTCCTACATTATATGAATACTTCAGCTTGGTGAAGTCAGCTTCAAAGCCATGTTCCTTCAGGTAGTTGATTTCATAATCACGGCTCAACGCCATATCGCGAGTCAGCGTAATGATTTCTACTCCGGGCGCCATCACCAGAAAAGTCATGTCAAAACGCACTTGGTCATTTCCTGCGCCGGTCGAGCCGTGTGCAATGGCATGCGCGCCTATTTCATTGGCATAGCGGGCAATGGCCAAAGCCTGGAAAATCCGTTCCGAACTGACGGAGATGGGATATGTTCCGTTACGCAGCACGTTACCAAAAATCATATACTTCAGGCTCTTCTCATAATATTCCTGCGTAACGTCTATCGTCACATATTTCACGGCCCCCAGTTTGTAGGCGTTCTCTTCATTCCGCTTCAATTGTTCCTCGCTGAAGCCTCCCGTATTCGCACAGGCAGCATAAACCTCATAACCTTTTTCCTTTGCCAGATACATCACCGTAAACGATGTATCCAATCCGCCGCTGAAAGCAACGACCACTTTTTTCTTTTCTTCCATAAGGCATCTATTTTAATGGAAGCAGAAGCCCCGGGCTCCCGCCTCTTCTTCAATTATATTAATGTTATATTATCTTCAGAAATTCGTAACCTTGTCGTCCGTATGCAGTGCCGGATCATAAAGCATTGCCGTGCAGATGCAGAACTTACGCTTTTTGGCCACCAGAATGTCGTGATTGATACAGCCCTCACAACCTTTCCAAAAGGCATCGTCGTCGGTCAGCTCGTTGAATGTGACAGGAACATACCCCAATTCGGTATTCATCTTCATGACCGCAGCTCCCGATGTCAGGCTGAAAATCTTGGCTTTCGGCCATCGCAGGCGCGCCAGCGTGAACGAAGCGTGCTTGATGCGCTTGGCCAACCCAAGCCCGCGGTATTTAGGATGCACAATCAGTCCGGAAGTAGCGACATATTGCTTGTTCCCCCACGACTCGATATAGGTAAACCCGGCAAAATCATCACCGCACAGCGCAATGATGGCCTTTCCTTCCTTCATTTTTGTCGCCACATACTCGTGCGTGCGTTCGGCAATACCGGTTCCGCGCACCTTGGCGGCTTCTCTAATCGTATTCAATATTGTGTCAACATATACCTCATGCGAGGCGTCGGCTACCATCACATCTATTTGTTGGTTAGCAGTATCCATTTTATCAATTAGTTTAAATTTATATTCGGTATAATAGAAGAAAGCGTATACTTTACATTCGTATGCGAACAACCCTCCCGGATGATAAGCATGATGGTATCATCTCCGGCTATCGTCCCGAGAATCTCATGGAAGTTATGCATGTCAATGTCGTAAGCCAAGCTGCTGGCATAGCCGGGACGGGTCTTTATGACCGCTATGTTGCCTGAAAAATCTATTGAGACAAATCCATTGTTACGCAGCATCTCGCTCGCGCTCTGCGGGTCTGTCATCCGTTTGTACATTGTGTTATTGGGCAACACATATACATAATTACCGTTCATACTGGCTGCCTTGGCAACCTTCAGTTGCTTCAAGTCGCGCGACAGGGTGGCCTGCGTCACATGAAATCCTTCTTTGACCAATTCCTGAAGAAGCTCTTCCTGGCTTCCGATTTCCTTACTGGAAATGATTATCTTTATGGAATCAAGCCGCTGGTTTTTATTCTTCATCGTATAATTATTCTTTAACCGGATGCAAATTTACAGATGTTTTTGGAATTAAATGCATCCGACCAAAACTTTTTTTATTTATATTCCAAAATCGGTTTCATCAGTATGATAAATAATTTTTGTACTTTTGTTCCGATTTTAGACTCAGACTTATGAATACCGCCTTACTGACAGAAGACAAAGACCCGATGGGGGCAGCCATCCAAGATTATTTCAAGCACAAAAGGGCAAGCCGCCTGCGTGTCTTTTCATCCCAATTCGATGAAGACGAAATCCCAGTGGCAACCTTGTTCCGCTCTTACGAAGAAATGCCGCCGATAGAGCAAACGGCCTTGAGGCTGGCGGCGGGCAGCATCCTCGATGTGGGGGCAGGAAGCGGATGCCATACGCTTGCCCTCCGCGAAATGGGCAAAGACGCCTTGCCGATAGACATCTCTCCCCTTTCGGTCAAGGTAATGCAGGCACGGGGACTGGATGCCCGGCTGACAAACCTTTTCGACCCGCACTTCTGCAACCGGTTTGACACGATACTGATGCTGATGAACGGTTCGGGCATCATCGGAAAACTGGCGAACATCGGGGACTTCTTTCTGCGCATGAAGCAGCTGCTGAATGCCGGAGGCTGCATCCTGATGGATTCGAGCGACCTGAAGTACCTGTTTGAAGAGGAAGACGGAAGCTTTCTCCTGAACCTGGACGGCGATTATTACGGAGAAGTCGATTTCCGCATGCAGTACAAACAGATAAAGGGCGAGGCTTTCGACTGGCTTTATATTGACTTCGACACACTTTCCCTGTATGCGTCCCAATACGGATTCAAGACCGAACTGATGGAAAGAGACGACCATTATGCCTTTTTGGCCAAACTAACCTTAAGGGATTGACATGCTGCAAAAGATTACGGGCATAACATTAGGAACAGTGCGATATAACGACAAGTCGAATATCGTACATATCTATACACGGGAGAAAGGCATGACATCCTTTTTGATTCCGGTCCAACGCTCACGCAAGCCGAAGATAAACGCCGTATTGTTTCAGCCGTTTTCACTTGTGGAGTGTGAAGCGGATTTCCGGCCGCATGCCGGAATCCATCCGATCAGGGAGGCACGCACGTGGCATCCCTTCCAGTCACTTCCCTATAACCCTTACAAATCGGGCATCGCCTTGTTTCTTACCGAGTTCCTCGACCGAGCCTTAAGGGAAGAAGAAGGAAACGAACCTTTATTCGCCTATCTGACATACTCCATCCAATGGCTGGATGCCTGCAATGAGGCGTTCGCCAACTTTCATCTGGTATTCCTGATACGGCTTTCCCGCTTCCTCGGCTTTTATCCCAATCTGGAAAACTACACGGAAGGCTGTCATTTCGACCTGCTGAACGCTTGCTTCGTGCGCGAACAGCCGCTCCACGGTATGTTTCTTCATCCCCAAGAAGCCTCACATATCCGTCTGCTGACGCGGATGAACTATGAAACCATGCACCTTTTCAGCATGAGCCGGGCAGAACGCAACCGCTGTCTGGACATTATCTGCGAATATTACCGGCTTCATCTCCCAGACTTTCCGGAGCTGAAGTCGCTCGCCGTGCTGCAAGAACTGTTCGGAAATCTATAATCCTACACCGCAGGCAGACTGTTCCCGTTAATCTTGCGGTAAAGGTCAAGAGCATATACATCGGTCATGCCGGATATATAGTCCAATACCGCCTGTATCTTTCCGTAAAGAGTAGGCGCCTGCACATCATACTGATGGGAAACCCGGTTTATCAACAGCTCGGAATAGGCCTTTTCCGGATATCGGACGGCCTCAATCATCAGGTCTACGAGGGTGGTGATTACCTGATAACCCGCCAACTCTATATCCAAAACATCCTTCGCACAGTATATCTTGGCGAAGGCGGTATGCGAACAATGTTCGTATGCCTGCTTCACCGGTTCCGCCAGATGCTTGATAAGCGGCCCCTGGAACGATCCGGCCAATATTTCCTCTTCATTATCCGTAAACACTCGCGTGCATTCCTTTATCAGCACGCCGATGGCCGACGAGCGCAGATAGGCAATCTGCTCGTTTGTATCCGTCACGATATGGCAAATCTCGTCGATACGCTTCAGCCGCTCCGGAGCAAAAAAACGTCTGTAAAGTTCCTTTGTCTCCTGCGTCGTCAGTATCTTCAGCTTGTGTGCGTCCTCAATGTCCATCATCTGGTAACAAATGTCATCCGCCGCCTCAACCAAATACACCAACGGATGCCGCGCATAGCGGAGAGGCTCTCCATCCGCACTCAGTCTCGTAATGCCCAGCTCCTCCGCAATGCGGCGATAATCCTCCTCTTCACTCAGGAAAAAGCCGAACTTCTGCTTCTTTCCGGCCAGACGCGAGGAGTAAGGATATTTCACGATAGAGGCAAGGGTGGCGTAGGTCATGACAAACCCGCCCGCCCTGCGTCCGCGAAACTGGTGGGTCAGCAGGCGAAATGCATTGGCATTCCCCTCAAAATGCGTCAGGTCTTCCCATTCGGAAGCCGACACAAGGTCTTTCAGGCACAATCCCTTGCCTTCCGAAAAGTAAGTGCCGATGGCCTTCTCGCCCGAATGGCCGAACGGAGGATTTCCCAAGTCATGAGCCAGACAGGCTGCCGACACAATCGAGCCAATCTCCGACAAATGGGAATCCGACAGTTCGGGATGCCGCTTCAGCAACAGGGCTGCCGACTCGTTTCCCAAAGAGCGGCCCACGCATGACACCTCCAGACTATGCGTCAACCGGTTATGAACAAAAATACTGCCCGGAAGCGGAAACACTTGGGTCTTGTTCTGCAAACGGCGGAAAGGGGCCGAAAAGATAAGACGGTCATAATCGCGCTGAAATTCCGTACGGTCATCCTTCCGGCTTTCATGCAGAAATTCCAGTCCGAAACGCTTGTTTGAGATGAGCTGCTGCCAATTCATAGGTCTTTTTGTCCGGTTAAAATTTATCTTCTGCGAATATAAGGATATTTTTCCAATCGCCCATGCCTCGCGGCACAGTTCCGCAGAAAGAGTTTCACCGGAGAAAAAAGGCGTTTCATACCGATGAAAAAACGATTTCATGCGCATAAGCCCGAGGGTTTCAAACGGCCATCTTCCGCCATACACCCGAATCCGGCATTTTTCCACCGCATGGCCGACCGCAAACTCAATGAAAATATATAAAAAATGGTAAACCCATCTGTAAATTCCGCGAAATGTGTAACTTCGCAAATCAATAACGAAAAAACGCCAACCAATGAAAATACAGATTATCAATAAGTCCAAACATCCGCTACCACAATATGCAACCATCCATTCGGCCGGCATGGACATCCGTGCCAACCTGAGCGAACCTATCGTCTTGAAGCCGATGGAGCGGTGTCTTGTCCCGACAGGGCTTTATATTGCCCTGCCCCACGGCTACGAAGCACAGATGCGTCCGCGGAGCGGACTGGCTCTCAAGCGGGGCATCACCCTGCTCAACACTCCGGGAACCATTGATGCCGACTACCGGGGAGAGATAGGAATCATCCTGATCAACCTGTCGGCAGAAAATTTTGTCATTGAAGACGGCGAGCGCATTGCCCAGATGGTCATCGCCCGATACGAACAAGCCGAATGGCTGGAAGTGGAAATACTGGACGAGACCGAGCGCGGAAGCGGAGGATTCGGCCATACGGGCAACAAATAAGCGCAGGAAAAATCATGAAGCCATTTGTATATATACTTATATGTGTGGCCTCTCTGCTGACAGCCTGCGGAAGCGCCGGAAAATCGCTCCGCAAGACAGAGCCGTCGCAAGAGGAAAAAGAGAAAGACCCGCTGACCTACGAGCAGCGGCGCAAATTCGACTACTTTTTTCTGGAGGCACTGCGGCAGAAGCAAAAGGGCGAATACGATGCCGCCTTCGAGCTTTACCGCCATTGCTTGGACATCAATCCCCATTCGGCTGCCACTCTTTATGAGATATCCCAGTTCTACATGGCGTTGGGACAAGAGAAAAAGGGGGAAGAGGCGCTGAAGCAGGCTGTCCGCTCCGATGAATCAAACTTCTGGTACAAGCAGACGCTCGCGGCCTGGTATCAAGGAAAGCGCGACCTGCCGAAGGCCATCGCCGTATACGAAGACATGACCCGGCTTTTCCCCTCACGGCTGGAACCGCTGATGGCACTGGCCGATCTGTATAATCAGACAAAAAGCTATCAGGAAGTCATAAAGACCCTCAACCGGTTGGAGGAACTCGACGGAAAGTCCGAACAGATAAGCATGGAGAAGTTCCGCATTTATCTGCAGATGAACAATCAGGAACAGGCTTTTCAGGAGATAGAGAATCTTTCCAAGGAATATCCGTATGACTTGCGCTATCAAACGATTCTGGGAGATGTTTATCTGAACAACAATCATCCTGAGGAAGCATACGAAACCTACCAACGAATCCTGAAAGAAGAACCGGGATATGCGCCTGCCCTTATATCAATGGCATCGTATTATCAGAAGACAGGCCAGGACAGCCTTTATCAAACGCAGCTCGACACCATTCTTCTGAACGACAATGTAGAGTCGAACATGAAGATGGAGATTATGCGGCAGCTCATTTTCCAGTCTGAACAGACCACTAAAGACAGCACACAAATCATTTCGCTCTTCAACGAAATACTGAAACGCCCGCAGCAAAACGCAGATTTGGCCATGCTCTGCGCGCAATATCTGGTAACGAAAAGGATGGAAAAAGAGTCTGTCCCGGTGTTGCATCAGGTGCTTTCGCTGGATCCGGAGAACAAGCCTGCCCGTTTGCAGCTGTTAGGCTATGCCATTCGCAAGAACGATCTGGACGAAGTAATCAGGATAGCGGCGCCTGCACTGGAATATAATCCCGAAGCAATGGAATTCTATTATTATTTGGGTCTGGCCTACTATCAGAAAGAAGATAGCGACAAGGCTTTGGAGGTCTTTCAAAAAGGAGTGCGTCAAGTAAACGAAAAAAGTGACAAAAGCATCGTTTCAGACTTTTACGCCATTCTCGGCGACATTTATCATACGAAGGGAATGAGCGCGGAAGCTTATGCGGCTTACGATTCGTCACTGGTTTACAATCCGAACAATATAGGAACGCTGAACAATTACGCCTATTACCTGTCCGTTGAACGGAAGAATCTGGACAAAGCGGAGGAGATGAGCTACCGTACGGTCAAGGCAGAACCTGAAAATGCCACCTATTTAGACACGTATGCCTGGATTCTCTTCGAGAAAGGACGGTATACGGAAGCCCGTATCTATATAGAGCAAGCTCTGAAAAACGGCGGGGAAACCAGCCGGGTCATTGTGGAACACTGCGGCGACATCTATTACAAACTCGGAGAGGAAAAGAAGGCACTGGAATTTTGGAAGAAGGCAGACAGCATAGAGCCGGACTCTGACGACGGTTCCACCCCTCCTACCGAAGCCGAGATAAAGCGTCTGAAACGTAAAATCGCCTTGAAAAGATATATAGCAGAATGACAAAGAAACTTTTTTATTATCTGTCGGTCTGTCTCATCGTGATGGCAGTATGCTCCTGTTCTTCCACACGGAAGATGGGACGGGAGCCGATAATCGGAGGTCTGAAAGGAACGGACTATACGGAAAGTCTGATCAGCCAGTCGCACCGGTGGGAAAACCTCACAGCCAAGGCTTCTGTGAGTCTACAGTTAGGAGATAAGGGAAATACAAAGGTCAATGCCACGCTACGCATCCGGCGCGGAGAGGTTATCCGCCTGTCCGTAGCTCCGCTGTTAGGCATCGAAGTGGCCCGAATGGACATCACACCGGAGAATATCCTGCTGATAGACCGCCTAAACAAACGTTACGTACGGGTTTCGTTCAAAGAGATAAGTCGGTTGGCCAATACGGAACTGAACTTCAACATCCTTCAGTCCCTCTTTCTGAACGAGCTTTTCCTTCCGGACAAAGCCTCATTAAGCGCCGATGACGCCAAAGCTTTCAGCATAAGAGCCGACAATGGGCAGGCTGTTCTGGAGGCAAGACACGGTAAAGCCATGTCATACCGTTTCCGTGCAGCCGCAACAGATGGACTATTAGAGGAGACATCCATCGCTTTAAAAGATACAGACTACGGACTGACCTGGAAGTATGCCGATTTCGGGAGAGTGGACGGAAAAACTTTCCCGCAACACATGCACGTTACTGCCGGGAAAGGAGAGGTTCAGAACCTTTCTGTCGACATGAAGCTGTCTCGTCTCTCCGCCAGTGACGGATGGGACGCACAGACGGAGCTGTCATCGAAATACCAGGAAGTGGAATTAACAGAATTGCTGCAACTGCTACTGAAATCATGAAACGCTGGATTGGACTTTTCATCGTCTGTTTGGGAGTGTTGCTTGCCGAAGCGCAGACCACATCCACTATCCGACGCCTGGAAAAGCAGCGCAACGAGCTGCACAAGCAGATATCGGAATCGGAATCGCTGCTGCTTTCCACCAAGAAGGATGTGAAAAGCCAGTTGGACAACCTTGCTCTGCTGACCGGACAAATCAGCGAACGGCAGAAATATATCTGGCAAATCGAAAATGATGTAAGAACCATCCAACTGGAAATCAACCGCCTGACTATCGAGTTAAAACAGCTGGAAAAAGATTTGGCCGACAAGAAAAAGAAATATGCCCAGTCTTTACGCTACATGTACCGCAACAAATCCGTGCAAGAAAAGCTCATGTTCATTTTTTCAGCAGACAATCTGAACCAGATGTACCGCCGTCTGCGGTATGTGCGCGAATACGCCGACTATCAGCGCCTGCAAGGAATCCAGTTGCAACATAAGCAAAAACAAATCGGATTACAGAAAAAAACTCTTTTGGAAAGTCAAAAAGCCAAAGAAGACCTGTTGAAACAGGGAGAAGCTGAGAAGCTCAAGCTGCAAAATCAGGAGAAAGAGCGCAAGACGATTCTTTCATCCCTGCAAAAGAAACAGCGCAGCATCCAACAAGAGCTGAACAAGAAACGCCGCTCAGCCGACAAGCTGAACGCCCAGATTGACCGCCTGATTGAAATGGAAATAGAAAAAGCGCGAAAAAAGGCGGCCGGCAAAAAAGAAAACGAAGCAGGCACAAAGAGAGAAACGCCAAAAGGGGAAACGGAGGTTTACAAAACAGACGCAGACGACCGCCGTCTGTCCGGTTCATTCGAAAAAAACAAAGGCATCCTGCCCATTCCGATAACAGGGCCTTATGTCATCGTAGGACATTACGGGCAATATCAGGTGCAGGGTCTTAAAAACGTGCGGCTGGACAATAAAGGAATTGACATTAAAGGAAAGGAAGGAGCCAATGCACGCGCCATCTTCGACGGCGAAGTGTCGGCCATATTCCAATACAACGGCTTGAACAATGTATTGGTACGCCATGGCAGCTACATATCCGTGTATTGCAACCTGTCTTCCGTCCGGGTAAAAAAAGGGAGTCCGGTACGCACCCGTGACATTCTGGGAGAAGTCTATACCGACAAAGAGGGCAACGCCGTCCTTCACTTCCAGCTGCGCAAGGAAACGGCCAAGCTAAACCCCGAACAATGGCTGAGCAAATAAAGATTTTGTAACATCCACATTACATCTGTCTGACAAAAAAGCAGCGTCCTCTCTTGATTCGGGTTAATAAACCCAAAGCCAAACAAACTTTTTCAATCATAAGGGCTTTGCATTCTAACATTTATTCTTATTTTTGCAAATGGAATTTAATCACTAACAATTATAAAAATTTACGACAATGGTTAATTACAAAGATTTAGGTTTGGTAAACACAAGAGACATGTTTGCCAGAGCAATCAAAGGCGGATATGCTATCCCGGCTTTCAACTTCAATAACATGGAACAGTTGCAGGCTATCATCAAAGCATCTGTTGAAACCAAGTCTCCGGTAATTCTTCAGGTTTCTAAGGGTGCTCGCAACTATGCCAATCAAACGCTGTTGCGCTACATGGCCGAAGGAGCCGTTGCATACGCTAAGGAATTAGGTTGCGAACATCCTGAAATCGTGTTGCACCTTGACCACGGAGATTCATTCGAACTCTGCAAATCTTGCGTAGACCTGGGCTTCTCTTCTGTAATGATTGACGGTTCTCACCTTCCTTACGAAGAAAACGTTGCCTTGACCAAGAAAGTAGTAGAATATGCTCATCAATATGATGTGACTGTTGAAGGTGAACTGGGTGTATTGGCCGGTGTAGAAGACGAAGTATGCGCAGAACATCACACTTATACAAATCCGGAAGAAGTTATTGACTTTGCTACCCGCACGGGCTGCGATTCATTGGCTATCTCTATCGGTACTTCTCACGGTGCCTACAAGTTCAAGCCCGAACAATGCCACGTTGATCCGGCTACAGGTCGTCTGGTTCCTCCTCCTTTGGCATTCGATGTATTGGACGGAGTAATGGAAAAACTTCCGGGATTCCCAATCGTTCTTCACGGATCATCTTCAGTTCCTCAGGAATATGTTGACATGATCAACCAATACGGCGGTAAACTCGACGCTGCTATCGGTATTCCTGAAGAAGAGCTGCGCAAGGCTGCCAAGTCTGCTGTATGCAAAATCAATATTGACTCAGACTCTCGTCTGGCCATGACTGCCGCCGTACGTAAAGTATTCGTTGAAAAACCGGCTGAATTCGACCCGCGTAAATATTTGGGCCCGGCTCGCGACGAAATGGAAAAGATGTACAAGCATAAAATCATCAACGTATTGGGTTCTGACAATAAACTGGCTCAATGCTAACAGACGATTTCTAAATAAAGAAAGGATGTCCTTAGGGGCATCCTTTTTTATTTTCCTCTTATATGCCTGTCTAAATGCGCTAAGTCCGTGACGGACTGCACTGGATGATGGCTCACTATTTAGAGCCGCTGCCTATCAAACAGTTTTTGCTGACCTCTTCCGACCACGCGGATGTAGAGCTGTCTCCCTTGTATCAGAATCCATACTGGCCGCTTGTGGCAGACAGTCCGGCTGAGCAATAGGTGCAAAAAACATTAACAATAAGTATTAGTTGCTAAATATTATACATTAATCTTTTTTTGATAAGGTTCGAAGCAAAGAAATTGTGTACATTCATACGGATGCTTCACGGATTTCTTTGCTTCGCTGCCGAGAAAGAAAGAAGATTGCCACAATTTAAGCAGAAACGGATTAATCACCCCTATAAAAAAGGATATATATGAAACATCATTTCTTTATGATAAGCTGCCTGATGCTGCTTTGTATTTGCAGCGCGGGATATGCCTATTCTCCGCGTGAAGTCATCAATCTGAACCGGGAATGGAAGTATATGCGCGGAGACTGCCGGGGAGCGGAGCAGACGGGATATGACGACAGCGGTTGGGAGCGTATCGGACTGCCCCATTCCTTCAGCATTCCGTACTTCATGTCGAGAGATTTCTACACGGGATACGGATGGTATCGCAAGCATGTCAACTTTACGGAAAAGAATCTCTCGGGAAAAATCTTTATGGAGTTCGACGGCGTGTTTCAGGAGGCGGAGATATTTGTAAACGGAAAGTTCGTCGACCGCCATCGCGGGGGATATACCGGATTTTCAGTCGACATAACGGAGGAGGCGCAGGCGGGAGACAATCTGATTGCGGTGCGGGTAAACAATTTATGGCAGCCGACTCTTGCGCCGCGCGGCGGAGAACATGTATTCAGCGGGGGAATATACCGGAATGTCCGGTTGGTATTGAAGTCGTCCACCTACATCGACTGGTACGGAACGTTTGTCACGACATCCGGACTGGACACGAGCAACGGCGGATATGGGATTGTGAACGTTTCAACCGAGGTCAGGCATTCGGGAAACGATACTGACAACTTCCGTCTGGTATCCAATGTGCTGTCTCCCGACGGCCGGATTATCGCATCGGCCGAGAAAGAGATAGATATGAAGGGCAATACGGCTCAAACCGTAAGGCAGACGACGGAAAAGATTAAAAACCCTTGCCTGTGGCATCCGTCACATCCGGTATTGTATAAGCTGGAGAGTCTGCTTTTCAAAGGCGACAAACTGATAGACCGGGATGAAACTTCGTTCGGCTTCCGCTGGTTTGAGTGGACAAAAGACCACGGCTTCTTTCTGAACGGGGAACATCTGTATTTTAAAGGAGTAAACGTACATCAAGACCAAGCCGGATGGGGCGATGCCGTAACGGACGCCGCCGCGCGCCGCGATGTGGCTCTGGTTAAGGAAGCGGGATTCGACATGATTCGCGGTTCGCATTATCCGCATTCCCCGGCATTCGCGAAGGCGTGCGATGAAGAAGGCGTGCTTTTCTGGTCGGAAGCTCCCTTTTGGGCCACGGCCGGAGAAAAGAAAGACGGGTATTGGACGGCAAGCGCCTATCCCGTCCGGCAGGAAGACTGCGATGCTTTTGAAGAAAATGTCCTGCAACAATTGGAGGAGATGATACGCATCCACCGAAACCATCCTTCCATCATTGCATGGAGCATGTGTAACGAACCTTTTTTCACCACACCGGAAACGATGGACGGAGTAAGGAAACTGCTGAAGCGGATGGTAGACTATACGCATCTGCTTGATCCGACTCGACCGGCCGGCATAGGCGGAGCACAGCGTCCGTTAGGAGAAGAACGGATTGATCTGATAGGCGACATCGTGGGATATAACGGCGACGGAGCCACTATCCTCGATTTCCAGCAGCCTCCCATACCGAGCATGGTGACGGAATACGGGAGCACAAACGCCGACCGCCCGGGCGAATACATCCCGGGATGGGGAGACCTGGAGAAGAATGACGCATGGAAAGGCGTGGAGTGGCGGAGCGGACAGGCCATCTGGTGCGGGTTCGACCACGGAAGCCTCTTTGGGGAAGGAATGGCCAAACTGGGCATAATCGACTATTTCCGCATCCCGAAGCGCTCCTGGTACTGGTACCGCAACGTTTATGCCGGTGTCAACCCTCCGGTATGGAGCGTATCGGGTACTCCGGCCAAACTGAGACTGGAAGCATCGCGATATACCGATATCAAGGCCGACGGTACAGACGATGTTCATCTGACCGTGACAGTCCTCGACGAGGAAGGCAGGGAACTGAGCAATTCACCGGATGTAAAACTTACTCTGATATCGGGTCCGGGAGAGTTTCCTACCGGTGGCAGCATCCTGTTCGAGGCGGGAAGCGACATCCGCATCATGGACGGAAAGGCAGCGATAGCCTTCCGCTCCTATTATGCAGGCGAGTCCGTCATCGAAGCCACCTCACCGGGACTGGAGCCTGCCCGCATCAAGCTGACTTTTACCGGAGCACCGGCCTACAAAGAAGGGGTCACTCCGAAGGTGGCAGACCGTCCGTATGTTCCTTTCTCCTTGCAGAAAAAGGGGAAGATACAGAGCTTCGGGCTGAACAATCCCGCATTCGCGAGCAGTGCTGCTGACGGACACTCCACAGGATATGCTGCCGACGGCAAGTTTGATACGTGGTGGGAACCCGAAAGTTCTGACCGAAATGTCTATTGGACGCTTGATACGGAACGTTCCCTGATGCTGAGTGAAGTCAGCATCAGGTTCGCTTCTACAGACCGATACCAATATAAGGTGGAAGTGTCAGAAGACAACAAGAATTGGATGCTGGTCTCAGACAAGACAGGCAACAAGAATCCGGTCGGATCGGACAAGATAAAACCCGAAAAGACGGTGAAGATGCACTATCTTCGCCTCAGCTTCCCCCAGACCGGGAAATATGTAACGCCGAAGCTTGCCGAGGTGGAAATTCTGGGACAATTGGATTAAGCAGGTTTGGACAGCATCCGCCTGCGCGATGATGCGGTCAGAACAGATTTTTGACCGTAACAAGAATTTTCTCATGTCCGACGGACGGAACGGACACAGGAAAGAGTCTTGCTCTGGGATGCCCTCAAGAGCAAGACTCTTTCCTGTTTTCAGTCAATCTGCAAGCTGATGTCCTTGCCTTCCGCAACAATCAGCAGTTCTTTCCGTTCCGCATCATACTGCCAGTCGGCCGCATCCTTTACCGAGGACACGGCAGGCATATTCCGCAATATAAAGGCATAGCGGGCATGACGGTCTGATTTCAACCGGAGTTCACCCTTAGCTTCATCAAAAGAGACCGTGCAGTCGTAATATTCCGTACCATCGCCCTGCGGCAGATGAAGCGTGCGGGCGGAAAGGCCGTTCGGACAAATCAGGAAAGAGCGGCAGCCTTCCAGCTTTTCACAGCCGATGCCTGTTGTCCCCGACCGGATATCCATCGGGATGATTGCCCCCTTCCGGATGAACAGCGGGAACTCGTCCAACGGATACCGGCGTGAAATCCGGGTGTCTGGGGCAAAAGAGTCGCCCGTCCAGAAGTCAATCCAGGTTCCTTCAGACGGAAGGTGGAAGACCACCGGACCGGAACCGGCCGAAGTAATGGCTTTCGTAAAGATATAATCGCCCACCTGGTGGCTTTCCTCACTGAAAGAAACATTCTTCAGGAGCGAACCTCCGTGCAGATGCGCGTCGACAACCGTAGAGAACAGATAAGGCACCAGTTCATCGTGCAATACCACGCAAAAGCGGTAGATATCCTCCACATCCTGTCCGTGAAACCAGGGCAGATGGTTGGTAAACGCTCCGTTTTCCCCGCCGTTGATCATGGCGGCCGTCATGCAGCCGAACTGGGCATAGCGGACAAATTCCTCCTTGCCGGCACGCCGCATGAAGAAGCCCGCCACTTCGCAGGCCGGCGAGGCATATCCGCGCAGAGCCGACCGGTAGATATTGTCGATTTGCAGCTTCAGGCCGCTCCAGTCTCCCGAGAAATCGCCGCACCATCCCAGATTCATCTTGTCCGGACTGGCGAAATAGCCTCCCTGATGGGAATAAGGACGCGCAATGATGATTCCTTCCGGATTCCGGGCCGTGGTATAGTCGTACATGGCATCGTAATAATACGGGCGAAACTCGGCATTGCTCATCGTTCCCTTGCTGGTCTGGAGATAGTCTCCGAACCAAAACTCGCCCTGATCGACCTTCCATCCGTATACTCCGTCAACAAATACTTTGTCCAACTGCGTATGCCACCATTCCACGGCCTTCGGGTTGGTAAAGTCGATGTGAATGCCGTATCCCTTCCACCATTCGTGCGGTTCGCTGCCGTTTATCCCCAGTTTGTTGCTGCGCACATAGTCGTAAGCCTCGCACTGCTGCAGCGGAGTGTCCTTTCCTTTCTGGTTCACCACGCCGGTCAGCCACAGAATGACCTTTACATCCTTCCGCTTGAAGTAGGAAAGCATCCCTTCAGGGTCGGGATACCGCGCTTTGTCCCAGTTGAAGTCATTGTAGGCAGTCGACCACGGACTGTCGATGATGGTAGCTTCCACCGGAATGCCCCTTGACAAATATCCGTCGACCAGTTTCTTTGCTCCCGTTTCCGTGTTCAGGCTGTCTTCCCATACGATGTGCCTGAACGCCCATGCGGGCGTTATAGGAGGAGTCTGGGCATGAATCGCAGTCAGCATGCCCAGACCAAACAGACTTGCTATGACAATCCTTTTCATGGCAAGACTATTTCAGGATTCTTATATCAGGCCCCACATACGTTTGCTTCAGTCCGCCCCAGTCTGCGATAATGCGCTGTATCATCACGCCGGGGTCTCCGCAACTTAAAGTCAGCGTGTGCTTCTCGCGGCTGCGGTCGATCGGGAAAGTAAACGTTGCCTTGACTCCGTTTTGAAGCACATGGTCTTTCCATTCCTTCGAGTATTCCACCGGCACATTGTTCGTTACCTGCACAGGCTGCCCGTCAACCGACACGCCGAAGCGTGTACCTCTTCCCTTATAAATCGGGAAAACAGGCAGAGAATATACATGCAGTGTCACCGAATCGGCATCTATGGCCGGAAGCTCATATTCTATCTGCGGGGCAGACGGGGAAGTCGGGTCGGCCAACGCTTCTGTAGCCTTGCCCAACTGGATGATATGCCAGTCGTATCCCAATCCTTTTACCAGACGCAGCGTGTGTCCGGACGCAGACTTCAGATTATATTTAGCCAGATCCACAAGCGTACAGCCGTCCAACGCCTCCTGCTCGGGACGGAGTGACAGGTCGACCGGCGTTTCACCCTTGCCATCGGTATAGGTTACCTGCGGCATCTCCTGATATTTAGCTACCCATCCCGGTGCCAACATCATCATATTGTTCCATTTTCCATCGAGCTGCGTGTTGTATCGACGGTTCAAAGCGGCAATGCTGTCATAGGCAGCCTGCGACTGGCGGGCGGCCCAATTGGCTTTTTCCACTTGCCCGGCGGCAAGCATCTCGCGGTTGAGCTGCGCCATGAGGAACTTGCGGTTCATCTGATAAGAAGCCAAAGCCTGGTATCCCAGCACCTCAAAGAAGGCCGGACGGTATGCAGCAGGCAGTTCACCGTATAGCTGTGCTGCCTTGTCCGACAGACGCTGATAGTCATCCAGGCGGCGGAGCGCGTCATTATAGTTCTGGAAGGAGTATTCGGTAGAGGCCAGTTCCGTATATTCCGGCGTGTCCCACTCGCGCTCCCATCCCATAAACTCCGGCTTGCGGCTCCAGGCCAGACGATAATACTCGTCAAGCATCCGTTGGAAACGGCTTTCATACTGGCTGCCGAAGATGCCGGCCATGAATGCCGCCTGATGACCGTTGATGGTATTCATATCATACCTGTCGATGTCCCATGCCATATCGAAATAAGTCTTGATGGCGAGTTCGGCCGGCTTGATGTCGCCCACGTTCAGCAGCCAGTAGCGGTCGGCTCCGGTATCGTATGCCTTCTTCAGCTCCTCGTACATCAGCACGGGAGGAGTGGTGCATATCCAGAGATAATCGTGGGGAGCACCCAGATAGGAAGTGTGATAGTAGACACCTGCCCGCCCCTTGCGCTGCTGCTCCTGCGGATTGCTGAGGCGTTTCATATAGCCGTAGTTGTCGTCCACCCATACCAGTGTCACATCATCAGGCACCTTCAGTCCGCGTTCATAGATGTCCATCACCTCTTTGTAGGGAACAAACTGCTGCGGGATAGAGTCGATGGGGTGATTGATATATTTGGCCAGGATGTTCCGTTGGTCGTCAAGCACCTCTTCTATCAGGCTTACTTCGCGTTCTTTAGGCACGCCCACCAGTCCGGCATCGTGAATGCCGCGCATGGCAAGGGTATAGAAGTTTTCGTAAGGGCCGTTTTCCGAGATACGCTTGTCGAGCACCTTGTTGATGCCGTCTTTGTTGGTCATATAGTTCCATTCGCCCATCGTTTCCTTATGCCACTCCGTCACGTTGTTGAAGAGCAAAGGTTCGCAGTGTGAAGAGGTCATGACGATGCCATAGCTGTCGGCCACCACTTTGTTCTCAGGATATTTGTTGAATGCTCCTGAACTCGGATGCATGGCAGGAGCCAGCATGTTTCCCTTCATGCGGAGAATCAGTTCGCACACCTTCGCATAGGTTTTCGGCCCGATGTCGCCCAGCTCCTTGTCGAAGGTCTTTGAAGCCCACGGCGTGATGCCCCATCCTTCGTCATTGATGAAGATGCCCCGATACTTGATGCTCGGAGCCTTTGACACATAATCAAGCGAACCGACAAACAGAGCACTCTGCTTCTTTACCGGAACATCGGCCCACCAGTAAAGGGGAGAAACTCCCATTGCCTCTGACAAGGCAAACGCACCGTATGCCGCTCCGCGGCGGTCGCATCCTGCAATCACCAGCGCACGGTCTATCCCTTCCGCCGGATTGTCAATCGTTTTTATGACATACTGCTCCCAACCGTGACGGATGGCGGACACATCCAGCTTTTTCTGCTCTACCAGTCCGTCGATGAACGGATTATGTCCCAACGTGCCGAGCACCACCACGCTTTTTCCTTTCGGCCGGACATCCGAAACGCTGCCTTTTACTCCCGTTACCCTCTGGATATCTTCAGAAAACAAGGCGGCCACTTTTTTTACAACCTCAAAGTCCTTTGCGCTTACATAGACCGTAGCGGCCTGCCCGTCGGCACATAGACGGAAATCAGACGGGCTTCCCAGGCGTTCGCTTATCTTTATCTGCGAGAAGGCCGACAGTCCGCAAAGGAGAAACAGAATAACAAATATCTTTTTCATGATTAAATTGGTTATATTGATACAAATATAAAAGTATTTACTAACATTCGCTGCCATTTCATACAGAATGTTCGAAACGTTCTTCCTGCTTTTCAAGTCCTTTCATCAAGGCAAATTCCTCCGGCCTGCCGTTTGTCGGGTCACAGGCACTGTCACAAATACGACCACGCCTGTTGGTCTGTATCTTTCGGCGTGGTCGTACTTGTCATTGTCACCAGACTTTCCCCCGTTTGATGATTGCCAAAAGTCTGTCTTCACCTGATGAAAAATTTATTTGATGCCTTGAAGCCCACGCCCCGACAAGGCATAAGCTTCAAGGCGCAGGATTCAATCGTTGTATCCCGGATTCTGCTCCAGCTTGGCTCCTATATTGGCCTCGATGGCAGAATAGGGAATCGGCCACAGGTTATAATGCTCTTGCATTCCCACGCCGTCGCCGTTGGTCGCTGGATCGGCATAATACGGATTGCACTTCATCACACGGTCATACAGCGTGCCCGTACGCATCAGTGTGAGGCGGCGTTTCTCTTCAATGCCCAATTCGCGCATACGCTCGTCGAGGATATAATCCAATGTGACATCGGCATCGGCCACCGGATTGGCGCCCGCACGGCTTCTTACCTCGTTGATGTCATCGGCAGCCAGGTCTGTATGGTTCAGATTGAGGTAGGCTTCCGCTCTCAGCAGGTAAGTTTCCGCCAAGCGGAACATGTACTGGTCGGTAAAGGTCGTGCCCGCAATGCTCTTCAGCGTATACTCTCCCCGGTCATCATAAAGTTCATCCGGATGGTTGTACGGGGTGGTACACTTTGTGGAATAGGCATAAATGCCGCGCTGAGGTATGGAACCTACCAGTTCGGCCGGCGGATTTTCCGTATCAATCTCAGTATATCCGAGAGCAATCAGGTCGGGATTCTGAATCTCAAATATACGGTTGAAATTCCATTTGGAGTTCCGAATGTCATTGCTCCAGTCGCTTTCCCAGATGGTATTGCTGAAATATTTGGTGGAAACGCCCCAACCGATGCCTCGTCCGCCCGTATAGTCGCCGACCGGCCATAAACTGAACGGCTGATAGTCATTCCCGTTCACGGTCATGTGCACCTGGTTGCCTTGCGGCCCGTGATGCCTTTCCAACATATAGTTTCCGGCAATCTTCAGGTCGACAGTCGAGCTACCGCCGCCGGGGAGGTCTGTCTCAAACTGAATGACCCAAATCCCTTCGGTATTGCCCGCTCCGCGGTTTTGGTTGTTCTGACGGAACAAATCCCAATACAAGTCTCCGTCCGGCTGCCCGTCACCGTCTCTGTCCGGTTCGTTCATACGCGAACCGAAGCGGCTTCTCATCAGGTCTAAGGCCGGATTGTCTATCACCTTTGTCAGAGCCTTTTCTGCTTCTTCATCCATACCCAAGGCCAGATAGATTTCACCCAAAAGGTGATAGGCCGCAGGCGAAGAAACTTCTCCATCCCTTACCGCCGTGATATCCGGCAGGTTTTCGGCGGCGAACAGCACATCATCCTTGGCCTGAGTCAGGGTCTCTTCACGGGTTGACCGTACATAATCCGTCTTGGGAGTCTCTACCTCATGCAGTTCCAGGGGCACACCGCCGTAAAGATAGCCCAAAGTGCGGTAAGACAAGCCTCGGAAGAAACGCGCCTTCGCGGTAATCTGAGTCTTTACATCCTCTGAAAAATCGGAAGCCTCGATGCGGTCGATGATTGTATTGGCTTCGGCTATGATTTTATACAGGTTAGTCCAGTGTACTTTGGGGATGTTGGCGGTAGGATCATAGGCGGCAAGCATGTTCCCGTGCCTGTTTGTCGTTCCCGGCTCGCCGTCATAAATCAGGTCTGTTCCGTATATATAGTCGAAAGGCGTGTTCTCATCGACGCTATAGAACTCCAATCTGACCAGATTATACAGGTCATTGATCGACATGTCAAAGTCCGTTTCGGTCAGAAAGGCATTGGAAGTACTCATAAAGTCTTCCGGAGTTTCTTTCAGGAACTCGCTTTCGTTACAGCCGGAAAGGATACAGCCGGCCAATGCACATAAAGCTATATATTTTTTCATACTAAAAACCAATTTTTAAAGTGTAACATTTAATCCTACAGTAAAGCTCTTCAGAACCGGACGCCCGAAGTAATCTTGTCCGGCCTCAGGATCCCAACCGTCCCACTTCGTGAAAGTCAGCAGATTCTTCCCGCTTACGTACAGATTGAGGTTCTCGATGCCGATGGGTCTTAGCCAGTTTCTCGGCAGGTCATAGCTCAAAGTGATGTCTTGCAGGCGCACAAAGTTTCTCTGCTGATAGCGTGTACCGCCTATCGTACCGCCAACCGTAGAGCGGGAGTATACTCCGTCCGGATTGAGCGGAGACCAATATTTCTCGGCCATTTCACTAACGCGGTTCCAACGGCGGTCATTGGCATTACCACGGTTCAGCGTGCCAGAGTTTGACTGCATATACCCGTTCTTTCCACCCTGGACAGAATTGATGAAGAAGCTCAAAGAAAGTGACTTCCAACGGAGCTTATTCATGATACCAAAGCGGTAGGCCGGGTCGGTCTTACCCAAAATCACGCGGTCGTCGGGCGTAATGTCGCCGCTTCCGTCTGTATCCACAATCCGATAGTTACCCGGATGATATCCGGTCGGGATGTCGTCGTTCAATTGCCAGATGCCATTGATCTGATAATCATAGATAGCGGATGTTGATTCGCCGATGAAAAGGTTGCTTGCCGTCAGGTCGTCTTCTCTTCCATCGCCGTCACTGTCTCTTCCCAACAAGGAAATAATCTTGTTCTTGTTTGCAGAAATGTTGAAAGTCGTGCTCCACTCGAAGTCCGGGGTTACGATATTGCGGGAAGTGATGGTGAACTCGATACCTTTGTTGCGTATTTTTCCGATATTCGTGCTTACACTTGCAAATCCGGTCATGGTCGGCAGCACCATATCGTAAAGCAAATCGCGGGTAGTCGTTGAGTAAAGTTCCAGCGAACCGTTCAGACGGTTGTTAAGCAGGGTGAAATCCAAACCTACGTTGAATCCCATTGTCTTTTCCCACTTCAAATCCTTGTTACCCATCGTTGAAATCTTCTGGATGGTTTCAGTCGAACCTCCGTCGCCAAATACATAACCGGCTTCCGTCGTCATGGTAGGCAGAGACTTGTAGCGTGAAGTCTGGTTTCCGCTGATACCCCAACCGCCGCGGAGCTTCAGATAATCTATCCAGGACACCTTAAACCAACTTTCTTCTGACATAATCCATCCCAAAGCAACAGACGGGAAGATGGCCGACTTGTTGTTTTCCGCGAAGCCGGAGAATCCATCGCGGCGTACGGTGGCAGTCAACAGATAGCGGTCTCTGAACTTATAGTTCAATCGCAGCATCTGATACAGCAGAGCCTCGCTCCAAGCATCCGAAGTGGTAAACTGATCCTGCCCTAATTCCAGACTGTTGTATCCCAAAGAAAGGCGGGCAAACTTCTGTGCCTTGGCTTCCGTATAGTTTTGCTTGCGCTTGCTTGCACCATAAAGGAAGGTAGCGGCAATGCTATGCTCGCCAAACTCACCGTTATAGTTTACTATATTATCGAAAGTCCAGTCATAATATTCCGTATGCTGCTTGTAAGCCTCTCCGTTCAAGCTTGCGCCATACTGGCTTGCCCGGTAGTGTTGGTCTATACGGTAGTTGTTACCGAAATTGAAGCGATAAGTCAAGCCCTTTACCGGCAGTTGGATTTCGGCATAAAGATTGGCAAAGAAATAATTATGTCTTTCTTTATCGTCCACATCAGAGCCCATAAACGGATTTGTATCAAGTGTATTAAAAGGATAAGGTATTATGTCCCCGTTCTCATCATAAGGCACGCACAAAGGATTCTGGGTAATCAAATTCCAGATTCCCGGCTCCGCACCGTCCTGATTAACGAATGAACCGAATGCCTGGACACCGGTCTTCAACCAACTGAACGGCTTCACATCTACATTTATACGGAGGCTGTTGCGCTTGAAGTCATCATTTACGATATAGCCTGACTGGTCAGTATGCGCGTAAGACAAGAGATAAGACATGGCATCCGTTCCTCCGGACAGACTTAGCTTAGTCTCCCACATGGAAGCATTCTGTGTTCCTTCTCCCCACCAGTCGTAATCATTGGCGGATAAACCGTCGGGCTGCGTGTTGTCCTTCATCGGATTATCCGGCAGCTTATCACCAGACGCCAGATTGAAGTCGGGATTCGGAGTGGTATAGTCCGGTCCCAAGAATGCTTCATCGTAGTAGAATGTAGTCATGAAGTCCAAATATTCCTGGCGATTCATGGGACGCAGGTCTTTTGTCGGAGAAGAAGTCGTGTAAGACGTTGAGAAATTCACTCTTGCCTTACCTGCCTTACCACGTTTGGTCGTAATCAGCAAAACGCCATTGGCTGCCTGAGCTCCATAAACAGCGGTGGCACTGGCATCTTTCAATACATCAATAGATTCGATATCGTTCGGATTGATGGAAGACAAGGAGCTGTTGTATATAATACCGTCCAATACGATCAGAACACTTTTGTTTCCAGACAAAGTATTTGTTCCACGGATAGAAATGTCAGGAGTAGTTCCTGCTGCCGTCGTTTGTCCGATATTCAATCCCGGAACAGTCCCCTGCAAAGACTGAAGGATATTGGTATTAGGAGATTTTTCAAAATCCTTGATGTTGGCACTTACTACGGCTCCGGTCAGGTCTGACTTCTTCATTGAACCATATCCTACGACCACTACCTCGTCCAAAGTCTGCGTATCTTCCCGCAGCGTGACGAGCAGCACCTTTCCGGGCGTGGCCTTGACGGTCTGCGTCTCGTATCCGATATAGGAGATTTCCAGGGATGCGCCGGCGGAAGCGACATTCAGCGCGAAGTTGCCGTCGAAGTCACTGATGGTTCCGTTCGATGTGCCCGTCTCCTTCACCGTCGCGCCGATGACCGCCTCCCCGTTCTGGTCGACAATCCGTCCCTTTACCTCGACCGACTGCTGGGCCGGACGGCGGGAAGGGACTTCCGTGGAGAGGATGATCTTCCGGTCGAGCACGGCATAGTTCACGTCCGTGCCGCTAAATACCGCGTCGAGCACCGAGAAGATGTCGCTACGCTCCGTGGGGACGGAGACTTCGCGCTCCAGATCGATGTGACTGTTGTTGTAAAAGAAGTCGAAGTCAGACTGGCTCTCGATTTCGCGAAGCACTTCGCCCACGCTCATGCGGGAGGAGCCAAGTTCCACCCGGACTCTCTGGGCATAGCTGTCCGCAGCATAAAGCATACTGACAGAACAAAACAAACAAGCTAAAAAGATTTTCATGGTTAATGGTACCTTTTTCCAGATAAAGCACAGACGCTTAATACCCGGATTCATTTGGATACTTAATTGTTTTTCCATAATTTTGCGATGAATTTAGGTTTAAAAAAAGGTTTTCTGTTTGTCGCCAAACAAACATTGAAAGGGACTTTCATACAGACGGATGCGCCAACATCTGTCTGTATGTTTTTCTACGTTCAGGGAGGATGTGTGTTTCTCATTTTTTGTAGGTTTTAAGGGTTAATACAATTCTATTCGGATTTTCTCCTGATCTATGTTCGGATCATCAAGATACCGCCAACGGATATGGGAGGAAATTTTAAAGTATTCCAGAATACGGTCTAAATGCTGGTTCGTAAAGGTTCCCGTAAAGGAATAGCGGTCAAAGCGACTGTCTTTTACGATAAAGTCCACATTATACCGTTTCTCCAGCATGTGCAGCGTTTCATTAAAGGAGGTATTCGAAAGGATAATCTTCCCTTCCCTCCACGACAGCTCCGACTTGCCGTCAGTCCGATAGCGGCTCACTTGCTCATCCGCCGTCTTATAAACCACCTTCTCGCCGGGCTTCATAAGCACACGCGATATATGTCCGGACTTTTCATAGACGAATCCGATGCTTCCTTCCGTCAAGGTGGCGACAACCGCACCGGCATCTGCAAAGGCTTCCAGATTAAAGCTTGTACCAAAAACTTCTACTTTCGAACCTTGCGGAGTGGAGACCACGAAACGATGCTCCGGATCCTTTGTCACTTCGAAATAAGCTTCACCGTCAAGATACACTTCACGGCCGTCTTCAAAGGCTGAAGGATAGCGAAACACCGAGCCTGAATTAAGGCAGACCAACGTACTGTCCGGCAAACGGAAAGAAGTGATCATGCCGGGATTCGTGCGCATCTCTATCATGCTTACCGCTTCCGCAGGCAAAGAGACCGGCCGCTGACCATATAAGATGAATACGGCCACGACCAACGGCAGAAACAGGACTGCCGCCACCCGCTGCATCCACATCCAGCCGAGCTTCCGGACATGCCGCATGGCGATACGCCTCTTTGTCCGCCGCAGAGAGTCTTCCGTATCGAGTCCTTTCATGATACGCAAAGTGTCGGTGGCAAACAGCAACGCATACAACCGCCGGGCATTCTGCCGGTTTTCCGCCGATTCGTTCATCCAAGCCTCAACCTTCCTCACTTCCTCCTCTGTCGCCGTACCGTCATAATACCTCACAAGCAGCTCTTCCATCAATATATCGTTTTCCTTATCCATCCTTTTTATTGGAAAGACAATCGGGAAAATGCATTTCCCGATTTACCCCCCCCATTTTTAACAATCAATAACAATTATGCGTTATAAAGAAAGCAAATATCCAACCATACGAAAAAATCATTATATTTGCATTCATGAGAAGCACCGAAGAAACATATCTGCTGACTGCCTTGTCGAAAGGGGAGCAATCCGCCTTCAACAGCATTTTCAGGAAATACTATCCCATACTTTGTGCTTACGGAAGCCGTCTCGTAGGCTTGGAAGACGCAAAAGAGATTGCCGAAGAAACCATGATATGGCTATGGGAACATCGGGAAAGTCACGTGATAGAAACTTCTTTGGGCAGCTATCTCCTGAAATGCGTATACCGAAGAGCGCTAAACCAAATCAGGCGGAACGAAATTAAGGGCATGGCAGACACTCATTTCTTCAATGAAATGCAGGAGATGATGCAGGATGCCGACTTTTATCAGTTTCAGGAACTGTCAAGACGAATTAAGGAAGCCGTCGACGCCTTGCCGGAATCGTATCGGGAAGTATTCATCATGCACCGTTTCCAGGAGAAAACCTACCGGGAAATAGCAGAACAGCTCAATATCCCCACCAAGACTGTGGACTACCGCATGCAGCAGGCACTGAAACAGCTGCGCAAAGACCTGCGCGACTACCTGCCATTCCTGGTTTTCATACTGACCAAATACATGTTTCCCGGGCATTAAAATCATTTCGGGACATAACAAAAAAATTTTATCCCCTCATTCCGCAGCAAGACACTACAGTCTTTTCACTCAAATTCCAGCACAAACGTAGTGTTCCACCCGTTCGTCCCGGCCCGCAGCAGACTGATGCTTCCGCCCGACAGCTTCATAATCTGCCGGGAAAGAGACAGCCCGATGCCGCTCCCCTCCTTCTTTGTCGTAAAGAAAGGTACAAAAATCTCTTCCGCCTCATTCTCCGGGATGACCGGCCCATCATTGCTGACATAAACGAATACATGTTCATCGGCCGCACTGTATGCCCGGATGTGAATGCGTCCTTTATCCGCCCCGATGGCCTGCACCGCATTCTTCATCAGATTGATGAAAACCTGACGAATCAGATTCGGGTCTGCATATACCATAAGGTCTTCCGGCTCTATCTGGCAGGTAAAGCCCACATTATCCGGCATCAGACGCAGTTCTTCTATCTGCCGCACCAGCTCCGACAGATAGAAAGGTTCGGGCGCCGGCTTCTGCAAGGCAGAGAATTTACGGTAGCTGTCGACAAAAGACACCAGTCCCGCCGATGTGTCGTGTATGGCACGGATTCCGTCATAAAGCGGCCCTCCGATGACATCCTCCCGTCGCAGAAACGTTTCGCTGAGCGAAGAAATCGGCGCGATAGAGTTCATGATTTCATGCGTCAGCACACGCGTGAGCTTTATCCACGAGTCAAGTTCCTTGGCATCCAGTTCACTACGGATGTCATTCAAGGTAAGAATCTTCACTTCATGCCCTCCGACCTGCATTACCGAAGCGCGCACCAGAAGATATGCCTCGCCCTTCGCCGTGGTATACTCCAGATTACAGCGCTCTCCGGCCGCCAGATTGCGGAGTTTGTCCGGCAGCTCCCTGCCATACCGCTCCAACTGCTGAAGCGTTCCCAATACCGGAAGTCCCAACAGCCGGGCGGCAGCCGGATTGGTCTGTATGACCTTCATCTGTTCATCCAGTACCACAACACCCGATGTCACGCTTGAAAGAATCTGTTCATAAAACCGTTCCCGCTGTTCCATCAGCTGCTTCTGCTCGCCCATCAGGGCACCAAACTGGTTTAATGTATCCTGCAAGATGCGCTCGCCCCCTGAAAATCCATAGACAGGCAGGCGAAACGAATAGTCGCGGTTGCGAATGGCCTCCAGCATCAGGAAACTCTTTTCACGAAGCTGCTTCCGGATTCTGAAAAAGAAGTACACGGCCAGCAGACAGCAAAGTGTTCCCGCAATCATGAACGCAGTCTGTCCCCGGCTGACGCCCAACGTAAGCAAGACCGTCCCGACAATCGGCAGACCGGCGCGAGCCAAAGCGGAAAAGATTCCCCTACAAGCCATAGCGCTTCATCTTATTATAAAGAGTCTGACGGGTGATGCCCAGTTGGGCTGCCGCCTGCGAAAGGTTTCCGCTGCACTGGTCAATGGCTTTTTTCACCAAGCTGCATTCCATTTCATCCAAAGTCTGTATCGGCACATCCGCCTGCTGCTGCAACTTTTCCGGGCCTGCCGGCTGCGGCGTATGGGAAAACTCCAGACAATCGGCCTGCAATTCATCCCCGTCGGCCAGTATCACCGCCTTTTCGACAGTATGTTGCAGTTCGCGGATATTGCCATACCAGGGATAATCCAAGAGCCGGCGTGCCGCTTCGGGCGAGAAACCTTGCAGCCGGCGGCCGTATTGCAGACTGTATTGTCCCAGAAAACGCTTTGCCAACGGCAGAATGTCTTCCTTCCGCTCGCGCAGGGGCGGAATATGCAGATGGATGGTATTGATTCGGTAAAGCAAATCCTCGCGGAACTCCCCTTTCCGCACCATTTCCTCCAGGTCGCGGTTGGTGGCGCAAACCAGACGGATGTTCGTTGGCTGCGGAATATTGCTCCCCACCTTGACGAAACTCCGCTTCTGTATGGCCGTCAGCAGCTTCGCCTGAAGATGGTAAGGCAGGTTGGCTATTTCATCTAAAAAGAGCGTACCGCCGTCGGCCGCTTCGAAACGCCCCACACGGTCGGCATGCGCATCAGTAAACGAGCCTTTCACGTGTCCGAACAGCTCACTCTCAAACAAAGATTCCGTTATGGCACCCATATCCACCGATACGAGCGGGCCATCGTGCCGGCCCGACAGGCGATGAATCTCCCGGGCCAGCATATCCTTTCCCGTTCCGTTCTCTCCCGTTATCAGGATATTGGCATCCGTGGCGCTCACCTTCTCCACCAAAAGTCTCAGCGGAGCTGTCGCCGGAGAATTTCCCCAATACATTCCGGCCTCCGGCTCCGGAGAAGCAGCCGCCTTCTTCTTTCCTTTCACCGTGGTCTTGGCATACGCCTCCTGGAGAGTCTGCACCAGCCTGGCGTTATCCCAAGGCTTCACCACAAAATCGGAAGCTCCTTCCTTGATGCCCGTCACGGCCAGACTGATGTCGGCATAGGCCGTAAAGAGAACGACCTGCGTCTGCGGCCTCAGCCTCCTTATCTCACGCAGCCAATACAGCCCTTCATTCCCGCTGTTTATGCCCGAAGAAAAGTTCATGTCAAGCAAGACCACATCAGCCGCCTGCTCTCTCAAGACTGAAGGGATGGTTACCGGCGAACTTAATGTCACCACCTGAGCGAAATGTTCTCCCAACAAATATTTGAGGGAAGTCAGTATATTCACATTGTCATCCACCACGAGTAAAGTTCCTTGCTTAGCCATGCTTCATATCATTTAATCCAACAACACCTGCAAAGGTAGCCAAAAAAAGAAAAGAACCGGGGAAGACGGGTGACAAATATTTAGACACCTGCTGTCTAATTTTTTGACACCCGCGTTTCATACGGGCATACAGGGATTATTGACTTTCAATAATTTAGTTTTATGGCATGATATTTGATTAGGATACTGTGAAAAATGAAAGAAGACATGAGCAAACACAAGGGAATAGCAATCACACTCTGCCTGTTGGCCTGCTGTTACGGCAGCCGTCCGGCGGCGCAGGAAATCTGGGATGTGGACCGCTGCATGGAATACGCCGTAAAACACAACCGGACGGTAAGGCAACGCCAGCTTGAAGCCGACAATTACCGGCTCGACCGCATGAAAGCCATCGGCAACTTCCTGCCGGGAATCAGCGCAAGCACGGGCATACAGTACAGCTTCGGGCGTTCGGTCGATCCGGAGACCAATACCTATAATAATGTGTCCACATTCAACAACAGTTATAGTGCCCAGGCCACGGTGACTCTCTTCAACGGGGGCAGCCTGATCAACGAGGTGCGCCGCTCACAAGCCGCCTTGCTGCTGGGAAAAGCTGCCATCCAAGAAGCGCAAGACAATACCGCCCTCGAAACTTTCCAAGCCTATATCGACGCCTTGTACTATTACGGCACGACCAGACTGGCTCAAAAAAAACTTGCTGAAAGCGATTCGCTGCTTTACAAGACGCAAAGGCAGGAGCAACTGGGGTTGAAGGGACAGGCGGATGTCGCCCAAATGGAAGCGCAACAGGCCACCGATGCCTATAATCTGACACACCAGCGCAATCTGTATGAGACAGCCCTGCTTACGCTGAAGCAGAAAATGAATTATCCGGCGGCCGACACCCTGCTGCTCGATACGGAAATCTTACGGACAAGCGCACTCCAGTCGGCCGTACTCAGTATCGACCGCGCGGAAGATGTATGGCAAACCGCACTGAATACGAATCCCACGCTCCGCCAGTCGGAGATGAACAAGAAGATAGCCCGTCTGCAACGGAAAATATCGTGGGCAAACGTGCTCCCTTCCATTTCTCTTTCCGGCGGAATATCCAGTTCTTATTTCAAAGAACTGCACAATCACAGCTATCCCGACTTTCGCAACCAGTTCGACAACAACTTGGGAGAATATTTCAGCATAAGCATGAGCATCCCTATCTTTAACCGGCTGAACGGTATGGCAGGAATCCGCCAGGCGCGGAACAACTACCGCATCGCCTGCGAACAGCATGAAGCGCAGAAAGAAGAACTGCAAAAGCTGGTGCTGCAGGCGGTGCAAGACCGCGAAGGCTACCTGCGCGAAAGCATCCAGATGGAGAAGAAAGCAGCTTCAGACTCACTCGCCTATCACGTGACCCGGCGAAAATATGAAGAAGGCCTGATGACTTCGCTCGATGTGCAAAGCAACGCGGCGACATGGCTTGAGAGCGAAACGCTGCTGCTGCAAAGCAAACTGACCTACATCATGAAGTGCCGGTTGGTGGACTACTACAAAGGCGAGGAAATCATCCGTCCGATAAATAGAACGAACAATTGACAACAGAACAAACAACCAAGAAAATGGACATACAGATAGAAAAGAAAAAAGGAATCCAGAAGCGGCATCTGCCTTACATCATAGGCGGAGCGGCCCTGCTTCTGCTGGTAATCTGGATTGCATTCGGCAATCATGCCTCCACGCTGAGGGTGGACGGGCGTTCGCTCAACATAGCTGAGGTTACTTACGGGGAATTCAACGACTATATCCGTATAAACGGGCAGGTGCAGCCTATCTCCATCGTGCAGATAAGTCCCGAAGAGGGCGGCATCGTGCAGGAAAAGGTGATTGAAGAGGGAGCGCAGGTGAAAAAGGGGGACATTATCCTCCGGCTGAGCAATTCAGACCTCGACCTGCAGATACTCAACGCCGAGTCGGAACTGGCAGAAAAGCAGAATCTGCTGCGGAATACGCAGGTTACCATGCAGCAAGACAAGCTGACTAACGAGACCGAGAAAGTTCAGCTCGACATAGACACGCGGCGCAAGCAGCGAACCTACCGACAGTATAAGCGTCTGTACGACGAACGCTTGATCAGCCGAGAGGAATACCTTCAGGCAAAGGAGGATTATGAGGTGTCGCAGAAGAAACACAGCCTGATAACCGAGCGGCTGGTACAGGATTCCATATTCCGCACCATACAGATGGACCAGATGGAAGAGAACCTGCGGAACATGCGCCAGAATGTGCTGCTCATCCGCGAACGCAAAAACAAGCTGGAGGTACGGGCTCCGATTGACGGGGAACTGGGGCTGCTCGACGCGGAACTGGGACAAAACATCACAGCCGGGCAGAAAGTGGGGCAAATCAACGACCTTTCCGACTTCAAGATCGAGGCAATGATAGACGAACACTATATCGACCGGGTAACGAACGGCCTGCCGGCCTCTTTCGAGAGGCAGGGGACGCAGTTCAGCCTGAGGGTGCGCAAGATTTACCCCGAAGTGCGCGAAGGGCGTTTCCGAACCGACCTGGTATTCCGCAGCACTCGTCCGGAAAACATCCGGAGCGGACAGACTTATTACATCGACCTTCAGCTGGGCGAGCCTACGCAAAGCGTGCTCATCCCCAAGGGAACCTTCTTCCAAACCACAGGCGGAAACTGGATATTCGTGGTGGACAAGGAGGGCGGGAAGGCATACCGCCGACAGATACGCATAGGCCGACAGAATCCGCAATATTATGAGGTGACCGAAGGACTGGAGCCGGGCGAACGGGTCATCGTGTCCGGCTACGAAAGCTACAAGGACAACGAGATTCTGATACTGAAATGACGGGATTACGCTACTGAGAAGAAAATGTTTTTCACACTTATAAGAAACTGATTAAAACAAGCAAAACATGAGAACAATCTTTTTAACCCTTATCGGGATACTGGCAATGGGAAACCTTGCCTCGTGCATGGCCGGAAACGACCGGGAAACCACAGAAGAACGCCGGGTGGAAAACTATTCCGCCATCGAGATGGACGGAGTGGCACAGGTATATTTCACACAGGCGGAAACTTATTCGCTGCGCATCACCGGCAGCGAAAGGCTCGTAAAGGCCACCCGAACCGAAGTCAGAAACCATACGCTCTGCATCGACCAGGAGAAGGTAAAGTCAAACAGAGGGAAAATAAGCATCTTCATATCGGCTCCCCGACTGGACAAAGTGGCATTCGACGGCGTAGGTGCTTTTCTCTGCGAAGAACGGCTGGATGCAGACGATATCCGGTTCGAGATAGACGGCGTGGGCAAGGTGTCGGTCGCCGACCTTCACTGCCGCTCGCTGTTGGTCGAGATGGACGGAGTGGGAAGCGCGAACATACACGCAGACTGTCGTGACCTGACGGCCAGCCTCGACGGCGTGGGGAAAATGACGCTGAGCGGAAAGGCCGGCCGCGCTGAAATACATAAAGACGGGGTGGGCGTATGCGACACCCGCAATCTGAAAACAGGACAAGACTAAAACGCAGCTGATGAAAACACTGATTCGCAACTTCTCGCACACGTTCCGCCGCTTCATGACGGCGAGTGTGCTGAACATCGCAGGACTGAGCATTGCTTTCGCCTCGTTCTTCATCATCATGACGCAGGTGGACTACGATCTCAACTTCAACAAGGGATACAAAGATTATGAGCGGATATACCGGGCGGAATTTGATTCCAACGGAAACTCCGAGTATAACACCGCCATCCCCCGCCCGCTCGGCGAGCTGGCCGAAACGAGCTCGCCACATATCACCGCGGTTTCCATCCAGGAATGGCCCGGCAATGAAGACTATGAGGTGGACGGAAACCTGTTCAGCGAACCTACGCTGGCCGGATTCGGAAACTTTATGGAGGTATTCCAGCCCGAAATGGTATGCGGCTCTGCCGACGCGCTCAACATCCAGGGGCAGGCCCTGATACCGCAGTCGATGGCCCTGCGCTTCTTCGGCACGACGGATGCCGTAGGCAAGACCATCTTCCGCGGCAAGCGGTCGAACAACAAGCCGCTGACCATCGGCGGAGTTTACAAGGACTTCCCCGAAAACACCCAGATGGGAAACCCGCTCTGCCTGCCGCTTCCCGCCGACGAGAACAAGGATATATGGAACAACTGGAACTACGGATGCTACGTGCGCCTGAGCGGTACGGACAAGGTGACGGAGATAGAAGAAGCACTCAACCGCGAAGTGGCTAAAGTTAACTACTACTCCGCCGTGAAGGAAAGGGGACACAAGTTTTTCCACCTCACCCCGATTGCCGACGTGCACTTCTCCGCCTTGGGCGACAAGAGTGCAAGCAGCCGCGCCACCGTGTATCTGCTGATTTGCGTGTCGTTCCTCATCGTCGTGGTAGCCACGATAAACTTCATGAACTTCTCGCTTGCCGAGACTCCCATGCGCGTGCGCAGCATCAATACCCAGAAGGTATTGGGGGCCACTACCGGCTCGCTGCGGCTCAGCCTGGTTGTCGAGGCCGTTTTGATGAGCGTCATCGCATGGATGCTCTCGGTCGTCCTGCTCGCCGTGCTGAGGGACTCGGGCGTGCAGGACTTGGTGACCGCCGACCTCGACCTTGCCGAGCATCCGATACTGCTTGCCGCAACCTTCGGCATCAGCATTGCGATGGGAGTGGCCGCCGGGGCGTACCCCTCGTGGTATGTCACCTCCTTTCCTCCCGCCCTCGCGCTGAAGGGATCGTTCGGACTTTCTCCCAAAGGACGGCGGCTGCGCACCGCCCTGGTCTGCATCCAGTTTTTCGTGGCCTTCACACTGGTCATCGCCATAGGCATCATGTATGCGCAGAGCCACTACATCCGAACGGCCGACTATGGTTATGACAAAGATGCTGTGGTAATCGGCGACATGACTCCGGAGACCATCGCACATGCCGATGCGGTAACAGAAGAGCTGAGACATACGCCGGGCGTGGAGGACGCGGTCGTATCGATGTATGCCATCAGCTCTTACGACCATTACATCTCATGGGGCATGGGGGAGGAAGGAGAATATGTACAGTTTCAGGTGATGATCGTGGATTACCGTTATCTGGATGTGATGGGCATACAGGTTACCGACGGGCGGAACTTCAGGGCCACCGACGGCAACGTGATGATAGCCAACGAGGCAGCCCGCACCGCCTACCCGTGGCTGAAGCTTGGAGAGCCTCCCACAAAAGACGGGGTGCCCTATCCCATCGTGGGATTCTGCGAGAACGTAAGGTTCACATCCTTCCGCAATGATGACCATACCATCCCCCTGCTATTCGTCACCTACGGAGCTCCGTATACCGAATGGGGGACGAAACACTTCATCAATGTCCGCATCAAGGCAGGAACAGACCGGATAGCTGCCGTAGGCGAACTGCAGCGGGTGATGGAGAAGTTCACGCCGGGACACGACTTCAACTTCCGCTTCATCGACCAGATAATCGACGAGAACTACCGCAACGAGATGCGCTTCACCCGGCAGATACTGCTGTTCTCCCTGCTCGCCATCCTCATCAGCATGATAGGAGTGTTCGGCCTGACCATGTTCGAAAGCGAATACCGCCGCAAGGAGATAGGCATCCGCAAGATATTCGGCAGCACCACAGGCGAGATACTGAGCATGTTCAGCCGCCGTTACTTCTACATCCTGACGGGATGCTTTGCCGTGGCTGCCCCCTTCGGTTGGTGGATGGGACTGCACTGGCTTGAGGGATTCGCCGAAAAGACTCCCATCCGGCCGTGGGTGTTCCTTGCCTCGTTCCTGCTTGTAACGGTCATCACAATGATTACCGTCACCGTGCAGAGCTGGCGGAATGCCAACGAGAATCCTGCCAACAGCATCAAGACGGAATAGGGAATCCGCCCGACCCGCTTTTTTGAGTCGGGCAACCCGTTGTGACGAGTTGGGCAACTCGCTGTGACGAGTTGGGCAACTCGCCGTGACGAGTCGGGCAACTCGCCGTGACGAGTCGGGCAACTCGCCGTGACGAGTCGGGCAACTCGCCGTAACGAGTCGGGCGACCCGCCGTGACGAGTCGGGCAGACCGCCGCAAATGAGTCGGGCAGACCGCCGCAGGACACCTGCACGGCCCCGCAATGTCAAAAAACTAAAAAAACAATAACGAAAGCCATGAAAGGACTAAAGACTTATTTCACATTCCTTGAGCACAACAAGCTCTTTACACTTGTCAACGTTGCCGGACTCAGCATCTCGCTGATGCTCGTACTGCTCATTGCCGATATGGTGACCCGCCAGCTTACCGTAGACAAAGACCTGCCCGATGCCGACCGCATAAGCATCTTTGCCAATGAGGTATGGGCAGGGGCACACTATAACCTGGGCGACCGCCTGCAGAGCCGCTATCCGGAGATAGAGGACTGGTCGGCTCTGACGGCATGGAAAACTGCTGTGGAGATTGACGGCAAGCCCGTCACCCTGACCGGGGGAATGGTGAGGAAGAACTTCTTCCTGCTGTTCCGCTTCCCCGTCTTCGAGGGAAGCCGCGAGCATCTGCTGGCGGACGACAACGGTGCCGTCATTACCCGCTCGGCGGCCAAGCGGCTGTTTGGGACGGAACACGCCATGGGCATGACGATGAAGGTTCCGGATTGGGACGACCAAACGTATACCGTGACCGGCATCATCGAGGATATCGACAACTCGGTAATCTCGTCGGAGATGGAGATATTCCTCCCTTATGAGAACATGAAATACATCAACCCGGCCTGCGCCATCGAAGATACCCACATGAGCAACGCGGCTTCCGCGGCCCTGTTCATCCGCACCACGCCGGGAAGCGACCTCAACCAAAAGGAGGCCGACATGGTGGCCTACATGAAGGAGTTCTTCTGGATATACCAATATGAAACCGTGAAGCATGCCCGGTTCATTCCCCTGCGCGACTTCTACTTCTCCGGAACTCCCTCGAACGCGATGCTGAACCAATACGACTTCAAGCTTGTCATCATCTTCCTGACGACAGGTCTGCTCATCCTGTTCATGGCGGTATTCAACTACGTAAGCATGAGCCTGGCACAAACCTCCTACCGTGCAAAGGAGATGGCCACGCGCCGCCTGCTCGGTTCCTCCCGCCCCGAAGTCTTCTGGCGCATGATAGCGGAATCGTTCATACTTACGCTGACGTCCTTCGTCGCCGGATTTCTGATGGCAAAGGCGGTCGAGCCGAAGGCGATGGAACTGCTCAATGTCAGACTGGACTTGGCAGGCGACCTCTCCGCCCCTACCGTGCTGGCATATATCGCCTTGACGGCCGTCCTCTCGCTGCTTGCGGGATTCGTTCCCGCCACCATCCTTTCAAACTACAATCCGATGGATGTGGTGAAAGGCACCTTCCGCCGCAAGACGAAAGCCGTCTACTTGCGTATGCTCAACATCGTTCAATGCGGACTGACCGCCGCCATGCTTGCCTGCTCCCTCTATCTGAGCATACAGATATACCGCATCCTCCATGCCCCACTGGGATATGAATACGGGCACGTGCTGATATACGAGGGTGCGGCAGACCTTCAGAATCTGCAGCGCTTCCGCGATGAAGTGAAGAAGCTGCCTTATGTGAAGCGTGTCTCCTTCTCGCAGGGAACGCCCCACAACAGGGGGAACAACAACACGACCTACATCCCGGTTGCCGACAGCTCACTGGTGATGAGCTTCCAAACGTTTGTGGCCGATTCCACGTTCTTCGACATCTATCACATCCGCATCACGGAAGACCGCCATACACTCGCCGACGAAGCCCATGTGTTCCTGAGCGAAAAGGCGATGAAAGACCTGGAATCTGCCGGGCTGAAAGACTATTATCCGGTGGGAAACGGTCGTGTGAACATTGCAGGAGTGTTCAAGGACTTCCATATCGGCCGGTCGCTCATCGACAACGACATCCATCCCTTGCAGATAATGGTCATTCCGTCGGACCATATCTATCCGTGGAACATATCCGTGGAGGTGCAGGACGGCGATCTGGCAAGTTATCAGAAGGAGACAGACCGGCTTTATTCCGAAGCAATCGGCGGCATCCCCTTTGAGTCGAAATGGTATGGCGACCTGATGACCGACCTGTATTCCGACTTCACAAGGATGAACAAGCTGATGGCTGTCTTTACCTGTGCCGCCTTCCTGATCTCCCTGCTGGGTCTGACGGCCATGAGCCTCTATTTCATCGCACAGAGGAAACGCGACATCGCTATCCGCAAGGCGTTCGGCTCAAGCACAAGACACGAGCAGTGGAAGCTGATGCACTTCTCACTCATCTCCGTGGGCATCAGTCTGCTGATAGCCGTCCCGCTCACGATATTCGGCATACACCAGATAGACAAGATTGTGACCTACGACAGTTCTTTCCCGTGGTGGGTTCCGATATCCGCATACCTGACGGTAGCCGCCCTGTCAATCGGCTCCGTATGGCTCATCAGCCTGAAAGCGACACGGGAGAATCCCGTCAATAACCTGAAGACTGAGTAGCCCGACTGCCTTCTCCCGCGGAAGCCGATTACGGCCAAAACAGATTTTGAACAGAGAAGAATCTTTTTTGACCATAATCGGCTTCCGGTTTGTATAGGAGACAATAAATTTATCCGTATCTTTGCAGCGGCGTTGAGGTGACATCAGACGCCTTTCATATATTTCAAACAAATTTATCGAAGGTATTGTATGTACACTGTAATCAAGCGAATGGAGGTTTCGGCAGCGCATGCCCTGAAACTTTCCTACCCCAGCAAATGCGAACGCCTGCACGGGCACAACTGGATCATCACCGTATATTGCCGCGCAGAAAGGCTGAACGCCGACGGGATGGTGACAGACTTCAGCCACATCAAAGACACAGTGATGGGCACACTCGACCACCAGAATCTGAATGATGTGCTTTCCTGCAACCCCACGGCGGAAAACATCGCCCGATGGATATGCGAACGGGTGGAAAACTGCTATAAAGTGGAGGTCTGTGAATCGGAAGGTAATACGGCTGTCTATGAGAAAGATTAACGAGATATTCTACAGCCTTCAGGGAGAAGGATTCCATACGGGCACGCCCGCCGTATTCGTGCGCTTTTCGGGCTGCAACCTGAGATGCAGCTTCTGTGACACCAATCATGAGAACGGCACCGAAATGTCTGACGACGAACTGATGGAGAAAGTTTCGGCCTATCCATGCCGCATGGTCATCCTGACGGGAGGCGAACCGGGTCTGTGGATTGACGACGAACTGATAGAGCGTCTGCACGCCGCAGGCAAGTATGTGGCCATCGAAACGAACGGAACGTGTGTCTTGCCCGAGGCTATCGACTGGGTGACCTGCTCGCCGAAGCAGGGAGCAACGCTCCGCATCCGCCGCATTGATGAGGTAAAAGTGGTATATACGGGAACAGGGCAAGATATTGCCTCTTATCTTGCCCTGCCCGCCAAACATCATTTCCTCCAGCCCTGCTCCTGCCGCAATACCGACGAGGTCATCGCCTACATCAAGACGCATCCCCAGTGGCGGCTGAGCTTGCAGACGCACAAACTTGTCAATTTTCCTTAGCCCGTTCACCGCGTCCGCTGGCGGAAACCACCTCACGGATAAGTTCGTTCAGCCCGTCCGCCTTCATCAGCTGCTCCAACGTGATGTGCATACGCCAGTGCCAATAGTTGTGCGGGTCGGCAGGAACATTGATGCGCTCGGCCTTGACATCCGGATTGCGCAAAGTCTCGTCCATCGAAGTCCAGTCTTGCCATGTCAGGATGCACAGCATAGAAGGGCTCTCCAGATGCTGCATGATGACTTCCCGGCACAGCCATGCAGGAGCGTGTTCGGGCACCTCCCCCCAATGATGAAGCTCATTGTGATAAAAACGCTCGGTAAGAGCCGCATCTTCCTCCCACCATCCGCGCAGTGTAGACATGTCATGCGTGCCGATGGTACATACGGAATGGAAAGGATATCCGCTCACGCACCCGAATTCCTGCCCCATGGCTTTCGGCATGCGCTGTATCTCAAGCGACAGAATCTGTAGCTCGTTCATCACCCACGGCACACAATCGGGCACCATGCCCAAGTCTTCCCCACAGACCAACATGGGAGTGGACTGTGTGAGTACGGGCAGTTTCTTCATCGCCTCGTGATACCAGAACTCGTTATGCCGTTGATAATAATAATGATTATAAAGATGGTTGAAGGCTTCCTGCTCCTGCGACGACAGTTGCTTGAAGATATAATCAGTCTGTACGGCAATGCGCGGATGATAAAGCTCCGGATTCTTCCGGTCGGGGACAAACAAGACATCGCTGATCAAAGCATAAAGGTTTTCTTTCAAGCGCAGACTTTCGGCATCGGTCTTACCTTCAAAAAAAGCTTCCACCTTGCGCTGCGTGTCAAACTCCGGACGCATTTCATACAGATCATGGTGAAGCGGACGCACGAACGTATGGCGAACGTAACCGCTCTGCTCGCCAAAAACCGTATTCAGAATGTATTCATTGATAAACGGCCGAAGCATATCCGCACGGAAATTCAAGCCGAAACTACGTATTTCATCGGCACTCATCGGAAGAGCCGGAACAAACTGCCCCAACAGCCCGTGAACGCTATGCTCGGGTATCTCCCATATCCGGAAGAAACCCAATATATGGTCAATGCGATAAGCTGTGAAATATTCAGCCATCTTTGCGAAACGGCGACGCCACCACAGATAATTGTCTTTTTCCATCACCTCCCAGTCATAGGTAGGAAATCCCCAGTTCTGTCCGTTTGCAGAAAAAGCATCCGGAGGTGCTCCCGCCTGCCCGTTCAAATTGAAATAATAAGGTTCCACCCATGACTCTACGCTGCTGCGGCTGATGCCGATAGGAATATCGCCCTTTAGAATGACACCTTTCTGACGGGCATGACAAGCGACAGACAACAGCTGCACGTGAAGCTGATACTGAAGATAATAATAGAATCCGATATACGGAAACGCTTCGCTATCGGGGGAACAGAGCTGCTCGACTTCATCCCTGTCGTATTTGCCATAGGCTTTCCACGAACGGAAGTCAGGCGTTCCATACAAATCACGCAAATAACTGAAAGCTGCATACGGACGCAACCAATGCTCATTGTCCACAAAAAATTCAATGAACGGCTTCGACTGCAGGACTTTCTCCCCTTCCTGACGATAGATTTCCCTCAAATAAGCACGTTTCAAGCGGTTGACTTCCTCATAGTCCACTGCCGGTAAAGCGTTCAGACGCACCCGCTTTTCTTCAAAGTCTTTAGCCAACTTCCAGTCGGACAACGAAGGAAGCTGACGAAGGTCGATGAACATGGGATGAAAAGCATAGATAGAAATACTGTTATAAGGGTAAGAGTCAGTCCATGTCCCGCTCATTGTCGTATCATTAATCGGCAAAATCTGTACAACATGCTGGCCGGTAGCAGCCGCCCAAGTGACAAATGTCTCCAAATCACCAAAGTCGCCTACACCGAAACTTCCCTCCGAACGCAAAGAAAAGACAGGAATGGCCGTTCCTGCAAACTTACGCGCCGGAAGAGCAAAAAAGACTTCCGTATCCATAGGCAGATAAGTCTCCCCTCGTTGCAGCGGCTGAATATGAAACACCCGGTTCGGACAAGATTCCCACTCTTCCACAGCACCGCTTTCTGCATTTATCGCAACAAATTTATATTCAAACGGAGATTCTAAAGACGAAGCATCCAATGTAATATGCCATACATTCGGCTGAACTTCCTGCATCCGCAAAGGTCTGCAATATTCCCAATTTCCCAAAGCGTTACAGCTTCCGATAATTCCCAATGCCTGATTGTGACAACTTAATTCCGGACAAAGCGCCCTGAAAGTAATGCAACTTCCGACACCATCAGAAAGCTTATTGTAAGATTGAGGCTGATAGATGCCATTGAATGCGGAACTATACCGATGGGCTTCCACAGGCAAATCTCTCCAACAATCATCCATTACATAATGATTCTGCTGAAGATTCCCCCAATAAAGCGTATGGGGAATAGTTCCCAACTCTTTACGTACACAAACATCTTCGCGATAAATCGCATATCGGTAAGTTATAAATCGGCAAGTTCCATTGGGAGTATATTCATAAATTCCCTGCCATTCATCACCATTACGGGTAGAAAGAGGGATTTGCCGTACCATACCATCATCACACAATATCACACACACATTTTCTCCCCACACAGTACGATATCGGACACGAAATGTCAGTTTCATAGATTCTTGGATTATAGATTATTCAATGTCCAAAAATACGAAAATAATATGGAAAACGGTATATTCCCGCCAGAAAGTTGCTTATTGCGACCTCGTACACACCACCACAAATGTACTTCACATCCTTGCAGCACTGTGGCAACGGAACAGAAGGCGGACGGGCGGGTGAAGGGCGACGGCGGGACGGAGGGGGAAAAGAAGGGGGAAGAAGAGGTAAAGGCGCTCCAATTACCAGATTAAGCAGACAGCCGGGCTCCGAAACTTCGGCCGGCCCCTTTTCGGCGGGGCAACAAAAAAGAATCCCCCTCCCCCCGGAACTGTCCGGAAGGAGGGGGGAAAAGGACGGCGGCTACCTACTCTCCCGCTTGCGCAGTACCATCGGCGCGGCGGAGCTTAACTGCCCTGTTCGGAATGGGAAGGGGTGGAACCTCCGCAC
>CASFGA010000011.1 GCA_949294185.1 uncultured Bacteroides sp.
GAGCGCATCCTCGTTCGAAACGGAGATGTTTCCCAGTCCGAGCATGGAAGCCATTCCCATCAGCCCGCTGCTTGATGAGCTTCCCGATTCCGGCGACAGTGTGACGGTCACGGTATATTCGCGCGGCATGCTGAAGGCAATTATTAAAGCAAAGAGAATACTGATTCCAACGCTCTTATAAATAGTCTTGCGCTTGTGGAATAATATTTGAACAATTTCTAATAAATCAAGCTCTTCTTCTTTTTCTTTAGGTTGAGTAGAAATAGGAGGTTTTTCCATATAGTTTTAATAGATTATTTTCCAATACACATATATTCAAATCCAAACTCTTTCATCTCTTCGGTGTCGTAAATGTTGCGTCCGTCTATGATGACAGGTTGGTTCATTGATTTTTTGATGACACCCCAACTTGGCAGTCTGAACTGTTTCCATTCGGTCAACAGAAGCAGTGCGTCTGCATTCAGTACCGCATCATACATGTCTGTTGCATAAGTTACAGTCTCACCGATTCTTCTCTTGCATTCATCCATGGCGACGGGGTCATAGACTTTGACTGTACATCCGGCCTCTGTCAGTTTCTTGATCATGACCAGTGAAGTGGCTTCACGCATATCGTCTGTTTCGGGCTTGAAGGCAAGTCCCCAAATTGCAATGACTTTACCTTTCAAGTCGCCGTTGTAATGTTTCAGCAGCTTTTTGAACAGTATGCTCTTCTGCTCTTCGTTTACTTCCTCAACGGCTTTCAGTACTTTCATATCATATCCGTTCTTTTCAGCTGTCTTGATCAGAGCCTTCACATCTTTCGGGAAACAGGAACCTCCGTATCCGCATCCCGGATAAAGAAATTTACTTCCTATACGGCTGTCCGCTCCGATGCCTTTGCGCACCATGTTTACATCGGCACCGACCAGTTCACACAGATTGGCAATGTCATTCATGAAGCTGATGCGGGTGGCGAGCATTGAGTTTGCGGCATATTTAATCATTTCTGCGCTGGGAATATCTGTAAATATGACGCGGAAATTGTTCAGCATCAGAGGACGATACAGTCTGGTCATCATTTCTTTCGCCTTTTCCGATTCCACTCCGATGACTACCCGGTCAGGACTCATGAAGTCTTTGATGGCTGCACCTTCTTTCAGAAATTCAGGATTGCTTGCCACATCGAAAGGTATTTGTACACCGCGTTTGTCCAATTCTTCCTGAATGGCTTGTTTCACTTTCTTGGCTGTACCTACAGGGACAGTAGATTTGGTTACCAGAATCAGGTATTTGTTCATGTTTCGTCCCACCGTGCGGGCTACTTCCAATACATATTTCAGGTCTGCACTTCCGTCTTCGTCCGGCGGTGTACCTACCGCACTGAAAACGATGTCTACACTGTCAAGACATGTAGTGATGTCGGTAGTGAAATGCAGCCTTCCTTCCTTGTAGTTTCGGAGTACCATTTCGTCTAATCCCGGTTCATAGATGGGGATTTGTCCGTTTAATAAAGATTGGATTTTCTGTTCGTTTACATCAACACATGTAACATTGACTCCCATTTCTGCAAAACAAGTTCCTGAAACAAGTCCTACATAACCTGTTCCTACAATAGCTATATTCATGATATAAAAGGATTATTAAAGTTAGATATTATAAAAGTTCCGATACCATTCCACGGTTTCCCTGACACCCTCTTTCAGATTCTTGTCAGGTTTGAATCCCAATTCGTTTTCCAGACGCGATGTGTCTGCGTATGTCTGATAAACATCTCCCGGCTGCATAGGGAGATAGACTTTTTCAGCTTCCCTGCCAGTAGCTTCTTCAATGGCCTGAATGAAGTCCATCAGCTTTACCGGATGTGAATTGCCGATGTTGTAGATTCGATAGGGAGCGGATGAGGAGGCAGGCGAGGGCTGTTCCGGATTCCAGTTCTTGTCCGATGTCGGAATGTGATGGATAACCTTCAGCACTCCTTCCACTATGTCGTCTATGTAAGTGAAGTCACGGAGCATGTCTCCGTTGTTGAACACCTTGATAGGCCGGTTATTCAGAATTGCGTCAGTAAACAGGAACGGCGACATGTCCGGCCGCCCCCATGGGCCATATACAGTAAAGAAACGCAGTCCGGTGGAAGGAATGCCATAAAGATGACTGTATGCATGTGCCATCAGTTCGTCCGATTTCTTGGAAGCGGCGTAAAGACTCACCGGGTGCGCTATGCTGTCATTTTCTGAGAAGGGGACTTTTCCGTTCAGTCCGTATACACTGCTTGAGCTGGCATATACCAGATGCTTCACCTTGTTTTGTCGGCATCCTTCCAGAATGTTTAGAAAACCGTCGATGTTGCTTTCTACGTATGCATACGGATTTTTGATGGAATAACGGACGCCTGCCTGTGCAGCAAGGTTGCAGACGCAATCAAAACCTCCGTTGGCAAACAGCATCTGCATGGCTTGTGTGTCTTCCAGATTCATGCGTATAAAACGGAAAGACGGGTATTTATGGCTTTGCGTAAATTTGTACCAGTCCACTTCTTCCCTGTCAATTCCCAAAACGGCTAAACGACCGTATTTCAGATTGGTGTCATAATAGTCGTTGATATTGTCTAATCCTACAACCTCGTTTCCTTGTTCCAAAAGTCGCAGGGAAACAAAGCTGCCGATGAATCCGGCAGCACCTGTTACCAAGATTTTCATGAATGTAGTTTAATTATTGGATAGTTGTTTGTAAATGGAAAGATGAGTTTGTATGACATCTTCAATAGAGAACTTTTCTTCGGCTACTTTACGTGAATTTATTCCGAGTTTTTTGCGGAGTTCTCCGTCTTCTATTAATAATTTTAATTTTTCAGCTAAAGTTTTACTGTCTTTTATAGGAATCAAAAAACCATTGTATCCGTCTGTTACCGTTTCTTTGCAACCTATCGAACGGGTAGTGACAATGGGTCTTCCTATAGCGGTTGCCTCTATTAGTGAGCGGGGTATTCCTTCTCTGTACCAGGACGGGAAGGCTACTATATGTGAATCTTTCAATAGTTGAAGCACATCATTTCGTAAACCCAACCATTTGATATATTTCCCGTCGCATAAATGTCTTAATGTAGATTCCTTGATGCCTTCTGGATTACTGTCTAATCCTCCACATAACAGAAATTCTACTTTATTTTTATATTGTTTTTCTAACAGTTTGGCAGCCTCGATAAGGATGAGTACTCCTTTATCTTCTACCATTCTGGCTGTGAAAATCACTTTAATTGGCGGTGATTCCGGTTCTTCCGTGAAGTTAAATTCATTTAGGTTAACTCCCGATCCGTTCGTCATGGCACATTGGCTGTCTGTAAGGATACGGTTTGATAGAAACAATGCTTTATCTTCATTATTTTGGAAAATGTCAATCAGCTTGTTTCTGTGATGCGAAAAGCGGTAAAGGCGCATGATTTGTTTGGTCATGAAAGAATCTTTTCTTTCATCAGAAAACAAAATGCCTAATCCGCTGATTGCATTCACCACCCCGTTAACCTTTAACAATTTGGCTGCCAATCCGCCCCATAATACTACCTTTAACCCTACATGATGCACAATGTCAGGCTTTTCCCTGCGATACAGATTAAGCAGAAAGCGGAATGTTTTCAGTTCTTCTTTTAAGTTTGTACCGGCTTTATTGATAGGCAGGTTGATGAAACGCAATCCGATGCTTTTGATATAATCTCCTTTGCCTGTATCTTTGGCTATAACAGTAACATCATATCCTACTTTTTTGGCTCTCAGAGCGATATCTTTCCGGTGAGATAAAAAGAAAGTATCTACGTTAACTATGATAAAGAGTTTGGGCATAAATGTTTAGATGGAATTATTGAATATATGGTAGTAGACTTGTAGTGTTTGTTTGGCATTTTCTTTCCAAGAAAATCTATTTAGATTTGATGCTAATTTTTGTTTTTTCTCGTTATAAACAAATTGATTGCTTAATGCCTCTGTAATGGTTTCTTTCATTGATTCTATCGAAAATGGATTAAAATAGAAAACAGAATCACCGCAAACTTCAGGCATGGAAGAAACATTACTTACGGCAGAAACCGTACCAAGTGCGGCAGCTTCTAAAGGGGGAAAGCCGAAGCCTTCATAAAAAGATGGAAATACAAATAAAGAGGTATTTTTATATAACCATATTAGCATTTCATGAGAGACGAAATCTAAATAATATACATCGGGGCTTTGAGAAAGATATTTGAAGAACTTTTTATAACTGTGTCCTTTTTTCCCTACTATTACCAGTTTCAAATCTTGATATTCTTTTTCCTTTAATTCATTGAAACACTGGATTAACCTTTCATTGTTTTTTCGAGGTTCAATATGCCCTACCGACAATAAGAATCGACACGACTGTAATTCTTTCATAAACGGAGTTTTCGTGTCATGGGCATTGACTTCAGAGAATCGCTTTTGGTTGATCGATTCGTGAATGACAGTAATCTTATCTTGCGGAGTATGATATGCTTGTATTATTTCTTTTTTTGTAAATTCAGATATGGAAATTATATGGTGTGCCTTTTTTATGGAATGTCGTACAGCGTATTTTAAATAGATATATCGTAAAAATGCATACGTAGCGGGGTATCTGTAAAATCTCATGTCATGAACAGTAAGAATGACTTTCGCTCTTTTAAAAGAAGGGGAATGAAAGAAAGGTGAGTGAAAAATGTCGAACTGTTCGATTTGTTCTTCCTTTGTCCAAAAGTTTTGCTCGAATAGGCTTCTTTTAATGACTTGTGATTTGGGTCTTGAAGCGTATGGCATAACTTTGATTCGCATCGATTGCGGGAAATTTTCTTTGGCGTACTCATACATATCTTTAAGTACATAAAGTATATATGAGTTAGTAGTATCACAAAGAGAAAGGTTGTTGACTAAATTATATATATACTCTTTAATTCCTCCACCTTTGGGTTGGAAAAAGGCACAATTAATTGCGATTTTCATGAGTATGTATGATGAGTTAAATTGATGGAATTATTTGGTCTGAAGTTTGTTCAGATTTTAATTTCTTCGTATGGACTTTCAGATAAGAATGATGCTGTTTTTGCAAAAGAACTGCGATATAATGAATCTGAGTAAATTAAATAAATTTTTTGAGCTTTGCTAATGACGAAAAGGTCTACAAAAGATTTTAAGTGGGTATTTAGGTTCTTATTGTTAGTAAAATCCATGTGGACAATTTCTCCTGGTATAATATGAACATAGTTTAATTCTTTTGCTTTGGATAAAAAGGTTTTGCTATCCGAAGTTACTAATACATGGGTGTTTTTGTGTAGCTTATGTAATTCTTCTATTTTGTTTATGCACGTATTGATTAGTATTTCTTTTTCTTTTTGAGGAAGAATAGGAAAGTTTCCTTCTACAAAGTCCCCTAAAAGCTGCTGAAATCGAAACGTTATTGAAATAAAATTTTTTCCAAGTTGGTTGATATTTAATTTTATGAGTTCGTCAAGTTCTGGAGAAGGCTTAAATAATTCGTGAAAAAGTAGGCTGAAATTATTTTTAAAATAACGCATATTGGTATAGACATGAATTTGTTTTTTCTTTTTATTTAATTTCTTGTCTGCTGTATTTCTTTGTTTTGTGTTATTTTTGCGGTAGGATATATAAACAGGAATAGAATTGCGCTTATTGTATGAAAGTTCATTTGGATTTATCGTCCAATCATATTTGTTCGGTAGTAAGAAATTCTCTAGCTGATATGGAGATTGAAAGAATGCTTTGAATGTTTTGTTGTGTTCTTTACAATAACAGTATGTAGAGACTAAGCCACATAATCGGTCGGATAAACCTCCGTGTAACATTTTTCCGTCTGCCATGTATATAATCCATTGCTCCTTGTTGGCGGCGGGCTTTTCATGGCAATTATAAAATCGTTCTAGTCGCTTATTTTTTATATAGTCTTTTAAATAGCGTATAATTTTCTTTATACATTCCATAAGTAATAGCTTTTATGGTTTTAAATGTTGATATATCTTCTGATATTATATAATGCTTTGAAAAAATAGTAATGAGATACATTGAATTGTTGACGAAAGATTTTTGTTTTTTTATCGTAGTTTGTTTGAAAACCATGCTTAAAAATCTTTTTTAATAATTTTGTTTTTGTATTTTTAGGAATTCCAGAGTCGTTATTTCCATGAAGACGATATAGAATAGTAGGTTGATGGTAGCTAATGATTATAGCTTTTTTAAATGCAGCTTGAATACCTATCCACCAATCGTGCATAATAGCATTGTCTGGCATATTTAATGCTAATGTTATTTTAGCAGTGTGGTTAAAGCCCATTGTGCATCCGGTCATATAGCAGGATACCATTGCATAGTGAGGATGATGTAAAATCTCGGGTTTTATTTTCGCATAATGCCACATTGATTTATCTATGATATTTAGATTACTATCAACTACAGTTAAATCCGAATGAAATACAATAGGTTTATGAGGGTTCTGTGATTCGGCTTTTTTTATTTCATTTAGTGTAACTTCTACTTTTGTAGGTAGCCAAATATCATCATGATCACAAAACATATAATATGAGGCTTCTACAGATTCTAATAAATGGATGAAATTTTTTTTAGGTCCTAATGCTTTCAGATTATCTTCAACTATGATAATGTTGGAATAAGTTTTTTGGTACTCTTTGAAAAGAGATAAAGTATTATCTTTTGAACCATCGTCATGTACATATAATGTCCAATTTTGATTTGTTTGCTTAAATAAAGAATCCAATTGTTCTTTTAGATATTTTTCACTGTTATAGGTTGCTAATAAGATAGCAAGTTGAGTAGGAGAATTGTATTTTATCATATTTTGAATTGAATTTGAAAAGTTGTTATAGGTTAAAACCTCCCCATAATTTTTCTCTATCTTTATTTATTTGTTCGTTGAGTATAGAATAGTAAGGATACCATCTTGAATATCCATTGTGTGATAGAAAATTATAGTTGAAAATAAATAGGAATAAAGAAATTAATCCGATTTTCCATATTTTTATTCCTGTTTTTTGACGATAGCTCTCACCTATTATATTGGTGCAGCATAAAAATATAAAGGGAATACAGTAATTAATGAATCGTGAAAAGACAATTTGATATTCAATAATTCCTAACCCTAAAAGGATTGTAAAACAAAAAATATGTTCACAAGAATATGATGAGATTTTCTTTTTAAAGGTAATCAAAAGTATAAAAGGAAAAATTACATATATCAGCATTTGTGTGATGAGCCAATTAAAGTTTAGTACACTTTGTTCTGCTACAGTTGCGTATGTGATTGCTTTTTGAGCTAGTTTACCCCAAAAAGAGAATAGTCCGAGAAATGAATAACTGAAAGCTAAAAATATAGTAAATCCTATGGCTGTAAAGTAAAATCGTTTATTAAGTTTCAAGTGCTTTATTAATGGGAAAAATATTGTTATAATAGCAGATATATGAAATAGAAAAGCGATAATGACATAAAGATAGAATTTGAATAGTTTACCTTTTTCTAATTGTTGATAGCCGATTAAAAAGACAACTACAGCAAGCGATTCTTTTAATATCTCGAAATTGAAATACATGAAATAAGTTGTTAGATATATAAAATATCCGGTAAACGTATAAGAAGTATTTTTTCTTATGAACGAAAAAATAATAGTATTTACGATAGTAGCATGAATCAGTTGGAATAGATAGAAATCTGAATTGATAGATTTGCAAGCAGAACTTAACAATAAAAATAATGGTTGATAGTTGTATGCAAATAGATCATTCCATTCTATATTGTTTATTAAAGGAACATCTGCATAATGATACATATAATTATATGTATCTACCCCTACTTTATATCGAAAACCGACAATGAAAATTGTGATTGTTAAAATACAAAATGATGCAAGACTTTTGTATTTAGTATGTTTGGCGATGTCGTATGTTATAATACAGCATCCTGTAATAAAAAAAAGTAAGAAGTATGATATCATACGAAGCTATTATTGTCTATTTTTGATAATTTGATTAAACTGCATCGTGTTTAATATAGCTCCTGATAAGTTGGTTAAAATCATAGCAATAACCATAAAGGTAACGCCTCCTATCTTAGTAAGGAAAACAGCAAGGGGGTAGAATATAACTGCTACGAATGCAGTGTTTATTACTTGTAACTTTAATTTCCCGATGCCATTTAAGAAATTTGAATAGCTCAAACTCCATACCAAAATGTAAATGTAGATGCCCATGCACAATGTAAGAGTGAAAGGTATGCTGACTTTGCTGCCAATCCATAGTTTATATGCGATGTCTGCACAAACAATCATGAGGAAAATGACGATACCTGTCAGAAACAGAAGTTTGCGTATCTTATACATGCTTTGTTTTATCCAGTCTATTTCTCCACGGGTGTATGCATCTGTAACAGCAGACCACATGGGAGTGATGAGGATGGCAAATATCAAAGGTATTACGCTGAAATACCGATAAGCGATATTATAGGGCGTCACATTTTCAGGGCCGAGAATTTGAGATATGATGATATTGGAGGATGCAAAAAGTATGATGCCTGCTATTTGCAGAAAAAAGAACTGCATACCTATTCCCATGAGATCTTTTAAGTAGGTGAATTGTATGCATTTAAGTGAGGGAGATATCTGAGGATATTTCCATGAAAATGTAATGGGATAAGCCGCTATGTAAATAAATACGGGAGAAATGGAATAAGTGACAGCTACGTAAAGTAAGCTCCCTTCTGTAACTTGAGTCAGTACCCAAATGAGTATCAACGATAGTCCGTGTCCCAAAAGTTTCATCAAATTGGTTATCGCTGGTAGTTGCATTGCCAAATAGATGCTTTCTACAAACTTGAAAACAAAATTCAGACAAAAGCATGCAAATGAAAACAAAACCACATCATCCAAGTGAGGAACCGAATCGGTAGCTACGTTTAAAACAGAATACCAATTGATATAGGAGCAACATAGATATATGATGCCAAACAATAGCAAGGTGATAATAACCAATGTATAAAAGGTGGTGCTTACATAAATTTTTCCTAAATTCCAGTCTTCTTTGGCTATGGCAATGGCTAATTTATTTCTTAAACCGTTTCCTAATCCAATATCGAATGAGTTTATCCATAATAAGATGGAGTTTAGGGTGAGCCATATACCATATTCATAAGCATTAAGATAACCTAAAGTTAAAGGCACTAATAGTAAATAAATCAGGATATCAATCCCCTTTAATAAAATAGAAGCGAAAATGTTCTTTTTTATTTTTACGGTACGTTGGTCTCCTTCTGTGAAAAGATGTTGTATCTTTTTGAACATTAATGATTTGTTTGGAGTATAAACATTAACCATAGTATAGGGAACATTGGCCAATGAGTCCTCTATTACTATGGGTGGAAAAATATTCAGAAAAGAATGCGTTCAGAGCTTGTCTTTATTTTCCTTTATACATTTCTTCGTAATACTTTTGATATTCTCCCGAAGTGACATTATCCATCCATGCTTGGTTATCTAAGTACCAACGGACGGTCTTTTCGATACCTTCTTCGAATTGCAGACTGGGTTCCCATCCTAATTCTGTTTTTAGTTTGGTAGAGTCTATAGCATAACGTAAATCGTGACCTTTTCGGTCGGTTACATAGGTTATGAGACCTAATGAATAACCTTCGGGATTTCCTAACAGACGGTCTACTGTTTTGATAATAACTTTAATAATGTCAATGTTTTTCCATTCGTTGAATCCGCCTATATTATACGTTTCGGCTATCTTGCCTTTGTGAAAAATCAGGTCGATGGCGCGGGCATGGTCTACTACATACAGCCAGTCGCGCACGTTTTCTCCTTTTCCGTAAACGGGGAGGGGCTTATGATGGCGGATATTATTGATGAACAGCGGAATCAGTTTTTCAGGGAACTGGTAAGGGCCGTAATTATTCGAACAGTTTGTTACGATAGTAGGCATGCCGTATGTATCATGAAAAGCACGGACAAAATGGTCGCTGCTAGCTTTTGATGCTGAATAGGGGCTGTGAGGGTCGTATTTTGTGGTTTCGGTAAACAATGTGCCGTCAAACTTCAATGCTCCGTAAACTTCATCGGTTGATATGTGATAAAAACGTTTGTTCTGATAGCTTTCCGGAAGTGATTCCCAATATTCTTTTGCTGCTTGAAGTAGGCTTAAAGTACCCATTACATTGGTTCTGGCAAATGTAAACGGGTCTTTTATACTGCGGTCTACATGGCTTTCGGCTGCTAAATGAATAATTCCGTCTACTTGGTATTGTTTCATTAACTGGCTGATTTTATCAAAATCACAGATGTCGGCTTTTACGAATGTATAATTAGGCTTGTCTTCTATGTCTTTTAAGTTTGCCAAATTGCCGGCGTAAGTTAGTTTGTCCAAATTGATGATATGATACTCCGGATATTTGTTTACAAACAAACGTACTACATGACTGCCGATAAAGCCAGCTCCTCCGGTGATAATAATATTTCTTTTGAAGTTTATTGTTTGATTCTCCATGGATTAAGCGTTTTTAAGTTCTTCAATACATTTCTTTAGTGACTCTTTCCAATAAGGGATAGTAATATGGAATGTATCTTTTACCTTTGTCTTGTCGAGTACAGAAAAGTGTGGGCGTTTAACTTTGCTTGGAAATTCATCGCTATGGCAAGGCTGAATATCGCAGTGGTTTCCACTCAGTTCGCAGATTTCTTTTGCAAAATCGTACCATGAGCATACCCCCTCGTTACTGAAATGGTAGATGCCTTGCCGATCGATCAGGTTTTCTTCGGTTACCTTGAAAATGATTTGAGCCAAATCGTTGGCGTAAGTCGGGGTTCCTACCTGGTCGAATACTACTTTCAGGCTGTTTTTTTCCGATGTGAGTCGCTGCATCGTTTTCACGAAGTTTTTGCCGAATGCTGAGTAAAGCCATGCTGTGCGGAATATCAGATATTTACATCCAGATTTTAAGATGCTTTGTTCACCGGCCAACTTTGTAGCTCCATAAACGCCTAATGGTTCGGTCTCCCATGTCTCAGAGCAAGGAATACACTGGTTTCCTTTGAATACATAATCAGTAGATACATGAATAAAGGTGGCGTTGTATTCTTTGGCTGCTGCTGCCAAATTTTCTACAGCTTTATGGTTGATTAAGTTGGCTGTCGTGAAATCATCTTCAGCTTTGTCAACATTTGTATAAGCTGCACAGTTGACGATAATCTGAATCTTATGGTTGTACATTGTTTCTCTGACAGCTTCCGGATTGGTTATGTCCAATTCTTCTACATCGGTAAACAAATAATGATTTTTACTGTTTTTGGCAGCAAGACGCATTGCATTGCCCAATTGCCCGTTAGCTCCTGTTACTAAAATATTCATATTATTGGTGACATTAGTACAAATCTTCATTATAATCGAATACCCATTCAGCATCTTTCAGGCAAGGGTGATGCTTGTCTTTCTCGGATAAAATGATTTGGTCAGCAGGGATTCGCCAGTCGATATGCAAATCAGGGTCGTTCCACGCAATGGCACCTTCGCTTTGGGGAGCGTAGAAGTTATCGCATTTATATTGGAAAATCACTTCATCGGTCAATACGCTGAAACCGTGGGCAAACCCGCGAGGAATGAAAAACTGGCGGTGATTGTCTTCTGTTAGTTCTACAGCAACGTATTTGCCGAATGTGGGTGAACCTTTGCGGATATCTACTGCCACATCGAGTACACTTCCTTTTATAACACGTACCAGTTTGCTTTGTGCGTAAGGAGGCTTTTGGAAATGAAGTCCGCGCAATACGCCATACGACGACTTGCTTTCATTGTCTTGTACGAATTTTACAGTGCGCACTTGTGCGTTGAAATCGCGTTCCGAGAACGATTCGAAGAAATAGCCCCGGTCGTCTTTAAACAAACGGGGTTCGATAATGACGACTCCCTCTATGTCTGTTCTGATAATGTTCATGATTTGGATGTTTTTAATAATCTAAATTGCTTTGTCCGGTGCGCTCTACTTCTTTAATTACGTTCAGCAAATATTTCCCGTATTCATTTTTCAGCATGGGTTGGGCTACTTCACATAGTTTTTTGGCATCAATCCAACCTTGCCGGAAGGCAATTCCTTCTAAGCAGGCAATTTTCAGTCCTTGCCGTTTCTCGATGACTTCGATAAAGGTTGAAGCTTCGCTTAGCGAATCGTGTGTTCCGGTGTCAAGCCACGCAAATCCCCGCCCCAATGTCTGTACTTTCAGTCTCTTGTTTTGCAGAAATTCTTGGTTTACGGTAGTTATTTCCAACTCGCCACGTGCAGAGGGCTTAATGCGGGCTGCAATATTTACTACTTCGTTGGGATAAAAATACAGTCCCACCACTGCATAGTTGGATTTCGGATGCAGAGGCTTCTCTTCAATGCTCAGGCAGTTGCCTTGTGCGTCGAATTCAGCGACACCATAGCGTTCCGGATCATTTACCCAGTAGCCGAATACGGTAGCTTTTTGTTCTTGCTCTGCTGTTTGTACCGCTTCTTTTAATAATTTGGTGAGGCCTGCTCCATGAAATATATTGTCTCCCAATATCAGACATGCACAATCATTTCCGATAAAATTGCGGCCGATAATAAAAGCTTGTGCCAAGCCATCAGGAGAGGGCTGTTCGGCATATTCAAGGTGAATTCCGAAATCGCTTCCGTCACCCAACAACCGTTTGAATCCGGGTAAGTCATAAGGCGTTGAGATGATTAATATTTCACGGATGCCTGCCAACATTAATACGGAAAGCGGATAATAGATCATTGGTTTATCAAAAATAGGAAGCAACTGTTTGCTGACTCCTTTGGTGATAGGGTATAACCGTGTACCACTACCTCCTGCTAAAACAATACCTTTCATGATTATTAAGTTGAAAATGCTTACTTCTTCCCAAAGCTTCGCCGTTACCTGTCCCATGTGGAGAGCTCACATGCAAGGTAAGCGGATGGATATTATGTTCTGCAAAAATACGCTTAATCCGCGAAAGGGCAAAAAATGATAAGGGAATTTTGCTCTTTGCGGAACGTTTTGTTGTGAAATGAAGTGATTTGACAAATACTGCTCGGTGGGAGTATAAAAATAAATTTTTATTTTTCTCTTCTTGTTTTTTCTTTTTTACTCTCACTGCTCTCACCATGGGGGATAAAGCGTTGCGGGAAAGCGGGTTATAGGGTGGTGGTAGTAACTTGTTTTTAGCGTTCGGTTATGGTTGCTGCCACCACCCGGAGGGGCTTTTTCATGGGGGGACTTGACTTTGGCTGTAAAATGTTGTATCTTTAATCGCTTTTTCGATGTTTTTATGATGGAAGGATGGAAATGTGGGTCAGGTTTTCGGGGGATTTCTCTAAAGGCGCAAAGATGTTTTCATGCGCTTGATGCCGTGGTTTGATAGGGGTAAGGCAGGATTTTTACCGGAGTAAAATCCGATGCTCTGCCTTGTTGTTTTACAATTAGTCTTTTGTTATTCTTTTTTTGATTGCTTATGAAAATAACTAGACGGACTCTGTACGGAAAAGTATGGGGACAGCGTATCATGTCGCTCGATGAAGTGGCGGCACAGGTCAAGTATGAACGGACGAAGCTGCTTGTGGAGGCGTTTCGCAAAAGGTGGGAGATGTCGCTTCCAAGCCAGAGGGAAGGGCTTGACAGGAAGATGCCGAGGCTGCTTTTCGGGGGTGCATTCTGTAAGGAGGGCATGAAAGCCTATAGCGGATATGTGTTGCTGGAGGTGGAACGGCTGCAAACGCAGGAAGAGGCGGAGTCGCTGAAAAGGAAGATAGCGGCCTATCCGCAGGTGCTGTTTGCCATGACGGGGGCGGACGGCCGGAGTGTGAAGTTTGTGGTGCCGTATACCAGACCGGACGGCTCATTGCCGCAGACGGAAGAAGAGGCCGCGCTGTTTCATGCCCATGCCTTCCGCCATGCGCTGAAGACTTTCGAGCCCCGTCTGGGCTGTCCGATAGAGCTTCGGAAGCCGGATGTGAGACAGTCGTGTCTGCTCAGCTACGATCCGGATGTGCATTATAATCCTCAGGCTTTTGCCATCCATCTGGAACAGCCTTTGTCCATGCCCGAAGAGAGCCTTTATCAGGAGCGGCATGAAAAGATTTCCTCCGCAGAAGGTTCGGGAAAGTCGCTGTATGACCGTTATCGTTATGTTTCCATTCAGTATGAACTGGCTCTTCGCCGCACGCTGGAGCGTTACGGTGACTTGGACGGCAATCCGGACTTGAAGCCTGCACTGGTCTGTCTCTCGGGATTGTGCTTTGATGTAGGCATTGGCGAGGAGGATTGTGTGAAGTGGACGGCTCTTTATCTGGGAACTTTGCTGGGCGAAGTGGAGATACGCGAAACGGTGGGCAATGTCTACGGCATGCGGGAAGGGGCGGGAAGCAGGCTTGTCTGCAAACCCGAACAGCTTCAGGCCTTGAAGATGGAGGAGTTTATGACGCGCCGCTATGAGTTTCGCTTCAACACGATGACCGGTGCGCCGGAGTATCGCGAGCGGAACAGTTTCTGTTTCAGTTTCCGTCCGCTGACAGAACGGGTGCTTAACAGCATTGCCCTGAACGCGCAGCAGGAGGGACTGATGTTGTGGGACAGGGATGTGCGGCGTTATGTCTATTCCGACCGCCTGACCGATTATGCCCCGATTGAGGGTTATCTGAAAAATCTTCCGGAGTGGGACGGTGAAGACCGTATCCGTGCGTTGGCGGCGCGCATTCCGTGTGGCAATCCTCATTGGGAACAGCTGTTTTATACCTGGTTTCTCTCTATGGTCGCCCACTGGCAGGGGCGGGATGTCCGTCACGGCAACAGTGTCTCGCCTTTGCTCGTGGGCGGGCAGGGTTGCGGAAAGTCCACTTTCTGTCTGAATCTGATGCCGCCGGAGCTGAGGATGTATTATACTGACAGCATTGATTTCGGCAAGAAGCGTGATGCCGAACTTTACCTGACGCGTTTCGGGCTTATCAACATTGATGAGTTCGATCAGGTGAGCGAGCGTCATCAGGGCTTTCTGAAACATCTGTTGCAGAAGCCGGTGGTAAACTTGCGCCGGCCTTATGCCGCTTATGTGGAGGCGGTGAAGCGCTATGCCTCGTTCATCGCCACGAGCAACCATACGGATTTGCTGAACGACCCGTCGGGCAGCCGGCGGTTTATCTGCATCGAAGTGCGGGGGATGATAGACAATGCGCAGCCCGTGGACTATGGTCAGCTGTATGCGCAGGCGGTTGCGGCGCTGAATGGCGGCGAGCGTTACTGGTTGAGTGCGGAGGAGGAGCGGCGGCAGATGGCGGCCAATGAGGATTTCCGGCAGCGTCCGCTTTATGAAGACCTGTTTTACCGTTATTATCGTCCGGCTTCGGAAGAGGAGCAGGGGGAAAGGATGTCGGCCGGTGAGCTGTATCTGTCACTGCAAAGGAAAAGCGGCGTGAAACTGGCTCCGGGAAAAATCGCTCATTTCGGGCGTTTTCTGAAAAGTGCCGTGGAGCGGAAAGCCCACACCAAGCGCGGAGTTTTATATTCTGTGGTGGAGAAATGAGAAAATGGTTGTTGGGTGGCGGCAGGGCAGACCTGTCGCCACTTTTTTATTGGCGGGAAATTATAGCAGGCGGATTTCATCCAGTCCCATTCCCGTAGCCCGGCTGATATCTTCGATGGACATCCCCATATCTTTCAAAGCTTTTGCTATCTTTTTCTTTTCTTCGGTCTGGCCTTGTTTGAGCCCTTCTTCTTTTCCTTGTTTGAGTCCTTCTTCTTTTCCTAAAATTCTGCCTTTTTCGATGCCCTTGTGTTCGGCGGTCGCGATGGTGTTCTGCCAGTCCCGGTAGACTTTCAGACTTTCCTCGTAGGCATCGTATTGCTCTTTTGTGAACTTTGAGATTTCCGCAGTTTCAAACAACTTGTTGAATATCCGGTCTTGGAGAGCCAACGGGCGCTCCATCAGCCGTGAAAGGTTCCGCAACACGAAGAGCCACTTCTCGAACATGCCGTCCAGTTCGTTTTCCGTCTTGTTGAATTTAGGCATTTCGAGATAAATGAATGTCAGTTTGTCATAGAATACGGTCTTGGTCTGGGTATCCATGAGCTGCACCTCGTGATGGAAGTAGCCTTCATCCTGATGGTCGAAAGTGAAATTGAGGATTCCGATGACATATACGGCTTTCAGCCGGTAGTTCCATTCTCCCTTTTCCCCTTGTTCCCGTATGGGGAATGTGGCGTAATACAGACTACGGTCTTTGAAGAACTGCTGTTCTCCCCGTTGCATCTCAATCAGTATTTTTTCTCCTTTTTCGTTTTCGCAGTAAACATCGAACACTGCCCTTCTGTCATATTCGGATGTGCCCAGATGTTCGGTGTTCAGATAAGTCAGGTCGGTGATGACTTCCTTTCCCTTAAACAGACTGTTGACGAAACTGATGAGCAGCTCCTTGTTCATTTCCGTTCCGAAAAGAATCTTGAATCCGAAATCGGTGTACGGATTGATATATCTGTCTCTTAAAGTTCTGTTGAGCATGGCCTGATGAGTTTGATGTCTTGTTGCAAAGAACGGAAAAAAAGAGCATTCTGCCAAATATTGTCCGGAATAAAACCGTTTGTCTTGAATTTAGGGGTTTGGGAGGATAGGTTGTTCATTTAATTTATACATTTGCATCCGAAAAAGATAAAAGTGTTTTTTGATATGGAACCGATACATAAAATCAATAAGGTAGAGGTGCGTAACCTTCAGATGGAGGATTACGCCCAGCTCTCACAGTCGTTTAAGCGTGTGTATGCGGATGCGGATGTGTTTTGGACAAGAGAACAGATCAAGAAACTGATTGCCATCTTTCCGGAAGGGCAGATTGTGACGGTGGTTGACAATAAGATTGTGGGCTGTGCGCTCTCTATCATCGTGGATTATGATATGGTGAAAGGGGATCATACCTATGCGAAGGTGACCGGCAATGAAACGTTCAACACACATAATCCGAAGGGGAACATCCTTTATGGCATTGAGGTTTTCATCCATCCGGAATATCGGGGGCTGCGTTTGGCCCGCCGTATGTATGAATATCGCAAGGAACTTTGTGAGAAGCTGAACCTGAAAGCTATCATGTTTGGCGGGCGTATACCGAATTATCACAAGTATGCCGACAAGATGCGGCCGAAGGAATATATCGAAAAGGTGCGTTCGCGTGAGATTTACGACCCGGTGCTGACCTTTCAGCTCTCGAATGATTTTCATGTGCGCCGCGTGATGCGCAATTATCTGCCGAATGATGAAGAGTCGAAGCACTGTGCTACGCTGCTTCAGTGGGACAATATCTATTATCAGCCGCCTACAGATTCTTATGTCGACCGCAAGACGACGGTACGCGTGGGACTGGTGCAATGGCAGATGCGTTCGTACAAGACGCTTGACGATGTGTTTGAGCAGGTAGAGTTCTTCATTGATGCGGTGGCAGGATACAAGAGTGATTTTGTGCTGTTCCCAGAGTATTTCAATGCGCCGCTGATGGCGAAGTTCAACGATATGGGCGAGGCACAGTCCATCCGTTCACTGGCGCAGTATACGGAAGAGATGCGCGACCGCTTTGTTAATCTGGCCATCAAGTATAACATCAATATCATAACGGGGAGCATGCCTTACCTGAAAGAGGACGGTTCGTTGTACAATGTAGGTTTCCTCTGCCGGCGAGACGGTACGCATGAGATGTATGAAAAGATTCACGTGACTCCGGATGAGGTGAAAAGCTGGGGACTGACCGGAGGAAAACGGGTGCAGACTTTTGAAACGGACTGTGCAAGAATCGGAGTGCTGATATGCTATGATGTAGAGTTCCCCGAACTTTCGCGTCTGATGGCCGACCAAGGGATGCAGATTCTTTTCGTGCCTTTCCTCACGGATACGCAGAACGGTTATTCGCGGGTGCGGGTGTGTGCGCAGGCGCGTGCCATTGAGAACGAGTGCTTTGTGGTGATAGCGGGCAGTGTGGGCAACTTGCCGCGTGTTCATAACATGGATATCCAATATGCCCAATCTGGTGTGTTTACTCCGTGCGACTTTGCTTTCCCGACCGACGGAAAGCGCGCCGAGGCCACTCCGAACACGGAGATGATTCTGGTGTCGGATATCGACCTGGATTTGCTGAACGAACTGCATACGTATGGCAGTGTACGTAATCTGCGCGACAGGCGTAATGACTTGTATGAATTGCGCATGAAGAAGTCTGCGCAAGAGTAGAACCGCCATTTGGGGGGGAATAAGTTGGCGAGGTGTCTGTTGTAGTTTTGCCGTATGACACCTCGTCAACTTGTTTCCTAATAAAGCTCTTCGCTGTAGTCAAACAGCCAGTCGGCATCTTTCAGTGGCGGGTGGTGCTTGTCTTTTTCCGAAAGAATGATTTTGTCAGCAGGAACGCGCCAGTCGATGCCCAACATCGGATCGTTCCATGCTATTGCGCCTTCGCTTTGGGGCGCATAAAAATTGTCGCACTTATATTGGAAAATGACTTCTTCCGTCAGCACGCTGAATCCGTGGGCGAATCCTCGCGGGATAAAGAACTGGCGGTGATTGTCTTCTGTCAGTTCAACGGCCACGTGCTGCCCGAAAGTGGGAGAACCTCGACGGATGTCAACCGCCACATCCAGCACTGCTCCCTTGACGACTCTCACCAGTTTGCTTTGGGCATAAGGCGGCTTCTGGAAGTGAAGTCCGCGGAGAACTCCATAACTTGACTTGCTTTCATTGTCTTGCACGAAGCGGACGGTGCGCACTTGCCGGTCGAAATCGCGTTGTGAAAACGACTCGAAAAAATATCCCCGCCCGTCGGTGAACAGACGCGGCTCGATGATGACCACGCCCTCGATATTTGTTTTTATTATTTCCATTCAATCCAGGTTTTTTTGTCCGGTACGTTCTATTTCGTCAATCACTTTCAGCAGGTATTGCCCGTACTGGTTTTTCAGCATCGGCTGTGCCAGTTCGCGCATCTTGCTTTCTGTAATCCATCCCTGACGCAGGGCGATGCCTTCTAAGCAGGCCACTTTCAGCCCCTGCCGCTTCTCAATGACCTCGATGTAGGTGGAAGCCTCGGCCAGAGAGTCATGAGTGCCGGTGTCGAGCCATGCAAAACCGCGTCCCAAGGTCTGCACTTTCAGCTCCCCGTCGGCAAGGAAGCGTTGGTTGACAGAAGTGATTTCCAGTTCGCCACGGGCTGATGGCTTGATTGACTTGGCTACTTCCACCACCTTGTTCGGGTAAAAATAAAGTCCGGTCACGGCATAGTTTGATTTGGGGTGCTGAGGCTTTTCCTCAATGGAAAGGCAGTTCCCGTTTTTGTCGAATTCGGCCACACCGTAACGCTCCGGATCGCTGACCCAATATCCGAACACAGTCGCTTTTCCTTCTTGTTCGGCGGTGCGTACCGCTTCCTTCAGCAAGACGGTGAAGCTGTTTCCGTGAAAGATGTTGTCGCCCAAAATGAGGCAGGCGGCATCGTTTCCGATGAATTTCTCGCCGATGATGAACGCTTGTGCCAGTCCGTCGGGCGAAGGCTGTTCCGCATATTCAAAGCTTACGCCGAAATCGCTGCCGTCTCCCAACAGTCTTCGGAAGCTCGGCAGGTCATGCGGGGTGGAGATAATCAGGATTTCACGGATACCGGCAAGCATCAGCACCGAAATGGGATAGTATATCATCGGTTTGTCGAAAATGGGAAGCAGTTGTTTGCTGACTCCTTTGGTGATGGGATAGAGGCGTGTTCCCGACCCTCCGGCTAAAACGATACCTTTCATAAGCGTCATGTTAATGGTTTATAGGTACAAAATAAGGGGTTTTTCTTTAGGATTGCAATGTTTTTGAGATAAAAAAGAAATGGCTGCCTCATTGAAGCAGCCATTTTCTCATTATGGAGGTTAGGTGAAATTATTTCTTTCCTTCCAGTTGCTCTTTCAGTGCAGCCAGAGCGTCGATGTCACCCAAAGTAGTAGAAGCAGCCTGATTCTGAATCATCGGAGTTTCTTCTTTCTTTGCAGCTTTCTTGGCTCTCTTTTCTGCCTTTTCTTCAGCCTTTGCAGCATCTTCGAAGATGCGGCTGTGAGAAAGAATGATGCGTTTTGCATCTTTGTTGAACTCGATAACCTTGAACGGTAGCTTTTCATCCAGCTGAGCCTGAGTTCCGTCTTCCTTAACCAAGTGTTTCGGAGTAGCAAATCCTTCAACACCATAAGGCAGAGCGATTACAGCACCCTTGTCCAGCATTTCGATGATGGTACCTTCGTGGATAGAACCTACGGTGAAGACAGTTTCGAATACATCCCACGGATTTTCTTCCAACTGCTTGTGTCCGAGGCTCAGGCGACGGTTTTCCTTGTCGATTTCGAGAACAACCACTTCGATGTCTGCACCAATCTGGGTAAATTCAGACGGATGTTTGATTTTCTTAGTCCATGACAAGTCAGAGATGTGAATCAAGCCATCAACTCCTTCTTCAATTTCTACGAATACACCGAAGTTAGTGAAGTTGCGCACCTTGGCTGTATGCTTAGAGCCGACCGGATATTTTTCTTCGATGGTTTCCCATGGATCCGGTTTCAGCTGCTTGATACCCAAAGACATCTTACGCTCTTCGCGGTCGAGTGTCAGGATGACAGCTTCGATTTCGTCTCCCACCTTCATGAAGTCTTGAGCAGAACGCAGGTGCTGTGACCAGGACATTTCTGAAACGTGAATCAGACCTTCTACACCCGGAGCGATTTCGATGAATGCTCCATAGTCGGCCATAACGACTACTTTGCCCTTCACGTGGTCGCCTACTTTCAAGTTCGGATCGAGGCTGTCCCACGGGTGTGGAGTCAGTTGCTTCAAGCCCAAAGCGATACGTTTCTTTTCGTCATCGAAGTCGAGGATAACTACATTCAGCTTCTGGTCGAGCTGAACAACTTCATGCGGATCGCTTACACGGCCCCAAGACAAGTCGGTGATATGAATCAGACCGTCTACGCCGCCCAAGTCGATGAATACGCCGTAAGAAGTGATATTCTTGACAGTACCTTCGAGTACCTGACCTTTTTCGAGTTTGCTGATGATTTCTTTCTTCTGCTGTTCCAGTTCGGCTTCGATAAGAGCCTTGTGAGAAACAACAACGTTCTTGAATTCCTGATTGATTTTTACAACCTTGAATTCCATAGTCTTTCCTACGAATATGTCGTAGTCGCGGATAGGTTTCACATCGATCTGAGAACCCGGCAAGAATGCTTCGATGCCGAATACATCAACAATCATACCGCCCTTCGTGCGGCATTTGATGTAACCCTTAATGATTTCTTCATTTTCAAGTGCAGCATTGACACGATCCCAAGAACGGGTAGCGCGTGCTTTCTTGTGTGACAGAACCAACTGACCTTTTTTGTCTTCCTGGTTTTCGATATAAACTTCTACTGTGTCGCCGACCTTCAAGTCCGGATTGTAGCGGAATTCGCTCAACGGGATGATACCGTCTGACTTGTAGCCGATGTTTACTACGACTTCGCGCTTGTTCATGGCAATGACTGTACCGTCTACCACTTCGCGGTCGCTTACCTTGTTCAGGGTGTTGTCATAAGCTTTTTCCTGCTCTTCTTTGCTGATGGCAGAAGCTGCTTCGCCGTTTTCATAGGCATCCCAATTGAAATCTTCAATGGGCTTTACATCTTTTAAGTTTTCCATTAAAATAATAAATTGTTTGTAAATAACTAATTGCGTTAGACTTTATATTGATCTAATTCGGCCGCAAAGGTATGATAAAAAAACGAGAATAAAAAATGGAAGCTTGATAATATTCTCATTTTATCATTTCTTTTAAGGTGCTTACCAACAGATTGTGGTCGCGCAAGTCGTTGCGCAATTGGTATTTGCCATCTTTGTCTGCCACGACATAAGAGGGGATGCCGTCTATCTTGAATTTTTCGCACAGATATTTCCACTGCTCGTTGTTCAGGCGGAAGTGTTTGCCTTTGATGTCGGGGATGGTAGTCTTGTATTGGACGATGGGGGATGTTTCGTTGGCGATATAGATCCATACCAGATTGTCGCTTTTCAGTTCGGTTTCCTTCAGAGGTTCGGTTTCCTTTAGCGCCATGCGGCAAGGGCCGCACCAGGTATTCCAGAAGTCCACGAAAATGACTTTTCCCTTATAGGGCGCGATGATGGCATCGAACAATTGTTCTACCGGCACTTCGGGCGTTTTTTCGATGACAGCTTTTGCTTCTGCAGCAGCCAATTTAGCCTTGGCGTCTGCCTGCATCATCTGGAGTGCTTCCGCATAAAACGGATTGCCCAACTTTGTCGCTTCTTGAATATCCTTTTCCGTGAGTGTGGCGTTTTGGGCTTTGCCTGTCAAGGGTACATACTTTTTCAAATCAAGAATGAGACCTTCCTTGATGCCGGATGCTTCCAGCCATGTGGCATCTGAATCGTAGATTACGGATGAGGTATAGTCCAGCAGGGAAGTTCCCATCAGTAGTTTGGGGTCGTTGATATCGAATTGTGCACAGATTTTCTGCTTGTCTTCCGGCTGTATAGGCTCTATGCCCTTGATGGGAATCCGCTCCCACATATTGTTGGTGATTCTGTAGTTCTGCTCGCGGAGGAAATCACCTTCAAGCAAAGCTCCGACAGCCTCTTGTTTTAGGGTCAGCAGTGCTATTTCCCGCCCTATTTGTGTGGCATTGTCCTGCCGGATGCTGTCTGAATATTCTTTGTACATCTTGATGATCAGGTCGGCATACTCTTCCGAACTTTTTTTGTAGTCTATTGCCGGAGAATACATCAGGTGTCTCTCCTTGATTTTTCCGGCGGCATACAGATTGTTCAGATTAGCATAAGTTCCGGTTGCATACAGGTTTCTGTGCGTATGGCGTGTCCATCCTTTTCTGGATGACATGGCCAACTGTCCGGTAGCTCTTATGTCGAAATAGATGTCGGCACTGTCTCCGGGAGCCAGCCAGATGCATCCGCCGATTCTTTCAAGCATTCCCAATGCCGGACCGTATTGCAGGAACTTGAATTTGGCGGTATGGGTCTCTTGATTGATGGATGCGGTATAATGTTCTTGATTGCCTGTCAGTGTATTTACAAAAAGACTTATGTCTTTCATGTTGACTGTCCGGTAAAGGTCTTTCCGGTCTTTGCAGCCGACTATATGCAGATTGACGGTCGTTTCTCCCGACTTGAACATCGGGTCGGGCAGTAAAGCGTTCTCGTCTGGCTGCAAAGCTTCGGAGGGAATCCCTTCGGGGGTGTCGAATGCCTTTCTTCCGGTCAGGTCGATGCCGCAAAGCTTGAAGCAGTCTTCGCAGTCGGACTCGATGAAGTCGAATGACTTGGTGTCTTTCGGCAGCGGCTCGAACGATAGCAGGAAGGAAGCCTTTCCAGATTCGGGCATCCAGAAAAGAGAATCGGGCCGGATGCCTTCTGCATCCGTCAGTGCATATTTTTCCCCGTCTGCCTGGAGGTAGGATTTGGAGTCGATTCTGATCCAATAATGGGGGGTGAAGTAGGCATTGACATGCAATGTGGTGACCGAGTCGGTCAGTTCCACTTTGGTGATGTCAAGAGTCTGGGTGTTGGCCAGTTCGATTAGCGGATATTCCACCGTCTTGTCTTGTCTGCCGCAGGATGCAAAAAATAAAAGAAGTGCGGCTGCAAGTGAAAAGATTAACTTGTTGTTCATAGTGCGATGATGCTATTAAATTATTTTGCTTTCAAAGGTAAAATAAAAATTGACGTCCGGGATGTTTACCCGGAAAAAGTTTTTATTTGGAAATGTACCGGTATACGGTTTCAGAAATGTCGGCGATGATTTGCGCCGTAGTTTCGGGCGTTTCTGCCGAGTTTTTGATGAAGACGGCGATGGTATAGTGTTGTTCGTCGGGCAGGATGACGAATCCGGCATCGTTTGTGCCGATGATTTTCCCGTCAGCGTTTCGGTCGCCCGTACCGGTCTTGTGGCCGATGACTGCCTGAGTGTTTTCAAGCGGACGCGCCAGACGGTCTTTTCCTGTCTGGCAAGAGATGAGCGTATGCTTGAGAAATTCGTGATAACCGTTTCCGGGAAGCCGCAGTGTCAGAAATTTCTCAAACAGGCAGGCGGCGGCAAGGGGAGTGGTCTGGTTGAGATAGCAGTTGGCCAAATCACGGTGCATGTCGTCTTCGGTCATGCTGATGGAACAGCCGTCGATGCCGAGACTGTGTATGTATCGGTCGGTTTCTTTGGGGGAGACCAGGCGGTTGAACAGAATGTCGCAGGCATTGTTGTCACTTTGCTGAAGCGTATATGTCAGCAGCCCGGATAGGGTGACTGCCACTACCTCGTCGTCCGGATACTTGTCGCGGAGCGGACTGTAGGTGTCGGGCTTCAGTTCCTCTTTTGTTATGAAGAGTGTGGAGTCGAGCGGTATCCGGTTGCGCATCATATAGTCGGTTACGGCCAGTGCCTGATGAAACTTGACAACGCTCATCATCGGGTAGCGGCCGTCGTTGTTGACCGTTATTGAATCTTTCCCGTTCAGGATGACGGCGATTCCCACATCAGCTCGTTTGCCGGAAATGATGCGTTGAAGCTGTTCCTTCAGTGCGGAAGTCTGTTGAGCCGACAAAAAAGCAGGGAGCATCCCTGCTCCCGCTGCCAACAAAAAAATGATATGACGATAATGAAATTTCATTTTGCTCTTATTCTTTCCATCCTCCGCCAAGGGCTTTGTAGAGGTTTACCATTGTTATCTGCTTGTCACGAATGGCGTTGCTCAGACTGATCTGTGCATCCAGATATCCACGCTGCGCATCCAGCAGATCCATATACCCGATAGCTCCGTTCATATACTGGAGTTGGGCAAGATCGAGCGCACTCTTCGACGACTGTTCCAGACGAAGACGCGTTTCATAAATCTCCTTTATCTTGTTAAATTCGGCGATGGCATTGTATGCATCCTTGAAGGCATTCAGCACCACCTTTTCGTAAGCGTATACAGCTTGTTCATACGCCGCTTTCTGAGCTTTCAGCCGTGCGCGGTTCTTTCCCATCGCAAAAATAGGTTGGAGCAGATTGCCTGCTATCAGGTGGTGGGGAGATTTCAGAAGGTCGCTCAACACTTCGCTCTCAGCACCGTAGGTGGCGGTCAATGCGATATTGGGGAACATACTGGTATAGGCTACCCCTACTGCCGCATTGGCTGCTATCAGCGCTTGCTCTGCCTGGCGGATATCCGGCCGCCGCTCAAGCAAAGCCGAGGGCAGACCGACCGGAAGGCTTACGGGGAACATCACATCTTCAGGCAGTACGGAACGGTTGATGTAGTGCGGATATTCTCCGGTAAGAAATGCGATTTCGTTTTCTTTCAATGTGATTCGTCTTTCCAGGTCTGGAACAAGTGTCGCCGTACGTGCCAGTTCCACCTGTGCTTGCCTGAATGCCGTCTCCGAAGTCAGTCCGCCTTCGTATCGGATGCGTGCCAGATGAAGGCTTTCACGGCGGGCGTCTACGGTTTTTCTTACGATGGAAAGTTCGTTGTCAAGTGCGACCAATTCAAAATACGACTGGGCAACTTGGGCGATAAGGCTCATTTTCAGTGCACGCTGGTTTTCTACGGCTCCCATAAACTCAGCCACGCTCTTGTCTCTCGCCCAACGCAGTTTTCCCCAAAGGTCAAGTTCCCATGAAGCGGTTCCTTTCAGGTCGAACTGGTCGTCCATGCTATAGTCGTTCCCTCCATAATTTTCTCTTTCCCGTTCGGCATATACCCGTAATCCTATTTGCGGGAACATGTTGGCATAGTCTATGCGTTTGAGAGCAGCCAGTTGCTTGACACGCGATGCGGCAATCAGCATGTCTTTGTTATAAGTCAGTGTCTTGCGTATCAAGGCTTGCAGAGTTGTGTCGGTATAGAGCTGCTCCCATGCATAGTCGGCGATGGAAGTTGTATCTACACTCAGGCTGTCGAGTGTCTCAGGCAGTTCGAGCTTGGGACGCGTGTAGTGCCTCCCCAACTGGCAGCTTCCGAGAAGGAAGGAAGTGGCCAACAGGAAGAGACAAAGACGATATGATGATGATATCTGTTTCATAAATCAACAACGTTAGTTAGCATGTTTCGCTTTCAGTTTGTTTTTAGCTTTGTAAATCATGACAAAGAAGAACGGCACGAGGAAAATTCCTACGGTGACGGCTACAATCATGCCGAAAAACACACCCGTACCGATGGCCTGACGGCTTGCAGAACCCGGTCCGGAAGCGATAACCATCGGAACCATGCCGAGAATGAAGGCGAGTGAGGTCATCAGGATAGGACGGAAACGCAGATGTGCCGCATGAAGGGTGGCTTCTATCAGGTCGCGTCCGGCATCTACCTCATCTTTTGCAAATTCTACAATCAAGATGGCGTTTTTCGCGGCCAGTCCGACAAGCATTACCAGTCCGATTTGGAAATAAGTGTCGTTTTCCAGTCCGCATAAAGCCACTCCTGCATATGCACCGAGAGCTGCTACCGGAAGCGAAAGCAGTACGGCGACAGGGATACTCCAGCTTTCATAGAGTGCGGCAAGGAAAAGGAATACAAACAGGAACACTAATGACAGAATCATGCCTGTCTGTCCGCCTGCCTGTTTTTCCTGATAAGACAGTCCGCTCCATTCCACACCGATGTTGTCGGGCAGATGGTCGCGTGCAATCTGTTCAATCAACTCCATTGCCTGACCGGAACTGTAACCATGTGATGCTGTTCCGCGGATAACGGCGGTGTTGAACATGTTGAACCGCTTGATGCTTCCCGGTCCCGTTGTATATTCCGTTGTTCCGAGTGCGGTCAGCGGAATCATGGAACCGTCGCTTCCGCGCACAAAAAACAGATTGATGTTGTCCCGATGGGCGCGGTAAGGGGCTTCAGCCTGGATGTATACACGGTAGATACGGTTAAACATGTTGAAGTCGTTCACATATACAGAACCGGTGTAGGCTTTCATGGTCGCAAACACATCTGCCATCGGGACTCCGGACAATTTAACCTGGTCGCGATCTACATCGAAATAGAGTTGCGGGATGGCTGCCTGTAGCGATGAAGACAGTCCGGTCAGTTCCTTGCGCTGCGAGGCATAGAACATCAGGGTGTCTGCAGCTTCCACCAGATCTTCGTAACTGGCATCTCCTCGGGCTTCGAGCTGCATTTCAAAACCGCCGGAGGTGCCTAAGCCCGGGATGACGGGTGGAGTGGAGAGATATACCTTGCATTCCGGATATTCGGTAAACTCCCGTTGCACATCTGCCATGATGTCGTCGATGGTTGTATCGTCACGTTCTTTCCATTCTTTTAGGATGACGGTCAGCTGACTTCTTGCCTGACTCGTTCCGACGCGTGGACTGGTACCTGTTACATTCTGAACGTATTCCACGGCGGGAATCTTCATCAGATAGTCGATGGCGCGGTTGGTCACAACACGAGTCCTTTCCAGTGTTGTCCCCTCGGGCATTTCCAGTTCGACGGTAAAGTATCCCTGATCCTCTGTCGGAAGGAAGCTGGTTGGAATTAGTCTGTATAACACGAATATAAAGACAATCACCATGCCGAATGCCGCGGTTACACGTTTGGGGTGCTTGAGGATATGCTTGATTCCGGTTACATATTTATTGTTGCCTAAATCCAACCAACGGTTGATGGCTCTGAATATTCGGTTTTTTGGCTTGTTGGGATTTGTAGGCTTCAGAATCAGGGAGCACATTACCGGACTCAAGGTCAGGGCAACTACCGTGGAAAGCAGAACGGAAATGGCGATTGTCACACTGAACTGGCGGTAAAGCTGTCCGGTAATGCCCGACAGGAAACTTACCGGAACGAATACGGCCGCCAATACCAAAGAGGTGGCAATCAATGCACCAGTCAGTCCGTCCATAGCCTTTTTGGTTGCTTCGTAAGGACTGAGGTGTTCTTCTTCCATAATGCGTTCCACATTTTCTACCACCACGATGGCGTCATCTACCACCAGACCGATGGCAAGCACCAACCCCAACAAAGTCAGTATGTTGAGTGAAAAGCCGAAGATAAGCATAAATCCGAACGTGCCTATCAGTGAGATGGGAACGGCGATGGTCGGGATAAGAGTGGCTCGCCAGCTTTGCAAAGAAAGGAATACGACGATGATAACCAGAACCAATGCTTCGAACAAAGTCTTGTATACTTCGTGGATAGATTCGGAGATATAGGTGGTCATATCGAAAGGAATCTCGTATTTCAGTCCTTCGGGGAATGTCTTGCTCATTTCCTCCATTGCTTTCTTCACATTTTCGGCTACTTCCATAGCGTTGGCTCCCGGGAGCATGTAGATGGCAAGCACGGCTGCATTCCCGTCGTTGATTCCGCTCTCGGTATTGTAGGATTGAGCCTCCAACGAAACGCGCGCTACATCTCGCAGACGGATAAGAGAACCGTCCGGATTTGCCCGGAGCACAATTTCTTCAAATTGAGACGCACTCGAAAGACGCCCTTGGGCGGTAATCGGGATGGTAATGTCGATTCCGCTTACCGGCTGTTGTCCCAGTACTCCCGCCGCCGATTCGCGGTTCTGGTCTTTTAAAGCGTTCTGCACATCTTGCACAGTCAGCCCGAAGTTGGCAAGACGGGCAGGGTCTACCCATATCTGCATGGCATAATAACGGCTTCCTATGTTTGAAACACGCCCTACGCCGGGAATACGACGGATAAGGTCGAGTACGTTGATAGTAGCAAAATTGCTCAGATATATCTCGTCGAATTTCGGGTCGTTGGAGGTCAAACAGACTGTCAGCAGCTGACTTGCAGCCTGTTTCTCTATTTCAATTCCGTTTTGGATGACCTCGGCCGGTAGTCGGGATTCGGCTAATTTGATACGGTTCTGTATTTCTACGGCTGCCAAATCCGGATCGGCAGAAATATCAAAGGTGACAGTTGCCGAAAAGCCTCCGGAATTTGAACTGTTTGATTCCATATAAAGCATACCCGGGGTACCGTTCAATTCTTGTTCGATAGGGGTTGCTACAGCTTGGGATACGGTCAATGCACTTGCTCCGGGATAGGATGCACTGATTTTTACCACCGGCGGTGTGATCTGCGGATACTGGTCGATAGGCAGCATCAGCAGTCCGATGATACCTACGATAACGATAAGGATGGATATGACCGCCGAAAAAACCGGCCTGTCTATAAAGAAGTTTACTTTCATTTGTGGTCTGATTTAAGCATTTCTGTTTTAGAGGCTGTCTCTGTCACTGTCTTCCTCTCCTTTAGGTGCTTCTCCTACGCGTACCTTGATGCCCGGACTTAGTTTGTGATAGCCTTCGCTGACAATCATCTCGCCGGGAATAAGTCCGCGTTCTACAACAACATCATTTCCGAACTCCGGTCCCAGTTCGATGAAGCGTCTTTCTACGACAGAATCCTGCCGCATGACGAAGATATATGCACCTCCCTTTTCAATTATCAAGGCTTTTTGCGGAACAACGGTTGCATGTTCACGCACATCTAACAGCAGACGGACTTTGGTGAATTGTCCTGGTAGTAAAACATGCTCGGGATTAGTCATTTCCGCGCGCACAGAGAATGTTCCCGTTTTGGGATCAACCTGAGGGGCGGCAAAGTCTACCAGTCCTTTATAAGGATAAACACTGTTGTCTGGCAGGGTGATGGTTACCGTCGGTTGCCAAGAGCGGGTTGAGTCTTTTTGTCCCAACGTAACGTTACGCTCCTTGCTCTTCAGGTAATCAAGGGCAGTCATGCTGAAATCAATTAGCACGGTATCGCTTTTCACTATGGTGGCGAGCAGTGATTTTCCGCTTGTCCCTACTAGTGTTCCGAGGTCAACGTGGCGTTCGCTTATTTGTCCGTCAAGTGGAGAACGTACTACCGTATAGCCCAGCTCCTGTTCGGCCTGGTCCAGATCGGCTTGACTCATGCCTACACTGGCAATGGCTGTTTCGTAGGCTGCTTCGGCATTGTCCAGATCCAAGCGGCTGGCAGCATTTTGTTCATATAGCGGACGGATGCGGGCCAGGTCGCGCTCGGCTTTTCGTGCGTTTGCTTCATCTTTCTTCAGTTGGGCGCGAGCCTTGTCCACCTTTGCTTTATATTGGTCTTGGTCGATTACGAACAACACTTGGTTGCGCTTTACTTCTGTACCTTCCTCGAAAAGCATTTGTTCAAGGAAGCCTTCTACCCGGGCGCGCACTTCTACGAATTGCTGGGCCCGTATACGTCCTACGTAATCACCGTAGATTTCCACATCCTGTTGTTGGGCAGGGGTTACACTGACAATGGGAAGTTCTGGAACTGGAGCCGGCTGGCGGGTTAGAATCAGATAAAGTATCACGATTACAATAATACCGATTCCGGCATAAACAGTCTGTTTTCTTTTTACCTTTAAGTCTTTTTTCGTCAAGAAACGTCTCATAATTTTTTGTTTATTATTTCGATGCCACAAGATGGGCAAACAATATACGTGCCAAAGGTACGGATTTTTCTTTTAACTGTGATAATCAATATGTAATACTTGTTGGTAAATAAAGATTATTTGAGGATTGAGCAGGTTTGTTGTGGAAAAAATCCTCACCTTAGTTCGTTCCATAAATGTTTTAATGCGGATATCGGATGAAAAAACAACATTCTTGGTCCGGCGTAGCGCATTACTTCTTTCATTTTTGTCCGCATGTCGGGACGGTAGCAGTGGACAGTACACAGGCGGCATGTCTTTTTCTTTTCTTGAAACGAACACTTCGACAGGCGGGTATGTGCGTATTCTAACAGCTCTGCGCACGAATGGCAAAGAGTTTTGTTCTTTTCTTTATTGCGGCAGTAAAGGTGTATCATTTGGCGTACGACCCGTTTTTCCTCTTTGATTCTCGAAGTTTTGTTCATGGAATGTCTGTATCGGCGTGCAAACATAAGTAAAATTTCAGGATTTTGTCTAATTTTGCGGCCGAATTGTTTTTAAGGTAAAAAGAGTTATGATATTAGAGGAACATCTGGAGACCACGGTGAAGGCTCACAACCAACAGCTGCACCGTCGGGTGGATCTCCTGTTGCGTACAGGAAAACTGTTGGTGGAAAGTCTGGCGGATACAAACCGTGTTGTGAGAAACATGAAGCGTACGGCTGCATATCTGGGCATTCCCGAAGAGAAGCTTCACATCTATGTCAGTTTTACTATGCTGATGGTGAATGTAAGTGATGGTGATTATTCGTTTACCAAGTTTCAGCGTATAGATGGACATGGTGTAAACATGTCGGCCATTTCAGAAGTAAGCAAGCTTTCGTGGCGGGCTATCGAGGAGGATTATTCTCTTGACCGTTACGAAGAGGAACTTGAAAAGATTCGCACCAAAAAGCGTAATTATAGTCCGTGGATGGTGGCGGTCGGTGCAGGGTTTGCCTGTGGAGGATTCTGCATTCAGTTCGGGTGTGACTGGATGGCGTTTTTGTATGCTTCCATTGCGGCTATTGTCGGTATGCGTGTGCGCGCCAAATGCAATGAGTCAGGGCTGAATCATTATATGGGAATTGCGATAACGGCCTTTGTCGCCACTCTTTTGGCGTGGGCGTCGACCTTGCTTCCGAGTGAGTGGACGGATACTCCCTGGCATCCTCTGCTGGCGTGTGCCCTGTTTATTGTGCCGGGTGTTCCTTTGATAAACTTTGTTGATGATATGCTCGACAATTATATTCAGGTAGGTATCGTGCGGGCAATGAATACGCTGCTGATGGTTTCGGCTATGGCCTTCGGCATTGCCTTTGCTGTAAAGCTTTGCCATATTGAAGACTTTTTCCCTACCATCAGCATGGTGCCCCATCATAGTTATTGGGAGTATGCTTTGGCTGCCGGAATTTCGGCCATAGGCTTTTCCATGATATTCAATGTACAGCGTCGGCTGCTTTGGGTAGTGGCGTTAGGTGGAATTATTGCGGTTTGCACCCGCAATTTTGTCAATCTCGGTCCGAGTACGGACAATATCGGCCTTGACATGGGACTGGTCATCGGGTCGTTTTCAGGTTCGGTACTGGTAAGTCTGATTGCAGTAAAGGCCGTTCATTGGTTTCATGTGCCCAATCATGTGCTTACCATTCCTTCGGTTATCCCGATGATTCCCGGTGTGTTGATGTATCGTATGCTGTTCGGGCTCATTAATATGAATGTGACTGATATTGACAAAGTGACGACTTTGATGAAGGCCATCGAATGTGGGGTCAATTCAGGCTTGGTGATTATGTGCATTTCGGTGGGAGTAGCCATACCCAATATTTTCGGCCGCAAGTATATCGCTTCTTCCAAGAACAAGCGTCTGGCTGAAGTGCTGAATGAAAGAAAGGCCCGCGGCAAGTTCGTGGAGTGGTAATGCCTTGGTACGAAATCTGTATGGCAAGGTGAAAAACGGATTTCGTAGTAATGAAAAAAGAGTTTGTTATAGTGAAAGCGGAGTCCGGCCACGGTGATGGTCGGACTCCGTACTGTTATGGACTGGAAAGACAATACTCGAAAAAAGAGAAAATCTCCGTTAATCTGCGTTTCAAAAATTCCCCATATTCAATTTAATTTGTATTTTTGCCGCCAATATGAGCAGGATATTGGCGATAGATTATGGAAAGAAACGGACGGGGATAGCGGTGACGGATCCGATGCAGATAATTGCAACCGGCTTGACCACTGTCGCGACTTCCGGATTGATGGACTTTCTTCTGAAATATACAGCACAGGAGAAGGTGGAACGTATTGTCGTAGGTTATCCGAAGCAGATGAATAATGAGGATTCGGAAAATATGAAACGTATCGTTCCTTTTGTAAACCTACTGAAAAAGAAGCTTCCCGACATTCCGGTGGAGTGGGTAGACGAGCGTTTTACCTCGGTGATGGCACATCGGGCCATGATTGACGGCGGACTGAAGAAGACTGCCCGTCAAAATAAGGCCTTGGTGGACGAAATCAGTGCCACTATCATCCTGCAGTCATATTTGGAGTCGAAAAGATATAAATTAAATTAAGAAATACTGACAACAATGATTTTACCTATTTACGTATACGGACAGCCCGTGTTGAGACAAGAGGCTGAAGATATAACTCCTGATTATCCGAACCTGAAGGAACTGATAAAAAACATGTTTGAAACGATGGAACATGCCGATGGCGTGGGACTTGCCGCTCCTCAGGTGGGGCTTCCTATCCGGGTGGTGGTAATCGACCTTGATGTCCTGTCGGATGATATGCCGGAGTTCAAGGACTTCAAGCGTGCATATATTAATCCGCATATTGTCGAGAAAGGGGACAATCTGGTGTCTATGGAGGAGGGCTGCTTGAGTCTGCCGGGTATCCATGAGAATGTGAAGCGTCCGGACAAGATTCATGTAACTTATCTGGACGAAAATCTGAATCCCCATGATGAATGGATAGAGGGATATCTGGCGCGTGTGATGCAGCACGAGTTCGATCATCTGGATGGAACCATGTTTATTGACCATCTTTCCGCCCTGCGTAAGCAGATGATCCGCGGGAAACTGAACTCGATGGTGAAAGGAAAAGTCCGCTGTTCTTATAAGGTGAAGGTGGTGAAATGACGATACGTTCATTATACATAGTGTTGGCAGGTCTATTCTTGCCTTTGTTTGCCCTCGCTCAAATCAATGCGGAACGGGTGATGACGATTGGCAAGAATGCACTCTATTTTGAAGACTATGTATTGTCTATCCAGTATTTCAATCAGGTAATTAATGCTAAGCCCTATCTGGCGGAGCCTTATTTCTATCGGGGACTTGCTAAACTGAATCTGGATGACTTCCGGGGTGCGGAAGCCGATTGCTCTGAAGCTATCGAACGCAATCCTTTTGTCGTGAACGCTTATCAGGTAAGAGGTATCTCACGCATTCAGCAGAAGAACTATAAAGATGCGATAAAGGATTATCTCAAGGCTTTGAAACTGGAGCCTGAGAATACAAGCCTGTGGCATAACTTGGCTTTATGCCGGATACAGGAGAAGGACTATACGGAGGCGCGGGCAGACTTGGATACGCTTATCCGCATCTCTCCACGCTATACGGATGCATACTTGATGCGCACGGAGGTTTCTCTGAAGCAAAAAGATACGCTTCAGGCAATGACTGATGCGGATAAGGCCATTGAGATGGATCGTTATAATCCGGACACATGGGCCTCGAGAGGAATGTTGTTTTTGCAGCGCTCGAAATATTCGGATGCAGAATCGGACTTGACGGAAGCCATCCGTCTTTCTGTCCGTAATGCAGGGTTGTATATCAATCGTGCTTTGGCCCGTTACAATCAGAATAATTTGCGGGGGGCGATGTCCGACTATGATATTGCGCTCGATATAGACCGTAATAATTTTATCGGGCATTACAACCGTGGCTTGTTGCGTGCGCAGGTGGGGGATGACAACCGTGCGATAGAGGATTTCGATTTTGTGCTTGAAATGGAACCGGACAATATGATGGCCGTGTTTAACCGGGGTCTGTTGCGTGACCGTACGGGAGATTATCAGGGAGCTATCGAAGACTATACGACTGTGCTTGATGAATATCCGAACTTCTTGGCCGGTTATCAGTATCGGGCGGATGCGCGGCGTAAGACCGGAGACTTGAAAGGGGCTGACGAGGATGATTTCAAAGTCTTGAAGGCGCAACTTGACGCACAAAACGGTCAGTCGTCGGGGCAGGCTACGGCTTCGGCCGACAAGACACGTAAGAAGTCTGACAAGAACATGAACAACTATCGCAAGATGGTGGTGGCCGACGACGGAGACGATAATAAGTATAAGACAGAATATAGGGGAAGGGTGCAAGACCGGAATGTGAACATCCTTCCGCAGCCGATGTTCGCCTTGACTTATTACGAGCGTCAGGACGAAGTGCGGCATCAGGTGAATTTCTCAAAGGCTATCGACGACCTGAACAACCGTCATGCGTTGCCTCATCGTCTTTTGATTACAAACAATGAAGCTTCGTTGAGCGAAGAGCAGGCCAAGCAGCACTTCGCTTCGATAGATGCGCAGACTTCGGCTATAGTTAAGGAGCCAGATAATGCCTTGAATTATTATGCCCGTGCTCTTGACTTCTATCTGGTGCAAGACTTTGATAATGCAATTGCTGACTTGGATGAAGCTATCAAGAGGGATTCAACGTTCTTCCCGGCCTATTTCTCGCGGGCATTGATTTACTACAAGCAGCTGGAATATAGGCGCAGAGATAAAGGATTTGAGCTTGAAACATCTTCCGCTGACAAGAATGTTCAGGTGCGTACATTCGACTATGCCCGCATTCGGGAAGACCTGGATGAGGTAATCCGGTTGAATCCTGACTTTGTATATGCTTATTATAATCGGGGGAATATCCATGCAGTGCTGAAAGACTACCGTGCGGCGTTGGCCGATTATAACCAGGCGATAATGCTTGACTCTCGTTTTGCTGATGCTTACTTCAATCGCGGACTGGTGAACATTTTCCTCGGAAACAACAGTCAGGGAATACAGGATTTGAGTAAGGCCGGCGAATTGGGTATCTTCTCGGCCTATAATGTGATCAAACGATTTACGGCAACCGAATAAGTACATGACAGATTATTTGGATGAATTGAACGACAGTCAGCGTGCGGCTGTCTTGTATAATGAAGGGCCCTCTCTCGTGATTGCGGGAGCAGGCTCGGGAAAGACGCGTGTGCTGACCTATAAGATAGCCTATCTGCTGGATCATGGATACGAACCGTGGTCTATTCTTGCATTGACATTTACCAATAAGGCGGCGCGTGAAATGAAAGAGCGCATTGCCCGCCAGGTGGGAAATGCGCGCACGCGTTATCTCTGGATGGGGACATTCCACTCTATCTTCTTGCGCATTCTGCGTGCGGAAGCTGATGCGATAGGCTTTTCCCGCAACTTTACCATTTACGATGCGGCTGATTCGAAGAGCCTGGTCAAGTCCATCATAAAGGAGATGAAGCTGGATGATAAGGTTTACAGGCCGGGAATGATTCAGAGCCGCATCAGTAGTGCCAAGAATCACTTGGTCTCTCCGGAAGCTTACGCCGCCAGCACCGAATTTTATCAGAATGATCAGACGGCGAAGATTCCGCTGATGCGCGATATTTACCGTCGTTATCAGGAGCGGTGCAGGCAGAGCGACGCTTTGGACTTTGATGACTTGCTGTTTTATACATATATATTGTTTGACTGCCGTCCGGATATTTGCAGAAGTTATGCAGAGCGTTTCCGTTACGTACTGGTAGATGAGTATCAGGATACGAACTTTGCCCAGCATAGCATTGTGCTGCAGCTGACGAAGCACCATCAGCATGTATGTGTGGTGGGGGATGACGCTCAAAGCATCTATTCATTCCGTGGAGCGAATATAGACAATATCTTGCGGTTCACCAAGCTGTATGACGATGTGCGCCTGTTCAAGCTGGAGCAGAACTATCGTTCTACCCAGATTATCGTAAAGGCGGCAAACAGTCTGATAGCGAAAAACAGCGAGCAGATTCGGAAAGAAGTCTTTTCTGAAAAGGACAAGGGGGAGCCGATACCGGTGTTTAAGGCATATAGCGATGTGGAGGAGGGGGAGATTGTGGCAAACAAGATTGTTCGTCTGCATTCAGGCGGCGGATATGCTTATAGTGATTTTGCCGTACTGTATCGGACAAATGCCCAAAGCCGCATATTCGAGGAGGCGTTTCGCAGGCGGAATCTGCCTTATCGCATCTATGGCGGACTTTCTTTCTATCAACGCAAGGAGATAAAGGATGTGATAGCCTATTTCCGGTTGGCGGTAAATCCGAACGATGAAGAGGCTTTCAGGCGTGTCATCAATTATCCTGCACGGGGAATCGGGGATACAACTCTGAACAAGCTGGTGGAAGCGGCGAATCGGGAGGGGAAAAGTCTGTGGAAGGTCTTGTCCGACCCGTTGGCTTGCGGTGTAAATATAAATAAAGGTACGCATGCCAAGCTGCAGGGCTTCCGCGATTTGATAGCGGGATTCGCTGAACGGGTGGAACGGCAGGATGCTTATGAATTGGGGCGGGATATCGTACGCCAGTCGGGCATAGCCGCCGACATTTATCAAGACCGCTCGCCGGAGAATCTGAGCCGCCAGGAGAATCTTGAGGAGCTGATAAACGGCATGAATGACTTTTGTGCCACCCGGCGAGAAGAGGGAAACGAGCATGTGCGTCTTACCGACTATTTGTCGGAAGTATCTTTGCTGACCGATCAAGACAGTGATAAAGATGAAGACATTCCGAAAGTGACTCTTATGACCGTGCATTCGGCAAAAGGACTGGAGTTTAAGAATGTTTTCGTGGTAGGCATGGAAGAAGGGCTGTTTCCAAGTCTGCTCTCGTCCGATTCCTACCGGGCGTTGGAAGAGGAGCGCCGTCTTTTTTATGTGGCCATTACCCGTGCGGAGGAGCATTGCTATCTGTCGTATGCCAAGAATCGCTTCAGATACGGCAAGATGGAATTTTGTAATCCGAGCCGCTTCTTGAAAGATATAGATGCCTGTTATCTGGATATGCCCCAAGAGGATGTGTTTGTGCGCAGGGTGGAGGACAAGGCTGAACGTTTCCGAAATAATTTTTGCAAGGAGCAGACGCCGTTTTTGTCCGGTGAAAACATCCGTTCGGAAGAGTCTCGCTGTTTTGTGAAGCCTGCGCCGCCGCGTGTGATGCGGAAGATTGTTCCGGTTGCATCGGCTTCCTCTGCCGGTGCAGCTCCGGTTTCTGTCGGGCAGCTTATCGAACACGAGCGTTTCGGGCGGGGAGAAATCATGAGAGTGGAGGGCGCAGGAGACAACTGCAAGGCAACCGTCCGTTTTGAGCATGCGGGCGACAAGCAGTTGCTGCTGAAATTCGCCCGGTTTAAGATAATAGACAATTCTTAAAAAGCAGATATAGATGTTAGATCCGATGCAAGTGCCTTCTCCTTGCTATGTCATGGAGGAAGAACTGCTCAGAAAGAATCTGAGCCTGATAAAACATGTGGCAGATACTGCCGGAGTGGAAATCATACTGGCTTTCAAGGCCTTTGCCATGTGGAAGTCGTTCCCGATATTCCGTGAATATATCCGTTATACCACTGCCAGCTCGGAGTATGAGGCGCGGCTTGCCTACGAGGAGTTTGGAAGCAGGGCGCATGCCTATTCGCCGGCTTATACGGAAGCCAACTTTCCGGCGTTTTTGCGGTATTGCAGTCATATTACGTTCAATTCTCTGTCGCAGTTCAACCGTTTTTATCCACAGGTGGTGGCAAGTGGCGAGCCGGTTTCCTGCGGATTGCGGGTGAATCCGGAGTATTCGGAGGTGGAAGTGGAGCTTTATAATCCCTGTGCGCCGGGAACGCGCTTCGGGGTGACCGCCGATTTGTTGCCGGATACTTTGCCCGAAGGCATCGATGGCTTTCATTGCCACTGCCATTGCGAGTCCAGTTCGTATGAATTGGAACGCACTTTGCAGCATATCGAAGAACGCTTTTCCCGTTGGTTTCCTCAACTGAAGTGGCTGAACTTGGGAGGCGGTCATCTGATGACGCGTAAAGATTATGACACGGCGCATCTGATTCGTGTGTTGAAAGGGTTGAAATCACGTTATCCTCATTTGCACATTATTTTGGAACCGGGTTCGGCCTTTACCTGGCAGACCGGAACGTTGGTTTCATCGGTAGTAGACATTGTTGAGAGCAGGGGTATACGCACGGCCATTCTTGATGTAAGTTTTACTTGCCACATGCCCGATTGTCTGGAGATGCCTTATCAGCCTCAGGTGAGGGGGGCGGAATCGCTTCCTGCCGATGCGGTAAAGACGGCGGCTGAAGGAGAGCATGTCTATCGCCTGGGGGGAAACAGCTGTTTGAGCGGAGACTACATGGGCAGTTGGCGGTTCGACCATGAATTGCAGATAGGCGAACGGATTGTTTTTGAAGACATGATTCATTATACGATGGTCAAGACAAACATGTTTAACGGTATCCATCATCCTTCTGTCGCCTTGCTGCACAAGGACGGGAATGTGGAGGTTTACAAGACTTTCCGTTACGAAGATTATCGTGACCGCATGTGCTGACGAGAGGATGCTGTCTTTCTTTTTAGCGGATATGTGATAAAAAAGTATGGCAAGTGTTTGGTGGTTTCAGAAAAAGCACTACCTTTGCACTCGCAATCCGGAAATCACGCCAGATTGCTGTGATAAAGTTGCGGAAATAGCTCAGTTGGTAGAGCATAACCTTGCCAAGGTTAGGGTCGCGAGTTCGAGTCTCGTTTTCCGCTCCTGATGCGAAGAGCGCATCACAGTCATTGAAAGAATGGAAACAGAAGTTGCCCAGGTGGCGGAATGGTAGACGCGCACGTTTCAGGTGCGTGTGTCGAGAGGCATGCAGGTTCGAGTCCTGTTCTGGGCACTTTGATTGCGGAAATAGCTCAGTTGGTAGAGCATAACCTTGCCAAGGTTAGGGTCGCGAGTTCGAGTCTCGTTTTCCGCTCTTCATCCTATCCCCCATACATATTATTTGCGGAAATAGCTCAGTTGGTAGAGCATAACCTTGCCAAGGTTAGGGTCGCGAGTTCGAGTCTCGTTTTCCGCTCACGGAAGACCGGCTGTACAGTCGGTTTTTTTATGGTTTATCAGTTGGCGGGTATGGATGGAATTGATATATTTGTGCCCGCTATTTTTTAAGGAATCATTCAAAACAAGGAGAATATGAAAACTTATGACATTTTCTTTTCCGACGGGCGCACGAGCGACAATAAGGGGTTTGCGCTCAAGACTTCGGAAAAGGCGATTCACATGGCTGAAGATATGCTGATAAAGGGAAACAGTTATATCGATGATTATGCGGGAGGCACCATTTCAGTGGTCTCTTCAGACGGTGAGACTGTATGGAGCAGACCTATCCCTAAAAAGAAACCATAATAATTTAAAATCAATATTTATGTTCTCAGGAATCGTAGAAGAATATGCAGAGGTGGTAAAGGTGGTAAAGGTGGTAAAGGAGCAGGAAAACCTCCATCTGACCTTGAAGTGTTCGTTTGTAGATGAATTGAAGATTGATCAGAGCGTATCCCATAACGGTGTTTGTCTTACTGTGGTCAGCATTCAGGACGGGACATATACCGTTACGGCCATGAAGGAAACAATCGAGCGTTCCAACATCGGGATGCTGAAGCCGGGAGACAAGGTCAATGTGGAGCGCAGCATGATGATGAACGGGCGTCTGGACGGACATATCGTGCAGGGGCATGTCGATCAGACTGCCGTATGTACGGCTGTTGAAGATGCGGAGGGGAGTTGGTATTTCACGTTCAAGTATGATTTCAATCCCGAGATGGCGAAGCGCGGCTATTTTACGGTCGACAAAGGGTCGGTGACGGTAAACGGTGTGAGCCTGACGGTATGCAATCCCACCGAAGATACGTTTCAGGTGGCCATTATCCCTTACACTTATGAACATACGAATTTCCACACAATCCGCGTGGGCAGTGTGGTGAACATTGAGTTTGATATCATAGGGAAGTATCTGAGCCGCATGATGCAGCTGTCCAAATAAAATTTTCTCTACTTCCGTAAGCGGATTTTATCGGACAATAGCCGCTGCGGAAGTAGAGGAAAATGATTTTGTTTCTGTCTCTTTTTTGTCCTGTCGGCTGCTATGCCTCAACATCACGGATATATTTGGCAGGTACTCCGCCTACAACGGTATTGGGGGCTACATCCTTTGTTACGACTGCCCCGGCCGCCACTACTGCCCCATCGCCGATAGTCACGCCTTGCAGTATGGTAGAGTTGGAACCGACCCACACATTTTTCCCCAATACGATAGGCGCGGGGTTCATCATGCTTCGCTTCTGAGGATTCAGGTCATGATTAAGCGTGGCGAATACCACATTATGGCCGATCAGGCATCCGTCGCCGATGGTTATGCCGCCGTGATCCTGAAAGTGACAGCAGGCATTGATGAATACATGCTTTCCTACGGTGATGTTTTTCCCGAAGTCTGTGTAGAAAGGCGGGAACACACGGAAGGTCGGTTCTACCGGCTTGCCGAAGAGGCGGGAGAAAAGTTCCCTCAGTTCGTCTTGCGAGTGGTATGAACCGTTTATTTCGCAGGTGATGCGGCGGGCTTCGTCACTCATTTCATTCATGAAAAGTTGTGTTTCACAGTCTCCGAGCGGCTGTCTGGTCTTTACGTAGGCAAGGAAATCGTTAAGTGTCATATCGGTTGTTATATAATAAATGTGTGCATGATTCATTCAGACGGTGCAAAAATGGGAAGAAAACGGCAGTCCGTCTGTAACCGGATTACGGATATTGATACCTCGATTACTTTTTTTGTCTCTTTACAGGTCTTTTATCAGAATCCTTTCGTTTTCTTTGGCAAAGTCTTCTCGGGCCTTGATAAGTGCGTTCCATGATTCCGAATATTGGGCATGGTCTATCTTGAAGTCTTCCGAACCGGTTTCATCTAATTTGGTGAGCAGCATGCCTACGGTGAGCTGGTTGATATCCACGCCTGGAACATAGCTGATGTCCCTTTCTTTTTCTTCGTTCATCGCTTCATAGATGAGTTTCATGTCTTGCAGTTCGTACAGGATGCGCTTGGTAAGCCGGATTGGAATTCTGTGTTCGCGGCTGATTTCCTCGGCCGTATAAGGGGGAAGCCCCTGCTCAAACCGCTTGCAGATGGCGGAAAGAATGATTGTGCAGAAGAAGTCGTGGTAGCGTCTGCTGATGTTGGCGGTTTCCTTTCCGAAGTCAAAAGAGGCCAGATTCTGGCTTACATAGCTCATCTCCGCACCATACAGGCAGATAGTCCACGAAATCTGCGTCCACAGCAGGAACATCGGGATGGCGGCAAAGCTCCCGTAGATGGCATTGTAGCTTGAAATCCATATCTGGCTGTTTACATAAATGTATTGGAACACCTGGAAGGCACTTCCGGCAAGGATTCCCGGAAACCAGGCATGGGCAAAACGCACTTTGGTATTCGGTATGAAGGTATACATGCCTATGAACATCCCCCAGATCAGCATGTAAGGAATGAGGCGGATGAGGAACTTGATGACGGGGGCAAGCAGAAGGAAGTTTTCCATCTCTTTCAGATAGGTGGTCATGAAGATGGTCAGACCGCCGGATATCACGATGAGAATGGGAAACAGCAGCATCATGGAGAAATAGTCCGTAATCTGCCGGAACATCGTGCGCGGATGTTTTACCTGCCAGATACTGTTGAAACTCCGTTCTATGTTGTCTATCAGGTTGTATACTGTCCAGAGAAGCATGAGCAGGCCCACGCCGATGAATATGCCGCTTTGGGCATGGGCGAGGTAGGAGTTTATCCACGAGATTACCAGTTCGGCCTGCTCGGCGGTTACATTGCTGCGCAGCATGGTTTCCACAAACGAATCGAACCCGAAGCCGCGGGCGATGGCAAACAGCAACGCCAGAATGGGGATGATGGACAGCAGCGTGCTGTACGTTAGAGCCGACGCGCGTACCGGAATGCGGTCGCTCAGAAACTGCCGGATGGAAAGTATGATGATTTTTATGCAGGAATATAGGCGGCGCTGCACGGGGGTAACTTCATCTTCAGTGATGCGCCAGATGCCGTTGCTGAGAAATTGCAGCCAGTGCCTGATTGTCTCCTTGTTCATAGATGTTATAGTTTAATGAAAAAGATGGCAGCCGGGCTGTAAGCCGGGTTCTGTTTCCCTGACTGGCAGGGATGTCTGTCATTTATCTACATCTGGCGTCACCGTCAGACTCTAGCGGTCTACCCTCCGACATGGGGCGAGCAACCCTCATAATGCCGGTTTACATGACCTTGCAACTCCTAAGATGCACAGCCCGCATATCACTATACGGCTGGTGAGCTCTTGCCCCACCTTCTCACCCTTACCTTCCCGCAGGCGGAAAGGCGGTTATTTTCTTCTGCATTGCTCCGCCCTCGCAGGCAGCTTTCTGTTAGGAAGTAGGATGCTCTGTGTTGCCCGGACTTTCCTCCTGTATGAAACATACCGGCGACAGACCGCCCGACTGCAATCTCTGAAGGACAAAGGTACGCAAATAAACTGAAATCTGTCGTTTCATCCTGTAATTTTTAGTTTGAGAGCGGACAAAAAACTTTTTTTGCAAGAGGAAATGAGATTTTTGTCCTGTCTCATGCTATGGTAACGAATGTAAATTTGTCAGATACCCCCGTTAACTGCGGTTAATGCAGGAGATTCCACTGTTAAAAGACAGAAAAAAGAACTGACAACATGTACAACCGTATGGATTTTGTTCTACTTTAGCAAATGAAAGGTTAAATCAATCTGAAATTAACATTTAAATGAAAATAAGATTATGAAAATGTCAACTAAATTTGCGATAGGGGCAGTGGCTATGATAGCAGTCAGTGCCGGAGTGGCAGGCATTACGGCGTATGCGGTTATGCAGAGACAACCGGAGGCTAAGGCTTCTTTCTTTGATTCTTTCCAGACAGTTCCGCTTACACGCACGGCGGCTGTCGATGCAGTCAACATGCAGCCGGTCGATTTGACAGAGGCAGCAGAAAGTTCGCTCAATTCTGTTGTGCACATCATGGCGGTGCAGCGCAGCAAGACACAGGTCGTACAGACTCAGCCTGACATCTTCGACTTCTTTTTCGGTGACGGGCGCGGGCGTCAGCGCCAGATTCAGACTCCGGAGCAGCGGGGATTCGGTTCGGGAGTCATTATTTCGACCGACGGATATATTGTGACAAACAATCATGTGGTAGACGGAGCGGATGAGATTAGCGTGAAGTTGCACGACAGTCGTGAGCTGAAAGGCCGTGTTATCGGTACCGACCCGACAACGGACTTGGCCCTGGTGAAGATAGAAGGTGATGATTTTCCTGCTATCCCGGTCGGAAACTCCGATGCGCTGAAGGTAGGCGAGTGGGTATTGGCGGTAGGAAATCCGTTTAACTTGGGCTCAACCGTGACGGCCGGTGTAGTAAGTGCGAAAGCACGGGGGCTTGGCGCTAACCAGGTAGAGTCGTTTATCCAGACTGATGCCGCCATCAATCAGGGTAACAGTGGTGGAGCGCTGGTCAATGCACGTGGCGAACTGGTGGGCATCAATGCCATGCTGGTTTCTCCTACGGGCGCATATTCCGGTTACGGCTTCGCCATCCCCACCAGCATCATGACCAAAGTGGTTACCGACCTGAAGCAATACGGAACGGTACAGCGTGCTTTGCTGGGTATCATGGGACGTGACATGGGGCGTGAGGAATATCCGGAAGAAATCCGTAAGGAGCAAAAAGAATTGGGTATCGGTTACGGTGTTCAGATTGCGGAGGTGACAGACGAGGGCTCTGCTGCCGGAATCTTGGAAAAGAATGATGTGATCATCGCTTTGGATGGTGAAAAGGTTGAGTCGATGGCTGCACTTCAGGGCATGCTTGCCAAGAAGCGTCCGGGCGACAAGGTAAAGGTGAAAGTTTTCCGCGACAAGAAAGACAAGGAGTTTACCATCACGCTGAAGAACGCCCAAGGCAATACGAAGGTGGTGAAGAAGGCGGACATGCAGATATTGGGAGCAGCCTTCCGTGAGGTGCCCGATGAACTGAAGCGGCAGCTTAACTTGGGCTACGGTGTTCAGGTGACGGGAGTGACAGACGGGCGCATGAAAGACAGCGGCATCCGTAAAGGATTCATAATACTGAAGGCAAACGGACGGCAGCTCCGCACGGTGGAAGATTTGGAAGAAGTGATGAAAGAGGCTTCCCAGTCGCCAGACCAGGTATTGTTTATGACCGGAGTTTATCCGGCAGGCAAGCGAGCCAATTATGCTGTCGATTTGTCACAGTCAGAATAATGTAAGGTGAATCAGGATAATTCTTAAGGTAAGAAGATTGGAATCAATAAAAAGGCGTGCCACTTCAGCAGGGTGGCGCGCCTTTGGCATATTTTTGGTTGATGCTGTTGGAAAATTCGGATGACGGTAAAAGAAAATCTTTTTGATTAAGGGAATTCCGAATTTATTTTGTAATTTTGTACCCAAATCGTTTTATATATAGAATGAGACAATTAAAGATTACCAAAAGTATCACTAACCGAGAGAGCGCTTCTCTGGACAAGTATTTGCAGGAAATAGGTCGTGAAGACCTGATAACTGTGGAAGAAGAGGTGGAGCTCGCTCAGCGTATCCGTAAAGGAGACCGTGCAGCGTTGGAGAAACTTACACGAGCGAATTTGCGATTTGTTGTATCAGTGGCCAAACAGTATCAGAATCAGGGTTTGAGTCTTCCTGACTTGATTAATGAAGGAAACTTGGGACTGATTAAGGCTGCCGAAAAGTTTGATGAAACCCGAGGCTTCAAGTTTATCAGTTATGCCGTATGGTGGATTCGTCAGTCTATTTTGCAGGCTTTGGCAGAGCAGTCACGTATTGTGCGCTTGCCGCTGAATCAGGTAGGTTCGCTGAACAAGATCAGCAAGGCATTCTCAAAGTTCGAGCAGGAGAACGAACGCCGCCCGTCGGCTGAAGAGCTTGCGGATGAACTGGAGATTCCGGTTGACAAAATATCGGATACGCTGAAAGTTTCGGGCCGTCACATTTCTGTAGACGCACCTTTTGTGGAAGGAGAGGACAATAGTCTGTTGGATGTATTGGTTAACGACGACTCTCCGATGGCCGACCGCTCTTTGGTTAATGAATCACTTTCGAGGGAAATCGACAGAGCACTTTCTACGTTGACCGAAAGGGAGAAGGATATTATCCAGATGTTTTTCGGTATTAACACGCAAGAAATGACGTTGGAGGAAATTGGCGACAAGTTTGGGCTTACGCGTGAGCGCGTACGGCAGATTAAGGAGAAAGCCATTCGAAGATTAAGACAGAATTCGCGTAGTAAATTGCTCAAGTCTTATTTGGGATAAGATAGAGTTTGGTTTCCGAAAAGACTGAATGCCATCTCGGAACAGGAGTATCGGTGGATACATGTTCGGGATGGCATTTCTTTTTCTGTCGTCAGTTTCTCATATATTTTTTCATCCCGTCGGTATGGTATGTCTGCATGCGTCCCTTTTCATCAGAATAGATGAAATAAGCGTCAAGCTCAGGATGGGCGTCACAGATGATGCGGGCGGAATCGAGTCCCAGTACCATAAAAGCTGTGGCGTATGCATCGGCGGTAGCACAGTCTTGGGCGATGACGGTTGAAGAAAGTATGTTGTGCTGTACGGGATAGCCTGTGCGGGGATCGATGGTATGGGCATATTTCTTCCCGTCCTTGTAATAATAGTTACGATAGTTGCCGGAAGTGGCCATTCCCACATTGCTTACCTCCAGAATGGTCTGCAGTTCCTGACTTACGGCTAAGGAATCGTCCACGGGCTTGTTGATTCCGATGCGCCACGGCTGCATGCTGGCGTTCTCTCCCTTAGTAACGAGCTCTCCTCCGATTTCGATCATATAGTTTTTCACTCCTTTACGGTTGAGCAGATGCGCCACGCAATCCACCCCGTAGCCCTTTGCCACTGCACTGCAGTCCAAGGTCATGCGTGGGTCTGCTTTGGTTATCTTTCCGTCTGTCAGGTGTATCTTGCCGATACCTATCAGTTGTTTCAGGCTGTCGACCGTGGCGGAATCCGGAAATGCGGAATGCTTGAAGCCGAATCCCCAGGCATTGACCAGCGGGGCCACGGTAATGTCGAACGCGCCTCCGGTCTCTTCCGATATTGTCTTTGACAGCATGAATACTTGGCAGAACATACTGTCGGCTGTCATGTCGGTATTGTTGTTGATGGCCGTGATGGTCGATTTTTTGTTGAATGGCGAAAGAGAATTGTCTACTTTCCGCAATTCGTTTTCAATATCGTCCTTCAGATTTTTTTCGCTTTGGTACGTGATTTTGTATACGGTGCCGAAAATCAGTCCTTGGTCGGTATGATACGGGGCCTGCTTTCTTAAAATGAGGATTGTTCCGATAATCAGAAACGTGAGAAAGGGCAGCTGCCATTTCAATTGTTTGTTTGTCATACAGGGATGTTTTGTTTAATGGTTTAACAATAGATGTTCTATGAGTATCTTGGTTCCGATGCCTATCAGCATCAGTCCGCCGAACAGCTCCATGCGCAGGTTGAAGCGTTTTCCGCAGAACACTCCGATGAAGCTCCCGGCAAGCGAGATGACGAATGAGGCGATACCTATGGCCCAAAGCGGATAGGCAAGCGATGACAGTGTGTTGAATCCGGTAAAGGCGAATGAAATGCCCACGGCCAAAGCGTCGATGCTGGTGGCTACCGCCAGTGTAAGGATTACGGTAAGGCGGGTCGGGTCGAAACAGTCCGTTTCATCCTCCTTGAAATGAGACCGTATCATGCGTATGCCCAAGAATGCCAGCAGTCCGAATGCTATCCAATGGTCGTAAGCTTCAATCAGGTGATTGAAACTGCTTGCTCCCGCCCATCCGATGAACGGCATCGCCGCCTGAAAGAGTCCGAAGAAGAAGCCCATCAGCAGAAATGTTTTCCAGCGGATGCGGTGAAGAATGATTCCGCTTGTGACGGACACCGTAAAGCAATCGACGGCCAGGCTGACGGCAAGCAGCCAGATTTCTGCAAGACTCATTTAGAAAGGCAAATTATAAATCAGGTTATACATCAAGTTGAAACTGCTTCCCGCATTTTTTCCGAATCCGGGCACATACCAGGGTATGGAATTGTCGTGCTCGGTAATGCTGATTCTTTTCTTATAGCGCACGCTCCATCCCATGCAGAAGCTTTTATAAATCTTTACCTTCAGCCCTACCACAGCTTCCACCCAGCTTGCGGTACTTTTGATGCCGGAATAAGAGTAGGGGACGGTAATCTCGCCGCCATAGTTCGGGTCTGTCATGTCGGGGCCGCTTATGTCATACGAAAAAGAGCTCATGCCATATCTTAGGCCTGCATACAGATAACCTGGCAGATGAGTCTTTTTATGGAATACATTATAGTCTATTCCGATGCGGAAATACGGGGCCGAAGTCTTGTAATGAAGGTCGTTTCCGTCGTTGATGGCATCGGCCTTGCCGTAACCCACCTCCACTACCGGCAGAAAGCGGTTCTTGAAGTTGGCCTGCACGGCTATCTCGCTGCTCAGGATATCGCTTCCCAGCAGGTAGCTTCCCAGTCCGGCGATTTCCACCCCTACGGATGTTCCCTGATACAGGGGCACTTCCTTTTCTTCCGCCTTTTCTTTGGCGGTGGCCTTGCGTGCCTGTCCGTTTCCGGCAAGCGGATACAGCAGAAGAAGGCTACTCAGTATCAGCGACAGTGAAATATAGTCTGAAATTTTCTTTCTCATTATTGTCAATATTCGAGTTGGTTACTACCAGCGAGTCCGTCATACGGTTGGTAGAAGTGGCTTCGGTAATTTCGTAAAACATCATCGTGCCGCAGTCCAGATTCATGAAATAGGGGATATTACGGTGCTTGACGGTAATTACATCCTGTCCCTGTCTGTTGTAGCGGAAGATGAACTGTGTTTCGTTGTCGTAGCTCAAGGGAAGACTGAGTGTGCTGACTCCGGTTTCGCGGTTGATGAGGGTGTCGTTGATAAGGGTGTCGGCCGTTTCTATCCGTCCTATGACGGTCAGCGTGTCTGTATACGCGACGGATCTCCCGTATTGGTCGACGAAATTGAACTGGGCGAATGCCAGTGCGTTAGGCGGACAGTTTTCCGCTTCGCATGCCGCAAGCAGGAGGACGGAGGCCAACAGAGTTTTGGTTATGGCAGACAGTTTTTTCATGCGCTTACAATTCTTTTTCTATTAGGTACTTGTTCCGCTCCGGTGCATTGCGCGCTATCAGTTCGCCGATGAATCCGGCAAGAAACAGTTGGGTTCCCAGAATCATGGTGGTAAGCGCCAGATAGAAATAGGGGTTATCGGTTACCAGTACATAGGGATTGCCGTGATACATGTCGTATAGCTTCATTCCGCCTACCGTCACCACTGCGATAAAGCCCAGAACAAACATGATGGAGCCCAAGAAGCCGAAGATGTGCATCGGCTTCACACCGAATGTAGACAGAAACCATAGTGTCAGCAAGTCCAGATAGCCGTTCACAAAGCGGTTCAGTCCGAATTTTGTCTTGCCGTATTTCCGTGCCTGATGGTGCACCACTTTCTCGCCGATGCGGGTAAAGCCGGCGTTTTTGGCCAGATAAGGGATGTAGCGGTGCATCTCGCCGTACACTTCGATATTCTTCACCACCTCGCGGCGGTATGCTTTAAGACCGCAGTTGAAGTCGTGCAGGTTGTGTATGCCCGATACGGCACGTGCCGTCGCGTTGAAAAGCTTGGTGGGAATCGTCTTTGAAAGCGGATCATAACGTTTGCGCTTCCATCCCGATACGAGGTCGTATCCGTCTTCCATAATCATCCGGTAAAGTTCCGGTATTTCATCGGGACTGTCTTGCAGGTCGGCATCCATTGTGATTACTACATCGCCTTGTGCGCGTTCGAATCCGCAGAACAGAGCCGGTGACTTGCCGTAGTTACGGCGGAACTTGATGCCTTTTACTGCAGTAGATTGTCGGCTGAGTTCCTCGATGACCTGCCAGGAACGGTCGGTGCTCCCGTCGTTTACGAAGATGACTTCGTAGCTGAATCCACGGGCTTTCATCACCCGTTCAATCCACGTGTAAAGTTCGGGCAGAGACTCTTCCTCATTATATAGAGGTACAATGACTGAAATATCCATATTATATAAATGTGCAAACGGTGTTATTTCTTTTTTCGCATGACAAACAGGGCGGTGGGCAGTGACAAGACGATGCCATAAAAGACATTTTGCGACATAAGCTGAAAGGTCAGTTCCAGCGGAGAAAGCGATGAAATGGTGTCGAAAGCCGTCACAAGTTGGTCTATGGAAGCTGCCAGTTCGCCTGCGGTCGCCGATTTGAGGGCGTTTATCTGTTCCAGATACATGTCTGCCAAGTACCCGCCGTCGATAAAGCGGAAGTAGATGTAATGGCCTGCTGCCGTCAGAATGGAGGCGAACATATACATGAAAAACGTGAAAGCAAAGGCTTTCCTGAATCCCACAGCTCCTTCGCAGCCGATGTTTCTGAATTTCCGGGCATAGATATAGCCCAATACGGGAACAAAGCAGGTCAGCAATACGAAAAGCATTTGCAGCAGCGGAATGGTGAAGCCGAGCGGAAGAAAAGTGAACTTAACAATCCAGAAGATTCCCATAAAGGTTCCGTAGCGCATGGCGTATTGTTGTAAACTAACCGGTCTGTCTGTTGTCATGTTTGTCTTATTGATTAATCCCTGCAAAAGTACGCTTTTTCGCTTATCTATGCTATATAAAAGCGTGAAAAATCATTTCTTTTGGGCGAAAAGAATAAAAAAATCGGGCAATCTATTGCAAAGTCGAAAAATATCCCTACCTTTGCACCCGCAATCGAGAAACGCCGCACAAGCGGATACCTCAAAGCGAATTTTTGACATACGGGCAAGTCCCATACGGCCAGCTCCCTTTGAATCCTCCAGGGCTTGATCGCAGCAAAGGTAGAAGGTCGTAGCGGCGCGATATGGTAAGCTTGCCCACCCGCCTCTTTAGCTCAGTTGGCCAGAGCACGTGATTTGTAATCTCGGGGTCGTTGGTTCGAATCCGACAAGAGGCTCAGGCGAGACAGAGACCGTTTCAGTCCAAGAGAAGACTGAGACGGTCTTTTTTCTTTGTCCGCTCTGGCGGGGATGATGCTTGCTTGTAGGTGTCGTCTGCCTGTGCAAACTGGTTGTCGGACATAATCCGTCTGCCGGTCTTGAGGAGGGATGCATTTTTTTGCAAGGTCATAAACTTCCGTTTCAAAGGGACATATATTTCTTTTGTCAGAATCTGAATTCTTTTTCGTCGGAATGAACGGGCGGCGTTGCCTGAAATTGCTTTTTCCGGTTGAAGTGGCAGGTCTGTTATCCAAGAATCATCTTGGGTAAAGGCCGGGGAAAAAGGGATTATTCAGACGGCGGCGGATTGATTTTTAAAGGCTTGATTCTTGTCTTGTCATAAACTTACAATTTTTTAAAAGATTTTCTCTCTCAAGGTAACCAACGAAACAATTTTTGTGTTACATTTGCCCCTGATTTGTAATGTGCAGTTTGCAAAAATGGCTAACAATATAAAACATCTGGGTATTGTGGAAAACATAGACGGCATTCGTCTGAAAGTGAAGATCATGCAGACTTCGGCCTGTTCGGCTTGCAGTGCGAAGGCTCATTGCCACGCATCCGAAACAAAGGAGAAGCTGATAGATGTGCGCAATGACAAGGGCCTGCCGTGCCGGATAGGGCAGGAGGTGATGATTTGCGGCAGTACATCGATGGGGATGAAGGCTGTATGGTGGGCGTTCGGCGCGCCGTTTGTCGTGCTTCTGCTCTCTCTCTTTGTCTTTATGAAGCTGACGGGAGGCGATGAGGCCCTTGCGGCAATGGTGTCTTTGTGCATGCTCGCGCCTTATTACTTTATATTGTATCTGTGCCGTGCGCGGTTGAGCCGCACTTTTGTATTTACGCTGGAATCTGTAAACAATAATTAATAAACTAACTTTAATAATCCTATGAACTTGATTTTGGTTGCAGTAATTTCATTGGGAGCCATCGGACTGGTGTCTGCGATAATCCTTTACGTGGCTTCGAAGAAGTTTGCTGTGTATGAAGATCCGCGAATCGGCGAGGTGGCTGCGGCCCTTCCTCAGGCCAACTGCGGCGGATGCGGTTATCCGGGTTGTTCAGGCTTTGCCGCCGCGTGCGTGAAGGCCGGTTCGCTGGAGGGCAAGCTGTGTCCGGTAGGCGGTCAGCCTGTGATGGAGAAAGTAGCGGCCATTCTTGGACTGGAGGCCACAGCTTCCGAGCCTAAGGTTGCGGTGGTGAGATGTAACGGTACGTGTGCCAATCGTCCGCGTATCACGCAGTATGATGGCGTGCGTTCGTGTGCGGTGGCAAACTCTACTTACGGTGGAGAGACCGGGTGTACTTTCGGATGCTTGGGCTGTGGCGACTGTGTGACGGCGTGTCAGTTTGATGCCATCCGCATGAATCCCGAAACCGGCCTGCCTGAAGTGGACGAATCGAAGTGTACGGCCTGCGGCGCATGCAGCAAGGCTTGTCCGCGCAACATTATCGAAATCCGTCCGAAAGGGAAGAACAACCGCCGTGTCTATGTGCAGTGTGTCAACAAGGATAAGGGAGCCGTGGCTCGCAAGGCATGCACGGCCGCCTGTATCGGCTGCGGAAAGTGTGTGAAGGTATGTCCGTTCGAGGCCATTACGCTTGAAAACAATCTGGCGTATATCGACCCGGCGAAATGTAAGTCATGCCGCAAGTGTGAGATGGAGTGTCCGCAGGGCGCTATCGTTGCGGTAAACTTCCCTCCGCGCAAGCCGAAACCCGAAACTCCGGCGGCAGAAGCCAAACCTGCTCAGCCTGCAGCTGAAGCTTAATCAATCTATAGTAGTAATAAATAAAACGATATAAAAGTGAAGACATTTAGAATAGGCGGAGTTCATCCGGCGGAAAACAAGTTGTCTGCCGGAAAAGCCATAGAGACACTTGCTCTTCCCAAGCAGGCCGTATTCCCCTTGTCGCAGCATATCGGTGCTCCTGCCGTGCCCGTCGTGAAGAAAGGCGATGTGGTGAAGGTGGGCACGAAGATTGCCGAGGCGGGTGGATTTGTTTCGGCTGCCATCTTCTCTTCCGTTTCTGGAAAAGTAAGCAAGATAGACAGTGTAATCGATGCGAGCGGCTATCGCAAGCCGGCTATCTTCATCGATGTGGAAGGCGATGAATGGGAAGAGACCATCGACCGCAGTCCGGAACTGGTGAAGGAATGCAGTCTGACTCCGGAAGAGATAGTAGGAAAAATCAAGAATGCAGGTGTGGTAGGTATGGGCGGTGCCTGTTTCCCTACCCATGTCAAGCTGACTCCCCCGCCGGGATGCCGTGCGGAGTGTGTCATCATCAATGCTGTGGAGTGTGAGCCTTATCTTACGGCCGACCATCGTCTGATGCTGGAGCATCCGGATGAGATACTGGTCGGCGTAGAGATATTGATGCGTGCCGTTAAGGTAAGCAAGGCGTACATCGGCATCGAGAACAACAAGCCCGATGCCATTGGCCTGATGAGAGAGAAGGCTGCGGCATATCCGGGTATCGAGGTTGTTCCTCTGAAAGTGAAATATCCGCAAGGAGGCGAGAAGCAGTTGATCGATGCCGTTATCGGCCGTCAGGTGCCCGCTCCTCCTGCTATTCCTATCAATGTGGGTGCGGTGGTGCAAAATGTAGGTACGGCTTTTGCCGTTTATGAAGCTGTGCAGAAGAACAAGCCGCTCTTTGAGCGTGTGGTGACGGTTACGGGCAAGTCGCTCAAGAACCCGTCGAATTACCTTACGCGCATGGGTACGCCGATGAGTCAGCTGATAGAAGCTGCCGGAGGCCTGCCTGAAGATACGGGGAAGGTCATAGGAGGCGGACCGATGATGGGAAAGGCTTTGGCGAACACCGAGGTGCCCGTCTGCAAGGGAAGCTCCGGCGTGCTGCTGATGAATGACAAGGAAGCCCGTCGGTCTGTTCCTCAGCCCTGCATCCGCTGTGCAAAGTGCGTCAGTGCCTGTCCGATGGGACTGGAGCCTTATTTGCTCGCTACTTGTTCGGCTCACGGAGACTGGGAGCGCGTGGAGCATGAAATGATTATGTCGTGCATCGAGTGTGGTTCGTGCCAGTTTACCTGTCCGTCCCACCGTCCGATGCTTGATTATATCCGTTTAGGTAAAGGTAAGGTGGGCGGAATCATCCGTGCACGTAACGCTAAAAAATAAGAATTGGTTATGGCAAATAAATTTATCGTATCATTGTCGCCCCACGTGCATGGAGGCGACAGCGTGCAGAAGAACATGTACGGCGTAATCATTGCCCTGATACCCGCCTTGCTTGTATCGCTGTTTATCTTCGGCGTAGGGGCTGCTATCGTTACGTTGACCTCGGTGGCCGCCTGCGTGTTCTTCGAGTGGGCTATCACAAAGTATATATTCAAGCGCGAGCGTACTACGGTGCTCGACGGTTCGGCTGCATTGACCGGAATCTTGCTTGCGTTCAATCTTCCGTCCAATCTGCCTGTGTGGATTATTATCATCGGTGCACTGGTGGCTATCGGTATCGGCAAAATGACGTTTGGCGGATTGGGCTGCAATCCTTTCAATCCCGCTTTGGTGGGCCGTGTGTTTCTTCTGATTTCTTTCCCGGTGCAAATGACTTCTTGGCCTGTTGCGGGGCAGTGGACAAGCTATACCGATGCAGAGACAGCAGCAACTCCATTGGCATTGATGAAGCAAGCAGTGCATGGTGATGCAGACGCACTGAGTCAATTGCCGAGTGTAATGGATTTGTTTTTAGGGAATAATCCGGGCTGTATCGGCGAGGTAAGTGCTTTGGCCTTGCTGTTGGGATTGGCATATATGCTGTGGAAAAAGATTATTTCCTGGCACATTCCTGTGTCTATCCTTGTCACGGTATTCGTTTTCTCCGGTCTGATGCATCTGGCCAATCCGGTCTACGCGTCGCCGCTACAGCATCTCTTTACCGGAGGCTTGATGTTGGGCGCTATTTTCATGGCAACCGACTACGTTACCTCGCCCATGACCCACAAGGGAATGATTATCTACGGCGTGGCTATCGGTTTCCTGACAGTGGTAATCCGTACATTCGGCGCTTATCCCGAGGGTATGTCGTTTGCCATTCTTATCATGAATGCGTTTACTCCGCTTATCAACACTTATTGCAAACCTAAACGATTCGGGGAGGTAGTGAAGAAATGAAAAAGCTTGAATCATCTTTAAAGAATATGGTGCTGTCGCTTACCGGTTTTTCAGTAGTGGCAGGCGCATTGTTGGGGTGGGTAAACAGCGTTACGGCCGAACCCATCGCCCAGGCAAACGCGAAGGCATTGAGCGATGCCATTGCTGTGGTCATTCCGGGATTTGACAATAATCCTGCCGAGTCACCCGACACGGTGGAAATCGACGGTGCAACCTATAAAGTATACAAGGCTACGAAGGGCGGAGAGTTTATCGGAGCCGCCGTTGAATCGTCGGCCAACGGATTTGGCGGTGCGCTGACCGTATTGGTAGGCTTCGACAAAGAAGGCAATATCATTGACTATTCGCTGCTGAGCCATGCCGAAACTCCGGGATTGGGCTCGAAAGCCGCCGACTGGTTTAAGAAGGGAGGCAAGGGCGACATTACCGGAAAGAATCCCGGTGAGCAGCCGCTCGTGGTAAACAAGGACGGCGGGCAGATTGATGCCATTACCGCCTCTACCATTACCACTCGTGCGTTCCTGCTGGCCGTGAACAATGCTTATGCGGCTTATAAGAATCAGAATGTCGACACGACAAGCGGCGCCACTCAACAGGCGGCTCCCGCGACGGACGAAAGTGAAACCAATGAATAAAGAAAGGAGAAAAAGACTATGAATAACTTTAAAGTATTGCTGAACGGGATGATCAAGGAGAATCCCACGTTTGTACTCCTTTTGGGTATGTGTCCAACGTTGGGAACGACCTCTTCCGCCATCAACGGCATGAGTATGGGACTGGCCACAATGTTCGTGCTTATCTGCTCGAATGTAGTGATCTCTTCCATTAAGAATCTGGTGCCCGACATGGTTCGCATCCCTATTTTCGTGGTAGTGATAGCAGCGTTCGTAACTGTGCTTCAGATGGTAATGCAGGCGTATGTGCCCGCGCTTTACGCTACATTGGGACTGTTTATCCCGTTGATTGTGGTAAACTGCATCCTGCTTGGGCGTGCCGAAGCGTTTGCCTGCAAGAACGGGCCTGTTCCCTCGTTCTTCGACGGACTGGGTATCGGTCTGGGCTTTACCATTGCCCTGACTCTGCTTGGCGGTGTACGCGAGTTCCTCGGAACCGGAAAGCTGTTTGGCATGGCCATCATGCCTGAACAGTACGGCATGCTCGTGTTCGTGCTTGCTCCGGGTGCCTTCATCGCACTGGGCTATCTGATTGCTATCGTTAACCGCTTGAAGAAAGCATAATCTTTAAAACAGAAAGATATGGAATATATACTGATATTTATCACCGCCATCTTTGTGAACAACATCGTGTTGTCGCAGTTCCTCGGCATTTGTCCGTTTCTCGGCGTTTCCAAGAAGGTGGAGACAGCGATGGGGATGGGCGCTGCCGTGGCGTTTGTGCTTACACTCTCTACCATTGTGACCTATGTCATCCAGAAGTTTGTTCTTGATCCGTTCGGACTGGCCTATCTGCAAACCATCGCTTTCATCCTGGTGATTGCCGCTTTGGTTCAGATGGTAGAAATCATTTTGAAGAAGGTTTCTCCGGCTCTTTATCAGGCATTGGGTGTGTTTCTTCCGCTGATTACCACCAACTGCTGTATCCTGGGTGTGGCCATCCTCGTTATCCAAAAGGATTTTGACCTGCTGACAGGTGTCATTTATGCCTTCTCCACCGCTTTGGGATTTGCTCTCGCGCTGATTGTCTTTGCGGGCATCCGCGAGCAGCTCAGCATGGTAAACATTCCGAAAGGCATGCAGGGCATGTCTATTGCCCTGGTAACGGCCGGCTTGCTTGCCATGGCCTTCATGGGATTCTCTGGTGTAGACAAGGGATTGTCGGCGCTGTTCGGATTAGAATAATGTAAAAAGCGTTACAAGCGTTTTTGTTTCGGGCACGGGCTGTGCAGTATCGTCGGATATTGTGCAGTCCGTGCCTGTTTTTTGTGCATGCCAAACAGATTTTTCATGCTGACGGAAAATCTGTTTGGCATTTTTGTCTTGTTTTCTTCCATTGCATCTTTCTTTTTGCGTCTGTCCTGAAGCGGGGTTTGGTTTAATTCTCAAATTATATTCTTATTTATAAAAATTATTTTGATTGTATTTAATAATTTAAATCATTATTGCTATATTTGCCCGGTAACTTTAGGAAAAGTTATGTCTGTGACTTAAAAAAAGTGTCTCGCCGGCGCAAAAAGCTCAAAGTGTGCGGCGAACAGCTCCACACTTTTGGGATAATTCGCCGTATTGGGAGTTGTTGCGGCAGTTAATGACTTTTGAAATGAAAAAGAACATTGTATCCGTTGCCCTTTTGGGCATGACTTTCGCGTTGGCATCTTGCGGGTCGTCGAAGCAGACGGCTGCTTCCGACTATGAGTATCAGCTGTGGAAACAGCAGCAGGAACAGCAGTCCGCACAGCAGCGTCCGGCACGCAAGCTGCGCGCGGCCGAGCCTTGCATTGAGTTGGCCTCAGCTGAATCTGAGAATCTGAGGGCTTACGGCACGGCCACCTCTTATATAGAAAAAGTGGCTTGGAACGCAGCGGAGCGGGATGCCCGTAGCAGGCTTACGGCCATGATCAAGACTGCCGTTGAAGGGGCGGCGCAGGATTATGAGCGAAATGCCAATCAGAATCTGAAAAATACAGCAGCGACACTTAGTGAGGCAGTCATGACACAATATATGGCCGAAGAAATAAAGAATGCGCCCGTCATCGACCACTCTCTTTATGATTTGTCGAACGGACATGTTCAGGTGTATGTATGTCTGGAGATAAAGACCAATACCGAAGAGTTGATGAAGAATCTGGACAATGAGTTAGACCGTGACGGCGTGATCGAACTGCAATACGACCGCGATCGTTTTCTTGAAAGGATGTCTGAAGGACTTGAAGAGTATAGGAAGAAACAGGCGGAGGAAAACCTATGAAAATCCGTTTGATATTGTTTCTTCAGCTGACGGCGCTGCTTTGGGGCGTGGAGGCGGCATCGGCGCAGCCCCGTGCCTCGGAGCCGCTGCGCCCCAGATGGGTTCAAAAGATTCCCAAGCCTACGAACCCCACCTTTACGTATGAAGTGAAATCGGCCTTTGCACCGACGCTCGATGCCGCGCGTGAGAAGTGTATGGCCGAACTGATAGCAGGGTCGGAAATGAAGAACGGGATGGTAATAGTGTCTGGCTATCAATCAAAGGAGCTTGTGTCGCAAGTATGGAAGAACGGGAAGCTGACAGAAAGGGTAGACTATGACAGCCATACCACCACGCAGGCGCAGGGAAATGAAGTGAAACTCTATGTGGAAGACATTGCGGAATACTGGGAACGTGACAAGTCGGGCGATTATTATCTGACCAAGCTCTATGCAAAGTCGGAATTGGGAAAGGCCCCCTTGTTCGATAATGTGGAGCTGACCACCCGTTATGGCGCTCGCGGACTGTGGCGGTCGGCCATCATCCCGGGGTGGGGACAGTTCTATAAAGGCTCTAACCTGAAGGGCGGACTGTTTTTGGGCGGCACAGCCCTGCTGGCGGGAGGTGTCGTGTTTACGGAGAATCAGCGGTCGGACTACCGCCGGAAGATAATGCGCACGCACGATGTCGGGTTGATAAACAGTTATTCCACGAAGGCCGACCATTTTGCCACTGCGCGGAATATCTGTATCGGTGCTGCGGCAGCCCTCTATCTCTATAATCTGATAGATGCCGTGGTGGCTCCGGGCGCACGGCGCATCGTGGTAAAGAAGCGCAATCCGTTGGTAAAGGATTACGCCGTCGCGCCGTCCGTTTCGCCTGACGGCAGTCCCGTGATGGCGGCCTCGCTCACTTTCTGACAATGTAAGGTTAATCATCAATCATAATATTTATGGAAACGACTTTTGAAATAACTCCGTCTGAGCTTCAGACGAATGAAAAGCTTATAAAGCGCGCCCGTTGGTGGATAATTACGGCTTTTGTGTGGGAAATCCTTGTCTCAATGGCTTTCTATATATTACCATATGTGATGGATACGGAACTATGGTCTAAATACCATCAATTATTCGGTTGGTGTGCAAATATTATTTTTATATCTTTTACATATTTGGGCTTATGGTCTTTAAGGAAACATACATTTTTGCCCTTTCGTCAGTTTTCTATCATGCTGTTTATCGCTTTGTGTGGTGATAGGATTTTTATTATTATAAAACGAATTATATTTGATTGGATTCTTCCGACTCCTTCGGAAGAATATTGGCTTTCTATATGGCCGTTGGTTAATAATCTTTTTGATTTAGTTGTGACACTTTTCTTCGGATATTTATGTTGTGCCGCATATTCTTTTTTATGTAGAAATAAAGAAATAGAAGCTGTTTATCGTCCGGCTTTTTATTTGTTGTGTATTGCTCTTTTTATTGATAGAATTATAAATGTAATTATAGATTCAGAATCAATAGCGCCATGTTTATGGGATTTGTCCTCAATAAATGCTTCATCGCTCTATTTTGATTTTAAAAGTATGTTATATGATGTGTTAAATCCATTATATTTTGTGGTATACATCATATTCATCATCGGTTACAAGCGTTTGTTTGCCACCCCGTCGGCATTTCCTGCCAAAGATGACGGCAGTGCGTACATCAGCATTTGGAAACCGTCGCGGATGACGGCTGGTTTTCTGGTGTCGATGCTTCTGTTTATAGCGTTGCTATACTTCATGGTACGGATTGTATTTTTTCAGCAATAATTAAAAACATCAGATTATGGGAACAATCGTATTGGCGATTCTCGTTTTGATAGCCGGTTACTATTTTCTAAAGAATTTTGAGAAGATAGATCGCCACCTGTTCGATTCGGCCGAAGGCTACGAACCCTTTGGCATCGGTGTGGTATATCTCAGTGCCGTGGTGGGAGCCTTCTTCGGCTGCCTGCTTATCTATTGTGAAATGATAGACAAGAGCATAGAGCCTGTGCCTATTGTGGCCGTGGTATTGACGCTTCTGCTTATGCTCGTCTGTTATAACGTGTTTCAGGCCTTCCTTTACATGCACTCTTCGGGCGGCATCTTCGGCAAGTCGCTGTTTATGCTCGTGTCATGCGCGTTTGCCATGCTGGTCGGAGCGGTGGGAAGTGTGGTGGTCATCATTCTTGTCATTGCCTTTCTGGTCTTGTCTCTGTTGGGAAAGGCCGCTTTCGGCGACTCTTCATCGTCCGGAGAGCAGCGTTCCTCATCAGACAGCAGTGAACCCGAATATACGACAGAGGATGAACACGGCAATACACGTACCTTGAAACAGGATGGATGGAATAGGTTTAAAGACGATAGGGGCGATTATTGGAATGATAACGGCGACGGAACCGTGAGCCGTGAAGATTAGAAACGTTGCAATAAATTATATATGTGTTTTAAAAAAGAAGAAAACGTTATGAAGAAGATTTTATTTTCAGTTTTTTGTATGATTTTCGGCATATCCATCTGTGGATGTTCGGAGGATGAAACACCCGGATTCGGTTCTATTTATGGAATCGTGACAGATGCCGAAACCAGTCAGCCGGTATACGGTGCTTCCGTCATTCTTTCACCCGGCAATCTTTCCACCTTGACGGGGCAGGACGGACATTATGAGTTTGTCGATCTGGAGCCGGGACAGTATAAGGTGCAGGTTCAGGCCAACGGATATCAGCAGAATGTCCGTCAGATTCAGGTGAATGCAGGCGGCAGCGCGACGGGAGACATGACTCTTGATCCGGTAAGTGAGTTGTCAAACCTGACACTTTCATCCAACACGCTCGACTTTGATACGGGCTATAACGAGCTGACCCTTACGCTGACCAATACGGGGAACGCCGGAAACCTGTCGTGGAATGTGAGCGGATTGAACGTTGCGTGGCTTACCATCCAGCCGGCACAGGGTGAAATAGCCATGGGCAAGTCGGCCGAAATCAAGGTGCTTATAGACCGCAGCCAGATTACCGCTTCCCAGTCCACCTCCTTCATCATCAATGCAGCCGGAGGCTCGCAGTCTGTCCGGGTGCTGGTAAGCACACAGGGAGAGAGCGGCGGCAATGAAGGCGGCGATGAAGGGGAAACCGGTGGCGGAGACTACTCGTCGGCCGAGGTTATGTCCTGTGATTCCCGCATCGAAGCGGCCATCGTCAGCTGCGAACGCTCCGGCTCGGCAGTGGTATTCACCTATACGCTGAAAAATACAGGGCTCGGACTGGTAAACGACTTCCGTATCTATCATCCTGAGGCATTGGGTACAAATATCATTGACGGGTCTACCTCCTTGTTCTACGATGCCGAAGGGAATGAATACTCCGACTGCATCATGACATTCCGTGACGAGTCGGAAAGCGCATACAACATAACGGCCTCTTTCCCTGAGAATATCGCCTGCAAGGGTACGGTAACCATCAAGAACGTGCCTGCGGATGTGGACGAGATCAATGTGGCATTGTCCGTGCTTGCTTATCCCAATTCGGAATACAATCTGGCCGGAACGATGATAACGTTTGAAAAAGTCCCCGTTTATTGACAATAATCAGTGATGCGTATGAAATGTTTTGCAACTGTTATTTTCTTTTTGTTTTGTTTGGGCAGTCAGTCGGCTGCCCAAACTTTTGAAGACTATAAGCGAAAGGCAAGAACTGACTTCAGCGACTACAAGCATCGCCGCCGGCAGGAGTTCAAGGAATATCGTGACCGGGTCAACGCCGAGTTTGCAGCATACATGCGCCGGGCATGGCCGGGGTATAAGGCAGAGCCTGCCAAGCCTGCGCCGCAGCGTCCGGAACCTCCCCGCCCGGAAGTAAGGAAGCCCGATGTGAAGCCTGCTGACAATCTTTTGCAGCCGGGCAGGATTACCGCACCCCAGATGCTTCCCGCAGGCCGTCCGCAGCCTGCATACCCTCTGCCCTTGCCGGACGAAGGGCAGGAAGAAGCTTCATCCTTCAGCTTTCTGTTTTATGGAACTTCGTGTGGACTGCCTTTGGAGGAGAAGCATCGCTTTGCCTTGCGCGGCACGGCGGAGGGGAATGTGGCGGATGCATGGCAGCGGCTTTCGTCGGATGACTATCTCCCCGTCGTTGCGTCTTGCCTTTCGTGGCGTGACAAGCTGTCTCTCTGCGACTGGGGATATGTACGTTTCGTGGAACAGATGGCCACGGCCTTTTTTGCAGGCAGCCAGAATGAGGCGCGGCTGATGCAGATGTATGTCCTTACCCAGTCGGGATACAAGGTGCGTATGGCGCGGGTGGGAAACCGGCTTGTATTGCTGCTCCCCTCGAAAGACGAAATCTATGAATATCCTTACCTTGCCGTGGGCGGAGAGAGGTATTACATCGTCGACCCGTCTGTCCGCGGGGAAACATTCTATCTGTTCGACCGTGAATATCCGAAGGAACGGCAGTTTTCACTGTTCGTCCAGACTGAACCCCTTTTGGCGGAATCTCTTTCGACGATGCGGACTTTTGCGGCCCGGCGTTATCCGGAGCTGAAGACAGACATAACGGTCAATCGCAATCTGATGAACTTTTACGAAGACTATCCGCGCGGCAACTCGATGGCCGTCTATGCACAGGCTTCGCTGAGCCGTCATGTGAAAGAGCAGCTTTATCCCGTGCTGCGTCAGGCTCTTTCCGGAAAGAGTCAGGCGGAAGCCGCAAATGTCCTGATAAACTTCGTACAGACTGCCTTCAGCTACCAGACGGATGAGGAGCAGTTTGGTGAGGAGCGGCCTTTCTTTCCCGATGAAATATTCTTTCATCCTTACAGCGACTGCGAAGACCGCGCCATTCTTTACACTGTTCTGGTCCGCGACTTGCTTGGCCTCAAGACGGCACTGCTGTATTATCCCGGTCATTTGGCCGCGGCTGTCCGTTTCGACGAGGAAGTGACGGGCGATTACATGATGATAGAAGGCGCCCGCTATACGGTTTGCGACCCGACTTACATCGGGGCCGACATCGGTATGGCCATGCCGCAATACAGGCATGTGGCGGCGGATGTTTTCCGGCTTGAGTGACGGCGGCAGAAAGGTCTGATGGTTTTCATAATCTGTAAAAGTGGTACAATGCTCCGTAATTTGGTTCGGCGTTTTTCGCATGGGATGAGCTATCTTTGCATCAGACAAAACAAGATTGGCACCATGATGAAACCGATTTTTCAAACTGTCAAGACAGGCGTTCTCTTGGGGATGCTTGTTTCTGCACTTAATATTCAAACCGCTATGTCACAAGAAAAGATTACGCAGACCGCCGGTCGCGTGCAGTTAGGGGAGTTCGCTCCCAAGTTTGCCGAGCTGAATGACGATGTTCTCTTCGGTGAAGTGTGGAACCGTAAAGGGCTGAGTCCGCACGACCGCAGCATGATAACCGTCGCTGCCCTTGTCGGAAAAGGGATTATCGACTCTTCTCTCACTCATCATCTCCAGTTCGCCAGACAGAATGGCGTGACGCGCACCGAGATATCCGAGATGCTGACCCACATTGCCTTCTATGCCGGATGGCCCAATGCATGGGGAGCTTTCCGTCTGGCCAAGGAAGTATGGGCCGGCGATGCGGAGGGAGATGACGGCAAGACCGCTTTTCAGCGCGAGATGATATTTCCCGTCGGTGAGCCGAATACTGCCTATGCGAAATATTTTACGGGAAACAGTTATCTGGCACGCGTGTCGACCGAGCAGATTCCCTTTTCCAACGTAACGTTTGAGCCTCGCTGCCGCAACAACTGGCATATCCATCACGCCACGAAAGGCGGCGGACAGATGTTGGTATGTGTGGCCGGAAAGGGATGGTATCAGGAAGAAGGCGAGCCCGCCGTGCAGATGCTGCCGGGTGATGTGGTTCATATTCCCGCCAACGTGAAGCACTGGCACGGTGCCGCCGCCGACAGCTGGTTTGCCCACCTTGCATTCGAGATTCCGGGCGAGGACACTTCGAACGAATGGTTTGAGCCGGTCACAGACGAAGCGTATGACAAGCTCGGGAAATAAGGCGACCGCCCCCGGCTGTCGCTGCAGCCAGAGCGGAAGGTGCGCATGATGCGCTATGATTGATAAGTAATGGAAGATTTTTCAGTCCGCGGTTCCTGAGCCGGAGCCTTTGTCCGCTTCCGCATACTCCTCGATGCGGAAGCGGTTGACGGTAATGTTTATCGTTCTCTGCGTGAGGGGATAGGCCGCCATCCTTACCGTCATGCCGTCGTTGGCGGTGAGGATGAACTGTTTGCGGCGGTTTTTGTCCATGTCATACCACATGCCGTTTTGTCCGTAAAGGATGCGCACGGCATTGTCCGATTCATATTCCCAACTGATGAGGTAACGTGCCGTTTCTCCCTTGTGAAAGGAAAAAGTGCTTGTTTCCTCATCATATTTTACATATTCCAAACTGGTCACTTCCTCCGGATAAAAGTTGAGAAGAACGACCTTTTCTCCCAGTGAGTCATATTCCAGTGCCACATAGTTGTTGTCTTCACACTGATGGCTGTATGCTTCTCCTATATGGAGCTTGGGGATGGGAGCGTATTCGCCTGTTTCGTATTTGTCGCATGCGGCAAAGGCAGATGCGATGACCGCCATGCCGCATAAGGCAAACAGTCTGTTGCTGTTCATTGTCTGATGCTTTTTGTTTTGCCGCAAAAATATCCGTTGCGGGATGTTGCATGAAATATATTCAGCAGAAGCCGGATTTTTCTCGGCAGACGGCATGATTTCTTCGGCAAAACAGTCTTGTCTCCTTATCTCATGTCTGTCATGAAAAAGTGAGCGTTGGTCGATTTTTGTTGATTCGCACAAAGCCGTGAGGTACTTTTGACAGAAAAATGATTTTTATGGAAAGACAGGCGAGGATACGGTGGATGGAGCGGCTTATCTATATAGGCGGGTGGTGCATTGCTTGGGGAGCTATCCTGATAAGCATCCAGTCGCACGCGGATGTGACGCGGATGGGACGGGACATTATAGGGTTTTCTTTGTTTTTGCTGACTCCGTTCTTCATTTTGTTTCTGGTAAACAACTGTTGGCTCGTGCCCTGCCTGCTTATGCGCAGGCGTTTCGGCCTGTATGCCCTGTTGCTGCTGGCTGTAATGGGCATATTGTTCTACTTTTTCTTCCTGCAGCGGATATGGGTGGCCGGGCGTCTGTCTTTTCCGGCTGTGCCGGGAACGCCTCCCCCTCCTTTTCCGCCGAACAGTGTTGAGCCTATGCTTGTCGTAGTGGCGTTTCTGCTCGTAGGATTCAATGTGGCCGTGAAGCTTTTCTTTAAGTCATTGCACGACGATGAAGTGATGAAGGAACTTGAGAAGCGGCATCTGGAGTCGGAACTGCGCTGTCTGAAATATCAGCTTAATCCTCATTTTTTCATGAATACATTGAACAATATTTATGTGCTGGTGGATATTGACACGGTGAAGGCGAAGGAAACCATTCTGAAACTTTCCAAACTGATGGGTTATGTGCTTTACGAAGCCGTGGGCGAGAGTGTTTCTTTGGTTCGTGAAGTGCGGTTTCTGCAAAGCTACATGGCGCTGATGAAGATGCGTTATACAGAAAAGCTCGTTGTGACGGCCGATTTCCCGTTTGTTGTGCCCGATGTGCCTGTGCCGCCCTTGTTGTTTATATCTTTGCTTGAGAACGCCTTTAAGCATGGAGTGAGCTATCGGGCCTCTTCATTCGTGGAAGTGAAGATGAGGGTAGAGGGAGAAGATGTGTTCTTTTCGTGCCGCAACAGCAATCATAAGTGCAGAGATATGCTCCATTCAGGTGTAGGATTGGACAATGTGCGTAAACGTTTGGCTTTGCTTTATGGCCGGAATTATACTTTGACCGTCACAGAGGATAAAGATTCTTATTCAGTATTGTTAATTGTTCCTGTATTATGAGATGTATTGCAATAGATGACGAGCCGCTTGCCCTTACCCAGCTGTCGGGATACATTTCCCGCATACCGTTTCTTTCCTTGTTGAATGCATGTTCCGATGCCGGTGAAGCCGTTCCGTTGGTGATGTCAGGGAAGGTTGACCTGATATTTACAGACATTACGATGCCCGACCTTAATGGGATGGATTTTATACGTTCGCTGCCTCATTCCCCCATGGTCATTTTCACTACGGCCTATCCTGAGTATGCCGTTGAAGGCTTTCGTCTGGAGGCGGTAGACTATCTGTTGAAGCCGTTCAGCTTTCAGGATTTGTTGCGGGCCGCTGAAAGGGCGCGCAGGACATATCTCTCCAGACAGTCAGCAAAGGGGGAGCGTGACCCGCTTTTTATGAAGAGTGACGGCAGACTGATAAATATAGAGACCGATCATATCCTTTATATTGAGAGCGTAAGTGAATATGTACGTGTCTATCTGGAGGGACAGGATGAGCCTGTCACGGCATTGGGCAGCCTGATGAAGCTTGAAGCGGCATTGCCTTCCCATTTCATGCGTGTTCACCGTTCTTATATAGTCAATCTGCATAAGATATTTGAAGTGTCACGCCAGCGCATTGTCATGGACAGGAAAGTATATATTCCGGTGGGCGAGAGTTATAGAGAGCGTTTTTCCGATTATGTCAGTCGCCGGTGCATCTTGTGATGCCGTGCGCCTTAAATTTCTTCACTTTTTTTCGTAGTTACGGATTATTCGCCGTATTTTTGCATCCGAAACAGAGACGGGAACAATATGGATTTACGGAAAAAGATAGCGCTGATACTGACCTTGACATTAGGGATGATCATGCCGGTGCGTGCGCACCAGGCAGACAGCATCCGCTTCAGCCTGCTTACTTGTGCGCCTGGAAACGAAATCTATGAGCTTTTCGGACATACCGCCCTGCGTTATCAGAACTTTACTCGCGGGGCGGATGTGGTGTTCAACTATGGGATGTTCAGTTTCAATACCCCCCATTTTGTCTATCGCTTCGTGAAGGGGGAGACCGACTATCAGCTCGGCGTCACGCCTTACCGCTATTTCGAGGCGGAGTATGCGTTGCGCGGGTCGTCAGTCTATGAGCAGGAGCTGAACCTTACGCCGCAAGAAAAGCAGACCTTGCTCCATCTGCTGGAAGAGAATTACCGTCCGGCGAACCGTGTCTACCGTTACAATTATTTTTACGACAACTGTACCACCCGTGCGCGCGACCAGATAGAAAAGGCGGTGCAGGGGAAAGTGGTCTATCCTGAGGGAGGGAAAGGAAAGACATTCCGTAGCATCGTTCACGAATATACGGCCAGCTCGCCGTGGGATGAGCTTGGAATCGATTTTTGCTTAGGGGCTGAGGCCGATTTGCCTATAGACAACCGCCTTCAGATGTTTGCTCCCTTTTATATGCTCCGTTTTGCTTCGCAGGCTTACATTCAGAATGAAGACGGGACACGCCGTCCGCTTGTGGCGAAAGAAGCAAAAATCGTCGATGTGGCTTCCGAACCTGCCGAACCGGGCTTCCCTCTCACGCCGATGATGTGTGCCAGTCTGTTTCTGGCATTGAATGTATTGGTCGCATGGTGGCAGTGGAGACGGCGGAAGATATATTGGGGGTGGGACATTGTGCTTTACGGGATGCAGGGTCTGGCAGGGTGTGTCATCGCTTTCCTGTTCTTCGTGTCCGTTCATCCCACTGTGGGGTCGAATTGGCTGTTGGCTTTGTTCAATCCTGTGCCTTTGTTTTGCCTGCCTTTCATGGTATATGGGGCGATAAGGCATAAAAAAGTGTATTACCACACGGTGAACTTGGTGTATTTAACACTTTTTATACTGATATTTTCTTTTTCACCGCAAGAATTTAATTTAACAGTGTTACCTTTGGCACTCGGTTTGTTGGTGAATGCCGCGAGCCATGTATTAGTTATGAACGCGAAGGAATGAAAGAACGCATACTGACATCTTTATTGACGGTGATGGCCATAACCGGCCTTCAGGCACAAAGCACGCCGGGAGCACCGAGACTGGTGGTGGGACTGACCATCGACCAGTTGCGCGCCGACTACATCGAGGCGTTTTCCGCCCTTTACGGCGAACGCGGCTTCAAGCGGTTGATGAGAGAAGGTCGCGTGTATACCAATGCAGAATACGATTTTATCAATCTCGACCGCTCGTCGGCTACGGCCGCAGTCTATACAGGTGCCACCCCTTATTATAATGGAGTGGTGGGCAACCGGTGGATGGATCGCAATTCACTCCGTATCGTGCAGTGTGTAGACGACAAGGACTTTATGGGAATATATACTTCCGAAAGCACTTCGCCCAAACGCCTTCAGGTCTCAACCCTTTCGGATGAGCTGATGGTGGCGAGTGGAGGGGAGGCTGAAGTGTATTCCATTGCTCCTACGCGCGAGATGGCCGTACTTGCAGCCGGGCATGCGGCGAAGGCTGCCTTCTGGCTTAATGATGAGACTGGCAAGTGGAGCGGCACAACTTTTTATGGTGCTTTCCCCCAGTGGGCTACAGACTATAATGACCACGAAGGGCTTGACTTCCGTATCGGTAATCTGGTGTGGCAGCCCTATCATCCGGTGACAGCCTACCGTTATGTCACTTCAAACAGCAAGCAGGTTACTTTCAAGCACAACTTTTTTGACGAGCGTCAGGAAAAATATCGCCGCTATAAAACCAGTCCGTATGTGAATGATGAGGTGAATCGTCTGGTGAGTGCTTGTCTTTCGGCCACACAGATGGGAAAGGACAATGTGCCCGACCTGCTTACGCTCTCTTATTACGCCGGGAACTACAATCACAAGCCCAATTCGGAATATGCGATGGAGATTCAAGATGTCTATGTGCGTCTGGATAACAGCATCGGCGATTTGCTCGACCTGATAGATCGGAAAGTGGGATTGGCCAATACGCTTTTCTTCATTACTTCAACAGGGTATGCCGATACCGAGCCTGCCGACCCTGCACAGTATCGCATTCCCGGAGGTGAGTTTCATATCAAGCGTTGTGCCGCGTTGCTTAACATGTATCTCATGGCGCTTTATGGCGACGGACAGTATGTGGAAACCTATTACGGGCATCAGATATATCTTAACCACAAGCTGATAGAAGACAAGAAGCTGAGTCTGGTGGAAGTCATGAACCGCTCTGCTGAGTTTGTAGTGCAGATGAGCGGTGTGAAGGATGCCTATACGGCGCAGAGACTGCTATTGGGGGCATGGACTCCGAAAATAGATAAGATACGCAATTCTTTCAGCCGTGAATGTTCGGGAGATCTTTACATCGAAGTAATGCCCGGATGGTCGGTGGTGAATGATTATCCGCAGAGCGTGAAGGTGGTGCGCGAAGGGTATGCTTCCGTTCCGTTGTTCTTTATGGGTTATAATGTGAAGCCGGAAATACTTTATGCTCCTGTGAAGGTGTCAGCCATTGCTCCTACAGTGGCTCATTACATGCGTATTCGGGCACCCAATGCCGCTTCCGAAGCCCCGATGATAAATCTGCGCAAGCAATGAAGAGAAGGAATATGATTTAATGAATAATAATAAAACGACAATATAAAGATGGGATTTAATGAATTTATTGGCAAGCTGTTCGGAAACAAGGCTACCCGCGACATGAAGGAAATACAGCCGTGGGTGAATAAGGTGAAGGAAGTGTATCCGGAAATAGAAAAGCTGAGCAACGACGAACTGCGTGCAAAGACAGAAGAGCTGAAGAAATATGTAAGGGAGTCTGCTGCTGAAGAAAACAGGAAAATAGAAGAGCTTAAAGCCTCTATCGAAGCTACAGAACTGGAGAAGCGTGAGGCTGTGTTCAGCCAGATAGACAAGCTGGAAAAGGAAGTGCTTGACAAATATGAAGTGGCGCTTAATGAGATATTGCCTGCGGCGTTTGCCATTGTAAAGGATACGGCACGCCGTTTTGCGGAAAACGAAGTGATAGAGGTGACCGCTACTGATTTTGACCGTGAACTGGCTGCACAAGGGAAGGACTTCCTTACCATCGAGGGCGACAAGGCTGTATGGAAAAACCATTGGACGGCAGGAGGAAACGATACGGTGTGGAACATGATTCACTATGATGTGCAGCTTTTCGGTGGCGTGGTGCTTCACCAGGGAAAGATTGCTGAGATGGCCACCGGTGAAGGTAAGACTCTTGTGGCTACGCTTCCTGTATTCCTCAACGCGTTGACCGGAAACGGTGTGCATGTGGTGACTGTCAACGATTATTTGGCCAAGCGTGACTCGGAATGGATGGGGCCTCTCTATATGTTCCACGGTCTGCGTGTGGACTGTATCGACAAGCATCAGCCTAATTCCGAAGCCCGCCGCCGTGCTTACATGGCTGACATTACCTTCGGAACGAACAATGAATTCGGTTTTGACTATTTGCGCGACAATATGGCTGTCAGTCCGCGTGACTTGGTGCAGCGCAAGCATAATTATGCCATTGTCGATGAGGTGGACTCTGTGCTGATTGACGATGCCCGTACTCCGCTGATCATTTCAGGCCCTGTGCCGAAGGGAGACCAGCAGCTTTTCGAGGTGCTTCGTCCGTTGGTGGAACGTCTGGTGGAGGCGCAGCATCGGTTGGCTACTCAGTTCCTTGCCGATGCCAAGCGGCTGATTGCTTCGGACAAGAAGGAGGATATAGAGGCCGGATTCCTGGCTCTTTTCCGCAGCCATAAGGCTTTGCCCAAAAATAAGCCTCTGATCAAGTTCCTCAGCGAACCGGGTATCAAGGCCGGTATGCTGAAGACTGAGGAAATCTATATGGAGCAGAACAACAAGCGCATGCCCGAGGCCGTGGAACCGCTTTACTTCGTGATTGATGAGAAGCTGAAGAGTGTGGAACTGACCGATAAAGGTATCGACCTCATAACGGGAAATTCACAAGACCCTACGCTGTTTGTGCTGCCCGACATTACAGCCGAGCTTTCTGAACTGGAAAGCCGTAAAGACTTGAGCGATGAAGAGCGTCTGGCCAAGAAAGATGAAATGTTGACCAATTACGCCATCAAGTCGGAGCGTGTGCATACCATCAATCAGTTGCTGAAAGCCTATACTATGTTTGAGAAAGACACCGACTATGTGGTGATGGACGGACAAGTAAAGATTGTAGACGAGCAGACAGGGCGTATCATGGACGGACGCCGTTGGAGCGACGGTCTGCATCAGGCTGTAGAGGCGAAGGAAGGTGTGAAGGTGGAAGCTGCCACGCAGACATTCGCTACCATTACCCTTCAGAACTATTTCCGTATGTATCACAAGCTGTCCGGTATGACCGGTACGGCCGAGACGGAGGCAGGCGAGTTCTGGGATATATATAAGCTTGATGTGGTGGTTATCCCGACCAACCGTCCGATAGCCCGTATCGACATGAATGACCGTGTATACAAAACCAAGCGTGAGAAATATAAGGCCGTCATTGAGGAGATTGAAAAGATGGTGCAGGCCGGGCGTCCGGTATTGGTTGGTACTACTTCGGTAGAAATCTCTGAGATGCTGAGCAAGATGTTGACTTTGCGTAAGATTCCTCATAATGTGCTGAATGCCAAATTGCATCAGAAGGAAGCGGACATCGTGGCCAAGGCAGGACAGAGCAGCACCGTGACCATCGCCACCAACATGGCGGGTCGTGGAACGGATATCAAGCTGAGTCCGGAGGTGAAGGCTGCGGGAGGTCTGGCCATTATCGGTACGGAGCGTCACGAGTCACGCCGTGTAGACCGGCAGTTGCGTGGTCGTGCCGGTCGTCAGGGCGATCCGGGCTCATCTGTGTTCTTCGTGTCGCTCGAGGATGACCTGATGCGTCTGTTCTCTTCCGACCGCATTGCTCATGTGATGGATAAGCTTGGGTTCAAGGAAGGCGAGATGATAGAGCACAAGATGATTTCAAACTCTATCGAGCGTGCGCAGAAGAAAGTGGAGGAGAACAACTTCGGTATCCGTAAGCGCCTGTTGGAATATGATGATGTGATGAACAAGCAGCGTACGGTCATTTATACCAAGCGTCGCCATGCCTTGATGGGAGAACGCATCGGCATGGATATCGTAGAGATGATATGGAACCGTTGCGCCAATGCGCTTGAGCAGCCCACTTATGACGATGTCCGTCTGGAAATCTTCCATACACTCGCGATGGAGACTCCTTTCACCGAAGAAGAGTTCCGTGCAGGAAAGAAGGATGAACTGGCCGAACGCACTTTCCAGGAGGCTATGGCCATCTTCAAGCGCAAGACCGAGCGTATGGCGCAGATTGCCAATCCGGTTATCAAGCAGGTATACGAAAATCAGGGAAACATGTATGAAAACATTCTTATCCCTATTACCGACGGAAAGCGTATGTATAACATTTCTGTCAACCTGAAGGCGGCATACGAGAGCGAGTCAAAAGAAATCGTCAAGGCGTTTGAAAAAGCGATTCTGCTCCACACCATTGACGATGCATGGAAGGAAAATCTGCGTGAGCTGGACGACCTGAAGCACTCGGTGCAGAACGCAAGCTACGAACAGAAAGACCCGCTGCTGATATTCAAGCTCGAGTCGGTCAATCTGTTCCGCAATATGGTCGACAAGATAAACAACAATACCATTTCTGTGCTGATGCGCGGACAGATACCGGTGCAGGAGCCGCAGCAAGTGCGTGAGGCCGCTCCCGAACCCGCCGCTCCGCGTCAGCAGTACCGCGAGGAAAAGCAGGATTTGACCGATCGCGACCAGCAGGCCGCCGCAGCGCGCGATACGCGTGAGAAGCAGAAGCCGCAGCCCTATCGTGCACAGAAGACGGTAGGACGTAACGATCCTTGTCCTTGCGGCAGCGGATTGAAATACAAGAACTGTCACGGGAAAAATCTGTAAACAGATATTTGTCTCACCGATGCAGGATGGGGAACGGACAACGGGATGTGGTCTGTTCCCCATCTTTTTTGTCTGTCCGGATGAAAGGGGACAAACGGAGGAAAAGCATATAAAAACAAAGAATAGTGGAATTTTAACGTATAGTTTCCACGGAATATCGTATTTTTGTCTTCGCATAAAAAAGAATTTTGGTTATGAGAAAACCTATTTTTCATGCGCTGCTGATCGGGGCCGCATCTATGCTTGCCGCCTGCGGTTCCATGCAGAGCTTTACTTTCGAACAGCTTTATCCTGCCGAGATTACCTATCCTGCGGGGGTAAACCATGTGGCCGTAGTCAATAATATGCCGTCCGCTCCTGAACCGAAAGGGAACGTACTGACCGCAGGGATGCATGAAGGTGACGGAAAAGTGGCGGCCGAGACACTGGCCGGTGCGTTGGCGGACAGCCGTTACTTCGGTCGGGTGATGATTTGCGATTCGGCACTTTGTCCGAAAGACGCACGCACCGAGGCTCCCGTGCTTACCCAGACGCAGGTGGAAGAGTTGTGCGCTTCTTTGGATGCCGATTTGCTTTTCTCTGTCGAGCGGGTGGCGTTGCAGACAGCGAAGCGGGAGGTGTATTATCCCGATTTCCCCATGCCTTTTGAAGTGGTGGAGGTGAAGATTCGCCCTACGGTACGCATCTATATTCCCTCGCGCAGCAAGCCGATGGTATCCGTATCCCATGTTGACAGCCTGTATTGGGATTTGTTGCCCGAGCTTTCAGACAAGGCGGTGGTGCGTGATGCGACTGCCGATGCCATATCCACCCTCATGCCCATGCTCATACCCCATTGGGGTGAGGTAAGCCGCCTGTTTTATGACGGCGGAAGTGTGGAGATGCGCGATGCGGCCATCTGTGTGAGGGAGAACGATTGGGGAGAGGCGAAGAAGTTGTGGAAGCAGCTCTATGACAGCCGCAAGAAAGGGCGTGTCAAGGCGAAGGCGGCCTTTAATCTGGCTTTGGCCTGCGAGATGGAAGGCAGTCTCACCGAGGCTTCCGGGTGGCTGGACAAGGCAAAGACCTATGCTTCTCCCGGCTCGGAAGAAGAGCGGATGGCAGACTATTACCAGAAAGTGTTGGATGAAAAACAGAAGGATTTGCCGAAACTTGACATGCAGATGAAGCGTTTTTAGCGGAAAATTATCTGATATTTGTTGGCAGACTGATTTTTTTTGTACATTTGGATACAAAAATGTAAAGCCTATGAAGATTAGCGAACAGTCGCATGCTGCAATCGCCTCGTGCCTAAAGGAAGCCGTGGAGCGGTATGCAGTCCAAGAAGGAAATGCAAACATAACAGACATCCACATCCAGACGAGCCAGGACTCGGGTGAGCTTGTCGTTTTCAACGATGACGATGAGGAGTTGGCGAGTACCATTGTCGATGAATGGGTGGACTGCAATTCCGACGATTATGACAGGGAAGTGGAGGCTCTGCTGCGTGCGGAACTTGCTGCCTTGAAGGATGAAGGGGCATTTGACAACCTTTGTCTGCTCAAGCCTTATTCTTTTGTCCTGGTGGATGAGGATAAGGAAACGGTGGCTGAGCTTTTGCTGATGGACGATGAAGACACGCTCTTGCTCGACGATGAGCTGCTGAAAGGTCTGGATGAGGAGCTTGACGCTTTTCTGAAAGATTTGTTGAAAGATTAGTCTCTTTGGATATTGTAAGTGTCTGAAGGAGGAAGATATGGGTGAACGCATCACTTTTCGGCGCAACAGCCGCCTGGCCACAGTCAATCCCCGGTGGAGAGGAAATCCCACGGTGGGTGGAAAGTTTTTCAACCGGCAGCACCGGTGGAGGCCGGGAGCTATCAGTGTGCTTAAATGGAGGTTGTCGCCCAATCCGCAGCGCAAGGAGAAGCGTGCGGTGAAGTGGAATCCCAAAATCCATTATCTGCGTTCGCTGGACGCTGTGGTGGGAAACTCGTTGGTATGGCTCGGACATAATTCTTTCTTCCTTCAGTTGGGCGGGAAACGCTTCATGATTGACCCCGTATACGGCAATATCCCCTTTGTGAAGCGGCGCAGTGCCCTGCCTGCCAATCCTTCTGTTTTCCGTGATATAGACTGGCTGCTCATCAGCCATGATCATTTCGACCATCTTGACAAGCCGAGTCTGGCTCGTCTGGTGGCGGACAATCCGCAGATGAAGCTTTTCTGCGGTTTAGGTACAGGTGAATTGATACAGAGTTGGTTTCCGCAGATGGAAGTGGTGGAGGCAGCCTGGTATCAGCAATATGCTGAAGATGGAGTTGTCCTTACTTTCCTTCCCGCCCAGCACTGGAGCAAGCGTGGCGTGAGCGACGGGGGAGAGCGTTTGTGGGGGGCTTTCATGATACAGGCAGGCGGCATCACCATTTACAACAGTGGGGATACGGGGTATGCACCTCACTTTCAGGAGCTGCCTTCACTTTTTCCGCATATCGACTATTGCATGATAGGCATCGGAGCCTACAAACCCCGGTGGTTTATGAAGCCTAACCATATATCGCCTTACGATGCGCTGACGGCTTCCGTCGAGATGAATGCACGTGTTACCATCCCGATGCATTATGGCACGTTCGATCTTTCCGACGAGCCTTTGTTTGATCCTCCCCATGTGTTTGTCGCTGAAGCCCGCAAGCGTGATGTGCCTGTTCTTGTCCCCGAGTTGGGAGAGGTGGTGAAGCTCAAGCCGCAGCGATGAATATTGAGAAATGAAAAACAGAATATTGGATGAAAACGACAGACCGTGACAGGCAGCTTGCGGACGAATTCAACGGCTTTTGGAAGCAGTGTCTCGGCCGGGATGAAGATTATTACAGCCGTCTGACTCTTGACGGATTTGTTCGTCTGAAGCGGGCTTTGGGCAATATCAACAACATCATCACGTTGAAAACCACCTTGAGCTTTATCGACTGTTTGCTTGCCGAAAAGATTGTCCTCCTTCCGCAGGCGGCGGAGATGCGCAGAAGAGTGAAAGAGACGAGTGCAAATGCCAACGGATTCGATGTCTGTTACAGCGGAGGGCCGGACGGGTTGCCTCTGATTGCCGAAGTGAAATGTAATATCCCCGTGAAGAAAGACCGTTTCGGAGCGGCTCAGGAGGCGGGGATACGGAAAGATATTGAGGCGTTGCTTCAGGGCAAACGCAAGATGGGCGTGACGGATGTTTCCGGATATTATAAGTTCATGGCCGTTCTCGATATGGCCGACGGTTCGGTTCGAAAGGCAATGGAGAAACTGATAAGCGGCTTCTCTTCTGACATCCGTGTCAAGGAATATGTTCCCGGCGTGACCCGGGTGGACGACACGCAGGTTGTCTATGTTGTCTATGTCGGTGCATCGGAAACAAATCCTAAGCCGTGATTGTTATTCCTGACAGGCCGTTCCTATATATCCTTCTTCCGAAATCCCTTCACAGTGCACGAGTGGTTTTCCTTCGTTTCCTTTCATGGGGAATGATACTTCTGCATATCCCTTGGCGTTAGTCTTTATGAGCGGATTCCAATAATAAGTGTTGCGCGGCTGGGAAGACAAAGGAAAATTCTTGTCGGTCTCGTCAGGGACATAAAACTCTTTCGTTTGGCTGTAGCCGATCCATTCGCAGACGGTACGCTTGGAATTGACTGTTTCTCCACGCACCGGACGAGTGTAGAGACAGATGATGCCCCCTGTGGAATTGAATCCGCCGAACATGGTGGCGGTAGGCGACAATACCTCTATACGTGCTATCTGGGAGATGTCCATTGCATAGGTGATTTCAGGATCGCGCTGGAAAATCCCGTCTAATACAATGCCGGCTTTTTGCGGCGCACCGTTCACATAAGGTTCAAGTCTTGGGCCGTAATGAGATGGGTTAGATCGCATGGTAATGCCCGGCACTCTGCGTAGATAATTAATTACGGTGCCTTGCACCTTGTTTGTCTCTATTTCCACTGCGCTTTTTACGAAGGCGGAACTGTACATGCGTTTTTTTTCTATCGGGTCTTGCCTGCGTGCGGTTATTTCCACTTCGCCCAGTTCCCATATCCGCTCTGTGATTCGGTTTTGATCGGTTTGGCGTTTGACTTTCCATTCCGTCATGAGCCTTTCCCGCATCGGGACAGCAGACGGGGTATACATTGTTTTCGGGGTGATAGGCAGGTCAATGTTCAAGGCATATTCTTTCCCGTTCTTGTCATAGGCGGATAGCATGGCGTCTTTAGTTCCGGTAAACTCGGTTCCGCCGAGGACGAAGTGCCTGTTGCTGTCCGGCTTGAATTGGGCATATTCATACAGACTGTCTTGCCGTAAGACGGCTTGTATGGTGACTTCTTCCGGTTTCTTCTTTCTGGGCAGGTCGACTGCGCCTCGAAGTTCCAGCCCTGTTTCCATCGGATGGACAGTCGGAGTATTTTGCTTGAGACTGTATCGCCGCCATCCCTGTGTGAGCAGCAGCAGTTCGATGCGTTCTGTAGCGTTGGGGAGAGACGGATTCCAGTAGTCGGCCGGCTGGGTGACATTCCCTTTCAGTTCACTGCCTAAGAAAAGATAAGAGGCCATGTTGAAGCGCGTGCGCGTTTCTTCCAGTAGCGGGTTTACAGCAGCCAGTGAAAATTCTCCTTGTGCTAGAGTTCCGTCCGGATAGGTTGCATGCAGAGTGATTTTTATTTTCCGCTCTGCCTTTTCTTTGCTTTCAGAAGCTGTCAGGTTTAGATTCAGTTGTTCGGGAAAGCGGACGAAAGCTAACCGTTCGCAGTAGGCATGGCAGCTTTCATCAATCAGCGAAACGGTAAATACCCCTGCGGGAAGCTCCTTCACGGGATAGCTTATCATTGCCGGTAAATGTGAAACATCCACCTCTGTCTGTACAATCAGCTGTCTGTTGCGGTGCAACACCAGAGAGTAGGTGTGTCGCAAAACCTTTTCCGGCGGGAGATTATGTGACAGCCTTACCTGAAACCGTCCGGATTTCAGTTGAGTGTGTAGCGTAAAGCCTTCTTTCAGTGCCTTGGGTAGTGGAGTGCCCGAGGATTTGCCTTTTACTACAGCTCTGTATCTCTGGTGCGGCTGAGGTTGGAAGGTGAAGATGCCTTTCCCGTGCAGCATGGGTCTGATGGCCATCACGGTATCATTGTTGTCATCAAGGATGAACAGCTGCTGTGAACGGCTTCCTCTTGTTTCAAAGGCTATCCTGGATGGAAGGTTTTCCACCAGATATCCGCCTTCGGGATAAAAGGAAATGTCAGAAGAGACTTGTCGGGATTCTTCTTTCTCCGTCTGCGGCCCGTAGACGGTCAGTTCCTGCCGGAAGAATCCGTCTTCTCCCTCGTTCTGCATCCAACGTGTATAGGCACGCAGCAGATACCGGCCTCCCGGCAGGTCTTCGGGAAGTTCCATACAGCCTGTGCCTCTGCCATTTTGCAGGGGATATTTGGCTTGTGCCACGACTTTCCGCTGCCCGTTTACCAGGTCTACATACGCCACTCCGCTTGCATTCACGGCTTCTTCCGACACGGTCTGGTATATTTTCATCCACACCGTTTCCCCGGCGTAATAGCTTGTGCGGTCGTGATGCACATACAGTCTTTCGACAGGCTGCCGCGAAACCGTGTTCCATGGGAAGTCTTGAGAATTTGCGGTAAGGCAAAATCCCAAAAACAGTAAGGCCAGTATTGCAGTTCGGTTCATAATCGGGTCGCTTTATATCCTCTTGTTTCGTATGCAGGTTCTTTTGAGTTGCATGCGGTAAAATAGTAAAAACAGAAAATAGAGGGTGGAGTTACTTATTAGTAAAGAAGTTTGTTGTAAAATGAGATTTTTCATAGGCAAAAATCAAGTTAACATTGGATTAATGTTATGATACAAATATACAAGAAAAATCTTAAATACACAAGAAGAAGTCGCATCAGATATTTTCTGATGTATGGAAATGTTTTTTTGAACCGACAAAAAAATGTTCGGATGCTTGTCATGTTGTGCTTTTGTTCGGGCAGGCGGGAGAAAGGCCTTATCTTTATGACAGGTTGCTTTGTAAACTTGTTCATGTGGACTTTATGAAAAAGTGCATGCGACTCTGAAATCGGAAATGGGGCAGGAAATGGCAGCCTGGGAAAGCGTTTCATGCCTTGAGGGGGGTCGATGGTGGTCGATGATTTTCCGTTTCTATAACTTTCGCAAAATAAAATAAAAGGCCAGGGGTATACCTGACCTTTTTATTTAATAAATAGTATTTTTAGAAATCGGCCGATTATCGACCACCATCGACCCCCATCAAGGCATGCGGAAGACGATGCGGCGGGAATCTTACCTCCGGTAAAACCGCAGTTCGTTCTCCAGACGGCGCACTTCGCCTTGAAGACTTTCCACCCGTTCGAGCAGGTGGCGGATGGCGTCGATGCCTGCCACATTGATGGACAAGTCGTAATACAGGTGCGAGTAACGCTCCAACGCCCGCAGCTGGTCGGCCGGAAAGCAGCGCACATTGTCGTGCTCTTCGATGTTTATCAGTCCGTCTTCACCCAGCATCAGGATGAAGTCCGGCTCCACATTGCAGCGGCTGCAATAATCGCTTATGATAATCAGATCGTTTGTCATGATGTTTGTCTTTTAGATGGTTTGTCCTTGCTGCAACTGCCGGAACAGGTCTTTCTGCCGCTCTGTCAGTGTGGTAGGGATAGATATGTGGTAAGTCACTATCAGGTCGCCGAAACTGCCTTCCTGCTTGTATATGGGGAAGCCTTTGCCTTTCAGGCGCACTTTTGCTTCGGCCTGTGTGCCGGGACGCACTTTCAGTTTCACCTGTCCGTCGAGTGTGTTGACAGTCACCTCTCCGCCCAATACGGCGGTATACAGGTCAATGGTGACATCGGTATACAGGTCGTCACCCTTTCGCTTGAATGACGGGTCGTCTGCCACGGCAAAGGTAATGTAAAGGTCGCCGTCGGGCCCGCCGTTTACACCTTTCCCGCCGTGTCCTTTCAGCTTGATGACCTGCCCGTTTGTTACGCCTGCCGGCACGGTGATACGCAATGTCTCGCCGTTTACGGTGAATGTCTGCTTGTGGGTGACGGCCGCTTCACGCAGTGAAAGCTGAAGTTCGGCTTCAATGTCCTGTCCGCGGAACGCGCCGTGCATCCTGCCTCCCGCATTGCCGCGGTGACCGAACAGTTCCTCGAAGAAGTCGGAGAATCCGCTCGCATTGCCGCCGAATCCGCTTGAGAAGCGCTGTCCGTCGGTGGAATACCAGTATTCGCTTCGTCCTCCTCCATCTGCCTGTTTTGCACGGTAAGCCTGCTGCTGGGCTTCAAACTCGTCGGCATGTTTCCAGTTCTCGCCGTAGGCATCATACTTCTTGCGCTTTTCCGGATCGCTCAGCACCTCGTTCGCCTCGTTGATTTCCTGAAACTTGTCTTTGGCCGTAGGGTCATTGGGATTCAGGTCGGGGTGATACTTGCGCGCCAGCTTACGGAAAGCCTTCTTGATATCGTCTTGGGTAGCATTCTTGTCTACTCCAAGCACCTTGTAATAGTCTATGTAAGCCATATTGTCAGTTTGTTTAGCTGCTGAAAAAGAGGCAATTTTTGTGCCATTTCCAGGTATATGCCTTATTCTTTTTCTTTTGTGCCAGAATAAAGACAGTGAGAACCGGCGGAGAGAAAAATCCGCCAGATTGTTGCCTGATGCGGAAGATTTGACTATCTTTGTATCCGAAATATGACAAACTGTCTTTATGAAACTGCTAAACTATTTGTCTTGCCTTGCGGCATTCATCGGCATGGGCTGCATAATGCAGGCATGCTCTTCTTCTACCGAAAAAGAAATGACTCTGAAACTGATTGAGACCAGTGATGTGCACGGATGCTATTTCCCGTATGACTTTATCGCGCAGAAACCTCTTGACGGCAGTCTGGCACGGGTCAGTTCGTATGTGAAGGAACTGCGGGAAACGTGGGGCGACGGAGTGATACTGATGGACAATGGTGACATATTGCAAGGGCAGCCCACGGCTTATTATTACAATTATATAGATACGGTGTCGACCCACCTGTGTGCCGACATGCTGAACTGGATGCGCTATGATGTGGGTAATATGGGAAACCACGATGTGGAGGCAGGTCATGCCGTATACGACCGCTGGATTGGCGAATGCCGCTTCCCGGTGCTTGGTGCGAATGTCATTGATGTGAAGACCGGCGAACCTTATCTGAAGCCTTATAAGGTGGTGGAGCGCAAGGGAGTCAAGGTGGCTGTACTGGGCATGATTACACCTGCCGTTCCTTCATGGCTTCCCGAACAGCTCTGGAGCGGACTTTGCTTTGAAGACATGGAGGCATGTGCCCGCAAATGGGTGGACATCATACGCAAGAAAGAAAATCCCGATGTGATGGTAGGACTTTTTCATGCAGGGCCGGGGGGAAACAAGCTTGGCAATGTGACGGAAAACGCTTCGGCTGAGGTGGCGCGCAATGTGCCGGGATTTGATGTCATATTTATGGGACACGACCATGTGCGCTGCTGCGAGAAGGTGGCCAATGTAAAAGGCGACTCCGTATTGCTGGTTAATCCGGCCAATATGGCACGTACCGTGTCGGAAGTGACGGTCAAGGTTGTGAAAAGAGGGCGTAAGGTGGTGCGAAAGTCGGTGGAAGGAAAGCTTGCCGATGTGCGTCCGTATCCCGTGGATGAGGAGTTTATGAAGACATTCGAGCCTCAATACAAGGCAGTGGAGGCGTTTGTGTCGCGCAAGATAGGGAGTATCGACCGTACCATCTCCACCCGCGATGCCTTTTTCGGCCCGTCGGCGTTCATCGACCTGCTCCATCAGTTGCAGCTGGACATTACCGGAGCTGACATTTCCTTTTGTGCGCCTCTTTCGTTCAATGCAGAAATCAAGAAGGGAGATATCTATATGAGTGATATGTTTAATCTTTACCGTTTTGAGAACATGCTTTATACCATGGAGCTGACGGGGCAGGAAATTAAAGACTTTCTTGAAATGTCATACGCCTTGTGGACAGACCGGATGTTGTCTCCCAATGACCATCTGCTGTTGCTGAACGATGAGGACAAAGGCTTCGGACGACTGAAAAACCCGAGTTTCAATTTCGATTCTGCCGCAGGAATTCTCTATACCGTAGATGTGACGAAACCCGAAGGCGAGAAGATTGTCATAAGGAGTATGGCAGACGGACAGCCTTTTGATTTGAACAAATCTTATCGGGTAGCTGTTAATTCATACAGAGGTAACGGCGGAGGTGATTTGCTGACTAAGGGGGCAGGCATTCCTAAGGGCGAACTGGCGGGGCGCATTGTGTTCTCGACTGACAAAGACCTGCGCTATTATCTGATGAAGCGTATCGAAGAGGTGAAGACCCTTCACCCGCAAGCCTTGAACCATTGGAAGTTTGTTCCCGAAACGTGGACGGTTCCTGCCGCACGCAGAGACTTTCTGCTGCTTTTCGGGGAGAAATGAAATTTTGATCAGGTCAATAAGAAAACAGTAACATAGCGAATGAGGATAGAATCCCGTCATATCCGGCTTTGGGCATTGGGTCTGCTGACTCTGTTTGTGGCATACTACACATCTGTTGTAGTGTTTGCCCATGTCCACATGGTCGGCGGGGTGATGATTGTCCATTCGCATCCCTTCACTCATCAGCATTCGCATACCGCAGGACAGGCATTGTCACTGCATTTCATGTCTGTATTCCATTCGTTGGACACTGAAGATACTTGTTGTGTCAGTCCCGAATGGGGGATACTCGATACGTTCCTGTATGAGCGGAATACCTTCCGTGCTTTGGGCGTACATGCGGCGTGCATCCGCCTGCGTGCTCCTCCTGTCTGTCTTTTCATCGCTTGATTTTTGCTCGGGGCAGGCCGGCGGGTCTGCTTCCGGAAGATTTTTCTTTAAGTTTAAACGACAACAGATTCAGAATGAAAAGATATGCTTTATTCATAACGGGACTGCTGTGCACTGCTGTGTGCATGGCTGTCAATCCGGTGAAGGAGGGAAACATCATCACCGGGCATGTGATAGAAGAAGGCACGGAGGAGGGACTGCCCTATGCCACCGTGCTGATAGTGGAAACAGGTGTGGGAACGGCTACCGATGTGGAAGGATATTTCCGCTTTAAGAATGTGCCTGCCGGGGAGTATACCCTTAAAGTGCAAAGTATGGGCTATGCCACACAGACCAAGCGTGTGACGGTAAGTAATGAGTTTACTGTCGATTTGCATTTTGTAATGAAGGAAGAGACCATCATGACCGACGAAGTGGTGGTGTCGGCCAACCGCAATGAAACGAGCCGCAAGCTGGCGCCTGTGGTGGTGAATGTGATGAACAACCGTCTGTTTGAGATTGTGAACTCTACAGACCTGGCCAAGTCGCTCAGTTATCAGTCGGGACTGAGGGTGGAAAACAACTGTCAGAACTGCGGTTTTCCCCAAGTGCGCATCAATGGCTTGGAAGGGCCATATTCGCAGATTCTTATCAACAGTCGTCCGGTGATGAGTGCCCTGTCGGGCGTGTATGGTCTGGAGCAGATTCCTACGAACATGATAGAGCGCGTGGAGGTAGTGCGAGGGGGAGGTTCGGCTCTTTTCGGGGCCAATGCGGTGGGCGGAACCATCAATATCATTACTAAAGACCCGGTAAGCAATTCCTTTCAGGTGTCTTCCACCTTGTCGAATCTTGACGGAAAGGTCTGGGAACAGTATATGGGAGCGAACGCATCGCTCGTTTCGTCGGACAACTCTTATGGCATCGCTCTTTATCAGTCATACCGCAACCGTAATCCATACGATGCCGACGGTGACGGTTTCTCCGAACTGGGCAAACTCAACATGAATACCTTCGGCTTGCGTGCTTATTATCGTCCTACACAGTTCAGCCGCATCAGCGTGGAATATCATACTACGAATGAGTTCCGCCGCGGGGGAAACAAGTTCGACCTTCAGCCGCATGAATCGGACATTACAGAGCAGACCAAGCATGTGATCAACAGCGGCGGACTGACTTACGATATGTTTTTTCGCGAGTATCGCCACAAACTTTCTGTATACGGATCTGTGCAGCATATCGACCGTAACAGCTATTATGGAGCAGGACAGGATCCCAATGCATACGGCAAGACCAAAGACCTGACCGCCGTGGGCGGGGCGATGTATGTGGGAAATATGGACAATTGCCTCTTTGCTCCGGCTACTTTTACCGGCGGACTGGAATACAATTACAATTCTCTGCATGATGTGATGACGGGTTATCACCGCGACTTGCAGCAGGATGTGCGCATAGCAAGCGGATTTGCCCAGAATGAGTGGAAGATGGATTACGTGACCATCCTTGCCGGATTCCGCCTGGACAAGCACAATCTGGTGGATGACATTATCTTCAGTCCCCGTGTCAATCTGTTGTGGAAGCCTTCTTCCAAAGTGCAGGGACGCCTTACATGGTCTACCGGATTCCGTGCCCCGCAGGCGTATGACGAAGACCTGCATGTGGCGGCTGTTGGTGGAGAGGCGATGATGATTACGCTTGCAGACGGACTGAAGCCGGAACGTTCGAACAGCGTAAGCGGCTCGGTGGACTGGACGGCTACGTTCGGGCATTTCCAGTCGAATCTCCTTGTCGAGGGATTTTATACCGCGCTGAATGATGTGTTTTATCTTGAGGCTCTGGGAGAGAATGCAGAGACAGGCACACAGATTCAAGAGCGCCGTAACGGACATGGTGCGCGTGTTTACGGAGCGAATATTGACTATAAGATAGCTCATGGGCGTGAAGCGCAGCTGCAACTGGGGTTCACCGTTCAGCGAAGCCGTTACACCGAGGCGGTTCACTGGAGTGAAGATCCGTCGGTTGCTCCCATCAAGCGTATGCCCCGAACGCCTGATTATTACGGTTACTTTACCTTCACTTCCGCTCCGCTCAAGAACTTCGACTTTTCGGTGACGGGAGTATATACGGGGCGCATGATTGTTCCGCATTTTGCAGGCTATATCAAGAGCGATCGTCTGGAGCATACTCCTGACTTTATGGATCTGGGAGTGAAATTGAACTATACTTTTGTGCTTAACGACCATCTGAAGCTGCAGTTGAACGGCGGAGTGCAGAATATTTTCAATGCTTTCCAGAGCGACCTTGACCGTGGCGAGTTGCGTGACTCGAAGTATTTTTACGGCCCTACGCAGCCCCGCACTTTTTTCATCGGCATCAAGTTCTTCAATTGACCTGATGAAAAAAAGATAAAGAAACGGCTTCCCGTCGTGTATGCGGCGGGAAGCCGTTGCCTTTATGATTGGGAAATTTCCGCGCGGATTTACAAACTGTAGCCCGGATTCTGCTTGACATTCGGGTTGGTCAGTATTTCCTGTTGCGGGATGGGAAGCAGGGTGCGAAAACTCTCTACATCGTATTCCTGGGCGGCGATGCCGTTGCGTTTCAGATAGGCAAACTGACCCACGCTGTACAGCATCAGCTGTCTGCGCACATGGGTTATCTCGGCCAGCACATCGGCGGCAGATGATGTGGCAAGTCCTTTGGCCGAGACTACCAGATCTAACCAATGTCGGGCCGCAGTTGCATCTCCGTTCTTATACAGACTTTCGGCGTATGAAAGGACGACATCGGTATAGTTGAGCAGTGGGATGAACGGCGGTGTGCTGACAGTGACGCTGCTTGAGCGTGTAACCGTTTCGTTTCTCAGGGCGAAGATGATTTCGCTGCTGCCTGCAAGGTTGCCCACCGCATCCGGATTACTATAGTCAGACGCATCAAGCGAATAATAACCTTTGTCGATGACTTCAGACAAGAGTTCGACTGCCTCGGCATAGTGATGCTGATACAGGTGGATGTCTGCCAACAGTATTCTGGCCACATCTTTTGAAAGGAAGAAGAAGTCGTTGGCCGTGCCGAGCGATTCGTTCCGCTTTTCCTGAAGGGCATCCGAAGCGAGGGCGGCGGTCAGGTCTTGCTTCAGCCGGTTCAGAATCTCGTCGGCTGCCGTCTGGCCGATGTACAGATTATCTGACGATGCAGATTGGGTGCGGTAAGGCAGATCCCCCCACATCACTACCATGTTATAATAACAGAGGGCATTGAAGGTATTGAACAGGTCTCCGTAGACATTCAGTTGTTTTGCTTCGGCTTCCTTAAACAGTAAGGCTTGATTGATGGCATAGTAGAAATGACTCCACCCGTCTTCCACATCCGTACTCGCGGGAGTGATGTATTGGGATACCAAGTTTCCGTCTGTAGGGTTGAAGTGGTAATACTGTTCGATGCGGTTAAGCATGGAGAATCCTTTGGCAATGTTCATTGCGATGCCTGAGATGGCGGTCTGTCCGTCTTTACCCAACAGCGGTACGGATGTGTCACCGTTTCCTTTCTGCGTGATGCTCACCTGGCCTGCTTCGTTCCCCCGGGCATCGTAAAGCGTGACGGTGGCGGTCTTTTCATAGCGCGAGTCGAGTCTTGCCACTTCGATGGTCAGCGTGTTGCCGTCTATCTTTTGGGTCAGCGAGATATCTGCGTCCGGATAGTCTTCATATAAGTTGGTCCAAAAGGTTTCCGGTGACAGTTGGTCATTGGGCTTGGAATCTAAGTCAAGTGGTGGAGTGGTATACAGCGGGATAGGAGAATCTATGCCGATATGATAGATGCCTCCCTCATTGGGCACATCAAGGTGCGTGGTTTCCAGACTGATGCTTTCTCCGTCCTGCAGGGTTTCGTTTCCGGCGGTTCCGTCATTGTCCCAGTCGAAGAAGCGGGCCAGCTCCTTTACTTCTACGGTTGTTCCCAGTTCCTCATACCGGCTGATGATGTTTTCCCGAATGGACGACAGCTTCTCGGTCAGTCTGGCCTTGTCACTCTTCATCTCTTCAAGCGTTTCGTCGGAAAATTTTCCGTCCTTGCCGAATTCCTGGCACAGTCTGGCCAGATATTCCGTCAGTTCTGCTTCGCTCCGGTCGACAATCAGCAGCGACGAGACAGCGATAAGCGCTCCGGCCTCGTCATTGCCCGCTGTGATAGAGAAGCGCGAAGCATCGGTTCCGGCATATTTCTGAAGTCCGAAGGCACTCATCAGTTCTTCCTGCGACTGGCGGTTGGCTTCTGTAAAACCCTGACCCTCTTTCATCAGGTTGGCGATGCGCTGATATTTCAGATGGGTCAGAATGTTTACATTGACCGTGGAGGCATCCGACAGGTCGGCCAGTGCCCGGAGATTCAGCGTACCGGCAGACAGGCTTCCTTCCACCTCGTTGAAGAAATATCCGTTGGCCGTCAGCTCGGCATAAGGCGTGTCAAACGTTTTGGAGCCGAAAGAGAAATTTCCGGCATTGTCTTGTATGGTCGAGGCATACATCTGGCCGGACGCTTGCAGGTCGGCATTCATGGGTTGCACGGTGACGGTCGAGCCGCTGACAAAAGGGCCTTTCTCTACTTTCCCGGTAACATTGAACGGTTGGGAAGCAAACCCTCCGTCGTCCGGATTGTTTTCGTCAGAGCATGCTGTAAGCAGGCTGCATAAGCCTGCCAAAAAGATGCAGCTAATGTGTGGGGTAAAATTTTTAATCATTGTAGCAATTATATAAATTCGGACAAATATAATGGATAGATGCTGAATCCCCAAACTTTCTCCTGCCGTTTGCATATTTCACTTTCTTTTCGTATATTGCGGAAAGAAGAAAAGGAGGGTGGCATGAGCGGAAGACTTACATTTTATCACTTGACAGACGAGTCGGCTACGGAGGTGCTGCGGCGTATAGAGGCGTTCAATCGTGGACGGACGGGGGAGAGAGGATGTTATGCCATGAGCCTGGCTACGGAATACAGGCCGTATTATGCGCTTTGGCGTGTGTTTACGGATACGGAGAGGCCGTTGTTTGTCCGTACATTGGCGGTGACATTCGATGCGGCTGCGGAGCGGGCGATGCAGTTGCTCGGGAACTGCAATATCCGCCTGGAGGTGGAAAACAACGCGGCCTTTGAAGCGTGCTACGGACAGACGGACGATATCATTCCCTTCGGCCGTTACAAGGGGAAGCGTCTTGCGGAAATCTATTATCTTGCTCCTTCGTATGTATTGTGGCTTGCCAATCGTTTTGTGCCCGACTCACAACGGTACGACCGACTGGTGGAACTGGCGAAGCGTTTTGCCTGTGTGCATTTCGAATTGACCGTGCAGAAGCGTCGCATATCGTCGGTGAGCCGTTTTGTGGGAGAGAAGGGAGACAAATTGGACAATCTGGAAGTGACGGTACTCAATGTGCGTCTTCAGGTAGATACGTACAAACCCGACTTTTATGTGGATCAGAATGTGCTTGCGGCCGACCGTGACGGAAACCGCTTCACTTTTCTGATAAAGGCGGCAGGGCAGAGTCTTACGCCAAAGTCCCTCTATAGTGGCAGCCGGAAGGTGGAGAGGCAGCAGACTCTGCGTCTCGCTTCGGCAAAGGTGATGGGACATTATGAAAGTCACGGCGTGAAGTATACCCGTTTGGGCTATGTCCGTGTGAGAAAGTAGGTCACTGTTCAGCGGGAGAGACTTTGCAGTGCTTGGCGCACGTAGTTTTTCTTCATGTCTTCAGGCTTGAGAATCCGGTTGTCAAACTTCAGCAGGTCGATGTCCAACGGTATGATGCCGGTTCGCTTGCAGTCAGGGGTTCTTCCGTTGTCGCTTTCTATTTTTTTCAGGATGTCTTTCACCTCTTTCATGCCCATCGGTGTATATATCACGGCGGCACGGTTCAGGTAGGGCAGTGCGCACAGAGCGTTCCCCTCTGCCGGAGTGGAAAGAATCTCCCCCCAGCGGATGGCAGGAAACAGCCCGTTCAGCATCTTCTCGGCATTTTGCAGATGCATCGTCCCGTCGGAGTTCGAGCCCAGACAGAGCAGGCATTCGTGTTTCTTTTCTGTAACGGACATTGGATTATAGAAAAATTACGGGTGCAAAGATAGTGATTTCATACAGACCGACCGTTAAATGTCGGTCTTTTGTTTGTCTGTTGGAGAGAAAGGCGTACTTTTGCGGCGCAAAATAGAAAAAGACATGATAAACAATGTATTGAATAAAATCAAGGGGCATCCCCATGTGACGGAAGGGACAGCCTATGCGATACTCTTTACGATGGGAACCTGCCATCTGCTGAACGATATGATTCAGTCGGTCATTCCGGCCATTTATCCGCTGCTGAAAGACAAGTTCGGTTTTACGTTCGCCCAGATTGGGGTTATCACTCTGGTGTTTCAGCTTACTTCTTCCGTGCTTCAGCCTTTTGTGGGGCGGTATGCCGACCGCCATCCGCAGCCCTATTCATTGGCGGCAGGCATGTGTTTCACGCTGCTCGGACTGGTGGCGCTTGCCTTTGCTCCCGATTTTCTGCCCATCCTGCTGTCGGTAGCTCTGATAGGCTGCGGCTCGTCGGTATTTCATCCCGAAGCTTCGCGGGTGGCCCAGATGGCATCGGGCGGTAGGAAGAGTCTGGCACAATCCATCTTTCAGGTGGGAGGGAACGGAGGAAGCGCACTCGGCCCTTTGCTTGCCGCCCTCATCATCATTCCTTACGGGCAGCATGCCGTGGGATGGTTTGCGCTGGCGGCCTTGCTTGCTTCGCTGCTGCTTACGCGGGTAGGCTGTTGGTACAGTCTGGTGCTGACGGATGTCAAGACCCTCCATCGCAGGAGACAGGCCGCTCCCTGCCGTTTGCCGGAGAAGACTGTCCGTCTGTCATTGGGAATTTTAGTGCTGATGATATTCTCGAAATACTTCTTCAATGCCTGCATGACGAGTTACTTCACTTTCTTCTTGATGGACAAGTTCGGAGTTACGGTGCAGCAGTCGCAGTATTGCCTTTTCGCCTATCTGGCGGCATTTGCTGCGGGCACGCTGTTGGGCGGATTCTTGGGCGACCGCTACGGGCGTAAGTATGTCATTCTTTTTTCTATTCTTGGGGCGGCACCCTTTACGTTGGTCATGCCTTATCTCAATTTAGGATGGACGGTTGTGATGTCTGTCATTACGGGACTGGTGATAGCTTCCGCCTTTTCTGCCATTGTGGTATACGCCACCGACCTGAAGCCCGACAAGGTGGGCATGATAGCGGGAGTCTTCTTTGGACTGATGTTCGGACTGGGCGGCATAGGTTCGGCTTTCTTCGGATGGCTTGCCGACCTGACGAGCGTGGAGTTTATTTTCCGTGTGAGCACGTGGCTGCCGCTGTTGGGCATTGTTGCCGTATTTTTGCCGGATGTGAAGCCGGTACGGACAAATGATAGGGAGGCAGGCAGATGAAGGAGCGGATTGTTCGGATACAGCATTATTCATCTCCTTGCGGGGAGATGGTGCTCGGTTCATTGGATGACAGGCTTTGTTTGTGCAACTGGGTGGTGGAAAAGCATCCGGGCCGGGTAGACCGTCGCCTGCGGAATGCTCTGGAAGTGGGTTATGAAGCATCGTCCTCCCCTGTTGTGCGTGAGGCTATGCATCAGTTGGACGACTATTTCCTGCATGGACGGAGGGAGTTTGATATTCCTCTTCTGCTCGTGGGAACGGATTTCCAGAAAAGCGTATGGAAGCAGTTGCTGGAGATTCCTTATGGCGAGACGGTGTCTTATGCTGAACTGGCCGTGCGTCTTGGCAGACCGGATGCCGTTCGTGCCGTAGCAAATGCAAATGGGGCCAATGCCATATCCATTTTTGTTCCTTGCCATCGGGTGATAGGAAGCGGTCAAACTCTTACAGGATATGGAGGAGGACTCGAAGCCAAGCGCTTCCTGTTGGAACTGGAACAGGCCGGTTGGGGCAGTTCCTCTTGGAATTCTGTGTTTGGATTGTGAAAGAAGAAAAGACATGTCAGTTTCCGGCAGTAAATAATGTATGCGGTCAGGAAAAACTGGCTCTTATGGTCGGAGGTTTGGCATTCCTTCGGCTTTTTATTCGCTTGTTCCGCAGAAATTTTGTACATTTGTTGCCCATTAATCAAAATGTAAATGCCATGAAGTTTATAGGAATTGTTCCTGCCCGATATTTTTCCGTGTTTTCTTGTGCCGAATCTTGGGCTTTGCCCGGCGGACAACCCATCGTTCGAAGAGTTCATAAGTTGGTTCCCGGTATGTTGGATGGGCTGCATAAGCCTGTTGGGCCTGCCGTATGTCTTTATGGAAATGAGATGAAATGATGGCAGTGGACAGGATTTCAGCCCCCGAGATACGCCCGATAGAGCAGTTCTCGATTCTCCGGCCTGAGCGCCGTGACATGCGCAACGGGATGCCGCTTTACGTTATCTGTGCCGGAAGTGAAGATGTGGTGCGCTTCGACCTGCTTGTAAAGGGCGGGCAGCTGCATCAGAGGCTTCCGCTTCAGGCGATGTTTACCAACCGCATGTTGCGTGAAGGAACCCGTACATTGACTTCCGCCGAAATAGCCGAACGCTTGGATTATTATGGTGCGTGGCTTGACCTTTCTTCATCGGTTACCTGCGGATTTGTTACCCTCTATTCATTGGGAAAATATTTTCCGAAGACGATTGAACTGTTGGCGTCGATGATAAAGGAGCCGGTTTTTCCGGAAAAAGAACTGCATGTGGTGACGGAAACAAACAAGCATCAGTTTCTTGTCAACAATCAGCGCGTGGAGGTCTTGGCGCGCAAACAGTTGAACCGTTCGCTGTTTGGAACCTCCCATCCTTTGGGACGCTATGCCGAGATTGGAGATTATGACCGCATTACTCCTGAAGTGTTGCAGGAGTTTTACACTCATTATTATCGCTCGCAGAATTGCTCGGCTTATGTGTCCGGCAAGGTAACGGAGGAGATCGTCCGATGCATAGAAGAGCATTTTGGCGCGGATTTGTGGGGGGCTTCAGGTGATCCTGTTGGCATTCCGGCTTTCACGCCTGCTCCGGACGGGCGCAAACGCGTGTTCATTGAGAAGGAAGATGCCCTGCAAAGTTCGTTGAAGATGGGAGGATTTTCCGTGTCGCGCTATCATCCGGATTACTTGAAGCTCCGGGTGCTTGTCACTCTTTTCGGCGGATATTTTGGCAGTAGGCTGATGTCGAATATCCGCGAAGATAAAGGATATACTTACGGTATCGGCGCGGGACTGGTGCCTTATCCGGATACGGGATTGTTGGTGGTCAGTACGGAAACGGCGAACGAATACATTGAGCCGGTGGTAACCGAAGTGTATCGTGAAATGGACAGGCTTTGTGAAGAGACTGTGAAGGAAGAGGAACTGAGAATGGTGCGTAACTATATGTTGGGCGACATGTGCCGTTCTTACGAAAGTGCATTCTCGCTCTCTGATGCCTGGATATTTATCGAAACGGCGGGGCTGGACAATGATTTCTTTGCTCGTGCCGTTTCTTCCATCCGTGAAACCACGGCTGCTGATATCCGCACGTTGGCTCGGAAGTATTTCTGTAAAGAAAACTTAATAGAAGTAGTGGCAGGTAAAAAAGTATGAACGGATGGCGGATATGAACGATAAAAGATTTATTTTTGAATGACAAAACAGACAATCGGATGAAGAAACATACATTTTTACTGTTTGCCCTGATGACCGTGGGGACACTTGCGGCATGGGAGCAACTTTCAATAGGTTATTATAAATTTAAAGACGGAGCAGAGTATACCGGAGAACTGAAAGGGCGCCGTCCGAACGGGAAGGGAAGAACGCTTTTCAAGAACGGAGATGTGTATGAAGGTGAATATGTGAAGGGTAAACGGCAGGGAACGGGTACTTATACATTCAGCGACGGAGAGAAATACGTGGGCGAATGGTTTCAGGATCAGCAGCATGGCAAGGGAACTTACTATTTCATGAACAACAATCGTTATGACGGTATGTGGAATGCCGACTATCAGGAAGGCGAGGGCACGATGTATTATTACAACGGTGACCTTTATGTAGGGCATTGGCATCATGACAAGCGTAACGGTGAGGGAGTATATACATGGGAAGGCGGAGCCAAATATGAAGGCGAATGGAAAAATGATCTGAAAGACGGTACGGGAATCATGACATGGGATGACGGTTCCCGTTATGAAGGGGAATGGAAAGACGGAAGGCGTCATGGTAAAGGTACATTCTATTATACCAATGGTGACAGATATGTAGGAGACTGGGTAGATGATGTGCAGCACGGCAAAGGCATCTACTATTTTCAGAACGGTGAACGGTATGAAGGCGACTATGCCGACGGTGAACGCACAGGACAAGGCATCTATACTTATCCAGACGGAGACAAATACGTTGGCCAGTTCAAGAGCGGATGGCAGGAAGGAGAAGGAACTTTCACGTGGACAAGCGGTGCCGTATATGAAGGTCAGTGGGTTCAGAATGAACGTTCGGGCATTGGGGTTTATCGTTGGGCGAACGGCGATGAATATAAAGGTCAATGGAAAAACAATATGGCCGACGGAGAAGGGACGCTGCGTATGACCGACGGGTCGGTATATACGGGACAGTTTGCACGTGGGCATGAAGAGGGTCAGGGTACGCTTGTTTCTACTGACGGCACACGTTTTGAAGGTTTCTTCAAGCGTGGCCAAAAGGATGGCCCTTTCATTGAAAAAGATACGAACGGGAATGTGGTTCGGAAAGGAACATTCCGTAACGGGCGTTTGTTGGAGGAAAGAAAATGAAAACGTTGGATTTGGCGGCATTGACTGCCGATGTGCGTGCGTTGGCAGTAGAGACAGGAAGTTTTATCCGTGAAGAACGGAAACGTTTCCGTCGCGAACGTGTAGAGAAGAAACATGCGCACGATTATGTGTCCTATGTGGACAAGGAGTCGGAGCGTAGGATTGTGGCTCGTCTGAAGGAACTGCTTCCCGAAGCCGGCTTCATAGCCGAAGAGGGGAGCGGAAGTATGACGGATGAACCTTTCTGTTGGCTGGTTGACCCTCTTGACGGGACTACTAACTTTATTCACGATAATGCTCCTTACTGTGTAAGCATCGCTTTGCGTAATCGGGAGAAGCTGCTTCTTGGGGTGGTTTATGAAATATGCCGTAATGAATGTTATTATACTTACGATGGGGCTTTTTCTTATCTGAATGGTGAGGTGATTCATGTGTCGGCAGTTGATTCTCCTGATGATGCTTTTGTCGCGATGGGGTTTCCTTATGCTGCCGATGCCTATCGGCCTGTGGCTTTGCGTCTGGTGGAAAAATGTTATGGCAATGTAGGTGGGCTACGTTTGATGGGGGCTGCAGCCGCCGAGCTTTGCTATGTGGCGGCGGGACGCTTTGATGCTCGTGTGGAAGCTTTCATCGGGCCGTGGGATATTGCGGCAGGAACACTGATTTTGCAGAACGCCGGCGGAAAGGTGACCGACTTTAAGGGAGGAGATACGTTTTATTCCGGTCAGGAGGTGCTTGCTTCGAACGGGAAAATACATGACTTTCTGCTGAATATTGTTGCAGGCCGGTAAAAACCCGGTCTTTTTTTCGTTTTTATAAATATATTCCTTATATTTGTTCTGATAAAGTTACAGACGGATATGGATATATCGGAAATCTTGGATTTTCTGAAACGCTTGGCGGCCCATAACAACCGTGAATGGTTTCAGGAGCATAAGACGGAGTATTTGCGGGTGCAGACAGCTTTTGAGGAACTTCTGAGCGTGGTGATAGCCCGCATTTCTTTGTTTGACGAAAGTGTGGCTCATGTGCTTCCGCGTGACTGTACGTATCGTATATATCGTGATGTCCGTTTTTCGGCCGACAAGTCTCCCTACAAGACTCATATAGGCGGATATATCAATGCAAAAGGTAAAAAATCTGACCATTGCGGATATTACCTGCATCTGGAGCCGGAGAACTGTATGATAGCAGGCGGAAGTTGGTGTATGCCTTCAGACATGCTCAGGGCCGTTCGTCAGTCTGTATGTGACAATATAGACTTGTATCGTTCGATAGTGGAAGATCCTGCTTTCCGGCGTTATTTCCCGATTGTGGGGGAGCAGTTTTTGAAAACGGTGCCGAAGGGCTTCCCGAAAGATTTTCCTTATCCGCAGTATATACGTTGTAAAGATTATATTGTGTCATGTCATTTGCCAGACGATTTCTTTAATCGCCCGGATTTTCTTGACTGTATGGATGACATTTTTCGTCAACTGAAGCGCTTTGCTGATTTTACAAACGCTACAATCGATGAATTTGAATGATATTCATGTTTTAGATAAAGGTTAGTTACAAATAAAATCTGATACTGTTTGACTATGAATGAAGAATTGAACATCATTAAGAATGACCCTTGGTTGGAACCGTATGCTGATGCCATTAACGGAAGACACCAGCATGTCATTGCCAAGGAGAAGGAATTGGTAGGTAAAGGGGACTTGTCTGGATTTGCTTCCGGCTATCTGTATTTCGGGTTGCACCGCACGGACAAGGGGTGGACTTTCCGTGAATGGGCTCCTAACGCTACGGCTATCTATATGATAGGTGATTTCAACGCTTGGAAAGAGAGTCCTAAATACAGGTTGAAGAAAGTGCGCGGAAAGAACGGAAACTGGGAAATCAATCTGCCTGCCGATGCTCTTAATCATGGTGATCTTTATAAATTGATGGTTCATTGGGAAGGCGGTTGTGGAGAGCGTATTCCGGCGTGGGCCAACCGTGTGGTGCAGGATGATGAAACCAAGATATTCAGTGCCCAGGTATGGAGTCCTGAAAAGCCATACAAGTTTAGGAAGAAAGTGTTTGTGCCTAATGTGGCTCCACTTATGATTTATGAATGTCATATCGGTATGGCGCAGGATGCTGAAAAGGTAGGTACTTACAATGAATTCCGCGAGAACATTTTGCCGCGTGTGGCCAAAGACGGCTATAACTGCATTCAGATAATGGCCATTCAGGAACATCCCTATTACGGAAGTTTCGGTTATCATGTGTCGAGTTTCTTTGCGCCTTCCTCACGCTTTGGTACGCCCGAAGAGTTAAAGCAGCTTATTGATACCGCCCATCAGATGGGTATAGCCGTTATCATGGATATCGTGCATTCGCATGCCGTGAAGAATGAGATGGAAGGTTTGGGGAATTTTGCCGGGGATCCTTGCCAATATTTCTATCCGGGTGACCGGCGTGAGCATCCGGCATGGGACTCGCTTTGTTTTGATTATGGGAAGAACGAGGTGATTCACTTCCTGCTGTCCAATTGCAAGTATTGGCTTGAAGAATTCCATTTCGACGGCTTCCGGTTCGACGGTGTGACTTCCATGCTTTATTACAGTCATGGGCTGGGTGAAGCTTTCTGTAACTATAACGATTATTTCAATGGGCATCAGGACGACAACGCCATCTGTTATCTGACTTTGGCCAACCGTTTGATTCATCAGGTTAATCCGCGGGCCATTACCATTGCTGAAGAGGTTTCTGGAATGCCCGGACTGGCGGCTCCGTTTGAGGACGGCGGTTACGGATTCGACTATCGTATGGCCATGAATATCCCTGATTATTGGATTAAGATCATCAAAGAGCGTCGTGATGAAGACTGGAAGCCTTCAAGCCTGTTCTGGGAAGTGACAAACCGCCGTAAGGATGAAAAGACAATCTCTTATTGTGAAAGCCATGACCAGGCGCTTGTCGGTGACAAGACAATCATTTTCCGTCTTATTGATGCCGATATGTACTGGCATTTCAAGAAAGGCGATGAGAACGGTACGGTGGAACGTGGCATAGCTCTTCATAAGATGATCCGTCTGCTGACGGCCTCTACCATCAATGGCGGTTATCTGAACTTTATGGGTAATGAGTTCGGACATCCGGAATGGATTGATTTTCCGCGGGAAGGCAACGGGTGGTCGTATAAGTATGCCCGTCGCCAGTGGCATTTGGTAGATGACAAGAGCTTGTGTTATCATTATTTAGGCGATTTTGATTCGGCTATGGTGCATCTCATCGAGAATGTGCGTAACATTCAGAAGAGTGATGTGGTGGAGATATGGCATAATGACGGTGACCAGATATTGGCTTATCGTCGCAAGGATCTGGTATTTGTGTTCAACTTCAATCCCACCCGTTCGTTTACTGACTATGGATTCCTGGTTCCGCGCGGAGCTTACGATGTAGTGTTGAATACCGACAGCAAAGCCTTTGGAGGTTTTGGGTTTGCCGACGATTCAATGCGGCATTTTACTTGCGCCGATCCGCTTTATGCGAAGGATAAAAAGGAATGGCTGAAACTGTATGTGCCGGCTCGTTCGGCGGTTGTTCTGAAACGAGTGAAAAGTTGAGTTAGATGGGGAAGTATGTTAACGCATTGTATAAGAGAGCCGCACGCGTCACCACCATGGTGTGCGGCTTTCTTTTCGCTATATTCAGTTTCGTTTATCTGTATGTGTTCCAGCGCGATGTCATGGAAGCACTGCACTATTCGTTGGCACACGGAAAAACGGAATATGTGCCGTTTGCGAGTGCGCTGGTCATTACATTGATTTTGATACTGCTTCGGTGGGGAGTGAACAGTCTTTTGGGATTAAAGGGTAAGTTTCGTTCGCTTGCTTATTTGCCTTCGTTCCTTATCTTATGTGCGCTGACAGACATAGGCCGTGGAGTATACATGGCTGAATATCATACGCCATGGGGATGGCTGCTGCCTCTTCTGATATTGCTTTTTATTTTGGCTGCCTATTGGTTGCGTCGGGTATTTCGCAATCTGTTGGACGAAGAGGTAAGCATGGGAAGTCTGGTGAACTGGAACGTTGCACTGCTGTTTTTCCAATGTCTGCTTACTGTAGTGGTTGGCAATTCAGACCGGAACTTTCATCACGAGCTTGAGATAGAGCGTTGTTTGCGCAAGGGGGAATATGTGCGTGCTCTTGAAACAGCCAGGCGCTCGCATGAAGCGAGCCGTACTCTCACAGCATTGCGGGCTATGGCTATGACGCAGGCAGGAGTGATGGGAGAAAGATTGTTTGAATATCCCCAACTTTACGGTGTGGACGGTCTGTTCTTTGCTGATGATTCGACAGCTACCTTGCGTTATACCAACGATTCCCTTTATCATCTGTTGGGTGGAGAGCCGAAGGCGGGAGAAATGCCGGCAGATTATCTGTATGGGCTTTGTCATGCAGATACGGTAGAGTATGCGGCGGTAGACTACTACCTGTCGGCTCTGCTGCTTGGCAAGCGGGTAAATGACTTTGCACAGGCTCTTAATGATTTGTTCATGCGGCAAGACACGCTTCCCCGTCATTATCGTGAGGCGATGACTCTTTATCGGTCACTTCATCCTGATTCAGTCTTTACGCAGCAGGATTCTGTCATGCAGATGCGCTATGCCGAGTATAAGGAGCTCCAGACCGAGCCAGGCACTTCTCTGCAGGAACGAAACCGGATGAAGCGCAAGTTCGGACATACATACTGGTGGTATTACGATTATCAAGAGTAAAAGGATGTGGATGGCATGAAGAAAAATCTGAGTAAATCCGTCCAAATTATACGGCGGATGGAATCTTTTTTGTATTTTTGTGCCCGTCAAAAAAAGATTTGCTTAAAATAAACCGCATAAAGAATTATGGCAAAAGAATTAAAAGAGCTTACCAAAAGAAGCGAAAACTATTCTCAATGGTACAATGACCTGGTGGTGAAAGCTGACCTTGCCGAGCAGTCGCCTGTTCGCGGATGCATGGTCATCAAACCTTACGGATACGCCATTTGGGAGAAAATGCAGCGTCAGTTGGACGATATGTTCAAGGCTACAGGCCACGTAAACGCATATTTCCCTTTGCTTATTCCGAAGTCATATCTTAGCCGTGAAGCCGAACATGTGGAAGGCTTTGCGAAAGAGTGTGCCGTGGTTACTCACTATCGTCTGAAGAATGCAGAAGACGGTTCGGGAGTAATCGTAGATCCGGCAGCCAAGCTGGAGGAAGAACTGATTATCCGTCCTACATCGGAAACCATTATATGGAGCACTTATAAAAACTGGATTAATTCGTATCGTGACCTGCCTATCCTCTGCAATCAATGGGCAAATGTGATGCGTTGGGAGATGCGTACCCGCCTTTTCCTCCGCACGGCGGAATTCTTGTGGCAGGAAGGGCATACTGCTCATGCCACACGTGAGGAGGCTGAAGCCGAGGCTCAGAAAATGTTGCACGTATACGGTGACTTTGCTGAAAAGTATATGGCGGTTCCTGTCATCAAGGGAGTGAAGTCTGCCAATGAGCGTTTTGCCGGAGCTCTGGATACGTATACCATCGAGGGCCTGATGCAAGACGGAAAAGCGCTTCAATGCGGAACATCGCATTTCTTGGGACAGAATTTTGCAAAGGCATTCAATGTTCAGTTTGTGGATAAAAACAACAAGCTTGACTATGTGTGGGCTACTTCATGGGGTGTGTCTACTCGTTTGATGGGTGCATTGATTATGACTCATTCCGACGATAACGGTCTGGTGCTTCCGCCGCATCTGGCTCCGATTCAGGTAGTCGTCATTCCTATCTATAAGAATGATGAGCAACTGAAGCAGATTGACGCAAAAGTGGAAGGCATTGTCAGTCGCTTGCGCGCGATGGGCATTTCTGTGAAATATGACAATGCTGACAACAAGCGTCCGGGCTTTAAGTTTGCCGATTACGAATTGCGGGGAGTGCCTGTGCGTCTGGTAATGGGAGGCCGTGATTTGGAAAACAATACGATGGAAGTGATGCGCCGTGATACGTTGGAAAAGGAAACACGTTCCTGCGAAGGCATCGAAGAGTATGTGAAGAATCTGCTTGAGGACATTCAGGCGAACATTTATCAGAAAGCCTTGAAATATCGCAACGAGCACATCGTGAAGGTAGATACGTATGATGAATTTAAAGAGCAGATAGAAAAAGGCGGCTTTATCCTGGCTCATTGGGATGGTACGACTGAAACCGAAGAGCGTATCAAGGAGGAAACCAAGGCTACTATCCGTTGCATCCCGTTTGAAGCGGACGAAGAGAGCCTTACTCCGGGTGTGGATATGGTGACAGGCAAGCCGTCTGCTCGTCGGGTATTGTTTGCACGCGCTTATTGATTGGGAAGGCTGACAAGATTAATATGATTAAAAAAGGCTGATTCCTTATGGAATCAGCCTTTTGCTTTTAGTCTCAGAAATTCTTGAATTATTTCTTTTCGATGTCAATGCCTTTGTTGCGCAGTGTCATGGCCATCAGACGGACATATTCACTGTATTGCTTTTCGTCCAAAGTCTGCTTCATCAGCTTCAGGTTGCCATATACGGCATTGCGCACTTGCTGTTCATTGTTTTTCTTTGCATTCAGCGCGCTTTTCATCTGAACCTGGAAGTAGTCGCAGATGTCTGCCACTTTTTCATTCTGGTCAGCTGAAAGCTGGAGATACTGCGATAATTTAGCCTTGTTGATTGAACCGTCCCATTTAGAAGTCTCAGTTTGAGGTTCGGCAGCGAATACAGATGTAGAAAAAGCCAATGCTGCCACTAAAGTTAAGCCTAAATTCTTCATAATACCTAATAAATTTTAGTTGTTACCTTAAAAACTTGTTACCTTAAAAACTTGTTACCTTAAAAATCTAATTTAGCTCGAGCTTTATCTTTTTACCATTGCAAAGATAGAAATGTGTTTTATAACACAAAAATAATCTTGAAGAAACTTGCGATTTCTTTTTTATTTATTGACCTATATCAACTTTAACCGGGGAAATGGTATTAAATGGAATCGATTTGTAACTTTTTTGTAATATAAAGTATGTTGGAGACTGGTGATACGGCTCATTTTGTTAGAGGCACATTGGGGTTTTGTTTTTGATTGTCAAATTTCTGTCAGGAAGAGAAAGAGATTGGATATGGGCTAAAACAAAACCCGGTCGTTTGAAAAACCGGGTTTTGAATGTTGCATTCTGAATATATCCTTTTTTATTTGTCTGCCTGCTCTTGTACGAACGGTTTAAGTCCTTTTACCGCTTCGGCGGCAGTGATGCGTTTGCCTCCATTGTCCAGATCTATCAGTATATAGCGGTTGTTTCCCATGCCAAGCTCTTTCATGTATGTCAGTTGGCGCAGTCCGTGGCGGGTTTCGATACGCTCTATCAGGTCATGGTGTTCGGCTTCGGTCATGGCATATACCAAGTCTACACAAGCCTGGTCAATGGCAAGAATATCGGTCGACGAGAGAATACCTACGTTGGGTGTTACTACCGGTTCGGCGTTCACGCCTTCACAGTCGCATGACACCGACATGTTGCGCATGACATTGACATACGTAACGTGTTTTCCGAAATGGTCAATGACCGATTTGGTGGATTCTGTCATGCGTTCCATAAACTCTTCCTTGGCGATGTCCCATTGATTGTCTTGTCCGGGAGTCGTGTGAATCCACGCTTTCCCGATGCGTCCGTCTGCACATCCGATGCCGATATTCTTGTTGCTTCCGCCAAATCCTCCTTGCGTATGTCCTTTAAAGTGGGTGAGTACTACGAGAGAGTTGTAATTGGTCAGATGACTTCCCACCGACATCTTGTCAAACCATTTTCCACCCTTGACAGGCAGGGTCAGTGTGTCTTCTTCGTCGATGATGTCAACAGGGCAGAATGTCCATCCGTTTACTTTCAAAGTCTGGCGGTGTTGTTCGGTAGTATAGCGGTCACCTACATAATAAGTGTTAGTCTCTATGATATTGGCTTCCGGCAAGTCTTTTTGCAGTAAAGCCTTAACCCATTCACGCGGAATGATGTTCGGCCCGTGCTGTTCACCCGTATGTAGCTTTACACCGACATGGCCTTCGATGTTTTCACACACTTGCTCATAGGCTTTTATGAGACCTTCTGCATTGAGGTTTCGGGTGAAATAAACGATCGATTCATTGCCCGTGCGCTGTTCGTATGGCACATATTTGTTGCCGTCCGTTCCCGGAGTCGGGTTGGGCTGTGCCGTAGCCGTCATTCCTGCGGCAAATAGACTTGCAATCATAATGATAGTTTTACGTTTCATAGTAAGAAATACTTTATTGTTTGTCATGACAAAGATAGCCAATTTATTTCTTTCAGTTATAACCCGAATTACGGACATTGGAGTTTTTTGATGCCTCGTTTTGACATGAAAAGAGCGGACAAGATACTTTTTGCAGCTCTTGTCCGCTCTCTATATCAGATGTCGGGAATCCTTAAGCCTCCTCGATTGCAGCCTGCGCCGCAGCCAAACGTGCGATAGGAACACGGAATGGTGAGCAGCTGACATAATTCAATCCTACGTGGTGGCAGAATTTTACGGATGAAGGTTCACCTCCGTGCTCGCCGCAGATACCGCATTTCAGTTCCGGACGTACGGAACGCCCTTTTTCTACGGCCATCTTGATGAGCTGGCCTACGCCATTCTGGTCGAGAACCTGGAACGGGTCTACCTTCAGAATCTTCTTCTCCAGATATACCGGCAGGAATGTGGCGATATCATCGCGTGAGTAGCCAAATGTCATTTGAGTCAGGTCATTCGTTCCGAATGAGAAGTATTCGGCATGCGAAGCGATGCGGTTGGCGGTCAGGGCGGCACGCGGAATTTCAATCATCGTACCTACCTTGAACGGAACTTCCACTCCTTCTTGTTCAAACACTCTTTTTGCCGTGGCGCGGATAATCTTTTCCTGTGCTTCAAATTCATACAGGATACCGATAAGCGGCACCATGATTTCAGGATGCGGGTCATATCCTTCTTTCTTCAGTTCGCAGGCCGCTCCCAAAATGGCTTCAGTCTGCATCTCCGTGATTTCCGGATAGGTGTTGCCCAGACGACATCCGCGGTGACCCAGCATTGGATTGTGTTCGCACAGGCTGTCTACACGTTGGCGGATGTATTCTACAGTTACACCCATAGCCTCAGCCATTTCTTCCTGTCCTTTTTGGTCGTGTGGAACGAATTCGTGCAAAGGCGGGTCGAGCAGACGTACATTTACTGGATAGCCGTCCATTGCCTGGAAGATTCCTTTGAAGTCATTCTTCTGGTAAGGCAGCAGCTTGGCAAGTGCTTTTTTGCGTCCTGCTTCATCTGGAGCCAGAATCATCTCACGCATGGCAATAATCTTCTGATTTTCGAAGAACATGTGTTCTGTACGGCAAAGACCAATACCTACAGCTCCGAATTTACGTGCCACTTCAGCGTCGTGCGGCGTATCGGCATTTGTGCGGACTTGCAGGCGGGTGTATTTGTTGCAGAGATCCATCAGCTTGGCAAAGTTGCCTGAAACTTCTGCAGCTTTGGTCGGCACTTCTCCCTGGTATACTTCACCTGTACTGCCGTTCAGTGAAATGTAGTCACCTTCTTTCAAAACCACTCCGTCGATTTCTACAGTGCGGGCTTTATAGTCTACATTGATGGCTCCTGCTCCTGATACGCAGCATTTGCCCATACCGCGTGCCACTACGGCAGCATGTGAAGTCATACCGCCACGTGCGGTAAGGATACCTTCGGCCACGGTCATACCTGCCAGGTCTTCCGGAGAAGTCTCGATACGTACCATCACCACGCGGTGACCGTCGGCACGCCATTTGGCTGCATCTTCAGCAAAGAATACGATTTGTCCGCAAGCTGCACCCGGAGAAGCCGGAAGACCGCGGGTCAGCACTTTCGCCGTGCGGAGCGCTTCCTTGTCAAATACGGGGTGCAACAGCTCGTCGAGTTTGTTGGGCTCGCAACGCAGCACAGCCGTCTTTTCATCAATCATGCCTTGCTCGAGCATTTCCATGGCGATACGTACCATTGCGGCTCCTGTACGCTTGCCGTTACGTGTCTGGAGGAACCACAATTTGCCTTCCTGAACGGTAAATTCCATGTCCTGCATATCGTGATAGTGGTTTTCCAGTTTCGTCTGGAGTTCGTCAAGCTCTTTGTAGATTTCGGGCATGGCTTCTTCCATTGACGGATACTTGCTTGCGCGTTCTTCTTCAGAAATGCCTTGCAGTTTCGCCCAACGCTGGGAACCGATTTTGGTAATCTGTTGAGGGGTACGGATACCGGCCACCACATCTTCGCCCTGAGCGTTTATCAGGTATTCACCGTTGAACAGGTCTTCACCCGTAGCGGCATCACGCGAGAAGCATACGCCGGTAGCTGATGTGTCGCCCATATTTCCGAATACCATCGCCTGAACGTTGACGGCTGTTCCCCATTCGGCGGGTATACCCTCCATCTTGCGGTAGAGGATGGCACGTTCGTTCATCCATGAATCAAATACGGCGCAGATGGCTCCCCAAAGCTGTTCGTAAGCGCATGAAGGGAAGTCTTTTCCTGTCTGGGACTTGACGGCTGCCTTGAATCGTGAAACGAGCAGTTTCAGGTCGGCAACTTCCAGTTCGTTGTCAAGGCGCACGCCTTTGGCTTTCTTGACTTCTTCTATGATGGCTTCAAAGGGGTCGATGTCATCTTTGTTGGTAGGCTTCATGCCCAACACCACATCGCCATACATCTGGACGAAACGGCGGTAGGAGTCCCATGCGAAACGTTCGTTGCCTGTCTTGCGTGCCAGACCTTCTACAACTTCATCGTTCAGTCCCAGATTAAGAATCGTATCCATCATACCCGGCATGGAAGCACGTGCTCCCGAACGTACAGAAACCAACAGAGGATTCTCCACATCGCCGAACTTAGATTTCATCAAGGCTTCTACGCCGGCTATAGACTTTTCTACATCGGCTTTCAGCAGGCTGACAACATTGTCTTTACCCTTTTCAAAATATTCGTTGCAAACTTCAGTCGTGATGGTAAAACCGGGAGGAACCGGAACTCCAATCAGGTTCATTTCAGCCAGATTCGCACCTTTACCTCCCAACAAGTTTCTCATGTCCGCTCTTCCTTCGGCATGTCCGTTGCCGAACGTATAGACTCTTTTCGTTTCCATTTTGTTTTAAGATTTATTGGTTGTAATATGTTTTTCATTGCAGTTACAGCTACAAATCTAACCATATTCTTTGAATAATCAAATGAAAAGAAGAAGAAAAGCGATATGTTTTGCAATATAGACTTTGCAAAATCAACTTCTTCGGAAATAATGGGCGTTTGTCGGAAAAAATGCTTATTTTTGCTCCCAAATTGGTTTTATAGAAAAGGACGTGGCAAGAAAGAAAAAAGAATTACCGTTGCTGGAAAAAGTGACGATAACGGATGTGGCGGCAGAAGGCAAGGCCTTGGCGAGAGTAAATGATTTGGTCGTGTTTGTTCCTTATGTGGTGCCGGGCGATGTGGTCGATCTGCAGATAAAACGGAAGAAGAATCATTATGCTGAGGCCGTGGCCGTCAGGTTTTATGAAAAGTCTCCTCTTCGGGTAGAGCCGTTCTGCCAACATTATGGTGTATGCGGCGGATGCAAATGGCAATGCCTTTCTTATGAAGAGCAAATCAGATACAAGCAAAAGCAGGTGGCAGATAATCTGACCCGTATCGGAAAGATTGATTTGCCCGAGATTTCTCCCATTTTGGCCTCGGAGAAAATTATGTTTTACCGTAACAAACTGGAATTTACATTCTCGAACAAACGTTGGCTGACCGAAGAGGAGGTAAGGCAGGATGTGAAGTATGACCAGATGAATGCGGTGGGATTTCATATACCCGGGGCTTTTGACAAGGTGCTCGCCATAGAAAAATGCTGGTTGCAGGATGATATTGCCAATCAGATACGCAATGCGATACGCGATTATGCGTATGAACACGGTTATGCCTTCTTTAACCTCCGTACGCAAGAGGGGATGCTGCGTAACATGATGGTGCGCACTTCTTCTACCGGTGAGCTGATGGTGCTTTTGCAGTGTAAGATTACCGGTGACGATGAGCTTGGAAAGATGAAGGAGCTGTTGCAGTATGTGGCAGACTCGTTCCCGCAAATCACTTCCCTGCTTTATGTTATTAATAATAAATGTAATGACACCATCGGCGACCTTGATGTGGAAGTGTTCCGGGGTAAGGATCACATTTTTGAGGAAATGGAAGGACTTCGTTTCAAGGTTGGTCCGAAATCGTTTTATCAGACAAACTCCGAGCAGGCCTATAATCTGTATAAGGTAGCCCGGGATTTTGCCGGACTTACAGGGAACGAACTGGTGTATGACCTTTATACTGGTACAGGAACGATAGCCAATTTCGTGTCGCGCCAGGCGGCAAAAGTGATAGGTATAGAGTATGTGCCCGAGGCTATCGAGGATGCAAAGGTAAATTCGGAAATCAACGGAATCACGAATACCTTGTTTTATGCCGGCGACATGAAAGATATCCTGACGCAGGATTTCATCAACGAACACGGACGCCCCGATGTAATCATTACCGACCCGCCGCGTGCCGGCATGCACAACGATGTAATCGATGTAATTTTGTTTGCCGAGCCGCAGCGCATCGTGTATGTAAGCTGCAATCCGGCCACTCAGGCCCGCGACCTCCAGTTGTTGGACGCGAAGTATAAGGTGAAGGCCGTTCAGCCGGTGGATATGTTTCCGCATACTCATCATGTGGAAAATGTCGTATTATTGGAAAAGCGTTGAGAGAATATGGTAAGAAAAAGGAATGCAGGCAGGACTTTCAGTGCGCAGTCTCCTGCAAGAATCTATAAAGTGAACGAGCCTGATGAACTGATGGCCTTTCTGATGAAGAAGATGGACGGTGTCAGCCGCACGCGTGTGAAGGCTTTGTTGTCGAATAGGGTCGTATCGGTCAACAATGCGATACAGACCCAGTATAATTTCCCTTTGGCTCCGGGGATGGAAGTGCAGATAAGCAGGGAAAAGCATAAGCATGAGTTTCATCATCCGATGCTGAAGATTCTGTACGAAGACCCTTATCTGATTGTGGTTGAAAAGAAGGAAGGGCTGCTTTCGGTTGCTACGGAACGGCAGAAAGAGCGTACCGCCCAGCATATATTGAATGATTATGTGAAGCGTACGCATCGTAACAACCGGGTTTTTGTCGTTCATCGGCTTGACCGTGAAACTTCGGGCGTGATGATGTTTGCCAAAGACGAGAAGACTCAGCATAACCTGCGTGACAATTGGCACGACATCGTGTTCGACCGCCGCTATGTGGCCATCGTGATGGGCGAGATGGAAAAAGACGGAGGTACGGTGCAGTCGTGGCTGACCGACCGCAAACTGTATGTTAGTTCCTCTGACTACGACAATGGGGGTAAGTTGTCCGTAACGCATTATCGCACGATAAAGCGGGCAAACGGCTTTTCAATGATCGAACTTCAGTTGGAGACCGGGCGCAAGAACCAGATCCGTGTACACATGCAGGTGTTGGGACATCCGGTGGTTGGTGACATGCGCTACGGATGCGAGGTGGATCCGTTGGGACGCTTGGCTCTTCATGCCTTCAAGCTCTGTTTTTATCATCCGGTGACAGGAGAACCCATGAAGTTTGAGGTTCCTTATCCGGCCCCGTTCCGCTCATTGATGTTACGGAAATAAGTGAGAAAGAATTATGATCAAGAATATCGTTTTTGATTTTGGAGGAGTAATCGCTCCTATCAGCCGTGATAAGGCGGTCGAAGCCTTTGCTCGTTTGGGGTTGGCTGATGCAGATGTACGTTTGGACAAGTATCATCAGACGGGTATATTTCAGGAACTGGAGGAAGGTAAGCTTGATACGGATGCCTTTCAATATGAATTGGGCAAGCTATGCGGACGGACGGTGGGATATGAAGAAACCCGGCGGGCGTGGCTGGGCTTTATTGTCGGTGTAAATCCGGACATACTGGCTTGTTTGGAGGAGCTGCGCAAACATTACAGGCTTTATCTGTTGAGCAATACCAATCCCTATGTGGCAGGTTGGGCGTGCAGTGATTGTTTCTCTCCGGAAGGGAAGCCGTTGGATGCCTATTTCGACAAGTTGTATCTTTCTTATAAGGTAGGATGCACAAAGCCGGACGAGCGTATATTCCGTTTCATGATGGCAGATGCTGCTCTTGTTCCTTCAGAGACCTTGTTTGTAGACGACGGCCCCGGTAATATAGAAGTCGGACGCAGGTTTGGTATGCACGCTTTTTGCCCTGTGAATGGGGTGGATTGGCGGGAAGAGTTGAAAAATATCCTTCAATCTCTTGCGTAATTCATAGAAAAGTTCTACTTTTGCATCGCTTTTAGGGAAAAGCATTCGGGGTGTAGCGCAGTCCGGTTAGCGCACCTGCTTTGGGAGCAGGGGGTCGTGGGTTCGAATCCCGCTACCCCGACTAATAAGAATCAAGGAGGCGCCTGCATTAATGCGGAAACAGTCTTTTGAAAGGTTTTTGTTTTCTTTCCGATGCAAATCCGATGCAAGCCACTGGGGAATGTCCTTCCTTTTTGCCATAAGGCATTCGGATGATAGTTTAGTCTCATTTCATTTGTTTTATTTCCTCAAATTGTTTTCTGATATTCGAGGGTTCTTCGTATATTTGTTTGGATTTTGCTTTGAACAAATAAGGTATGAACATTAAAATACGTTTGATTGTAATGAACTTCCTACAGTTTGCGGTGTGGGGAGCTTATCTTACTTCGATGGGCACTTACTTGGCCCGCATTGGTTTGGGAAATTATATAGGGCTGTTTTATGCCATGCAGGGGATTGTTTCATTGTTTATGCCCGCTGTTTTGGGAATCATAGCCGACCGTTGGATACCGGCTCAGCGGTTGTTGGGAGTAAGTCATCTGTTGGCAGCCTTGTTTATGGGCGGTGCCGGATATTACGGAATGACTGCGGGCGACGATGTTTCGCTGACCGTATTGTTTGCTTTTTATTCGATGAGTGTGGCTTTTTATATGCCTACACTTGCCCTTTCCAATTCTGTAGCCTATACAGCTCTTGACAAGGCAGGGCTGGATACCATTAAAGCCTTTCCCCCCATCCGGACGTTTGGCACCATCGGATTCATTTGCTCTATGTGGTTGGTGGATTTGTTGGGCTTTCAGGCAAACTATATGCAGTTTTTTGCTTGTGCGGCTTGGGGCATCGTACTCTCTGTCTATGCCCATACGTTGCCGGAGTGTCCGGTTAGCCGCGGTGGGCAGGGGCGCAAGTCGTTGGTAGATGCTTTGGGCTTGCGGGCTTTCCTCTTGTTCAAGGACAGGAAGATGGCTGTATTCTTTATCTTTTCCATGCTCTTGGGCGTGTCGCTCCAGATAACGAACGGGTTTGCCAATCCCTTTATAACCAGTTTCAGTGCGGTGCCTGCCTATGCCGATACGTTTGGCGTGCAGCATGCCAACCTTCTGATATCTTTGTCGCAGATTAGCGAGACTTGCTGCATTCTTCTGATTCCTTATTTCTTGAGCCGTTTCGGTATAAAGCGTGTCATGCTGATTGCGATGGGCGCTTGGGTGCTGCGTTTCGGGCTGTTCGGCTTGGGTAACCCGGGAGATGGAGTGTGGATGTTCATACTCTCTATGCTTGTCTATGGGGTGGCTTTCGATTTTTTCAATGTCTCCGGCTCGCTGTTTGTCGACAAAGAGACCGATTTGTCCGTCCGTTCAAGTGCGCAGGGACTGTTCATTATTATGACGAACGGCATCGGAGCCACGGTCGGAACCTTGAGCGCGCAGGCGGTAGTGAATTATTTTGTGGATTTCAGCAGTTCTTCTTCGCAGATTGAAGGGTGGAGCAGTGCTTGGTTTGTCTTTGCGGCTTACGCTTTGATAGTGGCGATTGTCTTTGCTTTTGCATTTAAATATAAACATGTGGTTCAAAATAACGGGTGATAGAGATGAAAGAAATCGAGTTGAGATATGTTGAGATGTCTACGGTATTGAAGCCGTCTGATTCGTACGCCATCGTATTGGAAGAGGTAGGGGGAAAACACCGCCAGTTGGCTTTGATTATCGGGACTTGGGAGGCTCAGGCCATTCGTATTGTGGAATTGCCTTACCGGATGCCGCGTCCTTTTACTCACGATTTGATATTGGATATCCTGAGTCAGGAGGGGATGTATATCAGTAAGGCTGTGATTTATGATGTGAAGGAAGGGATCTATTATTCGTATCTTTACATTGTCCGTTCCGACAATACGGAGTTTAAGGTGGATGCCCGTACCACGGATGCCATTTCGCTTTCATTGCGCAGCAAGTTTCCCATTTATATTTACGAGCATATATTGGAGCGCGAAAAGTTGCGTGCTTTTCTTTCTGACGGGTCGTGCGAGTTTACCATCAATTCGGCTGATACGGACATGCTGAAATATGCTTTGGAAGATGCCGTCAGCCGTGAAGATTATGAAAGAGCTTCCCAACTGCGTGATGAAATCAGGCGCAGAGAAAAGAACGGGTCTGATAGTCCGGATTGAAATCATATATAATATAAATGTATAGACTATGAAAACAAAAGTTTTGAGTGTCATCGGAGTGGTTATGATGCTCGTTTTTGCGGCATGTTCGGGAGAAAAGGACTATGTGAATGTTATCCCGGCTGATGTGTCACTGGTTGCCTCGTTCGATTTGGAGCAGTTGGTCGAAAATTGTGAATTGTCGGAAGCGGACTATGATAAGCTGAAATCGGAAGTGGGTAAGGCCGTGAAAGACGGAATGGATGCCAGGCAAACTGCCGTGATAGACCGGATAATGGCCGACCCTTTGGAAAGCGGTGTCGATTTCCGTAAGAAAGCTTATATGTTTGCGATGCCGGAGGCAAAGGAAGCTGCCTTTCTGTTTTCTGTGTCTGATAAAGATAAGTTGGATGCTTTGATGGATGCAATGGATGAAACGCTGGAGGAGGCGGACGGATGCCGTTACATGATGCCAGGCGAGAAGTCGGTGATGATATACAACGAGTCGGTTCTGTTGTTTGCAGGGACTACTGCCGGAACGGCCGAAGCGTTGAAGCAGAAAGTCTTTGGTTGGATAAGCGGGAAAGGAGCGTCTTATGCCGCCACCGGGGAATTTAGGAAACTGGAGGCTGCCGAAGGCGAGATTGCTATTGTGACTTCTTTGGACATAATGCCTCAGGAGTATAAGATGGTGGGTGCGATGAGCCTGCCTCAAGGTGTCGAACTGAAAGATATCAAGAATCTGGTCTCCCTTTGCTTTGAAAAAGGTGAGCTGGTGATGGACATAGAGGCGCTTTATCTGACTGATGCCGTAAGGAATATGGCGGAAGACCAGAAGAAAGTATACGGCGGAAAGGTGACAGACAAGTTCTTCGGCAAGTTTCCTGCCGATGCGATGGTGTGGCTGGGGCTGAATATGAACGGAAAGGAGCTGTATACGTATCTTTTGAATAATCCCGTTGTCGGTCCGCAGCTCCAGCAGGCAGGGATGCCGGTGGATGCCGGAAAGATAATGTCGGCCATCGACGGCGAAATAGCTTTCGGCATGTGGGAAGAGCAGGGCGAGCCGCTGTTCAGTTTCTATGCCGAGGTGAACAATGACGATTTCTTGTCAGATTTGGATGCCTTCAAATTTCTTTTTGACAAGCAGCATATCCGTTTTGGTATAGAGGACAATGTCTTTTATCTCACGAACGGCCGGGAGGAAGAACCTGAGAAAACATTGGCGGATGCCGCATGGGCAGAAGAAGCGGAGGGCAAACAGGTTTTTGGTGCAATGAATATCCGTTCGTATGCCGCTTTGATGTCTGGACTTTCTCCCAATAGTGCTGCCGTTGCGACGGCGGTGGCAGATGCATTTGATTATGTGATGATGTATGGCGATGACTATGACCGCTCTCGTCTGGTACTGGCCATGAAAGACAAGGATACGAATGTGCTGAAGCAATGGATAGACCTTGCCAAGAAAATGAACGGACTGAACTGACGGGTTTTCCCGTAAAAAGTTCTACCTTTGTGCAGAGGTAAAACAATAGACTATATGCATGTATTTTATACTCCCGACATTACGGTCAGCAATGAGCTGCCCGAAGAAGAAGCAGGCCATTGTCTGCGGGTGTTGCGCTTGAATATAGGCGACGAGATAATGCTGACCGACGGGAAAGGTTATTTCTATAAAGCGGTGATTACGGCCGCTACAGGCAAGCGCTGTCAGGTGAAGGTGACCGAAACCATAGGTCAGGAGCCCTTTTGGAACGGGCATCTTCATCTGGCGATGGCTCCTACCAAGAACATGGATCGCATCGAGTGGTTGGCTGAAAAGGCCACCGAAATAGGATTCGATGAGTTAAGTTTTCTGAACTGCCGTTTCTCTGAGCGGAAGGTGATAAAGACGGAACGTGTTGACAAGATAGTCGTGTCGGCTGTCAAGCAGTCACTGAAGGCGCGCAAGCCTGTGGTGAATGAAATGACAGACTTCGCCCGGTTTTTGCAGCGCAGTTTTGGCGGACAGAAATTTATCGCTCATTGTTATGAAGGAGACAAACCGTTGCTGAAGGATGTGATAGTACCCGGTGAAGATGTAGTGGTGTTGATCGGGCCCGAGGGAGATTTCAGCCGCGAGGAGGTGGAAAAGGCGGAGGCTGCGGGTTTCCGGTCTGTAAGTCTGGGCCGGTCGCGGTTGCGTACTGAGACAGCGGCACTGGTGGCGGTTCATATCATGAACTTGTATAATCAGAAATAGAATGAATAAAGTAATCGTATGGATGGCAGCCCTGATGGTCTGTCTGGTTTCATGCACTGACAGCAGTCGTTACGTACTGGCCTTGCCGGAGGATGCCGCATGGGTATCAGCCGTTGATGTCTGGAATGTTTCGCAGAAGGCGGGGTTGAATGCGGAAGACGGCAGGGCGTTGGCGGATAATCTGAAGACCATGTTGGGAAGCGGGTTAGACGGTTCGGAAAAGTTGATGGGCCGTATTGTGGAGAACCCTTTGGAAACCGGTCTGGACTTGAGGGATAAAGTCTATTTCTTCATCAGCGAACGGTCGGTGGCAGCGGGTATACTGGTGCGTATTGCCGACAAGGGGAAGCTTGATGATTTGCTTGAGACTTTTAGCAGACAGCAGCTGTGCAATCCGACGCAGGAAAGCGGCGGGTGTGAATGGACAGTAATGGGACAGGTTTTGGTCGCCTGTTCGGATGTTGCGCTGTTGGTCATGAAACCTTTGCAGAAAAACAGTCCGGAAGACTTGCAGCGCCAGGCTGCCATGCTGTTGCGCCAGAAGGAAGGTGAAGGTTTTACGGCTACATCAGACTATCGGAAGATGGCGGAAGCGGCGGGCGATATGGTTTCTGTAGCTTCATTGGAATTGCTCCCGAGCAGTTATCTTACGGCTTTGACGATGGGTATGTCTGCTGAACTGCGTCCGGAACATGTGAAGGCCATTTCCTTCCTCAGTCTTGAAAACGGCAAGGCAGTGATGGACATACAGACTTTGGTGACGGATAAGGTCGTGAGCGCATTGGTTGATAAGCAGCTTGAAGCCGGTTCTCCCGTAAAAGGCACTTATTTGGACAAGTTCTCTTCTTCTACCGGTCTGTGGATGACAGTGAATGCCGATGGGGGAAAAGTGTTTGCCCTGCTCAATGAAAACCCGACATTGCGCCGACAGTTTGAAACATCCATGGTTCCGATAGATTTTGATGCCATTTTCGGTGCCGTTTGCGGGGATGTGGTTCTGGCCATGCCCGATCCTTTGCGCAGCGATGCCTTTATTGCGTATGCTGATGTCAGGAACCGCAATTTTCTTCATACGTTCGAATCTTTGAAACCTCTGCTCGCTCTGACCGGCGGACAGATGAAATTGGTTGATAAGGGTGAGGATGCTTATGAATTTCGTGCGGCCGATGCTTCTGTCTTGAATATGGGGAGAGGGCCTGCCGCCTTTTGGTTCGGAGTGAAGGACGAACATTTTTATATTACGAACAGCGAAGAACTGATAGACAAGAAGGTCTTGGGATGGTCGCTTCGTGATGCGGAGTGGGGAAACAAGGTTGCAGGAAAGCGTTTCTTTGCTGCCGCAAATCTTTCACAAGTAATGAAAGGCATGGATTATCTGACAGTGGAGTCGGCTGACGGGAAAAACTTCACTGTCGAAATGGTAATGAAAGACCGTCGCACCAATATCCTGCAGCAGTTGTTGCAGGCCATAGGACTTTAAAAAAGGACAGGACAGTGAATACGATAGAGTTGCAGCAGACATTGCCGGAGGTATTTGCCGGAAGAGACAGCGTCGTGTCAGACATTTGGCACAAGCAGGTGGCTTTCCGGCGCGGACAGACTTATCTGGTTGAGGCGGCATCGGGCACGGGGAAGTCTTCTCTGTGTAGCTTTGTGTATGGATACCGGCAGGATTATCAGGGGATAATCGGTTTTGATGGGGAAAACATCCGCCGTTATACGGTTTCCCGTTGGGTGGATATAAGGAAACGCTCGTTAAGCATGCTGTTTCAGGAGTTGCGCCTTTTTGGCGAGTTGACCGCATGGGAGAATGTGCAGCTGAAGAATTCGCTGACCGGTTATGCCGACAGGAAACAAATCCGGCGGTGGTTTGAAGAACTGGACATTGACGGGCAGCGGAATCAGGAAATACGGCGCATGTCTTTCGGTCAGCAGCAGCGTGTGGCTTTTGTGCGTGCGTTGTGCCAGCCTTTTGACTTTATCTTTCTGGATGAGCCGATAAGCCATCTTGACGATGGAAACGGACATGTCATGAGCCGCATCCTGACCGAAGAGGCCCGGAAGCAGGGGGCGGGGGTTGTTGTGACCTCTATTGGCAAGCATCTTCCGTTGGACTACGACCGGATATTTGCTTTGTAACAACTTAAAACCGGATGATTTTATGCTTTGGAAACTATTAAGACAACATATCAGCCTGTCGCAACTGACAGGATTCTTTTTGGCCAATCTTTTCGGAATGGTCATTGTGCTGCTCAGCGTGCAGTTCTACAAAGATATAGTGCCTGTCTTTACGCAGGGAGACAGCTTCATGAAAAAGGATTATCTGATAATCAGCAAGCGGGTCAGTACACTGGGTACGGTTATCGGGAGAAGCAATACTTTTACAGAGTCTGATATAGTCCGTTTGCAGGAGCAGCCCTTCACGAAAAGCGTAGGGGAGTTTTCTCCGGCACGCTTCAAGGTTTATGCCGGAATGGGCATACAGGGGATGCAGCTTTCTACTGCTATGTTTTTCGAGTCTGTCCCCGACCGTTTTGTGGATATAAAGCTTGACGAATGGATGTTTCGCGAGGGACAGGAAGAGATTCCCATCATCATTCCCCGCAACTATCTGAACCTTTACAACTTTGGTTTCGCCCAAAGCCGCAATCTTCCGCAGATTTCCGAAGGGGTGATGGGAATGATGAGGCTTGATATCCGTATGAGCGGGCGGGGGCAGACAAAAGCGATGAAAGGGCGTATCGTGGGTTTTTCCGACCGGCTGAATACAATTCTTGTGCCTGAGGATTTCATGCTTTGGGCCAACCGCATGTATGGCGACGGCAAAGAGACGCTCCCTTCGCGTCTGATTGTGGAAGTGGATAATCCGGCTGACGACCGCATCGCGAAGTATTTTAAGGAAAACGGCTATGAAACGGAGGGAGACAAGCTTGATGCCGGAAAAACGGCATGGTTCTTGAAAATCATTGTGGGCATCGTCCTTTCCGTCGGTCTGCTGATAAGCGTTCTTTCATTCTATATCCTGATGCTCAGCATTTATCTGTTGTTGCAGAAGAATACGGCCAAGCTTGAAAATCTTCTGCTCATCGGCTACAGTCCCGCCCGTGTGGCTCGTCCGTATCAAGTGCTGGCGGTAGGTTTGAATCTTGCGGTATTGGGCTTAGGGATGCTGACAGTCATGTTGGTGCGCTCGCAGTATCTTGATTTTATCGGGCGCATATTTCCGGATGTGTCGGGCGGAGAAACGTTGTTGCCCGCCTTGCTGGCAGGCGGTGTATTGTTTCTGCTCGTTTCCGTGTTGAATATATGGATTGTGCGGCGTAAGGTGAACGCCATCTGGACAAGGCGGTAAATCTTGCTCTTGATGCCGAAAAAGTTTCATGCCGGCAAAAATTTTGTTTACACTTTTGAAACAAAGTCTTTGCCGGCATGAAACTTTTTGCTTTCCGCTTGACGCTGTGTGATTATAAGTCTGGCGGGAAAAAGAGGCTTATAGTTTGTTCAGTATTTTGTCCATCACCCAGTTGGTGGGAGTAGCACTGACACCGTCGCATGTGCATACGGCCTTACCTTGCAGGTGCTCTACCACAGTCTTGATTAGCGGGAGCTGTACGTGGGGCGGATTGGGAGGCAGGATTTCTTCTCGTCCGCGTTCGGTATGCAGGGCGATAGGTTCGTAAGTGAAGACGGAGAAACAAATCATTCCTTTGTCTCCGATAATTTCGATGCGGTCTTCCTTGGCCGATTCGTGGGCCACGAAACACCATGAACCCGAACCGGGCAGTCCCGATTCGAACTTGAAGCACGCGCTGATGGTGTCTTCTGCCTCGTAAAGCCCTCCACGGTTGCTTTTATATCCTTCAGCTTCAAGAATACATCCGAACATATCTTGCAGCAGGTCTAATTGGTGGGGGGCGAGATCATAGAAATATCCGCCTCCGGCAATGTCGGGCTGTACGCGCCACGGCAGATTTGTGCTGTTATAGTCCAGATCGCGCGGCGGTTGGGCAAACCGGATCTGTATGTTGATTACGTTTCCGATTTCTCCTTCCTCAACCAACTGGCGCACTTTCTGGAAGTAAGGCAGATAACGGCGGTAGTAAGCCACGAAGCAGGGTACTCCTGTTTCTCTTGAGATGCGGTTGATACGTGCACAGTCTTCGTAGCTGGCTGCCATCGGCTTCTCGATGTAGACCGGTTTTCCCGCCTTCATGGCCATGATGGCAAAGGTGGCGTGTGAGGAGGGAGGGGTGGCGATGTAGATTGCATTCACATCTTCGTCGCCTATCAGCTCCTGTGCGTCGGTATACCACCGCGGAATGTTGTGGCGCATGGCATACGATTTTACTTTCTCTTCGTCTCGGCTCATCACGGCCACTACCTTCGAGTCTTTTACCATATTGAAAGCCGGTCCGCTCTTTTTCTCGGTCACTTCTCCGCAGCCGATAAATCCCCACTTTACTTTATCTAATGTCATTTGAAGTATTTTTTATATAGTTCGTGATATTCCTTGCTTTCTGTAAAGGCTTCCAACCAACGGTTCAGACTGTCGCACAATATGGGTGAATGCTTGCTTACTCCCCATGCATATAGTTGGGTAAATCCGATATCCGTATTGATATCCAGATTGGGATAGTCGTCTATGGTGGCCCGGGCAATGTTTTCGTCACATACGGCATAATCAATGTCTTTTCCTGCCACCATTGCCATCAGCTGTTCTTCTCCATATAGTTCCACTTCCTCCGTATAGATGGTGTCGGCAATCTCGCTTATCAGATTATGGATGCGCACCAGTGCCGGAGAATCTTTGATGACATGCAGGGTTTTCTGAGCCAATTCAAGTTGGTTGCGGATATAAAGGCTGTCTGCATCAGGTTTGCGTTGCACTAAAACCTGCTTGCTCAGCAGTATCGTGCGGGTAAAGAGCAGCGAGTCTTTGAAAGCGGTCGTTACGGCGGTTTCAGCTCCCAGTATGTCATACCGTCCTTCCTGTATGCCCTGCAACCGCTTGTTGAAACTCATTTCAGGCATCAGCTCAAGCTTCAGTCCTTTGGCCTTGGCAAAGGCGTTCAGCAGTTCATAGTCAAATCCCTGGATAGTATCTTCGTCTACATGGTAGCTGATTGCATTGTATTCTGTCACGGCTCTCAGTATGCCTGATTCGGCTATCTGCGGATAGTCTCTCGGTGTAAAGGACGGTTCGGGCGGATTCTGCCGTGTGTTGAGCAGAATGACGGCGACTATGGTTGCCATAACGATGCACGTGTAACGGATGATGCGCTTTTTCATAAGTTTGTCAGTCAAAGAAGTTCCACGATATGCCGATTTTCAGGATGCGCGGATTTAACGGATAATGCGGAGCTAAGAAGTAGCTGTTTCCTTTCGTGCCTTGCACCAGATTGTACATCTGCACAAAAATGCGTGTGCGCTTCAGATGCAGGTTGATGTATCCGTTCACTAACGGATATCCTCCCAGTTTATATCTTGTATCAGCATTTTGCAGATAGAATTGCCCGATGGCAGGGGCGTAGTCGGGCGCGTAATATTCCGTGAAATACCGGATATCTGCTCCCATTTCGATATTCAGCACCTTTTTGGCCAAGGCAAACTTGATGTAGAGATTGTGATACAGCACCAGTTCGGGCAGGGGAAGTATACTCTGGTTGCTTGATGTCTGATAAGTCACCTCGTTGTCCAGATGCAGGATGCCGAGCTTGAAATCCTGACGCAGTGATGCGCTGAACACCTGAATGCTTCCGGAATGCTGCTTGACGGCCACATCGTTTTTATAATATACGGATGTCGCGTCGTTTGCCGTTTCTGTATACTTCTTCGATGCATTATCCAGATAAGTGTAGTTCGTGATGTTTTCCACACCTGCTTTAAGCTTTGTCCGCCATCGGTCAATGCTTAATTGCCCCTCGATGCGTGTACGCATGATTTTCGACAGGTCGTTGTTGTCCCACCAATAGTGCTTGGAGTGGAAATGTCGGTAATAGAATGTCGGGTTCAGATTCTTGATGTAGGCATTTGCCTCCAGCCGGACAGTGTCATTGAAGAGGCGGAAGTTCAGGTCTCCTCGTCCTTCAATGCTGAATTGTCCGGCATCTTCTCCGGCAAGAGCTATTTCGCCCAACACATTATAGTGGAAAGTCTTTCCTTGCTCCTTGATAAGCTGTCCACCCACCGACAGTATATTTTCCTTGTGGTCGGTAGGAATGCGTCTTCCCGCTGTTCCGTCGAGAGTGTCAGTCAGTGTAAAACGGCGGTGTTCAAAGCTCATAAAGGCCGTCAGCCCCGCTTTCGCCCACTCGTTGAACCCTTCACGTAAAGAAATTCCTACTGTGTTTTTTATGGAGAAATGCTTGGTAATGTCTGTAGAGTCATTTCCCAAATAATTATGTTCGAAATATTCTTGGTTTTGTTGGGTATCGTAAGATACGTATTTTCGTCGGTTGATGTCCAGATTCAGCGTGTGTATGAAGCTCGTGACCGGAACAAATACTGTTTTCGTTATAGTATCGCTTTCTTCAGTCACATCACGGTAAAATCCCAGATTATAGCGGTGGGTCAGAAAAGCATGATACCCCGTGTTGTTGTTCCAGATATCCGACAGGTTGACCGGCATGTCGTAGGTGTTATAAGTCCGCCTTCCTCCGGCCATCTCTAATGGATTGGTGATATATCGGTCGTCTGTCAGACCTCCGTTCTCGGCCACCTTCAGGTTTTCATTGATAAAACTGAAGTGCATGTCGTAGTTGTCGCCCTGATAATAGGCGAAAAGATTGCCGTTGAATAAGGCTGTCGACTGGTTGGAGTATTTTCCTCGTCCGTATGTATAGTCGATGTCGAATCCGAAGCCTAACCGTTTGTTTGCATTGACTGCAAAATGAGCCTTGAAACGCTCTTCTCCGTATCGGCCGTTACCTTGCTTGTAGTATGTCAGGTTTGTAAAAGGAGATTTTGTGTTGGTATAAATGATGTCTTCAGGCTTGCGTACAGTGAAATCGTAAGGGTCTGTAAAGAAGAACTGGCTTGTTTCCTTTCTTTCGAAGAATACATGTGAGATGCGTGGCGCTCCCAGATTACCTAAATAAGTATAGTGTCCGGTAGGTCCGCCTGTATCGTTCGTATTTTGGAATCCGTGTTGCAGGGTGTCTACCGGTATCTCAGTGACAGTTCCAAGTCGGTTGTCTATTTTCCATGACTTCAGTCCTATGGGAATCGTATTGGCATCAATGACAGCAGTCGTGTCGATAGGGTTTCCGTTACGGTCATATCGGTTGTTTCCCATTCCGGAAGCTGCGTTCCCGAACTGGTCAAATTCGTTGAGCATGTTATTTTGAGCGTACATGCTTCCGCAAAACAGGAGAGCAGCCGCAACTGAAAGTATCTTTTTCATAATGTGGCAAAGATACTATTTTTAGTTGTAAGTACAAAAATGCTCCGTTACAGAACGTGAAAAAGTCACGAATTGTAGCGGAGCATTTGATATCTGTAGCAGACAGCAGTACTTTGCCGTTTCCTTTCTGTCTCTTAAACTGCTTTGATGATGTCCATGCCGATTTTGATGGCCTCTTCATTCATCGGGATGAGATGATGGTGGCGTTCGGGCAATGTTTTCTTCAAAGCTTTGACTACACTTTCGATAGAAACTGCCGGACAAATCTTCAGCAAGCCTCCCAAAACAATCATATTGAATGCCTTGGCCATTTTTCGTTCGTTGGCTTCATCCATTGCGTCTATGCGATAAATCTGGATATCCTTGCGTGTCGGCGGGTTGATGATGCCATATCCGTCGTAGATAAGTATGCCTCCAGGCTTTACCTTGTTTTCAAATTTTGCAAGAGACGGTTGGTTGAGAATGATGGCTACATCATATTTGCTTAGAATAGGTGATGATATGCGTTCGTCACTGACGATGACGGTGACATTGGCCGTTCCACCGCGCTGTTCAGGGCCGTAAGCGGGCATCCAGGTAACCTCTTTCCCTTCCATAAGTCCGGAATATGCAAGAATCTTCCCCATAGAAAGTACTCCTTGCCCGCCGAAACCTGCGATGATTATTTCTTGTTTCATTTGTATAATAGGTTTTTATCTTATTCTTGTTTAGGTTCGCTTGTATCTTTCAGGTCGCCCAACGGATAGAATGGGAACATATTCTCTACCATCCATTTGTTCGCAGCGTCGGGAGTCATTTTCCATCCGGAATTACAGGTTGATACGATTTCCACCAGATTGGAGCCTTTCCCTTGCATCGAGTTTTCAAATGCTTTGCGGATGGCTTTCTTTGCCTTCCGGATGGCGGCTACAGTGTGTACGGACTGTCGTGTCACGTAGCAGGTGCCTTGCAGTGTCGCAGCAATCTCTGTCATTTTGAGCGGATATCCGTGTATTTCTGGAATACGTCCGTAAGGACAGGTAGCTGTTTTCATTCCTAACAGTGTAGTGGGAGCCATTTGTCCGCCTGTCATGCCATAAATAGCATTGTTTATAAAGATGATGGTGATGTTTTCACCTCGATTTAATGCATGGATTGTTTCAGCGGTTCCGATACATGCCAGGTCTCCATCGCCCTGATAAGTGAATACCAAGCGGTCTGGCCATAGGCGTTTGATGGCTGATGCAAGTGCGGGAGCTCGTCCGTGTGCGGCTTCCTGACAGTCTATGTCCAGATAATTATACATGAATACGGCACATCCTACCGGACTGACACCTATTGCCTTTTCTGTCATGCCCATCTCTTCGATGACTTCCGCTATCAACTTGTGCACTACACCGTGGCTGCATCCGGGACAGTAATGCATGGGGTTGTCGTTGAGCAGGTGAGGTTTCTGGTATACCAGATTCTCAGGCTTTATAATATCTTCTTTTGTCATAATGGTCTTTCTATAATTAACGTATAAGGAAACGGAAAACATATTCCATCATCTTCAGGAAAAGGGAAGCACCACAGACATAAAAGAATATGGTCTTATCTTCTCCGATTGAGAAATAGAGAATGACGGATACCACCGCTCCAATCATGAACAAGATGTTGAGTATATTTCTTATCTTATCAGTGTTCATAATGATTTATTTTATGAGTTTTTCTTTGATGGCCTCGATGACCTCATCCGGGTCGGGTACGATACCTCCTAAACGTCCGAAGTGTTCCACCGGAATGCGGCATTCAACGGCAAGACGAACATCCTCTACCATCTGTCCGCTGTTCAACTCTACCGTCAGGATGCCTTTGATGTGTGATGCTCGTTCACGCAAAGCTTTGGTCGGGAAAGGCCATAAAGTTATAGGACGGAAGAGTCCTACTTTGATACCTTCTTCGCGAGCATGTTCCATGGACTTCTGCGCGATGCGGGCACATGATCCGAATGCAACAATGAGATATTCGGCGTCATCGCAGTTGATTTCTTCGTAGCGTACTTCATTGGCCTCAATTTCGGCGTATTTCTTTTGCAGGTGGATATTGCGCTGCTCCATGATGGCGGGGTCAAGTTCCAATGAAGTTATGACATTGGGTTTGCGTCCCTTACGTCCGGTGGTAGCCCACGGGCATTGGGCGATGACTTCTTCGTCTGTGCGGCGTGGACGCGGAGCTGGCAATACAACCTTTTCCATCATCTGGCCAATGACACCGTCGGCAAGAATGATGGCAGGGTTGCGATATTTGAAAGCCAACCGAAATCCCAACTCTACGAAGTCTGCCATTTCTTGAACAGATGCCGGAGCAAGGGCTATCAGATGATAGTCTCCGTGTCCGCCTCCTTTGGTAGTCTGGAAATAATCGGCCTGACTGGGCTGGATGGTGCCCAGTCCGGGGCCTCCGCGCATTACGTTTACGATAAGGCACGGCAGTTCAGCACCGGCAATGTAGGAAATGCCTTCTTGCTTCAGGCTGACACCGGGACTGGAGGAGGATGTCATGACCATCTTTCCACTTCCGGCCCCTCCGTATACCATGTTGATAGCTGCCAATTCACTTTCAGCCTGAAGAACAACCATGCCGGTTGTTTCCCACGGCTTTTGTTCGGCAAGCGTTTCCAATACTTCTGATTGGGGAGTAATAGGATAACCGAAGTATCCGTCCACACCAATGCGGATAGCTGCATGGGCGATAGCTTCGTTTCCTTTCATAAGAACGACTTCTTCTGCCATATTGAGTTTTGATTTTTTTGTTTTAACGGATGTAGTTACTCTTCACATTTAGCTCTGTACACAGTAAGGCAGGCGTCCGGACATACGATTGCGCATGAAGAACATCCGTTGCATGTATCTTCCACCACCTGTTGTACATAATTATATCCTTTTTGGTTTACTTTTGGGGTGAGTGACAATACGTGAAGCGGGCAAGCCACTACGCATAAGTTGCAGCCTTTGCACCGCTCTGTGTTCACTACCACCACACCTTTCATCTTAGCCATATTATTACGTATCTTTATATTAGTTATTGGTTAAACATATCTTTATTATAAAATTCCAGAATATCCAGAATCATCTTCCTTGCTTCTGCTGCCGGACTTTCTGCATCAAGGGCGATGGCTTCCTGATAATTGTTCAGCGCGCCTTGCCAGTCACCTTGTTTCCGGCATATATTCCCCATCAGGTAATAGGCTTCCGCTGTATCTGGGCCCAAGGGCGAAGCAAACACTTTGTTCAGCTGCTCTATGGCGTTCGGCAAATCCCCTTCTCGGATGAGGAGGCTTATTTCTTTCAATTTGTTGTCCATAGATGGTTTTTGATTGTATTGCGGCAAAGATAATCTTTAATTTTATAACATAGGCGTTTTTTGCAGACAAAAAACGCCGAAACAGATGATTTATTTTCTTTGCTGTTGCGTAATGTTTTGATAATTAATCAATTTGTTCCAACATAGAAGGTGTGTGATGGGATTGCTTCTGTTTGAACAGGTGCTTTAGTCCCGCGGCCTGTTTCTTTTGTCTGTAATAAATCCGTGTTAATCCGGAGCAAAAGGCTTCTGTATGTTATATTTTGTGCTAACTTTGCGCAAAATCATTCCATGAGAAACATAAAAAGACAATAACTAACTTAGAATAGAAAAAATGAATAAGATTCTTTCAAAAGAACATTTTTCAGAAAAGGTCTTCAAATTAGTCATTGAAGCTCCTTTGATAGCCAAATCTCGCAAGGCTGGTCACTTCGTTATTGTGCGTGTAGGCGAAAAAGGCGAGCGTATGCCTTTGACAATCGCCGCGGCTGATCCGGCAAAAGGGACAATAACTCTGGTGGTACAGGAGGTGGGACTTTCGTCAACGCGCCTGTGCGAGCTGAATGAAGGTGATTATATTACTGATGTGGTGGGCCCTTTGGGTAAGGCTACCCATATTGAGAACTTTGGAACGGTGGTTTGTGCCGGGGGTGGAGTGGGAGTTGCTCCGATGCTGCCTATCGTGCAAGCTTTGAAAGCTGCGGGAAACCGCGTGATAACTGTACTTGCCGGGCGTACCAAAGATTTGATTATTCTCGAGAAAGAGATGAGGGAAAGCTCGGATGAAGTGATTATCATGACCGACGACGGATCGTATGGACAGAAGGGACTGGTTACGCAGGGGGTGGAAGAAGTCATTAAGCGCGAGAAGGTAGACAAATGTTTTGCTATCGGGCCGGCTGTTATGATGAAGTTCGTTTGTCTGTTGACCAAGAAATATAACATTCCTACCGATGTTTCGCTGAATACCATCATGGTGGACGGAACGGGTATGTGCGGTGCCTGTCGTATTACGGTGGGGGGAAAAACCCGTTTTGTCTGTGTAGACGGGCCGGAATTTGACGGGCATCAGGTGGATTTTGATGAGATGCTGAAACGAATGGGAGCGTTTAAGGATATTGAAAGGGAAGAGATTCATAAGTTGGACGAGCATCCTGAAACCTGCAAGGCGGTGGCGGATGAAAACGACCGCAACGCTCCGTGGCGTGAAGCCTTGCGCAAATCCATGAAACCAAAAGAGCGGACTGCCATTCCGCGGGTGAAGATGAACGAGCTTGACCCGGAATATCGCTCGCACAGCCGTAAGGAAGAGGTGAATCTGGGACTGAATGAGGAGCAGGCCATAACGGAAGCCAAGCGTTGTCTGGACTGTGCGAATCCTTCTTGTATGCAAGGATGTCCGGTCGGCATCAATATCCCGGGATTTATCAAGAATATAGAAAGAGGGGAAATCCTTCAGGCCGCCCGTGTGCTGAAGCAGACCAGCGCGCTGCCCGCCGTGTGCGGACGCGTCTGTCCGCAGGAAAAGCAGTGCGAATCGCAGTGCATTCATCTGAAGATGGGGCATGAAGCGGTGGCCATCGGGTATCTGGAGCGTTTTGCCGCCGACTATGAGCGTGAAAGCGGGCAGATTTCAGTTCCTGAAATCGCTGAAAAGAACGGCATTAAAGTGGCGGTAGTGGGTTCGGGTCCGGCAGGACTGTCGTTTGCCGGCGATATGGCCAAGCGGGGATACGATGTTACGGTGTTTGAAGCCTTGCATGAAATAGGCGGAGTATTGAAATACGGTATTCCGGAGTTTCGTCTGCCGAACCGGATTGTGGATGTAGAGATTGAGAACCTTTCAAAGATGGGCGTTGAGTTTGTGAAAGACTGTATTGTGGGCAAGACCATCAGTGTGGAGGATTTGGAGAAAGACGGCTATAAAGGCATTTTCGTAGCGTCGGGTGCCGGGCTGCCGAACTTTATGAACATTCCGGGCGAGAATTCCATCAACATCATGTCGTCTAACGAGTATTTGACGCGGGTCAATCTGATGGATGCCGCGAGCGAAGATTCGGATACGCCTGTCACTTTCGGCAAGCGGGTGGCTGTTATCGGCGGTGGAAACACGGCGATGGACTCTGTACGTACCGCGCGCCGCCTGGGAGCTGAACGGGCGATGATTATCTACCGTCGTTCGGAAGCCGAGATGCCTGCCCGTATCGAGGAGGTAAAGCATGCGAAAGAAGAGGGCGTGGAGTTTTTGACTTTGCATAATCCGATAGAATATATCGCCGACGAGCAAGGACGGGTGAAACAGGTCGTATTGCAGAAGATGGAGCTGGGTGAGCCGGATGCTTCCGGACGCCGCAGCCCGGTTCCCATTCCTGGGGCCGTGGAGACAATCGACATTGATATGGCCATTGTCAGTGTGGGCGTTTCGCCAAACCCGATTGTGCCGAACTCTATTCCCGGTTTGGAATTGGGGCGTAAGGGGACGATAGCGGTCAACGACAATATGCAGTCGTCCATACCGACGATTTATGCGGGTGGTGACATCGTGCGTGGCGGTGCGACCGTTATCTTGGCTATGGGAGACGGACGCCGTGCCGCAGCCGCCATGGACAAGCAGTTGCGCGGCTGACGGAAACAGATGGAGCTTTCAGCTGTGAAGCGATAAAAGAATGTGCCGGACAAGTTCAAATCTGTCCGGCACATTCTTTTTGTTTTGGTTTGCCTATGCAAACCGGATATTGGAACAGCAGAGGAAAGATTTTTTCTCCGGTGAAAAATTTTTCTGCTTGGGAGAAAAAGATTTTTCTGAAGTTTTCAGTCGATGAAGCGTTTGGTCAGCCCATCGAATTCATCAATGCGACGGTCGCGCAAGAACGGCCACCAGCGGCGTACATTCTCGCTGCGGCTCATGTCTACCTCTACAATCAGATTTTCTTCCTCCGTGTTGCTTGCCTGTGCAATCAGTTCTCCCTGCGGGCCGGCTACGAAGCTGTTCCCCCAAAACAGTATCCCATTGGTCTGTCCCGACGGGTCTGGCTCGTGTCCCACCCGGTTTACGGCGATTACGGGGAGTCCGTTTGCCACGGCATGGCCGCGCTGCACGGTTATCCAGGCGCCCAACTGGCGCATCTGCTCTTCACGCGTGTCGGTGCTTTCCCATCCGATGGCAGTCGGATAGATGAGAAGTTCTGCTCCCTTCAGTGCCATAAGTCGTGCTCCTTCGGGATACCACTGGTCCCAGCATACCTGCACGCCGAGTTTGCCCAGTGATGTCTCGATAGGCTCAAAACCAATGTCGCCGGGAGTGAAGTAGAACTTTTCGTAATAGGCGGGATCGTCTGGAATATGCATCTTGCGGTATTTCCCTGCGATGCTTCCGTCTGCGTCGAACACTACAGCCGTATTGTGGTAAAGCCCCGGTGCACGCCGCTCAAAAAGGGAGGTTACCAGCACGATGCGGTAGGTTGCCGCCAGTTCACTGTAGAATCTGGTAGAAGGGCCGGGTATCGGCTCGGCAAGGTCGAACATTCCCGTGTCTTCCGTCTGGCAGAAGTAGGGTGTGTTGTGCAGTTCCTGCAATACGACTAACTGTGCCCCGGCCTGTGCGACGGCGGCAATGTTTCGGTGAAGCTTTTCAAGATTGGATTTGATATCGTTCGAACACGACTGTTGGACGATACCTACACGGATATTCTTTTTCATGATTATCTGTTTGTTTTGATGGATTCGGGATATTGCATGGTGACACAGTGAAGCGAGCCGTGTTGCCTGATAAGGGCGCAGCAGTCTATTCCCACGATTTCACGTTCAGGGAATGCCTTTGCCAGTATATAGGCCGCCTGAGCGTCCTTGTCCGGCTGCCGGTAAGTGGGGTAAAGCACGGCTTGGTTCATGGTAAGGAAATTGGCGTATGTGGCAGGTAGGCGTTCGCCGCTTTTGTCATAAATGGCATCCGGCATCGGAAGCGGAAACAGACGGTACGGTTCTCCGTTCAGCGTGCGGAAAGTTTTCAGTTGCTCTTCCATAGAGCAGAGAGCGCCGTAGTGTTCGTCTTCCTTGTCCGTGCACTGTACATAGACGATTGTGTTGTCCGGGCAGAGTCGTGCCAGTGTGTCTATGTGGCTGTCGGTATCATCTCCTGCCAGATAGCCGTAGTCCAGCCATAATACCTGCTGCAAATTGAAGCGTTCCTTCAGGTATTGCTCGATTTCGCCGCGGCTCATCGTGTCATTGCGGTTAGGCGCGAGCAGGCAGGTAGAGGTGGTAAGCAGCGTTCCGTTCCCGTCACTTTCGATTGAGCCTCCTTCAAGCACAAAATTGCGGCAGTTGATATAGTCTCCGTTCAGCACTCCGCTCTTGAAGAGATGGGCATTTATCAGATTGTCTTTGCATGCCGCAAACTTCATGCCCCATCCGTTGAAGCAGAAGTCGAGCAGCAGCGGGTCGGCATGCCGGTCAAGCAGTGAAATGAAGCCGTGGTCGCGTGCCCATGTGTCGTTTGTAGGGCAGGATATGAAGCTTATGTTGTGGCGGAACGGAGCGTCTTCCAATATTTTGGGAAACTCCGGAGCCACGAGCAGCAGAGGCTGTCGTGCCGCGATTTCACGTGCGATGTCGTAAAAGCATGCTTCCACTTCGTCAAGCATATATGCCCAGTCGGTTTCCTCGTGCGGCCATGTCAGTTGGACATAGCTTTGCGGATGCCATTCGGCAGGTAAGTAATACGTTTTTTCCATATCATTTGTTTTCTTTTGTCCTTTTTTCTTGTGCGGCAGGAAGAGCTTCCTGCTGTTGCAGTTCGTATTTTTTTTCATCTTCTTCTTTCTGCTTCGATGTGCGCAGGCGCCGGCGGCGCAGGAAGAGGTCGGCAAGTTCTTTCCAGTTGGTGAAGTCTTTCTTGTACATCAGACCGATGCCCTGTGTGGTAAGGGTCGATTTGGTAAAATAACGGTCATTTGTCTGGTTATATCCTCTCAAGCGCACTTCTCCGTTTTTCGTAAGCAGCCAGATAGCCTCAAAGTCTCCTACGAAGTTCGTGTTTCTCATGGTATTTTCCCGGTATCCGAAATTTCCGTTGATGATAAGCCGGTTGTTCAGCAGTCGTCCGGACAAGATTGCTTCGGCTTCCACATCGCTCCAGCCCTTGTCTCCTGTGCTGAGATTGGTTCCTACGTTCCAGTTGCCGTTGTCTATAACCTGCGAAAGCATGTTGTTCAGTTGTCCGGACAAGGTGCTGAACGCCAGAGAACTGGTAGCATCAGACTGGTTTGTATTGTTGGCATAATCGTAGGTATAGAATTTGCCGACTCCCAGCAGGTAGATGATTTGTGTGTTCATTTGCTCTTCCGTACTTGTCAGACTGCGCACCAGTTCGCGATCCTCTTCGTTTACGGTAGGCAGTTCGAGGTCAAAGCTCAGGTTGGGCGAGGTCAGATTGCCGGTCAGGTTCAGCAGACAGTTGACACGAACGTTTCCTTTCGATGATGAGGCATCGGCAATCAAGTCGTTCAGAGAAGCCGAATTGACAGTATATACAGCCTGGACATTCAGATTGGCAGCACGCGGATTTCCGTTGAATGTGACAGTTCCGCCCGGTTGCAATACGAAATCCTTGCGAATAACGTTCTGCATACTCATTTTATAGATACCTTCCACGATATTGTAACTGCCGAATATCTGAAAATCTCCTTTGTTGAAAAAATTGATGCGCAGGTTTCCCGTTCCTTTGGCGGAGATGTTGTCGCCTGCCACCGGATCCATAATGATTTTCATGTTAGCCTGTTCGGTCGGTTCTATCTGAAGATTGATGCGTATGTCCGCCGGAGTATCGTCTTCATCTTCTTCGTCGGGCTTGTTCAGATAGTGATATACTTCAGTCTTGATATCTTCCTGCTGACGGCGGGGCGTGCGGTCGACAAAAGTGATGAACTGGCTGCTTGCCGCTTCGGATGTGGCTCCAAGCACATAGGCAAATGAAGTCTTTTCGTCGGCACTGAGCGTTCCGTCCACATTCAGCATGTTGTCTCCTCCGTTCAGCAGTACATTCCCTGTGGTATATATTTGTCCGTAGAACGGAAACTCGGGCGTTTCTTGAAAAGTGTTATAGACTAACATGTTGTTGAGGTCGAAACGGAACTGATATGCCAGATTCTTGAACTTTGTGTGTCGGAGCGTTCCGTTGACAAGTCCCGTGTGTCCTTCCGTATCGGCCAATCGAACATCAGTAAAGCGGAAGTTTCCCGAACTTATGTGCACGGAATCGGCGCTTGCTTCAAAGCGGGTGTTCAGGATGTTGACTTTCATTCCCATGTTTGCATTGGCAGAACCTTCTAAGTCAAGGCCGGAAAAAGGTCCGTAAAGGCGAACTTTCCCGAAAGCCCTGCCTCTTACATCGCTGAATATGTTCTTGACAAAAGGTTGCAGGAATGCCAGATTGGTTCCGCCAGTCTGAATATGCAGGTCGAGTCCTTTCATCTTGGGCGATACATAGCCGTTGACGCGGGTAAAGTATGATTCATTCTCGCGTATGTCCGCTATCATGCGGATACCTCCTATCTCTTTGTCCCAACTGCTTGTGATGTCAGCCTGTCCCAGTAGTGCGTCATTCAGCGAAAAGTCTTTCACTTTGAGACGCGCTTCCATTACCGGATCTTCCATTACATGATACAGATTGACTTTCCCGTTTATCAATCCGTAGAACTTGACGGCATGAAACTGGATCATGTCCATGATGTAGAGCAGATTGATGTTTCGTATGTCTACCAGACATGAGTCTGAATTTTTTTTGCCGATTCGTCCGTCAATTTTCAGATGTTGGTCGGCATGTTCGAACAGGAAGTTGTTTACTTCGATACTGTCTTTAGCTATTGAGATGACGGCGGGGTGTACGTTCCAGACGGTATCGTTCAGCACAATCTGACTGGGATGTATGTCGATTTGCGTATGGAGATGCTTTTGTTCCTCCGGTTGGCTGAATCCCGCTTCGGCATCTATTTTCCCGCTGTAGGTTACATTGGTGTTGTTTCCCCAATAGAGTGTGGTCTTCAGACGGTCGTCTTTGGCTTTTGCCTGAAGGGAAAAGTTGAACATGGCCCCCTTTTTCATCAGCGTTCCTACTCTTGCATGACATAGCAGCTCATCTGAAGGATTTTCGCAGATAATGCTTCCCGACTCGTATGACTTGCCGTTGTAGCTGAATTGAGGCAGATGGGCGTTGAGATGCATGCGTGAAAGACTGTCATTGAAGTAGCCTTCCACTGTGACCGGCATTTTCAGCTCCAGGGGAATGTTGAATACTTTGGAGGCGAAATCGCTGTTTCCTACATTTATATGGAAACGAAAATTGTTGTTTGGCACGGTCTTCCCTTTTTTGTCTGGCAGGATAGAAGGAATATATCTGCTCACGATGCGCTTGATGCTTGTCCATATACTGCGATAGGAATAGTTCCCCTGTACGGTTCCCTGCATGAAAGGAGAGCGGATATGAATCTTTTTTTCCGTTTCGTCCATACCCGCCGTGATGTTCAGATTCTGCAAAAAATAGTCGTGTGCCTTGTCGGCAGAGTTTATGGTAAGGCTGTCGAGGTTGATTTCGCCTTTCATGTCATCGATGGAGTGGCCGGAAAAGTCGGCTGTCAGGTTCAGTGAAATGTCTGTGTCCTCATATTTTTCTGTAAGATGCAGTTTGTTGGGGCGGAAATTACGGACTACGGCGCGCAGATTGAAGTCCGGTGTCTGTTGTTCGGTAATAAACTGCCCGTTGACTTCTATCGAACCGTTGTCATCATTCATAGCCAATTTCCCTTTGAATCCTCCGGGCTTGTATTGTCCGTCGAGCGATATGTTCTGATAGTTGTATTGGTTATATTCCAATGACGATATCATACCTTTTATATACGATTCCGGACGGTTGTTCTGATACCTGAATCCTTCCAGTTCGATATCGAAGGCTGTTTTCCCGAAAGTATTCTCCTTGTCCAACAGCTTGCCCAAATCAATGCTTTGGCTCATCAGTCTGCCCGAATAGCTGTGTGTCTGGGTAAGCGTATCCTTATGCATCGTTATGTTTGCCTTCAGGTTTCCTGTCGCTGTGCGGAAGTCCCCGTAAGTTGTCAACTGGTTGGGAAATCCCGATACATCCCCCTCAAATTCGAGAAAGCCTAAGCGTTTCACGATGTCGGGGGTGTTGTCTTTGCCTGTCAGGTTGTGCAACAGCCAGTCGAATCCTTTTTCACTGACAGAAATCTTTGATATTTTTCCGAAAAGATAAGGCGGGCGCGAAGGGTTTTCGGCATTGAGCATCGCTTCGGCTTCGACGCGCAGCTGCTTGTCAATGCTTGAAACTGAAAGTTCGGTGCATCTTATGTGACCGTCTTTGCCTTCGACGGCAAGCCGGAGCAATAGCGGGCTGTGGAAATGCCTCAGGCCAGGAACAAAAGCACACAGGTCGGCCGGTGTGATGGAAGCATGCATTCTGCCTTTATAGCGTGTGTCTGTGCCCGGATGGATAAGGCGCAGGGTGTCTTGCGAAGCAACCCACAGTGTGTCGACTGCTATCTCCGTGTCGGGAAGACCGACAAGAAAGTCGGAAAGCTGCATGCCTTTTCTGTTGGCAGACAGCTTGGCAGAGAGCCGTTTCAATTGGAATCCGCTCTGTTCATTAAAGCTCATGCGGCGTATCTGTGCATTGAGCGAGTCTTTTTGCAGTACTTTAAGGGCAAGTGTAGCCGAAAGGTTCTCGATTTTTATGTGAGAAGCGTTGAATTTTCCGGGAGTCTTGTCGGCCGAAAGCACATCATAACTTAACTGCCCGCGCCGGATAAGTACGGTGTTGATGCGCATATCAATGTTTTTTTCCTTTTTCACCGTATCTTTTGGGGTAAAGGCATCGATGAGAAACTGAAGGTTCGGCGGACTGTCGGGTGTGTTTCGCCGTATCTGCGCATTGAGTCCGAAAAGTTGGATGCTGCTGATGCGTATCTGTCCGTGCAATAGCGGAGAGATGTCAAACTTGACTGAAAAGCGGGATATTCTCAGCATATCTTCACCTTTGCGGTCTTTGAGTGACACGTTTTGTATGATGAGACGGTTCAGCAGCCCTAAGTTGATGTTCCCTATGCTTACTTCAGTCTGGAATAATTGACTAAGCTCCCGTGTGGCATAAGCAGACAGCTGTCTCTGGATGAAAGGGAGATTCAGCACGACGATTATTCCGAAATAGATTACCAGCATCAGAATAATGAGGATTCGTATACTATGTTTTATGCGGTTTAACTTACCCATGAGCAGCCTAAATATCAAGCGAAGTTACAAAGATTGGCTGAACAAACCGATAAAACCTTTGCTTATTTCAAGATTTTTAAAAAAAGTGGAAATGTTGTCGGGGGAAAAGCCGCTTTCATCTCGGTGAAAAATCCGGATGATGCGGACAAAACCGTGTGTTTGCAGGGGCATCTTTTCTTGTTGCACTTGTCGGAGCGGGGAGTGGCAAAATAAAAAACGGACGGAAAAAGAAAAAAACGATATTGTTTTTAGTGAATATGAAATTTTATTCAGACCTTTGCGGCGTTGTGGTTCTTTGTTTCTGCATTAAGGAACAGGAATCCTTTTGTAATGCAAGTTAAAAGAATATTTATACAGATTTAGAATGGCAAAAGAAAGTAAGTATCCTTCTCCGCTGGTATCGCTGATACCGGTTTTAGTGTTGGTCATCCTGCTGTTTTTTACAATCCGTATATTCGGCAGCGATGCTTTGGGTGGCGGAAGCCAAGTGTGTCTGCTGATTACCACGGCGCTGTGTGCGGCCATTGGCATGATGAAGTATGGCATTTCGTGGGGTGATGTGGAGCGGGCCATCGTCAATAATATAGCGGGCGTAGGCAATGCCGTGGTGATTCTGCTGATTATCGGTGCGCTTTCTTCGGCTTGGATGCTGAGCGGCGTGGTTCCTACACTGATTTATTATGGGGTACAGATTATTCATCCCGACTTCTTTTTGGTGTCGAGCTGCGTCATCTGTGCCGTTGTGTCGGTCATGACCGGAAGCTCATGGACTACAATAGCGACTATCGGCATAGCGTTGATGGGCATTGGCAAGGCTTTAGGCTTCGCTGATGGGTGGACGGCGGGAGCTATCATATCGGGAGCCTATTTCGGCGACAAGATTTCGCCGCTGTCTGATACTACGATTCTGGCATCTTCCGTAACCGAAACTCCCTTGTTCAAGCATGTACGCTACATGATGTATACTACTGTCCCCTCCATGCTCCTTGCTCTGCTGATATTTGCTATAGCGGGATTTGTCCATGCATCAGGGGTAAACATACAGGTGGATACGTTTACCGGGGCGTTGGACGGGCGTTTCCACATTTCTTTATGGCTGATGATTGTGCCTTTGATAACGGGAATATTGATTGCGCGCAGGGTTCCTTCCATTATTACCCTGTTTGCCTCTACGTTACTGGCGGCCGTATGTATGCTGATATTCCAACCGGATGTGGTGCGCGAAGTGGCAGGCGACGGAATAGTTGGAGCGGAAGCCTTGTTTAAGGGGACATGGATGATACTTTACGGTGGAACAGCCCTGGATGCAGGGGCTCCGGAGGTGAGCGAGCTGATTGCAACCAACGGGATGGCGGGCATGATGGATACGGTTTGGCTCATCATCTGCGCCATGTGCTTGGGCGGAGCCATGACGGCGTGCGGCATGTTGGGCAGCATTACTTCGATGTTTGTCCGTTTTACCCACAAGCTTGTGGGGATGGTGGCTTCTACTGTGGGAGCGGGACTCTTTCTTAATCTCACGACGGCCGACCAGTATATCTCCATCATCCTTACGGGAAACATGTTTAAGGATATATACAAGAAGAACGGTTATGAAAGCCGGTTGCTGAGCCGTACCACGGAGGATGCCGTGACGGTCACTTCGGTGCTGATACCGTGGAACTCTTGCGGCATGACGCAGGCTACCATTCTGAATGTGCCTACGCTTACCTATTTGCCATATTGCTTCTTCAATTATATCAGTCCGCTGATGAGCATATTTATCGCTTCAATCGGTTATAAGATCTTCAAACAACAAAAATAACGACTTATGAAAAGACACATGACATTGGCTTGCCTGGCGCTTCTGGCTTTGGGAGCGCAGGCGCAGCAGGGGGGAATCACACCCGAAATGCTTTCACAAATCAAGGAAACTTACAGACATACATCTGCCGACAAGGCGATACACAATGCTTTGGCAGGGACAAGCATTGCCATACTGGCACGCAATCAGGAGCGGCTTGCCGACTTCGACACTCATTTCTCGAATCAAGTGATGTCCAAAGGCATTACCGACCAGAAACAGTCGGGGCGTTGCTGGCTGTTTACGGGACTGAATGTGTTGAGAGCACAGATGATAGCCCGTTACGGATTGGATGAACTGACTTTTTCGCAGAACTATTGTTTCTTTTATGACCAGTTGGAAAAGGCCAATCTCTTTTTGCAGGGAATCATTGACACAAGTGGAAAGCCGGCGGATGACAAGATGGTGGAATGGTTGTTCAAGAATCCCATCGGCGATGGAGGGCAGTTTACCGGCGTTTCCGATTTGATATTGAAATATGGACTTGTACCTTCTTCCGTGATGCCGGAGACCTACAGCAGTGAGAACACTTCGCAACTCAGCAGTCTCTTGGCATTGAAGCTGCGCGAATATGGTCTGGAGCTGCGCGACAAGGCTGCAAAGGGAGTTGGAGCCGCGACTCTTGAGTCTCGGAAGACTGAAATGCTCGGAACGGTATATCGCATGCTGGCGTTGGCACTGGGCGAACCGGTGCAGAGCTTTAAGTGGACGATGGGCGGGATAGAGAAGGAATATACTCCGCTCTCTTTCTATCAGGAGTTTCTGGGGAATGACCTCGATGGCAACTATGTAATGCTGATGAATGACCCGAGCCGCGAATATTATAAATGTTACGAAATCGACTATGACCGTCATGTATACGACGGAAAGAACTGGACTTATGTCAATCTTCCCGTGGAAGACATCAAGCAGATGGCGATAGCTTCCATCAAAGACAGCACGATGATGTATTTCTCATGCGATGTGGGCAAGTTTATGGACAGCCAGCGCGGTATGCTCGACCTGAACAATTATGACTATGCTTCGCTCATGGGTACGGATTTCGGCATGAACAAGGAGCAGCGCATACGTACTTTTGCAAGCGGATCGACTCATGCCATGACTTTGATGGCGGTAGATCTGGATAAGAACGGGAAGCCGAAGAAGTGGATGGTGGAAAACAGCTGGGGACAAGAGGCCGGATTCCGTGGTCATTTGATTATGACCGACGAATGGTTTGATGAATACATGTTCCGTCTGGCGGTGGAAAAGAAATACGTTCCGGAGAAAGTGCTGGATATTCTGAAGCAGAAGCCCGTCCGTCTGCCGGCATGGGATCCGATGTTTGCACCCGAAGAGTGATTTGCCGCGGTCATACAGGCTGTTTGTATAAAGCATAATTTTTTTTGATACTGGTAAAACAAAGAAAAGGCCGGGAGGTTGTGGCTACATTGCCGCATCAGCTTTCCGGCTTTTTGTATGAAAACAGGAGGCCGAACATTCTGCTTCTTTTTTTCGGATATTCCATAGATTCTTATTAAGTTTGCACGATTTAAAAACAAGAGACTTATGCTGGTTTATAATACTACCTTTCATGTAGAGATGGGCGATGCCCGCAATTTTGTCATTTGGCTGAACGAATGCTACATCCCGGAGGCCGAAAAGTCGGGTGAGCTGAAAAAACCGCGCATCCTGCGTATCCTGAGTCATAAGGAGCAGGACAGCGAGTGCTTTTCACTGCAGTGGGAGGTGGAAAGCAGTGCGGCACTGCACCGTTGGCATACGGCATGCGGAGCGCATCTCAATGAGGAAATGATGAAAGTCTTTAAGGGAAAAGTCGTTGGATTCCCGACTTTGATGGAGGTTGTCAGGTGATAAGTCCCGTTAAAGAGAAGATAATATTAGGTATCGACCCGGGAACGAACATTATGGGTTACGGGGTGCTGAAGATAACCGGTACGAAACCGACGGTCATGACGCTTGGAGTGATTGACCTGCGCCGATGCGGCGATCCGTATCTGAAGTTGAAGCACATTTATGAACGGGTGCAGGGAATCATTGCCTCCTATCTGCCCGACGAGTTGGCTATAGAGGCGCCTTTTTTCGGAAAGAATGTGCAGTCGATGTTGAAACTGGGGCGTGCGCAGGGAGTGGCGATCGTAGCGGCGCTGCGCCGTGACATTCCGGTGACGGAGTATGCTCCGCTGAAAATTAAACTGGCGATAACCGGCAACGGTCAGGCGTCGAAAGAGCAGGTGGCCGATATGCTGAAGCGGATGCTTCATATACCCGAGTCGGAGATGGGGCCGTTTATGGATGCGACCGACGCTTTGGGAGCTGCTTATTGCCACTATCTGCAGATGGGGCGTCCGGAGATGCCGAAGGCTTATGCCGGATGGAAAGATTATATTGCAAAGAATCCAGATAAAGTGCGGTAATTGAGCGTGAAGATTTATGAATCTGAAATGTTTTTTGGCTATGACGATGCTTGTGGCGGCAGGATGTAAGTCGGAGCATCAAAAGGAGTATGCTTCTTTTGATGACTATCCGGTCTGTGGCGGGAATTGGGAGGAAATGGTCTATTCGCCTGATGAAACCCGGTTTTCGTTATGGGCTCCCACCGCTCAGGAGGTGCGCGTGCTGCTGTATGATGCCGGACAGGGAGGCTCGGCGACGCGGATGATTCCGATGGAGGCCGGGACGGAAGGAATGTGGCATGCCGGTATAGAGGGGGATTTGAAGGGAGAATTTTATGCCTTTAATGTCAAGATAAATGATGTCTGGCAGGGGGATACACCCGGAGTGATGGCGAAAGCCGTGGGGGTGAACGGAGACCGTGCGGCTGTGGTCGACATGAAAGATACTGATCCTGACGGCTGGGCGGAAGACCGGCGCCCGCTTTTGAAAAGTTTTGCCGATATGGTCATTTATGAGATGCATCACCGTGACTTTTCCATCGATACCGTTTCCGGAATCCGCAACCGGGGGAAATATCTCGCGCTTACGGAAGAAGGGACAAAGACCTATTTGGGAGAGAAGACGGGCATTGACCATCTGAAGGAATTGGGGGTGACACACATTCATTTGCTCCCGTCGTTCGACTTTTCGTCGGTGGACGAGACGAAGTTGGACAAGCCCCAGTACAATTGGGGGTATGATCCGAAAAACTATAATGTCCCTGAAGGTTCGTATTCGACAGATCCTTATAACCCCGTTACCCGTATTAAAGAATTCAAGCAGATGGTGATGGCTCTTCACCGGGCCGGCATCCGTGTCATTATGGATGTGGCATACAATCATACCGCCACGGTGAAAGGAAGCAATTTCGAGCGTACCGTTCCGGGATATTTCTATCGCCAGGATGAAAACGGCGGATTGGCCGATGCTTCGGGCTGTGGCAATGAAACGGCGAGCGAGCGTCCGATGATGCGCCGCTTTATGGTGGAATCGGTTTCTTATTGGGCGAAAGAATACCATATTGACGGTTTCCGGTTCGATTTGATGGGTATTCACGACATTGAGACTATGAATGCCATCCGTAAAGCCGTGGATGTCATCGATCCCACCATATATATATATGGTGAAGGATGGGCGGCAAATGCTCCCGAACTGCCGGTGGAGAAACAGGCGATAAAGGTCAATATGCCTCAGATGCCGGGAATCGCCGCTTTCAGTGACGAGTTTCGCGACTCTTTGCGTGGGCCGTGGGGAGACGAATCAAAGGGTGCTTTCGTCATCGGGCGTATGGGATACGGAAACGGTGTCAGATTCGGACTGGCAGGCGGAGTTAGGCATCCGCAGGTTTTCAATGACTCGGCCGGCCATTCGCTTGTGGCATGGGCAGCCCGCCCTACGCAGTTCATCAGTTATGTAAGCTGTCACGATGATTTATGCATTGCAGACCGCTTGAAGAAGACCCTGCGCGGAGCTTCGGTTCAAGAGTTGAAAGCGCTTGTCAAGCTGAGTCAGACGGCTGTCTTCACTTCGCAGGGAGTGCCTTTTATCTATGCGGGAGATGAGGTTATGCGTGACAAGAAAGGAGTTTCCAATTCATACAACAGTCCGGATGATATCAATGCTATCGACTGGAGACTCAAGACAACCTGTCGGGATGTATTTGATTATGTAAGGAGTCTGATAGCCATGCGCAAGGCTCATCCGGCTTTCAGGATGGGGGATGCGGAGTTGATTTGCAAACATCTGGAGTTTCTGGATACTCCGGCCAGTAATGTGGTGGCTTTCCGTATCAATGGAAAGCCGGGGGGAGACGAATGGGAAAACATAACGGTCGTGCTGAATGCGCGTACCGAACCTGTAAAGATAAATCTGCCGGCGGGCAAGTACCGGGTTGTCTGCCGTGACGGAATGATAGATATCCGAAGCGGATTGGGGATGATTATAGGCGGACAGCTGATTGTGTCCCCTCGCTCGGCCTTGATAGTTCATCAATAAAACAAGATAAACCGATGCAAAACATTATAACCATAGAGAATGGGGTGACACGTCACCCGCTTTACCGGCTGAAAGAGCCGATAAACTTGCAGATTGCAAAGGGAGAACATCTGGCTGTAGTAGGCAGAAACGGAGCGGGCAAGAGTCTGCTGATTGATACCCTTACGGGCCGTTATCCGTTGCTTATGAATGAAGTGATTTATGATTTCTCTCCGGCGGAGTCTGCACTGGTATCCGATAACATCAAGTACATTACTTTCCGCGACTCTTATGGGGATGCCGACGGGACTTACTACTATCAGCAGCGGTGGAATGCCCACGACTTGGACGAGACTCCTTTGGTGCGCGACCTGCTTCCCCCCTGCAAGGATGAAACACTGCGCAATGTGCTTTACGATTTGTTCGGCATCGGGGTGATGCTTGACAAGCACATCATTCTGCTTTCAAGCGGAGAACTCCGTAAGTTTCAGCTGACAAAGACGCTGTTGGGCAATCCCCGAGTGTTGATTATGGATAATCCTTTCATCGGGTTGGACGCCAAGACGCGCGATTTGCTTCACGGACTGCTGAAAAAACTGATAGAGGTAACCGACTTGCAGGTTATTCTTGTCCTGTCAAAGACAGATGATATTCCTACGTTTATCACGCATGTAGTTCCGGTTTATGACCGTATCTGCGGAAGGAAGATGACTTTAAAGGAGTATCTGGCACAAAGGGAGCAGATTCCTTCCCATGTCCTTCCGGAAGAAAAGCGCAGGCGGATACTCGATTTGCCTTATGCCGGCAATCTGTATCATAACGAGCATGTGGTAGACTTGAATAAGGTAAGCATCCGCTATGGTGAGCGCACGATTCTGAAAGATCTGGACTGGACGGTGAAATGTGGGGAGAAATGGGCGTTGAGCGGCGATAACGGTTCGGGCAAGTCCACATTGCTAAGCTTGGTATGTGCTGACAATCCGCAGAGTTACGCCTGTGATATTGCCTTGTTCGGGCGGAAGCGCGGAAGCGGAGAAAGCATCTGGGAGATAAAGAAACATATCGGATATGTCAGTCCGGAGATGCATCGTGCCTATTTGAAGAATCTTCCGGCCATTGATATCGTGGCAAGCGGACTGCATGACTCTATCGGCCTTTACAGAAAGGTGAAGGAAAACGACCGCGCCATCTGCGAATGGTGGATGGATATCTTTGGCATAGCGGAGCTTAGAGACCGCAGTTTCCTGCAATTGTCGAGTGGGGAGCAGCGGATGGTGCTGTTGGCGCGTGCCTTCGTAAAGGATCCGGAGCTGCTTATACTGGATGAACCGCTTCATGGACTGGATATGTACAACCGCCGGATGGTGAAGGACATCATAGAAGCCTTCTGCGAACGGAAAGACAAGACTTTGATAATGGTCACACACTACCGGGAAGAATTGCCCGATACGATAACAAATTCACTTTATCTGAAGCGGAACTGATTTTTTGGATATAGACATAAAATATTTTTGACAGTAATGGAACATTTTATTACCGATAGCGAAAAAAATTATGTCCGGAGAAACAGTTTCATTAACCGGAAGATAATTTTGCGCATACTGGGAATCCTGCTTTTTATCGAGGCGGCCATGTTTCTGGTTTGTGTAGGGGTTTCGCTGTTTTATCAGGAGAGTGATTACATTTACTTTATCTATTCTGCCCTTGTCAATGTGGTGGTCGGCTTGATATTCTGTTTCTTCGGGCGCGGGGCAAGCACCATCGTCACCCGGCGTGACGGATACTGCATCGTAGCCTTTACGTGGCTGCTGTTTACATCCTTCGGAATGCTTCCTTTTTATATAAGCGGAGCGATTCCTTCTGTGGCTGATGCCTTTTTTGAGACAATGTCAGGATTTACGACCACTGGGGCAACGATACTCGATGATATTGAGTCACTGTCGCACGGCATGTTGTTCTGGCGCAGTTTTACGCATTGGGTCGGAGGTTTGGGTATCGTATTCTTTACGATTGCCGTGCTTCCTATCTTCGGCGTGGGGAATCAGGTGCTCTTTTCGGCCGAGGCCACGGGAGTGACGCACGACAAGATTCATCCGAAAATCAGTGTCATGGCGAAGCTTTTGTGGACGGTTTATCTGATTCTTACCGTGGTAGTGATTGTATTGCTTATGGTCGGCGGAATGGGATGGTTTGATGCCGTCTGCCATTCTTTCGGGATAACGGGGACGGGAGGCTTTTCAACCAAGCAGGATAGCATAGCCCACTGGAATTCTCCTTTTATCGAATATGTGGTTGCCATATTCATGATTCTGTCTTCTGTCAATTTCTCGCTTTATTTCATGTGCTTGAAAGGGCGGTACAGACAGTTGTTTAAAGACGATGAGACAAAATGGTTCGCCTGTTCGATACTTGTTCTTACGGGTATCATTACGGTTTCGCTGATTTTGTATAACCACTATGGGGCGGAGGAAGCGTTCCGGAAGGCTCTTTTTCAGGTGGCGACACTTCATACTTCCTGCGGTTTTACTACAGATGATTACAGCAAGTGGGCGCCTTTCACCTGGATGCTGTTGGTTTACGCCATGTTGGCGGGAGGATGTACGGGCTCTACTGCCGGTGGCATAAAGAACATGCGCCTTTTGATTGTGATGCGCAATATCAAGAACGAGTTTCAGCGGATGATGCATCCGCGTGCGGTGTTGCCTGTAAAGGTGAACGGCCAGACCGTATCCCGATCCACCATATCTACGGTGACGACTTTCGTCGTCTTTTATCTGATGTGCGCATTCCTTAGCTGGGTGGTTCTGATGTGTCTGGGCTTGGGACTGACCGAAGCATTCAGTACAACTGTATCTAGCTTGGGCAATGCCGGACTTGCATTGGGGGCATACGGGCCTGCCTATTCGTGGAGCAGCATGCCGGATGCGGCCAAATGGATTCATTCGTTCCTGATGCTGCTCGGCCGTCTGGAGCTTTTCGGCATATTGCTGATGTTTACGCCCGGATTCTGGAAGAAAAGGTAGGCGGAGAGCGGAGGCAGGGAACGGTCAGACTTTCTTTGCCAGAATATCCTCCAGCTTCAGCAGTTCGTCGCGGTATTGGGCCGCTTCGATGAAATTGAGTTTCTTGGCGGCATCCTGCATGAGCTTGCGCGTGCGGTTTATGCTGCGTTGGAGCTGCTCCTTCGACATGTATTCCACGATGGGGTCTGCGGCCATCGGGAGCTGTTCGGCGGTGGCTTCGGTATATGCTTTCGGTTCGCCGGACGGCTTCTCATGTTGGATATCGAGCAGGACATTGTTTCTTGCTCGCTTGATTTGCTGGGGCGTGATGCCGTGCGCTTCGTTGTATGCCAACTGTTTTTCACGCCGGCGATTGGTCTCGTCGATGGTTTGTCGCATGCTGTCCGTTATCTTGTCGGCATACATGATGACTTTTCCATTTACATTCCGTGCCGCCCGTCCGGCAGTCTGTGTGAGGGAACGGTGCGAACGGAGGAATCCCTCCTTGTCAGCATCCAGTATGGCTACTAAAGAAACCTCCGGCAGATCCAGTCCTTCGCGCAGCAGATTCACGCCAATCAGCACATCATACTTGCCTTCCCTCAGGTCGTCCATAATCTGGACCCTTTCCAATGTTTCCACATCGCTGTGTATATAGGTGCAGCTCACCCCGTTGTTAAGCAGATATTCCGTCAGTTCCTCGGCCATACGTTTGGTAAGAGTCGTGACAAGCACTCTTTCCCGCCGTTCCACACGCTGTTGGATTTCCTCCATCAGGTCGTCTATCTGGTTCAAGCTCGGCCGGACTTCAATGACAGGATCCAGTAGTCCCGTGGGGCGTATCACTTGCTCCACGATGATACCTTCGCTTTCCTTCAGCTCGTATTCGGCGGGAGTCGCGCTGACATAGATAACCTCTTTGGCCATTTCCTGAAACTCCTCGAATGTCAGCGGACGGTTGTCCATTGCCGCCGGAAGGCGGAAGCCATATTCCACCAGATTCACCTTGCGAGCACGGTCTCCTCCGTACATGGCACGGATTTGAGGGACGCTGACATGGCTTTCGTCGATGACCATCAGGAAATCTTCAGGGAAGAAGTCCAGCAGACAATAGGGGCGGGTTCCCGCTTCGCGCCCGTCAAAATAGCGCGAATAGTTTTCAATGCCGGAGCAGTGACCCAGTTCCCTCAGCATTTCCATGTCATAAGTCACACGTTCGTACAGGCGTTTGGCTTCGTATGACTTTCCGATTTCCTCAAAGTAAGCTACCTGTTTGGTCAGATCGTCTTCTATCTGATGAATGGCCCTCAGGGTATTTTCCTTTGTGGTCATGAATAGATTGGCGGGATATATTTTATACTCTTCATACGAACCTATCCGGTGTCCGGATAGCGGCTCTATCTCCTCGATGGAGTCTATTTCATCGTCCCAGAACATTACGCGCAGCAGGTTGTCGGTATAGGCAAGAAAGATGTCCACCGTATCACCCTTGACGCGGAAATTGCCCCGATTCAGCTCCAGGTCATTGCGAACGTAAAGACTGTCCACCAGTCGGCGGAGAAAGACATTGCGGTCTATCCGTTTTCCCCGTTTGATTTCGATTACATTGTTGTAGAAGTCGGCGGGGTTTCCCATACCGTAGATGCACGATACGGAAGAAATGACAATGACATCCTTGCGTCCGGACAGAAGAGCCGATGTGGCGGCAAGCCGGAGCTTGTCTATCTCGCCGTTGATGGCAAGATCTTTTTCTATATAGGTGTCGGTAGAAGGCAGATAAGCTTCCGGTTGGTAATAGTCATAATAGGAAACGTAATATTCTACGGCGTTATGCGGGAAGAAGTTCTTGAATTCGCCGTACAATTGTGCGGCCAGCGTCTTGTTGTGGCTTAAGATGAGTGTCGGCTTGTTGATGTTCTTGATGACATTGGCTATAGTAAAGGTTTTTCCTGAGCCGGTAACCCCCAGCAATGTCTGTGCATGAACGTGGTTTTTCACGCCTTCCGTCAGCTGTGCGATGGCTTCCGGTTGGTCTCCGGTCGGCTTGTAATCTGATATGAGTTCGAAATCCATGCTGTCTTTATGTAAAGTTTGAGACTAAAGATAGTATAAAAAACTGATATTTGCAGTGTGTTTGTCCGGATATAGCCGACAGGAGTCGGCTTTTATCCGGTCCAAAAGTTTTTTTATCCGGTTGAAAGTCTCTTTTTGTCTTGTCAGAAAAAGATTTCCATAAGGGGGAAGCTTCTGCCCGGTTATGGATGTCTGGCGGAATCCGGTATCTGCACGGCTGTTTCCCGGATTAAAAGGCTTCCGTCATGTTGAAATAAAACAGGTTCTGTCCGTTGGTAAAGTTCCGCCCGAAGTCAAGACGCACGTTCATCCGTGGCTGCACCTCGATGCGCAAGCCCAGTCCGGCGTTGGGCAGTATACCGTCTATCTTTCCCGGATTAGGCCCCATGAATCCGCATCCGCCCCAAGCCACGAAACCGAGGTGGCTCAAAATCTTTTTGAAACGGTTGCTCTTGTCAGTATTGAACATCTGCCGGTATTCTACCAGGGCAATATGCGAAGACTTGTCGCGATACTGCCCCATATAATACCCCCGAAGGTCGAACGGAGTGCCGCTCAACACATATTTGTTCAAGGGAACATCGCCGAAAACATGCTTGCTCTGCACAGTCCAGGCCAGTACTTTGCGCAGTCCCACCGTCTTGTATTGCCGGTAGTCCAGTTCCAGACGGTAGAATTCCGTTTCACTTCCGAAAAACTTCTCGTACATCAGAAACCTGAAATCCAGATAAAGCCCTTTATAAGGATTGGCGGGGACATCCCGTGTATCGTATGTGGCGAGGAAACCAAGGCCGGAACTGAAGTTCTTGTATCCGTCGGCCTTTCCTCCCGCCTCTACATAGTCTTTTTGCGTGACAAGATATTTGGCCGGATCGGTAATATGGTCATAATTCAAGTCAATCTGCGGTCCCATGAAGAAGTCGCTTTCGCCGATGCGGAACAGAAACCAGGGGTTGATCTGTATCCCGCTGTAGCGGTACTGGCTTGTGGTGTCGCTCCGCACATAGTCTTTGTTCGTGTCATAGCCTATGCCGTAAAAGTTTTCTTGGGTGTTCTTGTAGGTGAATTGCCCGAAAATGCGGAAACGGTCATTCTTGAAAAACAGTTGCGGCTTTACGACGATATTCAGTCCTCCTTTAAACATGAAGGCCATCGCAGCCGGCACTACCGATCGCCGCATTGTCGTGTCTTTTGCATTCATGCGGAAAGTCATCAAGGCACTTCCTCCTACCAGCACACCAAAGTCAGGACTGAAACTTGGCCCTCCCAGAATGTTGTAATGGAAGTTTCGCTTGGCTACCCGTTGGCGGCGCAGCTCTTTTTTGCTCAAAGGCCGGGATTCGGAGACCGAATCTGAAAGTTGCTCTTGCGCATGGCCGACGAAAACAAACAGGCAGGCAAGACAGATAAGGATAAGTTTTCTCATAAATCAGGTGAAGCGTTCTCTATAACTTGATGCGGACGCAAAAGTACAAAAGTTCGGTGAAATAATGAATATTCCGTAACAAGACTTTACAGTATCCATGTCTTTTTAATAAAAAATGGTAACGGGTTTGCCTATTCGACAGCTATTTCTTACCTTTACATGATGAATGAACAAAAAGTAAAAAGAATATCATGACAGTAATAGAACGCTTTTTAAAGTATGTGACCTTTGATACCCAGTCAGACGAATCTTCCGGAACGACACCCAGCACATCCAAACAGATGGCTTTTGCGCAGTATCTGAAGACGGAGCTTGAAGAACTCGGGCTGGATGACATAACTCTGGACGAGAACGGCTATCTGTTTGCCACCCTTCCGTCGAATGTAGACCGTCCGATTCCCGTGGTGGGCTTTATCGCCCATTTGGATACCAGTCCCGACATGAGTGGGGAGAATGTGAAGCCTCGTATTGTGAAAAACTATGACGGCTCGGATATTACGCTCTGTGAAGAGGAAAGAATTGTCCTTTCGCCGAAGCGCTTTCCTGAATTGACGGCGCATGTCGGCGAGGATCTCATTGTGACCGACGGGCGCACACTGCTTGGAGCCGATGATAAGGCGGGGATAGCCGAAATTGTTAATGCGATGGCCTATCTGAAAGCCCATCCGGAAATTCCTCATGGAGCAATCCGCATCGGTTTCAACCCGGACGAAGAAATCGGTTTGGGCGCTCATAAGTTTGATGTGGAAAGATTCGGAGCGAAGTGGGCCTATACGATGGATGGGGGCGAAGTGGGCGAACTGGAGTTTGAGAACTTTAATGCCGCTTCCGCCAAGGTTCAGATTAAAGGCCGTAACGTGCATCCCGGATATGCGAAGGGCAAGATGGTAAACGCTCTATTGGTGGCCAATGAATTCGCCTCTATGCTTCCTGCCGGCGAGACACCTGCCAATACGGAGGGATATGAAGGCTTCTATCATTTGATTGCCATGTCGGGCGAGGTGGAACAGGCATCTCTCTCTTATATTATCCGTGACCACGACCGGAAGAAGTTTGAGGCACGTAAGGCTTTCATGGAAGAATGCGCCGGGCATATAAATGAAAAATATGGGGAACCCTTGATAACGGTAGAGCTTAAAGACCAATATTATAATATGCGTCAGCAAGTAGAACCTTTGATGCATATTATTGACATCGCTTTTGCCGCAATGCAGGAAGCCGGAGTAGAGCCGCACGTGAAGGCTATCCGTGGTGGAACAGACGGTGCGCAGCTTTCTTTTAAAGGTTTGCCTTGTCCGAATATCTTTGCCGGAGGGCTGAACTTCCACGGGCGTTATGAGTTCGTGCCTGTTCAGTCTATAGAAAAGGCGATGAATGTGATAGTGAAGATTGCGGAACTGACCGCACGAAGATATTAATGTAATTCATTCCTTTAAATTGAACAGACTATGAAAACAACTCCTTTTACAGAAAAGCATATTTCATTGGGAGCGAAAATGCATGAGTTCGCGGGCTATAATATGCCTATAGAGTATTCCGGAATCATTGACGAGCATCTTACCGTGTGCAATGCGGTGGGGGTCTTTGATGTTTCCCACATGGGAGAGTTTTGGGTGAAAGGCCCCCACGCTCTTGACTTTATCCAACAGGTCACTTCGAATAATGCGGCCGTGCTTACTCCCGGTAAAGTGCAGTATACTTGCTTTCCGAATGAGACGGGAGGTATAGTGGATGATTTGCTTGTCTATGCTTACGAACCGGACAAATACATGTTGGTAGTCAATGCGGCCAATATCGAAAAAGACTGGAACTGGTGTGTTTCCCATAATCAGGCGGGGGCAGAACTGGAGAATTCGTCCGACCGTATGGCACAGTTGGCCGTGCAGGGGCCGAAAGCGCTTGCTGCATTGCAGAAACTTACTCCGCTTGACCTGAGCGGAATCCCTTATTATACATTCTGTGTAGGGGAGTTCGCCGGAATTCCGAATGTGATAATCTCGAATACCGGCTATACCGGAGCGGGAGGCTTCGAGCTTTATTTCTATCCGCAAGATGCGATGGCCATCTGGGATGCCATATTTAAGGCCGGCGATGAATTCGGCATCAAGCCTATCGGATTGGGGGCGAGAGACACACTCCGCTTGGAGATGGGATTCTGTCTGTATGGAAACGACATTGACGACACGACTTCTCCGATTGAGGCCGGACTGGGATGGATTACCAAGTTTGTAGACGGTAAGAACTTTACTAATCGGGAAGCTTTAGAGCGCCAGAAAGCGGAAGGGGTTGCCCGTAAGCTCGTCGGTTTTGAAATGATAGACCGCGGAATTCCCCGTCACGGATATGCTTTGACCGACGGGGAAGGAAGGCCGATCGGGCATGTCACTTCCGGAACCATGTCGCCGACCCGCAAGATAGGTATAGGAATGGGTTATGTGGAAACGGCATTCTCAAAGCCTGGCACGGAGATTTATCTCGATAACCGGGGACGCAGACTGAAAGCGCAGGTGGTCAAGCCGCCTTTCCGCAAATGAAAATTCAGGAACGCAGAAACTTCAGGCAGGTTTCTGCGTTCATTTTTTTGTTTTTATATAGATTGAAAACGAATTTCTCCCTATCTTTGCGTTCAGACACAATGATAAAATAGCAAGAAGATATGGATACATTATTGTTTTTAGGACTTGGAACGCAGGAGATACTTATCATTTTATTGGTAATATTGCTTCTCTTTGGCGGGAAGAAGATACCGGAACTGATGAAAGGAATGGGAAAAGGGATAAAGAGCTTTAAGGAAGGAATCAACGGAGTGGGCGAAGACAACGATTCTGCCGCTGACAATAAAGATACGAAGAAAGAAGAAAAGAAGTGAGAAAGAAGATGCAAGGTGCGATTCCTGCCTTTTTACGGAAGTGGATGCTGACATTTGCGCTGGCGGGAGGCTTTTTTTCGGTACAGGCTCAGGACTCTTTGCGGATGGAGGTGGGTTCTCCTTTTGATTTTCCGCTGCTCTTGAGCGCGAATTTCGGGGAGCTTCGTCCGAATCACTTTCACAACGGACTGGATATAAAGACACAAGGCGTGACGGGCAAGCCGATTCATTGCATTGCCGACGGTTATGTGTCGCGTATTGCAGTGTTTCATGGCGGGTATGGACAGGCCGTTTATGTGAATCATCCTAACGGACTGACTTCTGTATACGGACATATTGTCGCTTTTGCTCCGAAGATACAGCAGGTTTTGAGGGAGCATCAGTATGCCAATGAAACTTTCACCTGCAGCTTGACCTTTACTCCCGACCAGTTTCCCGTGAAGCGGGGAGAAGTGATTGCCTTGAGCGGCAACGAAGGGTCGTCGGCCGGGCCTCATCTGCATTTGGAATTACGGCGGACGGATACGGAAGAATATGTCGACCCCATGCCTTATTTCAGTCGGTTTCTTAAAGACAAAAAGCCGCCGCGTGCCAGTCTTGTCGCACTTTATCCGGTCTTGGGAAAAGGAGTGGTAGACGGCTTGCAGCGGAAGAAGCTGATTCCTGTGGCTTCATTGGGGCAGCCTGTCACAGCATGGGGGCAAGTCTATGCGGGCATCAGTGCGAAAGACTATATGGACGGGACATCCAATTTTTATGGTGTGCATTCCGTCACGCTTTTTGTCGATTCAATACAGGTTTTTAATAGTGAGACAAATGTCGTTTCGCCCGATGAAAATCGCATGATAAACGGGTTTACTGATTATGATGAACTGATGCGGACGCGCCGGCTTGTTATGCGTTCGTGCATTTTGCCGGGAAACCGCTTGCGTTTGCTTCATGCCGGAGAGAATAGGGGCGTTGTAACGATAAATGAAGAAAGGGATTATCGTTTCTGCTATGTGCTGGAAGACAATTTCGGCAACCGGAGCACGTATCGCTTTACTGTGCGGGGATGTAGGCAGCCGATACCGGAGTATACTCCAGATGCAAATCATATCCTTTATTGGAACCGTACAAATGTTGTTCAGGAGCCGGGGATGGAACTGGTTGTTCCCCGCGGATACGTATATGATGATGCCGAACTCCGGACTTCGGTAGAGGGGGACAGTGCTTCCGTCTCTTTCGACTATACGCTTGATGCGGGAAACACGCCGCTGCATGGGTATTGCGATCTTTTTATCGGTGTCCGGCATCTGCCGGTGGCCGATACGACCAAATATTACATAGTGGAAAAGTCGGGTAAGCGTCGTGCCTCGATGGGAGGCAGATATGAAAACGGATGGGTGAAGGCCCGGATTCGTACGTTAGGATGTTTCAGTGTGGCGGTAGATACGGTTCCGCCTCGTGTTACCCCCGTCGGGATGAATGCTTGGCGCACGAACCGCAACATTCGTTTTCGGACGGGCGATGCCGAGACCGGCGTTGCGTCTTATAAAGTCTATATTGACGGGCAGTTTGTCCTTTTCGGACTGAAGAAAGGGATGCTTGTCATACAAGATCCGCAGCGGGTCAAACGGGGTGTTCCCCATCGTGTGGAAGTGGTGGTGACCGACTATTGCGGAAATGAGACCCGGAAATCTTTCCGTTTCTAAGAACAATAATCAAAAGATAGTATATGATAAAGAAAAGATTGTTTTTGGCTGTCATGTTGTTGACGGCTTTTGTGACGGGCGGTTGGGCATGTACCAATTTTATTGTCGGTAAGAACGCTTCTGCCGACGGTTCCGTTTTGGTTTCTTATTCGGCCGATTCATACGGCCTGTTCGGCTTTCTTTGCCATTATCCGGCGGCTGTGCATCCGGCAGGGGCGATGCGCAACATTTATGAATGGGATACTGGCAAGTATCTGGGGCAGATAAAGGAGGCCAGACAGACTTATAATGTCATCGGAAACATGAATGAATTTCAGGTGACGATAGGCGAAACAACTTTTGGAGGCCGTCCGGAACTGGTTGATTCTACGGGAATCATGGATTACGGCAGTCTGATATATGTTACCCTTCAGCGTTCGCGCACGGCGAAGGAGGCCATCAAGGTGATGACCGACTTGGTAAAGGAATATGGTTATTACAGCAGTGGCGAATCATTCTCGATTGCCGACCCGAATGAAGCTTGGATTATGGAGATGATAGGCAAGGGGCCGGGTGTGAGAGGTGCCGTATGGGTGGCAGTCCGCATTCCGGACGACTGTATTGCTGCTCATGCCAATCAGAGTCGCATTCATAAGTTCGACATGAGCGATAAGGAAAACTGTCTGTATTCTCCCGATGTGATTTCGTTTGCCCGTGAAAAGGGTTACTTTTCGGGGAAAAATACAGACTTCAGCTTTGCCGACGCTTATTGTCCTCTGACCTTCGACAACGTTCGCTTCTGCGAAGCTCGCGTATGGAGCTTTTATAATATGTTCAGCAAGGCGACCGGAGAGGCTTATCTTTCCCATATACTTGGCGAAAGCAAGGAGCCTATGCCGCTGTATGTCAAGCCGGACAAGAAGATTTCCGTGCGAGACATTCAGCATGCCATGCGCGACCATTACGAAGGAACGCCTCTTGACATCACGAAAGACTGTGGAGCGGGAGCTTTCAACATGCCTTACCGTCTTTCTCCACTAAGCTTTAAGGTCGACGGCAAGGAGTATTTCAACGAGCGGCCTATATCTACGCAGCAGTCGGGCTTTGTCTTCGTGTCCCAGATGCGTTCTTCCATGCCTGATGTGGTAGGTGGAGTGCTGTGGTTCGGCCTTGACGATGCGAATATGACCGTGTTCACACCGGTATATTGCAATACCGACCGTGTCCCGTTCCAATATGCTGAAGGCAACGGCGACTGTGTGACATTCTCTTGGGATTCTGCTTTCTGGATTTATAATTGGGTGGCCGATATGATTCGTCCCCGTTACTCATTGATGATAAACGATATGCGTACCGTTCAGAATCAGTTGGAAGATATGTATGCCAATGCGCAGGCAGGTATAGAGAGTGCGGCACTGAAACTTTATCAGGAAAATCCGCAGAAGGCTAAGGACTTTTTGACCGATTATACAGCGATGACGGCGCAGACGGCAGTGGAAAGTTGGAAGAAGCTTGCCGAGTTTCTGATTGTCCGTTATAATGATGGAGTGGTGAAGCGTGTGAAAGACGGGTGTTTGGTTCGTCCCGAAACCGGGAATTGCGCACCGCTCGATCGTCCCGGATATAGCGAGGAGTTTCTGAAGCGGTTAGTGAAGGAGACGGGTGACCGTTATCTGATGAAGAAGTGGTGAGTGTATAAAAGAAATTGTATAAGAGAAAATCTTTTTTGAGGGGGTGAAAGGCGGTGCTTGCCGACAACAAAATCAAAGCCTGGTCTTGTGAAGGCCAGGCTTTGATTTTGTTGTCTCTGACTTTTGCAGTCCTTGGTCTGCTGTGTGGATAGTCCGGAAGGATATGATATCAGAGGAAATGGATTTATTCCGCTCCCTTCATCATCTTTTGCAGCTTGCCGGAAAAGATGAACAGCATGACGGCTGCCGCTCCGCTCATAAAGACGAAAAGCATGAAGAAGTCGAAAAGATTTTCTATCTGATATCCAAGGAAACTTTTTGTCATGCCGTGCTCAGGATAATATCCGCTCAATGCCCCCGCAAACTTGTTTGCGGCTGAAGTGCTGAGATACCATACGCCCATAAGCAGGGAAGAGAACCGGAGGGGAGACAGTTTGTATACTAAGGAAAGTCCGATGGGAGCCAGGCAAAGCTCTCCCATCGTATGGATAAGATAAAGGCCCGTAAGCCATATCATGCTGACCTTTACGCCCGGTTCCACATCTTTCACGCCAAAGGCTATGAACAGATATCCTAAAGCGAGCAGCAGCAGACCGATAGCCTGCTTGCGGGGAGAACTTGGCTCAAGTCCCCTTTTCCCGAGAAACGACCACACTGCCGCGAATAGAGGGGCGAGAGTGACGATCATAATCGGGTTGAATGACTGGAAATAGGCGGCAGGCATTTCCCAGCTGCCTATGTGGCGGTCGGTTTGCTCGTCGGCAAAGAAGGTGAGAGAAGCGCCGGCCTGTTCGTAAGCCGCCCAAAAGAAGATGACAAAGAAGGCGATGATATAGATGACGCCGATGCGAGCCTGCTCCGTGCGGGTGAGCGACCTGTCGGTGATAATCATGATAGGCACGGTAATGGTTGTGGCATAGATGAGCGAACCGATCCAGTCGGCGTTTGCAAAGCAGTTGCCCGCCGTGGCGTTCCAGTCTACGGAGAAGAGGAGGGTGAGAATGACCGTTCCCGCTATCATCGCATAGGTTCTCCGTGTGTTGCGTACCGTTTCTTCCTTTTTCTTTTCCCTTTTCTCGGCCTTGGCGGGAACCGTACCTACCGGATTCCCTTCAGGGTCGCAGATATATTTGTTCTTGAACAGCGAGAATACGGTTGCCCCGAGCAGCATGCCGATGCACGCCGCAAGGAATCCCCACTTGAAGTCTTCGGGATGTCCCGTGTTGCCCACCAGTCCGCAGATGAGCGGGGCGATGGTGGATCCCACATTTACGCCCATATAAAAGATGGTAAAGGCAGAATCCTTGCGCTTGTCGTCGGCCGTGTAGAGGCGGCCTACCATAGTCGAGATGTTCGGCTTGAAGAAGCCGTTGCCAAGGATAAGCATGCCCAGTCCGCAAAACATCAGCCACTTGGCGAGACCTGTCTGGTGAAAGTAGCACGCGCTCATGAAGAGCAGAAACTGCCCCACTGCCATGGTCAGCGCGCCCACCACGATAGAGCGGCGGTTGCCCCAATAGCGGTCGGCGATATAGCCTCCCACAAGTGGGGTGAGATAGACAAGCCCCGTGTAGCTGCCGTATACCTGAGATGCATATTCCTTGTCGAACAGCAGCGCCTGCACCATATACAGCATAAACAGCGCGCGCATGCCGTAGTAGCTGAAACGTTCCCACATTTCAGTCACGAAGAGTAGATAAAGTCCCTTGGGATGCCCTTTCGTTTGATTCATTCTTTTGCTTTTGATAAAGTTAGTATTCAGATTTCATTGGATGCAAAAGTAATAAATCAACTCCGCAAAAGCAAGCGGGCAAGGCGCGAATGCCGAGTTTTTATTCCAGCATCCGGTAAGTCGAGGCAATGCGGTCCACCAGTTCGGCAGAAGGCGCGGCGGCCAGCAGTTGCAGCATCAGGTCGTTCACATCAGCCTTGCGGTCGAGCTTGAGCGCGGCGGTCACATCGTCGAGCGCAGCCTCATAGTCGCCGTTGTTCAGGCGGGCTTCGGCCCTTGCCCGATAGTTTTCCGCGTCTTGGGGATTCAGGCGGATGGCTTCGCCCAAGTCGGTGGCGGCCAGTTCCCACTGCTTCAGGTTGAGAAGCATGGAGCCGCGCGTATAGTAGGCGAACGAGCGGTATTCGTCATCCCCTTCGGGCAGCAGGCGCAAGGCAGAGTTCACCGCATCCAGCGCCAGCTTCATGTCGCCGTAATAGTTGCAGATGAGTGCCATGTAGCAGTGCGCGTAACCATTGTCGGGGTTGGAGGCGATTTCCGAGTTGAGCAACTCATAGGCACGCTCCGGGTCACCCTCATTGAGGGCCGTCACACCATTTATATAATTGTCACTTTGGGGGCGCGCAGACGGTTGGGCATCTGCACATACCGAGGTTGCCAGCAGGCAGCCGATGAAAAGAGTCAGCAGTGTCTTCATAGTTCGTTTAGTTTTTAACGGCGGCAAAACTATAAAGTTTTCGGCAGTCGGCAAAGATTTTTCGGGAAATATTACGGGGCTGTGAAAACTTTGTTACTTTTGTATGTTGTCTAACATAATAATCTCATGACCATGACTTACCCGTTGACCGAAATCGTCCGCCGCTTCCCGCAGATAGGGGCGACGGCAGAAATCCGTCCGATTGGTGCCGGACTGATAAACCAGACTTACCGGGTCTGCACCGCCTCTCCGGCGGAAGACGACTATGTGCTTCAGCGCATCAACCATCACGTGTTCGTCGATGTAGACCTGCTTCAGCACAATATAGAATGTGTGACCCGCCATATCCGCCGAAAGCTTGAAGAGCGGGGAGAGGGTGACGTCGACCGCAGGGTGATGCGCTTTCTTGCCGCCGACGACGGAAAGACTTACTGCCGGGACCGCGAAGGAAACTGCTGGCGCGCCAGCGTATACATCCGCGACTCGCACACGACGGATGCCGTGGACGGGACGACGGCCTATCTGGCAGGAAGGGGATTCGGACAGTTTGAGGCAATGCTTGCCGACCTGAGCGAGCCGCTCGGAGAAACCATCCCGCACTTTCACGATATGGAGCTGCGCATAAGCCAGCTGCGCGAGGCGGTGGAGGCCGACCGCGCGGGCCGTGCAGAGGAGGTCGCGCCGCTCGTGGCCGAACTGATGGGCGACGCAGACGAGATGTGCCGCGCCGAACGCCTGCACCGGGAAGGCCGACTGCCCAAGCGCATCTGCCATTGCGACACGAAGGTGAACAATATGCTGCTCGACAGCCAAGGGCAGGTGCTCTGCATCATTGACCTCGACACGGTGATGCCCTCGTTCGTATTCTCCGACTACGGCGACTTCCTCCGCACGGCGGCCAGCTCGGCGGCCGAAGACGAGCCCGACCCCGACCGCGTGAGCTTCCGTCACGACATCTTCCGCCACTTCACGCGCGGATACCTCGAAACGGCAGGCTCGTTCCTCACCCCCCTCGAAGTAGAGATGCTGCCCTTTGCCGCCCGGCTCTTCCCATACATGCAGGCGGTGCGATTTCTGACCGACTACGTGGACGGCGACCGCTATTACCGCATCTCATACCCCACGCACAACCTCGTGCGCGCCCGCGCCCAGCACAAGCTCTACCGCTCGGTTGCCCAGGCCGAGCCGATGATGAAGGAATATATCCGGAGCGTTAACATTAAATAACAATAAAGGAGCCGCCCGACCCGGTGAGATTCGCTAACTTCGCGTTCGCCGCCGCGTGGGCGGCTTTTTTATAATTAATAATTTATAACAAATTAATACTATGAGCATCTTTTTGAAGCCCGTACAGCGATTCAATCCGTCTGATCCGGACGCTGGTAAGAAATGGTATCCCGTGCAAGTCACAACCAAGTTGGTCGACGAGACGGAAGTAGCAACCCTTATTGCCGAAGGCACCACGCTCAACCCGATGGAGGCACTTATGGCCATCCGCAGGCTGAGATACGTAGTTCAGCGCATGCTGCTCGACGGAAAGAGTGTGCGACTTGGCGACTGGGGTTCGTTCAACATTACGCTAAGCTCCAAGGGAGTAGAGGGAAAGAGTGAACTGACGGCGAGAAACATCAAGTCGGTGAACATCAACTTCCTGCCGGGCGCCGAGCTGCGCGAGGCCATGCAGGACGCCGACTTCATCTGGCTGAACAAGGTTTTGGAGGGCGATGTGCCCTCGTCTTCAGACAATGAAGAGGAGCAAGACCCTTCGATGTAGCCGAGTGTGGGGAGGAGGGTCGCATGCACGGCCCTCCGATGGAAATCCGCCCGATTCGCATCCGCGAGTCGGGTGGATTTTTTTATATCCCTTGCCCGACCCCTCTGTGGCGAGTCGCCCAAGTCGTCACGGCGAGTTGCCAAGTCGTCACGGCGAGTTGCCCAAGTCGTCACGGCGAGTTGCCCAAGTCGTCACGGCGAGTTGCCCAAGTCGTCATGGCGAGTTGCCCAAGTCGTCACGGCGAGTTGCCCAACTCGCCACAACGGGTTGCCCAACTCGCCACAACGGGTTGCCCAACTCGGAAAAACCGATTCGGGCGGACATTTTATCACTCCATTACCGGAAAGTAATCGGAATAATGACTATCTTCGCGCAATGTAATCATTAAAAACCGATAAAACCTATGAAGAAACTGTTATTTCCGATTCTTGCAGCCGCCGTGCTCGCATCATGCGGCGACGACGGCAACGACCCCGACAAGTCCAACTACATCAGTCGCGCAGACATCGAAGGCGTCCGCCTCATCTACACCGTGCCGAATGACGAAGGCAGTAGCGAACAGCTTATGACCGTGGACGCGGAGGGAAACACGGAGCCTTTCCACTTCATCACCAGCCAGGGCGACCGGGTGCCTGTAGACACAATGGGCAACTGGATAAGCAACTCGCGCCGCCTCAGCGACGACTACATGATATTGTCGGGCAGCTTCGACCTCGGGCAGGGCGAAATCGACAATCTGCTGGTCAATACCCGCACGGGAGAGCTTTGCCCCACTGAAACCGACTTTACTTGGTTCGGTAATGAGGCACCGACCTTTGAAGACGGCAGCGGGAACCTCTATCTGTTGGCGGATGAACGCGGTGATGACGGCATTTTCCGCATCGACCTTTCCGACCCCTCGAAGCCGGCGGTAGACAAGTATGTGACCGGAAGCAATGATGCTCTCCACTATTGGGTGAACCGCGACGGGCTTTGCTACTACCGCATCGACGGCGTATATTACATCAAGTTTCCTTACGGAGGCATCCGCGAGGCCTCCTCGTTTGTGAACGAGAAATATGACCCGAGCGTGACCGTGTTCTGCGGCAGAAACCAGAACTTCTACATAGCGGCACGCAGCACCGATGGCAACCGTCTCGTCATCTACGAGCTGGACTACTCGCAGAACGGGGCTGCCGATGGCACGGCTGGCCGCTTATCGTCTACATACAGCGTGTTTGCCGTGGCGGAACTGGACAATATCTCAATGCCGTCGATGAGCACTCGTGTGTTCTGTCCCATCCCTCAGACGGGAAAGCATATCTTCTCTGACGGTCGCGATCTGATTGTATTCGACGAAGATGAGTCTACGCTGACGAATGTTCCCGCTTCGGATATTCCCTACTTGCTTATGGCATATTCGACAAGCAACAACGCCTGGGCAAGCTTGGGCACACTGTGGATTAACGTGGAGGGCAACCGCCTCAGCCGCCTGACCGCAGCGGGCGGATACACCACTCAGCCGGTGGACTTCGGCGGGGCGGGATACACCATCGACTTCGAGGAAGTGGCCTGCCTGCCCGACCGTGAGGGTCTGATGGCTCCGGCCCTACGCCACTCGGACGGGCAGAACGTAATCATTCGCATCAGCGATGCGGGCACGGTGACCGAGCTGGAGCAGACTGCCACATCGGGCGAAATCTCATCGCTGATCCGCCTTGACTGACCTTGGGCTTCTGCACATTTATATATAAAGCGACTCCCCGCCGGACTGATGATGAGCCGGGCGGGGAGTCGCTGTGTTGTTGCCTTATCGTTTGCAAAGCTTCCGGAAGTCGCAATACAGGCACTTGTCGGGGATGTCGGTCTGGGTAAAGGGGATGTCGGGGTGGAAGATGCTTTCGAGCAGGGTGTCGAGCCGGCTGCGGAACTCCTCTTCATATCGGCCGAAGTCGTCCACCGGTTCGGCAGGTTTCCGCGGCTCCTTCAGGCAGACCACGGGGGAATAGTCGGAGCCCGCCGCGCGGTGGATGTACAGCAGGGCGGGGGCCACCCGGCGGGAGTCTCTCCGCTCTCTGAGCTTTCGGCAGACGATGGCTGCATAGAGGAAAGTCTGGAACACGTAGCTTGACCGCTTGCGGTCTGGGGTGAAGAGCGACAGCAGGTCGGGCGGAGTGTCGGCGTCGCCTCCCGTCTTGTAGTCTACGATTCTCAGCGTGCCGTCCTTGCTGTCCATACGGTCTATCTGCCCCCCGATGCGCGACTTGATGATTCCTTTCGGCGTGCGGATATCAATCTCCTCGCTTACGGAAACCTCGGAAGCTACGAAGGTGAATGGGGCGAGTCGGCGGTCGTTTTGCAGAAGCTGGCGTATGTATCTCACGATGACTTCGCGGTTGATGAGCTGGATGCCGCTGTACTCCGGACGCTCGTCTGCCGGAATGTTGAAGAACAGCTTGCGGAATCCGCTGTCCACATACTCCCTCAGCCTCGTGTCGTCTTTCAGCAAGTCTTCCACGGCCTCCCGGCTGATGGTCTTTCCGTGTGCGGTCAGGTCTTTGTAGAGATGTTCCGCCGCATAGTGGAAGATGCTTCCGAACTTGGCGGAGTCGATTTCGGCACTTACCTCGTCGGGCACAGTCAGGGCGGCCACATACCGGAAGTAGAACCGCAGCGGGCAGTCGAGGTAACAGTTCAGCGCCGACGGCGAGAGATATGCCTTGGGATTCGCTCTCACATCAAACCGGTTCTGCATCCTTCTCATGACATCCTGCGTCTTTGCAACGGTGATGGTTGGCGAGGCCTGCGGCGACTGTTCCGCTTCAAGTTGCCTGCGCTCGACCGGATATCCCCATTCGATAAGGAACTGGAGCATGAATCTCGACATTTCTCCGCGGTTGATTCCATCGGTCGCCGTGTTGTAGAGTAGGGCAACCTTTTCCGCTCTTTGCAGCAGCCGGTAGAAATAATAAGCATATACGGCTATCTTATGGTCGATGGTAGTCATGCCGAAGGCTTTACGAAGGTTGTAGGGGATGAATGAGGAATCTCCTCCGGCCTTCGGCAGTTGTCCTTCGTTCACCGAAAGCATGATCAGATGTCGGAAGTCGAGATTTCGTGTCTCCAGCACTCCCATTATCTGCATGCCGACGGCAGGTTCTCCGTGGAAAGGGATGTTCGAAGAGGTCATGACCCGTGCGAGAAGTCTTTTCAGCGTGTTGGCATGCACGTTCAGCTCATCTTCCTCCGTCAGCGTGCGGAATCGGTTAATCAGCGTGTATGTTTTGAAGAGTGATTCCCTGTACAGTTGGTCGAAAGCATTGTCGCTTGCTGCGGTCTGTTTGCGGTAAACCAGGGCAACCTGTTTCAGAGCTTCGGAGAGCATGGCACATAAGTCCAGGTTTGTGGTGCGGGGCTTGAAGAGAAGTTCAAGCGCCTCGTCGGCTTGCAGTTCGGAAGGAAGTGAGTAAAACCGGTTGTCGCGGGTGAGCGACTTTTCCAGCTCCTCTGCCGAGGCGGAAAGCAGGCGTGTATACGGATGCTTCAATACGCTGACCGCTTCCGCGAACGTGAATCGGCCGTTATTCGGATTGTATCCGTCGGTATGCAGCTCCATTAAGGCATTGACGAAACTGTATGCCGGAGTCTGCGAGAGGGGGAATCCCATCGTTATGTTGGTGTGACGGATATTCTCCGGCAGCGAATGGAGGACAGGTTGCAGCAAGGCTTCATTGCATAATACCACGGCTGTTTCCTTTTCCTGCTCAGTCAGATTTTCTCTGATCCATTGCGGAAGATATCGCGCCTGCCCGTTTTCGGTAGGTGATTCGATGTAGGTGATTTCCTTTGGTCGGCTTAGGTTGCGGAATCGGGAAGGAGGAAGTTCTGAAGGGAAGTCACGCAGATTCCTCCGGATGAACTCCCCGGCTTCGTGCGGACTTTTTTCTAAATAAAACTGGTCATAGTCCCAATAGAAAAGTGCTTTTCCGGCCTGATTGAGCATGCTGAACAGTTTATGTTCAACCTTGTTCAATACGTTGAAGCCGACAAACACATATTTTTCATAAGGCATGCTCTCGATATTGATTGTATCAATCACTTGACGATAAAGCATGCCTTCGTAAGCGATGCCTTGACTTTCGAGCAGAGTTTTATATTGTGTATAGATTTCTCCCAATACATTCCAAAGAGAGGCGAACCGTTGTTTCAGTTCGGTTGTCCGTTCGGGAGAGAAGTTATGGAAAAACTGGCTCAATGCTTCTTTCTGTCCGTCCTCCAGAAAGGTATAATTGTCAGTCAGTGTATTCAGGTCTTTCAGATTACTGAAGAGAGCATCGGTATCAGCCAGATTCTTGTCGGCATCATCGAAGTCGCTGATGAGCATCTCTCCCCAAAAATAAAATTCATCCAATGATTCCTGACTACCGGTACACTTGACAAATATTTTATAAAGGTCACATACCAGTTTTATCGGATCTCCTGTCTGCAAATGCGAGGCGTGACGGAACAGGTCGCTGATGCTGACATAGGCGGGCGACCATAACGGATGTTCGGACTCTTGTGCCAGATATTCATTGAAAAACAAACTTGCACGTTTGTTTGGGAAAACGACGGCAACCTTTGTGAAGTCACCGTCCAGTTTTCTGTATAAATCGTATGCCACTTGCTTCAAAAATGTTTCCATAACGTATCTCTGTGGTTTATGCTTAATCAATGGCTACTTCTTCCAGTTCATTGGCGAATACATACCATAGATATCCTTTGATTTTCTTGTATCCCATGTCGGAAAGAAGATTCATATATTCGCGTATCTGCTCGTTGTATGCCGCTTTCTTGTTGCCGAACTTGAAGTCGACCACAACCACCTCTCCGTGTTTCATCATTACGCGGTCGGGGCGACGGGTCTGGAGTGCACCATTTTCGTCGGTATAAATGATAGAGCATTCATTATAAAGCTGCCATCCTCCCTTGTACCAGTCTTTTACTTTGGGATGGTTCAATGCCCATACCGCCAGTTTGTGCACTTGCTCTTCTTGTTCCTCCGTCTCTAAAATACCTTCGAAGCGCAAGCGTTCGAAAGCCTGTGGCAAATCACTTTCTTTTTCGATGGAAGCAAAGACATGATGCAGCAGCTGGCCTTGGCGGATATACTGTCCTTGCTTGTTTTCATCTTCTTCTCCCCGTATGAAGTCGGCCGAACGGTTTGATTGTTTGAACTCTATATCTGTTTCAAGGCTTTCTATCTGCAGGGGAATAGCAGAAGGATGCGCCAACAGGCGGTTTTGTGAGTCGGTCTGTTTCTTCTCTTCCGACAGGCAGAGCTGTCCGAATTCATAGGTTTCTTCATCGGGTGTGGTTTCTTCTTCGGCAGAACCATCGTCATTCTTTCCGGTTCGCATGTTTAAAGTTTCCATTTGCGGAAGCGAATCATAGAGCAGGGCGGCTACTGTGTTTTTTTGCTTGGCGCGGCTCCACACGATAAGGTTTTTGCAGGCGCGGGTGAAGGCTACATAAAGCAGGTTGAGATTGTCTACCCACAGTTGGAGACGCTCTTCCTGATAGCTGTCACGATAGATGGATTCTGCCATCACGCCGGAATAGTTGACCGGAACAATATCCAGCTCGTTGAAGGGCGGGATATCGGTTTCCTTTCCTGTTCCTGCTACGGAACACCAGATGAGGTGGCTGTTCGTTTCGTTCTCCATCTTCCAGTCGCAGAAAGGAATCAGCACTGTATGATATTCCAGTCCTTTCGACTTATGAATGGAGAGAATGCGTATTCCGTCTATTTCACCCGACGGAATGGTCTTTTCGTGCATCGTTTCGTCCCAGAAACTGATGAAGGCCGTCAGCTCCGAAGAGTTGTTTTGCATATATTCCGTCACAGCGTCGAAAAAGGCGCAGAGATAGGCATCCTGCTTCTCGATTCGGGACATGTCGAACAAGACGAAAAGTTTCTCCAACAATTCATAAAGCGGCATCATGCGGAGACTTTCCGCTTGAAGCATGAAGCCTGCGGGAAGATAGTCTTCTGTCTGGTTCAGCAAGATGGAATTCAGTGCAATGTCTTTTCCTAAAACTTCTTGTTGGTAGGCAACGGCCAGTCGTGCCTGGGCAATTCGGTCGTCTGGCGTAGTGAGAAAGCGCAGTCCGTCTATCATCATGCATACGGCGAGAGAGGCATCCAGGCGGAATGCCTCGTCGGAAACGATGCGGTAAGGTGTATGCTTGTCGAAATAATCGGCGATGGCGGGGATTGTCTTGTTCTTGCGCACAAGGATGGCTATGTCGTTTGTCCGTATGCCTTGGGCGACAAGCGACGAAACCTCGTCGGCAAGCTGCTGCAGAGTGGTGTCGGTGTACGGCTTTTCTTTACTGTCGGTAAGGAATGTGACCTTCACGTATCCGCGTTCCTTGGTCTTTGCTGTTTTTTGATGCACATCGCTGTATGCCTGCTTCAGTTCATTGCAGGGTTTTCCCGTCTCCTTCTGATAATTGTCATCGAGTATGCGGCAGGCGGCTTTGAACAGTTCGTTGTTGAAGTATATGATGTTGGCTTCACTCCGCCAGTTGGTGTCGAGGGTTTGTTCGTTGATGCGGAAGTCATGTCCTTTTCCCAGTCCGGCCAGAATCTTCCAGTCGCCGTTTCTCCACCGATAGATGCTCTGCTTGATATCACCGACGATGAGGCTTCCTTCCTTCTGCGACAGGCTTTCCTCGAGCAGCAGGCGGAAATTCTCCCATTGCATGCGCGATGTGTCCTGAAATTCGTCTATCATCACGGTGTCGATGGTGGTTCCTATCTTTTCATAGACGAATGTGGCATCTCCTTCGCGTATCAGTCCGTGGAGCAAAGCGTTCGTGTCTGACAGGAGAAAGCGGTTGTGCAGTTGGTTCTGCAGCCGTACTTCCTCGTCGATATTGGCCAACAGACGCAGATTGTTCAGATAGCGCAGTGACAAGTCGCATGAATTGACAAGCAGATTGTTCGTCGGGCGCAGGCTTTCCGCATCGTTCAGCAGGGGAATAAGGCAGGCTGAGGCAAGTGAGCGGATAAGTTCACGGTGGGGAGAGGTTTTGGTAGTCCAGTTGTCTTCACTTTCCAGACATTTCTCAACCGTGGCGTTCCGCACATCTCCGGTCAGATTCCCGTTGGCTATTTTGTTGAAGTAACTGCCGATTCCGCGCGAGCCTCCTTTCAGGTCGGCGGGAGTCAGGCCGTTTTCTTCCAATATCTCTGCAAACTGTTGGTTGAAGCCTTTCATTTCTTCCAGAGCCTCTTCGCGGATGGATTTTAATTCTTCTCGATAGGCAGGTATGAACTGGGGATTGCCCAGCTTTTTCCGCAGTCCGCTTCCTTTTTCGATATAGCTTTCATTGAAGATGTTCCGGCCGAAACTTTTTATCTCGCCGGATACATTCCATCGCCGGTCGTCGGCAATGCGTTCGTCGATGTATTCAAGCAGCCATCCGAGTACGGGTGAACGCGGGGTAAGCTTTTCAATCATGGTGTCTACTGCGTCATTCAGAATCTCTTCGTCGTTCAGTTCGATGGAAAGATTGGCTCCCAGCTCCAGTTCGCGTGCCAGATTCCTCATGACCGACTGGAAGAAAGAGTCGATGGTCTCTATTCGGAAACGGTTATAGTCGTGGATAATGTTGCGTAAGGCTTCTTCCGCCGCTTGCCGGATGTCGGTCTCATTCATGCGTGAGGTTTTCAATATCTCCTTCAGATACCGGTCTGAGTCTTTATCGCCTGTGGCGATTCCGTAAAGTTGGCTCAGGATGCGTTCCTTCATTTCGGCCGTAGCCTTGTTGGTAAAGGTAACGGCCAGGATATTGCGGTATGCGCGTACGTTTTCTATAAGCTGCTTGATATACCGGACGGCAAGTGTGAATGTCTTTCCCGAACCTGCCGAGGCTTTGTATACTAAAAGCTGAGGATGCTGTTCCATATTGTCTTGTTCTTACTGCTGCAAAATAGGTTTTACTGCCGGCAAAAAGTCCGGTTCATGCGTATGAAACCAGATTTTTATCCGTACAAGGTTTTACTTCCTTCTTTATGATGTTGAGTGAAATCAAAGTCGGCCTCGCAGGATACCTGTATCTCTTTGCCTGTTATGGGGTGGACGAATATCAGTTCCGCCGCATGAAGATACATCCGGTCTGCTTTCTTTCCATACAGCTCATCGCCTACAATGGGATGGTTGAGCCCTTGCGGATGAGCGGCGTGTACGCGCAACTGATGGGTTCGTCCGGTCTGCGGGAAAAAGGAAATGAGTGTATTCCCGTTTTTAAACGCAATCTTTTCATATCGGGTTACGGCAGATTTCCCCCGACGGTAGTCTACCATCTGTCGCGGGCGGTCCATCAGGTTTGGGCCGAGAGGAAGCGAGACGGTTCCTTCGTGCTGCTCCAGTTCTCCTTGCAGCAGGGCGGTATACCGCTTCTTCACGGCGCGTGTTTCAAACTGAGCCTGCAACTGCTGGTATACTTCTTTGGTCTTGGCGGCAAGGAGCAGGCCGGAGGTTGCCATATCAAGCCGGTGGACTATCATAGGGCCTGTAGCTTCGGGATATAGCCGGTGCAGGCGTTGGCTCACCGAATCCAGGTCGTTTTTCCCGGGAACAGAGAGCATGCCGGCGGGCTTGTTGACAACAAGCAGATATTCGTCTTCATACAATACCTCCAAAGGAGTGTTCCGATGCACATCTTCCTCCAACGGATTCTTTTCAACATCCAGTCCTGTAAGCATGTGGCGCAGTATCGGTGCGCATTTCCCTTGGCATGACGGGTAGAAATGACCGTGATGGCGCACTTCATCTTTAGGCGACATGCCCCACCAGAATTCTCCCATTGCAAGCGGACGGAGCGAATGCTGGTAGGCATACTGCAAAAGCTTGGGCAAGGCACATTCTCCTGCTCCGGCCGGAGGAAATTTTTGCGGTGTGTCGCGGAACAGTTCACACAGGTCTTTCACCTCTCCGCGTGCGTTCAACATGCGGAATTGTCCGAACAGCTTCAGTTGCAGAGCGGCCGACCGAGTCTTGCGCTCTTGCTTGAGCTGGCTTATCTGCTTTTCGTATGCGCCGACTTTCTCCTCTTCGACTGCAATTGCCTCTTTCAGCATTTTTTCAAGCCGTTTGTATTCTGCTTTCTGGAACTGGCTTTCACGGATGAGCGTTGCGTTTTCCGATTCACTTATTCCTGCTTTTCTGCGCTCTTCGCGTATTGCTTTTGCTCTTTTCAAGTGGATGCGGGCTTCGTTGAGTCGCATCTCCGCCTGTTTCTTGCAATCGGCTTCCCGGATTTTCAGCATCCGGTAGTCGTCGCTTGCTTCCAGCCCTTCTATTTGACGGTTGATGGCGGAGATCTGTTCTTCTTCGATGCGGAAGAATCCGTCCGGCCGGAGCAGGTCATATACCGGCGGAACGAAAAAAGCATGGTGGTTGCTTCCGGCCAGATTCCCGGAAAAAGCGGCCAGATAACCTATGCGCCCTTCATGGGTACGGACAATCAGCACGCCGAACATCTTGCCCCGATGCAGCTCGTCTTTCCAGTCAGTGCGTGTCTCAAGGTAATGCTGCACTTCTGCGGCCGCCCGCTCCGTCAGCGGATGAGGCGTATAGTGGAACGGACAAGTGAATCGCTCGGGGAGAACGGCATCATCCGTCTGTAGGGAAAGGTAATGAATCTTTTCTTCTTCGTCTGTCTGCATGTCTTTGTCTTGGATTTCATTCCAGTTCCCTTTGGCGGCAGAAATATCCCCCGAACTTTTCGTCCACGTTCTCTATCGGTGTGTTGAATATGCCGAATACGGAAGAGCCGGAACCGGTCATGGCGGCGTAGACGGCTCCCAGATCATAAAGTTTGTCTTTTATGGCGGCAATTTCCGGATGGGCAGGGAATACGCTTTCCTCGAAATCATTCTTCATGTTTTCTTTCCAAGTTTCAACCGGCTGTCGGATGATGTCTTTCAGCGATACGGTGGGGCGGCGGGGAATGATGCGTGCATAGGCTTCCCGTGTCGATACCGAACTGTCGGGCTTCACCAATATAATGTGATATCCCTTTAGTGTAAGTTCGATAGGCTCGAACACATTGCCGATTCCCGTAGCGAACACCGGTTTGTTGCGAATGAAGAAAGCGCAGTCTGCTCCCAGACGGGCGGCATAAGCTTCCATCTGTTCGGTGCTCAGATTCAGGTTAAACTTTTCATTCAGAAGCCTTATCATAAAAGCACCGTCGGCAGAGCCTCCTCCCAGTCCGGCTCCAGTGGGAATGTGTTTGAACAAATGGATGTTTACTGGTTCAAGCGGAAAGTCCTGCTTCAGCATGCGGTAGGCTTTGACCACCAGATTGTCTTCGGCATCCCCTTCTATATTCGTTCCGCTGACGCGCAGAATGATGTCTTGCTTGCCGTCTGTCAGTCGGTTGACCTCAAGCGCGTCCTGCAAGTGGATAGGATAAAAGATCGTTTCCAGGTTATGATAACCGTCCGGACGCTTCTCCACCACGTTTAGCCCAAGGTTTATCTTGGCATTGGGAAATGTAATCATAATAGTTCTTTATAGGTTTGATTGGTTGTTCGTTTCCCAAAGATAGGAGAAAGTTTTGATAAAAACGGATTCTCGGTTAAAAAATGTTTTCTGGAATGGTTGGGAAGTGAAATAAAGGGTATTTTTACCGAAACAACGGATAGAAACATTGATTTGTATGGATATTGTTCTGATAATTCTGGGTCTGTTTTGCCTGCTTGTAGGGTTGGGCGGATGTATACTGCCTGCTTTGCCGGGGCCTCCACTGTCTTATGTGGGACTATTGCTGCTTCATTTTACCGGTGATGTGGAGTTTTCTGCCGCAAAGCTGTTGGTTTGGCTGGGTCTGGTGGTAGTGGCTCAGGTGGCGGACTATTTCATCCCCATGTTGGGAAGCAAATATAGCGGCGGTTCCAAATGGGGAAGTTGGGGCGCGTTTTGGGGCGGAATCGTGGGAATCTTTTTTCTTCCGTGGGGACTTGTGTTGGGACCATTCTTGGGTGCGGTTGCCGGAGAATTATTGGGCGATAAGGATTTGAACCGGGCCTTGAAATCGGGAATCGGTTCCCTGTTGGGATTTCTTTTCGGCACGGTATTGAAGGTTTCTCTCTGCATCTATTTCTTCGTGGAATTCTTTATCGCGGTTTGGCAGTAACAGGAGATATGTTTTTATGCACGATTAATATGTCACTTTTTTATATTACTTTTGCGTCCGCTTAAATAGAAACGAAATGGCAGAAACAAGAAAAACGACGCGAGTCCCGAAAACAACGAAGCCGAAGCCGGTAGACGAGTACGGGCATTTGCAGCCGCAGGCTCCCGAACTGGAGGAAGCGGTGCTTGGTGCATTGATGATAGAGAAGGATGCATACTCACTGGTGAGCGAAATACTTCGTCCGGAGTCTTTCTATGAACATCGCAATCAGTTGATTTATGCTGCAATAACGGATTTGGCCGTGCAGCAGAAGCCGATTGATATATTGACCGTGACGGAGCAGCTCCGTTCGCGCGGTGATTTGGATGAGGTGGGAGGGCCTTTTTATATCACTCAGCTGAGCGGAAAGGTGGCATCATCGGCTCATATTGAATATCATGCGCGCATCATTGCTCAGAAGTTTCTTGCCCGTGAGCTTATTTCGTTTACGAGTTCCATCCAGACCAAAGCGTTCGACAGTACGCAGGATGTGGACGATTTGATGCAGGAAGCCGAAGGGAAGCTCTTCGAGATATCGCAGCAGAATATGAAGAAAGACTACACTCAGATTAATCCGGTAATTCAGGCTGCCTATGAGATGCTTCAGAAAGCAGCGGCAAGAACGGACGGTTTGAGCGGCTTGTCGAGCGGATTTCATCAGTTGGATAAAATGACTTCAGGGTGGCAAAATTCCGATTTGATTATAATCGCCGCCCGTCCTGCTATGGGTAAAACGGCGTTTGTGCTTTCAATGGCTAAGAATATGGCGGTGACAAACCGCGTTCCGGTTGCGTTGTTCTCGCTCGAAATGAGCAATGTTCAGTTGGTGAACCGCTTGATAGTGAATGTTTGTGAGATACCGGGCGAGAAGATTAAAAGCGGACAGCTTGCGCCTTATGAGTGGGGGCAGCTGGATTATAAGATAAAAGAACTTTATGATGCGCCGCTGTATGTCGACGATACCCCTTCCTTGTCGGTGTTTGAATTGCGTACAAAAGCCCGTCGTCTGGTACGGGAGCATGGTGTGAAGATTATCATCATCGATTATCTTCAGTTGATGAATGCGAGTGGTATGTCATTCGGCAGTCGTCAAGAGGAGGTCAGCACCATATCGCGCTCGCTAAAAGGTTTGGCGAAAGAGCTGGATATTCCGATTATAGCCTTGAGCCAGTTGAACCGTGGGGTGGAAAACCGTGTGGGGCCGGAAGAAAAGCGTCCGCAGCTGAGCGATTTGCGAGAATCGGGTGCTATTGAGCAAGATGCTGATATCGTATGTTTCATTCATCGCCCTGAGTATTATAAGATTTATAAGGATGAAATGGGGAATGATCTTCATGGGATTGCCGAAATCATTATAGCCAAGCATCGTAATGGTGCGGTAGGCGATGTAAGACTGCGGTTCCGTTCGGAGTATGCCCGTTTTCAAAATCCGGATGATGACATGATTGTGCCGATACCTGGTGAGGAAAACGCGGCGCCTGTTCTCCGTTCGAAGATGAATAACGGAGGCGGGCAGGACTTTGTGCCGCCTCCATCTGCCGATATGGCTCCGCAACCGGAGAATCCATTCGGTGCTCCCGTAGCGGATGTCCCATTCTGAGTTTGGAAAGAGCTTCTTGAATGCAGACTTGATTAAGGAAAAAAACGAATCATTATTTTTATACGCTGATTTTTACAGATTTTATGGCTAATATGTCGATGAGAGGATTTGCTTATGGAGCTGTTGCGGCAGTCAGTTACGGGCTGAATCCTTTGTTTACGCTTCCGCTTTACGGTGCGGGACTGACTCCCGATTCGGTTTTGTTTTACCGCTATGGGCTGGCTGTGATAATGCTGGGGCTTCTGATGAAGGCGCAGGGACAGTCTTTTGCTCTGTGCAAGTCTGAGATATTGCCGCTTTTCGTCATGGGTATGCTTATGGCCTTTTCATCGCTTACCTTGTTCATCAGTTACAATTATATGGATGCGGGCATTGCTTCAACGATACTTTTTGTCTATCCTGTATTGGTGGCCGTCATCATGGCACTTTTTTTCAAGGAGAAGGTGTCGGTCGTGACGATGGTATCCATTGCTCTGGCGTTTTTGGGAATCTCCTTATTATATAAAGGAGAGGGCGGGCAGACATTAAGCTTTGTGGGAGTGGCGTTGGTGTTTGTAGCTTCGCTCACTTATGCCCTTTATATAATAGGGGTGAACCGTTCTGTATTGCGGAACATGCCTACGGCAAAACTTACTTTTTACGTTCTGCTGTTTGGATTGAGCGTATTTCTTGTCCGTTTGAAGTTGGGCATGTCTTTGGATGTTATCCATGAGCCGCTGCTTTGGATGAACCCGATAGCTTTGGCGTTATTCCCTACCATCGTTTCGCTTGTTGCAATGGCCAAGTCTGTACATTATATCGGCTCTACTCCGACAGCTATCTTGGGAGCTCTTGAGCCGATAACGGCCTTGTTTTTTGGGGTCGTGATATTTGGCGAAGCTTTGACTCCCCGCATTATCTTGGGAGTTGTCTTGGTATTGACTGCGGTTACGCTGATTATAGCGGCCAAGCCCTTGATGAAGCTCATACGTTTGCATTGGATTCATAGATAAACATTATGGACGATACGTATAAAACCATAGCAGGATGTTCTGAAGCGGTCTTTACGGAAAAGCGGAGCAAGTTTATCGCCATAGCCTTTCCCGTGCGTACCGTGGCGGAAGTGAAGTCTCGTCTGGAGGAATACCAGAAGAGATACTATGATGCGCGCCATGTGTGCTATGCTTATATGCTTGGGCCGGAGCGGAAGGAATTTCGGGCGAATGATAACGGAGAACCTTCGGGGACGGCCGGAAAGCCCATCTTGGGACAAATCAATTCGAAGGAGCTGACCGATGTGCTGGTTATTGTAGTCCGGTATTTTGGAGGCATCAAGTTGGGGACAAGCGGGTTGATTGTGGCATACCGCACGGCGGCCGCAATGGCTTTGGATGAGGCTGCAATCGTAGAGAAAACGGTAGACGAAGAAATTACCGTTATATTTGAATACCCGTTTATGAATGATGTGATGCGCATTGTCAAGGAGGAATGTCCCGACATTGTCGAGCAATCGTATGACATGGACTGCTTGATGCGTCTGCGTATCCGCAAGTCTTCGATGCCTAAGCTCCGTGCAAGGCTTGAAAAGGTGGAGACTCTGCGTTTTCAGTAAGGACAATGATTTTGTTTGATACAGATAAAAAGTGCGGGGCATGAAGGGGATATTTTCCTTTTGATGCTCCGCACTTGTGGTATATAGAATCAAACCATGAAAGAATTACTGTTTGCCTTTGGATGCGGATGGTGTAATGTGCTTGATGAACCTTGCCGGATTGCCTCCCACCACGGTCATCGGTTCCACATCATGAGTCACTACACTGTTTGCCCCTACGATGGCTCCGTAACCAATGCGTACACCCGGCAGTACGGTCGTATTGATTCCGATCCATACCTTGTCTTCGATTACGATGGGGCGGCCGTATGTGGCACTGCGATTGTCGGGGTCTGGATCATGGTTGATGGTTATGAGATTTACCTTAGGGGCGATGAACACTCCGTTGCCGATGGTAATTCCGCCGCGGTCGAAGAACGTGCAGCCCTGCTGAATCCAACAGCCCTTTCCGATACGGATATTCTTTCCGAAGTCCACATAAAACGGCGGGAGAAGCGTAGTCGACGGGTCGATTTCCTGTCCCGTAATGCGGCATAGATAGTCATGAACTTCTTCCGGAGTATGGTAACCGGTGTTTAGCTCGTAGGCAAGCTTCATCGTGTCGAAGATGGAGCTGATCAGCTTGTCGTATCCCGGCTCGTCGGGCGATACCATTGCACCCGACAGGTCTTTCTTAAAAATATCTTCCATAATACAGTTTGTTTTTATAGTGATACATTATCGGTCGTTTCGTTGATGGAGGCAAAGGTAGTATCTTGTTCCGCGGCGGATGATAACATGATTACGGACAGTTGTATCCTTTTTACGGATAATTGGGAAGAGTCAGTGTCCGGCGGCATCTGAAAATGAATTTATTATTTGCAATGGCCAGAACAGGCATAATACGGCATCACAAGAGCAGTGAAACGTGGAGGAAAATCTTTTATCCTTGAAAACGGATTTTTTGTCTGTGTGGAAACTTTTTTGAGTCATTGCCGGAAATGCGTATTCAAGTTGTCTGCATGTCTCTTTAAATATGCCGCATTTCTGTCATGCAGGAGACAGTCGGTGATAGAATCGGGAGTAATCTTTTTTATTCTTGCATAAGAGGCGGATTGCCCGGATGTCACTCGATTACCACAACTAAAGAATTCTCTACCGGAGCCCAATCGAAAATGAATTTCGCATGGGATGTGGCGTTTCGCACGCACATGTGAGAACGGGGAGTCGTCCCCAATGACCAACTGTATTCTATCATCGCGGTACGGGGCGTGTTTACGGGCACACCATGTATATACGCGCCGTTTGTGAAGCGGCTTGCGTAGGGGGCATATCCTCCCAAAGCAGAAGAACCGTCTTTCAGAAATATCATGCGCTCCTTTTTCTGCTGGAGCAGGAACATGCCAAGCGGGGTTTCCTGTGCGTATGGCGGAGCATGGCGCCCGGTCGTGGCAGGGTTCATGCTGCGCACTTTCCATTCATTCTCCTTTACCCGCTCCAATGTGGCAATGTTCTGGTCACGGCGGTCGACGAAGATGACATGGTGGAAAGCCGTCGTGTCAGACAGCATCTTAAGGTAGCGGTGTGGAACCAACCATTCTTCCGTCATGGTTGCAGGATGAACGCGGTAGAAACTCCCTTCCTCTCTTATGAACTTCGCAAGGAAACCGTCGCGTCCGTAACGTACGGGAACTGTTGTGTCGGAGGGAAGATAGAGTGGAACAGACTGATAACGCTCCACGCCCAAGGTATCGGACACGCGGCGATAAGCATTACGCACGAAGTGCCGCACTACAGGAGCTTCTCCGTTCTGATTCTTGTAATTGCGGAATACGACCCAACGCACCTTTTCCTTTTGCATGTTTTCGATGAAAGCCAAGCATTGGCGCATTGTCTCCCATTTGAACGAGCGTACCGTATCACCATAAGGATAGACATCCGGCTCGGGCGTGTAGCGGTCAAAGAGCAATTCTTTGGTTATCGTGATATCGTCTGCCGTAACGATCCTTTTGTTTACGGGTCGGGCTGTCATGGCAGAATCCGTTGTCTGGGCATTCTGCATGTCGGCAAAAGTTCTTTCCAACTCTTGCTCGCGACATCCTGCCGTCCACAACCCTATGATGGCTGCCGTTAAAAGAATCAAGCCCCTCATAACTCTCTGTTTAAGGTTATTCACAAATATACCGAATTTATTTCGTATAAACAAATCTGAAGGACATTCAGTTCATTGTTCGGAGAATGAATGTGCAATGCTGTTCCGGTATTCGGACGGAGACATGCCTGTATGCTTCTGCACATAGCGGCTGAAATAGGACAGTGAAGAGAATCCGAGTTCGTCGGCGATTTCTTTCAGGGCAAGATGCTTCTGGCATAGCAGTCGCATGATGTGATGCAAGGTGAAACGGTCTATCCAGTATGTGGCCGGGCATCCGCTTGCCTTACGGCATACTTCGGAAAGATAGTGGGGAGTGACGCAAAGCATGGAAGCATAATGGCTGAGGGAGCGGCTGTGCGTATATTCTCCCTTGTAAAGCAGCTCGATGAAATGACGCAACAGCGATGCCGCGCGTTCGGGTATCTGCATTGTCTTATGGCAGCGGGCGTGGATGTCATATAAGTCGAGGATGTGTGCAGTCAATAAATTGCCGATCATTTCTTTGTGAAAAAGATGGTCGTGTCTTTCCAACCTTTCGCGCAGACGCTGCATGTCTTCCCTACAGATGCGGAAATCGTATGGAGACAGTTTCATCACCGGATTCTGCAGCAATGCCAGATGTCCCGCTATGCCGTAATTGCTGCGGATGGCCATAGAGGAGACAAACGGTTCGGACAATCCCATGATGATGGCGCTGAAGTCCGCCGATTCTGAAAAGTCTGACGCGAGTGAAGTGGTGGGCAGGATGACATAATCACCGCACGTCACATTGTATCGTATGTCCTGAAACATGAAACTCATGTTGCCGCCGGTGCAGAGGATATGCAATACATAGCTGCTATGGCGTATGAAGTCGTAGTCCGCAAGGGAATCGACGAAAAAGATTCCGTCCCAAACAAGCGTATCCATAGATGATAGGAATTGAATGTAGCCGGCAACAAATATACGGATAAAGCACCGATTTGTGAAAATACTTCCCCGTTTTTCATAACTTCTTTCCAAAAGCGGATGGCTAATTTTGCAACGGACATTAAAAGATACGGTATGAAAGAAGTAAGACTGAACAATGGGGTGATGATGCCGTCTGTGGGATTCGGCGTATATCAGATTCCGCCCCAAGACACGGAGAGAATAGTGAGCGAGGCGCTTGAAACGGGATACCGCATGATAGATACGGCCGCTTCATACTTTAACGAACAGCAGGTGGGCGCGGCCATACGCCACAGCGGTTTGTGTCGCGAAGAGGTTTTTGTAACCACCAAGCTATGGGTGCAAGACTATGAATATGATGACGCATTGCGTGCCTTCGACCGTTCGGCGCAACTGTTGGGACTGGATTATATAGATCTTTATCTGTTGCACAAGCCCTACGGCAATTATTATGCAGCCTGGCGTGCTGCCGAACGCCTTTATCGTGAGGGCCGCATACGTGCCATCGGTGTAACGAGCTTTTCCAATGAACGTTTGCAAGACCTCTTTCTTCATAATGAAGTGCGTCCGGCAGTGAATCAACTGGAGACCCATCCTTTTTTTCAGCAGCAGGAGGCGAACTCCTTTCTTTGCAGTGAGGGGATACAGCATGAAGCGTGGGCGCCTTTCGCTGAAGGAAAATGTGGCATCTGGCATAATTCCGTATTGATTGATATAGCTCGCCGTCATGGAAAAACTGTGGGGAATGTAGTTCTCCGGTGGCTTAATCAGCGCGGCATCGTGGTAATACCCAAGACAGTACGCCGCGAACGGATGATTGAGAACCTCAATAGTTTCGATTTCACCCTTACTCCGGAAGAGATGGACAGTATCGCATGCCTTGATGCCCGTCGCAGTCCCATTTATGATGATATGGATCTTGCCACAGTAAAGGGGATAGGCACGTATCGTATTCATGAATAAACTGGCTGTAAAAGACAAGACTATAACAATCACTAACCGTAGCGAACAATGAGAACAATCAGACTGAACAATGGAGTAGAGATGCCGCAGATAGGATACGGTGTCTGGCAGATTGCACCGCAGGAGTGCGAGCATTATGTAACTGAAGCCATCCGCGCAGGCTACCGGTCAATCGATACTGCACAGGCTTATTACAATGAAGAGGGAGTGGGAGCAGCCATCGTTGCCTGCGGGCTCCCTCGCGAACAGCTTTTCATTACGACAAAAGTATGGATGTCGAATGCGGGGGACGAGCCTGCCGCCCGCAGCATTGACGAATCGCTGCGCAAATTGCATACTGACTATATAGATTTGTTGCTTATACATCAACCCTTTGGTGACTATTACGGAACGTACCGTGCAATGGAGCGCGCGTATCGCGATGGTAAGGTACGTGCCATTGGATTAAGCAATTTCTATGGTGCGCGCTTTATTGATATCGCCGAAAACATGGAGATAAAGCCGGCTGTAGTGCAGCTCGAGACCCATATATTCTCGCAACAGGTAAAGATGCGTGAGTTAATGAAGGCATACGATACGGCATTGATGGCGTGGAGTCCGCTTGCGCGTGGCATGAACGGCTTGTTCACTCATCCTGTCCTTGTCACTATCGCCAGAAAATATGGGAAGGATACCGCTCAAATTGCGTTGAAATTTCTGTTGGAAGAAGGGGTGGCCATCATTCCGCAATCCACAAAGCCGGAGCGGATGGCTTCGAACCTTGCCCTTGACGACTTTCAACTGACAGCGGATGAAATGGAAACACTTCGTCGTCTGGATACCGGGCATCCGTTGGCTGCCGATTTCAATGATCCCGCTCTTGTCCGCTATCTGCTTGCATACGACAAACAGAACAATCCGTCGAATAAGTAATCGGGCATATTTCTTTATTTGCAGGTTGGCAAGCGAATCTTATGAAAGGATTCGCTTGCCAACTTTGCTTTTGGGTGAAACTTTAACTTCGCCTGCCCTGCTGATCTTGTTTTGCGGAACCTTGCTTCCGGGGCATTCCCTTTTTTTCTTTGGCGCTTGGCAAGGTTATTCCGGAGATTTTTGTACCTTTGTGCTTCTTTTGTGTAAAGGGAAAATTAAAAACGAATGAGAGTGAAATTTATGAGTCTGGGGAGTGGCAGTAGTGGAAACTGTTACTATCTTGGAACAGACACGTATGGCATATTGATTGATGCGGGAATAGGAATCCGCATGATAAAGAAAATATTTAAAGACTATAGTTTAAACTTGGAGCATATCAGGGCGGTGCTTGTGACTCATGACCATGCCGACCACATTAAGGCTGTGGGATATCTGGCTGAGAAGTGCAATATACCTGTTTATGCTACTCCGGAAATCCATAAAGGGATTAACCGCAGCTATTGTGTGACGGAGAAACTGACTTCGGCTCATATCCGTCATATCTACAAAGAAAAGGAGATTCAGATAGAAGACTTCCGTATTGTCTGTTTTGAGGTGCCGCATGACGGGACGGACAACGTGGGCTACAGCATTTGCATTGACGGTAAAAACTTCACTTTCCTAACGGACATCGGACATATCACGGAGACGGCGGCCAAATATATAAATGAGGCGAATTATTTGGTCATGGAGGCAAACTACGACGAGTCTATGCTCCAGATGGGGCCTTATCCCCGCCATCTGAAGGAACGGATAGCCGGGCCGAACGGACACATGTGTACGCACGAAATGGCCGAGTTTCTTGCCGGTAATTTCCCCTCGGGATTGAAATGTCTTTGGCTGTGTCATCTGAGCAAAGACAACAATCATCCGGAGCTTGCCTACAAGACTGTGGAGCTTGCTTTTCGGGAAAAGGGCATTGTTGTGGGCAAAGATGTGGAGGTTGTCCCGCTGAAGCGTACGGTTCCCTCGGGAATATATGTTTTTGAATAGGAGACAAATCATTTTTGACCGGCATCAGAAAAATTTATGGCCATGGTGTATGGTGTTTCGCAGAAGTGCGGATAGGGCGTAGCGGTGGCAGCCGGCTTCCATCGCGGCATGTTCCGGATGACTTGCAGGGCGGCTTCGTCGAACGCATCCGTTCCACTTCCGCGAATGATGTGGCAGTCCTTGACTTGTCCGTAGGAGTCGATGGTGAACCGGCATACGACTTTGGCTTTTCTTCCCGTTCCGCGATAGAGTTTGGGGTAATGAATCTCTGTCTGCTCTCGGACAAACTTCATGCATGCCGCCATGCCGCCCGGATATTCGGGCGCTTTTTCGGGGTTGACGAATGCATGGCTTTCCCATTCTTTCGCAGCCTGCTTGAGCTTTTGTCGGGTGTAGTATCGCTGCGGCCGGAAGGAAATGTAGGTATAGTATAAGCATCTGACGGGTTTTCCGTTTTCATCGCGTGCCGGAAGCCAGTGTCCTTTCAGGTTGCCTATCAGCCGCTCTACTTCTTTTGCGCAAGCCAACTCGCTGCTGTCTATGGCATGTGCCGGTTTTACAAAGCCCAGCGAATCTATCGTAAAGCCGTAAACGGCATAGCCTCCGCGTCCGGCCGCCAACATCTCGGATGGATAGTTCATGTTCTCATAGATGTAATCTTCTATACTCCGGTATCCGGGTGGCTCGGGAGCTTCGGCAATCTTTTCCGGTCCGATCTGTTGGACTCCAAGCCTCCATATTCCGCGGTAAATGGGATTGCGTACCGTGGATAGGGTTTCGTGGTTCAGAATTTCCAACAGAGACTTTACTTCTTTTTTCGTGTTGTCCCAGTCGCTCTCGTGCCTGGCGATGCGTCGGTAGATGGAGTCTCCCAGGTCTGTTAGTGCGCGGGTAAGGGATTCCGGTTCAGGACTCCATTTCTGTGCCACCTTTGTCTCTCCCCGGTGTGCTGCGGCAAAGTAGCAGGTATAGCCGTCGAGACCTGCACTATACCCGTCGGTATCCTCCGCCAACAGAATGGCGCGGCGGAAAAGCTGCCCCAATAAGCAATAGGTCTCTTGATCCGTCCGTGCGCTCACCGTTTCGGCGCACAGGCCTTCACTTGAGTAGGTTGCGAAAAGATTGTGGCCGCTCACCGCCTTCAACTCGTAGATGTCGCTTCCGGTCTTGACTGTTTCCCAGGCATGTATGTCATCCCATGCGCTGCGGTTAAGGAAGAAGGCCTGCGGCGAGGATGAAAAATAAGTGCGCAGGAAGTTTGCTCCCAACGCCTCATGGCTAAGTGTGTCTTGTGTAAGCTCAAGATACCGGTCTCTTAAGGTTTGGGCGTTGCCTGCAAGGCAAAGCAGACAATATAGAAATAGGATACCTGCGGTTTTCATGATTTTGCGGTTGTTTCTTCAAAGATAGTGATAAATATGGATAGTTTTCCGTATATTCGTCTCAAAATTTATGGAATATGATACAGCAGACTACTTTCGTTTTAAGGGCCCGTGCGCGGGGTTTTCATTTGGTGACGGACGAGATTGCCGGACATTTGCCGCAGCTTCCAAAGGTGGGACTGGTGAATCTCTTCATCCAGCATACCAGTGCCGCGCTGTCAATCAATGAGAACTGTGATCCGGATGTGCGCAGTGATATGGAAAAAATCTTCAACAATCTGGTTAAAGAGCGCGAATCATGGTATGATCATACGCTTGAGGGGTGGGATGACATGCCTGCTCACGCCAAATCGACGATGGTTGGAGCCAGTCTGACGATTCCGGTTACTGACGGGCGTTTGAATTTGGGTACTTGGCAGGGAATTTATCTTTGTGAGTTTCGCAATCACGGTGGGCGCAGACGCATCGTTGCGACTGTTGTAGGAGAATGAGAGTGCACATGAAAAGGTCGTTTTGTGCAGGCCTGAGACAGGTTTGAATGTGCTCTTGTGTAAATAAATGTTTATAAATGTCGGCTATTTCAAAATGAAATATTCTGTTTGGCTTGATTTATAGATAATATCTAAATTTTACGGCTAAAAAATGTTACTTTGTGATACACGGTAGGAGGATTATTTTCTATATTTGTGACACTAAAAATAGTCAAACGTTTAACAAACAAATAAGTTTATGTCAAAGATCGTAGGACATATTTCACAAGTAATCGGTCCGGTTGTCGATGTTCATTTTAATTTGAAAGGAACGGAGGATGCGGAACATGCTTTGCCGAATATCCATGATGCGCTGACCATTGCGCGAAATGATGGTCGGACATTGGTGGTGGAGGTGCAGCAGCACATCGGAGAAGACACGGTGCGTACCGTTGCTATGGACAGTACGGACGGATTGCAGCGCGGAATGGAAGTCATACCGACCGGAAAATCTATTACGATGCCGGTAGGAAGTCAGATTAAAGGACGTGTGATGAATGTTGTAGGTGACACTATTGACGGCATGAAGGAGTTGGATAAGACAGATGGCTTTCCAATCCATCGTGAGCCGCCGAAGTTTGAAGACTTGGCAACGACACAAGAAGTCCTTTTCACAGGTATTAAGGTGATAGATTTGTTGGAACCTTATCTGAAGGGAGGTAAAATCGGATTGTTTGGTGGTGCAGGCGTTGGTAAGACTGTGCTCATCAAGGAGCTGATTAACAACATCGCGAAAAAGCACAACGGATTCTCTGTCTTTGCGGGAGTAGGGGAGCGCACGCGTGAGGGTAATGACCTGCTTCGTGAAATGATAGAATCTGGCGTAATCCGCTATGGAGACGAGTTCCTGAAAAGCATGGAAGAAGGAAAATGGGACTTGTCGAAAGTAGATTATGATGAAGTGGAGAAGTCGCAGGTGGCAATGGTGTTCGGACAGATGAACGAACCTCCTGGTGCACGCCAGTCAGTGGCGCTTTCGGGACTGACCTTGGCAGAATCTTTCCGTGACCGGAATACGGGAGACAACAGTCCCCGGGATATATTGTTCTTTATAGATAATATATTCCGCTTTACACAGGCCGGTTCGGAGGTTTCGGCACTGTTGGGGCGTATGCCTTCGGCCGTAGGTTATCAGCCGACGCTTGCCACTGAAATGGGGCAAATGCAGGAGCGGATCACTTCAACCAAAAATGGTTCCATCACTTCAGTGCAGGCGGTATACGTGCCTGCCGACGACTTGACAGACCCGGCTCCGGCAACAACCTTTACCCACTTGGATGCGACCACGGTGCTGAGCCGTAAGATTGCCGAGCTAGGAATTTATCCGGCTGTGGATCCGTTGGATTCAACCTCACGTATTCTTGATCCGCTGATTGTGGGAAAAGAGCATTACGATACCGCACAGCGAGTTAAGCAGATTCTGCAACGTAATAAGGAATTACAGGATATTATTTCTATTCTGGGTATGGATGAACTTTCAGATGAAGACCGTCTGACAGTGAACCGTGCTCGTCGCGTACAGCGCTTCCTGTCGCAGCCATTTGCCGTAGCCGAACAGTTTACTGGTGTTCCCGGAGTAATGGTTTCTATAGAAGATACCATCAAAGGCTTTAAGATGATATTGGATGGAGAGGTTGATTACTTGCCGGAACAGGCCTTCTTGAATGTGGGGACGATAGAGGATGCCATAGCGAAAGGAAAGAAATTGCTGGAAGCAGCTAAAGGATAGTTTTAGACAATGGTTGGCAGGACATGCGATTGGGGGTTCTCTTTTATTCGCAGGAGCTTGCAATTTTGTCGAACATAAAAATAGAAAGTATGAAAGAACTTCATCTGGTTATTGTTTCGCCTGAACGGACTATATATGATGGAAAGGCAGACTCTGTGGTGTTGCCGGGAGAACTTGGAAGTTTCCAGGTGCTGGTAAACCATGCGCCTATCATTTCATCTTTAGTTGCGGGAGAAGTGAGATACGTGGCCGGAAAGGAAACGCAGTCCTTGAATATAAAAGGAGGATTCGTAGAAGTCAGAGACAATCAGATTTCAGCTTGCGTTGAGCTTTGAGAAAAGCGATGCGGGCGATGAACCGAATATGTTTTTGGTAGCTTTTCGGATGAAAAACTACACGATACTATGTTTTTGTTAACCGTAAAGAAAAAGTTTATTAGAGAATTGACTGCTATTAGTGTAATTCTCACCGTAATGGTGGCATTGATATATCATGTGTTTATACCTGAGAGGTATTTCCTATGGTTCCCTGCTATTCCGGTATTCTTTTATCTTTTCGGTTTGTTTTACATTTACATGTTCGCGTTCAACTATCGATTGGGGCTTGATAAAATAGCGATGACTTACCTTGTATGTAAGGCGTTGAAGTTTATCTTGAGTGCTTTGGTTCTGGTCTTTTATGGATTTGTGGTGGGACATGAGGTGATAGCGTTTTTTGTTACCTTCCTATCCTTTTATTTCGCGTTCCTGATTTTTGAGACCCGTTTCTTTCTTCGTTTTGAAGCAAAACTGAAATTAAGAAAACAAGCAGATAATGAAAAAAATACGGTACATAGTGATATCCCTTCTTCTTCTGTTGGGCATTCCGGCAATGTTAAGCGCTCAGGAAAGTAAGGCAACAGATGTAGATGTGAACGAATTGGTGTTCGGGCATATAGGAGATGCTTATGAATGGCATATTGCTACTTTTGGAGATACTCCGGTAAGTATTCCTCTTCCGGTTATAGTGAAGAGCAGTACAGGTTGGCATGTTTTCTGTTCGTCTGAATTGGAAGGTGGAAGAGAGCATGAAGGTTTGTATATTGCCGAAGGGGGTGCCTATAATGGCAAGATAGTTGAAAAGAATGCTGAGGGAGAAGAAGTAAGGCCGTTCGATATTTCTATTACGAAGGATGTGCTGGGACTGTTTATCAACAGTGCTGTGCTGATTGTCATTATGATGGCATGCGTGCGTTGGTATAAGAAACATCCCGTAGAGCAGGGTGCGCCGCGTGGTGGTGTGGGGATGATGGAAGCCTTGATACTGATGATTTATGATGATGTCATTAAGGGATGTGTAGGGGAAGACTATAAACGGTATGCTCCTTACCTGCTGACAGCTTTTTTCTTTGTCCTGGTCAACAACCTTATGGGCTTGGTTCCCATTTTTCCTGGCGGAGCGAACGTGACAGGCAATATCGCAATCACATTGGTATTGGCTTTGTGCACATTCTTGCTGACTAATATTTTTGGAACAAAAGAATATTGGAAAGAGATTTTCTGGCCGGATGTGCCTACATGGTTAAAGGCTCCCGTTCCTATGATGCCGTTAATAGAATTTTTTGGCATATTCACAAAGCCGTTTGCTCTGATGATACGTCTTTTTGCCAATATCATGGCCGGACATGCCGCTGTATTAAGTTTGATAGCCATTATCTTTATTACAGTAAAGGCAGGCCCTGTCATCAATGGCTCAATGACATTTGTCGCTGTAGTATTCGGCATCTTTATGAATGCACTTGAGATACTGGTTGCGTTCATTCAGGCTTATGTCTTTACGATGCTGTCAGCCGTTTTCATCGGTCTGTCGCGCGTAAAGGGACATGGGACTAAATAAAAATAGAATCTAAAATTAAAAGTATAACCATTTAAAAAACGTAAGAATTATGTTATTGTCAGTTTTATTGCAGGCAGCTGCAGGTGTTGGTATCAGTAAGTTGGGCGCAGCTATAGGCGCAGGTATTGCAGTGTTAGGTGCAGGTATCGGAATCGGTAAAATCGGTGGTTCTGCGATGGAGGCTATGGCGCGTCAGCCGGAAGCTTCAGGCGACCTGCGTATGAACATGATTATTGCAGCTGCTTTGGTTGAAGGAGTTGCTTTGATTGCCATTGTAGTATGTTTGTTGACTTTGTTCTTATAATTTAAAAAGTATGGGATTATTAACTCCGGATCCGGGACTGCTGTTTTGGATGATTGTCACGTTTGGAGTCGTATTCTTTATTTTGGCGAAATACGGCTTCCCGGTGGTCATTAAAATGGTGGAGGACCGGAAAACGTATATTGATGACTCGCTGAAGGCGGCGCGTGAAGCCAATGAACAGTTGGCTAATGTGAAGTTGGAAAGCGATAAAGTCTTGGCTCAGGCGCGTGAAGAGCAAGGGCGCATCTTGAGTGAAGCGGCTGCAACCCGTGACCGCATCATTAAGGAAGCTCAAGAACGTGCTCGGCGTGAGGGACAACGTTTGATGGACGAGATGAAGAAGCAGATTGAGACTGAAAAAGAAAGTGCAATCCGCGATATCCGTCGTCAGGTGGCTGTCTTGTCTGTCGGTATAGCTGAAAAGATAATGCGCAGTAAGCTTGCCGACGAAAAGGAACAGACTGAGTTGATAGACCGTATGTTGGATGAAATGATAGAATCTTCTAAACAATAGTGACAGGTTATGAATACAGGAGTTGCTTCGAGGCGTTATGCGAAGGCGTTGCTTGCTTATGCAAAGGCAGATGGTAAGGAAGAACAGGTATATGAAGAGGTGAAGATGCTTGCCGCCAGTTATGCGGATGTCCCCGGATTGCGTCGTGCAATAGAAAATCCTGTGTTGGATGCAGAAAAGAAACTTGATTTGCTTCGTGAAGCCGCAGGGGGAAAAGATGTGAGCAAAGAATTGATGCGCTTTTTTAACTTGGTGCTTGAGGGGCGAAGAGAGAAGTATTTGCAGTTTATGGCTTGGTCATATATTGATTTGTATCGGGAAGACAAAAACATCCTCATGGGAAAACTGATAACTGCTGTTCCTTCTGAGCGTCTGGTCCGCCATATCGTAGATTTGGTCGGTAGCCATACACATGGTAGTGTAGAGTTGGATGCTCAGCTTGATCCGGACATTATCGGCGGTTACATTATTGAACTGGAGGGTTATCGTTTGGATGCCAGTGTGGCTAATCAGTTGAAGAGGGTAAAGCAGCAGTTTATTGCGAAAAACAGAAGAATAGTTTAATAAAATGGGAAGTGGAAGGTAAAGGTTCGGCCTTTTGGACTTTCATTACTCATTATCAAAAAAGTAATTATGCCAGAGAATACAATAAAACCCAGTGAAGTTTCGGAAGTATTGCTTCAGCAGTTGCAGGGGATTGATACTTCTTTGAAATTTGATGAAGTGGGAACCGTCTTGCAAGTGAGCGATGGAGTGGCTCGTATTTACGGATTGCGTAATGCGGAGGCCAACGAATTGTTGCAGTTTGAAAACGGTGTAATGGGTACTGTGATGAATCTGGAAGAGGACAATGTAGGAGCAGTGCTGCTTGGCCCTACTGACCAGATTAAAGAAGGTATGATAGTAAAACGTACCAAGCGTATTGCTTCTATCCGTGTTGGTGAGAGCATGCTGGGGCGTGTTATAGATCCTTTGGGAAATCCGTTGGACGGGCGGGGAGAAATCGGAGGCGAACTTTGTGAAATGCCATTGGAGCGCAAGGCTCCGGGAGTTATATTCCGTCAGCCCGTAACTGAACCGTTGCAGACGGGACTGAAGGCAATCGATGCGATGATTCCTATCGGGCGAGGACAGCGTGAGTTGATTATCGGCGACCGTCAGACAGGAAAGACGGCGATTGCCATCGATACAATCATTAACCAACGTTCTAATTACGAAGCGGGTGATCCAGTGTATTGTATCTATGTGGCAATCGGTCAGAAAGGTTCTACCGTAGCCAGTATTGTCAACGCCTTGCGTGAGAAAGGGGCAATGGATTATACGATTGTGGTGGCGGCTACGGCTTCCGACCCTGCGGCATTGCAATATTATGCTCCGTTTGCGGGAGCTGCTATCGGAGAATATTTCCGTGATACGGGCCGTCATGCCTTGGTTGTGTACGATGATTTGTCAAAGCAGGCAGTTGCTTACCGTGAGGTATCCTTGATTCTTCGCCGTCCGTCAGGCCGTGAAGCATATCCTGGTGATATCTTTTATCTGCATTCTCGTCTGCTGGAACGTGCGGCAAAGATTATCAGCCAGCAGGAAGTTGCTGAGCAGATGAACGACTTGCCGGCAAGTCTGAAAGGAAAGGTAAAGGCAGGCGGTTCGCTTACAGCCTTGCCTATCATTGAGACGCAGGCGGGAGATGTCTCTGCTTATATCCCGACGAATGTAATCTCCATTACCGACGGTCAGATATTCCTTGAGAGCGATTTGTTTAATCAAGGTTTCCGTCCGGCCATCAATGTCGGTATTTCTGTTTCCCGTGTGGGAGGTAGTGCGCAGATTAAGAGTATGAAGAAAGTGGCCGGAACTTTGAAGATTGACCAGGCACAGTATCGTGAGTTGGAAGCATTCTCTAAATTCAGCAGCGATATGGATCCGGTAACGGCAATGACAATCGACCGCGGACGAAAGAATAACCAGCTCCTTATACAGCCTCAATACTCTCCGATGCCGGTAGGTGAGCAGGTTGCTATCCTGTATTGCGGAACACATGGTCTGATGCATGATATTCCTCTTGCTAAGGTGCGTGCTTTCCAAGATGCGTTTCTCACCAATCTTCGTGCCAATCATCAGGCCGATGTCATTGATGTGTTGGGAGCGGGCAAGGTCAGCGATGAAATAACAGCGATTATAGAAAAGGTTGCGGCAGAAACAGCCGGACAGTTTAAAGAGTAAGCATCATGGCATCACTGAAAGAAATAAAAGGAAGAATAAGCTCAATCAACGGGACGCTGAAGATTACTTCGGCGATGAAGATGGTATCTTCGTCGAAACTCCACAAGGCGCAGGAGGCCATCGAGAACATGCTTCCTTATGAGCGAAGGCTGCACCGCATGCTCACAGACTTTCTGAGTGCGGGACTTGCGGTTGAGTCGTCTTTCACCGTGAAACGTGATGTGAAGAAGGTTGCAATCGTCGTGTTTGCGTCTAACAGCAGTCTGTGTGGCGGTTTCAATGCGAATGTGATCCGCCATCTGGGCGGAATGATTGATGAGTATGGCAAGCAGGTAGGCCTGGAGAATATTCTGGTTTATCCGATAGGCCGTAAGGTAGCCGATGCGGTAAAGAAGATAAAGGGCGTTGTTCCGATGGGCGATTACCAACGGATGAGCAGTCGGCCTAATTATCAGGATGCGGCTGATTTGGCGGTAGATTTGATTGACCGCTTCTTGAGCGGGGAGATTCAGCGGGTGGAGCTGCTGTATAATCATTTCAAGTCTACTTCCTCGCAGGTTCTGACTCGCGAAATGTACCTGCCTATCGACTTGTCTGCCTCTTCCGGTGAGGGAGAAGATGCTGAGCCGGATGGGAGCAGGGAGGCTGACTACATCATTGAGCCTTCTGCTGAAAAGGTTTTTCAAGAGCTGCTGCCTAAGGTCTTGCGCATGAAAATCTATACGGCCCTGCTTGATTCGAACGCGTCTGAACATGCTGCGCGGATGATGGCCATGCAGGTCGCTACGGATAATGCCAATGACCTGATTCAGGAATTGACATTAATGTACAATAAGAGCCGTCAGCAGGCTATAACGAACGAGTTGCTGGACATTGTTGGCGGTACGATGGCTTAAAAAGAAAAAACTGTACCCGGAATTTGATTCTGTGGTACAGTTTTTACGAAATAAACCAAAAAAATAATCTTAAAAAGAAAACACGTTATTCTTGTTTCTAAATTCATAAACACGGAAGCAGAGGATAATGTTCACTGCTTCTTCATTTATCTTCCCATAAAATAAACAGGTTCTCCATCAAGCAGGCAGTTCAGTTGGTTGCCTCCCATCGCGATGTTGTCCATGTAGGAAAAGTCCCTCGGCCCGTATTTCATGCGGATGCTGGTATAGATGCTGTTGTACCAGTCCCATGCGAAAGTGTAGCTGCTTTCCTGTACATATCCGTAGCGGTCGCGGGTCAGCATATAGTCTTCTCCCGTATGGTCGGGAAAGAATATGAGCTCTTGATAGTGGTATACTCCATTGTTGTCATACCATTCGTCAGACCAGGGGCGGCTGCATAGATAGCCTGTCGCTTCATGGTAGCCGTTGGTCGTATTGCCGAATTCTATGCCGATTCCCACACGCTCGCATGATGTGAGCGAAAATGCAAGTGCCATAATTGCAATGAGCGGATATAGTTTGTACTTTGTCTTCATGGCGTTTTCCTCCTTTGTTTTTTTTGATGAAGCAAAGATAGCAGGGGGATTTGATACATCCGAATGATTTTTCCTATCTGTTCAGGGAATTTTCCTATCGGCATTAGGGATTTCCCCTTGTGTCGTGATGTTGGGGGCTTTTGAAGGCATGCGGTTGGGTGCTGTTGGAAAATTGATTGGGACAGGATGGAATTATATTTTTGCCGGTATGGTATGCCGGACCTGACAGGGCAAAGCGTCAGGCATGACGGTCAGTCTTGCAGGTCTTTGAGGCGTCTGGTCTGTTTCTCAAGGTCGTAAACGTTTTGTCTGACCTTGTATCTGCGCGAAGACTCCCTCCGTCGGACGGAATCTTCCGCCTGCTTCTGGCGGATATATTCGTACCATCCTCCTGTTTCCTCTTGCGTGGTGTGCTGCTTGCGCTGTCTGAGTGTGTCTTGAGGCGGGGCAAAGGATGAAGCTGCCGTATCAGTCGCTGTCTGTATCGGCACGTGGACGGTATCTGCCTGCATGATACGGTAGAAGCTGGGGAATTTCAGACTGTCTTCCCGGGTCGGTTTGTAGTCTTTATAGGTTTTCCATGCGTTTGCATGCTTGCGGTTGTGGCGGAGCATCCGCCCCCGGCGGGTAAAGTTCTCGGTAAGAAACTTGTTGATGTCAAGATTTTCTATGGTTATCCCTGCACCTTTTGTCATCAGGCTCTGATAAGTTTCTCCTGGTGCGGGCATGATACTCTTGCCGTATTCTTCCTTATAGACGGTTTTGCCGAGGCTCCATGTCATTTCCAGTCCGCTGGGCCGTCCCGTTACCAGTACATCATAGATGGGGTCTTCGTCGAAGCGGGTCCAGATACTGAAAGGAAGCAGGCGGATGAACTTTCCTGGCTTTTTGACAGTCGTGGTGTCGAGCAGGCTTCGTGGCATCGCGATGTCGGTCTTGAACTGCATCCACTTTTTCTCCATAGGGGCTTCCACCGGTTTTGCCTCAGGTTTGCTTATACTGCTGAAGTCGAACTGAATCATTCTGACGGCATCCATGTTCAGATGCAGCTCTTCTTCGTCCGTCTGGGCAGAGGCCGAAAAAGTGTTTCCCGAAGCATATAGGAGGATTCCTGAAAGCAGCCGTAAGATATTCCCGAACCTTGTCATCGCTTTTCGTCAGTTTTTAATCCGTCCGCCCTGCATCCACCGTCTGTCATAATAAGGTTCGTCAAGGTGGCTTACGATGACTCCCTGGCTTGTACTGGCATGGATGAACTTTCCTTCTTTCAGATAAATTCCTACATGGGTAGCGGTGCGTTTCCGGCTGCCGTTGTGGAAAAATACCAAGTCTCCCTCTTTCAGGTTCCGCTTGGCGACTTTCCGGCAGTTCTTGGTGCGCTGTTCGTTTACATTTCGTTTTAATTTTTTATGGTATACTTTTCTGTAGATATTGGCCGTCAGTCCCGAACAGTCAATTCCGTGCATCGTGTTCCCTCCATAGCGGTAAGGGACATCAATCCATCGTGCGGCTTCGATATACAGGCGGTGATTGTCTTCTTTGTCTATGTCCATATCCAGCTGGATAGCGGCGTGAGCTATTTCGCGGAAGTCGTATTTCGGCATACGAACACCACATGCCGTCAGGAGCATTGCCATGATAAAACCTGTCGGCAGAAGGATATGTAGAGGTGATCTGTTCATCGGCTATGTTGATTTTCCTTCAAAGTTAGAGAAAATAAGGAAATGGCGGCTGCTTGTTTAGACTATTTGTATTTTATTTATGAAGCCTAAAAGGCTTGCATCCGTATGCCGTTGAGAATATTGTTTGATTTTTTCCGAAAAAAAAGAAGCCTTTTCAGCTTTTTTTCAGATTCAAGATGCATCTTTGCAATACAAAAGAGAATGAATCATTAACGTTTAAAAGAAAAGGTATGAAGAAATTAGTTTTTTTGTTCGTTTGTCTGTTTACGCTTTCCGCTGTAGCGGTAGCGGACAGCAATAAGCCTATCCAGGTAGGTCAGTTGCCGACTCCGGCCCAGACCTTTGTCACGACTTATTTTAAGAATCATAAAGTGGCATTGGCAAAGTTGGAAACAGATTTGTTCTACAAGAGTTATGAAGTGATCTTCACGAATGGAGACAAGGTTGAATTTGACCGTTCGGGCGAATGGACGGAGATAAAGTGTACTCAAGAGGGTGTTCCCGATGCTATAGTCCCGGCCGCTATCCGTGATTATGTGAAGAACGCTTATCCTGATGCTAAGATTCTGAAGATTGAACGTGACCGGAAAGAGTATGAGGTCAAGCTTTCCAACCGTTGGGAAATAACCTTCAACAGCAAGATGCAGGTAATCGACATTGATGACTGATTGCTGCAAGGATAAAGATTAGGCAGCCTGTGCGGCGGGGTGTGGCAAAAAGTGAAGGCCACACTTCGCCGCCGTTGTTTTCTTGTGCAAACGTGTATTTTTAAATCTTGTTAATGAGATTCTTATCTTAAATGTTTTCCTCTTATCCTTTTTTCTTATAAATTTGCACCCTAAATTAAGGGAGGATATTCTTCCGTTATTCAATTAAAGATAAAAACAAAACATAAATTTATGAGTAAGAAGTTTACTGAATATTCACAGCTCAACCTGTCAGAGGTCAATAAGGAAGTGCTGAAGAAATGGGATGAAGATGATGTATTCTCCCGTAGTATGGCCGAACGTGAAGGCTGCCCCTCGTTTGTGTTTTATGAAGGCCCTCCTTCGGCGAACGGGATGCCGGGCATCCACCATGTGATGGCTCGTACGATTAAGGATACTTTCTGCCGATTCAAGACCATGAAAGGGTATCAGGTAAAGCGTAAGGCCGGTTGGGATACGCATGGACTGCCGGTGGAACTGGGTGTAGAGAAGGCGTTGGGCATTACAAAAGAGGATATCGGTAAGTCTATTTCCGTAGCGGAGTATAACAAACATTGCCGCACGGATGTAATGAAGTTTACCAAAGAATGGACGGATCTTACTCATAAGATGGGATATTGGGTAGACCTTGACAATCCGTATATCACTTACGACAATCGCTACATTGAAACCTTGTGGTGGCTGTTGAAGCAGCTTTACGGGAAAGGTTTGCTGTATAAAGGCTATACCATTCAGCCGTATTCGCCGGCGGCCGGTACGGGACTTAGTTCTCACGAGCTGAACCAACCGGGCTGTTATCGGGATGTGAAAGACCTTACGGTTGTGGCGCAGTTTAAGATAAAAAGTCCGAAACCGGAGATGGCGGAGTGGGGAACTCCTTATTTCCTTGCATGGACCACGACTCCATGGACGTTGCCTTCGAATACTGCGCTCTGCGTAGGCCCGAAAATTGATTATGTGGCTGTACAGACCTATAACGGCTATACGGGAGAAAAGATGACAGTCGTTTTGGCCAAGGCTTTGCTTTACGCACATTTCAACCAGAAGGCTGAGGGATTGGCTTTGGAGGACTATAAGCCGGGAGACAAACTGGTTCCGTTTAAGATAGTAGGTGAGTATAAAGGGCCGGATTTGGTCGGTATGGAGTATGAACAGTTGCTGCCGTGGGTAAAGCCGGTGGAGTTGGATAAGGACGGAAATTGGCGGGATGCTTCGTCCAAGGCTTTCCGTGTAATATCAGGCGACTATGTAACGGTGGAAGACGGTACGGGTATCGTTCATATTGCTCCTACTTTTGGTGCTGATGACGCTTTTGTGGCGAAGGCTGCGGGAATTCCGTCATTGTTCATGATTAACAAGAAAGGTGAAACCCGCCCGATGGTGGACTTGACCGGCAAGTTTTATCTGCTTGAAGAATTGGATGAGAAGTTTGTGTCCGAGTGCGTAAGCGTAGACAAATATAAGGAATACGAAGGCCGGTGGGTCAAGAATGCTTATGATCCGCAATTTACCGTTGACGGAAAATATGATGAGAAGGCTGCCCAAGCTGCCGAATCATTGGATGTTTACATCTGTATGAAGATGAAACAAAACAATCAAGCCTTTAAGATGGAAAAGCACGTGCACAATTATCCCCATTGTTGGCGTACGGATAAGCCTGTGCTGTACTATCCGCTTGACAGCTGGTTTATCCGGTCTACGGCATGTAAGGAGCGTATGATAGAACTGAATAAGACAATCAACTGGAAGCCGGAATCAACCGGGACGGGGCGTTTCGGCAAATGGCTGGAAAACCTGAATGATTGGAATTTGAGCCGTTCACGTTATTGGGGTACACCGCTTCCCATCTGGCGCAGTGAAGAAGGAGAGGAAATCTGTATCGGTTCGGTGGAAGAACTTTACAATGAAATAGAAAAGGCTGTAGCTGCCGGGCTTATGACAGAAAACCCGTATAAGAAGACAGGGTTTGTTCCGGGTGTCTATTCAAAGGAGAATTATGACAAGATTGACTTGCATCGTCCGTATGTAGATGATATCATATTGGTTTCTTCCGCAGGAAGGCCGATGAAGCGTGAGTCCGACCTGATTGATGTATGGTTTGATTCAGGTTCGATGCCTTATGCACAGTTGCATTACCCGTTTGAAAACAAGGAACTGGTGGATAGTCGTACCTATTATCCGGCGGACTTCATTGCAGAAGGTGTAGACCAGACTCGTGGATGGTTCTTTACGCTTCATGCCATTGCAACGATGGTATTTGATAGCGTGGCATTCAAAAATGTCGTATCAAACGGTCTGGTTCTTGATAAGAATGGAAATAAGATGTCAAAACGCTTAGGCAATGCCGTCGATCCGTTCGGTGCTATTGAAAAATTTGGCTCTGATCCTCTGCGTTGGTACATGATTACAAATTCATCACCATGGGATAACCTGAAGTTTGATACAGACGGAGTGGATGAAGTGCGCCGCAAGTTCTTCGGCACATTATATAATACCTATTCATTCTTCGTATTGTATGCTAATGTTGACGGATTTACCTATGCGGAAGATGAAGTCCCAGTGAGCGAGCGTCCGGAGATAGACCGTTGGATTCTTTCTTTGCTGAACTCTTTAATTAAGGATGTAGATGCATGTTATACTGATTATGAACCGACAAAGGCAGGGCGTCTGATTACGGACTTTGTAAACGATAATTTGAGCAATTGGTATGTCCGTCTGAACCGTAAGCGTTTTTGGGGAAATGCGATGTCTGTCGATAAGCTTTCTGCTTATCAGACTCTTTACATTTGCTTGGAGACCGTTGCCAAACTGATGGCTCCTATAGCACCGTTCTATGCGGACAGATTATACATGGATCTGATAAATGTGACCGGGCGCGATAAGGTGGTGTCTGTTCATTTGGCTGATTTCCCTGTTTCTGATGAGTCTCTTATTGACAAAGAACTGGAAGCGCGCATGAAGATGGCACAGGATGTTACTTCAATGGTTCTTGCTTTGCGCCGTAAGGTTAATATTAAAGTTCGTCAGCCGTTGCAATGTATTATGATTCCAGTGGTAGATGAAGAGCAGAAGCGTCACATAGAGGCTGTTGAAGATTTGATTTTGAGCGAAGTGAACGTGAAGGAGCTCAAGTTCGTAGAAAGCGGTTCCGGCGTGTTGGTGAAGCGTGTGAAGTGTGATTTCAAGAAGTTAGGCCCTAAATTCGGCAAGCAGATGAAGGCCGTGGCCGCAGCTGTCGCCGGCATGACGCAGGAAGCCATTGGTGAATTGGAGCGTAATGGAAAGTATACGTTTGTTCTTGATGGGGTGGAAGCCGTTATTGAAACATCTGATGTGGAAATATTCAGTGAAGACATTCCGGGGTGGTTGGTTACGAATGAGGGCCGACTGACGGTAGCTCTTGAAGTAACCGTAACAGAAGAGCTTCGCCGCGAAGGAGTAGCCCGTGAACTGGTGAATCGCATTCAGAATATCCGTAAAAGTAGCGGTTTTGAAATAACTGATAAGATAGCTGTTGCCTTGTCAAAAAATCCGAATACAGATGATGCGGTGAATGAATATAATACTTATATTTGTAACCAAGTATTGGCTGATTCTTTGGAACTGGTAGACGAGGTGCCGGATGGGACGGAATTAAGTTTTGATGATTATTCATTGATGATTAAAGTAACCAAATTATGATATGAACACATCCACCTTTTGTTTTAAGCAAGTGGTGGATACTATTATTAACTTTTTAAAACTTAAACACTATGGCTGAAAAAACGAGATATTCGGATGCCGAACTCGAGGAGTTCCGCGCCATTATCATGGAGAAACTTCAGCTCGCTGAACGCGACTATGAGAAATTGAAAAGCAGTATCATGAATACTGACGGGAATGATACGGACGACACATCTCCCACCTACAAAGTTTTGGAAGAAGGTGCCAACACTTTGTCAAAAGAAGAGACAACCCGTCTGGCTGCCCGGCAGTTGAAATTTATTCAGAATTTGCGTGCTGCATTAGTCCGTATTGAAAATAAGACTTATGGAATCTGCCGCGAAACTGGTAAGCTGATTCCTGCGGAACGCCTGCGTGCTGTGCCTCATGCCACGTTGAGCATTGAGGCAAAGAACGCCGGAAAGAAATGATTAATGAATTGGAAATTGGGGATTCTCAATTTCCAATTTTCAATTTGTTTGTTATGAAGAAATTTTTCACTCAAGGCCGTTTGGCTGCTTTGATTGTTTTTACGGTATTAGTTATAGATCAAGTTATAAAGATTTGTGTCAAGACAAACATGGTTCTTGGGGAAAGAATTCATGTGACCGATTGGTTCTATATTTATTTTACAGAGAATCCGGGAATGGCTTTCGGTATGGAAATATTTTCCAAGCTTTTTCTGACGTTGTTTCGCATTGTGGCTGTTGTTTTGATAACATGGTATTTGGCCAAGGTTGTCAGAAGAAAAACTGAAAAGGTCAAGAACGGATATGTGGTTTGTCTGGCATTGATTCTGGCCGGAGCCGTAGGAAACATTATCGATTGTGTGTTTTATGGAGAAATATTCAGCAGAAGCACTCCCATAGAAGTGGCTACATGGGTGCCGGTGGGAGAGGGCTATGCCGACTGGCTGCATGGCAAGGTCGTTGATATGTTTTATTTTCCGATAATTGACACTTATTGGCCGGACTGGATGCCCGTAGTCGGTGGGGAACATTTTATATTCTTTAGCCCGATATTCAACTTTGCAGATGCATCCATCAGTTGCGGGATTATCGCTTTGCTGATTTTTTATAGTCGTTATCTGAATTCAGAAACATCTTCTGTCAAAAAAGGAAAATGAGAGACCGATATATAAGTTGGCTTTTGGGACTTGCCTTGAGCGGCATTCTGGCGGGATGCGGCAAAAATATCCCGGATGATATCATCCAACCGGGGGCTATGGAAGATTTGCTTTATGATTATCATTTGGCTACAACCTTGAGTTCGGACTTGCCTTATACTGATAATTATAAGAAAGAGGCATATATAGCTTATGTATTCAAGAAGCATCAGACGACTGAAGCGGAGTTTGATTCATCTATGGTATGGTATTCACGCCATGGAGATCAGCTTGCTGCGATATACGACAATCTTAAAAAACGCTTTGAGCGGGATGAAAAGCAGATGCGCAAGTTTTCCGACCGCCGTAGCGGCCAGACATCGCTCACTTTATACCGGGACACGGTGGATATCTCAAACCTTTATTGGCTCTCTTTCTCTGAACTGACAAATAAGGTGGTCTTTGAGTTGAAGGCCGATACCTCGTTCAGACCCAAAGATGCCATGATTCTGGAAGCTTACTTTACTTTCATGCCCCAGGATGGTTCAGGCCAGAAGGCTGTAATGGGCTTGAATTTTACTTTCGACAATGACAGTACGCAGGGAATCACTCAGGTGGTTTCTTCTTCGGGCAGGCAGCGTCTGACATTAAAGGCTGATTCAACGTATAGATTTAAGAATGTAAACGGATTCATTTATTATGACGGGGGCAGGGAGACACAAGGAAGTGTCTTGATCAGTGACATTCATTTGACTCGTCGGCATGATTAACCTGCTATGAAACGTTTTGCAGCCCATCGTTTGTATCTGGCTTCGGAAAGGAAGATGTTGGTCATGCAGGTTGTGGAACTGGATGATCTGGGGAATGTGAACCGTATTTTCCCCTTGGCAGAAGAAGTCCGGCAAACGGAATGGATCGGGGGGATAATCGTTGTTACGGCAGAAAATCTCCAGTCTGTTCGTGATCAATCTTTTCGTGTGTTTCTTTCCCGACTTTCTGCTAAGCCGGAAAAAGAGATGAAAGCATGGCATGTCACTTCTTTTGATGTGTCGGCTATGGAGTTTACCTCATGCAGCAGGATTGTACGCCTGCAATAAAGCCGTAATGGCAGACTGGCTTGTCTTGAAGATATGAGGCGATTCGTGTAGGATACGGTGATTACACAATCCGCCTCATATATGTTAAAATTTCGTTACAGCTGATATTCTTCGGTATAATATAAATATGGCAGTGCGCTTTGTTTGTAGTCGAATATTTCCTCGGGCTTGAAGAAGCGTGCCAGTTCCTCCTCTGCGTTTTGGGGGGAATCGGAAGTGTGAACAATGTTTTCCTGTGCACTTACACTGTAGTCTCCCCGGATTGTGCCCGGCACGGCGAGTCTTCCGTTGGTGGCTCCTGTCATAGACCGCACTACCTGCACGGCGTCTACCCCTTCATAGCAGCAGGCAATGACGGGCGAAGCCATCATCGAGTCTTTTATTCGCTGGAAAAAAGGTTTGTCGGCAAGATGTGCGTAATGTTCGTTCAGAATCTTGTCATTGAGCTGCATCATTTTTATACCTGCAAGGCGTAGGCCCTTACGCTCAAAACGGTGGAGAATCTCTCCGATAAGTCCGCGTTGTACCGCACTTGGTTTCAAAATCACTAAAGTTTTTTCGAGACTCATAGTTCTGTAATTATTAAGGTTCGTACAAAGAAATAATTATCACTGCCAAATATACATTTTTTATTTGAGAAAACGATATTTTCGGAAGCTTTCTTTTGTCTTTTGGTTATGAGAAAACCGTATTTTCATAATTATATAAATTCATTCTATATAGAGCCGAAAAGATGGAGAAATGTTGAAAATAGTAAACAACTTATACTCAAACCAATTATATTTGTTTGCAGAAAATTAGAATGACTATGTTACGTAAAATCAGACTGACACTGGCCGTCGTGTCGTTTGCGATGGTTACACTTTTGTTTCTTGACTTTACCGGCACATTGCATACATGGTTTGGGTGGATTGCAAAGATTCAGTTCCTGCCGGCCTTGTTTGCATTGAATGTCGGAATCGTTGTATTTCTTTTGTTGCTTACCGTGATTTGCGGGCGTATCTATTGCTCGGTTATCTGTCCGTTGGGAGTCTTCCAGGATATCATTTCATGGATAAGTGCAAGGCGTAAGGGGAAAAAGCATCGTTTCTCATATTCGCCGGCCATAACATGGCTGCGCTATGCCGTGTTGGCCTTGTTTGTCATTGCCTGCATCGTGGGGGTGGGGGCTTTTGTGGCCTTGCTTGCTCCTTACAGTTCGTATGGGCGCATTGCCTCAAACCTGTTTGCTCCGTTCTGGCTGTGGGGGAACAATGTGCTGGCTTATCTGGCCGAGCGTGCCGACAGTTATGCTTTCTATGAAACAGAGGTGTGGATTAAGAGTGTGCCTACGTTCATCATTGCAGTTGCTACGTTTGCCGTACTGGTTGTCTTGGCTTGGCGTAACGGGCGCACCTATTGCAATACGATTTGTCCGGTGGGAACGCTGTTGGGGATAGTTTCGCGCCATTCGTTTTTCCGTCCGGTGATTGATGCGGAGAAATGCCGCAACTGCCGTTTGTGCGAGAAGAAGTGCAAGGCTTCCTGCATTGATATAAAGAATCATCATATTGACTACAGCCGTTGTGTAACGTGCATGGACTGTCTGGATGCCTGTAAGCATGGCGCGCTTCACTATGAATCTCGCTGGAAGAAAAAGCAGCCGGCGGCTTCCGTGCCTCAATCTGAAGTTAAGGCCGATGCTTCGCGCCGCTCGTTTCTGACGGTAGCTGCGATGATGACAGCCGGTTCGGTGCTGCATGCCCAGGAAAAGAAGGTCGATGGTGGCCTCGCGCCGATTATAGACAAGAAGAAGCCGAAGCGGATAACGCCGATATTGCCTCCGGGAGCAAGGGACAAACGCCATTTTGCCCAGCACTGCACGGCATGCCAACTGTGTGTGTCCGCTTGTCCGAACGGCGTGTTGCGCCCTTCTACCGATCTCGCAAGGTTTATGCAGCCTGAAATGTCGTATGAGCGCGGGTATTGCCGGCCGGAGTGCGGGCGTTGCGCTGAAGTATGTCCTACGGGCGCCATTGATTTGAAGTCGTTGGCCGATAAGGTTTCTACCCAGATAGGCCATGCGGTATTCGTTAAAGAACTCTGTGTGGTGCAGCGTGACGGAGTTTCTTGCGGCAACTGCGAGCGTCATTGTCCTACCGGAGCCATTCAGATGGTGCCGGAAAATCCGGATGACCCGGATTCTCCGAAATTTCCTGTAGTAAATGTAGAGACTTGCATTGGATGCGGAGCGTGTGAAAACCTTTGTCCGTCCCGTCCGTTCAGTGCCATCTATGTGGAAGGTCATGAACGGCAGCGGTTTGTTTAATGATAACCAAGTGGAGTGCGTTATGGAAAAAAAGAAAAACAACTCAATAAATCGTAGAGACTTTATAAAGATTGTAGGTATCAGCACGGCGGCGATGGGCGGTCTGCTGCCGGGATGTGCGTCGAAAGATGAGACGGGGGATGCGGCAGGCACGAAAAAGGCGGGAAGCGGCGAGATGACTTACCGCACGGCCGACTGTGGAGACAAGGTTTCCCTGTTGGGATATGGCTGTATGCGTTGGCCAACGCTGCCATCACCGGCAAAAGACGGCAATGTAATCGATCAGGAAGCGGTCAATGAACTGGTAGATTATGCTATCGCCCACGGTGTGACCTATTTTGATACATCTCCGGTGTATATGCAAGGGTGGTCGGAAAAGTCGACAGGTATAGCCCTGAAGCGTCATCCCCGCGAAAAATGGCAGATTGCTACCAAACTGTCTAACTTTGCCAATTATACGAGAGAGAATTCCATTGCCATGTATCGGAAATCATTTGAGGATTTGCAGGTAGACTGTATAGATTATTATCTGCTTCACTCTATCGGGAACGGAGGAATCGAGACTTTCCGTGCCCGGTATATTGACAACGGTGTATTGGATTTCTTGATGGAAGAGCGGAAAGCAGGGCGTATCCGCAATTTGGGCTTTTCTTTCCACGGCACTCAGGCGGTTTTCGATGAAGTGCTTGCCATGCACGAGAAGGTTCACTGGGATTTTGTCCAGATCCAGCTGAATTATTCTGATTGGCGTCATGCCAGTAGGGGGAATGTGAACGCTGAATATCTGTATGGCGAATTGGTCAAGCGGAATATTCAGTCTGTCATAATGGAGCCGTTGTTGGGCGGACGCCTTTCCCGGCTTCCCGATCACATCATTGCGCGCCTCAAACAGCGCCGTCCGGACGACAGCGTGGCTTCGTGGGCTTTCCGTTTCGCAGGTTCCCCTGATAAGGTTCTTACCGTTTTGAGCGGAATGACTTATAAAGAACATTTGATGGATAATCTGCGTACTTATTCTCCGCTGATTCCTTTAAAGGAAGATGACTATACCTTCTTGGAAGAAACGGCTCAGCTGATGCTGAAATATCCCACCATTCCGTGCAATGACTGTCAGTATTGCATGCCTTGCCCTTATGGCATTGACATTCCAGGTGTGTTGCTTCATTATAATAAATGTGTAAATGAGGGAAACATTCCGAAAAGCCGTCAGGATGAGAATTATCGTGAAGCGCGCCGTGCTTTTCTGGTAGGATATGACCGTAGTGTTCCGAAGCTTCGCCAGGCCAATCACTGCATCGGCTGTGAGACATGTAATCCGCATTGTCCCCAAAATATAGATATCCCTAAAGAATTGCATCGCATTGATGAATTTGTAGAGCAGTTGAAGCAGGAGACACTGTAAGGTTTTCTTTGCTTCTCCGTGTGGCAGTGTCAGATTAAAATGAAGTTACAGGACAACCGCAATTGCTACGAAGCCTGAACGTATACAGTCAGGGTTCGTGGCAACTGCGGTTGTTTTTTATCCCGTTTTAAGGAAATTTTCGGGAAATTATTTCAACAGTTTGCCCTTTGCGCTTATCTCCAATATGTCAAGGCGGATGATTTCTGTGCGGTGAAAAGATTTGTTGGCATATTCGATGCCTCTTATCTTGTCGTTTGGACAATATTTGCTCAGCAGCCACGAGAGGGCAGACATGCGTTCCGCCTCATGCAAGCTATGGTGGGCTGTGCAGCGCAATATGACGCTTTCATATTCTGTAGTGAATTTTTCGGGAATGACCTGGGTCTGTCCTACAACGCAGAACGATACATTGGGACATGCGTCTATGCATCTTAACTTGCGGCCTATAGGAGCGCAATGGATATAGATGGAGTTTCCGCGATCCCATACATAGCTTATAGGTATCCCGTATGCTCCTTCTCCGCTTTCATCCTTCATGGAAAGTATGCCGTATTCCCCTTTCTGTAAGATTTCGAATGCCCGTTTTTCATCCAGCAAACGGTCTTGACGACGTATTTGTGTGTTGTCGAATTTCATATCCCAGTATTATTTTTGTTGGTTGGCTATTTCGTAGATTTTGCGGCTTGCCTTGCTGTCAAGCGGGAAATAGTTCCCTACACGTTCTCCCTTGTTTTCGTGGAATTTCTTTACCAGGAGGTCGATGTCCGGATGCTCTATGCCAAGTTCTTTGAATGTGACAGGCATTCCGATAGAGTGGAGAAAACTTTTCAGTCGGCTGACTCCTTCGAGCGACATTGTGCGAAGGTCTCCGCTTTCGGGCACATCCCAGACGCGGACTGCATATTGTGCTGTTTTTTTTGCATGATGGTCTGCCATGTAGGTAAGCCATGCGGGAAAGATGACAGCCAGTCCGGCTCCATGTGTTACATTGTAAAGAGCGCTGACTTCATGCTCCAGAAAATGAGAAGACCAGTCTTCCTCACATCCCACTCCGCATGTTCCGTTGTGCGCAATCATGCCTGCCCACATCAGGTTGGCGCGTGCACCGTAGTCGGACGGATTGTTCATTACGCGTGCAGCTTCGTGGATAATAGCTTTCAGCGTGCCTTCGCACATGCGGTCGGGCACTTCTGTATCTTCTGTATTGGTAAAGTAGCGTTCCATAATGTGCGCCATCATGTCGGTTATTCCGCATGCCGTCTGCCAGGCAGGCAAAGTGTAAGTCAGCTCAGGATTCATCACGGCGAATGCCGGACGCAGCAGTTCGGGTGTGCGCAGGCTTAATTTTTTGAGCCCGTCAAGCTTGGTAATGACCGAGTTTCCAGAGCCTTCGCTTCCGGCGGCAGGAATTGTAAGCACTACACCTATGCGGAGAGCTTCTTGTGGAACGGCATGCCCGATGTAAAAATCCCAGAAATCTCCTTCATAGGGAATGCCCGCAGCTATAGCTTTTGCCGTGTCGATAACGGAACCTCCCCCTACAGGAAGCAAGAAGTCTACTTGTTCGCGGCGGCCTAACTCAATGCCTTCGTATACTTTCGGATCGGTAGGATTAGGCTGGATTCCTCCTAACTCTACGTGGATGATGCCCGCCTTGTCAAGCAGGTCTTTTATCCGTTGCAGCAATCCGCTGCGGATTACACTTCCTCCCCCGTATACGATTAATGCTTTTGTTCCATGATATTTTTTTATCAGTTCTCCGGTTTTCTTTTCCGTATCTTTTCCGAAAACAAACTCTGTCGGACTATAAAAAGTAAAGTTATTCATATTCGGTTTAAATTATCAGGTACTATAATATGTATCATTCATCGGTTTCTCGCAAAGTTAGAGTTTTTTTCTTACCTTTGTACTTCAATTCATTAAAAGTTTAAATGCATGAAATCAGATATTGAAATAGCACGCAGCATTGAGCTGACTAAAATCAAGCAGGTAGCCCGTGATTATGATATACCCGTAGATGAAATTTCAAACTATGGCCGTTATATAGCCAAGGTTCCTGAAAGCTTGATTGACGAGGAGAAGGTCAAGCGGAGTAACCTAATATTGGTGACAGCCATTACACCGACCAAAGCCGGCATCGGAAAGACTACTGTGTCTATCGGCTTAGCGTTGGGATTGAATAAGATTGGGAAGAAGGCCATCTGCGCGCTTCGTGAGCCTTCATTAGGCCCGTGTTTTGGTATGAAGGGAGGAGCTGCAGGAGGCGGTTACGCTCAAGTGCTTCCGATGGACAAGATAAACCTTCACTTTACGGGTGACTTCCATGCCATCACTTCGGCTCATAACATGATAGCGGCTTTGCTTGATAATTATATGTATCAGAACCGTGATAATGGTTTCGCTTTGAAGGAGGTGCTTTGGAATCGCGTGCTTGATGTGAACGATCGGGGATTACGTTACATTGTTACCGGACTTGGAGGTAAATCAAACGGCATTATGCGTGAATCAAGTTTTGATATAACGCCGGCTTCGGAGATAATGGCTATTCTTTGTCTGGCAAGGGGAGAGGCAGACTTGCGCCGCCGGATTGAGAACATCTTGTTGGGATTTACGGTTGATAACAAGCCTTTCACCGTAAAAGACTTGGGGGTGGCCGGTGCAATTACGGTGCTGCTGAAAGACGCTTTGTCTCCTAATCTTGTACAGACTACCGAACATACGGCGGCATTTGTGCATGGCGGTCCGTTTGCCAATATAGCTCATGGATGTAATTCCGTATTGGCGACCAAACTGGCGATGACTTTCGGTGATTATGTAATAACAGAAGCAGGCTTCGGAGCAGACTTGGGTGCGGAAAAGTTTTATGATATAAAGTGTAGGAAAGCAGACTTGCAGCCTAAACTGACGGTTATCGTTGCGACTGCTCAAGGCTTGAAGATGCATGGTGGGGTAGAACTTGAGCAAATCAAGGAACCTAACATGGAAGGTTTGAAGGAAGGGGTGAAAAACCTTGACAAGCATATAGAAAATCTCCGTTCGTTCGGACAGACCGTGGTGGTAGCCTTTAATCGCTATGCAAATGATACGGATGAAGAAATAGAATTTGTTCGTCAGCATTGCGAGGAAATAGGAGTAGGGTTTGCCATAAACAATGCTTTCCTTGAAGGAGGAGACGGAGCGGTAGAGCTTGCCCGTTTGATTGTGGATACAATAGAGCAAAAGCCATCTGCACCGTTGTGCTTTGCGTATGAAGAAAATGACACAGTAGAAGAGAAAGTGACGAAGATAGCGTGCAATCTGTATGGTGCCAAGCAGGTTTTGTTTGGTCCTGCCGCCCGGAAAAAATTGAAGATGATAGAAGAGCTGGGCTATACTCGGTTTCCTATCTGCATAGCCAAAACACAATACTCATTTTCAACAGATCCGAAGCAGTATGGTGTAGCTCAAGGGTTTAATTTTACAGTGCGTGATATTGTAATTAATGCTGGAGCAGAAATGTTAGTCATTATAGCCGGAGAGATTATGCGAATGCCCGGATTGCCGAAAGAGCCTCAGGCATTGCATATAGATATTGTGAATGGAGAAATAGAAGGATTATCGTAACTCCGCAGATATATTATGGTAATTGTTGAAAAGAGGCTGTCTCAAATAAACTTTGAGATGGCCTTTTTTGTGTCTTCAAAAAAAATCGGGCAAGCCCTGACTGATTGTTTTTGTAGCCGGAAGATTTTATTTTCTCTATTTTTTATGATATCTTTGTTTTTAAACCTTTAATGAATGAATTATGAATGTAATAGCAGATGAAATAAAGTTAAAACAAGATGCTTTGGCATACCGAGTTTGTGAGAAAATTAAAGAATTAAAATTAGGTGATTCTGCTGTACTTTATTATAATTTCCCGTTATATCGTGGTGATTTGCCAGAAGATTTAATTCAAGCTCAATTATTATTGGCATCTCCAATATATGGAGTCTTATATTTTAAATGTATAGAATCAAATAGATATCTGACAGAAGATGAGGAAATTTATTTAGATAATCTGGATGTTAGTATTTTTAATCGCTTGAATAAACGTAGTGAGTTAAGAAAAACACGAAGAGAACTAAAATTCAATGTTGCTCCTATTATAGTTGCTGATAAAAATGAAATTGTAAATGATAAGAAGTATGTTTCTCTACCTAATCTAAAGCAAGCTATAGAAGATAATAAAACTACTGTATTAAATGACGATGAATTTAATATCTTGTTAAGTTGTATAGATGGGACTTCACGTCTAACAACAAAAAAAGAACGTAAGACTTCTTTCAATGAAGAGTCGAATTTGAAAGCAGATATTTTGAATCGAATTCAAAACAAGGAAGCGGCTTTTGACTTGGAACAAAAAAAGGTCGCTTTAGTAACAATTGATGGACCTCAAAGAATAAGAGGATTAGCAGGCTCTGGCAAAACCATTATTTTAACTATGAAAGCCGCTTTATATCACATGGCTCATCCTAATGAAGAAATATTATATACATATTATACAAAATCTTTATTTGGCCTAATTAAAAATTTAATAGAACGTTTTTACAGAGATTTTGCAGATAATAGAGAGCCTGACTGGAAAAAGATTCATATATTACATGGTTGGGGAGGGTTAGAGTTAGGAGGAGTATATTCAACAGCATGTACAGATAATGGTATTGAACCAATTACATATAATATTGCTAGATTACATTCGCCAAATCCGTTTGATTATGTCTGCCATTCTATTTTAGAAACGGGCAAAATTACACCTAAATATGATTTGACATTAATCGATGAAGGTCAAGATTTTCCTGATCATTTTTATCAGTTGTGTTATGCTCTTTCGAAAGAAAAAAGAATTGTTTGGGCATATGATGACTTTCAAAATATATTTGACATAAAACTGCAAGATGAAAAAGATACTTTTGGTAAAGATAAAGATGGGAAATATTTGGTTGATTTTTCAAAAAATGCTCATCCTCTCCAGGATATAGTTTTACATACTTGTTATAGAAATCCTCGAATTGCTTTGATAGCAGCTTTTTCCTTAGGGTTAGGTATATATAACACAAGGGTTTTACAACGTTTGGAAGATAATAATCATTGGGAACTGTTAGGATTTAAAGTTGAATCAGGAGAATCTAAGGTCGGAGATAAAATGATTATTTCACGTCCTATAGAACATACCCCTAACATAATAAATCAAGAATTAGGAATTTATACTATAGAAGTACAAGCTTTTAGTGATTATGCATCGGAATGTAGATATGTAGCTCAATGTATTACTAATGATATTCAAGAGCAAAAATTAAGGCCAGATGATATTTGTGTTATTTGCCTTGATAATAGAAACATAAAATCATATTATAGTTTACTATCTAAAATGCTGATAAAAAACGGAATATCAACATTTAATCTCGTCGAAGCGCCTAATGCAAATAAACATTTCTTTTATGATAATTGTGTTACATTGTCAACAATTAACAAAGCAAAAGGCAATGAAGCTGGGATGGTCTATATTATAGGAGCTGATACAGTTTTTATAAATCGTGATAATGTTTTGTTAAGAAATAAATTGTTTACAGCGATTACACGTACTAAAGGTTGGGTGACAATTACAGGAGGAGAGAAAATCAAATATTGTCTTGAAGAATTGAATAAATTAGAAAAAAATGATTTCAAATTAATATTCACCCAACCAAGTAAAGAAACTACTAAAACTATTGAAAATGGAAGTCGAAATCAACAAAATCTGTTATTTGATGTGCAAGCAAAAATAGATCTTCTTATAAATAGTGGATTAAGCGTTGATGATATAATGCAATTTATTCAAAGGAAAAAATGAACGAAGCTGTTTTTAAAATATCAATAAATGAGGCCGGGAAGATTTTGAAAAAAATGGACTTTCTTAAGGTTAAGAAAGATATAAATATTGGTGAGTATTCTCAGGAATCAATAGATGCTGTAAAATCAGGTGATTTAAAGACAATTTATCAAACAGCAATAGATAATAATGATTACGAGTTGTTGTTAGATGATGACTCTATTTTTCAATTTAGCAAAAATGGAGATAAACTTCGTTATGCATTTATTCAATCACAATCGACTTACTTTTCTTTTCAAGATTTTTTGTTAGAAATGTTTGATGAAAGTGATATCCCTACTGATGAGCAATTATTAGAAGAAATGGAAGTTGATTATGCTGAAGATTATGAGCAAAGAAGAGCTGAACAGAAAATTAATTTAGGTGCAATGTATATTAGATATGATGTCGATCATAACGGATATAGACCAAATTTGCATTCTTACGCACATATCCATATAGGGCTAAACAACAACTTTCGATTACCTAGCTCAATTATATTGACTCCGTTGTCTTTTGTTTTATTTGTTATGAAGCATGTTTATATTACTCATTGGGAAATTGCGATTAAACAGAATATTATTGATGATCAAATTCTCCAATTTAAGAGGTTGTGTGAAAATATACCCAATGAATTGTGGCAAATTTCAGAGCAAAGAGAGTTGTATATAATATAGTTTTTTCAATAGATTATATTTAAGTGTTAGTAAGAGGTGATCTATGTATATCATCCATCAATAGAATATATTGTATCTTCTGGTCAGCGCACGCGCAGGCTGCGACCAGGCGGTCACGGCCGTATTTTTTCTCCAGAGTCAGTATACCCCGGTAGGATCTGAACGCTTTGGGAGGATATTGCATGACGCGTTCCACTTCCCGCAGATAATTCAATACAATATTGTCAATTTCCGAGGCGCGCCGGAAAAGTTTCTCCAGATCCTTGTCATAAGGACCATAGTGACCCGGCAGGTTGTGTTCCCTCTTCCATGAATAGGCGTAGGGAATGTCACAGCGGTCGTGGGCGGCAATAAGATTCATGCCGCAGTATATCTCCACCGTGTCGGCATCGTACAGCATGGTCACACGCCTTCCCACATGCTCCCTCGGGCACTGTAATGGTGCTTGAAAAGAGAGACATAGGAGTTCCTGCCCACAGTCATGATTTTCCGCTCCTTCATCACGAAACGTTTTTCGGGAAGCGGGCGGAGGTAGTCCTTCTCGCTGCGCAGGAACATTTCCTTTCGGGATGTATCCCGGCCGGCCATCTTCTTTTCATTGAAATCAAGCAGAGAAATGCTGATGGCCGTATTGAGTTCATCCAGACTTGTGAATGTCAATCTGGTCCGCGGCATAGTGCTCCACATGACCGACAATCTTAATGTGAAACCTGTACTAGCGAACAATCCGTTTGAAGGAAGACAACCGGTAGCCGTCAGGATACTCGGCATGGTACTCCTTGAACAATTTTCTGACACTCGCCCCTTTTCGTGTCAGGCGGGATACATACCCGGGGAGCAGGGCTTCCAGTTCAATCCTTTTGGAAGAAGGATCCCGATGATGGGACTCCGTACAACCCAACATCTCATGCAACCGCTCGTCAGAGAGAGAAAGAAGCCGCTCAGTGCTTTTCCCGCTTGAAAGAAACAGGCCAGACATACTTGCGGACTGTGTTTCGGAATGTATGGAACGTATTCGCCGTTTCCTTGATGCCCATCCCGGCCGCATAACATCTTAAAATGCTTTTGATTCTTTTATTCATTTGTATAGATTCTATTATTACCCCGTCTCACCAGGACTCGGGATTCCAAATCTATACAAAAAATTTCCTGCATCAATAACTGAGAAGGGTCAATGCTGTTTGAGCCAATAGGGGCATTCTTATAATGGCCAAAGGGGACAAGTATACTGGGCCAAAAGGGTCAAACTTACTTGGCTTTTCCAACTGGACGTTGTCTCCCGCTTACGATATGAATCCGACGCTGAATGAATACCAAAGCCTGCTCATCACTTCTACGTACAATAAAGCCGATTTACATATCCTGCTGGATGCTTGCGAGGATTATATGATAGGGCGAAAAGTGGCGGAAGGCATTATTCGCGAAGTAGCCAATGCTGTAAAGGATTGGCGAAGCATAGCCATACGGCTTGACATTTCCAAGAGAGAGATGGATATGTTTACTAGCGTGTTGGATGGGCGGGGAGTGGTTTTATAGGTTTACAAATCTCGCAAATTCTTTGCCATGCTCCCCGATTTTCCCTATCTTCGCAAACGTCAATCCACCACCTCAATTTTCATCAAACACACTTTTCCGCCTCTTAAATTCATCGAATTCACGTTACTTATAAACTTCTCCCTAATTGATAGGCTTGCTGCGGATAATCCGTATTCCTTACGCTGCCTGCCGTCCACACTCCTGAAGCGATGGCAGATACTTTCAGTTTGTCTTTTCCCAAGAATCTTGTTTTCATCGCGTTTCCTCCTTCTTATTATATGCCTTGCCGAAACTGGTGCATTTGCCGATGGTTTCGCCAGTACGTAGGTAGGTGTAGTTCGGCATCTCGAAGAGAACAGGTTTCAGCTTGTCGTAATCGGGCTTGCCCTTTTCGTTCAGGCAATCCTCGTCCACATAGGTGTTCGTTATCTTGCAGATGAAGTTGTCGAAGGTGTCCGTCTCGTAGTTGTCCACTACCTCGCACTCCATCACCAGCGGACTTTCGTCAATGACGGGCGTTCCGGCTTCGCCCTTGTGATAGATAAATACATCCGACTTGTCTGCCTTTGCTCCGCCCACGCAGCCTACATAGTCAGCACGCACGAGCATCGCCTCGCTTACCATATTAACGGACACCTTGCCCGTCTGCCTGACCCCTTCATTGGTGTAATGCTTCTTGAATAGGCTCAACATGATTTGGTCGTGCCCGATGATACCCACGTGGGCGACCAGCAGCCAGTTCACTTTTCCGTTCACTTCCGTACCCACGACAACTGCGGGCGTGGGATACAATGCCAATACATTTCCGATGTTCTTCTTCATTGTCTTTTTATGTTTATAATCCTATTATTCTCTATTAGTTCGGAGAGACCTTTCAGTATCTCCACTTCGTTAGGTTCCAAAGGGATGGAAGTCTCTCCGTAAAGGAAATAGCGCAAGAGTTGTTGCGGTGTTACATGGTGACGGTATGCGATGAAGCACACCGCCTCGTCCGCGCACAATTCTTCAGGTAATTCTGTTTTCTGTTCCATTCTTCTATATTCTTAATTGTTTGATGCAAAATTACACCGGAATAAGAAAGAATGAGCAAGATATTGAAAGTTAGGAATGTCAATGATTACAGCCGCTACCTCGGATGCGCCGACCAGCACCCGTTGGTCAGCGTCATTGACTATGACGAGGTTTCGCCCATACGCCACAGCCTGAACAATTACAGTGTGTATGGGCTGTTCCTGCGGGACGATGCCGATGTGGATTTGGACTATGGTTGCGGCAAATACGATTATAACAAAGGTACGCTGCTCTGCGTGGCTCCCGGACAGATTGGCGGTAAAGAGGATAATGGCGAGCGGGTGGCGATTACCGGTTGGGCGCTCCTGTTCCATCCCGACCTGCTGCATGGTTTCCCGCTCGAAAAGCGTATCAAGGAGTATTCGTTTTTCGACTACCGCGTGAATGAAGCCCTGCACATGATCGACGAAGAACACGATATTCTCGTTTCGCTGATGCGCCAGATGCGTGAGGAACTTGACAAGAATTCGGACGAGCTTCAAAACGCCATTCTCGTGGGCTACATTGAACTGACGCTCAACTTCTGCCAGCGATTCTACAACCGCCAGTTCGTCACCCGAAAGGTTGAGAACTCCGACATCCTCGTTCGCTTCGACCGCCTGCTCCGTGAGTATTTCGAGGACAAACTCCAGCTGACCCTCGGTCTGCCCACCGTGCAATATTGCGCCGACAAGCTGTGCATGTCCGCCAATTACTTCGGCGATGTCATCAAGAAGACCACCGGCGACACGGCGAGCAGCCACATCCGTCAGTTTGTCATCCAGCTTGCCAAGAACGGGCTAGCGGCAGGGGAAACCGTCTCCCAAGTGTCCGACCGCCTTGGCTTCGAATATCCCCAGCACTTCAGCCGGATGTTCAAGAAGCAGGAGGGCGTTACGCCGTCGGAGTACATCGGGAAGATGCGGTTCTGATTCCGTTGCAAATGTTAATAAAGATGACCCCAGAACTGATGTAGGCTCACTTCCGAGGTCATCTTTCATCAATAGCGTTTCCCTCAAACAGCCGCTCCGCATTTTTCCACAGTATATCCTCGCTGTAAGGAGCCAATTCCTCATCTGATGTCAGTGCCTGCTGCAACCTTTGCAGGTTGGCTTTCAGCACAGCATCGGGTAGGTAGGGGTAATCCGAACCGTAAAAGATGTGGTCGGGCGTGGTGAGGGTGAGCAGCGACCGCAAGACTTCGGGGGTAGGACTGCCCGCCAAGTCGAAGTAGAGGCGCGACAAGTTGGCTTCCCAGTCTATAGGTTGCATATAGTCCTGCGCGACCATTGCCGGGAGGATGGATTTCATTCTCGGCAACGCCAACGGCAGGAACGAGCCGCAATGGGGCACGACCACTTTCAAGTTCGGGTAACGCACAAGCACGTTCCTTGCCAACATATTCACCACGGCACGGGTGGTCTCCGCCGGATATTCGTACATTGCCAACGGTGTGGTGGCAATGATTCCCTCCGGGTAAGGCGTGGGGCGGTGCGGATGGATGATGATGACGGCGTGACGCTCGTTCAGGACTTCCATCAGTGGATCCAGTTCCTCATCGCCCAAGTATTGCCCCCGGCTGTTGGTCGCTAGCTTCACGCCGTCCGCACCTAATGTATCAAGCGCATAAATGGCTTCGCGGATAGCAGCATTCATATCGGGCAGAGGCAGGGCGGCGCAGAACTTGAACCTGCCGGGGTATTGCCGTTTCACCTTTGCCGAAACCTCGTTTACCCGGCGGATGCACTTGGCGCTTTCTTCTATATTATTATAATAGGGCTGCGGAGCGGGCATCGTAAGTACAGCGGTGCGGATGTCGGCACTGTCCATAAAGGCGATGTGCCGCTCCGCATCCCATTCGGGCAACGGGAAGGTCTCTTCCAGTTCCGCCCCGTGCGCTTTCAGCATTTCCACGTATTCGGGGATGATGATGTGGGTGTGGACATCGACCGTCTGTGCTAACAAGGGATCAACGGCCGATGTCATACACAGTAATCCCATATAGATTTTCCGTTTCATCAGTTATACTCAAATCATCGGCATTTCCCAAGAACCGCGTGTATCAACTCCTGTTTCTTCCGCTGCTGTCTCCATTTGACTGATTTCCTCTGCCGTAAGGGAAATGCGCATGGCTTTGACCGCATCCTGCACTTGCGACACTTTCGTCACTCCGATAATTGGCGTAGTGCCTTTGGCTATAGCCCATGCCAAAGCTACCTGTGCGGGCGATACGCCGTACTTCACGCCGATGCCGCGCATGACGGTTACCAACTTCTCTATCTGGGGCAGCATCGGATTGTAGGTCTCTCCGCGCAGGCTGCCTGCCGGAAGCGGATGCTGCGTGTCGTATTTGCCGCTCAACGCTCCCTGCTCCAGTACCATATATACCCAGAAGCCGATGCCGTTCTCCTTGCAGTAGTCCAGGATGCCGGCTTTCTCCGACGAGCGGTAGAGCAAGCTGTAATGATTCTGCACGGCTGACACATGTACGCCTTCCGCTGAGAGGATTTCCTCCGCCCGCTTGATTTGCGCCAAGTTATGGTTGGAAACTCCCACACGGCGCACCTTGCCGCTCTTCACCAATGGAATGAGGTAAGGCGTCCAGCGTTCCACGTCAGCTGGATTGTGGATCCAGTACATGTCTATATAATCCGTGCCGAAACGCGAGAGGCTGCTTTCGCACATGGCTGCCACGGGGTCTGCCGCCGTCTCATCGGCTATCTGTGGGGTGAACTTCGTAGAGATAAACATGTCCTCGCGTTTGCATCCTTTGGTAAAAGACGACAGGATGGTTTCCGAATCGCCCATGCCATAGACCACGGCGGAGTCCCACAGGTTCAGCCCGTTTTTCATGGCCTCGTCAAATACAGGACGCAGTTCGTCCACGCCTACGTTGTTGCCAAACACTTGGTCGCCTCCGGCCATTCCTTTGCCCCACGACCATGTTTGATTGTTATTAATTGCGTTACTCCATAAAGTTGTTGATTCGGTTGGCAGGGTTGAGCGGCGTCTGGTCTGTCAGTTCCAACGACTTGACCATGTGCAGCGTCCCTTGCTTGTACTTCTGGAAATGCGCGGAAGCTATGTGCTTGTCGTAAGCCTCCCGGCTCGCGTATGTTTCAAGGATGGTTATTTGGCAGGGATTCTCTTTCTCGCCGACGGCATACATGGTCAGTACGCCCGGTTCGGTACGCAGGGAGATTTCGCCCACTTCTGTTGCATATTTCGTATATTCATCGAGATATTGCGGATAGACCTCGACTTTCGACAGGCGCACGATGCCGCTTGACGTCATCTGTTGCTTGGCACACATACCCGACTGCGTGGACGGATGCGTTTCCTTTCCAGTTCCGCCGCACGACAACAGTCCGAACAGGAGCAATGCGGTTAATAGATTTCGTATCATATTATTATTGTCTTTCAAATCTTACATTCATACTCTCCGTTCCTTGCAACAGACTGATGCCGTTGTCATCGATATGTCCGATTTTGATGAGCGAATTGCTCTCCGACCAATCACGGCAGAAGATGGCGACATTGCCCCACGGCTCGTAGATCGTAATGTCGCCCGCTTTCGGCTCACAACCGCGCGGTGTATCGTCAAGGCTGAGTGCCGGGTCGGGATAGAATATCTTTTCCGTGCCGTTGTTGTAGTCCTCCAATGTAACCTCCAGCGGCAAGCGGGAAAGGAAATCGCGGGCTGCACCGTTGTCTTCCATCGTAGCGGTAATGGTCTGTCCGTCCACGATGATATTGATGTTTAAGGAAGTGGCATCGGGTGTATCCGATTCTTCACGGCTTGCACCAAGACTTTCCAGCCATTGCGGAATGCGTGTAGCCATATTGCCCAGCGTACTGGATGTGAGCAACAGCGATTCTTCAAACACGGCATCGGGGACAAGCGTTTCCGCATCCCTCTCGGAAGTGCCTATGCCGCTACTCCCGCTGCTAGCAAAAAGGGCGATACGCTTTCCGGCAAGCAACTCGGCGTGATTGTGCAGGAAAGCCTGCATCGGGGTAGCAATATGGCTGTACCAGATGGGATAGCCGATGAATACGATGTCATACTCGTCGAAACTTTCTACGGAAGTGGTGATAGCAGGATAGTTGCCTTGTCCGATAGCATCCAGTTCCGCTTGTGCCCAGTCAAGCATCGCGTTGTAGTCATCCTCGTAAGGCGTTTCCGGCTCTACCACTATCATATCGCAATCCAATGTGGACTGGATGGTCTGCGCCATCCGCTCGGTA
>CASFGA010000012.1 GCA_949294185.1 uncultured Bacteroides sp.
GTTTTCGGAAGATTCCTTTTCTTTTCGCATGAACATATTCTTAACCAGATAGGTATGCTTTGACACATCATTGTCCGCATCACCCCAACGGTCAAAGAAGCGATTCTTGTATCTATGTACCTGTTCACTCTCCGGCACATTCAGATACAGGATAATTTTACCGTCTATCTCTGTCTGCTCCGGCGTGATTGGCATTGGAGGAAGAAACTGTTCAGGATTATTCAGCGTATTGATAATGCTTTTGGTCATATCTATTACGCATTTAGGATTAATTCCCAATATTGTACCATCATCATCCACTCCTAAAAAGATATATCCTCCCTCTGCATTCAAAAAAGAACATACCGTTTCATACACAGAAGCCGAAACCTTATCCGTGCATTTCTTAAATTCTACTTGCTTATTCTCACCATGCAAAAGCAAGTCCTTTATTTTATCTGTTAGTAACATACTGTTTCGTTTATAATACTTTTACCGCTTCGTCTATTACACTACTGGCAAAACTATCCAAGTAAGTATTGGTGGTTGCCAAATCGCTGTGCCCCAATATCTGTGAGATAACTTCTCTCGGTACTTGATTGTCCTGCAAAGTCATTGCCATTGTATGGCGGCTTACGTAGCTTGTCAACTTCATGTCTGTAATCTCCAAAACTTTCGCTAAGTTAGCCAAATTCTTGTTATTACGTCCAAAACGGCTACGGATATGATTATAAAGTTGCTCTCCTTTATATCCTGCAATAGAAACTATTGGTAACAAGTAATCTTCTACTAACAATGTATTGGCTGAAAACCAATCCATTAATTCTTGAATTTCAGGAGTTATCTTAATTTGGATAGGTTTAACTTTCTTGGCCTCTTTTGTTTTATTCCGCTTATATACAATATAATTCCCACCATTATAACGAATAATATTCTTCTTAGTCAGCAATGCTGCATCTATAAACGATATACCATAACAATAATACGAAAAAAGGAATAATTTTCGTGTCCGTTCAAGTACAGCATTATCCATCACTGTTGTTTTTAACCTTATCATGCTATCATGTGGCAAATAGCGTTTAGCGGTTTCTTCCTCTAATGCAGCGATATTGAATCCCCCTTTACCAAAAGGATAAGTACTCTCCGATGCCTCTTTATCTTGAATAGCCTTATTTAAAATAGCACGCAAAGCTTTAAAATAATATTTCCGAGTATTCCCTTTACACTCACGTTTTTGAAGAAACACATCAAAAGCTTTTACATATTTAATGTCTATTTCAGAAAATACCTTCTTGTCAAATTTACTATCAAACAGCTCAAGCATATGTAATGTACGACTATAACAGGTTGAATTTCCTATATGACCCGTTTCTTTTAGAGTGGTAATAGTATTATTGAAATAGTCTTTCACTTTACCTTTTGAAGTTCTTCCAACAAAAGCGTCTTCAAACTGATTTAAAGTCCAATCAATTCTATCGGCTTCAAAATCTCTTAGAACAGCATTTACACGAGTTTCCAATTCTGATAACTTAGCATTATATTCTTTGAATTTTGGAACAAGCTTCTTATCTGCTACAAATCTATCATTTTCACTGTTCCATTGTTCAATTGTTGCTAACAGTCCAGTCTTGATATATTTACGCTTTCTGTCTTTGGTTATACGTAAAGTTACAGCAGTCTTACCATCTTTACCTGCATTATATTCTAAAAGCATAAATTTATAATGTGCCATATCCCACTGTTTTTATGTAAGACAAAGGTTTTTCTTTTATTTGAATGACACAAATATGACACATTTTTCAGAAAACACCAATAAATCGAAGAAAAATTATAGAATTTAAGCATTTGATTCATAGCAATATTACTCCTATAAATCAGGCAGATATAAAAATATCAAAGTTTAAAATTGTCACCTGGGGGCGTGTGGTCGCTGGTTCGAATCCAGTCACCCCGACTGGTGAAAATCAGCCATTTACAAACAAGTAAGTGGCTGATTTATTTTTAGTGGAACACGTTTGGAACACAATGCTTTATAAAGCGTGATGAATATCCTTTTTGATGATTCTTATAAACTTGGTTTTCAAACAGCATATCAATTGAATGCGCAAACGGAAACGCATCCTGTGATTCAGCTCATAAATCCATATCCGTCCTTTTTCAAAGCATTCGGGAACGGTCTGTTCAAAGTAATCAAGTTCATCCTCACTTAATGTCTGTCCTTCTCTTAAATAGAAAATCAGGTAGGTGTCGATATAATAATCATGGTCAGGCTCTTCTTCATGCAGCCATTTGACAAACATCTCATAAAATTCCCGGTCTGTTTCATTTTCCTGCCTGAACTCATAGACAAACGGCAAAGAAAATTGGGTGAGATAATTTATCTCATCCGGACTAAATAATGTGCCGCCCTTTCCGCTTGGAGAATTTGGCACTTTCAGACTTTCAAGAAACTGTCTGAACGGGACTTCAATTTTAGTTACAATCATAAAGTTAATGTTTAGTTTAATTGCTATTCTTTATACGCAAGGCCAATATCTTTTGCACTGCTTGATTTTTTGTCGCTTGTTGCAATAAACCTAATCGCCTTTGGCCAATTCGACGGTCAGCCGCACGGAATATGTCTGTCAGTCCCCAACGGTCACACTTAAAATGCTTGGTCAGAATCTCAGATGCCGGAGTATCTATATATTCACGTATCAAATCCGAGATATCTGAAACTCCACAAATATGATGAACATCTTCATAAGGATAGTGTATGTTCTCATAGTTAGTCTCCGTAATGTGGTATTTCATTATTTGTCCCGATAATACGAATTGTTTAGGATAATCAAAAATAATTTCCTTTCCTAATGTTACCCAAAAACGCGGTATATAATTTCCATATTGGCCTATTCGATAAGTGGCACAATGTATTTGGAAATTAATTGTCGGATCAATTATCAGATATAATTCCTTTTGTAATTTACTCCATCGTTTACTCATTGTCCAATTCTATTTTCATTAATGACAATCTGTATTATTTCATCCTGTTAACTTGCCTGTTCAAGAAACACTTTATAAACGACAAGCATAACAGCTATAACAATAGAGTTTCCCCATTTTATTTTCTTGACGAATACTTTCCATTCTGACAAGAAGAACTTGTCGGCTTGTGAAATTGCCACTTTATTAGCCAAAGATGTGATAATGGGGAACAAAACTAGCGGAAGAAGAAACCAAAGTCCGGCTTTCGCCCCATACTTCCAGGCAACGACATCTGCCAATACGTATGCCACGAAGTTCAATAACAGCAAAAAGTTACAGATGAATTTCATATTGTCTGTTTTTGTTATTTCCAACCGCTTAGGACCAAGATAATATTAAAAGGAGCAGAACCAGATACATAGCCTAATCCCCATTTGAACTTGCATGTTTTAGGAAATAGACTCATAAATTCATGTATAGAGTCCATGTCCGCCATGCAAAGTTCTGTCCCATCGGTATAGATACTAAAGACACAATCAGATGTGATTCCTATATAAGATGATGCTTGTTCTTGCACCTGTTTCAACAATCTTTCCATGCTATCTGAATGAGCCTTAAATACCTTGATGTTTTTATCTTCCAATAGGTAAGCCAATTCTGATTTGGCAATCGTGAGAATTGAAGCGGTAGAAACCAGCTCATGAATCAAGGCTTTTCTATCATCAATGCCCAAATCGTCAACGCACAGGTCACCCTCATGAAAGAAGTCATCCAACTGACTTTCGTCCCATCCGTGCCCTAATTCCCAATGCCTGCCTATTTCAAAAACAAAATCGTCAGGAAGATTAAAAACGTCTTCTACAAGTTCCCGCAATTCATCTTCATATTGCTTATACCAAGAGCCTACCTTGACAATGAATTTCCCATTGTCATAGAAAACTCTGCCTCTGGGAATCCGAGTATAATCCTGATAATAGACAGATTTTTCTTTTCCTTTTGCTTTGTCCCTGCATCTCTTGGCTTGCCAAATTGTCTTGTGGAGTTTATGGTAAGTGGTATGTCCGTTTACCATTTTGGATTGGGACAAAGAAGAAGCGTAAACTTCAAACAAGCGGTGTTCTTCGGGCAAATACCAGAATATCCCTACCATCGGTTCGATTTCTTCTGATTCGAAGCCTTTCATCAGATTGTAATAGTCTGTCTCTTTCATACTTAAAATGAATTTAATAAATAAGGTTATGCTTTCTTTCGTTTCTCATTCACCATTCGTACACATGTTTCATAAAAGCGGTCAAAGCGTTTGGCTTGTTTTGCGGAGAAATTCAACTGAGCCTTTATGTTATCCGCTTTTTCATAATCAACCAAAGTTTCCATTCCCGGATATTCTTCATCAATAAACTTTTCCCAACCGTTCAGCAACTCATCAAGCACTTTCGGGTCTTTGGCAAAAGGCAACTCGGAGACCTGGAGGCGATATCCAAACGTGAAGTTTTCTTCCAATAGCTTGGCTTGCAACTTGTGCCTTAGGGTTGCCGGAACTTTCTTGGTCGGAGCAAAAACATCAACGCACGCCGGATGCCAATGAGTATTGCCCAGACCTAACGAATGGGTCAGATAACGGTCATCGTTGGAGTCTAAAGATAAGACGAGAGCTGCTTTGCCGTACTTTTTTTCAAGTTTCTTGTTCCTTGCAAGCTTTTCGTTTCTTTTTTCTACTTCCTTAGGAGTCCAAGGGTGTGCGTTAACAATGCTCAATTCTGCATATCCGCGCATACGCACTTCCACTATATCTCCCGTTTTAAATCGGATTTTTTCTTCCGGACGGCCGTAGAAAGGAAGATCTTCCCCCTTTTCGTCCGTCCAAACATTCTCGTCGTTCAGTTCTCCATCGCGTGTGTAGGTACGGGAAGCAACGGTACATCCATACGGCGCATCCAACAGTTTCTTATTAATGGCATATCCTAAAATGAATGCGTACCATTCATCGGGGTCTCCATCCCTTTCGCATTCCTCTTTGTCCTTTTTCGATTCTGCAACCTCTTTTTGAAGCATGTCATAAGCTTTTTCGAATGTGGAAAATAACCCCAATTCTGATTCATTTACTTTGCGTGAAGGATAGCGCAATCTTTCCAATTCGATTTTGCTCAATTCAAATACAGTCATTATCCTTAATGAGATGAAGGATTGTGAACTTCTCCCCAAAGGCACTTGAAGAGAAGTCCGACAACCTAAGATTAAATTTACAGATACCTTTCCGTCAGATAATCGCAGTATGCCTCGTTACCTTCGTAAAAACTCTCCGACAAGTTAGCTATCACTTCCTGATAGGTTATGGCCTTAAAGTGGATATTGTCTTTTTCGGCAATGGAGGCAAACTGGTTTATCTCTTCCTGATGGAGAAAACCGTCGCGTCCAAGTACATCGTACCACAAATAGACAAGATAGAAATTATGCTTCACCCGCAATTCTCGTTTGCCTTGCGCGGCAGGCAAGTCATAATTCTTTTTCAACCCTAAAATGTGCTTGATCAGCTGTGCGGCATCCAGATAACGGAACTTGTTGTATGGAGAAATCTCTTTTGCCAGTTCGTAGAGATGGGGCAGGTCTTCCCATAAAGAAACATCTTCTACATATCTTGTTTTCAGTCCGTCATGCTTGCCTCCGTATGGCTCTGTAAATTTGGATTCGAAAGCAAAATCGAAATCTCCGCAAATCACGACATCAATATTGGCCGGATTCGTATCGGGAAAGATTTTGAACTTTTCTTCAAACTTCATATCCTTATATTCAAGCGGCTTGCTGACTTCCACTATTCTGCTGTCCGTTTCTGAGCCCACATTTTCGTGTACTTTCGTAACAGTCTTTGTCGTAGGCAACTTGCAGGCCGCTAAAAGAGGATATAGGTCTTTCCCTTGCCAATACTGAAACAAATTGACCACAAGGGCTGATGATGAATGAATCGCTTTCATCTTGGCCAGACGCTTTTCGCCGTCTTTAGTCTCGTTTCCGTCCGCATTGCCGTAACGGGTCATGCTTTCGGCTGATAACGGCACGAACAAATTCTGATTGAGTTCGTTCACATAATTCTTTTCACCATTGCTTCCGATTGTTCCGGACACCAATTCAAAACTTTTTCTCCTTGCCCAATTCTGCTGCTTCGACAGAATAAAATCGAGTCCATTCATGGTATAAATGAAAAAACGCCGTAGGCTCCTTTACGGACAAGTTAATCAAAAAGGAAAGTGTGGAGCCATCGTTTACCGTGTAGGAGGTTCTGACAAAACCCAGAAACAAATAAACAATACTCCACACTTGTTTAGTATATGTCTTTTGAACATACGCTACCTACCCAAGTGACGAATGTTATTGCTTATCCCTGCTTCTTTGAAACTGTCAGATTTCCTACACAGGATAAAAGCGAAACACTTTCACTATTCAATTTGTCACTCTTTGCGACAGATGCAAAGATAGTAAAGTTTACTCAAAAATAACATTCCAATCAAGGAATATTGTCTTCTTTGCTCTGGGTCTATTCTATAATACGAAAATCAAATGACACTAAAAGAAAAAAAAGAAACACATTTTCACATACTAAGTAGAGGCTTTACAGATAGTATTTGCCTTATTATTAGCCATTAATAAAAGAAATATTATATTTTTGGATATTTTTACATTAATATTATTTAAGTTTTACCGATTCCATTTTTGAGGTAAACTTGTGAATTGCCCTTAGAATCTACCTCAAAAATGGAATCGGTAAAACTTAAATCAAATGTTTATCCCAAACTGCTTGCATATAAAAAAGAATGTTCCAATCTTAACTCCATCATTCCTTTTATATTTTAAACAGCGGTCATATTGCATATCGCAGTCTCCCTCATTATATTCTTCATACATGCGGCTAATTATATGAAATCAATATCTGCCTTTTTCTCCAAATTCGTAAGCCAATACACAACCTATTTTAAACCAATTTTCATATCGTTCCGTTATATCAATTCTTTTTGTTTGGATAATGGAAATAGCTTGTTCAACTTTCTTGATTAAAATATTTTCCTGATTTGATGTTCTGATAGGATGTCCTGATTTTTTTATCTGTTTCTATAACATACTTGAAAGGCAAAGCATCTGGATTATAATAAGGATTTGCATCATAACTCGCCACTCTTAAACTTGCAGGATTTTTTACGCAACTATCAACTTGAAGGCCAAACTTCATGTAAAGCAATTTTGTGAGGGCCTCAAAATGTTGTTTGTGCAATTCTGGTTTTGAAATTCTGAATATTAAAAAAATCCCCTCTCCACTTACCGATAATCCTGCATAATACAAAAACGGACAATGCTTTCCTATTATCTCTTTGGATTTTTCCAAATCAATCATTGGATTATCTTTTGCATCAACATCAATACATAATAATCCTGTATGCTTGATAATGCAGGATTCTCTTCTTTCTTTAAATGTTCCACTTGGAGTAATACATTTTAAATCTCCTTTCATCAATCTTCTTTTTCAGGGTCTGAACACGCTCTATATTTTTCAACTTGAGCTTTAAATCTCGAAGTCAAAAGAAATTTGTCAAGGCTTATTTGTTTGATAGGTTTTACACTATAAAAGTTTTCGAAAAGTGAGACCATCGGAGAATTTCTCTTTGAAAGGATTCTACCACAGTCTTTTTTATTTTCATTTATATTTTCTTTTTCTTTCTTTCTTTTCTGCTTTTACTCCTATTGTAACTTTTACTTTTTTATCTTCTTTTTCTTTTATACCTTTCATGTCTGATTTTATTATGTTGAAAATCAATCTTATAATAGAGCTTTCATAATCAAAATTGAACCGTATTAGGTTTTTTTCATTCTTCTTTAATAGGGAAGGAGGTCTTAATAAGCCTCCATCCCTATTGAATTATTCTTGAAAGAAACTTTCTTCCCATTCATTGTTGTCTTTTTCTTTAAGTGGCATTTCTTTATTAGGTAACTTCACATGTTCATTACACATTTTCTCAAAATCCGTATTTTTTATTCGTTCTGTTCTTTTTTTATATTTTCTCATGTTGGAATCCATTGTAGGCATTGCCATCTTTAGTAATGACAGTACAGGAGACGGCAAATCATCAGCAATTTCTCCATACAGTCCATATTTAACAATTGCTCTATATGCTAACAACTGATTCTTTTTACTTAGTGTTCACCGACGGACATGCCGTACAGATGCTCATCGGACATACCCAACACTTTTTCCAGTGAAAGGCCACCCTCCTGAAAGGCGCGGACATATTTCCGCACCGTGTTGCGGGATAAATTGAAAGCACCGCTTGTCTCTTTTATTCCCATCCCCATTGCATAGCAACGGAGAACATTTTTTAATTTTGCCATTGTATTAACAGTTTTAGCCGTCGGCCAGGACGGTAAACGAAAAAACAAAAAATCCCCTGTCAGGATTCACTGCTGACAGGGGTTGTTCTTATTTTGGCCAAAAGATGCAATGGCTAAATGGCTGCGGGGGGCAGCGGTGTTTGGCACACGGGGTCAACACGCTGTGGATTTCCCACATGCCGCGGGGCGGGAGGGGGCGCGGTGTCCCGCCGTTTCCGGCACGGACATTCCGTGTGCGATAACGAAAAAAGCGTGAAATCGTTTGCAGATTAAAAAAAAGAAGCTAAATTTGGCACCGGAACTTAGGTTCCACCTGATTTGTTGAACCTTTTAAAACGATTTCGATTCATGAAGAACACGTCTGACGCCAGAATGACCAATTTCCGCTGGATTATCTGCGGGATGCTTTTTTTCGCCACTACGGTAAACTATCTCGACCGGCAGGTGCTTTCGCTCACCTGGAAGGATTTCATCGCTCCGGAGTTTCACTGGACGGATGCCAACTATGGGCTGATAACCGGCGTGTTTTCGCTGGTCTATGCGGTGGCAAACATCTTCGCCGGGCGGTTTGTGGACTGGATGGGCACGCGCAAGGGCTATCTGTGGGCCATCGGCGTGTGGTCGGTGGGCGCCTGTCTGCACGCCTTCTGCGGCGTGGCCACCGAGCTGACTCTCGGCTTGGACAGCGCCCGCGAGATGGTGGCGGCCACGGGGGCCATCACTTCCACCATCGCCATCACGAGCGTGTATTACTTCATTGCGGCGCGCGTCATCCTGAGCGTGGGCGAGGCGGGCAACTTCCCTGCCGCCGTCAAGGTGACCGCCGAATACTTCCCCAAGAAAGACCGTGCCTTCTCCACCTCCATATTCAATGCCGGAGCCACCGTGGGCGCGCTCGTGGCGCCGGTCACCATCCCTTCGCTGGCCGGATTCTTCAAGGAGATGGGTGTGGGAAACGGATGGGAGATGGCCTTCATCGTCATCGGTGCGCTGGGATTCGTGTGGATGGGATTCTGGGTGTTCGTCTACAAGCGGCCTGACGAGAACAGCCGGGTGAATGCCGCCGAACTGGCCTACATCCGCCAGGACGCGGAGCGTGAGGAGGAGCGGGCGCAGGCCGATGCCGCGCAGGGGCGGAAGATCTCGCTGTGGCAGTGCCTGGGATACCGCCAGACATGGGCCGTGGCCGTGGGCAAGTTCATGACCGACGGCGTGTGGTGGTTCTTCCTGTTCTGGGTGCCGGCCTACATCTCCGATGTCTACGGGTTCGCTTCCGACACGGCCACGGCGCAGTGGCTCATCTTCGTGCTCTACGCCATCACCATGCTGTCCATCTACGGCGGAAAGCTGCCCACCATCATCATCAACCGCACGGGCAAGGATCCCTACGCCGCGCGCATGAAGGCGATGTTCATCTTCGCCCTCTTCCCGCTGCTCGCCCTGTTCGCCCAACCCTTGGGGCAGTATTCCTACTGGTTCCCCATCATCATCATCGGCATAGCGGGGGCGGCGCACCAGTCGTGGTCGGCCAACATCTATACGGTGGGCAGCGACATGTTCCCCCAGAGCGCGGTGGCCACGGTCATCGGCATCGGAGGCATGGCGGGTGGCATCAGCGCGTTTCTCATCAACATCGGCTCGGGCTATCTGTTCGACTATGCCGACCGCACGCAGATGGCCTTCCTCGGCTTCGAGGGCAAGGAGGCCGGCTACTTCATCATCTTCTGCATCTGTGCGGTGGCCTATCTGGTGGGGTGGTGCATCATGAAGCTGCTCGTGCCGCGCTACAAGCTGATAAAGGTGGACTGATGAAATGATTGTCGCCCGCTTGGCTGCGTTTTTCGCCTCGATGGGACGGGTTTGTGACCGCTTGTCCAGAATCGCCCGTTCCGTGGGTTTGCCTTCCGGTGTTTTGTTTGTTAATTTGCCTTGAACATTTAAAATCAGCATTGGTTATGAAGACATGGAAGAATTTTCTGGGGGCCGTCCTGCTCATGATGGCGGCGGTTCCGGCACTGGTAGCCTGCGGCGATGACGACGACATCGATCTGGGCACTCCGCAGTATGAGGGAATCAGCGGGAAGTATACGATTGACACGCCCGCCTCTCCTTATCAGAGCATTGAGCTGGGGGCGAGCGGCGACTACATCGTCATCAAGAAGAGTTCGTCGTATGCCGCGGGGGCGAGAAGCGCCGAGGCCGCTCCGCAGGGAGTGTTCAAGAGAGCGCAGGACACTTCGCGCGCCACGGACTACAACGGCGTGATTTACGGCCGATACACCCAGCAGGCCGACGGCAGACTGAATCTGGAGGGGTTCGGCATCGTGGAGATTGTCTACGGCACCGGTGACGAGGTGGTAGGCTTCAACCTCACCCCCGCGTCAGGAGGCATGCTGGAGCTTGACGTGACCAAGGAAAAGGTGATGGCCGACGACACCAAGACCAACGCCATCTGCCGCACGTGGAAGATTGAGAGCATCCGCGAGGTGGAGTATGAGGGCGGACGGAAGGTGTATGACGAGACCTTTACGGCGGGCGACCCTTCGGGCTACGGCGACGACTATCCCACGGAGGTGCTGATATCCAAGTCGGGCACCTATCTGGTCTATTATCAGAACGGATACATCGGCATCTCTTCGTGGAAGTGGAAGAATCAGGATGCCGGCACGTTCTACTATTCGTGGGACAACAGTTGGTATGACGACGAGTTTGCCACCGTCACTTTCGAGGGCAAGAGCGTGACCGTATACGAGCGTTACGAGTATGGCGACGGCTATGTGGAGGAAACCTATTCTCGCCTGGTGGAGAAATGATATACATATATATATAATATAGAGCGGAAGGAGCGGCGTGTGCCGCTCCTTCATTCGTTTCGGTCGGTCTGCTCTTCGGGCCAGTTTACGAGATAGAGCGTTTCGGTGGCGCGGGTCACGGCGGTGTAGAGCCAGCGGAAGTAGTCGGGCGTGAGCAGGTCGGCGGTCAGGTATCCCTGGTCGACGAAGACATGCTTCCACTGTCCGCCCTGCGCCTTGTGGCAGGTCACGGCGTAGGCGAACTTCACCTGAAGGGCGTTGTAGTAGGGATCCTCCTTCAGCCGCTTCAGCCGCTCGCGCTTGAGGGGGATGTCGGCATAGTCCTCCATCACGCGGGTGAAGAGCGTCTCCCCCTGCTCGCGGGTGAGTGCGGGAGCGTCGCTCTGCAGCGTGGCGAGCAGGATGCGTGTCTCCAGTTCGAGGCCGCCGTAGTCGGGGAACGACAGCACCACATCGGCGAAGCGGAAGCCGTACATCTCCCTCACGCGGCGCACCCGCCTCACACAGGCCACATCGCCGTTGGCGATGAAGTCGAGCTCCTTGCAGGCCGAGCCCCAGAAGTAGTTGTTCTTGGCCACCATCAGCATGTCGCCCGCCGACAGCTCGTCGTCGCGGTAGAGGACGGTGCTGCGGATGCCGTTGTTGTAGAGGTTCGCCCGGCGGTTTGAGCGGCATATCACGATGGTCTCGTCCGTGCCCGCCCGGTCGTAGCACCCGCCTAGCGTTTCGGCCAGCTCGCCGCCGGCTATCAGCCTGACATCCGGATGCCTTCCCACACCCAGTGCGGGCAGCGATCCGAAGCGGCCCCCGGTGATGAGCCGGCGCAGGCGGGTGGCGTTTTCGAGGATGCCCTGCCTGCCTGTCTGCCGCACCACCTGGGTCAGCTCACATCCGGTCACGTGCAGTCCGTATCCCTCCAGCACTCCGGCCGAGAGCGCCGGGCTCTCTTCCTCTCCCACGGGCGGCAGCTGCGCCGTGTCGCCCACGAGCATGAGCCGGCATCCCTCGCCCCCGTACACATACTCAGTCAGGTCGTCAAGCAGCCGTCCGCTGCCGAAGAGGCTTCCCGCCAGTCCGCTGTTCGGAATCATCGACGCCTCGTCGACGACGAACAGCGTGTGGCGCGACAGGTTGGGGGCCAGCGTGAAGTTGTCCTCCCCGCCGAACGCCCGCTGCCGGTATATCCTGCGGTGCAGGGTATAGGCCGGATGGGCCGCGTGGCGGGCGAACACCTTGGCCGCACGGCCCGTAGGGGCGAGCAGCACACACTTCCTTCCGAGCAGGGCGAGCGTCTGCACCATCGCCCCCACAAGCGCGGTCTTTCCGGTTCCGGCATAGCCCTTCATCACAAACACGGCCTGCGCATCGGGCGACAGCAGAAAATTTGTAAAAGAAATTATCGCTTTTTCTTGCTCTTCTGTTGGAGCATAAGAAAAAATTTGTTTAATTTGTTGCGTCAAATCATTATTTAACATAATTGGTAGATAAAAAAACGCGTAACTCTTTAGTTGATTGCGGTAAAATACTTATTTTTGTGCTGCGAATATAAATTAAAAAAATAATATTATCATGAAAACAGTTATTAATCTTGTGTTGGCAGTCTGCGTAGTAGCGCTGATTTACATTTGCTACGGCAGTATAATGGGACCCATTAACTTTGACAAGGAAAGGGCTATAAGAGAAAAGGCAATCATCACCCGTCTGATCGATATCCGTAAGGCGCAGCAGGAATACCGTACGCTGCATCACGGAGCGTATACGGACAACTTCGATTCGCTCATCGCTTTTGTGAAGACAGCTAAGCTGCCGTTCATCATGAAGGTCGGAACCCTGACCGACGACCAGCTGAACAGCGGAATGACCGAGCAGAAGGCTATGGATCTCATCAACAAGGCCAAGAGAACCGGTAACTGGAGTGAAGTGGAAAAGCAAGGTCTGAAGGACTTCCGTCGTGACACCATGTGGGTGGCTGTAATGGACACCATCTTCGAGAAGGGATTCAACCCCGACTCTCTGCCTTACGTGCCTTATGGTGGCGGAGCCAAGTTCCAGATGCAGGCTCGCCGCGACACATTGGAAAGCGGTATGCCGCTGAACCTCTTCCAGGCCAATGTGGACTATGACGTATACCTGAAGGGTCTGAACCAGCAGGAGCTGAACAACCTGAAGGATGTTCAGAGCAAGATCGGCAAATACTGCGGTCTGAAGGTGGGCGACATCGAGCAGCCGAACAACAACGCAGGTAACTGGGAATAATCTCCTGTGGGTTGGTATATATGACAGCTCCGATTGATTTTGCGGAATCAGCAAAACACTATACATTATCCATCCGTCTGAGTACGGATGGATTTTCTTTTTCTGTCTGCGGCTCTTCCGGGGACGGCGGAGAGGTGGCGGGAGGCTCGTTCGAGGTGAATGTGCAGCATTCGTTGGCGGCCAATGTCAAGCAGTTTCTGGCCCAGACGGGCGAGCTCAGGCATGTCTACCGCCGGGTGAACGTGCTGATGCACACCGACCGTTATACGGTGATGCCGCTCGACCTGTATGAGGACAGCATGGCCGAAAAGATATTCAGCCAGAACCTGCCCCGGAGGAACAACGAGGTGGTGCTCTGCAACGTGCTGGGGCGGAGCGGGGCGGCGGTGCTCTTCGGCATCGACAAGCTGAGCCACCTGTTTCTGGCCGAGCAGTTTCCCGGCGCGCGCTTCTTCGCCACGGTCAGTCCGCTGATGGAGTATTTTTCGGAAAAGAGCCGGAAGTGCGACTGCCGGTGCCTGTTTGCGCATCCCGCACCCGGAATGACGGATGTGGTGGCCTTTGACCGGGGGCGGCTGCAGTTGGCCAACACCTACCTTGCGGCGGGTGACGACGACCGCTGCTTTTATCTGCTCAGCGCGTGGAAGAGCTTGGGATACAGTCAGGAAGACGACCGCCTGTGTCTGGCGGGCATCTCTGCCGCCGATGCCGGAAGGATGACGGGGAGACTGGAAAAGTTCGTGCGCCACGTGGATGTGGTGGAGGCGGCAGACGGCCTTCCCTTTGACATGCAATCATTAATGTTATGCGAGTAATCAGCGGAATATACAGACATCGCCGCTTTGATGTGCCCCGCACGTTCAAGGCGCGCCCCACGACGGATTTTGCCAAAGAAAATCTGTTCAACGTGTTAAGCAACTATTTTGATTTCGACGGCGGTGTGACGGCGCTCGACCTCTTTGCCGGGACGGGAAGCATCAGCATCGAACTGGTGTCGCGCGGATGCGACCGTGTGGTGTCGGTGGAGAAAGACCCGCAGCACCATGCCTTCATCACGAAGGTGATGCGTGAGGTGAAGACCGACCGCTGCATCGCGCTGCGTGCCGATGTGTTCCGCTACATGGAGCGGTGCCGCGAGCAGTTCGACCTCATCTTTGCCGACCCTCCCTATGCGCTCAAGGAGCTTCCCTCCATCCCCGACCGCGTGTTCGCCTGCGGCCTGCTGAAGCCCGGCGGGCTCTTTGTGCTGGAGCACGGCAAAGACCTGAGCTTTGCGGAGCATCCGCGTTTCACGGAGCACCGGCATTATGGCAGCGTGAACTTCTCTTTCTTCAGAGCAGAGGAGCCAGCAGACGCACGACCGACTCTGTAGCCTTGCTCCGCCACGAGCGGCGGTTCCACATCTTGGGCGAGAGCAGCAGGCAGTTGCGCTGGTCGTCGAGAAAGACGGTCTTCAGCGTGAGGGCCGTCTGGCGGTCGTAGAAGAAGGCGTTCGCCTCGAAGTTGTGCTCGAAGCTGCGGAAGTCCATGTTGGTGGAGCCTACGGTGCCCAGTTCGTCGTCGCACACCATCATCTTCGCGTGGATGAACCCCTTTCGGTAGAGGTATATCTTTACCCCCGCGCGCATCATCTCGTCGAGATAAGAGAGCGAAGCCTTGTGGATGAGCCACGTGTCGGCCCGCTTGGGCAGCATGATGCGCACGTCGGTGCCTGCCAGCGCCGCCGTCTGGAGGGCGGTCTTAATCTGCTCGTCGGGCAGGAAGTAGGGAGTCTGGATGTAGAGGTACCTCCGTGCCGAGCAGATGGCCATCATGAGCCCCTGCATGATGTCGTGCCACTGTCCCACGGGGTCGGAGGTGACAATCTGCGCCACGGCGTTTCCCTGCCAGTCCTTGATTTTCGGGAAATATTCGGCCGATGTGATGAGCGAGCGGTCAACGGCATACCAGTCGGTGAGGAAGGCCGTCTGAAGCCCGTATACCGCTTTTCCGGTAATCTTCACCTGCGTGTCGCGCCACGGCCCCCAGGGCAGCCCCTTCACATAGCGCTCGGCGATGTTCATGCCGCCGATGAACCCCGTATGCCCGTCGATGACGGTCAGCTTGCGGTGGTTGCGGTAGTTGGCCTTGCTCGTGAACTGCGGGAAGCGCACCTTGAGGAAGCTCTGCACCTCGATGCCCTCGCACAGCATCTGCTCGTAGAAGTCGCGGCTTACCTTCCAGCACCCCACATCGTCGTAGAGCACCCGGATGCGTACTCCTTCACGCGCCTTGTCTATCAGTGCGTCGCGCACCAGGCGCCCGATGGCGTCGTCCTCGAAGATATAATACTCCATGTGGATGAACCTCTGTGCGCGGGCTATCTCGCGCAGCAGCGACTGCAGCATGGCGTACCCGTTGGTGTAGAACTCCACCCCGTTTCCGCCGAAGGTAAGCGCGTTGTTCACCCGGCGGAAGAAGGCGGCAAGATGCCTCTGCCCCTCCTTTACGGTCACCGCCGCCTGCGCCTGGTATTCCGCCATCGGCCTCTTGGCCAGACGGGCGTATCCCTTGCGGCTGATGAGCCTCTCCTTTCGCGTGTCGCGTCCGAAGAAGAAGTAGAGCAGCAGTCCCGCCACGGGCAGGAAGAACAGCACGAGAATCCACGCCATCGTCTTCACCGGATTGCGGTTGTCGAGAATCACGATGAAGATGGTGGCAATCACCACGGTGAGATAGACCGTATAGAGCAGTCCGGCAAACACGTTGCCCCACATTATTCCGTCCATATAGCTGAGTCTTTGTTCCTCCCAAATATAGCGTTTATTTGCTTTCCTCCCTAATGTTTCGGGAAATTGTGTCTTGTCTTTTGCGGATGCGGATGCATGCTCATCCTGATAAGGGCTTCGGAGAAGTCCAAAGCTCGTGTGTGGTGTGTGGATGTGGTTCGCCCCCTCCGGGGACGGGATAGTGTGGGTCTGTCTCTGTCCGCAGGTTCGCTGCGCTCACCTGCGGTTAGGCATGGTCGGGCCTCTCCGAGGCCGTGGGATGCGAACTGTTTCATGCAGTCCGGAGAAAGGTTTGGCCGTATGCAGCATCTTTTTGGAATATGTCCTTCAAGCAATTCCCGATGCTCGAAAAGACCTGGCTATTTATAGATGCATGTCCGTATGGCAGAAATCAGGTTTGAACCGGGGCACTTCGGGGTACATTTTTAGTCGTTTCTATAACTTTCGCAAAATAAAATAAAAGGCCAGGGGTATACCTAAGGGTTTTATTTATAAAATAATATTTTAAGAAATTGCCGAAAAATGTGCCCCGAAGTGCCCCGGATTTTCTGTTGCAGGAGGGGAAATCCGGGGTATGACAGGGAAAGACTTCTGTTTTTCCGGCATCTACCGGCTCTCAAACTCCAGTTCGACTAGCTCGCACAGGGAGTGGTCTGCCGTGGGTGAGGCGAACACCAGATAGATGGCGTGCTTGTCGCCGTAGCGGCACAGGCGCGACACATCCGTGCGCAGGTCGGCCTCCGTTTGCGGAGCGTCGGCACGGAGCGTCAGCGTGCCCAGCTTTACGCCGCCGCTCGCCTCCCAGGGGCTGTCCATCATCACCGTTACCGTGCCCTCCACGCCCAGAGGCTTGAGCCGCAGGATGAGGTCGAGCGGACGCGTGCGGTCCAGACGGTCGAGGTTGAAGTATTTGTAGCCCACGATGGAGCCGGCGGTGTTGTTCACCACCACATTGCGGTTCACGCTCAGGTCGTAGGGACGGTCGAGGTTGGTCTCATCGCCGTAGGAGGGCTGCACGTAGGAGCCCGTGAACACGAAGTCCGGCCATTGGCCCGTGGCGGGACGCGGCCCCGTGTAGTGGCAGGCAATGCCGGCGGAATATCGCTTGTAGGGGTCGAGACCCTCTGTCTCAAAGCCTTCGGAGGTATATTCGGCTTCCGAAATCTCCACCCGTCCGCCGGGGCCTTCGGTCACCTTCACCTCGATGGGGGCGGCCATGGCCTGCCGCGCGTATTCGTTCGTCCCGTTCTGGCGGTGGTATACCAGATACCACTGTCCGTTCACCTCCACGATGCTGCCGTGCGTGTTTCCGCGCGGGGTGGCCGTGACGATGGGCCGTCCGTTGATGTCCGCTCCTCGCGCGCGCCCGTCGACGATTGTCCCCCCGTAGGTGAACGGGCCGAGCGGGCTGTCGCTGTAGGCGTATGCCAGGGTATAGTTGCTGTCAGGCAGTCCGAACTCGTTTTCGGCCGTCCACCGGCTGTAGATGAATACATACTTGTCTTTTATCTTGCGGATGGACGAAGCCTCGAAGAAGCGGAACACGCCCTCCTGCTTGTAGTTGGGTATCATGTCTTTCACCGCCTCGGTTCCGGGCTTGACGGTGGCCATCGTCTGCGGGTCGAGCTCGGCAGCCCACGACTGCTCGAATCCCCAGTAGGCGTACACCCGTCCGTCGTCGTCCACCATCACCGCCGGGTCGAAGTCCAGCACTCCCTCCGTGCGCTTGGGGTCATCCTTGCTCCAGTTGCATGCCGTGAAAGGCCCGTCGGGTCGGTCGGCGCGCGCCACCATGCTCTTGCGCCCCTCGCTCTGGTTGTTGGGGTAGAGATAGTAGGTCTTCTTTCCGTCCCGTCCCTTCACCTCCACGATGTCGGGCGCATAGAGAATGTCGCCGATGCCCCCCTCGTTGAGCGGCTGTCCGTCGGCCCCGGTCTTCGACTCGAAGATGATTCCGCCGTACCGCCAGTCGTTGAGGTTCTCCACCGGTGCCGACCACACCACCTGCTCGCGTCCGCAATACTCGGTCTTCATCGAGTCGTGCGAGCCGTATACATACACACGGTAGTGCCCCGGCCGGTCGGGGTCTTCAAACACATAAGGCTCCCCGTCGGGGATGTACTCCCACAAGGGAAGGAAAGGATTCACTGCCGCCATCCTTTGCGGCGTTCCCCATGCGAGGAGAGCTGCCAGCGCGAGCAGCGTAAGGCGAAGGTTTTTCATAAGCATGTCGTTTTAAAAGATTCTTTCCACAAATATAGTGCTTCTTCCGGCTTTGCCAACGCTTTTCCCGTCTTTTTTATTGCCTGAAGGCTTGTGTAAGCCGTTTGTTGTCAGTCTGTTTGTTTGGAAAGGCATGTCGCTCGTCCGGCGGCTGAAGCGAGAGGGGCATGAGCCGGTTCACACCTTTTCGCCCAGCTCTATCAGCCTGTAGATATATTTCCGGCAGTGGTTTTGGAATGAGATTTCAAACGCATGGATCTGGTCGGTATACGTTTGGGTCTGCTTGCTGATTATCTGTTCGAGCTGTGCCTTGTGCTCGCGTTGCTTCCTGATTCGGGCTTCAATGTCAGCTTTGTCTGTCCTTTGGTACTCGCTGTTGATTGCTTGAACGGCAAGGATATCTTTGAACAGTTCGCTTTCCGCTGCCAAAGCTTTGGTGTATAATTCTGCCGACTCTTTCAGCAGTGTCCTGTCTTTGATGAACAGGTTGAAAAGAATGAGGTCTTGCTGCGTATGTTGCCGCATTCCTTCCAGTCTCTTCAGAAACTTGTCCAACTCCTCGTTGGATGACGAGTCGTGAATCGGCAGTCCTGTACGGATCAGGTTGAGGTATGAAAACAGACTCTTGTTGAAGTCGATGATGGCATTCCTCTCCACCGAGGCCACGCTGGTCTGCACATTGGCCAGGATGGCAAGCGCGTTTTTCAGCTTTTCCGTGTCGTTGGTGAACTGCTGCTTTACGGCCTCCATCTTTCTTGTGATGTCTGCGACGTCTTCCTTTGTGGCGAGGTTCTTCCCTTTCTCTCTGAAATAGAAGATGATGTACTGCACCGCTCCCGCCACGGCGGCAAAGAGGATGAACAGCATCCAGTTGGATATGATATTTCCGGATTCTGTCATATTGTTTCAGTGTTTGCTTGCAGTCGGTGAAAGATAGGGAAAATTGTTGGAATACGGAACTTTTTTGCGTCGGAAAGTGTATTTCCTTATAAAAAATCCCGTTCCGGATTCTTTGGAAGGAATCCGGAACGGGATGTGTGTGCGTCTTGCCGGCCGCAATCAGAACCGGTGGGGTGGACGCGGGCCGAATCCCGGGCCTCCGTGGGGGCCGCCCATGCCCGGACGCTGTCCGCCCGCCTTGCCGCCGAACAGGTTGAGGCGGTAGATGAAGTGAACCATGCAGTAGCTGAACACGCCGTTGTATTCCGTATCACTGCGCATGGCGGCGCTGATGGCGCGGCTCACGTTGCTCTGGTTGCGCAGGATGTCGTAGAACTGCACGCTGATGGTGGCGGCGTTGCCCTTGAGGAAGTCTTGCGAAATCTGCGCGTTCCATATCAGCTCGTCGCGGTTCATGCTTGAGTCGGAATAGCCCCGGCGGGAGTTCTGCGAGATGTCGGTGGCGATGGACATGTTCCACGGCAGGCGGATGTTGGTGCTTGCGCCGTAGGCGAAGTCATACGTGTCCATGTTGCTCCGCTCCTGGTAGTTGTTGCGCGAGTGGGTGTAGTTCAGCGAGCCGTTGAGCGACACTTCCCACCAGTCTGTGCGGTAGGTTCCGCGCAGGCGTTCGCCCAGACGCAGCTGCCGGGTCTTGTTCTTGTCGGCGTCGGTCGTGGTGGCGCGGTCGCTGATGTAGCTCACGATGTTGTTGTAGCTCGCGTTGGTGAAGGTGTTGATGGTATACTTCTTGTTGCGCAGCGCGGTGTTGGTGCCGAACATTCCGAACAGGTTCCAGTTGCCGTTGATGTTTTCGGGCGTGGTGATGTATCCACCGGTGGTCTCGTTATACACGCGGCGGTTGCTGATGCTGTTGAGCGTGTTGCTGAAGTTGAAGTGCGATACCATTCCCCGCTGGGTCTCGGTGTTGAACGTGTTGTAGAACACGCGCAGCGAGTTGGTGAATGCCGGTTCCAGTCCCGGATTTCCCCGGCGTATGTTCAGCGGGTCGGTGGTGTCCTCGATGGGGAGCAGGTCGGTCATGCTCGGCTGCGAGCTTCGTCCGCGGTAGTTCACGCGCAGTTGGCTCGTCTCGTTGAACTTGTATCGGAAGTCGAGCGTGGGGGTGAAGTTGAACACGTTTCGGATGGCCACCGTGTCGAGTTCGCCCTTCTTGTAGGCGAGCTTCGTCTTCTGCGGCTGGAATGACACACCCACGTTGAGCCGCATCTTTTCGCGTATCCAACGCAGGGCCAGTTCGGCCTGGTGGTTGTAGTAGGTATAGTGTGCGCTGCGGCTGTTGTCGCGGTCTATCGTGCCCGGATAGTCGGGGTTGCCGAATCCGTAGTCAATCTGCCAGTCGTCGGGCATGTTGTAGGTGGAATTGTCCGTCGTGGAGTACTGGTACTGGAAGTTGTAGCTGAACTGCAGGTATCCTCCCTTGAAGATGGGTTCGCTGTAAGAGAACCGGGTGCTGAAGTTGTTGTTCAGCGTGGGGGTCGAGATGTAGCGGTTCAGGATGTCGAGCCGTTCCTCGTCGCTCAGCTGGAAGTATTCCGTTTCCGACACGGAGAACTGCTCGCTGTTGCTGTTGGTATAGTTGTACGTTCCGCGGAAGTTGATGTTCCGTCCTGCTTTCCCGAGCCGGCGGTTGAACATCACCGATCCGCCTGCGTTGATGTTGTCCGACTTGCTTCGGGTGTTTCTCACGATGGTGTTGATGATGTCCTGCTCCGACATGATTGAAGTCAGGTTGTCTTCGCCGATGGCGGCAATCAGTTCGTCGGTGGTGTTTTCAGGCTCTGCGCTGAATGTTCCCGAGATGGACGACGACCCGTTGTCTGTGTCGCCGTAGGTGAGTCGCGGACGCACAAGCAGCATGGTCATCGTGTCAGGCCGCCACTCGATGCGGAAGTCGGCGCGCAGCGAGGTGTTCTTGTTGCGCTGTGCGCTGAGGGCGTTCTGGAAGGAGCTTGTGCCCGACGACACGAACGTTTCCGACGACTGCTTGGTCTGGATGTCGGCGTCGCGGTAGTTGAAGTTCACGCTTCCGCCCGTCTCCAGTTTCTCCGAGTTGGTGCTGAAGTTGAATCCGCCCATCTTTATGGTGGTCAGTCCCCGGTTTCCCCCCATGCGGAATCCTCCTCCTCCGCCGGGGTATCCCTGGTCGTTCACATTGTTGATTGATCCGATGACGGTGAACTGGTTTTCGCCCCAGAAGCGGTTGAGCATGACCTTCCCGCTGTATCGGTCTTCCGTACCCACGGCCGCGTCGGCGTTGCCCAGCCATCCCTGGTTCATGCCGGGCTTCACGCTCAGGTCGAGCACGGTTTCCTCCTCACCGTCGTCGATGCCCGTGGCGCGTGCCAGGTCCGACTGCTTGTCATACGCCCTTACCTTGTCGATGATGTTCACCGGCAGGTTTTTCATGGCAATGTTTGGGTCGTCGGCAAAGAACTCCTTGCCGTCAATCATGATTTTCTTGATTTCCTTTCCGTTGATGGTGATGGTTCCGTTTTCGTCCACCTCCGCTCCCGGCAGCTTCTTGACCAACTCTTCCAAAGCCGAGCCTTCGGGCACCCGGTAGGCCGAGCTGTTATACACCAGCGTGTCTTCGGCCGCCGTCACTTCGGGAGCCTGCGCCACCACCACCGCCTCTGCCAGCATGATGGCATCGGTGGAAAGCTTGATGTTTCCCACGTTCAGCCGCTTGCCGCGTGTCAGCTCGATGTCTTGAAAATAAGGTGTGTAGCCGATGTATGAAACCTTGAGCAGGTATTTTCCCGGCCTTACCCCGATGGAGAACCGCCCGTCGAGGTCGGTCACGTTACCTTTTACCATCGAACTGTCTTTCGGTGAAAGCACCTGCACAGTAGCCTGCATGACAGGCGAATTGTCGTCTCCGTCGAGAACCGTTCCTGCGACGGTCGTCCTGCTGCCGCCCTGTGCAAAGGCGGAAATTCCGAATACGGACATCAGCAGTATCCCCAAAACCCATTTTTTCATTCCGTTTTCCTATGATTGAATTAATATTGTTCTTTCGACACCTCACGTGCCGAAAGGTTTAAGCCTTTAAACGAATTTTAATACTTTTCTTTCTTCCGGTGGTGGTAAGTCAAAGCCGTAAAGATGTCCGGGAGGCCCGAAACCTCGCTCCCCCCGTCTTCTGAAGAAACCTCCCCGGCTTCAGTCCCTTTTCCTTCTGAACATCTTCTCCATGCGGTATTTCTGCAGCAGAAACTCCATGCAGAGCACGTTGGTCACCATATAGACGATGCCGATGGAGTTGTCCGCCCGGGAGATGTCTTGCTCTGCGGCGGCCAGAGCGAGCAGCACGAGATAGCATACCCCCCAGATGTAGAGGGCGTATTTCATCGACCGGGCACGGATGGACGCGATGGTCTCGCTCTCGTCTTTCGTGCGCGCCAAAAAAATCATGAAGAGCGCAATCCATACGGCCGACTTCATTCCTAATTTCACGTAAAGCAGGTTTCCGTCGTCTACCATGCCGAACATGTACATCAGCATCGGGACGAAAACCGACAGCAGGAGCAGCCCGTAGCCCGCCCATCTGCACGGTGGGGGAAATATTCCTTTCATAAGCAGTCTTTTTATTATGAATGTTTTTTTGACGGCAAATGTAATTAATTGTAAGCTTTTATCCGCCTTCTTCCTGCTTTTTTTCTAAATTTGCACGCAAAAACCGTACACTTATGAGCAAACAAGAGGTCATCATCTGCCGCAATCTGGAAGAAGATCTGGAGAAGGCCGTTTCACAACATACTCACGACAGGCTGTTTGTGCTGACCGACGAGCACACCGCCCGCTGCTGCCTGCCGCTCGTGGCCCGCATCCCCTGCATGAAGGATGCCGTCTGCATCTGCATCGGGGTGGGCGATGTGCACAAGAATCTGGAGTCGCTGGCCTACGTGTGGGGGCAGCTGAGCGAGAAGGGAGCCACGCGCCATTCGCTGCTCGTCAATCTGGGGGGAGGCATGGTGACCGACCTGGGCGGGTTTGCAGCCGCCACCTTCAAGCGGGGCATCGCTTATATAAATGTGCCCACCACGCTGCTCTCGATGGTGGACGCGGCCGTGGGAGGGAAGACCGGCATCAACTTCAACGACCTGAAGAATGAAGTCGGGGCGTTCGCTCCGGCCGGCCAGGTGCTCATCGACTGCGGATTCCTGCGCACGCTCGACCGCGAGAACATCCTTTCCGGCTATGCCGAGATGCTGAAGCACGGGCTGATCAGCGACACCGCCCACTGGAGCGAGCTGCTCTCGCTTGACATGGAGCACATCGACTACGCCCTCTTGCAGCGGCTTGTGGCGCGCTCGGTGCAGGTGAAGGAGGATGTCGTGGCGCAAGACCCCTTTGAGCGGGGCATCCGCAAGGCGCTGAACTTCGGGCACACCGTGGGGCACGCCTTCGAGAGTTTCGCGATGAAGACGGAGCATCCCGTGCTGCACGGATATGCCGTGGCGTGGGGCATGGTGTGCGAGCTGTATCTGTCGCACATCCAGACGGGATTCCCATCCGACAAGCTGCACCAGACTGTGCGCTTCATCAAGGAAAACTACGGGCGCATCGGCTTCACCTGCCGCGACTACGACACCCTGTATGAGCTGATGAAGCACGACAAGAAGAATGTGGCCGCGGGGGTGGTGAACTTTACCCTGCTGGCCGATGTGGGCGACATACGCATCAACCAGACCGCCCCGCAGGAGACGGTGTATGAGCTGTTCGACTTCTACAGCGAGACGATGGGGTAGGGCTACAGCCGTTTCAGGGCAAGCTTGATGACCGTCTCGACGGCGGCGTCCGGCTCTTCCTTGAGGATGGCGGCCACAACCTTCTGCGACGGGGCCTGGGCGAACCCCAGCATGGTGAGGGCGGCCACGGCTTCTTCGTAAATCTCCGTATGCACGGTCGACGCCACGCTGCTCACCGGTTCGGCGGTGCCGGCCCCCGTCGAGGCAATCTTGTCTTTCAGCTCCACGATGATGCGCTGGGCGGTCTTCAGCCCGATGCCCTTCACGGTCTTCAGCAGCTTCTCGTTTCCGCTGCTTATCACGCTGCACAGCTCGGCGGGCGAGAGTGCCGACAGAATCATGCGCGCCGTGTTCCCCCCGATGCCCGAAACGGTGATGAGCAGCAGGAAGAGCTCACGCTCCTGCCGGGTGGCGAATCCGTAGAGCACGTGGGCGTCTTCGCGGATGGCCTCGTAGACATACAGTTTCACCTCCTTCTTTCCCTGGATGGCCGAAAAGGTGTTCAGCGATACGTTTATGCCGTATCCCACTCCGTTGCATTCCACCACCGCCAGCGCCGGAGTGATTTCCGTAAGTTCTCCTTTGATATATTCAATCATGTTTTTCTGACAAATTATAATTCTGCGAACAAAAATAGGCATAACTAAGTTATAAATTGTAACTTTCGGGGAAAATGTTTGAAAATCGTGCGCCGACTTCTTGCCGGGAATGATTCCGAATGCGTATTTTTGCATCCGCAACAGGATGAAAAGACAAACCATTTAAACATTCAATAAAAGAGTATGAAGAAGATTAGAGCTGCCGTAGTGGGATACGGTAACATTGGCAAATTTACGTTGGAAGCGCTTGAGGCCGCTCCCGACTTTGAAGTGGCAGGCATCGTGCGCCGCCACGGGGCTGACAACTGTCCGGCTGAGCTAGCCGCTTATCCGGTGGTGAAGGACATCCGCGAGCTGAAGGATGTGGATGTGGCCATCCTGGCTACCCCCACCCGCAGCGTGGAGAAATATGCGAAAGACATCCTGTCGCTCGGCATCAATACCGTGGACAGCTTTGACATCCATACGCAGATCACGGAGCTGCGCCGCTCGCTCGGCGAAACGGCCCGGGAACACGGCGCGGTGGCCGTCATCTCGGCCGGATGGGATCCGGGAAGCGACTCGGTGGTGCGCACGCTTTTGGAGGCCATCGCGCCGAAGGGCATCACTTACACCAACTTCGGCCCGGGACGCAGCATGGGACACTCGGTGGCCGTGCGGGCCATCGACGGGGTGAAGGACGCGCTCTCTATGACCATCCCTGTGGGGACGGGCATCCATCGCCGCATGGTGTATGTGGAGCTGGAGGAAGGTGCCGACTTCAAGGCTGTGGAGACGGCCATCAAGACCGACCCGTATTTCGTGAACGATGAGACACACGTGATCCAGGTGCCCTGTGTGGACGACCTGAACGATGTGGGACACGGCGTGAATCTGGTGCGCAAGGGTGTTTCGGGCAAGACACACAACCAACTTTTCGAGTTCGACATGAAGATAAACAATCCTGCCCTGACCGCCCAGGTGCTGGTATGCGTGGCGCGCGCTTCGATGAAGCAGCAGCCGGGATGCTACACCATGATCGAGGTGCCGGTCATCGACCTGCTTGCAGGCGACCGCGAAGAGCTGATTGCGCATCTGGTGTAAATGGCGGAGGATATGATTCTTACCACGACCAACAGTGTGGAAGGCCGCCCTGCGAGGGAATATCTCGGGGTGGTGACAGGCGAGACCATCATTGGGGCCAACTTCATCAAGGATTTCTTTGCCGGCATCCGCGACATTGTGGGAGGGCGTTCGGGCAGCTACGAGAAGGTGCTGCGTGAGGCGAAAGACTCTGCCCTGCGCGAGATGGAGGAGCGTGCCCGGCGGCTCGGGGCCGATGCCGTGATAGGCATTGACATCGACTATGAGACCATCGGGCAGGGAAATTCCATGATTATGGTGACCTGCAGCGGAACGGCGGTCAGGTTCTGACGGTCTTGAAAGACAGGAGGCGGCAGAAAACAAGCCATCCCGCAACCGGGCGTTGTGCCCTGCGCGGGATGGCTTTCTTCTTATTGTATGAATCTACGAATCTTCACGGGTTCAGAACAGCTTGGCAGGATATTCGCCTGCGTCTACCAGAGCCTGAATCTTGTCTACCACACTCTGGCGGTCGGCCGCATAGGTCACTCCGAACCACTTTGAGGTGGTGTCGAGCACCTTCACCGTAGCCGTGCCGTCATTGATGAGCTTGTTCACCATCAGCGGGATGAAGTATTCGGCCTTGATGTTGGTGATGTTGGCTTTCAGGAACTCCACGAAATAGTCTTCCGAATACTTGAAGTAGTCGGGTGTGAATCCCCACATGTTCATCGAAACCGGCGTGTTGTCGTCCACAGCCACCCATTCGCCTTTTTCGTCCTTGTAGCATACCGGCCCGTCCACGCGCATGATTTCCGTACGTTCCACCACCGTGGTCAGGTGTCCGGCCTCGTTGGTCGAGCAGATGCCCCGGGCCACCGAGCCGCTTTCCGACAGCGTGTTGCCTACACGGAATCCCACCATGCAGTAGTCGTTCTTCGCGCCTTCGGGCAGTTCAGACAGATATTTCCCTATCACGGCGAAGCTGTCGCGTCCGTAGAAGTCGTCGGCGTTGATTACGGCAAACGGTTCCTTGATTACATCCTTCCCCATCAGCACGGCGTGGTTCGTCCCCCACGGCTTCACGCGCTCTTCAGGGCAGGTGAACCCTTCGGGCAGGTTGTGTATGTCTTGGAACACCACTTCCACCGGGATGTGGTTTTCGTATTTGCTGATGATCTTTTCGCGGAAATCCTTTTCAAAGTCTTTGCGGATGACAAACACCAGTTTGCCGAATCCGCCGCGGATGGCGTCGAATATGGAATAGTCCATGATAGTCTCGCCGTTGGGGCCCAGACCGTCGAGCTGCTTCAAGCCCCCGTAACGGCTTCCCATGCCGGCTGCCAGTACAAATAATGTTGGTTTCATAGGTATAATTAAAAGTTAGTAACTATGGCAAAGATAAGAAGAATTATGCAGTCGGTCGAAGAGTTTGTCAACAAAATGCGTTCCTGTTCTGTTATTTTTTTGTATATTCGCCTAAGTTTTTGATTTTAACGGATAGAAAATATGAAGAAATATACCAAATGGGGCATTGGGATTGCCCTCTTTCCCTTTGCGCTGTTTGTCGTGATTTGCATACTGCTGTACGTTCCTCCCGTGCAGCGTTTCCTGGTAAGTACGGCCACCCGTTACGCTTCCGAGGCGAGCGGCATGGACATACATATCGGCCGCCTGTCTCTTTCGTTCCCTCTCGACCTGGTGGTGCACGAGGCGCAGGTGGTCGACGGGCGCGACACGATTCTCAATGTGGACCGGCTTACGGTGGAGGTGCAGCTGCTGCCGCTCGTGCGCAGGCAGGTGGAGATAGACGGGGTGCGTCTCACCGGGGCTGCGGTGAACACCGCCGGACTGGTGGAGGGCATGACTCTCAAGGGGGAGGTGGGCGAGCTGTTCCTACGCTCGCACGGGGTCGACCTGTCGCCCGAGACCGCCGTTCTCAACAATCTGCTGCTGAAGGATACACATCTCTCGCTCTGTTTGGCCGATACTACCGAGAGTGTGGATACGGCCGCCTCCGCACCGCTCTACTGGAAGGTGGACTTGCAGGACATTGATCTGGAGAACGTGTCGTTTGCCATGCAGATGCCGCTTGACTCGATGGACTTTCGGGTAAAGCTCGGCAAGGCTGCCTTGCGCGACGGACTGATTGACCTGCGCAAGTCGGCCTATACGGTGCAGCATTTCAGCATCCGGCAGGGAGAGGCCGACTATAATTCGGGCGGTGCGCCGATGGCGGAAGCCGGACTCGACCCTTCCCACATCCGTGTGAGAGACATCAATATCGGCATCGATTCCATTTACTATGAGGGAAATCATATCCGCGCCCTTATCCGCGAGCTTGGGATGAAGGAGCGTTCGGGACTGGAGATTACTTCCACCGAGGGGCGGCTGATAGCCGACGAGCGGGTCATCAGTGTGCCCTCTTTCGAAGTCCGCACCCCCGATTCGTATCTCACCTTCGAGGCTTCGGCCGACTGGAGTCTGGCCGCCTCCGACCCCGACGGCACGCTGCGTGCGCGCCTGATGGCCGAAATCGGCAAGACCGACCTCTTCCGGTTCATGCCTGCCATGCCCGAGGCTTTTGCCGGCAGCTATCCTTCCGCCCCGCTCCGCATACAGGTGGGGCTTGACGGCAGTCTGAAGGAGCTTCGGCTCACGCAGGCCAACATAGCCATTCCCGAGAGCTTCCGTGTGGAGACAGACGGTGTGCTGACCAACCTGCTCGACAGCGCCGCCCGTGCGGGCACGTTCAACCTTTCAGCCGCTTTCCAGAACATGGACTTTGTAGAGGCGCTGGCCGGAGGGGGGATAGCTGTCCCTCAGGGAATGACGATAGACGGCAAGGCGGGCATGAGGGGAAACCTGCTGGAAGCCGATGTGGCTCTGCGCAACGACTCGGGAAGGGTGGAGCTTGTGGCGGGCTACGACCTGTCGTGCGATGCCTATCATGCTGAGGTGGACATCGATTCGCTCGACATGCACGCCTTTTTGCCCGGCGACTCTCTTTTTCATGTGTCGGCTTCGCTGCGCGCCCGGGGTGAGGGGCTTGACTTTTTCTCTCCGCAGACGGTGATGGAAGCCGAAGGCGGACTTTCCTGTCTGGAATACGGCAGCCGCACGTTTTCAGGAGTAAGTCTGGATGCCTCGCTGAAACACTCGAAGGCAGTGGCGCGTCTGGAGGTGAAAGACGCGCTGATGGATGTGTCGTCGCGCCTGGAAGCCGCGCTTCATCCGCGCAGAATCAAGGCGGATATGAACATGGAGGTGCGCAGCCTCGACCTGCGGGGACTGGAACTGGTGGCCACCCCGCTGAAGACGGCGGAAAAGGTTGACCTTCACCTTTCCACCGACATGCGGGAGAGCCACAGCGCACGGCTGTCGGTGCGCGACATCCATATCACTACGGCACAGAATACTTTCCATACGAAAGACCTTCACTTGGGGTTCAGTACGGCACGCGACTCCATCCGGAGCTATGCGAACGCCGGCGACCTGACCTTCCTGTTCCGTGCGCGGGGGGGAGTGGAGCAGCTTGCCGACCGTGCTGCCCGTCTGGGTGCCATGCTGGCCGAGCAGTGGGAGGCGGGATATGTGGATCAGGAGGTGCTGAAAGAGCATCTGCCCGAAGCCACCTTCTACATCTTCGCCAAAAACGACAACCCTCTGGCAAACATGCTCGGCATAAAGAACATCAGCTTCAGCCGCCTGTTTACGCGCATCGAGACATCGCCTGCCAGCGGACTGAAGGGCGATGCCTACCTTTACAGCCTGCGCACCGACAGTCTGGAGCTTGACACCATCTATTTCAACCTTATGCCGGAAACCGGACGGATGGTCTTCAAGAGCGGGGTGATAGCGGGCAACAAGCCGTTTCAGGAAGCCTTCGACATTTCGCTGAACGGTGACATCGGAGCTGACCGGGCGAATGTGATGATTGACTACCTGAACGGCAAAAAAGAGTGCGGGGTGCATCTCGGCTTCATCGCGGGGCTTCAGAAGGAAGGCATCAGCATCCACATTTCGCCTAATGACCCTACGCTGGTCTACCGCAAGTTCCGGGTGAATCCGCGCAACTACATCTATCTGAAGAATGAAGGGCGCATCGAGGCCGATCTGGGTATTTTCGACGAGAATCATACGGGCATACATCTTTATTCCACGCCCGACTCTACCGTGCAGCAAGACCTTACACTGGCCATCAACCGGCTCGACATCGCCGAGTTCCGCCGCGTGGTGCCCTATATGCCCGACATCGCGGGAGTAATCAATGCCGAAGCCCACTATGTGCAGGCGGGCAAGCTGATGCAGGTGTCGGCCGATGTGAATGTCGACCGTCTGGCCTACAACAGCCAGCCTTTGGGCAACTGGGGGATGAGTGGTGTCTATCTGCCTCTGGAGACGGGCGAACAGAGTTTCGACGGATTCATTACGCTTGAGAATACGGAGATTGCCAGTGTGAACGGCTCCTATCTGGCGGCATCCGGAGAAGGCGAGGGAAGACTCGAGGCGGAGATGGGGCTTCACCATTTTCCGCTCCACATTGCCAATGCCTTTATCCCCGACCGCATGGCGGTGCTTTCCGGCGATATGGACGGCACGCTCGCCGTATCGGGCAGCACATCCCGCCCGCTGATAAACGGCGAGATCAATCTCGACAGTGTGAACGTGAATGTGCCGCAGGCATCGCTTAACCTGAGGTTTGACAACCGTCCGGTGCGCATAGCCGACAGCCGCCTCACCTTCGACAAGTTCAGTATCTATACTGCCGGAAAGACCCCCTTCACCATCGACGGCGATGTGGACATGTCTGACCTGGCCGACATGAAGCTTGACCTGCTGATGAATGCGCATAACTTTGAGGTGCTGAATGCCAAAAAGACAAAAGAGTCGATGGTATACGGAAAGCTTTATATCGACTTCAATGCCATGCTGCGGGGAAGCCTGACGGCGATGACCCTGCGCGGAAACGCCAACATATTGGGCACGAGCGATTTCACCTACATCCTGCAAGACTCTCCGCTGACGGTGGAAGACCGCCTGGGTGAGACGGTCACTTTTGTGAACTTCAACGATACGGCTGCGGCGGCCCGCCGTGTGATACCTGCCATGACTTTGGGAGGGATGGATATGCTGATGACCCTCCACATCGACGAGGCGGTGCAGTGTCAGGTGGATATGGATGAAAACGGCAGCAACTATATGATGTTCGAGGGCGGAGGAGACCTTTCGTTCCAGTATACGCCGGAGGGGAACATGCTGCTCAACGGACGCTATTCGCTGATGAGCGGGGAACTGAAATATCAGATGCCGGTCATCCCGCTGAAGACTTTCCATATCCGCAGCGGAAGCTACATCGAGTGGACGGGAAACATCATGAATCCGAACCTGAACATACAGGCTTCGGAACGGGTGCGCGCATCGGTGGCGCAGGAAGACCAGAGCACGCGCACGGTCAACTTCGATGTAGGGGTGAGCATCACCAACCGTCTGGAGAACCTGGGATTTGTCTTTACGCTCGAAGCGCCCGACGACGGAACCATGCAGAACGAACTGGCGGGCATGTCGGCCGAGGAAAAGAACAAGCTGGCGGTGACCATGCTGGTCACGGGCATGTATCTGGCCGAAGGAAATACGGCGGGAGGCGGAGGCATGTCGGCCAACAGCATGCTGAACTCATTTCTCGAAGGGCAGATAAACAAGGTGGCGGGCAGTGCGCTGAAGACCATTGATGTGAACTTCGGAATGGAGCAGACGGAGCAGGGGGGAAACACGCAGACGGACTATAATTTCCAGTTCGCCAAACGCTTCTGGAACAACCGCTTCAGCGTGATTATCGGCGGAAAGGTGTCTACCGGAAACAATGCCGCCCAACAGGACGACTCGTTTATCGACAACATTTCACTGGAATATCGTCTGGACAACAGCGGTACGCGCTACATCAAAATATTCCACGACAAGAACTATGAGAATATCCTCGACGGCGAAGTGACCGAAACCGGAGCGGGTATCGTGCTGCGCAAGAAAATCAGCAAGCTGAGCGAGCTGTTCATCTTCCGCAGCCGGAAGAAGAAGCCCGAGGCGGCTGAAGAGGAAAGCAAGAAGGAAAACAAAGAGGAAACAGACGAACAATGAAAAGACTCATTTATTATATAGGGATATTTGTGGCTTCGGTGTGGTTGGCGGCATGCTCTACCACGAAGAATCTGGCCGAGGGCGAGACGCTCTACATCGGCATGCGGAAGACCACCGTGACGGGAGGCGACGATACGCCGATGGGGAAGAAGGCTCTGGCTGAGGCGACGGCGGCCATCACCGTGGCGCCAAACAATGCCGTGTTCGGAAGCGGAAGCATGCGCTGGCATTTCCCCGTGGGGCTATGGGTGTACAACCGTTTCCAACACTGTGAGAAGGGAATCGGACGGTGGATATTCAACAAGCTTGCGTCCGACCCCGTCTACCTGTCCACCGTCAATCCGGACACGCGGGTGAAGGTGGCAAGCAATCTGCTGCACGACTACGGCTATTTCAACGGAAAGGTGACCTATGAGGTGGACAGCACCGACCATCCCCGAAAGGCCCGTCTGAAATACCGCATCGACATGGGGCAGGGCTATCTGCTCGACTCCATCGCCTACGAAGGGTTCAGTCCCAGAGCCGACAGCCTGATACACGCCACTTATGCCGACCGCATCATCCGCAGAGACGACCCGTTTGATGTCACGAAGCTGAACGAAGAGCGCGAGCGGCTTGTCTCCCTCTTCCGGAACAACGGCTACTATTACTACCGTTCCGACTTCATCACCTTTCTGGCCGATACGCTGATTCGTCCGGGATATGTCAACCTGAAGATTGTTCCGAAGAAGAGTGTGCCTCCGGAGGCGCTCCGTCCGTATTATATCGGCCATACCTCCGTCTACATGACAGGCCACAACGGCGAGCCTCCCACCGATTCGCTGAAGACCAGGAACTTTACGGTCTATTTTGCGGGCGACAAGCCGGGGCTTCGCTTCGGGGTGCTGCGCAAGCGTTTCCTTTACCGTGCCGGAGAGAAGTATTCGCAGCAGCGTCAGGACTATACGCAGGAGGCACTGGCGCGTCTGGGCGTGTTCAAGTTCAACGAATTTCAGTACATCCCGCGCAGCGACGGCTCGGATACGCTCGATATACGGGTGAACTCCGTGTTCGACCTGCCCTACGACAGCGAGCTGGAATTGAATGTCACCACCAAGAGTACGAAGCAGACCGGGCCGGGTGCGATATTCAACCTTTCGCGCAGGAACTTCCGGGGCATGGGTGCGTCGCTGAATCTGGAGCTGAAGGGCTCTTACGAGTGGCAGACCAGTTCGACGGTAGACGGTGAAAGCTCGGTCATGAATTCTTACGAGCTGGGAGCGGCCTTGTCGCTCAACTTTCCGCGGCTTGTCCTGCCCTGGGTGCGCGACCGCATCGACCCGTTCCGCTTCCCCTCTGAGACCAACTTCAAGATTTATGTGGACCAGGTGAACCGTGCCCGCTACTTCAAGATGCTTTCTTTCGGTGGCGAGGTGTCATACAGCTTCCAGCCCTCGCGCAGCATGAAGCATACCGTCACGCCGCTCCATCTGGCGTTCAACAAGCTTCAGAACCGCACGGCGCGTTTCGACTCCATAGCCCGCCAGAACCCGATGCTGTTCTACAGTCTCGACGACCAGTTCATCCCTTCCGTATCCTATACGCTGACCTACGACAACAGCTACCGGAAGAAGAAAAGCCGCGTCTGGTGGGAGAACTCCGTGACTTCGGCCGGAAATGTCACCTCGCTCATCTATGCCGCATTCGGAAAGAGGTTCGGAGAGCGCGACAAGAAGTTTCTGGGCACTCCTTTCGCGCAGTTCCTGAAGTTCTCGTCCGAAATCCGCCACCTTTATGAGTTCAGCGAATACCATCAGCTTGCCACCCGCCTGATGGGAGGGGTGATATGGGCCTACGGAAACAAGACGATCGCGCCCTACAGTGAGCAGTTTTACGTGGGCGGAGCCAACAGCATCCGTGCCTTCACCATCCGCTCCATCGGTCCGGGACGCTTCCATCCGGCCGAAAACGCCACCTACTCTTACGTAGACGAGACGGGCGACATCAAGCTGGAGGCGAATGTGGAATACCGTTTCCGCATATTGTCCAACCTCATGGGCGGAAACCTGAACGGAGCCGTCTTTCTCGATGCCGGAAACGTGTGGCTCATGCGCAAGGATGAAGCCCGTCCCGGTGCGGAGTTTACATTGAACCGCTTTTTCGACAGCATCGCCCTCGGTACGGGTGTGGGCATCCGCTACGACCTGTCTTTCCTCGTGCTTCGTCTTGACTGGGGAATCGCCCTCCACGTGCCGTATGAGACGGTGAAGCCGGGCTACTACAACATCCCCAAGTTCAAAGACGGTATGGGCATCCACTTTGCCATCGGCTATCCGTTCTGACGGCTGCGGACAGACGATTTCTTAAGTGAAGCTTCCTTTCGGACAGTTGTCGGGAGGAGGCTTTTTTCATGCCCGTATGCTGTGCGGACTTTCGGCATGATATTTCGGTTTGCCCGTGCAGACTGGGATGTTTTCCGGTGTCTTTTTTATGTGTTACATAAAATGTTCCGCACGTTACATGAAAAGAAAAGTCCTCTTATTATTAAGAAAAGTTGTCTTCGTTTGCGATAACGGATTTTAAATTTGTAAGCGAACACAGTAGGTTGTCTGTAGTAAGAATTTTTGGAAAATGCTGTAAGAAAGTTGGTCGCCGGTGTATTGAGGAGACATCGTGCAGACTTTTGTTGCTTTGTTAGACCTTAGTTCAGACATCATTTTTAGTTCTTATATTATTAACTTCAAAAATGGAGTATATGAAAAGCACAAGTATCTTTAGATTTTTAGTCTTGTTGGTTTTGCTGTGCCTTCCTCCTCTATGGATGTTGGCGCAAAACCGGGTGGTTAAAGGCGTGGTAAAGGATGCGCTCGGCGATCCTGTTATCGGTGCCAATGTGGCGGAGGTAGGTACTACGAACGGTACCATTACCGATTTGGACGGCAATTTTTCACTGGAGGTCTCACCCAGGGGCTCGATTTCGGTCTCGTTCATCGGCTATGAGACCCAGACCATCAGCGTTGCCGGAAAGAGTATCATCAATGTGACCTTGAAGGAAGATACCGAAACGCTCGACGAGGTGGTGGTGGTAGGTTATGGTACGCAGAAGAAAAGGGATTTGACGGGAGCCATCACTTCGGTGAAGTCGGAAGCCCTGGTTGCCACGGCGCCTACCAACATCCAGGAGGCATTGCGCGGAAAGGCTGCCGGTGTGATGGTGGCGGGCGGCGGACTGAACGAAACGCCCATGATCCGTATCCGCGGTAACCGTTCCATTTCGGCTTCAAACGATCCGCTGTTCGTTATCGACGGCGTGCCGGCCAATGGCGGTATGGAGGTCATCAATCCTTCGGATGTGGCTTCCATCGAAATCCTGAAGGACGCTTCGGCCACGGCCATCTACGGAGCGCGCGGTGCGAACGGCGTTATTCTGGTCACCACCAAGAAGGGGGAGACCGGCAAGGTGAATGTGGAATACAACGGTTATATATCTATCGGAAAGATAGACAATTATCATAAGGTGCGCAGCGGTGCAGAATATCTGGAGTATCTGCGTGAGGCCGACCGCAACTATATTTACGACGGCGAGGGAGGCTATACGATTGACCCGAACTGCAACTATCCGTCGATGACTCCCGTATGGGATTATGACCAGCAGATGGAGTATATCGGCGCACGCGACCAGTCGGGCTATGTGTTGGAGTCTGTCCGCAGGGCCTGGGCCGACGGCACATACGACCCCTCCAAGCTCCGTACCTTCGACTGGCAGGGAGCCGGATACCGCGACCGCAGCATTTCGCACACCCACAACATCAGCATACGCGGCGGTACGCAAGACACCAAGGTGTTCATCTCCGGTTCGTTCATGGACAATCAGGGCATCACTCCGCGCTCTTACAGAAAGCGGTATACCTTGCGCATGAACCTCGACCAGAAGCTGGGCAAGTACATAACGATGGGTGCCACGACAAACTTTGCATATTGGGAATATTTCAACGGTACCGGCGTGGGAAGTAACTGGAATCCGATGGGGACTCCTTATTATACTCCGGGCGGTAGCGGCGATTACGGCGTAGGCGGTGATGTGACCCAGGACGGAGATCCGGCTTTGGGACTGGTTCCGCATCCGGTAGGTGAAGGCATGCTGTGGAATCCGTTCTACGATTTCACCGGCGTGCAGGGAAAAACCAAGCGCAACAGACTTGATGCCACGCTCTATGCCCAGCTTCAGTTGGATAACGGACTGTCATACCGGGTCAACTTCGGAACAGACTATTACAGCGGTCAGGCGCAGTCGTTCAATGCCAGTGCCTCCACTTCACAGGGATTCGGTGAGGCAAAGGCTTCGCAGGATCTGACATTCGACCGGGGGTGGACTTTGGAGAATATCTTGGGCTATGCGAAGACTTTTGGCGAACACTCGCTGAACATCACGGCGGTGCAGTCTGTGCAGAAGTTCACGAGCGAGCCGGTGTCGGCCAGTGGATTGGGGCTTCCCTTGGAGTCGCAGCTGTATTACAGTCTGGGAACGGCCACTACTCAGGGCACTACCAGCGGATTTACTCAATGGACCATGATGTCGTGGATGGGACGTGTTATCTATGGATTCAGAGACAACCGCTACATGCTGACGGCCTCTCTCCGCTACGACGGCTCTTCCCGTCTGGCCGAAGGACACAAGTGGGTGGCATTCCCCTCAGTGGCGTTGGCATGGCGCATTTCAGACGAATCCTTCATACAGGACAATGTCGACTTCATCAGCAACCTGAAGCTCCGCTTCGGATACGGAAAGACGGGTAACTCGGCAGTAAGCCCTTATGAAACAATCGGAAAGATAGGCAGCAGCCGGTATACCTGGGGAAATGTGGGGGTAATCGGCTATGCTCCGAGCTCTCTGTCGAACAATTCGCTGACATGGGAGACCACGGGACAGTATAACGTGGGTCTGGACTTCGGCCTTTTCAAGGGACGCATTTCAGGAACAATCGAATGGTACCGGCAGAACACTTACGACCTGCTGATGCCGCGTGCCCTGCCCGAGGTGTCCGGATTCGGAAGCATCGTGCAGAATGTGGGCGAGACACAGAATACGGGTGTCGAGGTTACGCTGGAGACAGTCAACTTCCAGACAAAGGACTTTTCATGGACTACCTCTTTGCAGTTTGCCACCAACAAGGAGAAGATTGTCCGTCTGGCCAGCGGGCTGAAGGAAGACATCGCCAACATGTGGTTTGTCGGTCATCCGGTAGACACCTATTATGATGTGGTGAACACCAAATATGTGTGGGGCTATTCGAAGGAAGACATGCAGGAGATGGCGAAATTCAATGCGAACGGGCATACCTACCAGCCGGGTGACCTGCGATTCGTGGACCAGAACGGCGACTACAAGATTGATGAGGATGACCGTGTCATCCGCGGACAGAAGATGCCGAAATGGACGGCCGGCATGGGGAACACGTTCCGCTACAAGAACTTCGACCTCTATGTGTTCATGTACGGGATGTTCGGGCATACCATTTATGCCGATCCGGGCGTGGGGCATGACGGACGCATGAATACCCGCTATGTGGACTACTGGACTCCGGAAAACACCCAGTCAAGCTTCAGAAAGCCGAGCAAGGGAGCGCCCGACCAGCCTTTCCGCGAAGCGTACTGGTATCATAAGGGAGACTTTCTGCGCATTTCCGACATCACGTTCGGCTATACACTGCCGGCATCGCTCACCCGCCATGTGGGCCTGCAGCGGGCGCGCTTCTATGTGCAGCTGCAAAATCCGTTTACGATAACCGGCTATCCGAACAACGACCCGGAAGGCTCCGTAAACGCAGGGCGTGACTATGCCAACAAGCAGGTGGCCTACAGCGATCCGCTGACGATGAGATACTACATGTTTGGAGTGAACTTGACATTTTAACCAACCCATCTAAAAAAAGAACGATATGAAGACCAGATTATATATGGCAGGATTGTTGAGCCTGTTTTTCGTTTCATGCTCAGACTTCCTCGATGAAAAGGGATATAACGCCGACTATAATTTCTATAATTCGGACGAGGGCCTTGAGGCACTGGTTGCTTCCTGTTACCAGAACGGGCGCGGCATGTTTTCCACCTCGCTTACCCCGACAGGAATCATCTTTCAGGAGATAGGCACCGACTTGTATACAATCGGTGGAGACGGTGAGACGGATGCCGCTCTGTATAATTCTACGATGAATCCGTCCAACGAACTTTTTGCCGGCTTCTGGACTGACTGCTACAATGGTATCGCGAGAGCCAACCTGGGCTTGCAGTATCTGAACGCCAATACCACGATGGATGAGGCTACTAAGCGGATTCGTGAGGGCGAGCTCAAGTTTCTGAGGGCTTATTATTATTCGATTGTCGTGACCCATTACGGCGACTGTCCCATCATTCTGGAGCCGGTAGACGAACCTAAGTTCGATTTCGTGCGGTCTCCGCAGAAGGATGTGTGGGAACGGGTCATTACAGATGCTACGGATGCCTGGAACCTGCTTCCCTGGGCTGATGCGGAGGGCAAGGTGACCGGCGACTACGGACGTGCCAACAAGGGGGCGGCAGGTCATCTGTTGGCCAAGGCACACATGTTCCGCTACTGTCAGAAGTGGGCGGGCAGTCAGTCGGATGCCAATATGAATGAAGACCGCGGCGGTACTGACGAAGATCTGACCAAGGCCATAGAGTATGCAGGTACAGTCTGCAACTTCGGTGAATATGCGGGAAAAGGAAGCCCGCATCAGTTGGCCGAAAACTATTCCGACCTGTGGCGTTACGACGAGGAGACCGGAGGCCCTACCCCCGATGACTATTCGGGCAGTGAGGTGCTTTTCAGCATCCAGTTCTCGACCGACCATTTCTATAACAACCAGTTGGTTACAGAACTTAGTACCGGAGGCAACTGGCTGCACATGATGTTCACCACCCAGGCCGACGGCTTGCCATTGGTTACATCGAATGGTAACGGCTCGGAAAATGTGCAGTGGGGAGTGAGCGGCGGCATAGGCCGTACCTTGATGACTGGCCGCGGATGGAGAAGAACTTCGCCCACCCTTTATCTCTATGAAGATGACGGACTTTACGGCCCTCAGTATTATGAAAGCAACAAGCCCGGCAAGCTGATAGACTCGCGCCTGTATAAGTCGCATGTGTGGGTGTATTACTGTAATACGGAACCGAATGTGCCGTGGGGAGGCGTGTTTACGAACGCGGCAGGCTCGTATGACCCGCAGGCTGACGGACATGCTCCCGACGAGCAGCGTTATGAGGTGGGCGACAGTGCCATCGTCTTTTCTGTGGAGAATGTAGACAAGCGTTTCGCAAGCGGAACGACATCTGAGAAACTGGCGTTGGCTCGTGCCATGGAGCCTTACTGGTATATCCCCATGCAGTCCATCAAGCGTCCGGGGCTGAACGAGCGGGGCGACCGCGACGGTATGCGTTGCACCTACCCCAGTCTGATCAAGTATCTGGATACCCGCCGTGCGTCGGCCAACGACCAGGCCGGATTCCGTGACTATTTCTGTTACCGCTTGGCCGAGACTTATATCCTGCTTGCCGAGGCGTATGCCATGAAGAGAGATTATGCCAACTCGGCCGCTGCCCTGAATGTGGTGCGCGAACGTGCGGCCTGGAAAGAGGGCGAACCCAAACGTTTCCACTATTACAAGTACGACGGGGGCGACCCTGCCGACTTTACGAAGTCTACGGTGGAAGACATGAAGGTGACATCGTCCTTTTTGGGTGGTATGTCAGACGATGAAAGACTGGTATTCTTCTTGGATGAATACGGCCGTGAGATGGAAGGCGAGCTTCACCGTTTTGAACAGTTAGTGCGCAATGGGGCTGATTTCTTCGTGGAGATGATAAAGGAGCGCAACGAACTGGCCGGTCCGAATGTCAAGCCGTTCCACCGCTTCCGCCCGATTCCGCAGAAGCATATCGACCGTCTCGATCCGATGGATCCCAATGCCCAGAACTATGGATATTAAAGGGAGTGTGGAGAGCAGGGGAGGCGTTTGCTGACCTGCTTTCACCGCATGACTTGGTGCAGGGTGTGCATAAGCCGGTTTTGTCAGGGATTTTCCTGGCAGTCGTGAAACCGCTGTATGCACACCCTTTTTCCGTGCAGGAGTGATTGCGCTTGAAGAATGGCCCTGTTTTTTCCGAAGGCCGATTTGCGTGAAAAGTTTTTCCACTTTGGCATAAAAAGTGTATTTTTGCAGACAAACTACAGCAACGTTATGAGAAAACCGCTTTTTTTATTATTAATCCTGGCAGTGTGCGGCATGGTGGTATGCGTAGGCTGCCAACAAAAAACGAAATCATCCATGAGTCAAGGAAACGAAACACTGGTGCGTCTGGAAACTACACAGGGCAACATTACGCTGAAACTTTATGACGAAACTCCCAAGCATCGTGACAATTTCATCAAGTTGGTGAAGGATGGGGTGTATGACAGCACGCTGTTTCACCGGGTCATTCGCAACTTCATGATACAGGCGGGCGATCCGCAGAGCAAGACCGCTTCTGATACGGCCATGTTGGGCAACGGGGATGTGGGTTATACCGTTCCGGCGGAATTCAATCCGAAGTTCTTTCACAAGCGGGGTGTGCTTGCCGCCGCCCGCCAGGGGGATGAGGTGAATCCCGACCGCGAGTCTTCCGGATGCCAGTTCTATATCGTGACCGGCCGCAAGTTCAGTGAGGCGCAGCTGATTAATCTGGAGAACCAGATGAACGAGGCTCGGGTGGAAAGCGTGTTTCAGGAACTGGCGCGCAAGCACATGAAGGAAATCTACAAGCTACGCCGGGCAGGCGATAATGACGGCTTGCTGGAATTGCAGGATACGTTGGAGGCTCAGGCCCGGGCACAGGCGGGCAAGGAGCCGGCCTTGAAGTTTACGAAGGAACAGATACAGGCTTATACCACAGTCGGTGGCGCTCCTCATCTGGACGGTGCCTACACGATTTTCGGTGAAGTGGTGGAAGGCATGGATGTGGTGGAGAAGATAGGCAATGCCAAGACAGGCCGTGCCGACCGTCCGGTGGTGGACATACGTATTCTGAAGGCTGAAGTGCTATGATTCGGGTTAACCGGTACAAGCTTGCCAACGGTCTGCGGGTTGTGCACAATGAGGATGACTCTACGCAGATGGTGGCACTGAACATCCTGTATGATGTGGGGGCGCGTGACGAAGACCCGCAGCATACGGGATTCGCTCATCTGTTCGAACACCTGATGTTCGGCGGTTCGGTGAACATTCCAGACTATGATACGCCGGCTCAGAATGCCGGGGGCGAAAACAATGCCTGGACGAACAACGACATAACGAATTATTACATCACGCTGCCTTGCCAAAATGTGGAGACAGGATTCTGGTTGGAGAGCGACCGTATGCTGGGGCTTGACTTCTCGTCCCGCAGTCTGGAGGTGCAGCGGCAGGTGGTCATCGAAGAATTCAAGCAGCGCAATCTTAACCAACCCTACGGAGACGCTTCTCATTTGTTGCGCGAGATGGCCTATCACACTCACCCTTACCGGTGGCCTACCATCGGCAAGGAGATAAGTCACATTGCCAATGCCACACTGGACGAGGTGAAGGACTTCTTTTACCGTTTTTATGCGCCGAACAATGCGGTGTTGGCCGTCACGGGGCACATTTCGTTTGAGGAGACGGTGCGTCTAGCCGAGAAATGGTTTGGCGGAATACCGGTGCGCGAGGTCTCTCCGCGCCGTTTGCCGGAGGAGCTGCCGCAGACCAGGATACGCCGTCTGACGGTGGAGCGTCCGGTTCCGGTAGATGCCCTGTACATGGCATTCCACATGTGCAGCCGCCGTCATGCGGAATACTACGTGTATGACATGATAACGGATATTCTTTCCAACGGACGCTCTTCGCGTTTCATCCAGTCGCTTGTGCGCGAACGGAAGATTTTCAGTTCGGTGGACGCCTATATATCGGGAAGTCTCGACGAGGGACTGATTCACATTACCGGGAAGCCGTCGGAGTCCGTTTCTTTGGAGCAGGCCGAAGAGGCCGTGTGGGCGGAACTGGAGCGGCTGAAGGCAGAGCCCGTTACGGATACGGAGCTGGAGAAGGTGAAGAACCGCTATGAAAGCGAGCAGATATTCAACAACATGAACTATCTGAATCTGGCCACCAATCTGGCCTATTTCGAACTGATAGGCCGGGCGGAAGACATCAATGCGGAAGTGGAGCGGTATCGGGCGGTGACAGCCGCGCAGATTCAGGCCGTTGCCGCGCGTTGTTTCGTGCCGGAAAACTGCAGCGTGCTTTATTACAAGAAACAATCACATACCGAAAGTTAAAGCTGAATGAAACAGTCTCATTACAGTGCCTTGATATCTTTGGGGCTTCCCATTGTCATCGGACAGATTGGGGTCATCATACTGGGTTTTGCCGATACGCTGATGGTGGGGCATCACAGCACCCGCGAACTTGCAGCGGCGAGTTTTGTGAACAACATGTTTACGCTTGCCATCATCTTCAGCACGGGATTCGCTTACGGGCTGACTCCGGTGGTGGGAAGCCTGTTCGGACAGGGAAAGCGGGAAGAAGCGGGAAACGCCTTGAAAAACAGTCTGGCGGCGAATACCGTATTGGCCGTCGTTGTCTGTGCGGTGATGTTTGCGCTTTATCTGAACATCGGGCGTCTGGGACAGCCGGAGGAGCTGCTGCCCTTTATGCGCCCTTATTTTCTGGTACTGCTTGCTTCGCTGCCCTTCGTGCTTTGGTTCAACGGATTCAAGCAATTTACCGACGGCATTACAGACACTAAGGTCTCCATGTGGATTCTGCTCGGCGGAAACCTGCTCAATATCGTCGGCAACTATATCCTGATTTACGGAAAACTGGGGATGCCTGAATTGGGGCTTACGGGTGCGGGCATATCCACCTTGGTGTCGCGCATTGTGATGGTGGTGGCTTATCTCATTCTGTTTTTTGGAACATCCCGTTATGAAGTGTTCCGGAAAGGATTCAGTAGCGGACGGATAAACCGTAAGGACTTTGCCTTGCTCAACCGTCTGGGACTTCCCATTGCGGGACAGATGGGTATGGAGACGGCTTCATTCAGCCTGAGTGCCATAATGGTGGGGTGGCTGGGGAGTACGGAACTGGCCGCCCATCAGGTGATGATAGCCGTATCTCAGGTCTGCTTCATGATGTATTACGGAATGGGTGCGGCGGTATCAGTCCGCATCAGCAACTTTTTCGGCCAGCGGGATGTTGCGGCAGTCAGACAGATAGCGTACAACGGCTTTCATCTGATGCTGTGTCTGCTGGTCATAACCTGCGTGCCCATTTCCCTGCTCCGCAATCATATCGGCGGATGGTTTACCGACGATGCGGCGGTGAGCGTCATGGTGGCTCAGCTTATCATCCCGTTTCTGATTTACCAGTTCGGCGACGGACTGCAGATCAATTTCGCCAATGCGCTGCGCGGCATAGCCGATGTGCGTCCCATGATGTGGTTTTCGTTCATCGCCTATTTCGTCATTTCGCTGCCTGCGGGATACCTGTTTGCCTTTGTGTGCGGATGGGGGATTGCAGGAATCTGGATGGCCTTCCCGTTCGGACTGACTTCAGCGGGTGTCATGTATTATTTGCGTTTCAGGTATAAGGTAAGGAAAGGGGTGTAACGATGCTGTCTACTTCTACCAAGGTTGCTTTTGGCTATGTGCTGCTTGTCGCGCTGCTCTTGGGGGCCATCCGGTATATCTACAGACAGATGACCCTGCTTACGGAGCCTGCAGGGGTGGAGGAGGTGGTAAACAGCCGCAGGCATACCACTCACCATCTGGTAAGCAAGCTCTATGAGGCCGAAATTATCGGGCAGACCCTCCAGATGGGGAGGCTGAATGAATATCCGCGTTATCAGCGGGCGATGAAGGAGGCGGGTGTCACGGTCGACAGTCTGCGCATACAGTTTACAGACACGCTTCAGCAGGCTCGCCTGGACACGGTGAGCATGTTGTTGCGCAGCAAGGAGCGCAACATGCGTCTGGTGCTGGCGGCATTGGGGCAAAGCCCAACCGACGAACTCTACCGTCAGCAGCTTGACAGTCTGATATCCCAGCAAGACTCGGTACTGAGAAATGCCACCCATTTGCAGCGCAGGGTCGTCACCCATCAGAATACGTATACCATCCGTCACAAGCGCAAGCCTTTCTTTGAGCGTGTAAGGGATGTGTTCGCGCCCGGAAAGTCCGACTCTACATTGGTCAACAACGTGGTTGAAGAGGTGTATACCGATACGATTGACGAGATATTCAATCCGGTCGATACGATAGCCAACATGCTGACGGGCATACACGACCGTGTCTACCAGACCCGGCAGGAGCACCGGCGTACCCTGGAAAATCGCCTGCACCGTCTCCATATCGCCGGAAGCAATCTCGGCAAGAGGGTGAACCAGTTGTTGGAAAGCATTGAGCAGGATGAGCTTGCCGCTGCCCGGAAGCGTCTGGAGCAGGAACAGGCCATCCGTCAGCGGGCTGCCCAGGCAATAGGGATTATCGCGACACTTGCGGTGGTTCTGGTGCTGGTGTTCTTTATTGTTGTATGGCGTGATCTGACGCGCAGCAACCATTACCGCCGCGAACTGGAGAAGTCGAAACAATATGCGGAGAATCTTCTTAAAGCCCGCGAGAAGCTGATGCTGACCATAACCCACGACATAAAGGCTCCGGCAGGGTCGATAATCGGATACATCGACCTGCTTGTCCGCCTGGTGAAAGACAAGCGGCAGCTCTTTTACCTGTCGAACATGAAAAGTTCGGCCCGCCATCTGCTGGAACTGGTGACATCGCTGCTCGACTACCACCGTCTGGAGGCCGGAAAGATGGACTTGCATCCGGTGGTGTTCAATCCCCGCCAGCTGTTTGCCGACATCTACAACGGCTTTCTGCCTCTTGCCGGAAACAAGGGACTGGAGCTGCATCTGGAAGACAATCTTCCTTCATCCCTGATTCTGGAGGGAGACTCTTTCCGCATCCGGCAGATTGCGGAAAATCTGCTGTCGAACGCGCTGAAGTTTACATCGTCCGGCCGTATCACCCTGTCGTTCGGCTATCAGGACAGGGCATTCAAGTTCTGTGTCATTGATACGGGCTGTGGAATGACGCCGCAAGAGCAGGAACGCATCTTTCAGGAATTCACCCGTCTGAGCAGTGCACAGGGACAGGAAGGGTTCGGACTGGGACTGTCTATCACGCGCAAGCTTGTCGAGCTGCTTCAGGGAAGCATCAGTGTAGAAAGCCGTCCCGGTCAGGGCAGCGCGTTCTTCGTTTCCCTCCCCGTTCCGGTCTCTGCGGCATCGGTTGCGGCGGACGAGGAGAGCGGGCACGGAACTGTCGCGGTAAAGAGGGCGCTCCGCATCCTTCTGATAGACGACGACCGCATCCAGATGAATCTGACGGAAGCCCTGCTCAACAGCGTGCTTGCTCCGCGCACTCCGCAGGGAATGACCTGCCGTCCGGAGATATTCTGCTGTACCCGGCCGGAAGAGGTGTTCGAGCTGCTGCGCAGTCATACTTTTGACATTGTTTTCACCGATATACAGATGCCTGCCATGAACGGGTTTGAACTGCTTCAGAACCTGCGCTACATGAACCTGCCGCAGGCAAGACGAGTTCCGGTGGTGGCCATAACCGCCCGTGGAGACCTGGATGAGGCGGATTTTCTGGCCAAAGGTTTTGCCGGCATGTTGCAGAAGCCCTTCAACCGCTCCGACCTGCAGCGCGTATTGACAGAGGCTCTCCACACGGAGACCGACCTGCCGGCCGGCGAGACGGCTTCAGCCGAAGCTGTTCCCGTGGGGGGAACGTATAACTGGGCCTCCCTTACCGCCTTTTCAGCCGACGATCCGGACGCGCAGCGGGAGATAATCCGCACCTTTGCCTCTGAAACGGAAAAGAACCTCCTGCGGATGAAGCAGGCTATGGAGGGACGCGATATGGAGACACTGTGTGCCGTGGCCCACAAGATGCTTCCCACCTTCGTCATGATTGAGGCTCAAGAGGCCGTGGCCGCCCTCCGGTGGCTGGAAGAAAGGCGGGGCGAAACCACGCTCTCGGAAGAGGCGGAGGAAAAGGCCCGTCAGGCCGTTGCCGGGGCGGAGAAAGTGCTGTCGGATTTGCCGGTTGTCTGAAGGTTTCATCCGGATGAAATCGCGTTTTTGTCAGCACCGGTTTTGGCTTTTGACAATATCCGGCTTTGGCAGGCTTATGGTCACTTCCATTTTCCTGTTACTAACCAACTGTTCTCTTCTTGTAAAGCATCTTCATCCCATGTCTTGTCATCTATCGTAATGATGTGATCTTTAGTTTTTTCGCAGATGTTCAGAGGGTCTGTCAGGAATGAAAAAGAGTTGCCGCCTTTGAGTTTCAGGGTGGGGAACAGTTCATTCCAATACATGCCTTTTAAATCATATAGGTCGATTAGAATCTTGACAAAAGCTCCTCTTCCAGACTGTTTGTTGACCAATATGATGTGTTTATTTTTTGATGGTAGTTGACAAAAAGTGAATCTGTAACTTGAGAGTTCAGATTTTGTTGCCCGATGTTTATCTTTTGGCCGTTTATAATTGTTATAAAGATAACCATAGTTGTATCCGACTTTCTTTCCTTAAGGAAATATGATGGTGATTTGAATTATTTAACGGATGATTAGTCTTGTATTTCTGTATTGGTTTATAATTTTGCAGTGCAAAATCGGATTTCCGATAAGGGAATTACATTATCTTGGCAATTCGATACAGGATAAAGTCTATCCGATGTATTGAAAATAATGGGACGGCTCTTTCCCTTGAAGTTTTTTGAAATGAAGGTTATTACTGTATCCCGTCTAACAGTATTTTAATTATTGAAGAATCAAATTCAATATATTAATTTAAAAACAGTAATAACTATGTGGAAAAAGTATTGTAAAACTTCGTTTCTAATACTATTGTCAGTATTGGTAATTCCGTGTTTCTTTTCTTGTAGTGATGACAGCGAAGACATTCCTGTCAATATGAATCCTCCTCAATACGAATCAGTCAGCGGCAAGTATGAAATAACCGACAGTTCATCTCCGTATGCAAGTGTGGAACTTGGGGCGAGTGGTGACTATATCGTCATCAAACGTAGCAGTGGTTACAGTATGTCTTCATTGAGAAAAAATCTTTTTTCTCAGAAAGCCCCTGTAAGCAGAGCGGTGACCTACGACAACGTGATTTATGGTACTTATACCCAACTTGACAATGGAACTTTCAATTTGGAGGGATTCGGTATTGTACAACTGAAATCAAACGGCAATCAGGAAATTACCGACATTATCATTAAACCTAACGGGGGCAATGAAATGATATTCACTGTGGAAAAAGCCGAAACAATGGAAGGTGATGAACTCACCGATGCCCTGTGCCGCACTTGGAAGATGGTAAAAATACATGAAAAAGGATATGACAGCTATGAGGGTGGAGAATATGACTACACTTTCACTCCTGAGAGTAGCGAGGAAGGACTCATGACTGAGGTCATGTTCTCAAAGTCTGGTACATTTCTCAGTTTTTATAATGACAATACAATAGAAGCTTGTTATTGGAAATGGGAGGACAAGGGAAGCCGTCAGATTCGCTACTCATGGGACAATGTGTGGTATAATGACGATGAAGAAGGCAATTTCACTGTAAGTTTTTCATCGGACAACAAACTCACCGTGTATGAGTATTATAAGGACAACAGAACTGATGAATGGTTTGAAAACATAGCGGAATTTGTCGAAAAAAATCCCTCATCAAGCGGGGAAGATGAGGGAGATGTAACCGTTCCCACAGACAAGACCCCAGTTGAAAGGGTGTTTACAGGGAAATTGGTAGATGTTGTGGATGACCACGGTACGGACAAGTTTGTTTACGAGAATGGTTTCCTCTCCAAAGTATTGTCTGCTGACGATGACGAATATGAAATCAACTTCGAGTATTACTATCTCAATCTTGATAAAGCAGCTTCTGACCCTGATGTAAGATATACAAAGAAACGTGCTGATGGAAGTGTGTCTTATGTGTATGATGTTTGGTTGAACGAATTGGGATTTGCCAAACGTATTGATTCAGAACATTATGATGAATATGGTGGTTTTGATTTCCAATCCACTTGTGAATATGATGAGGAAGGTCATCTTGTATTCATGTACGAGGGACGGGAAGATAGGGAATACAAGCTCACTTGGACTGACGGGGATTTAGTCCATGTAGATAGACTGAACCGTGATCATACTACTGATTTTACTTATTCGGAAATGCCCAATGTCAATAATCTGATGTTTTTCTATGACATTTATGATATGGATTTAGAGGAACTGAAATATCTTTATTGGGCCGGATTACTCGGTGTATCTCCAAAACATTTGGTGGCATCGTCCTATATACATTCAGACGGATATGGCCATCCGTATGAAGAATATAAGTGGGAAGACGATAAAATCTTGTCCAGACATAGCAGTGATGAGGATTGGAGTGAAGAAATCCTTTTCACGTTTGCTGATTAGGACGGAGTTATCATTTTAAATTCCTTGAAAAGGTAAATATTCTCCTCAAAAGGACTGTCTTGCTACTGAACAAGCAGTCCTTTTTATTTGTTGAAAAAACACATACAATACTAAATGATTTTTCATATCTTGTCATATCTTTAAAAACAGTCCGATGTGGAAAAGAAAGTAAACATATTAGGTGAAGAAGATATACAACAGTGTATTTTCCATACCGAACCGATAGATTTCAGTGAACGGAAACCATGAAGCTAAGTTAAAAAAATGGGGGACGGACAAAGGTAAAAGATGTTTTTTTATGGGAACTGAAAATTTTTTCCTTTTTTGCTTGGCGGTTCGGGAAAATGTTCCTACCTTTGCATCCGCAATTCGGAAGAAACGGTTGTTAATCGGAATGTAGCGCAGTTGGTAGCGCACTACGTTCGGGACGTAGGGGTCGGGCGTTCGAGTCGCCTCATTCCGACACAAAGGCGAAGGTTGAAGCAATTCAGTCTTCGCCTTTGTTTTTTCCGCTTTGTTGGCGTTTGACCTCCGAGGCTTGTGTTGGTCTGTTTCTTGACGGTACATTTATACTTTTTTAGCTTGACGGTTTGGTTATTGCGAGATTAAACACTATTTTTGCAACCTCTTTGGATTGTGTTTTGAAAATTGTAATAATTAAATAGATTTCGGAAATGAATATTTCATTGCAAAATGTAGACAAGGTGAGCGCACTGCTTACTGTTAAGATTGAGAAGGCCGATTATCAGGAAAAGGTAGAAAAAACATTGAAGACTCTCCGTCAGAGAGCAAATATGCCCGGATTCCGTAAAGGTATGGTTCCGATGGGCTTGATAAAGAAACAGTACGGGACTTCTGTATTGGTAGAGGAAATCGACAAGCTGATGCAGGAGAAGGTCGGCGAGTATATCCGTGAAAACAAGGTGAACATGCTGGGCGCTCCGCTGCCGAAGGAAAACAATGCGAACTTCAGCACGGACGAGAATTTCGAGTTTTCTTTCGATATCGCTCTGGCTCCGGAGTTTGAACTGGCCTTGTCAAGCAGCGACTCAATCGACTATTATGACATCGATGTGACCGACGATATGGTAGAGCAGCAGGTGAAGCTGTATACGCAGCGCACTGCCAAGTATGACAAGGTGGATGAATATCAGGAAAACGACATGCTGAAAGGTCTGCTGGCCGAACTGGACGAAAACGGCAACACGAAGGAAGGCGGCGTTCAGGTGGAAGGTGCGGTGATGATGCCTGCCTACATGAAGAACGACGAGCAGAAGGCTGTCTTCAACGGTGCGAAGACCAACACGGTATTGGTGTTCAACCCGTCAGTCGCTTTCGACAACAATGAGGCCGAACTGGCTTCTCTGCTGAAGGTGAAGAAAGAGGATGTTGCCAACTATAAGGGTAACTTCAGCTTCCAGATTGAAGAAATCACCCGCATGATTCCGGGCGAGCTGAACCAGGAGTTGTTCGACCAGGTGTTGGGCGAAGGAAAGGCTCACAGCGAGGAGGAATTCCGTGCACAGATTAAGGAGGTCATCAAGAAGCAGTTCGAAGCAGACAGCGACTACAAGTTCCTGCTCGATGTACGCACCTACACGATGGGCAAAGTCGGCAAGCTGGAGTTCGCCGATGAGCTGATGAAGCGCATCATGCTTGAAAACAACAAGGAGAAGGGCGAAGAGTTCGTGAATGAAAACTACGACAAGAGCCTTGAGGAACTGACCTGGCACCTGATCAAGGAGAAGCTGGTGGCTGCAAACGGCATCAAGGTAGAGCAGGCCGACATCAACAACATGGCTAAGGAGGCTACCCGTGCACAGTTTGCTCAGTATGGCATGATCAATGTGCCCGATGAGCTGTTGGAAAACTACTCGAAGGAAATGCTGAAGAAGCGTGAAAGCGTGGAGGCGTTGGTGAATCGCGCCGTAGAGGCCAAGTTGTCGGAGGCATTGAAAGGACAGGTTACGCTGAATCACAAGGCCATTTCAGCTGAAGACTTCAACAAGATGTTCCAATAAGCCGAATTCTTCGGTATAATCCTTAGGCACGGATTACGCGGATTTCACGGTTTCATTCGGATGGATGGGCGTGTTTGTTTCGTGGAATCCGTGCCTAAATAATCATAACAAAACAATGACGACTATGATGGACGATTTTAAGAAATATGCGACCAAGCATTTGGGAATGAACAGCATGGTGCTCGACGGTGTCATCAATTCGCAGGCCAGCTATCTGAATCCCTATATCCTTGAAGAGCGTCAGCTGAACGTTACGCAGCTCGATGTGTTTTCGCGTCTGATGATGGATCGCATCATCTTTCTCGGCACCGCGATAGACGACTATACGGCGAATACCTTGCAGGCTCAGCTGCTGTATCTTGACTCGGTGGATTCGGGAAAAGACATATCCATTTACATCAACTCTCCGGGTGGGTCGGTATATGCCGGTCTGGGCATTTATGACACGATGCAGTTCATCAGCAGCGATGTGGCTACCATCTGTACGGGGATGGCCGCTTCGATGGCTGCCGTGCTGCTCGTTGCCGGAAAGGAGGGCAAGCGTTCGGCTCTGACCCATTCCCGCGTGATGATTCATCAGCCGATGGGAGGTGCTCAGGGGCAGGCTTCGGACATTGAAATTACAGCCCGCGAAATCCAGAAGCTGAAGAAAGAGCTTTACACGATTATCGCTGACCATTCGCATACCGATTTTGACAAGGTATGGGCCGATTCAGACCGGGATTATTGGATGACGGCCCAAGAGGCAAAGGAGTATGGCATGATTGACGAGGTGCTTTCGCGCAAGCCGGCCGTGTGACATAAGTATGAACTAAACTGTAATCAAATTGGAAGATAAAAAGACAACAAGAAATAAGAGGCGTTGCAGCTTTTGCGGGCGTTCGGAAGATGAAGTGGGCTTTCTGATAACCGGAGTCAACGGATGTATCTGCGACAGCTGTGCGGAACAGGCGTATGAAATCGTGCAGGAGGCGGTGGGGCAGAAGAGGAATGCCGTAAAGAGTCTGAATCTGGCCGACCTGCCGAAGCCGAAAGACATAAAGGCGTTTCTCGACCAGTATGTAATCGGTCAGGATGATGCCAAGCGTTATCTTTCGGTGGCGGTGTATAATCATTACAAGCGTCTGGTCCAGCCGGAAGGGAAGGATGATGTGGAGATTGAAAAGTCGAATATCATTATGGTGGGCAGTACCGGAACGGGAAAGACGCTTCTGGCGCGTACCATAGCCAAGATGCTTCATGTGCCATTTACCATTGTCGATGCGACGGTGCTGACAGAAGCAGGTTATGTGGGTGAAGACATTGAGAGCATCCTGACCCGTCTGCTGCAAGTGGCGGACTACAATGTGGAGGAGGCCGAACGCGGCATTGTCTTCATCGACGAGATCGACAAGATAGCCCGCAAGGGAGACAATCCCTCCATTACCCGCGATGTAAGCGGTGAAGGTGTTCAGCAAGGGCTGCTGAAGCTGTTGGAAGGTTCGGTGGTGAATGTTCCGCCACAGGGCGGGCGCAAGCACCCGGAGCAGAAGATGATTCCGGTCAACACGAAGAACATCCTGTTCATCTGCGGCGGAGCATTCGACGGAATCGAGCGCAAGATAGCCCAGCGTCTGAATACGAATGTGGTGGGATATAGTGCGGCGAAAGAGGCGGTGAAGATAGACCGCAGCAATCTGATGCAGTATATCGCTCCGCAGGATTTGAAGTCTTTCGGGCTGATTCCTGAAATTATCGGGCGTCTTCCGGTGCTGACTTATCTGAATCCGCTGGACCGTACGGCTCTGCGCAATATCTTGACCGAACCGAAAAATTCGATAATAAAGCAATATGTCAAGCTGTTTGCAATGGACGGCGTGAAGCTGATATTCCAGCCCGAAGTGTTTGACTATATCGTGGACAAGGCCGTCGAGTATAAGTTGGGCGCGCGCGGATTGCGCTCCATTGTCGAGACAATCATGAACGACACCATGTTTGAAATACCTTCGCAGAAGGTGGACGAGTTTGTCGTTACGCTGGACTATGCGAAAGAACAGATGGGAAAAGCCAATGTGTCACGTCTGCAAACGGCTTGATGTGAAAAATCAGAGAGAGAAAAAAGATATCTTTCACCGAAATATTTTTCCGGAAATATTTGTGTAATATGAAAAGTTGTTTATAACTTTGTTATTACAAGAAATCGGAATTTAATAAAAAGGAAATATGACGGAGAATATCAACTTGACCGAACAACTGAAAAGGCATTTTGGCTTTGACACCTTCAAGGGAAATCAGGAAGCCATTATCCGTAATCTGTTATCTGGAAAGGATACGTTTGTCCTTATGCCTACCGGAGGTGGAAAATCATTGTGCTATCAGTTGCCTTCCTTGCTGATGGAAGGGACGGCTATTGTTATCTCGCCGCTTATTGCCTTGATGAAGAATCAGGTGGATGCTATGCGCAACTTCAGTGAGGAAGACGGCGTTGCGCATTTTATCAACTCGTCGCTTTCCAAGTCGGCCGTCGAGCAGGTCAAGTCCGATATCCTGTCAGGAAAGACCAAGCTGCTTTACGTTGCTCCAGAGTCGCTGACGAAAGATGAGAACATCGCTTTTCTGAAGCAGATCAAGATATCCTTTTATGCGGTGGATGAAGCCCACTGCATCTCGGAATGGGGGCATGACTTCCGTCCGGAGTATCGCCGGATTCGTCCGATAATCAATGAAATCGGAAACGCTCCGGTCATTGCGCTGACGGCTACGGCTACTCCCAAGGTGAAGATGGACATCCAGAAGAATCTCGGCATGACAGACGCCGTAGAGTTCCGCTCTTCGTTCAACCGCCCGAACCTCTATTATGAAGTACGTGCCAAGACGAACAATGTGGACAAGGATATCATAAAGTTTATCAAGCAGAACGAAGGCAAGTCGGGCATCATTTACTGTCTGAGCAGGAAGAAGGTGGAGGAACTGACTGAAATCCTGCTGGCCAATGACATCAAGGCGCGTGCCTATCATGCGGGGATGGATGCATCGACACGGAATGCCAACCAGGATGCGTTTCTGAAGGAAGACATTGATGTGATTGTGGCGACGATAGCCTTTGGGATGGGAATAGACAAGCCCGATGTGCGCTTTGTGATTCATTATGATATGCCGAAAAGTCTGGAAGGATATTATCAGGAGACCGGACGTGCGGGGCGCGACGGAGGTGAAGGGTTGTGCATTACCTTTTATTCGAACAAAGATTTGCAGAAGCTGGAGAAGTTCATGCAGGGGAAGCCTGTTTCCGAACAGGAGATAGGCAAGCAGCTGCTGCTTGAGACGGCGGCCTATGCAGAGTCTTCGGTTTGCCGCAGGAAGACTTTGTTGCATTATTTTGGTGAGGAATATCAGGAAGATAATTGTGGTAATTGTGATAACTGTTTAAATCCGAAAAAACAAGTGGAGGCTCAGGATGCATTATGTGCGGTGATTGAAACGATCGTCGCTGTGAAAGAAAATTTTAAGCAAGATTACATTATAGATATATTGTTGGGTAAGGAAACGTCTGAAGTGTTGGCTCACAAGCACGAAGATCTGGAGGTGTTCGGCTCGGGCATGGGTGAAGAAGAGCGGTTGTGGAACGCCGTTATCCGCCAGGCCCTTATCGCCGGCTATCTGGACAAGGATGTGGAAAACTACGGACTGTTGAAGGTGACTCCCGCGGGACATAAGTTCCTCAAGAAGCCGGTTTCCTTCAAGATTGTGGAAGATACGGACTTTGACGAGGAGGAGGCGGAAGAGGCACCGATGCGGAGCGGAGCTTCGTGTGCGGTAGACCCCGTTCTTTATTCCATGTTGAAGGATTTGCGCAAGAAGATGTCAAAGCGTCTGGATGTTCCTCCGTATGTAATATTCCAGGATCCTTCGCTTGAAGCGATGGCTACCATTTACCCGATTACGCTGGAAGAGCTTCAGAACATACCGGGTGTAGGGGCAGGAAAGGCGAAACGCTACGGACAGGAGTTCTGTGAGCTTATCCGCAAGCATTGTGAGGAGAATGAAATCGACCGTCCGGAGGACTTGCGCGTGCGTACTGTCGCCAACAAGTCGAAGCTGAAGGTTTCCATCATTCAGAGCATCGACCGTAAGGTGGCTTTGGATGATATAGCGGTGGCCAAAGGAATTGAGTTCAACGAACTGCTGGATGAAATAGAGGCTATCGTCTATTCGGGAACGAAGCTGAACATCGATTATTTCCTGGATGAAATCATGGATGAAGACCACATGCAGGATATATACGATTACTTCAAGGAGTCGACAACAGACAAGATTGAAGATGCTATGGACGAATTGGGCGACGAATATACAGAGGAAGAGATTCGTCTGGTTCGCATCAAGTTCATTTCAGAAATGGCGAATTGAATTGTCAGACCGCTTTAGAAAATAAGCAGGCCTGCCGGTTTGGATGAAAAACCGGCAGGCCTTTTTTCTGATGAGGGCTCCGGCTTCCCCCTGTTGGTCGGTCAAGGCATGGTAATATAAAAAATATGTTAACCCTCCTTTTTTCTTATGGATAAAATTCGTATATTTGCACGCAATAAATTCTAAAGCATAAAAGCCCTATGTCATTTATTGCAGATAAAGTTGTAATGGACGGATTGACTTATGATGATGTATTGTTGATACCGGCCTATTCTGAAGTATTACCCAAGACAGTCGAACTTACGACTAAGTTTTCACGCAACATTGAGTTGAAAATACCTTTCGTGACCGCCGCAATGGATACGGTTACCGAGGCTCAGATGGCTATTGCCATTGCTCGTGAGGGAGGTATCGGGGTTATCCACAAAAATATGTCTATCGAGGAGCAGGCCCGTCAGGTGGCGATTGTAAAGCGTGCCGAAAACGGAATGATTTATGATCCGGTTACCATCAAGCGCGGCTCTACTGTCAAGGATGCATTGGGCATAATGGCTGAGTACAAAATCGGCGGTATCCCTGTCGTGGACGATGAAAACTATCTGGTAGGTATCGTTACAAACCGTGACCTGCGTTTTGAGAAAGACATGTCAAAGCGTATCGACGAGGTGATGACAAAAGAAAATATCGTGACGACCGACCAGGCTACGGACATGGAGACTGCTGCTCGCATCTTGCAGGAGAACAAGATTGAAAAGCTTCCGGTTGTGGATAAGAACGGAAAGCTTGTGGGCTTGATTACGTATAAGGACATTACTAAGGCGAAAGACAAGCCGATGGCCTGCAAGGACGCGAAGGGACGTTTGCGGGTGGCTGCCGGTGTAGGTGTTACGAACGACACGCTTCTCCGCATGGAGGCTCTGGTGAATGCAGGTGCCGATGCCATCGTCATTGATACGGCTCACGGACATTCCAAATATGTCATCGAAAAGCTGAAGGAAGCGAAGAGCAAGTTCCCCGACATTGACATCGTAGTTGGCAATGTGGCTACGGGTGAAGCTGCCAGGATGTTGGTTGAGGCCGGTGCCGATGCTGTGAAGGTAGGCATTGGTCCGGGGTCTATCTGTACCACCCGCGTGGTGGCCGGTGTGGGCGTTCCTCAGTTGAGTGCCGTTTACGATGTGGCCAAGGCTTTGGAAGGTACGGGTGTCCCCTTGATTGCCGACGGTGGCTTGCGCTATTCGGGCGATGTGGTGAAGGCTTTGGCAGCCGGTGGCTACAGCGTGATGATCGGTTCGTTGGTTGCCGGAACGGAAGAGTCTCCGGGTGACACGATTATCTTCAACGGCCGTAAATTCAAGTCTTACCGGGGCATGGGTTCACTGGAAGCTATGGAAAACGGGTCTAAAGACCGCTATTTCCAGAGCACGACGACCGATGTGAAGAAACTGGTGCCCGAAGGTATTGCTGCCCGTGTGCCGTATAAAGGTTTGCTTTACGAAGTGATCTATCAGTTGGTAGGCGGTCTGCGTGCCGGCATGGGATACTGTGGAGCCCATAACATCATGGAGTTGCACAATGCGAAGTTCACCCGCATTACCAATGCAGGTGTGTTGGAGAGCCATCCGCACGATGTGACTATTACGAGTGAGGCTCCTAATTACAGCCGTCCTCAGTAAGCTTGATATTGTTCTGATAATATTTCGGATACGGATTACACCGACTGCGCACTTCAAAGATTTTTGCGGAGAGCGTGTGAGGGTGTAATCCGTATGTCTTTTTGATTGGGATATGAAGGGGAAAAGTCTTTCTGTCTTTTGTGGAATATTGCTGTCTTGCCTGGTGCTGAAGGCCGAGACAGGAAAAGTCTTGCTGCGGATAAACGGACAAGAGGTGTTCGTGTCGGAATTTGAACGTTATTACCGGCGTGCGGCAGCTGCTGTTCGCATGACTCCTGAAGAATATTTCCCTGTTTTTGTCGCTTTCAAGCTGAAGGCGGCGGATGCCCGGAGGTTGCGGATGGATACGTTGCCTTGGTTTAAAGACCGCTACCGAAGGCTTCGGGCAGAGTTGTCAGAACGTATTCTTGTCGACGGGCAGGTGATGGAGACCGTTTGCCGCTCGATTTACCGGAATCAGACAAAACGTTTTTCCGCCACGGAAGAGGTGAAGATGGAAGAGATAGCCGTGCGCCTTCCACAACGTGCGACGAGAGCGGAGATAGAGCATTGCCGCCGCATGATGGATTCGCTTTATACGGTTTTGCGGCATGAGGCTTCATCTTTTTCCGTTCTGGCAAAAAAATATTCTGCAGGTCAGAAAAATCATTTGGGATGGTTGCCTTTGCGGATTTTGCCGGATGAAACGGTTGCGCAGTTGCGGAGTCTGAAAAAGGGAAGCTTCTCAAAACCGTTTTTTTCACCTTTGGGGATGCACATTGTCCGTTTGGACGACTGGCGGGAGAAGGGGAGTTTTGAAGAAGCCTATCCTCTTGTCCGGCAGTATGTGGAGCGTGAGTTGGGCCGATATTCGGTGGTGGACTCTGTGATGCAGGGCAGATGGATGTCCGGATGCCTGGATGAAACGCCTGCCTTGCGTCAGTTGAGCGACGGACTGTTGGCTGTTTGTTGGGAAAAGGCGAATCAAGTTTCGGTTGTTCCTTCATCATCGGAATTGCAGGCCTTTTTCAGAAGTCATAAGGATGATTACGCTTGGGAGTTTCCTCACTTCAAAGGGGGGATTGTTCACTGCTTGAGCAAAAAGGCCGCCTCGAAACTGAAGAAGAGGCTGAAGAAATTGCCTGTATCGGCTTGGGAGGAGGAAGTCCGGAAACTGTCTGCCGAGAAGCCGGAGCTGCGGGCAAGGGTGGAGACCGGATTGTATCAGATTGGCAAAAACAAGTATGTGGACAAGCTGGCCTTTAAGTGTGGTGGGTTCACCCCTCTGCCGGATTACCCTTATACGTTTGTTCTCGGGAAGCGGCTGAAAAAGGGGCCGGAAGAATATGAGGATGTGAAAGCAGAGGTGATGTATGACTTTTTCAGGCAGGAGGAATCACGCAAGTTGGCTGTCTTGCAGAGGGTTTTTACGGTAGAAACGGATGAAAGCGTTTTAAAAACAGTTAATTGTATCGGAAATAACTAATTAAACCGTATCTTCGTTCACTAATTTGTGGTTCATGAAGCAAAAGACAAGAGGATGTGCAGTGATTGCGGCTTTGCTGGCATTGGCAGGATGTTCCCCTTCCGTTGACCATAAGGGCAAGACTCCGCTGGTGGAGGTGAATGGAAATTTTCTGTATAAGGAAGATTTGCAGACTGTTGCCCCTGTAGGTGTGACAAAGGCAGACAGCACCCGTTTTGCCGACGAATATATCCGCAACTGGGTGGAGGATGAGCTTTTGTTTCAGAAGGCGGAAGGAAATATCCCCGACAACATGAAGATTGACGAGCGGGTCGCTGCTTTCCGGCGGGCGCTGATCATGCATACTTACCAGGAGGAACTGGTCGGCCAGAAATTGGGAAACGAAATCAGTGAAAGTGAGATAGAGGCCTATTACAGGCAGAACGCCGGCCTTTTTCGTGCCACCCAGCCTTATGTGCAGGGACTGTTCATGAAGGTTCCGCTGAGCGCGTCGCATTTGGGAAAGGTACGCTCGTGGTATAAGAAGAATACGGCAGATGCCATTGACAATCTCAGCAAATACAGCATTGGCAATGCCGTGAGTTATGATTATTTCTATGACCGTTGGATGCCGGTGTCAGAATTGTCGGTCAGAATGCCTTTGAAGGTATTGGATACAGACCGCACTTATCTGGAACGGCATCGGAATGTGGAAGTGCGCGACACGGCGTTCTGTTATTTCCTGCATGTGGAGAACTATTTGCCCGAGGGAGAGCAGCTTCCGTTGGAGTATGCTAAGAGTGAGATAAAGGAAATATTGGTAAATCTGAAGCGTGTGGAGTTCATAGGTCGGATGAAGCAGGATCTTTACAGAGAGGCTTTGGATGATAAGGATATAATTTATTATAAGTAGTTCAGATGAATAGATTGAATTTGAAACGTTTGTGTGTATGTCTGAGCCTGTCGTTGGCAGGATTCGTTGCTGTCAGCGCACAGGATAATGTAATCGATGAAGTGGTATGGGTAGTCGGTGACGAGGCTATCCTGAAGTCGGATGTGGAAAACGAACGGCTGAACGCTCAATACGAAGGGCGTCGTTTCGACGGAGATCCCTATTGCGTGATACCCGAGGAACTGGCGGTGCAGAAACTGTTTCTGCATCAGGCGGAAATAGACAGTGTGGAAGTGTCGGAACAGCAGGTCATTCAGGAGGTGGAGCGGCGTACAGCTTGGTTGATAGAGCAGATCGGGTCTCGTGAGAAGATGGAGGAATATTACAACAAGACATCTACCCAGATTCGAGAGATGCTGCGTGAGAATGTGCGCGACGGTGAGACGATGCGTGAGATGCAGAAGCAGATTATCGGGGACATCAAGCTGACTCCGGCAGAGGTGCGCAATTATTTCAGCAAGCTTCCGCAAGACAGCATTCCGTTCGTGCCCACTCAGGTGGAAGTACAGATTATTACGCGCGAGCCGAAGGTGAAGGAGGAAGAGATAGAGCGGGTCAAGAAGGAATTGCGCGACTTTACCGACCGTATCAATAAGGGAGAGACCACATTCTCTACGCTGGCCCGTCTGTATTCGGAAGATCCGGGTTCGGCACGTCGGGGTGGTGAGTACGGCTTCACTGGCCGTGGAGTGCTTACTCCGGAGTTTGCGAATGTGGTGTTCAATCTGACAGACCCGAAAAAGATATCAAAGGTGTTTGAAACGGAGTATGGTTTCCACATCGCGCAGCTGATAGAAAAACGCGGCGACCGTGTGAGCTATCGTCATATCCTGTTAAAGCCGCGTGTGGATGAAGAGGATATAGAAGTGGAGCTGAACCGTCTGGACACGCTTGCCAATGACATCCGTAAGGGGAAGGTTACCTTTGACGAGGCGGCCACGTGGGTTTCTCAAGATAAGGATACGCGCAACAATCACGGACTGTTGGCCAATCCGCAGAGCAGCACCTCCCGCTTTGAGATGCAGGAACTGGCCGGACTGATTTCGCAGGATGTGGCAAAGGTTGTCGAGAACATGCAGATAGGCGAAATCTCGAAGCCTTTCCGTATGATGACGAACAAAGGCAAGGAGGTCTGTGCCATTGTGAAGCTGAAAAACCGTATTGACGGACACAAGGCTACCATATCGGAAGATTATCAGCGGCTGAAGGATATTGTGACGGCCAAACGGGGAGAAGAAAAGCTCCAGAAATGGATTGTCGACAAGCAGCGCAACACTTATGTGCGCATCAATCCGAATTGGCGGCGCTGTGATTTCAAGTATCCGGGGTGGATTAAAAACTGATACTCTGTTTCTGAAACGAAAGTATGTCTGATAAAAAGAATAAACATAACTCTTTGAGCGGGCATAGGATACTTGTGACGAGTGTTCTGTGCCTGTTTGGGTTTTGCCTTCTGGCTCAGGAGTCAGTGCGGCAGAGTGGACAGCCGAAACAGAAAAGCAAGGTTTATCTGCTGCATTCCGACCTGCTCCGTAAAGATTCGCGGCATCCCGACGCGCAGGTGGTGGTAGGCAATGTGGTCTTCCGCCATGACAGTGTATATATGTATTGCGACAGTGCCTATTATTACGACCAGATCAGTTCGTTCGAGGCTTTCAGCAATGTGCGGATGGAGCAGGGGGATACGCTTTTTCTTTATGGTGACCATCTGTATTATGACGGCATGACCCAGATAGCGGAGATGCGTATGAATGTGCGTATGGAGAACCGTACCACGACATTGCTTACCGATAGTCTGAATTATGACCGGGTATATAATCTGGGCTACTTCTTCGACGGAGGGACGCTGATGGATGAACAGAATGTGCTGACCTCGGAATGGGGGGAGTATAATCCCGGCACCAAGCAGTCGGTGTTCAATTATAATGTACGGTTGGTCAATCCGCAGTTTACGTTGACATCGGACACCTTGCGTTATAACACGGCGACAAAGGTGGCCAGCATTGTAGGCCCGTCGGATATTGTGAGCGATGCCAATCATATTTATTCCGAACGCGGCAATTACAATACGGCAACAGGGAAAGCCGACTTGTACGATCGTTCCGTATTGAGTAATGAAGGGAAGCAATTGACCGGCGATACGTTGTTTTACGACCGGAATACGGGAGTGGGCGAGGCTTTCCGGAATATTGTGATGAATGATACGGTGAACAAGAATATGATGACCGGTGACTATGGCTTTTACAATGAGCAGACGAAATACGCTTTTGTCACTCGTAAGGCCGTGGCCGTTGACTATTCGCAGGGTGACAGTCTTTTTCTGCATGGTGACACGTTGATGTTGGAAACGTTTCATTTGAATACAGACTCTGTATATCGTGAAATGCGTGCTTTTCATAAAGTGCGTTTCTATCGCATAGATGTGCAGGGAGTGGCCGATTCGTTGGTCTTTTCAACCATAGACAGCTGTCTGACCATGTATAAAGACCCTATTCTTTGGAATGAGAATCAGCAGTTGGTGGGCGAGCAGGTTAAGATTTATATGAATGACAGCACGATTGACTGGGCGCATATCATCAATCAGGCTTTGTCGGTCGAGCAGGTTGACTCAACGCTTTTCAATCAGGTTGCGGGTAAAGAGATGAAATCTTACTTTCGCGACAGGCAGATGAGAAAGACCGAAGTGATCGGTTCTGTGCGGGTGGTTTATTATCCGATGGATTCGGACAGCACGCTGATTGGCATGAATGTGTCTGAAACCAGTCAGCTGGATATTTACCTGCAAGACCAGAAACTGGAGCGTATGGTGATGAGTCCGAAATCAAACGGGACACTTTACCCTATGAGCCAGATTCCGAAAGGGAGCGACAGGTTGGATAATTTCGTTTGGTTTGACTATATACGTCCGCAAAACAAGGCGGACATTTTCAACTGGCGGGGCAAGCGGGCGGAAGACCAGTTGAAGAAGAGCACCCGCCCGCCGGTAGAGTTGCCGAACCAACATTTGTTTAACAACAATAAAAAGGAGTAGTTATGGGAATGTTTTCAATGAGAAAGCCGCGTGCGTATCATCATGAGTATATTTACGTGGACGAACGCAAGGAAAAGCTACAGAAGATAGAGGAAAACGCCAAGCGCGACTTGGGGATGATTCCTCCGAAAGAGTTTTCGCCTGAAGATATTCGGGGTAAGTTTGTGGAGGGAACGACTTATCTGAAACGCCGTAAGGAGAGCGGACGCAAGCCGCTGACTTATGGGGCCTTGTTTATTGCAATCGCTGTTCTGCTCTTTATTTTGCATTATCTCGTTACCGGAGAGTTTGGATTATGAGTGATGTAATCCGTTTGCTGCCCGATTCCGTAGCCAATCAGATTGCGGCGGGCGAAGTGATTCAGCGGCCGGCTTCTGTAGTCAAGGAGTTGGTCGAGAATGCGGTGGATGCCGGGGCACGCCACATTGATGTGGTGGTGACAGATGCGGGCAAGACATGCATTCAGGTCATTGATGACGGAAAAGGTATGTCGGAAACAGATGCGCGGATGGCTTTCGAGCGTCATGCCACCTCCAAGATACGCGAGGCTTCCGACCTTTTCGCCCTTCGTACGATGGGGTTTCGCGGTGAGGCGCTGGCTTCGATTGCGGCGGTGGCGCAGGTGGAACTGCGAACCTGTCAGGAAGAGGGACAGTTGGGGACGGCGATAACCGTTTCCGGATCGAAGGTGGAAAGTCAGGAGGCCGTGGCATGTCCGAAAGGCAGCAACTTTGCGGTAAGGAATCTCTTCTTCAATGTTCCCGCACGCCGCAAGTTTCTGAAGTCGAACCAGACGGAACTGAGCAATATACTGACGGAGTTTGAGCGTATAGTCCTGGTCAATCCGGATGTATCGTTTACACTTCATCACAATGATACGGAGATGCTGAATCTTCCTGCCATCCAGTTGCGTCAGCGCATCATGGGCGTATTTGGCAAGAAACTTAACCAGGACTTGCTTTCGATGGATGTGGAGACTACGATGGTCAAGATTCACGGATTCATCGGACGGCCGGAGACGGCGCGCAAGAAAGGTGCCCACCAGTTTTTTTTCGTAAACGGACGCTATATGCGTCATCCTTATTTCCACAAGGCTGTGGCCGACGCTTACGAAACTTTGGTGCCTGCCGGCGAGCAGGTTTCTTATTTCATTTATTTTGAGGTAGATCCGGCGAATATCGATGTAAACATTCATCCCACGAAGACCGAAATCAAGTTTGAGAACGAGCAGGCCGTCTGGCAGATTCTGTCCGCTGCCATCAAGGAGACATTGGGACGATTCAATGCCGTGCCTTCCATTGACTTTGATACGGAGGGAATGCCTGATATACCGGCGTTTGAAAGCTCTCCCTATTCGGTGGTCCAGCCGCCGAAGCCTGCTTATGACCCTTCTTATAACCCGTTCAATACAGCTTCCTCCCACGGTTCTTCGTATACCCCCCGACAGCATACGGATTGGGAACCGTTCTACCAGGGACTGGAAAGGGGCTCTTCGGAGCAGGTGTCTCAGGAAACGGAGGCGTTTCCTTCGCTTTACGATGCTCATCCTGCCGAGGCGGTAGTCGAGAACACTGCCCAACATTATCAGTACAAGGGGAGTTATATCCTTACTTCAGTAAAGTCGGGGCTGATGATTATAGACCAACAGCGTGCCCATATCCGTATTCTTTATGATCAGTATATGGGACAGATGGAAAACAGGCAGCATGTGTCGCAGCGTATGCTTTTCCCGGATATGGTGCATTTTGCTCCGTCTGAAGTTCCGGTGCTTGAAGAAATCATGGATGACCTTGCAGCGTTGGGTTTCGAACTGAACAGCTTGGGGGGCGGTACGTTTTCCATCAATGCTGTCCCGTCGGGAATCGAGGGGCTGAGCCCTGAAAAATTAGTAACAGATATGGTGCATACGGCCATTGAGAAGGGCTGTAAGGTGAAAGAAGAATTGCAGGGCATGCTTGCACTGTCACTTGCAAAAGCCGCAGCAATAGTTCCAGGTCAGGTCTTGACGAACGAAGAGATGAACAATCTGGTAGACGGTCTGTTCGGAGTTTCTACTCCCAACTATACCCCCGATGGAAAAGCTGTGCTTGCCGTATTGAAGGAAGAGGATATCGAAAAGCTTTTCAGATAATAAAAGATGGACTTGGCTATCCGGACTTGTCGCCCGTGCGTCAGAGTCCGGGCAAATGTCTTTTTTGTCAGGGTTGTCTGTGTATCGGGTACTGATGGAAAAAATACTTTGTCCTGCATTTAAGTGTTATTTTCTTGTCGGTTGTTATATTATCAGTCTTTTAAGTTTAAAAAGTTGGTTATAATACTATGGAATCAGAACAGGAACAGAAGCGGACATACAGGAGAAGCCCGATAACTTGGGTGCCTACGGCTTATTTTGCTATGGGCTTGCCCTTTGTAGTGTTGAATATGGTTACAGTCTTGATGTTTAAAGGATTGGGAGTGGAAGACAAGCTGATAACTTTCTGGACTTCCCTTATCTTGTTGCCTTGGACATTGAAGCCGCTTTGGAGTCCCTTTCTTGAACTTTTCAAGACCAAGAAATTTTTTGTTCTTGCCACTCAGCTGATAACGGGCGTTACATTCGGACTGGTGGCCTTTTCATTGAATCTTCCTCATTTCTTCAGTGTGGCGATTGCCCTGCTTGCTGTCATCGCTTTCAGCGGAGCTACCCACGATATTGCCTGCGACGGTGTGTATATGAGCGAGCTTACTCCTTCCGATCAGGCCAAGTATATCGGTTGGCAGGGAGCGTTTTATAACATAGCCAAGATTATCGCAACGGGCGGACTGGTCTATCTGGCCGGTTATCTGATAGAGCAATACGGCGGAGGAGCCGGTGCGGACAGCACGGTGATGCTTGCAGCCAACCGTAGGGCCTGGATGATGATTATGGCTATCCTGTGCGTGGTCATGGTACTGTTGGGTATCTACCATATTTTCATGCTGCCTTCTGGAAAAAGTCAGGGAAATACCGAAAAGCGCACGGCAAGACAGGTCATGGCCGAACTGGGCAATGTGCTTCTGGCCTTTTTCCGGAAAAGCCATATTGTCTATTACCTTTTCTTTATCATCCTTTATCGTTTTGCCGAAGGTTTTGTGATGAAGATTGTCCCCCTCTTTCTGAAAGCCGACCGCGCTATGGGAGGTCTGGGGCTGAGTGAGAAGGAAATCGGGCTTTATTACGGCACGTATGGGGCTGCGGCCTTTGTGTTGGGGTCATTGTTGGCGGGATATTACATTTCTTCGCGCGGCCTGCGCAAGACTCTGTTTTCTCTTTGCTGTGTTTTCAATCTTCCTTTTGTGGTATATGCCCTGTTTGCCGCCCTTCAGCCGGAGAACGGAATCATTATCTGTAGTGGAATCGTGTTCGAGTATTTCGGTTACGGTTTCGGCTTTGTGGGGCTGACTCTGTTTATGATGCAGCAGGTGGCTCCGGGCAAGCACCAGATGGCGCATTATGCCTTTGCGTCTGGCATTATGAACCTGGGTGTCATGCTGCCCGGCATGCTCAGCGGATGGGTTTGTGAGGTGCTTGGCGAATGGTTCGACAAGCCCGGCGGCTACGAGCCTTTCTTCATCTTTGTGTTGTTTGCCACCATCCCGGCGTTTCTGATTACCTACTTTGTGCCTTTCAAGTACAATCTTGACGGGTCGCTGGTGGAAGGAGAGCGGGAGTGATTTGACAATTTCTGATTTTATAAACTTAAATAACTGACAAACTAAAAACTAAAAGACTTATGACAGAGAAAAACATGATGCCGTGGGAAGACCGTCCGGCAGGTTGCAAGGATGTGATGTGGCGTTATTCGCAGAATCCGGTTATCGGACGCTATCATATCCCGACATCAAACAGTATTTTCAACAGTGCCGTCGTTCCTTTCGGTGACGGGTTTGCCGGAGTGTTCCGCTGCGACAACAAGGCGGTGCAGATGAACATATTTGCCGGTTTCAGCAAAGACGGCATCCATTGGGACATCAATCATGAGCCGATTCAGTTTAAGGCGGGGAATACCGATATGATTGAATCGGATTATAAATACGATCCCCGTGTGACATGGATTGAAGACCGGTATTGGATTACGTGGTGCAACGGTTATCACGGACCGACTATCGGCTTGGGCTATACGTTCGACTTTAAGGAATTCTTCCAGTGTGAGAATGCTTTTCTGCCTTTCAACCGTAACGGGGTGCTGTTTCCACAGAAGATAAACGGGAAGTATGCCATGCTGAGCCGTCCGAGTGACAATGGCCATACACCTTTTGGCGATATCTACATCAGTTATAGTCCTGACATGAAGTATTGGGGTGAGCATCGCTGTGTGATGAAGGTCACTCCTTTTGAAGAGAGTGCCTGGCAGTGTACGAAAATCGGTGCGGGATCCGTTCCGTTTCTTACCGAAGCCGGTTGGCTGATGTTCTATCACGGGGTGATTACCACGTGTTGCGGCTATCGCTATTCGATGGGTGCAGCTATTCTGGACAAGGACAATCCGGAAAAAGTGCTGTACCGCACACGCGATTATCTGCTTGCTCCGGCAGCTCCGTATGAGTTGCAAGGCGATGTGCCCAATGTGGTGTTCCCTTGTGCTGCCCTTCAGGATGGAGAGCGGGTTGCCGTTTATTACGGTGCGGCGGATACAGTAGTCGGCATGGCTTTCGGATATATTTCCGAAATCATCGACTTTGTGAAGACGCATTCTGTTAAATAAAACAATTGAGTTGATGAGAAGGCCGGTTGCAAGCCGGTAAGGCTGTCGGGCTTGTCCGCTGTCTTGCCGTTTTGCTGCCGTGTCGGCTTGTCGGCTGAAAAACAATATACCATGAAAAAGACTCTGATAACACTTCTGGCAGGCATTGCTTTTCAGTTTATGTATGCCCAAGAGCCGGCCGACTATGTGAATCCCTTTATCGGGACAACGAATTTCGGAACTTGTAACCCCGGCGCCGTCTGTCCGAACGGGATGATGTCTGTCGTTCCTTTTAATGTAATGGGTTCTTCCGACAATGTTTATGACAAGGATGCCCGTTGGTGGTCTACTCCGTATGAGTATACCAACAGCTTCTTTACGGGCTTTTCGCATGTCAACCTGAGCGGGGTGGGCTGTCCGGAACTTGGTTCGCTGCTGCTCATGCCGACCACGGGCGAACTGGATGTTGACTATCACAATTACGGCAGCCGTTATGAGAAGGAAAACGCCACTCCGGGATATTATACCATATCGCTTGCCAAATACAATGTCTTGGCCGAAGCCACGGCCACTCCGCGCACGGGACTGGCCCGCTTTACCTTTCCTGAGGGAAAGAGCAACATTCTGCTGAATTTGGGCGAGGGATTGACCAACGAGAGCGGAGCGTTCATGCGCCGTGTAAGCGCGAGCGAAGTGGAAGGCATGAAGGTGCTCGGCACATTCTGCTACAATCCGCAGGCTGTGTTCCCGATTTATTTTGTGATGCGTGTAAGCAAAGTGCCTGCTGCTACGGGTTACTGGAAAAAGCAACGCCCCATGCAGGGAGTGGAAGCAGAGTGGGACAAGGATCAGGGCAAGTATAAGCTCTATACCAAATACAACAAAGAGATTGCGGGCGACGACATCGGCGCGTGGTTCACCTTCAATACCGAAGAAGGCGAGCAGATAGAGGTGGCGATGGGCGTATCGTTTGTGAGCATAGAAAATGCGCGCGAGAATCTGGATGCCGAGCAGCACGGCCGTCACTTTGAGGAAATCCGTCAGGAAGCCCGTCAGCACTGGAACGATGACTTGGGCAGAATCATGGTGGAAGGCGGCACGAAGGAGCAGAAGACGGTATTCTATACAGGTCTTTACCATGCACTCATCCATCCGAATATCTTGCAGGATGTGAACGGACAGTATCCGCAGATGGAGGGTGACAAGATTCTGACCGCGAAGGGCGACCGCTATACCGTCTTTTCGCTGTGGGACACTTACCGCAACCTGCACCAGCTGATGACTTTGGTTTATCCGGAGCGTCAGATGGACATGATTCATACCATGCTCGACATGTATCGCGAGCACGGCTGGCTGCCGAAATGGGAGCTTTACGGACGCGAGACGCTGACGATGGAAGGCGACCCCAGTCTGCCGGTCATTGTGGATACGTGGATGAAGGGCTTGCGCGACTTCGACATCAACCTGGCTTATGAAGCGATGTACAAGTCGGCCACCACGCCGGGCAAGGACAATCTGATGCGTCCCGATAACGATGACTACATGAGCCGGGGCTATGTGCCGCTTCGCGAGCAGTTTGACAACTCCGTTTCTCATGCGTTGGAATATTATATCGCCGATTATTCGCTGTCTACCCTTGCAAAGGCGTTGGGAAAGAAAGATGATGCGAAATTATTCTACGACCGCTCGATGGGCTACAAGCATTACTACTGCAAGGACTTCGGTACGCTTCGGCCCATTTTGCCCGACGGAACGTTTTATTCGCCCTTCAATCCGCGTCAGGGTGAAAACTTCGAGCCGAATCCCGGATTCCATGAAGGAAGCGCGTGGAACTATACATTCTATGTTCCCCACGATGTAAAAGGGCTGGTAAAGCTGATGGGCGGAAAGAAGAAGTTTGTAGACAAGCTCCAGATGGTGTTCGACAAAGGACTGTATGACCCCGCCAACGAACCGGACATCGCTTATCCTTACCTGTTCAGCTACTTCAAGGGTGAAGAGTGGCGCACACAGAAGTTGGTGAAGGAGCTTCTGGCGAAACATTTCACCACGAAGCCCGACGGACTTCCCGGCAATGAGGACACGGGAACCATGTCGTCGTGGGCCATTTTCAGCATGATGGGATTTTATCCCGACTGCCCCGGAGTGCCCGAATACACGCTGACTACTCCCACATTCGACAAGATAACCATCAAGCTCGACCCGAAATATTACGGGCGCGACGAGCTGGTCATCGAGCGGGTCTATGACTCCGGCGATTCCGGATGGGGATTTATCGACCATATCCGTATGGGAGACAAGGAATGCGGTTACCGCATCAATCACAATGACTTGGTGAAGGCAGGTACTTTGACCTTCAAACTGCAAGCTCCCGCCGATATGAAATAAAGAGAGTCCGGTCAGTCCGTGTGGATTGACCGGATTTTTTTGTCTTTACTCTTCTATCCAGAAACGCCAGGCGCAGCAGCAGGTCGGGTCGGTCACATCCGGAAAACAGCTGATACACGTGCAGGCGATGCGCGGGTCGATGGTGCGGGCGAATCCGGCATATTCAATCTCGCCTACCGGCTTGCAGGGATGAAATTCCATGCCTTTCCGCTCCCTTGCCCGCTGCACGCGGCATTCTTTTGTACGGTAGATTAAATCTTTTTTGTCCTGTCCGAAAATAATTTCCGCCTCGTTCAGATTGGCGTAGAACCGCAGTTGCAGTGCGCGGGCAAGCCCCTCCAATCCTGCATGCTCGGGCAAACCCAGAAACTCTTTTATACGCTTGGCTTCGATTACGGTAAACCGCCGCCAGGCCTCCGCGTCATGATACATCGCTTCATCCATTCCCCGCTTGCGTTCCACAGACTGAAACCATACCCCGTCCATCGCCAGCCAGTTTTTCGAGTAGTCCTCAATCAGCCGGATCAGTTCCTCTTTTGTGAGCGACTGCAATAAATCGTTTTTCATTTCGGCAATAATCTTTTTTGTTACAATTGATGCAGGCAAAGATACGTATATTTTGGAGCTTTTGATATGTTGGAAAATGAAAAGTCCGTTTGAATGCAAATGAAATCAAAGGTACGCCTTATGTGTTTTGTCCGGCTTGAATGTCGTAATGTCTGTTCTTGAAAATATGTTACAAGCAATGTCTTTTCCAAAAACATTTTCGTATCTTGCAACAAAAAGAGCTTATGGAAATCATGCATGATGAAAACCGCCGCCGCTTTTGGGTGACGGTGGACGAATATACGGCTTATGTGGATTACCGCCTTGCTGACGGAGGACTGGATATCCGTCATACGATTGTTCCGAAAGAGATAGGCGGGAGGGGAATCGCTTCCGCGCTGGTGAAGGCGGCGTATGATTATGCCTGCGGACAGGGATTGCAGCCGGTTGCCACCTGCTCGTATGCTGTGGTATGGCTGCAGCGCCATCCGGAGTACCGGGGAAAGGCGAGCGATGATTTTGGCGGAAAGGGCACATGCGCCCTTTAATCCGTTTTTTCTTCAGAACTTTTCCGGCCTACGGGCTTGTCGAAACGCGCTCCGCAGTCGTTGCAGATGTATTCCCAATGCTCCGTACCCGGAGGTATACCGGCAATCAGGGAGGCGGATGTTGCTAAAAGGGCGCGGAAGCGGTGTCGTTTCTTCAGTTCGAAACGGATGTTTCCAGAGTGGCAACGGGGGCAATACTTCAGTTGTTCGGGAATCATCTGGTTATCCTCGAGCAACTGCAAGGCTTGGTCGTAGTCTCTTTCGTAAACGAAGATGTCCACTCCCGCGATGGCGGGAATCAGTCCGCGCATCACGTTGGATGTGTTTACATTGTGCAGCACCGAGGGGATACCTTCATTCTCCAATGCACCCTTGATGAGCTGTGCCTGAAACGAGTCTTCGCAGGTAATAAGTCGGACGGTTCTCATGATTCCTTTGTTTTTGCGGCGGCTATGCGCTTGGCGGTGGCGCGGTCGGGCTTTCCGGTTCCGGTCAGCGGCAGTCGGGAGACGGTGAAGGTCTGCTTGGGCCGCCAGTAGACGGGAAGCGTGTCGATGGCCCGACGGACTTCCGCGCTGTCGGAGGGAAGATTCTCTACCAGCAAGACGATGCGTTCGCCGAACTTGATATCGGGTGCGCAAGTGATAAGGAAGGGATGATGCAGGTGCGGACGCAGCGTTTCCTCTACCTGCTCAATCTGTACCTTTATTCCGCCGGTGTTTATGGTATTGTCTCTGCGTCCCAGGATGCGGAACCGGCCTCGGTCGTCAAATTCCGCGATGTCGTTTGTCACGAGCCGTTCGGGGTTTACCGACGGGGCTTCGATGGCCAGTGTCCCGTCCGGAGTGAGACTGAGACGGACATTCGCAAACGGTGTGTACCATTCCGAAGCCTCTTCTCCGCTAAGCTTCCGCAGGGCGATATGCGACAAGGTTTCCGTCATCCCGTAGGTGCTCCACACGTTGTTCGGGAAAGTCTTCAGGGTTTGAGCCAGTGAACGGTCGATGGCGCCTCCGCCGATAATCAGATGCCTGATGCCTTTCAGCCGTTCGCATTCTTCTTCCACTTGCAGGCTGTTGAATACCTGCATCGGTATCATGGCCGAAAAGACCGTCGGGGGGATGTCCTTCATCGGATGTCCGCAGGGAGCGACCGGGATGAGGTTCAGTCCGGCCACCAGCGAGCGTATCACGACCATTTTCCCGGCGATGTATTGCAGGGGCATGCACAGCATGGCGCTGTCTCCCTTGCACAGTCCTAAAAACTCCACCGTCATCATGGCCGAATTCATCATCCTCCGCTTTTCCACCCACAGCTTTTTCGGCGTTCCGGTAGAGCCGGAAGTGTGTACGCACAGGGTAGGCGAGGGGGTGAACCATTCGGCAAGGAAATCGGCAAGGGCGGCGTGGAAGCTTTCCTCCCCATATTGCTGCCGGAAGGCTTCGGGCAAAGATGTTCGGCACTCGTCGGCGGTATAGGATATACCGTCTATGGTGACGGTTTGGGCGGAGATGTCTGTGGTGAAACGGTTCATTTCAGTTGCTTGTCAGAGTTTGAGCTTCAGCTTCACGAAGTTTTTGATGAATTCCACCGTGCCGTCAATGCCCAAAACCGACGAGTCAATGCAGAGATGATAGGTGGCAGCCGCCCCCCAGGTCTTGTAACTGTAGTAGTTGTAATAGGAAGAACGCTTCTTGTCCGCCTTTTCCATCAGTTCTTCAGCCGCTTCGGCACTGATATTGTGCAGGTGCATGAGCCGTTCGATACGGGCTTCGGGCGATGCCGATACGAAGATGTTCGCACAGCGCGGGTGATTGCGCAGAATATAGTCAGCACACCGTCCCACGAAGAGGCAGGACTGCTTTTCGGCCAGCTGGCGGATAACGTCGCTCTGAATCTTGAAAAGCGAGTCGTTGCTCAGGTAGGAGTTGTAGGGATATGCCCCCTCGGTGATGAAAGGAAAGCGTGTTCCGAACAGTCCTCCCAGTATGGTCTGCGACGCTTTCTCGTCCGCCTTCTCGAAAAACTCCTTGCAAAGTCCGCTTTCCTTTGAGGCAAGGGCAATCAGTTCCTTGTCATAAAAGGCGATGCCGAACTCTTTGGCGAGTTTTTCTCCGATTTCTTTTCCTCCGCTGCCCAGCTGGCGTCCCAGATTGATGACATAATGTTGTTCGTTCATAATGGTAATGATTAGGTTGATGATAGAGCAAATATATATTTTTTTTCGGAGAAACGGCGAAAGTACGGACTATATTTTCGCGAAGGCCTTTTCTTGTGCCGGTTTCATCAGGATGAAAAGCGGTTTTGGAAAGGACGGGATGATGCTTTTGACCGTATCTCCTTTTTCAGAAGAAAGGAAGTCGGAATGCAGTGTGCCGTTCGGAAAACTTTATATATCTTTGCCACGAAAAAAGAGAAAGCATCATGAAAGGCAGAGGATTAGGACTGGCAGGGATATTGCTGTTGTGTCTGCTGTGTGCGCAGGCAGGGGAGAGAACGTACAAATATCGGGTTACGTTGGCTGATAAGGCGGAAACCATTTATTCGCTCGACGAGCCGGAGAAGTTTCTTTCCGTCCGCTCGCTTGAGCGCCGTCAGCGTCAGGGTATTCGGATAGACTCTACCGATTTGCCTGTTTGTGAATCTTATATCCATCGGTTGGTGGAGCAGGGAGGCAAATATCTTTCATCCAGTAAGTGGAACAATACGGTATTGCTCCAGACTTCAGACGAAGCGGCTGCCGGACGCTTTCTGGAAAACTCCTTTGTGAAATCGGTGAAGAAGGTATGGGTATCGCCCGATACGGTCTTTCCTCCCAACAGGAATCGCAAGAAGGAAGTGAAGAATGTCTGGAGCAAGCGGAGTGATTATTATGGCGCGGGGGCCGGACAGATCAAGATGCATCGCGGCGACAGCTTGCATGCCGCGGGATTCCGTGGAAAAGGTATGCAGATAGCCGTCATTGACGCGGGTTTCTATAATGTGGATGTCATGAAGTGTTTTAAGAAACTGAAGCTGCGCGGCGTGCATGATTTCGTCAATCCGCGGTCGGATATCTATGCCGAGCACAATCACGGGCTGAAAGTCTTGTCGTGCATGGCGACCGATGTGCCCCATGTGATGGTAGGAACGGCTCCCGAAGCTTCTTATTGGCTTCTCCGCAGCGAAGATAACGATACCGAGCAGCCGGTGGAAGAGGACAACTGGGCGGCGGCCATTGAGTTTGCCGACAGTGTGGGCGTGGATGTCGTGAATACTTCCTTGGGATATTATGCCTTTGATGATTCGGCATACGATTATCGTTACCGTGATCTGGACGGACGCACTTCGCTGATGACTGTTTCGGCCTCGATGGCTGCGGATAAAGGCATGCTGGTGGTTTGCAGTGCCGGCAATTCAGGGATGGACAGTTGGAAGAAAATCACACCGCCTGCCGATGCGGAGCATGTGCTGACGGTGGGAGCCGTCGATTCGTTGCGGATGAACGCACCGTTTTCTTCTATCGGAAACACTGCCGACGGCAGGGTGAAGCCTGATATTATGGCGCAAGGTATGCGTTCGTCGGTGATGGGAACGGACGGAGGCACTTCGTTTGCCAACGGGACATCGTTTGCCGCTCCCATATTCTGCGGTCTGGCCACCTGTCTGTGGCAGGCATGTCCGTGGCTTACGGTCAGACAACTGATAGATGTCATACATCGTTCGGGCGACCGAGCAGATTGTCCGGACAATATATTCGGTTACGGAATTCCGGATGTATGGAAAGCCTACCGTTTGGGACTGGAACTGAAACCGCATGCTGCGGAAGAATAAAATTCTTGAAATGGAAGCGCCTTCTCTTTCTCTTTTGGAACTCAACGGTCTGGTGCGCCGCAGCATTCATGCCTGCCTGCCCGATGAGTATTGGGTGCAGGCAGAGTTGAGCGATGTGCGTGTCAACCGTTCCGGGCACTGCTATCTGGAGTTTGTGCAGAAGGATGAAAAGAGCAGTGCACTGGTGGCCAAGGCCCGTGGCATTGTCTGGGGAAATGTGTTTGCCCGCCTGATACCTTATTTCGAGCAGGAAACGGGACAGGCTTTCGTTGCAGGCATTAAGGTGTTGGTAAAGGTAACGGTCGATTTTCACGAACTTTACGGATATTCGCTCACGGTGACCGACATCGATCCTACTTATACTTTGGGTGATATGGCGCGCCGTCGGAAGGAAATCCTGCTTCAGTTGGAAAAGGAAGGCGTGTTGACCCTGAACAAGGAACTGGAGCTGCCTTTGCTGACTCAGCGTATAGCGGTAATATCTTCGGCTACGGCTGCGGGATATGGCGATTTCTGTAGTCAGTTGGAGCATAATCCGTTCGGTTTTGTCTTTTATACCCGTCTGTTTCCGGCCGTGATGCAGGGTGAACAGGTGGAATCTTCCATCATCGCCGCGCTCGACCGGATTTATGCCGAATGTGAAAACTGGGATGTGGTGGTGATTATCCGTGGAGGAGGGGCTGCTTCCGATCTTTCAGGCTTTGACACTTACGAGCTTGCCGCCAACTGTGCCCAGTTTCCCCTGCCTATCGTTACCGGTATCGGGCATGAGCGTGACGATACGGTGCTTGACTTGATTTCTCATACCCGGGTCAAGACTCCTACTGCCGCGGCGGAATTTCTGATAAACCATGCCTTGCAGACAGCGGAGCGGCTGGAAACCTGTGCCCGGCTTGTGAGGGAACGGCTGGAGGAACGCTTGCAAGGCGAAAGGGAACGGTTGGAACGCTGTATATCGCGCATTCCCGCGCAGATGCAGATGCGCTTGCAGCGGGAGGCATTCCGGCAGGAGCGGCTGATAAGCCGGTTGGATGCGGCATGGAAGTCCCGCATTATGAAGGAGCGATACCGTTTGCAGACATTTTCGCATTTGGCCGTAACGCTGCAAGCCCGTTTCCAGAAAGAATTTCATCGGTTGGATTTGTTGGAACAACGGATAAAGTCCGCCTCCCCGGAGCTGCTGCTGAAGCGTGGATACAGCATTACGCTGAAAGACGGCAGAAGCCTGACCGATGCTTCATCCCTGAAGCCGGGCGATGAAGTGGTGACTTATCTGCTGAAAGGCAGGTTTAAAAGTAAGGTGACAGAAAGCAATAAACAAGAATAAGCTATGGCAGTGAAAAAAGAAACCTATGCAGAGGCGATGAAGCGGTTGGAAGACATCGTTTCACGTATTGAGAGCGACGAACTGGACATTGACCAGCTGCGGGAAAGCCTGCGTGAAGCCCAGAAGCTGGTCAAGTATTGCCGCGACAAGCTTTATAAGGCCGACGAGGAAATAAAGCGGATGCTGGAGGCGGAGGACAAGTAAACGTAAAAAGTGGCGGATAAAATTGGAATTTGTAAATATAAAGCGTACTTTTGTCCAAAGCTTGTAAGAAAAAGGTAATATTTTAAATACTATATGACAATGAAAGACATTGATTGGGCTAATCTGTCGTTCGGGTATATGAAGACGGATTATAACGTACGTTGCTATTACCGCGACGGAAAATGGGGAGAACTGGAACTTTGTTCGGAAGAGACACTGAATATCCACATGGCGGCTACGTGTCTGCACTACGGACAGGAGGCTTTCGAAGGCTTGAAGGCTTATCGCGGAAAGGACGGGAAAATCCGTGTGTTCCGTCCGCAGGCCAATGCGGAGCGTCTGCAAAGCACTTGTCGGGGAATCCTGATGCCGGAACTGCCGACCGAAACATTCTGCGAAGCTGTACGCAAGGTGGTAAAGGCCAACGAGCGTTTCATCCCTCCTTATGAAAGCGGCGCTTCACTGTACATCCGTCCCTTGCTGATTGGCACAGGGGCTCAGGTGGGCGTTCATCCGGCCAATGAATACCTGTTTGTTGTCTTCGTTACGCCGGTAGGCCCGTATTTTAAGGGCGGATTCGCTACCAATCCTTATGTAATCATCCGTCAGTTCGACCGCGCTGCTCCGCTCGGAACAGGTACATACAAGGTGGGCGGGAACTATGCGGCCAGTCTTCGTGCCAACAAGATAGCCCACGATGCAGGGTATGCCAGTGAGTTTTATTTGGATGCAAAAGAAAAGAAGTACATCGACGAATGCGGCGCAGCCAACTTCTTCGGAATCAAAGACAATACGTATATCACCCCGCTGTCTACTTCCATCCTGCCGTCTATTACCAACCGCAGCCTGATGCAGTTGGCTGAAGATATGGGGATGAAGGTGGAACGCCGTCCGATACCGGAAGAAGAGCTGGAGACATTCGAGGAAGCCGGAGCCTGCGGTACGGCCGCCGTCATCAGTCCGATAGAGCGGATTGACGATTTGGAAAATCACAAATCATATATCATCGCAAAAGACGGCAAGCCGGGCCCTGTCAGCGAGAAGCTGTACAACAGGCTGCGTGCCATCCAGTACGGAGATGAGCCGGATCCGCACGGATGGGTGATGCTGGTTGAATAAGTCTGTCTTCCGGATGAAACGATAACAGGAATTTAAAGCTTGAAGGGATGAGGTCTGACTGAGGCTTCATCCCTTTTTTTCAGAAGATGCAGGCTTCATTCTGCCGTTTCTGTGAGTCCGTTTCAATATCTGTAATTCATATACAGACGGTGAAAGATAAAATTGTATTTTTGCCGGCGAATCGGATGATAGGTATCAGAATCTGATTTGTTCGGTAATCTAACGTTTTTTGAATATGGGAACAGAAAATCTTTCTCCTGTCAAATCTTCGGAGAGACAAGTCATTCTCGATGCTTTAAGGGGATTTGCCATTTTGGGAATCTGCATGGCTAACTATCCGGAGTTTTCTCTTTATACTTTCCAAAGTGAAGCGGCGGTGGCGGCAATGCCTACGGCGGAGGCCGACCGCATTCTGCGCTTCTTGCTTTATATGTTTGTGGACGGCAAGTTCTATACCATTTTTTCTTTGCTCTTCGGCATCGGTTTTTCCATCATCATGACCAATGCCGCACGCAAGGGGAAAAGCGGTTTACGGATATTCTTCCGGCGGATGCTTGTGCTGACGGCAATCGGTTTTCTGCATCTGATGTTCATCTGGAGCGGTGATATCCTGGTGTTGTATGCCTTGCTTGGCATGTTGCTGCCCTTGTTCCGTCATGTTTCAGACAGGGGCTTGCTGTGTGCTGCCGCATTCTTCCTGCTGTTTCCCGTTTTGATAGACGGTGCGGCTGAGGCTTCCGGTGTCTGGCTGTCCGAGCCGGCGGTGCGCAGGCAGTGGTATTATTGCGGATTGTACGGCATTACGGAAAAGAATTTCGGTTATTGGCTGCGCGATGCAGACAGCTACGCTCAGGTTTTCCAGTTCCTTGTTCAGGGAGCATGGGTGCGTGTGCAGGAGTTTGTCGATGGAAACCGCTATTTCAAGGTTTTCGGACTTTTCCTGTTGGGCTTCTATATCGGGCGAAACCAGATGTATGCCACTTTAGAGAATCGTGTCAGACTGCTGAAGGCGGTTTCAATATACGGTTTTCTGTTCGGACTTCCATTGTCGGTGCTCTATGCATGGAGTTGCATGAACGGTCATCCGTTTGGCGGTGCGGCTCATACGATTATTTATACCGCCAGTGTCTATCCGTTAGGCTTGGCTTATGTCTGTGGCATCTGCCTGCTTTATATCCGGTGGAAGGAGGGGAGGCTGTGGCGGCTCCTTGCCGCTCCCGGGCGGATGGCTCTTACCAATTATATCGCCCAGTCAGTCATCGGTATGTTCCTGTTTTACGGCATCGGTCTCGGGTGGGGAGCCGGTGTCGGACTGGTGCAGACGGAACTTGTCGTACTGGCAGTTTGTCTTTTTCAGGCACTGTTCAGTCGCTTGTGGCTTTCTGCATTCCGGTTCGGCCCTTTGGAGTGGGTCTGGCGGATGCTCACTTACGGCGGATGGTTCCGGTTAAGAAATGTCCGGCAGGCGTTACAGGATTGACCGCCTGTTGTTGAACCGGTAGCCGATGCCGAGCATCAGGTAGTTGGGATTGTGGAAATTTTGCAGATTGTAGCCGATGTGGAGAAAAAGGCTGCGGGTCATGGAGATTTTGAGCGCCAGTATCTGGTAGCATCCCCTGAGGTCGTGACTCCGGTAAAGGGCATTGGCTCCGATTCCCACGTTCACCGAGAAGTAGGGCATGACATATTCGGCCCGCGCAGACAAGCCCAAGGCGTATTGGTAGCGGCTGGGAGGACGGACGATGGTCAGGTCGGCACTTTCTCCCACTTGCACAATCTCGTCTTTGATGTAGGCACTGGCGCTACTGTCATAGATTCCGTCGAGGGATATGCCGGCACGGAAGCGCGGACAAAAGTTATACAGGGGCATAAAGTTGAATCCTAATACCGTATACTTGTCGGGAGATGCCACTCCCGTATTGTCATCGAACATGATGCCCTTTCTCCGCCACGACCCGAACAGGATGAAATCGTAGCTGACATGCTTCTGAAAACGTGTGGGCATGAATCCGGAGTGCGGATTGTCAGCTTCTTTGGCGGGATTCAGCGTGTATGCCAGTCCTATGCGTGCTCCGACTGTGTTCAGACCGGCGTTCGGAAAATTGGTGTTCCCGTTGGAATAATGGGTGAAGTCGGCTCCTGCCGTCATGCGCCAATAAGGAGAAAGTTCCCAGTCTAAATAAAAGTTGGCGTTCAGATAGGCATTGATTCGCGAACCTATGACACGGTTGTAGGGATTGTCTGTGTAGTCGTGCGGTTTCCACCCGAAAGACACGCCGAAATTCCATTCATAATTTAGGGAAAGATGCGGGTTGAACCGGACTATCGGGCCGCCTTGAAACAGGTAGATGCCTATCGGAGTGCCCAATTCTTCCGGCCTTTGGAAACTGTTGAATGACAAGCCGGCACCTTGATACGCGCCACGGTAGACCTGGCCTTCGTAAGAAGCCGGATTGAACCGGAAGGCATACTTTAGATGGGCGGAAAAAGCCTTGTTGATAGGCGTTCTTGTAGCGTTGTCTCCGCGGAGGAAACGGTTGGTCGGTGCAATATAAGCCGTCCGCAAGTCGAATCCCAGCTGATGGATGAAAGGGAAACGGCTTGCGGCGTATGGCCCTATACTTCTTAAAGAGTCGGAAGCGGCATATACACTGATGGTCAGGACACAGCCTAAGAGTGTGAAAAATATTCTTCGCATGCAAGGCAAAGCATTTTCCGTCTGACCGCTTAATTGTGTACCAGTGTTCCGATGTTTTCTCCAGACATTACTTTCTTCAGATTGCCTACGGTATCCATGTCGAATACGATGATAGGAAGATTGTTCTCCTTGCACATGCAGGTGGCGGTAAGATCCATTACCTTCAGTCCGCGGGCCAGAACCTCGTCATACGTAATGTCGTCGAATTTGGTAGCTGTCGGGTCTTTTTCCGGGTCGGCTGTATAAATGCCGTCCACGCGTGTTCCTTTCAGCATGACATTGGCTTCTATCTCGATGCCGCGTAGCGACGAACCTGTATCTGTGGTGAAAAACGGGTTTCCTGTGCCGGCCGACATGATGACCACTTCTCCGTTTTCCATAGCCTCGATGGCTTTCCATTTGGTATAAAGCTCTCCGATAGGTTCCATGCGGATGGCGGTCAGAACGCGGGCTTTCACACCGGACGCCCGAAGTGCCGAACAGAGTCCGAGACTGTTGATGACTGTGGCGAGCATGCCCATCTGGTCGCCCATCACACGGTCAAATCCCTTTCCTGCCCCGCTCAGTCCGCGGAAGATGTTTCCTCCGCCGATTACGATACCTATCTGCACGCCCATATCGTGGATTTCCTTGATTTGTTGTGCGTATTCGCCCAACCGTTTTTCGTCGATTCCGTATTTTTTCTCTCCCATCAGGCTTTCGCCGCTTAGTTTCAACAGGATTCGTTTAAATCTTGCCATAATTGTAAGAACTGTTTTTAATTGGTTTAAACGCAAAGATAAAAATAAAACCAGGAATGCAAGCATAAACGGGACTTTATTTGAACGATGCGTGTGGACAGGCATTATTTCCCGTTGAGCAGCTTGTCGGCTTCAAGCGGCCTGTCAGTTGTCAGATAATCCACTTTCAGACCGGCCATTTTCTCCATGTCCGCTTTTCGGTTGACTGTCCATACGTTCACTTTCAGACCCAGTTCGTGTGCTTCCCTTATCCATTCCGGATGTTTTTCAAATACCTTATATTCGTAGTCAATGCCTGTCAGACCTTTTGCCTTGATGGCTTTCGGAGACATGTCGCCTTCTAAATAGGCGATCTCCGCATCCGGCGCAAGTTTTGCAAGTCGTTCGCAGAGATTCATGCTGAACGAGATGTATTCCACCTGCTTCTCCATCCCATATTCCTTGACCATTCTGACACAGGCCTCCGCAATCTTGTCTTCCTGCGCTTTTGTCCGGTGCGGCTTGATTTCAAGAATGAGCTGTATGTCGGGCAAAGTTTGTCCTGCCCGCAGATAATCGGCGAGTGTGGGCAGTGTCTCTCCGTTTTTGAGCTTCAGATGCTTCAGCTTTTCATAGTCGGTGCTGCCGATGGTCAGCCCTCCGATTTTGTCATCGTGGTTCACTACTACAGTTCCGTCGGCTGTCAGCTGCACATCAAACTCAGAGCCGTACAGTTTGGCTTCGGCAGCCCGCTTCAAGGCTGTGACGGAATTTTGGGCGGAACCTTCCGTCTGCCAGAATCCGCGGTGGGCAATGATTTTTGTCTGGGCGTTTCCTGCACCGGCACAGAGCATGCAGGCAAGAGCGATAATGAGGTTTCTTGTATTCATAGCTTCTTTTGGTTTTTTTATCCTGTCATCCGTAGGGATGCTTAGGTTGGAAAATTTGTTTTATATGGATGAAATTTCTGGTTTGCACTATATCAGACAAAAGTAAAGGGAGCATGTTGCAGGAATGTTTCTGTAAAGTAAAGATTGTGTTACCGGAAAATGTGTCTCCCCGATAAGGCTTGCAGGATTCCCCGCAGAGCCAGATAGACAATAAAGGCCATCCAGAGCGCATGGTTGCCCAGTAGGGAATGAAATGCGTAATAGATGACAAAAAAGCTTCCGGAAGCAACAAGCATGGCCCGGAGCATGAGGCGCGTGGCGGTTGCCCCTATGCAGATGCCGTCGAGCAGGAAAGCCGAGAATCCTGCCAACGGAATCATCAGCACCCAGTAAAAGTATTCGCCTGAAGCGTGAATGACCGATTCGTCGTTTGTCAGCAGGCCAAGAAAATCTTTTCCTCCGATGCCGTACAGCAGCGTAAAGGCCAGTGAGAGCGCAACTCCCCATCCGAAAAGCAGACGCACAGTCCGTTTCAGTTCCGGACGGTTTCCCGCTCCGATATTCTTTCCCGTAAGCGCCTCTCCGGCATAGGCAAACCCGTCCATGATATAGGAAAACAGGGTGAACAGCTGCATGAGCAGGGTGTTTACCGCCAGTGTGATGTCGCCGTATGCGGCTCCGGTGGAAGTGAAAAAGACGGTAACGGCCACCAGGCAGAGCGTGCGCAGAAATATGTCGCGGTTTATCTGGAAAAAGCGCATCATGGCCGCTTTTTCAAACAGGCCTTTCCGGCAGACATGCTTGCGGAGCGGACGGTAGAAGTGCAGCCAGAGCAGGGCGGCCATAATCAGGCCGGCATATTGGGCAAGCAGTGTGCCCAAAGCCACACCTTCTACCTTCATGCCGAAGGCGAAGACGAAGCATACGCTCGCGGCAATGTTGACGATGTTTTGGGTAATGGCTACAAACATCGGGAAGCGCGAGTTCTGCATCCCGATGAACCATCCGGTGAATCCGTAGAGTCCGAGCGTGGCAGGAGCACCCCAGATACAGATATGAAAGTATCGTGCGGCCAGATTCTGCACTTCCGGACTGGCGTCGATAAGCAGAAATGCGATTTTGCGTATGGGATATTGGAGTATGACCAGAGCAAGTGCGAGCAGCATGCTGACGGCAAGCGAGCGTTGCAGGATGCGGGTCGCTTCGTGCAGGTCGTGCCGCCCGTAAGCCTGTGCGGTCAATCCTCCCGTACCCATGCGGAGGAATCCGAATATCCAGTAAATCATGCTGAAGAGCATTCCGCCCACGGCGATTGCACCGATATAGGCCGCCGCTCCCAAGTGTCCTACAATCGTGACATCCACCAGTCCCAGAAGCGGAACCGTGATGTTTGAAACGATTGACGGGACGGCGATGTGGAGAATACGTTGGTTGGTAGGTGTCATGTCGGTATCGGCCGTTATTTGTTGGGCAGGAAACTCACTTCCTTAAACATATATCCTCTCGTTTTGCCGGTTTCGTCTTCCAATATGAGGCGGCCGGAAGCCTCGATGTCGCGGATGCGGGCACGGAATGTCTCTTTGCCGTCTTTGTAAAGATGGTATCCTTCCTTGCGGTAGAATGCGTCCCTGTAGCGTGAGGTTATGATGTCGGTTTCATCGGCCTTAAGCAGAGAGTAGTAAAATCCGATACGTTCCATCACTTCCCGCAGGATTTCTTCCGCATCATATAGCTGTCCCGTAATCTGGAAAAGTGAGACCGGATTCGGCGCATCGCTGGAAAAGCGTTCTTGATTGAGATTGACCCCCGTTCCTGAGATGGAACGGCTGATATGTGTCCCTGTCAGATTGTTTTCAATGAGTGTGCCGCACAGTTTCTTGTCTTTCCAATAAATGTCGTTAGGCCATTTGATGGCTATATGTTCGGCATACTGTGACAATACTTCCTGAAGAGCAAGAGCCGTGACCTGTGAAAGCAGGAATTGCCGGCGTGCCTCCAGAAAGTCGGGATAGGTCACAAAGCTGAACAGCAGGTTCTTTCCGGGTTCCGACTCCCAACTGTTGCCGCGTTGTCCGCGTCCGGCACTCTGGAAGGCCGTATAGACGCATGTCAGTTCGGCGACATCTTGGCGTTGGCACAGGTCTGCCAGATACGAGTTGGTGGAAGTCGTCTCGTTCAGTCGGATGGGTTCAGGATAATTCATGGTAAGCTTCTTTTTGTTTCCGTGTAAATTTCTTGATGACCTCCTCGTAAGAGTGGTCAATCAGTTTCAGAATGAGCGAATCAGGCACATCGTCTGCCAATGCCACCTGGTTCCAGTATTTTTTGTTGAAGTGATAGGCTCCGTCTATGCCGTCATAGCGTTCGCGCAGCTCGATGGCGTATTCCGGATCGCACTTCAGACAGATGCGGTCGGGCTTGTCCAGGTCGATTAAGGCAAACATGCGGTCTACTACCTTGAATACCAAATTGACCTCGTCAAAGGGAAAGCATTCAGAAGCCGCTTTCTTCTTCAGACAATATTCACGTATCGTTTCTATATCCATACTCGTTTTTCAATTCCATATAGGCGGAAAGAAGGCTTCCTCTATGTGCTCGATGCGGTAAGGAGGATTCGCTCCGACAAGGGTGATGATGTCGAACCGTACAGGAAGGTCAATCTGGAATTTCTTGAGGTATACATCCGTAGAAGCCACGATGTTCCGGATTTTTGAACGGTCAACAGCATCTTCCGGCCTGCCGTATCTTTCGTTGCGCCGTGTCTTGACCTCTATCACCACCAGTTCTCCATCCTTTTCGGCCACAATATCCAGTTCCAGTCTGCCTGCCCGCCAGTTGCGGTGGCGGATGACATATCCCTTTTCTTGCAGGTAGGCGACAGCTTCGCCCTCTCCCTCTTTGCCTAATACATTGTGTTCAGCCATTTTTCCTTTTTTGCAAAAATACGCATTTTGTGCTTTGAATTTAGCGGAAGTCCATTAATTTTGTACCGGAATGGTGAATTGCGGTAAAAAGAGAAAGAAGGTACCCTCGTCAGTCCCGCCTCGAAAGCAGCGGATGGTTTGTCTGATGAGTGAAGAAGAAGTGCAGATTGTTGACCGTTATCTGGAGAAATATCAGATAACCAATAAGGCGCGCTGGCTTCGGGAGACGATTCTGTCTTTTATCCATCAGAAAATGGAGGAAGATTACCCTACATTGTTTAAGGAACACGATATGCGCAGGTGATATGGCGGATGACAACTTTTATATGAAACAGGCTTTGATGGAAGCTCAAAGGGCCGCCGAGGCGGGAGAAGTGCCGGTGGGGGCGGTTGTGGTGTGTCGTGACCGGATTATTGCCCGTACCCACAATCTTACCGAGACGCTCAACGATGTGACCGCCCATGCCGAAATGCAGGCCATCACGGCAGCAGCCAATGCGTTGGGCGGGAAATATCTGAACGACTGCACGCTGTATGTCACTGTTGAACCGTGTGTGATGTGTGCCGGAGCCATTGCATGGGCGCAGGTGCGCCGTCTTGTCTTCGGGGCAGGCGATGAAAAGCGGGGATACCGGAAATATGCGCCCGATTCCCTTCATCCCAAGACTGAGATTCTGATGGGTGTGATGGCCGATGAATGCGCCCGGCTGATGAAAGACTTCTTCAAAAAGAAAAGATGACCGCGGCTCCAAGAGCGGATGCTTAGGCAAAGCTGTTTGTTTGCCCGGATGAAGCAGGCCTATTTCTCCTTGATTTCTTCGTAGTCGACATATTCCCCCTCATCATCGCCGAACACCTTCTTCCGGCTGGGAGCGGGTGAAGGCTTGCTTTCACTGCCAGTGTCTTCAGAGTGTGTATAGGGGCGGTGAGATGAAGCATTGTCTGTTCCTTTCATCCGACGGCCTAAACGGAAGACCGTGCCGACTATCTTGAATAAGATTATCAGTCCGACAATGATGATTATCAGGAGAAAGAAAAAAATGAATCCGAGAATGTGGAACATGGCGATAGCGTCTTGTTATTTTTTGCTCTTGCAGGTTATCAGCGAAAGCACGATATACCACACGATTACTGCCGCAAATCCGCTCATGCGGAAGATGACAAGCAGCGGTATGCTTACTATCAGAAAAATGTAGCTTACTTTGTTGTGAGCCCACGACAAGTCTTTGAACTTGAGGGAGAACATGGGAAGCTCGGCTACCAACAGCAGAGACATGACGATGACCAGTATGAAAAGATAAAGGGCATTAAAGCTTTCAGATGTGAGGAAACCGTGCGAGCCCACTACCAGTGAACCCCAAAACAAGGCATTAGCCGGTGTCGGCAAGCCGATGAAGGAGCTTGTCTGGCGTTCGTCTAAATTGAATTTGGCCAGACGCAAGGCGGAAAACACCGCGATAAGGAATGCGGTATAGGGCATGACACCGCTCAAGCCGGAAAGCCATTCGGGATAATGCACTTCCTTGAAGAGGGAAAAGGCGGTGGCGGCAGGAGCCAGTCCGAATGTGATGTCGTCGGCCAACGAGTCTAATTCTTTGCCGATGGGTGAAGACACATGGAGAAGTCTGGCTGTCATGCCGTCGAAGAAATCGAATACGGCTCCCAGAACGATGAACAGCAGGGCATATTCATACGCGTTTTGGAATGCCCACCAGGTGGCGATGCATCCGCACAGCAGATTGCAGCTTGTAATCGTATTCGGGATGTTTCGGATAATCGCGTTTGCCATAATCACATTGTTTTTTATTTCAGTCTTGCAATGACGGTCTCGTTGCCCGTAGTCTTTTGTCCCATGGTGACACATACTTCCGTTCCGAGCGGCAGGTAGACATCCACCCTCGAACCGAACTTGATGAAGCCCATGTGCTCGTCGATGTAGCAGTCTTCCCCTTTCTCTGCATACGTGACGATGCGGCGTGCCACCGCTCCGGCAATCTGCCGTGCCATTACCTCATATCCTTCCGGCGTTTCGATGACGATGGTGGAACGTTCGTTTTCCGTGCTTGCCTTCGGCAGCCAGGCTTTCATGAACCGTCCGTTCTGGTGGGACACATGCTTTACCACTCCGTCCACCGGATACCAGTTGGCGTGCACATTGGTGATTCCCATGAAGATAGATATCATCAGGCGGCGGTCATGGAAATATTCATGCTCGTCCACTTCCTCAATCACCACTATCCGCCCGTCCGCCGGAGCGACCACCGTCTTTTCCGTGTCGCCTTTAAAGAGGCGTATCGGGCAACGGAAGAAGTTTACGGTCAGCAGATAGAGAATAACGCTGACGACAGCGACGATATAAAAAGGTATCTTGCATTCCAATCCCCAGTAAAGCGCAAGATTGACCAGAATCAGTAGGATTGCGCCGGTGATAAGGATGTGGGTACCTTCGTGATGAATGCGGATTTTTTTCAGTTTCTTTATTTTGTTCATGGGGTAAACCGGATTACGCATGATATTATCGCACAAAAGTATATCTATTTTGAGAACTCTGCAAGAAAATGTAACTTTTTATTAACTGCATTTGTTTGTTCAGCAAAAGGTAGGTATCTTTGATTCGTTTTTTATTTAATCGGAATATATGCAGGATTTCGTTCATTTACATGTTCATACTCAATATTCTATTCTTGACGGACAGGCTTCCATCCCACGCCTTGTAGACAAGGCAATGGCGAACGGCATGCGGGGAATCGCAGTGACAGACCATGGAGACATGTTCGGTATCAAGGAGTTTTTCAATTATGTAAACAAGAAGAATGGCGGTACGAATGCCGAAATAAAGGATTTGAAGAAGCGGATAGCCGCGCTTGAAAGCGGGAAAGAGGAGGTGGAAGACCCGCAGGCGGAAATAGCTTCCTGTAGGGAAAGCTTGGAAGCCGCCCGTAAGAAACTCTTCAAGCCCATCTTCGGCTGTGAAATGTATGTCGCGCGGCGGCGTATGCAGGACAAGGAGGGAAAGCCCGACCAGAGCGGTTACCATCTGGTGGTGCTTGCCAAAAACCTGAAGGGATATCATAACCTGATAAAGCTTGTGTCGAAGGCTTGGACGGAGGGATTCTACATGCGTCCGCGTACCGACCGCACAGAGCTTGAGAAGTATCATGAAGGCTTGATTGTCTGTTCGGCCTGTCTGGGCGGGGAAATCCCGCGGCGCATCATTGCCGACGAATACGAGCAGGCGGAAGAGGCGATACAGTGGTATAAGAATCTTTTCGGAGACGACTATTATCTGGAGCTGCAACGCCATAAGGCTACCGTTCCGCGTGCTAATCATGAAACATATCCTTTGCAGGAGAAAGTCAACAGGAAGCTGATTGAATATTCAAGGAAATATAATGTCAAGCTGGTCTGCACGAATGATGTTCATTTCGTGGATGAGGAGAATGCCGAGGCGCACGACCGTCTGATTTGTTTGAGTACCGGAAAGGATTTGGACGACCCGAAGCGGATGCTTTACACCAAGCAGGAGTGGATGAAGACCCGCGAGGAAATGAATGAAATCTTTGCCGATGTGCCCGAAGCCTTGTCAAACACGACGGAAATCTGCGACAAGGTGGAGTTTTATTCCATCGATCACGCACCCATCATGCCTACCTTTGCCATTCCCGAAGAGTTTGGCACGGAGGAAGAATACCGGAAAAAATTCTCGGAAAAAGACCTGTTTGACGAATTCACGCAGGATGAAAACGGAAAAGTGGTGATGGATGAGGCGGCTGCCAATGCGAAGATCGAGCGTCTGGGCGGATATGACAAGCTTTACCGCATCAAGCTGGAGGCGGATTATCTGGCCAAACTGGCATACGAGGGGGCGCACCGCCGTTACGGGGAGACTTTGAACGAAGAGGTGCAGGAGCGTATCCGTTTTGAACTGTATATCATGAAGACGATGGGTTTCCCCGGATACTTCCTCATTGTGCAGGACTTTATCAACGCCGCCCGCGAGAAGCTGGATGTTTCCGTGGGGCCGGGACGTGGCTCGGCGGCCGGATCTGCCGTGGCCTATTGTTTGGGAATCACGCAGATTGACCCGATTAAATATGACCTGCTGTTCGAACGATTCCTGAATCCCGACCGAATCTCCTTGCCCGATATCGATGTGGACTTTGATGATGACGGCCGTGGGCGGGTATTGAACTGGGTGACGGAGAAATATGGGCAGGAGAAGGTGGCGCACATCATTACTTACGGCACAATGGCTACGAAGCTTGCCATCAAGGATGTGGCGCGCGTGCAGAAGCTTCCGCTTGCGGAGTCTGACCGTTTGTGCAAGCTCGTGCCGGACAAGATTCCGGACAAGAAGCTGAACCTGCCGAATGCCATCGCATACGTGCCCGAGCTTCAGGCTGCGGAAGTTTCGTCCGATCCGGTGCTTCGTGACACCATCAAGTATGCCAAGATGCTGGAGGGAAATGTCCGCAATACGGGAGTGCATGCCTGCGGCACGATTATCTGCCGTGACGACATTACCGACTGGGTGCCGGTCAGTACGGCAGACGACAAGGAGACCGGAGAGAAGATGCTCGTTACCCAATACGAAGGTTCGGTTATCGAAGAGACGGGCTTGATCAAGATGGACTTTCTGGGACTGAAGACATTGTCTGTCATCAAGGAGGCGTTGGAGAACATCAGGCAGAGCAAGGGAATCGTGCTGAACATTGACGCGATTCCGATAGACGATGAGGCCACCTATAGATTATATAGTGACGGGCGCACCATCGGAACCTTCCAGTTTGAGTCGGCGGGTATGCAGAAATATCTGCGTGAGCTTCAGCCCTCCACGTTTGAAGACCTGATAGCCATGAACGCACTTTACCGTCCGGGGCCGATGGATTACATTCCCGACTTTATCGACCGCAAGCACGGACGGAAGCCTATAGAATATGATATTCCCATTATGGAGAAATATCTGAAGGATACTTATGGAATTACGGTTTATCAGGAGCAAGTGATGCTGCTCTCGCGTCTGCTTGCCGATTTCACCCGTGGTGAATCCGACGCTTTGCGCAAGGCGATGGGTAAGAAGCTGCGTGACAAGCTGGATCACATGAAGCCCAAGTTCATCGAGGGCGGGAAGAAGAACGGACATGACCCGAAGACATTGGAAAAGATTTGGGCAGACTGGGAGAAGTTCGCCTCGTATGCCTTCAACAAGTCGCATGCCACGTGTTATTCGTGGGTGGCTTATCAGACGGCATACCTGAAGGCAAACTATCCGTCTGAGTACATGGCTGCCGCCATGAGCCGCAATATCGCCAACATTACCGAAATCACCAAGCTGATGGACGAATGCAAGGCGACGGGCATCAGTGTGTTGGGACCTGATGTGAATGAGAGTATGCTGAAATTCTCCGTCAACCGCCGCGGTGATATCCGTTTCGGACTGGGGGCGGTCAAGGGAGTAGGCGAGTCTGCCGTGCGGTGCATTCTGGAAGAACGGGAAAAGAACGGCCCGTTCAAGGGAATCTTTGATTTTGTTCAGCGCGTCAACCTTTCCGCCTGCAACCGTAAGAATATTGAGAATCTTGCTTTGGCCGGCGGATTTGACAGTTTTCCGGAAATCAGGCGTGAAGACTTTTTCCTGAAGAATGCCAAGGATGAAAGCTTTGTGGAACTGCTGGTTCGTTATGGCAACAAATATCAGACAGACAAGGCTGTTGCCGTGAACTCCCTTTTCGGCGATACGCAGGAAATAGAAGTGGCCACGCCCGAAATAGTCCATGCTCCGGCATGGAGCGACCTGGAGCGTCTGAACAAGGAGCGCGACCTGGTGGGCATTTATCTTTCTGCCCATCCGCTCGATGAGTATGCCGTGATACTGGAGAATGTCTGCAAGACCCACATGGCAGACCTTGCCGATCTGACGAAGCTCCAGAATCAGGATCTGGTGTTTGGGGGAATCGTGACCAATGTGCGGGAAGGGTATACCAAGAACGGAAAGCCATACGGCGTGGCCAAGGTGGAAGACTATTCTGGCGTGGGCGAATTTGCCTTCTTCGGCAACGACTGGGTGGAAAAGAAGAATTTCTTTATGGAAGGCATGTTCCTCTTCATGCGCGGCAAGTGTCAGCCCCGCCAGTGGAAGCCGGAAGAACTGGAGGTCAGGATAAACAGCATCGAACTGCTTTCGGAAGTGAAAGACCACCTGATAGAGAAGCTCACCATCACCGTTCCGCTGTCGGCAGTCGACGACCAGATGATTATGGAGATTTCTTCCATCGTCAAGGATTCTCCGGGTTCCACGGAATTGTGCTTCTGCATTCTCGACGAGGACGGGCAGACGCATCTCAGCATGTCCTCGCGCGCGGTAAGGCTTTCCGTGCAGAAAGAACTGGTTGACTATTTAAAGGCGCAGCCCTTGTTGCAGTATAAAATAAATTAGTATATTTGCGAAGAATTAATTATAAAAGTATCGTTATGGCACTGGAAATTAAAGACAGTAATTTTGAAGAGATTCTGGCGGAAGGAAAGCCGGTGGTTTTGGACTTTTGGGCTCCGTGGTGCGGACCTTGCAAGATGGTAGGCCCTTTTGTGGAAGAGCTGGCCGAAGAATATAAAGGCAGAGTGAACATCGGCAAGTGTGATGTGGACGAAAATGCCGACCTTCCGGCTCAGTATGGCGTGCGCAACATTCCCACCATCCTGTTCATCAAAAACGGTGAAGTGGTGGACAAGCAGGTTGGAGCCACTACAAAAAGTGCGCTTCAGGCTAAAGTGGAAGCTTTGTTGGGATAAAATGACAGACTGTTTTTATGGGAATGGAAGACGATTTCTTGTTGGAAGATGAAGACGACGCAAAATGCGTGGAATTCATCAAGGGATACTTGCCCCAGGACTTGAAAGGCAAGTTTTCAGACGATGACTTATATTATATCCTCGATGTGTTGGTGGATTATTATACCACAAGCGGCTGCCTTGATGCGGAACCAGACGAGGAGGGGTATATCAACATCGATCAGGATGCCATTGTGGAATATGTGGTGAAGGAAGCTGCCAAAGACGGCATGGGGCCTTATGAGGCAGACGATGTATTCTTTGTGGTGCAGGGAGAGATGGAATATGCCGATTCTGTAGGGAATGCAGACTGATGGAAGTCATGCTTTAATGTGATTATTACTTAACAAAGAGAGAGGGTGCAGGAAACCGGTTTCCTGCACCCTCTCTCTTTTTGTTTGCTGAAACAGGCTGTCAGCGGGACTGCTGCTGTTTCAGCTCATTCTTTATATCCGTCCACAAGTCTTTTCCGAAGAGAATCCACGCGGCACTGCCTACAAATGACAGAAACATGAATCCTATGAGAATCAG
>CASFGA010000013.1 GCA_949294185.1 uncultured Bacteroides sp.
CCGTAAAAAACGAAAGCCAAAAATAAGCAGCAAAGAGGCAATAACTTCATTTTATGGTGTTTGTGCAAACAAGAGCATAACAAGAGAAAATACCGATGAAAAAATGAAAACATCTGCAAATAAGAAATGAATAGTTAAATAAATATAAATCTTTCTTTGGCCTACATAAAGCCAGGTTTGTCCTTATGCTTTTTGTGTGTCGCTTATAAAATTGCCCTTATTTGTACCATAGATTTATAAATCACTTATAATCAATATATATTATATTTGAGAAGGTCAAGTAAAATAAATTTAATATAATGAAGAGAGGGGTGTGCTTTCAATGGAATGTACGCCCCTCTCTTATACTTTAATTTCAAATCCCGAAAAAAGGTTGACTCTATAGTTGACTGATTTTGATATTTGGGGATTATAAGGAAAGAACTAAATCGGCTAACAGAACGGCTGATTCTGTTTCTTCTTTTGGTGAGTCTTTGGATTTCCATGCCACGATAAATCGAACAGAGGCGGATTTTACTTCATAACCTTTTGTGTGCCATTCCATTAATGCTTTTTTCATGTTTTGCGATAATTTTGCAACGGGTTTATAGGCCGCATTATATAATGCGAAGTTGTTGTAAATTAAAGAATCTCCACTTCTTAAGGTTAAAATTTCTCGTTTCAGATACTTGAAATATTCTAAATAGACATCTTTAAGGGAGAGTTGCAAAACGATTTCTTCGGGTAGTGCATAGTCTTTGGTGTCGATGGTATATTTGTCTGCGTTTAAATGTTTGAAGCAGTCACTGTTTGTATGTATGGACAACCGTTTTTTTGCGCGGGTTATTCCTACATAATATCGGCGCATCAGAGAGTCATCTTTTAGATAACAGTCGGATATGAGCATATATACATCATCAAATTCCTTTCCCTTGGCTTTGTGGATGGTTGATATTATAACATCCGCTTCTGAAGTGTCGCAGAAGTCTTCTATTGATGATTCGAATACAAATTCTTTGAAATCACTGATATATTTTGTTTTGTTTGTTTGTTCAAACAGTTCCACACAACGCTTTACGTATGTTAGACTTTGACTCTTTTCATAAGCGGAAAAGGTCGCATGTTTGGCGTGTTCCCATAGTTCTTCAGGAATTAGTGGCGTGTTTTTCTGTTGGGTTATCTGCTTTAGGAAATATCGCATTTCAGCCAGATTCCAGAAACGGAATTCGTCTGATGATTGTATTAGCTTGCTGTTTATACCGTATTTTCTTAGGAGAGCTGTTATGATTACAGCTTCTTCGTTTGTTTGGGTAAGTACACATGAAGTATTTTTCCCTTGCCGATGAATCAGTTCTTTTACAAGTGGCTGATACATATATTTTGATTGGTGATATGTCACTCCAACCCATCCGTCTTCTTCTTTCATCGAAATGATAGGAGTGCTTTTTATTCTTTTACTGATGTTTTTCGTAAAGTCGTTCGCGAAGTTCACAATATGACATGCGCTACGATAATTCTCGGTCATTTCAATGAAACGGCTTTCAGGTGTTTGTGTTAGTCGGTACATATACATAGAATCCGAACCTCGGAATTCATAGATGTTTTGGTCATCATCACCTACGGCTATTACGCGCATTTCTTCGTTGTTTTCCATAAGGGCTTTTACAAGTGCATACTCTTCAGCACCCATATCTTGCGCTTCGTCTATGACCAAAACGGTCTTGCCTATTCTGTTTGGTTCCACTTCACCATTCACAATCATGTTAGCTGCTTTAATCACGACGCTTTTAGCATCTTCAAGATTGCCTGTTCGTCCTAGAAGATCAAAGCAGTAAGAGTGGAATGTCTTTATTTCAACGAAATGTGCGGCGTTGCCAATCAGTTCCATCAGCCTCTGCTTGAATTCTGTAGCGGCTGTCCTTGAGAATGTCAGCATTAGAAGTTGTTCGTGCTTTACATCTTCGAGCAATAATAGGGATGCGAGTTTGTGGACAAGCACACGGGTCTTTCCGCTTCCTGGTCCTGCTGCCACCACGATGCAGCGCGAATGCTTATCGGATATTATTTCCATTTGGCGCTTGGACAATTGCCCGAATAGTTGCTTGTATTTCGCGGGTGTCAGATTACGTTGTATTTCTTTAGTCCTTTCTCCTTTGAAATATTTTGTAATAAATTTCTTGTAGTCCATCTGGAAATAGTCTTGAACATATTGTAAGGCAGCATTGTAATCTTTGACCATCAGATTTGCATATTCGCCAACAATATGGATTTGCTGGATTTTCTGTTTATAAAATTCATTAAGCGTCCGGTAGTCATCCTGTTTATATCTTGATTTGTTGTCTTTTATTCTTTGTATGTTCATCGCGTTGTAAAGAACCAGAAAGCCACCTTCAAGTTTGAGTATCCCGATCCTTGATAAGTATAAGAGTGCTTCTTCTATATCTTCTAATTGCAGGTCATAGGTTTTGTTGAAGAGGGACAGATAATATGACTTGATTTGTTTTAGAAGTTCTATAACGGAGAACTGTACACTTTTGTTTGGTGATTCTTCTTCTTTTGCATTAGCAGCCAATTTATATAGCCACCCTATGGTGAAGCGGCTTATCTCCAATCGTTTTTCAAAACGTTTGAGGGTTGATTCCAAATTCGTTTGTCGGCTGATTTCCATATTATGTATGGCATCTTCTTTTTTGTGAATATATCCTTTAATCGTGAGAAAATAAAGTAATGTCCGAATGTCTTTTTCTTTAGATGAGTTGATGCCGTTGAGTATGGCGTTGTCATTCAGTTGTTTGCTGGAAGTCCGTAGGGGCTCGTCGGAAATGTGGTTAAGAATGTATTGCTCAAGTTTTGCGAAACGCTCGAGAAGTATTCGTGACCTCCGTTCTGAGTCTCCGGCATCCAGTAAATAAGCGGATATGTCTTTGCTGTCTGCCAATATGCCTTCTTGTCGCATTCTGTCAACGACGGATATGACTTCTTTTTTGCTTAAACCCAAGATGTCGGCCAGATAATCGACTCGGGATTCGGCTTCTGCGTCTTGTGCTTTGGCGATATGTTTTTGTGAGATCAGTGATTTGATGATACGGACTGCCTTTTCTGTTTCATCACTGCCGAATAAAAGTGAGGCCGATATACGCTCTCTGGCTTCATCCATATTCTTTACGGTAATGCCTGTGGCATATACATGAGGAGCATTGTTTCCTCTGGTTATGTATCCGCTTTGTTCTAAAGCGCCCAACGCTGTCCGTACACGGGTTTCAATGTCGGATACCGAGTCGTCCCAACCGGCTTTCCGTGCAATTTCCAATGCTGAACAACTGATTTTTCGGCGTTGTCTGGTAAGATCTTTAACTGCTTTCCATATCTGTTGTATTTCACTTATGCTTAGTTTGGTTTGATTCAGCAGCATGAAATGTTTGTCCAGATCGTTGTCGCTGTAAAGCACATGGCAGCGGGCATTAAGACCAGGATCTCGACCGGCTCTGCCTGCTTCCTGGACATAATTTTCCAACGAATCAGAGATGTCATAATGTATTATAAGCCCTACATCCTTTTTGTCGACTCCCATGCCGAATGCTGAAGTTGCCACGATAATGCGTACCTTGTCTTTCATGAAAGCATCTTGGTTGGCGATTTTTTCATCCGGTTTCATTTTGCCGTTAAACGGCAGTGCTTTATAGCCGTCGCGGGTTAATTTTTCAGACAGTTCTTCCGTTCGTCTGGTACGTGATACATAAATAATGGTAGGGCAATTGGATTCGGCTATGAGTGTTCTTAGCTTTAAATATTTGTCTTCGTCTGTTTCGGCGTGTATGACGGAATAATGAAGGTTCTTCCTTGATGCCGTTGAGGCAAACAGCTCTAAATTTAAATCTAATGTCTGTTTGAAATAGTCGCAGATGTCTTGCACTACTTTTTGCTTTGCTGTGGCAGTGAAACAGGATACCGGGATTGGATTTGTACATCTTTTCTTTTGTTGGTATTCTCGGATGAACTTGCCTATATAAAGGTAGTCTACTCTGAAATCCTGCCCCCATGAAGAAAAACAATGAGCCTCGTCGATTACGAACCTCACGACATGGCGTGCCATCAGAATCTTTTCTATGGTTTTTGAACGGAGCATTTCTGGGGCTATATATAAGAGGGAGGCTTCTCCGTTTTGTACCCTTTGTATGGATGATGCTCTTGTGATAGGGTCTAACAGTCCGTTGATGGTTACGGCATCGGTGATGCCTTTTTCGGCAAGGTTGTCCACCTGGTCTTTCATCAGTGACTGTAACGGTGAAATGACCACTGTAAGTCCGTGTACAGAACGCCCTTCCATGAGGGCCGGCAATTGGAAGGTTAGCGATTTTCCGCCACCGGTTGGGAATACTGCCAACAATGATTTCCCGTCTACAGCAGCTTGGGCGGCTCGTTCCTGAAGTGGCTCACCTTCATAAGTGCGGAATTGCTTGTAGCCAAAAAATGTGTTTAAATGGTGACGCACGTTCAGCTGGGTGTTGCAATAGATGCAGCCTTTTTTGCAACGGGTATGGCGTAAGAGCTTCACTGCATATTCCACTTTCGGATAATTGTAAAGCACCCATCCGGGAGTAATGGAACGATAGTCTGTGGTGTCTATGAGAGCTAATGCATAGGCGAGTTCGCATGGATACTGTTTTATGAGCATGTCTATATCTGCACGTTGACAGATCTTGCCTTCGTAAAGAGTCTGGATCAGTTCAGACAATCCTTTGTCGGTATACTCTGCGTTCACCATGCTCAGAAATCCTTCAAATTCCTTTTGGCCTTTCAGCAGGGATGCGAACAGTTTCCGCTTCCCGTCTGGCAGGGAACACCAACGTGACATTTCGTCAAACAGTAGGTCTTTGGCTTTTTCGCAATCATTGACAGGATTGTTCATCTGGTCGCTTATCAGTTTGTCATCTTTTAAAAGCTTGTGGTAAGGACGCTCAGGGAACAATAAAGGCGAAAGAAAAAGTGTATCGACCCAGATCCATCGGTTGGTTTTATTTGCAAGCAGATATTTGGCATCATGATGGATGACATTGTGTCCGCAGATATAGTCTGTATTCTTGAGAAATTCAAGCAGTCCCTCTTTCGATGCTTTGTGGTATGTCGCGCCATCATGGCGGAGCGCTCCGATGTCATGGATTTTGCAATCGTTCAGACCGACTTCCACATCTACTATGGCATATCGTATGGAGCCGTATGGCACAGACGGAGATTGGTTGCCGGCGGTGTGGCTTGTATCCTCGGCATTCCGTTTCCTTATGAGTCTGTTCCATATTGACATATATTCGGCACTTGATAAGTTGTTGGATACGGTGGTGCGTATGTTACAAAGATAATAAAAAAAGAAAAATATGCTTGATTTTTATGGTTCTTTGGCGTTGGAGACTATGGAATTTGTCTCTTTGCTTTGCAAGAATGTTTTTTCTGTAATTCGGGTAGCCTTTTTTCCCTTTTTCTTTTTTATCTTTACTCCCGTCAAAAAAAGTTTTTTGTATGAAGCGGATTCTGTTATGGATGGCGGCGGCTTTCGTGATGACTGCGGCCGTCTGTGCACAAGGCACGGGAGCGGGGAAGGAAACAAGGACATTGGTCGCCTATTTCTCTGCTACGGGAACTACGGAGAAGGCGGCGAAACAGATTGCATCGCTTACGGGCGGCGCATTGTATAAGATTATGCCGGAGAAAGCCTATACTTCGGCCGATTTGGACTGGCGTGACAAGTCATCGCGCAGCAGTATGGAGATGAATGATGCCAAGGCGCGTCCGGCAATCAAAGGTGCAGTGGATGACTTTGGCCGGTATGATGTCGTTTATTTGGGCTATCCCATCTGGTGGAATTTGTCTCCGCGCATCATCAACACCTTTATGGAAAGTTATGATTTCACCGGCAAGACGGTCATTCCGTTCGCCACTTCCGGAGGAAGCACGATTTCAGAATCGGAAAAAGCCTTGAAGAAATCTTATCCGGATGTGAAGTGGGCGAAGGGAAGACTGCTTAACCGGGTGACGGAAGAAGAGATGAAAAACTGGATACAGCAACAATCAAAATAGGAGGTCATTATGAGAAAGAATTTTGGGGCGAAGCCCCTGACATATCCTCAGCCGGTATTTATCATTGCCACGTATGGGGAAGACGGAACGCCCGATGCGATGAATGCCGCATGGGGAGGAATCAGCGAGATGAATGAAATCAGCCTGTGCCTGAGTGCAGGGCATAAGACCGTGAAGAACATATTGAAGCGTGGAGCCTTTACGGTGAGCATGGCGGATGCCGGCCATGTCGTGGCGTGTGACTATGTGGGACTGGTTTCGGGCAATAGGGTTACCGATAAGTTTGCCCGTGCGGGATTTCATGCCACAAGGTCGGAACGGGTGGATGCCCCGTTGATTGACGAGCTGGCTGTGGCACTGGAGTGCAGACTGAAGGATTATAATCCGGAAACATGCATACTCCGCGGGGAGATTGTGAATGTCAGCGTCGACGAATGCGCGCTTGATGAGAACGGAAAGGTGGATGTGGCCAAGGTGAATCCCATAATCTTCGATCCGTTCAACAATGCTTATCTGAAGGTCGGCGAGAAGGTGGGCGACGCTTTTTCCGACGGAAAACAGTTGAAGTAGTTGTTTGCCCGTGTTTTATCTTCAAAAGCGAAGCTATGGATTTGTATAAAGTGTTGCGTAAGAAGTGGACGGTTGCTGCGATGGCGGTATTTGCTGCCGGAACATTGCAGGCGCAGCGGGAAATGAAGACCGTCAACGACAGTTGGGAGTTCCGTAAACCAGTGGAATCGGAATGGAAAATGGTGAATCTTCCCCATACGTTTAATCTGGATGCCTATCAGCGCCCTGACTATTATCAGGGAAAGGGAATCTATCGTCGTGTCCTGACGCTGCCCGAAGTGGATTCCCGCCGTCGTTACTATCTCAAGATAGACGCGGCGAGCAAGGCTGCCGAGGTTCGGATAAACGGGCAGGAGGTCGGTACTCATGCGGGCGGATATACGGCTTTTGTATTCGATGTTACGCCTTATGTTCAAAAAGAAAATGTCATAGAGATAACGGTGGACAACAGCCGTAAGGATATAACTCCCATTTCGGCCGACTTTACTTTTTGGGGTGGCATTTATCGGGATGTGTGGTTGATATCGACTCCTGAGCAGCATTTCCGTATGGACAATATGGGGTCGGACGGGATTTTTGTCTGCACTCCGGATGTGAACGAGCGGTATGCGACGGTTCAGATACGCGGTGAAGTGACCAATGATGCCCGCGACAATGTCGCGCTTGAGGTGAGAAGCCGGATTTATAGTCCGCATGGAGAATTGTTGCAGACCCAGAATCAGAAACTTAAACTGAAGGCGGGCGAAACCCGGGCCTTTGGCTATTTGTCGGACAAGATTGTGAATCCGGCGCTTTGGTCGCCTGAAACTCCTCGGCTTTATACGGTGCAAACCGTGCTGGTGAATCCGAAAACAGAGCAGGTGCTTGATGAGAAAACTCATAGGGTGGGCTTACGCTGGTTTTCCTTCGACGGGAATAAAGGATTTAGCCTGAATGGAAAACCATATAAGCTGCGCGGAGTGAACCGCCATCAGGATCAAGCTCCGGTGGGAGTGGCGCTGGACGATGAGGCTCACCGCCGTGATGTGCGTCTGATGAAGGAGCTGGGATGTAATTTTGTCCGCATCTCCCATTTCCCGCAAGACGATGCGCTGCTCGAAATGTGCGACAGATTGGGACTGCTTGTCTGGGAGGAAATCCCCATTATCAATATCGTTCCGGATACGCCGGGCTATGCAGACAACTGCGAACACAACTTGCGCGAGATGATTCGTCAGCATTATAATCATCCTTCGGTGATAGCATGGGGCTATATGAACGAGATTCTTCTGACGGCACCTCAGGTGAACAGCCCGGAATGGCCGGCGTGTCGGGAGCGGACGGTGGCGCTGGCGCAGCGTCTCGAGGCGGCATTGAAGGAGGAAGACCCTTACAGGGTCAGTGTCATGGCTTTCAATATGACCAATCTCTATAATGAGATAGGTCTTGACTTGGAGGATGTGGTGGGATGGAACCTTTATCACGGATGGTATGTGGACGAACTGAAGGATTTTGATGCCTGGTGCGAAGACCAGCACCGCCGTTATCCCGAGCATCCGATGATTATCAGCGAGTGGGGGGCCGGGAGCGACCGCAGGCTGCATTCTGCAAAGCCGAAGGCTTTCGACTTCAGCATCGAATATCATCAGACTTATGTGGAGCATTACCTGCCTTTTATTGAGGAAAAGGAATGGATTAGCGGGTGCGCATACTGGAATTTCATCGACTTTAATGTGGCCGGGCGTCAGGAGTCCATGCCGAGAGTCAACAATAAAGGGTTGTTTTACAACGACCGCACGCCGAAAGATGTGGCCTACTATTTTAAAGCCATGTGGAGAAAGGATGTTCCGGTGCTGCGGATAGCCAGTCGCGACTGGAATGTACGTACGGGAGAGACGGATGCCGTCCAACAGGTGAAGGTATATTCGAATCTGCCCGAAGTTGAATTGTTTGTCGGCGGTCGGTCGGTGGGACGGAAGACTGTGGATAATTGTCATGCGGTTTTCAGTGTCACGCTTCCCGAAGGGGAGTCGCTCTTGACAGCAAAGGGCATGTACGGAGGGAAAGCGGTGGAAGATGTGATGACAATCCGTTTTCAGAGCCTGCCGGATGTGTCGAAAGGCGAGGAACTTGCCATAAATGTAGGCAGCAACTGTTATTTTACTTCGGCCGTAAGCCAGCTTACGTGGCCGCCCGACCAGCCTTATGTGCCGGGAAGTTGGGGTTATGTAGGGGGAGAGGCACGCAGCACTACTTCCGAAATCACGAATACGGTGGACGGGCCGCTTTATCAGACTTGGCGCGAGGGCGAACTGACTTATCGGATTGATGTTCCGGAAGGGGATTATGAAGTGGAGCTGCTGATGGCCGATGTGACTCGTCCGGCAGTCCAGCTCGCCAATCTTTTGGGAAAGAATAATGAAGAGAAGGCGGCAGGTGAAACCCGTTTCAATATTTCTGTTTGCGGAAAGCAGGTGGAACGCAGCTTCTCTCCCGCCGATGGCGGACGCTATCGCACTGCCTTCAGACGCAGGTATCTGGTGAGGAATGACGGTGGCAGCATCACCGTGACACTCGATGCCGTCAAGGGAAAGCCTTTCCTGTCGGGCATTAAGGTAAGGAAGTTGTAGAATAGATAGTTGTCCGGCCGTCCGTTTGCCCTTGTCCGGACAGTTTTTTGTCAGGTCGAACGGACGGTTTTATAGGGAAGAAAAAAGCGATGGATATGACAAACCGTTTTTGGGTCATTATATCCATCGCTTTTGTGCGCCTGATAGGACTCGAACCTACACGTCTCACGACACCAGATCCTAAGTCTGGCGCGGCTACCAATTACGCCACAGGCGCATACGGATGCGTTCCGCATTGCGGGTGCAAATATAAGCGTTCTTTTTTTCTCTGCAAAATTTTGCGGATTAATTCTTTAAAATGCGGCATGCCGTCTCGATCATCGTGTCTTTTCCCTGCTGCATGTCTTCACTGGTCATGTCGACTTTGATGTCGGGTTCGATGCCAAACTCCAGTTGGTTCATATCCGGGTCGAACATCGGACTGGCGGAAAAGCGGATAGACCACCCGTTGGGAATCTCCGAACTAAAGGGCAAACCCGAACCGCCTCCGGTCTTGTCGCCCACTATCACGACATCATCAAACTGTTTCATCGAGTTGACGAAATCGTTTGTTGCGCTGTAAGAGCGTCGGTTGGTCAGTACGACCGCCTTTTTCTGCCACCGTATGCCGTTGGACGGCTCTATATAAACCGGCTCTGGGGTGGAGAAGTCATTGTGTCCCGGCCCTGTCTTGTGGCTCATATAGCCTATCAGAACTTTTTTGTTCGTGAAGCGTGCGGCCAGTTTCTGGGCTGTCGTCAGGTTTCCGCCCCCGTTGTTCCGCACGTCGATTATCAGTCCGTCGCAGACTGCCAGTTTGTTTAAGGTCTGATCCAAGTTTCCATCTCCGATTCCGTTCGAGAAGCTGGAGCAGTATAGATAGCCGATATTGTTCTCAAGTATCTGATAAGACAGACCTGAAGAATTGACATAATCTTTTTTCAGATAGTTGCTCTGGATGCTGTCACTGAAGTTGCGCGGATAAGCATCGAACCATTCGCGGTATTGGGATGTAGCCAACGAGCTGCTTAGATTAACATGTCCGTCGCGTAGCTCATTGACCATTTCCGACAGCACCTCGAACAACGCTTCCGATCCCATTGACGGCGTGATGCGTTCGGCGTATCGCGCATGTACTTCGTCCCAGTCCAGTCCGTATTCCTGACTTTTGTATTCTAGGAAACAATACTGTTCGTCGATGATTTTCCATAAGGCTTCGAAGTTGTCTGCCGGAGAGTTTCCGGATATGTCTTCGCGGATGCAGGAAGTTGTCAGGGCCGCAAGCAGAAGATAGTATATCACTTTTTTCATAATCAATAGGGGGTGATGTTAAGGGGCATGCTGATTCTGTTTTTTCCTTTCAGAAGGTAGAAGTTTCTTACAAAGCCAATCATGAAGTTGTGTGAATAGATATGGCTTTTCAGATGGTTCACTTTCGCCTGCTGGATATCGCAGACATATCCTGCGCGCATTACAAACTGCCCGACCGGAAAGTCAAGCGTCAGCAGCTGCTGGAGTGAAGGGCTGTTGTGCAGGGAGGTAAACGACACATGCTTCCCTCCGTGTTTCAGAGAGAATATCTCATAATAAGATTCCCCGTATTCGGGTGAAAACATGGCGCCCAGTAGCGGAAGGTTTGCCTGATAGCGGACGGTCAAAGGGTAGTCTTTTATGCGTATCTTGTAGATGACCATGCCCGATACGCCTATGCTTCCGTAGGCTTTGGCCTGTGCAGGGTTGTTTGAGTTGCGGTTGTTGTAGATGCATCCTCCGTTCAGGTCGAGCTGTGGGCCTGCGAGAATCTTCAGCCGCTCGTTGAGACGGAACTGATAGTGCAGGGCGTAAGTCCAGTTGATCATGCCCGTATACATGCGGGCTGTCTGCGCCGGGTTTTTTGTATAAGAGAAGTCTGCCTGAAACACATGTTGTGCCGACACGTTTCCTCCCATCAGACCGGTCATCCGCATATTCTCAAAAAGAATGCGGACTTCAGGGCCTTGGTATTCCAGCGGGGAAAGATAGGTGTCGAATACGTTGGCGCGTCCCGCTCCTGCAAGGAAGGAACGCATTACATAGTGCGTTGTCCGCAGACTGTCTTCTTGCGAAAAAATATTGCACCATGCAAAGACCAGTATGAATAGGGCAAAAGTTCGTTTCATGCTTTCATTAAAAAAGTTTCATCTGACCGTTTTCTTCATCTGTCGTTTCGGGCAGGCCGGCAGCCTGTTCACTTTCCGTTTCTTCATCTGCCGTTTCGGCTTCAGGCATACGTGTCGGCTCCAGTTCCTCGATACGCTCTACGGTGTAGGTGGTCAGCCGCTTGCCTTTTGCCTTGAAACTCTTTACGCCTACAAAGTCATCGGCTTCGACAATCATGCTTTCGCGGAAGCTGTCATGTCCTCCGAAAACCACCTGAATGCGTGGGAAAGTCTGGCATGTCAGCATCAGCAGCCTGTTTTGCCTGTTCTCGCCTAAATAACTCAGCCGTCTGGCTGTCGCTTCAAAGGTGAAGCGTTTCAGATACGGGTAGTTTTGTTGGTCGGCATCATAAAGCACGGCTGTCCATACCTTGTCCGCATCAAATTTTTCGATAATCCGGATGTCGGGTTCATAGTGATTGTTCAGGTCGAAGTTGGTGGTATAAAATTCTCCGCTATCCAATACGACCAGAATTTTGTCCTCACTCTGGAATTCGCCCAAATATTCTCCGCGCTCGTCGTAATTCAGCCGGAGCACATCGCGGTCGAACCAAACCTTGCGTCCGCCTAATGTGGAACCTCCGCGCTGCTTCAGGCTAATCTTGTGAACATCGCATTTCGTCAGCAGGTTGCCCATTGACTGGCGTCCCTTGATGCCTATCGTGCTGAAGTCTTTCTCAAAGATTAACTTCTTGATGCGGGGGTTGGGGCGCAGGGTCACCTTGATGATTTCCGCTTCTCCATTCGGGTTGGCCGTGAAGTAGACTATTCGGGAGCCGGGTGTTCCCTGCGTCACATCATATTCCCGGTCGCGTATCATGGCCGTTACGTTAAAGCGTTTGATATAATGGTAGCCGTCTTTCCCGTCGCGGTATATTACATTATAGATTGTTCGCTTGTCATTCTTCTTGAATACATTTACATAAAGGATATTTTTCCCTACAAAAAGTTTGTCGGATATTCGCACAATCTTGTATTTCCCGTCTTTATAGAAAATAATCACATCATCGATGTCGGAACAGTTGCAGACAAATTCATCTTTCTTCAGCCCCGTGCCGATAAAGCCCTCTTCGCGGTTGATGTAGAGCTTTTCATTCGCTTCCGCCACCTTGGTGGCCACGATGGTGTCAAAGTTGCGGATTTCCGTTCGCCGGGGAAAACGGTCTCCATACTTCTCTTTCAGGCGCGTATACCAGTCGATGGTATATTCTGTGATATGGGCCAGATGATTTTCCGTTTCGGCGATGTCTCCTTTCAGACGGGCGATGGTTTCATCCGCCTTGTCCTTGTTGAATTTCAGAATCCGTGCCATCTTGATATCCATCAGCTTCAGGATGTCTTCCTTTGTCACTTCACGGACAAGCTGCGGGTAAAACGGTGTCAGTCGCTCGTCAATATGCTCGCAAGCCGCGTCCATCGTTTCTGCCTGCTCAAACTCTTTGTCCTTGTAGATGCGCTCTTCGATGAATATTTTCTCTAAAGAAGCGAAGTGCAAGGTTTCCAATGTTTCGTCCCGTTGGATTTCAAGTTCCTTGCGCAACAGTCCAAGCGTATTGTCAACCGACTTGCGCAGCACATTGCTTATGGAAAGGAAGTGGGGCTTCTTGTCATCGATTACGCAGCAGTTGGGAGAAATGTTTACCTCGCAGTCGGTAAAGGCGTATAGAGCATCCAGAGTCTTGTCGGATGAGGCTCCCGGAGCCAGATGGACAAGAATCTCCACTTTGTCGGCCGTATTGTCATCCACTTTCCGTACTTTGATCTTTCCTTTTTCGACAGCTTTCAGAATGGAGTCGATCAGTGAAGAAGTGGTTTTTCCATAGGGGATTTCAGTGATGCAGAGCGTCTTGTTGTCTATCTTTGATATTTTGGCACGGACGCGGACTACGCCTCCGCGCTCGCCGTCGTTATAGCGGGAAATGTCGATTGCCCCGCCCGTCAGGAAGTCAGGATAGAGATGAAACTCCTCGCCGCGCAGGTAAGAAATCGCTGCGTCGCACAGTTCGTTGAAGTTATGAGGGAGAATCTTGGAGGAAAGCCCTACGGCAATTCCCTCCACGCCTTGGGCCAAAAGAAGCGGGAACTTGACCGGAAGTGTCACCGGCTCGCGGTTACGCCCGTCGTAAGAAGCTTGCCACTCCGTTGTCTTGGGGTTGAAAACCACATCGAGTGCGAACTTCGAGAGTCTTGCCTCTATGTAACGGGGCGCTGCGGCACTGTCTCCTGTCAGGATGTTCCCCCAGTTTCCCTGACAGTCAATAAGCAAATCCTTCTGCCCTAACTGCACCAGTGCGTCGCCGATGGAGGCATCGCCGTGGGGATGAAACTGCATCGTGTGTCCGACTATGTTTGCCACCTTGTTGTAGCGGCCGTCGTCAAGCCGTTTCATGGAGTGCAGGATTCGCCGCTGCACGGGCTTCAGGCCGTCATTGATATGGGGAACGGCACGTTCCAGTATCACATACGAGGCGTAATCGAGAAACCAGTTCTGGTACATGCCGCTAAGCTGGTATTTCACGGCTTCATCGGCAGGCGATGCCGGCTTGTAACTGGAGTGGGTCTCTTCGGGAGTAAGTCTTTCTTCTTTGTCCAATGTTTCTTCGCTCATAAATAAAATTCCTAATCTATGCAAAGATACAGAGAAAAAACGAGAATGGAAACAGAATGAGGCGGGGAAGCCCGTTTAATTTTCCCGATAAATCTTTTTGAAAAAGGTGCTCCTGAAATTTCTGTGCAGATAGAAAAATAGGGATGCCGGTATGAAAATCCGTTTTCATGCCGGTGGAAACTGCGTTTCATCCGGGTGTGATCATCTGTCGTGCTTTAAAGACTGTAATACCGGAATGGCAATCGGCAGTGCGAACAGGAAAGAACACAGGTCGGCCGCCGCCTGGCTCATCTCTACGCCCTGCAGTCCCAGAAAATGAGGCAGGATAAGGATGAACGGGATAAAGAACAGTCCCTGGCGGGATGAGGCCAGCAGGACGGCGCGCACCGGACGGCGGATGGTTTGCAGCAGCATATTGCAGAGGATGACCCAAGTGCCGAGGGGTAGAGTAATAAGCTGCCAGCGCAGTGCACGCGCACCGACGGCGATTACTTCGGGGTCTTCCTTGCGGAACCATGAGACGATTTCGGGCGCATAGATATAGCCGACGATGGAGCAGACGGTAAGAAAAATCACGCCGACCTTTATGCAAAACCAGAATCCCTGCCTTACGCGCGTATAGATGCCCGCTCCATAGTTGTAGCCGCATACAGGCTGGAAGCCCTGTCCGAAGCCGACAACGAACGAGTTGATGAACATGCAAATGCGCGTTACTATGGACATGCCGGCTATTGCAGCGTCGCCATACCGTCCGGCGGCCACGTTGAGCAGGATGGTTGCCACGCTCGAAAGCCCCTGACGGCAGAGCGAAGGGCTTCCTCCGTAGACAATCTCCTTGAGGAAGGCCGCCTTGGGAGTGAAGTTGCGCAGGCGGATGCGGATGTTTTCCCCTCGGCTGTCCATGTATATCAATATGCTGAAACTGCAAATCTGACTGATAAGCGTGGCCCAGGCTGCGCCCGCAATGCCCATGTCGAATACGAATATCAGCAGCGGGTCAAGGCCGATGTTCAGTACGGCCCCTACCATGATGCCTATCATGGCGTATACGGCGTTCCCTTGAAAGCGCATCTGGTTGTTCAGTACCAGTGAAGAGGCCATGAAGGGTGCTCCCAGCAGGATTATTCCCAAATAGGTTTCGGCGTAGGGCAGGATGGTGGGAGTAGAACCTAAGGCCAGACAGATGGGAGTGAGCAGTGCCAGTCCCGTTGCGGTGATGATTCCTCCCATGATGAATGCGCAGAAAAATCCGGTTGCAGCCATCTTTTCGGCGCTTTGATAGTCGCGTGCCCCCAGTTTGCGTGAGATGTAGTTGCCGGATCCATGCCCGAAAAAGAATCCGAATGCCTGGATGATGGCCATTATGGAAAATGAAATCCCCACTGCCGCCGTTGCCTGCGTGTCGATTTTCCCTACAAAATACGTGTCGGCCATTACGTAAAAAGATGTTATCAGCATACTGATGATGGTCGGTACCGCCAGCGAACCGATGAGAGGCGGTATGGGAGCCGTAGTCATCAGTGTATACTTATCTTTATACTTCCGTTTCATGGATACAAAAGTAGGAAAAAAAGATAAATTAAGACACCTGTCGTTCTTTTTTCCTTATAAATACGTATCTTTGTGCCCAATACGCGAAGAGAAAGTTTGAAGTTAAGAATAAAACAAAAGAGAAATGGCACAGGAAGATGTATTTAAGAAGTTGGTTTCACACTGCAAGGAATATGGATTCGTGTTTCCTTCGAGCGAAATCTATGACGGACTGGGAGCCGTATACGATTACGGACAAAACGGTGTGGAGCTAAAAAACAATATCAAGCAATATTGGTGGCAGAGCATGGTGCTGCTGCATGAGAATATCGTCGGCATCGATTCGGCAATCTTTATGCATCCGCTGATTTGGAAAGCCTCCGGACACGTAGACGCTTTCAATGATCCGCTAATCGATAACCGTGACTCGAAAAAGCGCTATCGTGCGGATGTCTTGATCGAAGACCAGATTGCGAAATACGATGAAAAAATCAATAAGGAAGTAGCAAAGGCGGCCAAGAAATATGGCGAAGCGTTTGATGAGCAGGAATTCCGTTCGACCAATGCCCGTGTTTTGGATCATCAGGCCAAGCGCGACGCCTTGCATGAACGTTACTCAAAGGCGATGAATGCCGGTGATCTGAATGAACTGCGCCAGATAATTCTGGATGAGGAAATTGTTTGTCCGATTTCCGGAACGAAAAACTGGACGGAAGTGCGTCAGTTCAATCTGATGTTCTCGACCGAAATGGGTTCGACTGCCGATGGGGCGATGAAAGTATACCTTCGTCCGGAGACGGCTCAAGGTATCTTCGTGAATTATCTCAATGTGCAGAAGACGGGACGCATGAAGATACCGTTCGGAATCGCCCAGATAGGAAAGGCTTTCCGCAATGAAATCGTTGCCCGCCAGTTCATTTTCCGCATGCGTGAGTTTGAACAGATGGAGATGCAGTTCTTCGTAAAGCCGGGAACAGAGTTGGAATGGTTCAAAAGATGGAAGGAAATCCGCCTGAAGTGGCATAAAGCGTTAGGTTTCGGCGATGACCACTACCGCTATCACGACCATGAAAAGCTGGCTCACTATGCCAATGCCGCTACAGACATCGAGTTTCTCATGCCTTTTGGCTTCAAGGAAGTGGAAGGCATCCATAGCCGGACGAACTTTGACTTGGGCCAGCATGAGAAGTATTCGGGAAAAAGCATCAAATACTTCGATCCGGAAATCAATGAATCTTATACTCCGTATGTTATCGAGACCTCTATCGGCGTAGACCGCATGTTCCTCAGTGTGATGAGTGCGGCTTACTGCGAGGAGAAACTGGAAAACGGTGAGACGCGTGTGGTATTGAAGCTGCCTGCTGCGCTTGCTCCGGTGAAACTGGCCGTGATGCCGCTGGTAAAGAAGGACGGGCTGCCTGAAAAGGCACGTGAAATCATGAACGATCTCAAGTTCCACTTCCATTGCCAGTATGATGAAAAAGACAGCATCGGCAAGCGTTACCGCCGTCAGGATGCCATCGGAACGCCGTATTGCATTACCATCGACCACCAGACATTAGAGGATAACTGCGTTACGCTGCGTAACCGCGACACGATGGAGCAGGAGCGCGTGGCAATTTCAGAGTTGAATAACATCATTGCGGATAAGGTAAGCATCACGAGCTTGCTGAAGACCTTGCAATAATTAAACGGCAAAATATGAATAAAAGCATACTTTGGCTGATTGCTCTGGTGGTATCTCTGTCTTTTGGATTCGCTTCGTGTGCAGAAGACACCGAAGTGGAAGACCCGTATGCCGACTGGCAGGGGCGTAACGACCATTATCTGGACTCTATCGCGGATGTAGCCCGCGCAAACCGGGACGGAAAGTGGATGTGCGTGCAGAACTACAAGATTTGGGATGAGAACCTCGCCGGCGTTGGCGGCGGGATAACCATCTCGGGCGGCAATGGATATGAAAGAACGGATTCTGTTTATATTCATTTCCTCGAGTACGGCCCGCAGCAGGAAAAGGCTGCTGCGTTTACCGACAGTGTGAGCGTATATTATTACGGAACACTGATTAATGGTGAACGCTTCGACGGAAATTACCAAGGTGACTGGGATTCGGAGGTCACGCCGCAAATCTATTCGCCCACAACATTCTGTGTCGGGAGTGTGGTGGCAGGTTGGCAGACTGCTCTGATGTCCTCTCACGATGGTACGTATGAAGGTATGAAACCAGGTGATGGGGTGGACATTTTCATCCCTTACCAGATGGCTTATGGCACGAGCGGCTATGGAGATATCCGTGGGTATTCGGTGTTGAGATTCCACATGAAGCTGGAAGAAATCATTCATCCGAAGGGGCCGGACGACCGGAGTCGGACTGCCTTGCCGTCAATCAGTGAATAAGAACAGAGGGCGGAGGTGCGTGGAAAAAGGAAAGCGAGCCTCTGCCCTTTTAATATGGTTAAAGAATAGGGGAGGATGCAACGTTGTCTGAAGGCATATTGTCTGTTGGTGGTCAGCATACTGATGCTGGCTGCGGCCGTATATCCCCATCACCACCATGAAAACCGTTTTTGTGCAAGTGCAAGTCTGGAAGACTGTACTGTTCCGCTGAGTACGGACAGCGGGAAACACTATCCGGGTGATGCCGACAACCATGCGTGTGATGCTACCTGCATCACCCATTTCTCCTTTTCTCCCCAGCATACTCGGGTGGATGATGTCGCCCCCGATTATTCGTTCTGCTTTTTTATCTATTCCCTGCCGGTCATTCTGGAGTGTCTGAATGGCATCCATGCCCCGGCAGACCATACATTCTATATTGAGAAACTTCATTCGCTGCATGGCGTTGCGGCAAGAAGTCTGCGTGCTCCTCCTGTTTGTTGATTGGAAAACAGACCTCATTTCTGGTCGATGATGCATGGGTGTAGCGGCTTTTCGTCATTTCATGCCGTTGAAACCGGATTCCTGTAAAGTGAAAACTTCGGTTTCATGCTGATGAAAAATTTTTATGCTGCCCGTGCCGCCGGCTTTTGAAATCTGTATCGTTTTCCTGTGTTGGTCATAAACAACCCGGTTGCGGGAAATAAGGAATATTTTTGTACGGTCTAATAAAATCAACATTATGAAGAAATACATAGTTATAGGAGCAACGGCCCTGTTTCTTATGAATGCATGTGCGCATCATGAGGAGCATAATCACGAAGCGGAAGAGCACGCCCGCGAGACGGCGGAACATGCCGGACATTCTGACGAAATCATTCTTACCCCGGAAAAGGCAAAGGCGGCGGGGATTATTGTTGAAACGGTAAATCCGGACAGTTTCCGCGATGTTATCCTTACGAGCGGACAGGTGTTGGCTGCGCAGGGCAGCGAGACGACGCTTGTGGCTGCCTCGTCGGGAGTCGTGTCTTTCTCGCAGACGGTTACTGAAGGAATGGCCGTCGGCAAAGGAACAGAACTGTTGAGCATATCGGCGGAAAACCTGCAGGACGGCGATCCCGTGACGCGGGCACGCATCACTTACGAGCGTGCGAAAGAAGAATACGAGCGTGCTGAAAAGCTGATCGGCGACCGCATCGTTTCGGAAAAGGAATTCAATGCGCTGAAAGAAAATTACGAGAATGCACGGGTCGCTTACGAAGCCCTTTCTCCCAGTGAGGATGGCAGGGGAGCCGCAGTGAAGTCCCCTATCTGCGGTTTCGTAAAGTCCTGCATGGTCAGGGAAGGAGACTATGTAACGGTGGGACAGCCTTTGCTTAGCGTTTCGCAGACCCGTCGTCTGATGCTGCGTGCCGAGGTGTCCGAACGCCATTATGCCCGTCTCAGCCGGATTTCATCGGCCAATTTCCGCACATCCTATGGTGATAAGACATACAGCCTTGACCGTCTGAACGGGCGGCTGCTGTCTTGTGGCAAGATGTCGGGAGATTCTTCCTATTACATACCGGTAACGTTTGAGTTTGACAATCGGGGCGACATCGTTCCAGGCTCGTTTGCCGAAGTTTATCTGTTGTCCGGCGAGCGTCAGGGCGTAATCAGTCTGCCGTTGTCCGCCTTGACGGAAGAACAGGGCCTGAACTTCGTCTACGTTCAGCTTGACGCGGAAGGATACAGGAAGCAGGAAGTGAAGACCGGAGCCAGTGACGGCAGCCGGATTGAAATACTTTCGGGGCTGAAAGCCGGAGATAAAGTCGTTGTTCAGGGGGCAATCCATGTGAAACTGGCTTCGGCCTCAAACTCCATACCCGGACATACCCATAATCATTAATATTTAGTCTGCCTTGTCTTCAGGTCTGCCCTCTCTCTTGAATGGGTCTGGATGATTTGTTGACTTGCAGACCGCAGACAGAAAAAATTGAAACAACATGCTTAACAAGATTATACATTTCTCTTTGCAGAATCGTCTGCTGATTCTGGTGGCTTCGGTACTGCTGTTGGTCGGCGGTACATATACGGCTTTCCATACCGAAGTGGATGTATTTCCGGATCTGAACGCTCCTACGGTCGTGGTCATGACCGAGGCTAACGGTATGGCGGCCGAGGAAGTGGAGCAGCTTGTGACTTTTCCGATAGAGACGGCGGTAAACGGAGCCACGAATGTACGCCGCGTCCGTTCGTCGTCAACCACCGGTTTTTCCGTGGTGTGGGTGGAGTTTGATTGGGATACGGACATCTATCTGGCGCGTCAGATTGTGTCGGAGAAACTGGCAGCCGCGAGCGAAGGGCTTCCGGAAAATGTGGGGAATCCGACATTAGGGCCGCAGTCTTCTATCCTGGGAGAATTATTGATAGTCGGACTGACGGCCGACAGCACTTCCATGCTCGATTTGCGCACGCTTGCCGACTGGACTGTCCGTCCCCGTCTGCTTTCCACCGGGGGAGTGGCTCAGGTGGCCGTATTGGGCGGAGACATTAAGGAGTATCAGGTGCTGGTTCATCCCGACCGGATGAAACATTATGGAGTGACTTTGGGCGAGGTAATGGCTGTCACGCGGAACATGAATCAGAATACAAACGGCGGTGTCATCTATGAATACGGAAACGAGTATATCGTGCGCGGAGTGGTTTCGACGAACGATGTGAGTGAGATGGCCCGTGCGGTCATAAAGACTGTCGGCGGCGTACCGGTGACTTTAGAGGATGTGGCCGATGTTAGGATAGGTGCGCAGCAGCCGAAACTGGGGCTTGCTTCGGAGAAGGGAAAGCCCGCCGTACTGGTGACTGTGACCAAACAGCCGAATACCGGCACCATCGAACTGACTGAGAAGCTGGAGGCCGCTCTTCATGACTTGCAGAAAAATCTGCCTGCCGATGTAAGGATATCGACCGATACTTTCCGGCAGTCGCGTTTCATAGAGAATTCCATCAGCAATGTGCAGGATTCGCTTTATGAAGGCGCGCTCTTTGTGGTGATTGTGCTGTTCCTGTTTCTGGCCAATACGCGCACTACGCTCATTTCGCTTGTCACGCTGCCGCTTTCATTGGTCGTCGCCATTCTGGTGCTTCATTATATGGGGCTTAGCATCAATACCATGAGTCTGGGAGGTATGGCGATAGCCATCGGTTCACTGGTGGATGATGCCATTGTGGATGTGGAGAATGTCTGGAAGCATTTGCGGGAAAACCGGATGCTCCCTGCGGGGGAGCGCAGACCGGTGCGCGAAGTGGTGTTCAACGCGTCGCGCGAGGTGCGCATGCCGATTCTCAATTCGACTTTGATTATCATTGTCAGCTTTGTCCCCTTGTTTTTCTTGAGCGGAATGGAGGGGCGTATGTTGGTGCCGTTGGGAATCGCCTTTATTGTCTCACTGTTTGCCTCTACGGTGGTGGCTCTTACGCTTACTCCCGTGTTGTGCAGTTATCTGCTCGGGGGAAACCCGAAAAAGGACGGGTTGCCCAAAGAGGCTTTCGTTGCCGTATGGCTGAAAAAGCATTATGAACGCGCCTTGCTTTGGGCATTGGCTCACAAGCGGACTGTGCTTTCTGCTACGGTGGCCTTGTTCGTCGTTGCGTTGGGATGCTTCTTTACTTTGGGACACAGTTTCCTGCCGCCGTTTAATGAAGGCTCGTTTACGATAAATGTCAGTTCTATGCCGGGAATCTCTTTGGAAGAATCCGACAAGATAGGACGGCAGGCGGAAGAGATACTGATGTCGATACCCGAAATACAGACCGTGGCGCGGAAAACCGGGCGCGCAGAACTGGATGAACACGCTCTTGGAGTAAATGTGTCGGAGATAGAGGCTCCCTTTGAGCTGAAAGACCGTTCGCATGCCGAGTTGCTGGCCGATGTTCGTCAGAGGTTGTCGGTCATTACCGGTGCCAATATCGAGATAGGACAGCCTATCAGCCACCGTATTGACGCCATGCTGAGCGGAACGCAAGCAAGCATAGCCATCAAACTGTTCGGTGATGATCTGAACCGGATGTTCGCTATCGGCAATCAGATTAAGGATGCCGTCAGCGATGTCGAGGGAATAGCCGATTTGAATGTGGAACAGCAGATTGAGCGTCCGGAGCTGAAAATCATTCCCCGCCGTGAAATGCTTGCCAAATACGGCATCTCACTGCCGCAGTTCAATGAATTTGTCACGGTCAATATGGCGGGCGAAGTAGTATCCCAAGTCTACGAGCAGGGAAAGGCTTTCAATCTGGTCGTCCGCTCGGCTGAAACCGACCGAGGCTCTATGGAACGGATAAAAGACCTGATGATAGACGATGCCCAGGGGCGTAAAGTTCCGCTTAGTTATGTGGCGGATGTGGTTTCTGCTATGGGGCCCAATACCATAAACCGGGAGAATGTGAAGCGCAAGATAGTCATTTCCGCCAATACGAGCGGGCGGGATCTGCGGAGTGTGGTGAACGACATCCAGAGTCGCGTGGAAAATCAGATTAAGCTCCCGGAAGGATACCATATTGAATATGGCGGACAGTTTGAAAGCGAGCAGGCGGCCAGCCGTACCCTGCTTCTTACCTCCGTCATGAGCATTGTCGTAATCTTCCTGCTGCTTTATATGCAGTTCAAGAACGCTTCGCAGAGCGGCATTATCCTCTTGAACCTGCCTCTGGCTCTGATAGGAGGGGTCTTTGCCCTGTTGATGACCACGGGCGAACTGAGCATACCTGCCATTATCGGCTTCATTTCGCTGTTTGGCATCGCTACCCGCAACGGGATGCTGCTTATCAGCCACTACAATCTCCTGCGTGACGAACAGGGGATGGCCTTGCGGGAAAGCATTGTCCACGGGTCGCTCGACCGGTTGAATCCTATCCTCATGACCGCCTTGTCGTCGGCGTTGGCACTTATCCCGCTTGCCTTGCGCGGCGATCTGCCGGGAAACGAGATACAGAGCCCGATGGCGAAGGTCATTTTGGGCGGGCTGCTTACCTCTACTTTCCTGAACGCCTTCATTATTCCGATTGTTTATGAATTGATGAACCATAAAAAAAAGATGCATAGCCTATGAAAACAATATTGACAGTCCTTTGCTCGGCTTTTTTTATCAGTATGCAGGCGCAGACTATCGAAGATGTGCTGCGTAGCATCGAGCGTAACAACAAGTCGCTTCAGGCTCAGCAGCAGACGACCGATGCTGCCAAAATGGAGATACAGAACCGGAATAATCTGGAAGACCCCTCAGTGGAATACAGTCCCTTCTTCGCCCGCGGCGTTGATGGCATGGCCAGTTCGGAACTTGTCGTGACTCAAGGGTTTGATTTCCCCTCGCTCTACGCAGCCCGCCGCCGTAGCGGAAAACTGCAGCAAGAGGCTTTAGAGCGGCAGCAGCAGGCAGTCCGCCGGGAGATTCTTCTTGCGGCGAAAAATCTCTGCCTTGATCTTATCCGTCTGAATCAGGAGAATGCGCTGCTTGCCCAGAGAAAGAAGAATGCGGACGAGCTTCTCGTGTTGTTTGAAGAAAGACTCGCGAAGGGAGATGCGAATGTGCTGGATGTAAACAAGATCAAGATGGAGCGTATGAGCGTGCAGACCGAAGTGGCGCAAAACAACGCCGCGCACCGTGCCGCCGTGCAGCAGCTTTTGGCTATGAATGGGAACCTGCCGATTGAGTTTTCAGAAAATGTTTATCCCGCGGTGGAACCGATACGTGACTATAATGCCTTGTATGATGAGATTATGGCATCGGATGCCGACCTGCTTGCCGCAGATGCCGCTGCACGCGCTGCAAATAAGGAACTGACAGTAAACCGCCAGAGTTGGCTGCCCAAATTAGAGGTGGGATACCGGCGCAATACATCCGTGGGAGAGAAGAGCAACGGATTTCTGGTAGGGGGAAGCCTTCCCATTTTCTCTAACCGGAGAAAGACGAAGATAGCTCGCGCCCAGGCAATCAGCGCCCAACTACAGCTGGATGATGCCCGCCTGCAGGCGGAAGCGCAGGTGCAAAGCCAGTATAATGAAATGCAGCAGTTGCGCGAGGCTATGGAAGCTTATGATGTGGTGCTGATGCACAAGACGCTTCGTCTGCTCGACGATGCGGTACGCGCAGGCCAGCTGTCCATTATCGACTTCTATGTGGAGGCGGATAACGTATACCGCAATCTGCAAGCCTATATGCAGATAGAAAACCAGTACCAGAAGCTGATGGCGGCAGTCTATAAAAACCGTCTGTAAGACTTGCCTGCCACTGGTCAGGAAACTCACGGCCCTGCTTCTGAAAGTGGGCCGTGAGTTTTTTATCGGGCGGAAAAATTTTTTTGAAACGGAATAAAAGGATTCCGACGGCATGAAAGCTTCGTTTCGCAGGATGATAAAGGAGGCATTGTCTTGCAATCACACCATAAATTCGTTATCTTTGCCTGGAATTAAAACCGATAAGAAGCTACTGATATGCCACTTAATTTACCCGACCGCCTTCCGGCCATCGATCTGCTGAAAGAAGAAAACATATTTGTCATCGACAATTCACGTGCTACGACGCAGGATATCCGTCCGTTGAAGATTGTCATCCTCAATCTTATGCCCATCAAAATAACGACAGAGACGGATCTTATCCGCCTGCTTTCCAATTCTCCGCTGCAGATTGAAGTGAGTTTCATGAAATTGAAAAGTCACACTTCGAAGAATACCCCCATCGAACACATGCGGGCCTTCTACCGCGATTTTGAATTGATGCGTCACGAGCGGTTCGACGGCATGATAATCACAGGCGCTCCCGTAGAGCTGATGGCTTTTGAAGAGGTGAACTACTGGCATGAGATTCAGGATATTTTCGATTGGACTCGTACGCATGTCACTTCTACCTTTTATATCTGTTGGGCGGCTCAGGCAGGACTTTATCATCATTATGGGATACCCAAATATCCTTTGGAGAAAAAGATGTTCGGCATTTTCGAACATCATATTTGCGAGGGCTTCCAGCAGCTTCCCATATTCCGCGGGTTTGATGATGTGTTCTTCGTCCCCCACAGCCGCCATACGGAGGTGCGCCGCGAGGATATAGAAAAATGTTCGGCATTGCAAATCATCTCCGAGTCGGCAGACTCCGGAGTTCATATCGTGATGGCGCGTGGCGGGCGTGAGTTCTTTGTCACCGGACATTCGGAATATTCGCCCTATACACTCGATGGAGAATACCGCCGCGACCTGGGCAAAGGACTTCCCATCGAGATGCCGAGGAACTATTACCGGGAAGGCAATCCGGAAAAAGGCCCTATAGTGCGTTGGCGCAGCGTGGCCAATCTGCTTTTTGCCAACTGGCTGAACTATTATGTATATCAGGAAACCCCTTATGACATCAATCAAATCAGATAATGACCGACAAACGACCGATTGAACTGTTGGCTCCGGCGCGTAATCTGGAGTGCGGACTTGAGGCCATACGCCATGGGGCGGATGCCGTGTATATAGGCGCGCCGCGGTTCGGGGCGCGTTCTGCTGCCGGGAACTCGTTGGAAGACATTTCTGCACTGGTGCGCTATGCGCATATCTATAATGCACGGATTTATGTGACGGTGAACACCGTCTTGCGTGACGATGAGCTGGCCGATACGGAGGCGATGATCTGGGATTTGTATCGTATGGGGGTGGATGCCCTCATCGTGCAGGATATGGGGATTACCCGTCTGAATCTGCCGCCGATACCGCTGCACGCGAGCACGCAGATGGATAACCGCACGGCCGACAAGGTTTCTTTTCTTTATCAGGCGGGATTCCGCCAGGTGGTTCTTGCCCGCGAACTGAGTGTCGCCGAGATTGCCCGGATACATACGGCTTGTCCCGAAGCGAAGCTCGAAGTCTTTGTCCATGGGGCCTTGTGCGTAAGTTACAGTGGACAGTGCTACGCCAGCCAGGCATGTTACGGACGCAGTGCGAACCGCGGTGAATGCGCACAGTTCTGCCGTTTGTCTTTCGATATGGTGGATGCCGACGGACGGAAGATTGTTCGCGGAAAGCATCTGCTCTCGTTGAAAGACATGAATCGCAGTGACAGTCTGGAAGAACTGTTGGATGCCGGAGTCACTTCCCTCAAGATAGAAGGGCGGCTGAAGGATGTATCGTATGTGAAGAACGTGACCGCCTATTACCGCCGTAAGCTGGACGAGCTGTTTGCCCGGCGCAAAGAATACGTTTGCGCTTCGTCAGGAGAAGTAAGACTTGATTTCCGCCCGCAGCTTGACAAGAGTTTCAGCCGTGGATTCACCGATTACCTGCTGCATGGAAGGGGAAAAGACATCTGGTCGTTCGACACTCCCAAATCTTTGGGGGAGGAAATGGGGACGGTGAAAGAACTCGGACGGAATTGGCTTGCGGTGACAGGCGTGAAACCGTTTGCCAATGGCGACGGTCTGTGCTATATAGACCGGTCGGGCAAGCTGTGCGGATTCCGGGTGAACCGTGTGGAAGGCAACAGACTCTTTCCGCAAGAAATGCCGGAGGTCTTGCCGCACACTCGTTTGTTCCGCAACTACGACCAGGAGTTTGAGCGCCGGATGCAGCGGAAGTCCGGCGAACGCCACATCCGGATATGGATGGAATTGGAGGAGAATGCTTTCGGCTTCACGCTTACCTTGCACGATGAAGACGGGATGCGGGCAAGTGTCGTTTTGTCCCGCATCAAAGAGCAGGCTCGTACTGACCAAACGGATGTTTTGCGCCTGCAATTGGGAAAGTTGGGCAATACACCGTTTGAAGCTGCCGATATTATAGTCCGCTTGTCATCCGGCTGGTTTATCCCTTCGTCCGAGGTGGCCGACCTGCGCCGCCGGGGCATCGAGGCGTTGCTGCGGGTGCGGCGCATCCGTTACAGGCAGGAAATTGTCCGTATGCCCGAAACTTCTCATGCCTATCCGTTGCGTGAACTGACTTATCTGGGCAACGTGATGAATCATGAGGCGGAGAAATTCTACCGGGCTCATGGTGTGGAGCGGATTGCACCGGCATTTGAAAAGAAACAGCCTGAGAAAGCGGTGCTGATGTTCTGTCGCCATTGTCTGCGTTACAGCATGGGGTGGTGTCCCGTATACCATAAGACGCGCTCGCCTTACCGCGAACCGTTTTATCTGGTAAGTGGAGACGGACGGCGTTTCCGCTTGGAATTTGACTGTAAAGCCTGTCAAATGAAAGTTAGGGAGGGGTAAGTATGCGCACGATAAGAGTCTTGTCACTGTTGCTGCTGACCGTATTGTGTGTCACTGCCTGTCATCAGGGAAAGCCGCTGTATGGGAATCTCCGGGCGGAAGCCGACTCACTGCCGGCTGCTCCGGATGTGCGTCCGTATGCCCTGAACAGTAATTTCCGGATAACGGCAGATACGCTGTGGCTGCACGAGTTGCCGTTTACCGATTCCTTGGCCGTATATCGGGGAGATGAACTGGTTGTGGCCGAATGCGCCGTTCACCCGGAAGATTCGATTGATTCATTGTGGGTAAAGGTAGCGCGCGACCAGGCCACAATGGGGTGGATTCAGGAGCATAAGCTATTGGAAAACATTGTTCCCGTCGACCCCATATCGCAGGGAATCCACTGGTTCAGCAGCCGTCGTACCCTTGCTTTTTTTATTGTGTTGGGAGTCTTTTTTCTTTGGACTGTGGCCCGCGCCATCCGCCGCAAGCAGCTCAGGCTGGTATGGGCCAATGATATTGACAGTCTGTTCCCGGTCATCCTTTCGTGGCTGCTCGTGTTTGCCGCTACTCTCTATAACACTTTGCAGAGCTTCATGCCGCAGATATGGCAGCGGTATTACTATGCTCCTTCCCTCAATCCCTTTGAACAGCCTTTCGTATTGGGGCTTTTCGTGCTTTGTGTATGGCTTATTGTGTTGTTTGGCATAGCTCTTGTCGACGATATATTCCATCAGACGCGGGCGGAGGTGGCTCTTTTCTATCTTTCCGGACTGGCATCGGTATCTATTTTCCTGTATATATTCTTCACTTATGCATGGATATATCTGGCTTATCTCTGTTTCGCCGTCTATACGGGCGGATGTGTATGGTGGTTGCGCCGGGCTTCGCGGTATCCTTACGCCTGCGGAGCCTGTGGCGCCAAGATGCGAAGAAAGGGTGTATGCCCGCATTGCGGAACTTTGAATGAATGAAAAAACTGATTGTGACTTATGAATCTGCCTGCTGACTTTATAGAACGTACCCGCCGACTGATGGGGGAAAAAGAGTGTGATGCCTTATGCGCGGCATTGGGTGAAGAAACGCCGGTCAGTATCCGGGTGAACGCTGCCAAATGGTCGGTGGAGCCGCCGGGCGCAACGCCTGTTCCCTGGTGTAAAGACGGATGGTATCTGCCGGGGCGTCCTGCATTTACCTTCGACCCCCTGTTTCATGCCGGCTGTTATTATGTGCAAGAAGCGTCGTCGATGTTCGTGGCGCAGGTCTTCCGCCAGTATGTAAATTCTCCGGTGACCGTGCTCGACCTTTGTGCCGCCCCGGGCGGAAAGTCTACGCTTGTTCGTTCTGTTCTGCCTGAAGGCAGTCTGTTGGTGGCCAATGAAGTGATTCGTCCCCGTTCGCAGGTATTGGCGGAAAACCTGATCAAGTGGGGGAACGCTTCGGTGGTGGTGACAAACAATGATCCTGCCGACTTTGCTTCACTTGAATCTGCATTCGATGTGATTTTGACCGATGTGCCCTGTTCGGGCGAAGGGATGTTCCGCAAGGATGAGGGGGCGATAAGTGAATGGAGTGTAGACAATGTCGGCGTTTGTTGGCAGCGTCAGCGTCGTATCCTGCGTGATATCTGGGGTTGCCTGAAGCCCGGCGGACTGCTTGTATACAGCACCTGCACCTTCAATCGTGAGGAGAATGAAGACAATGTGGCTTGGATTTCCCGGGAACTTGGGGCGGAACCGCTGCCTTTGCAGGTGGAGACAGACTGGATGATTGGGGGAAATCTTGTGGAAGCCGGTCTTCCGGCCTATAGGTTCCTTCCCCATCGTGTCAAGGGTGAGGGATTCTTTCTTGCCGCTCTTCGCAAGACCAGTGAAGGTACTTGTCAACCGACATTCAGGCCGGGAAAGAAAAAACGGGCGGCAGACAGAAAACCGGCGGTTCCTTTTCCAAAGTCCTTGATGGAATGGGTGAATCGGGATGAGGAATACGTGTTCGCCGTCGGCGATGGGGTGGCAAAAGCTTTTCCGGCAAGGCATAACGACCTTTATGCACGTTTGCAGTCCACGCTTCATGTGCTTCATGGAGGCATAACATTGGCAGAACAGAAAGGGAAAGACTGGCTTCCGGCCCATTCGCTGGCTATGAGCACGGCTCTGAGACCTGATGCTTTTCCGGTTGCGGAACTGGATTATGAGCAGGCCATCGCCTATCTGCGTAAAGAGGCCGTTGTCCTGGATGCTTCCGTACCTAAAGGATATGTGGCATTGGCTAATCGGAACCGCATCTTGGGATTTGCCAAAAATGTCGGAAACCGGGCAAATAACCTTTATCCTCAGGAGTGGCGAATCCGTAGCAGCTATCTGCCGGAAACTGTCAGGGCAGTATTGTGAATCTTACTTCCGGGTCAGAATCTTTCGCATTTGTTCAATGATTTCCGGATTGGGCACATTGGCCTTGTTCAGTACCGTATAGGCGAAATTGTCGGCCAGTATCTCTTCGGGACTGGTCGTATGGGAAGTGTTTTTCCCTGTCAGGGCATGAAAGTCTTCAGCCTTTTCTATCGGATAGATAACCGTCTTTCCGTCTGATTGTAGGGGGATGAACTGTTCATTCAATGGGACGAGGCCCACTTCGGCATATTCCGAAAGATTTCCTCCCGCATAAGGGCGCGCGGTATACATCATCATCGTGCAGTTTTGCCTGTTCCCGTCTATCGTGAAGGTCGCGTAACTGTCATAACGGCTGACATCGGGATTGGATATGCGCCTTTCAATCATGTCGGCAGGAAAGAGAATATCCCGGTCGAGCACAGTAAAGCCTATTGTTTTGTACATGTCACGCTTGAAAGTTGCATCGGTGCGCGTCAGGATATGGAATATCTCATGACACAAAAGACACTGCAGACTGTCGTCGGACATATTGCTCAACGCATTTTCTCCGATGGCAATCCAGTTTTCGCGTGTATATCCCGGCACATTGTTTTCTTCTTTCATCGAAGTCTTTACCAGTACCAGCTCTTTGGGAAGAGGGAGGACAAACTTGTTTTTCCCTATTTGCGCCGCGATGGCCTTCATGGCCCTGTTCACTTTTTCCTTGTCCTTGTCGGCCCAGTTGCGTGTTTCATTCATGGCCAGTGTCAGCAGCTGCGATTTTCTTCCTTCTTGTTTCTGCAAGCGCACATCTACATCAAACTGGTTCCAGTTCCTTGTATAAGCGTCTATATCTGTTATCAGCATCTGCGCTTCAGCGCGGGTTGCGAAGCGGTATGGAATGTCTTGTGCAAATGCAGCTGCCGCAAAAAGACAGCTTCCTAATGCAATGAAAAATGTATACAAAGGTTTCATAAAGCAGTGTCTTAGGAGTCATTTCTTTTTTCAGGGAGTAAATATAAGAGAATATTTTGGCTTATTCTAATTTTGATGAAGAAAATAAGCGGACAAAAGGCATGTTTGACCCGAATTGTGCGGTGGCACAGTGAAAGGATGCGGAAGAAAGACAGGTTGCAATGCGGTGGAACGGTTGTTTTGTCCTTGCCGGATTCGGTCGGTGCAGGGGTGAAACGCTGCGTTGTTCAGGCTTGAAGTCCGTTTTATGGACAAAGACAGGCGGCGACAACCTTGTTTGCAAGATTATCGCCGCCTGTCTCGTATTGTATGGAAAAAGATTTATTCTTTATCCTTTAGTGCCGCGAAGATAAGTCCCTCAAGCTCTTCAGCCAGTTCGGGATTGTCCTGAATGCATTGCTTGGCGGCATCACGCCCTTGTCCGAGTTTCGTGTCGTTGTAGCTGTACCACGAGCCACTTTTCTTGATGATTCCCAAGTCGGCACCCAGGTCGATGATTTCACCGCTATGTGAAATGCCCTCGCCGAACATGATGTCGAATTCGGCTTTGCGGAACGGAGGAGCGACTTTGTTCTTTACAACTTTCACGCGGGTCTGGTTTCCGATCACATCTTCACCGTCCTTGATAGGCTGGCCCTTGCGGATATCCAGACGGACAGAGGCATAAAACTTCAGAGCATTGCCTCCGGTGGTCGTTTCGGGATTGCCGAACATCACGCCTATCTTTTCACGCAGCTGGTTGATGAAGATACAGGTGGTGTTGGTCTTGCTGATGGCTGACGTAAGCTTGCGCAAAGCCTGCGACATCAGGCGGGCCTGCAAACCTACCTTATTGTCTCCCATGTCGCCTTCAATCTCCGCTTTCGGAGTCAGGGCGGCAACCGAGTCGATTACGATAATGTCAATCGCTGAAGAACGGATAAGCTGCTCGGCTATTTCAAGGGCCTGCTCGCCGTTGTCCGGCTGTGAAATCCACAGATTGTCAATGTCCACCCCAAGTTTGGCCGCATAAAAACGGTCGAAAGCATGCTCCGCATCGATGAACGCAGCAATGCCTCCTGCCTTTTGTGCCTCGGCGATGGCGTGGATGGCAAGTGTAGTCTTTCCGGAAGACTCCGGCCCGTAGATTTCGATGATGCGTCCCTTGGGGTATCCTCCTACGCCCAAAGCCGCGTTCAGTGCGATAGATCCCGTCGGGATGACCTCCACTTCCTGCACGTGGTTATCGCCCATTTTCATGATAGAACCTTTGCCGAAACTTTTTTCTATCTTGTCCATAGCAGCCTGAAGCGCTTTAAGCTTCTCGCTGTTATTGGGCTTCGAAGCGTTTTCCACTCCGCCTTCAAACTCTAATTCGTCTTTTTTCGCCATATAGTCGTATACTAAAAAGTCTGTATCTGTTATTTTAAGATTTGTGCCGCATGGTCTTTGGTCTTTACCTCTTTCGGGGAGATGATGCGCTCTATGACACCTTCTTCATTGATGAGGAATGTGGTGCGGAACGTGCCCATATATTTACGCCCGCACATGCTCTTTTCGCCCCATACCCCGAACTCCTGCACCAGTTTCAGGTCGGTATCGGCAATCAGGGTAAACGGAAGAGCGTTTTTCTCAATGAATTTCTGGTGTGATTTCGCATCGTTTATGCTCACTCCTATTACCTCATAGCCCGCCTGACGGAGCGCGTCGTAGTTGTCGCGCAGATTACAGGCCTGAGCCGTGCATCCGGAGGTCATGTCTTTCGGGTAAAAATAAAGAACCACCTTTCTTCCCTTATAGTCGCTCAGGCGGATTTCTTCGCCTTTTTCGTTCAGGCCCAATATTTCGGGAGCTTTGTCGCCTATATTCATAATCTGGAATTTAAGAAATCAGGAATATAAATTAAAGTTCCAAGTCTCCGTCGAACACTTCATGCCAGGGAAGGCCGTTTTTGTTCAGTTCTTCCATGAAAGGATCGGGGTCAAACTCTTCCACGTTCCATACTCCCGGCCGTTTCCACAGCCCCTTGAGGAACATCATCGCGCCGATCATGGCCGGAACTCCCGTGGTATAGCTTACGCCCTGCATGCCCGTTTCCTTGTAAGCCGCCTGATGAGAACAGTTGTTGTATACATAATATGTATGTTCTTTCCCGTCTTTGATACCGCGGATACGGCAACCGATAGAAGTTTCCCCTTCGTAGTTCTCTCCCAAATCTTGCGGATTCGGCAGAACAGCTTTCAGGAATTGCAGCGGGACAATCTCCATGCCATTATAGTTGATGGGTTCGATGCTTGCCATACCTATATCCTGAATTACTCGCAGATGGGTAAGGTATTCTTGTCCGAATGTCATCCAGAACCGTGCGCGCTTAATGGTCGGGAAGTTCTTGACAAGCGACTCCAGCTCTTCGTGATACAGCAGGTAAGAGTCACGCGGGCCGATGTTGGGATAAGTCAGGTCTTTGTGAAACTCCAATGGTTTTGTGGTAATCCACTGGCCGTTTTCATAATAACGTCCGTTCTGAGTGATTTCACGAATGTTGATTTCCGGATTGAAGTTTGTGGCAAAAGCTTTATGATGATTGCCTGCGTTGCAGTCTACAATGTCCAGATACTGGATTTCATCGAAATGATGCTTGGCTGCATAGGCTGTATAAATCCCGCTTACGCCCGGATCGAAGCCGCATCCCAGGATGGCGGTCAGACCTGCTTCTTCAAAACGTTTTTTGTAAGCCCATTGCCAACTGTATTCGAAGTGTGCCACATCTTTCGGCTCATAGTTTGCCGTGTCCAGATAGTTGACACCGGACTTCAAGCATGCCTCCATAATGGTCAGATCCTGGTATGGAAGCGCTACGTTAATAACGATTTCGGGTTTAAAGCTGTTGAATAAAGCCACCAGTTCGTCTACATTGTCTGCATCTACCTTAGCGGTCTTGATGTTTGGATTGCCGATTGCCTTCACAATCGCGTCGCATTTAGACTGGGTACGGCTTGCAATCATCACTTCCGTAAAGACTTCAGGATGTTGAGCCACTTTGTGTGCAACCACGGTCCCTACGCCGCCTGCACCAATGATTAATACTTTACTCATTTATATAAGATATTGAACATTTATTGCCCGGTAAACGTTACCGTTCTGGTGCAAAGATAACAAATAATTCCAAACCGGAAGCAGTATTCGGAATATATCCGTATTTTTGTAAACATAAAGTGAAAATAAAATTGATAAAGCATGAAAAAGTTTTTTTTAAGTATTGCAGCAGTGGGTGTCTTATTGGTGATGGGCAGTTGTGGAGCAGGAAACAAGACTGTTTCGGTAGCTGACCTGTCGGGTGAATGGAACATTGTAGAAATAAACGGTGAGAAAGTGACGGCGGAGAGCGTTCCGTATCTGGGTTTGGACATGGATGCCAAGCGTCTTTACGGTAACGCCGGATGCAACCGGATAATGGGAAGTCTGGAATATGATTCTGTCTGCCCGGGAAAGATTCATTTCGGTTCTGTGGCTGCTACCCGGATGATGTGTCCGGATATGGAGACAGAGCAGAAGGTGCTTGCTGCCCTTGAAAAAGTGACGGCTTGCAGCGGGGACAAGACTTCCTTGTCGCTGAATGACGCTGAGGGCAAAACGGTCATGATGCTGGAGAAGCGTCAGCGTCCGCAAGTCTCGGTGGAAGATTTGAACGGGGAATGGAATATTGTCTCGGTGAGCGGAACGGAATTGGGACAAATGGAAAATGTGCCTTTCCTTGCTTTCGATGTTGCCGGAAAACGCGTTCACGGTAATGCAGGCTGCAATGTAGTGAACGGTGGATTCAGTCAGGAAGAGGGAAATCCGAATTCCATACAATTTACACAGATGATTTCTACCATGATGGCATGTCCGGATATGGAAACGGAACGGAAGGTGTTGGATGCGCTTGGCAATGTGCGCAGTTTTGGTTTTGACGAAGATGGCATGCTGGTGCTGTCCGACGAAAACGGCCAGGAGTTGGTTGTGTTGGACAAAAAGTAAAGAAATATCGTTTCTTCGGTTAAGGGAAAGGCTCGGCATAATTGTCTGAGCCTTTTCTTTTTATTAAAATAAATGTATAAATCGTGTGTCTATTCAAGGCACAAGTGTTATATTTGTATGACCAAGAAACAAAAACAGTTAGAACGGTATGTTGCCCCAAAAGAAAATCACTTTCGACAGCTTTATCCGCGGAATATTGAGTGGAGCCGTCATCATTGCCATCCTTTATCTTTTAGACAGACTGAGTGGGGTGTTGCTTCCCTTCTTTATAGCGTGGCTTATTGCCTACTTGATATATCCCATTGTTGTCTTTTATCAGAACCGGCTTCGGATACGCAGTCGTGTGGTAGCCATCTTTGCTGTAATGGCAACGTTGGCGGTGATAGGGGTGGGGGCTTTTTGCCTGCTTGTCCCTCCCATGATTGAAGAGTGCGTCAAGCTGAAGCACCTTCTGGAAGTGTATTTTAGGGAGGGAGAGGCCATGTCTTCCATACCCAATGCCATTACCCGGTTCGTTCAGGAAAACATAGACTATGTATGGTTGAAGGAAACTCTGAATATGGAAAACGTAGTGAGCCTGTTCCGCAAGTTGGTTCCTCAGATGTGGAGTTTGCTCTCGACTTCGTATAATATCATAGTGACAGTGGTTACGGCATTTATCATGCTGCTGTATTTGTTCTTTATCCTGTTGGACTATGAGCAGATAGCCAACGGATGGATGAATCTGCTTCCGATGAAATACCGCACTCCCGCATTGCAGATCATGACGGATATAAAGGACAGCATGAACCAGTACTTCCGGGGGCAGGCTTTGGTGGCATTCTGCGTCGGGATATTGTTCTGCATCGGCTTTTTGATTATAGACTTTCCTTTGGCAATCGGGTTAGGGCTGTTTATCGGCTTGCTGAATATGGTTCCTTATCTGCAAATTATAGGCTTTATCCCGACAGTCCTCCTGGCTTTGCTGAAGGCAGCGGATACGGGAGAAAACTTCTGGTGGATTTTAGGACTGGCCTTGCTGGTATTTGCTGTAGTCCAGCTGATTCAGGACGGTTATCTTGTCCCTAAAATAATGGGGAAGATTACGGGATTGAATCCGGCCATCATTCTTTTGTCTTTGTCTGTATGGGGGTCGCTTATGGGAATGCTGGGTATGATTATCGCTCTTCCTTGCACGACCCTGCTGCTGTCTTATTATCAAAGGTTCATACGGAAAGGAAACCTTACATTCTTGTCTTCTTCTGATGCGGGGAAAAATGAAGAAGGAAAGGATGAAAATTGATTTTGCCCGGAGTATCTTCCGGTCTGATTAGAGACAAATGGAATTTGTTCGTCTGAAAAACAGAGCGAAATATTTGGCGGATTGAAGAAAAGCCCCTACCTTTGCACCCGCAATCAGAGATGAATGCAAAAGCAGGTTTGATTCGCTAGCTCAGCAGGTAGAGCACAACACTTTTAATGTTGGGGTCTTGGGTTCGAGCCCCAAGCGGATCACCGGAATCAAGGAAAAAGCCACTGATTTTTCAGTGGCTTTTTCCCTTTTTGCAGCAAATCTCTTTGCTTTATGTTTGCTTCCTGTTTTTAGCCGATGTCGTTCCGGCAAAGCAAATGCGGTTATTTTTTCTCTTGCGAATCTTTCACAATATGCTTGAGAGCCGATCCGAAGATGATATATTGCGTGTTGCCGGCAATTGTTCCTTCATTCTGTCCCCAAAGGAAAGGCCAGTCATCGAAGTTTTCAAAGTGGTCGGGCTTGCGGAAAAGTACCCCAGGGGCTACATTGCCCGGTATGAACGAAAAGTCGGCACGGTTGTTTCCGTAGAACACCAATTTCGGACGGGCGGCTCCTACGGCCGCAACAAGCGAATAGTTGTGGTAAGGATGGCATCCGAAGAGCCAGTTGGCGGCGCGGTATACTTCATCCTTTATTACGATGTCGGGATAGTAGATATGTGCAAAGCATACTGTGGTTCCGAAGCTGAGCAACGAACCGATTCCTGCCCAGTTGCCCACGCCGATGGGTACGCCGTATGGATTTTGGCGGTCGAAGTCCCGAATATATTGCGCGTATTTCTCTACATAAGGACGCAGTTTGTTGCGGTAGTCTTCGTTCATGTAAGGTATGGCATCGAGTGCGGTCTGAAGAGTGAATTCTAAATTCCGGTCTAACTCGTTCCAGATTTCCTTTTTGAACACATCCAAATATCCTTTTTCCTGAGTGGCGGCATAAAGTTGTAAGTTCGTTGCGGCTATGCCTCCCATTCTCATGCGAGCGCCACTCCCTTCAGATTCTGCGCGCTTGCTCAAGATCTCTTCGGCTTCTTTCATTAAACGTTTCGATTGCTTCAGTGCCCGTTCTGCCAGATTGTCATTATAGCCTTTCAGTGCATGGGCAGCTGCGGCAAACATCGTTGCGGCACGCATGTCGAGTCGGGGATTGCGAGTCGTAAAGGCCCACATATCGTCGGGAGTACCGCTCCGTTTTCCGTCTTCCGACACTTCATAAGGTTTGAGTGAAGGGTCATAGTGCAATCCGTCAGTAATGGACGCAGCATCTCCCAAGTGATGGTAGTTGTCGAGCACAGAGTTAGACAGTGTGGAAGCCATGTGCCCAATCTGTTCTGCCTGTGCCACGAGATTAAGTACACCGTGTTCTATGTATTGCAGGATGTCGGGTGTTCCGTCCGGGCGATGCAGGTCAACGTAACGCTGCTCTTCACTTACGAAAGTTTCATCCCGCGAAGGTTCGAAAAGCTCCCATGCACGAATCAGATTCTCCACCACATTGATGTTTGCTCCTGTTTCTATGTCGAAATCTCCGGCATCAAAGAAACCGCCGACATTCAATCCCGGAATTAGCTCCAAAGGCTTGTACTTTGTGTCGGTTGTAGGCCCTTGATAGTGCAGGTCGAAATGATCGCTCGGCGGAGCCTGCAGGTATCCTTCCTTGAACGGCTCTCCATGCCATACGCGGTATCCTTCGTTTACAAACATGTGATTCATGTGAATGGGTACCCATACATCCGTAGTGGCATCAGTAATCTTGTCGTACACATGCGGATCAATCAAGAAATTGTTGGTCTTTACGGTATCATACTGAATATAGTAAATGCCCGGAGCCTTTACATCCGAGAAGTCGAACTTTGCATAGTTGTATTTATAATAAGATCCCCATGTGTCGACCTTTCCTTCGTAAGCTTTTGACACTGTTCCGTCTTCATTGATACGCATCAGCGAAGCGGTTGCTTTAGGCGAATCATTCTTGTCTAATTCGATGACACTTACTTTCGGTTGGTCTGGCGTGTAACCCACCTGGCAGAATCCGATATTAGGCTTTCTGATCCATCCCTCAATGGCATGAGGCTCTACCGTCCAACTTACTACCTTGCCTGTCTTGCCTTCGGGCAGGATGCTGCGAAGCACGAACCAACCATTCTGTGCCAGCATGCGGCCGTCGTAAAGCTTCAGTTCGGCATCGTCGCTATGGATGCTGATCATGCGCTCCTGGTCATCCATCGCCATCGTGATGCTGTGTCCCGTTTCAAGGGGAAGAGGATCGACAAAGCGTCCTGTGCCTCTGTCGTCGTAAGTCTTGAAACCCTTAAACTGCCGCGGCTTCTCGCTGTTGGGCCGGGCAACGGTCTGGCTGGTGGCATAACGCGGAAAGCGGTTCAGCCGACCATCCATCGTGAATGTCTTAAGCCAATATCTTGAAGGAAGGAATTCCAGATTCAGACCGGCGTTGCCGACGAGCTTTTCAGGGACAGGCTTGTCGAGCCAGACGGCTATCTCTACCGCTTTCCCTTTGGCGGTAACCACAATGCGGCTGTCGAAATCATAGTCCTCATATCGCAGGCCCACTTCGATGCTTTCTTGCTCGCGGTTTACCTTTCGGTAAGTCATTTCCGGAACCAAGTCCCATTGTTCGGGCGTATTGTTCAGTCGGACGGCACCGCCTTGAATGGATCGGATGCCATGCTGGATAATCTCAATGCCTGAGTTTTTCTCGTCATTGAAGCCGCCATTGAAGCTGTTGCTGAATACCAATACATTTACTCCTTGTCTCTCAAAATAGCAGCTGTCGTTCAGCTTCAGGTCTTGTGCTTGTGAAAAAGACGCTGCCATAAGCCCAATCGCCCATAGAATACTTCTGTTGTTTTTCATATTACTAAATAAATTATAATTCCTCTGTTAGAGTCAGACCGCAGTGAAAAGTTTAATGGCGTAATTACATTTTTTATTACATTAACAATTGTCATGAAAACAAGCGAGTTCTTTGACAAAAGGTATCTGAAACTTCCTTGTTCTCGGTTTGCAGGTTGTCTTGAATCGGACGGACATTACAAGATGAATGTCTGTATCATCTGGGCTTCTCTAAGAAACAATAGGAATTCGCTTTACAAATGCAATCTGCCGGACAACGCGCTTGCACCGGCAGGAAGCATCCTTCCGGCGTTCGTCTTTATCGGGACGAACCGTATCAGTAAAAATAGGATGTCTGTTGTCTGAATGCCGGAACGTTTTTGGGGACAGGTCGGTTGTGATGTACGTTTGTGGAGATGTGGGTGTGAGGACTTGTTTTATCGGTAAAAGAGCCTGTTTGGTCGAATTTATTTTTAGATGTGGCGGAGCGGTTGTTTATTTGCACCAGACAATAAAAACAGTAATGCCGTATGAAAGCCATGTTCAGATATATCTTTGTTAGTATGTTGTTCATTCCAGCAGGCGTTTGCAGCCAGAATGTTCCTGATATGTTTCCGCCGCAAGAGAAGCCGATGAAGCGTCCTCCGGTAATTAATCCTGAGCGTGAGGCGGAACGCCTGACGGATGAAATGCAGCATGAACTGCAACTGACGGACAAGCAATACAAGAAGGTTTATAAATTGTTTTTGAAAGAGCAGAAACTGATCGCTGAAATGGAGGTAAGGCATCTGCGGGGAAAGGCAGGAGATTTTCCTTTCCCTAACCGCCGTCCGGAAGGTTCCGGATTTCCCCCGCCGCCTCCGGGTGGATTCCCTGGTGGGATGGATATGGGAAAGCGTCCGCCTATGCCTTCTGCCGGAGAAGACCTGCATGGGAAGCTGGAGAAGCAAAGGGAAAAGAATGCCAAGAAGCTGAAAAAGATTCTTTCGCCCGAGCAGTATGACAGGTGGGCGGATTATCGTTTGCGTCATCCGGAGCGGAAGGACAGACAGCAAGGCCATGCGCCCGTCCGGTAATCCGGAGCGGACGCATGACCTTGTTTCCGCCGGATTTTCCGGCAGGTATGCTACGAGAGTTCCAGACTGAAGGTGTCTCTCAGCTTGAGAAGCTTCGGGTTCTTCTTGCTCATCATGGCGAAGCGTTCGGCATGACTGTAGGCGCGCACCTGTTCTCCGGGCGCACTTACGCGGAGCGTCATCTTTATCTTGCGGTTGTGCAGCTGCCCGCGCAGGTGCTGCTCTATTTGCGGAGTGAGCTGCTGCATGTATTTCTGCACCATTTCGTTGTCTACAACAATCTCGAATGTCGTTTGGTCTTTCAGCAGATGCGGATGCATGTTCATCATCCGTCCGGCGTTGGCGGTCTCTTCTTTTGGCAGCCGTGCCGCAAATTCTCTCCAATAATAGTCAAGGTCTCGTTCGTTGATGATGTAGTCTTCCCATTGTTCTGCCGCTGCTGTCGTTTCGGCAGGCTTTTCTGCCGGTTGGGGTGGGGAGGCCGCCGTTTCGGTATGCGGATGGCGAATCGATATGCCGATGCTTCCGGCTTTCATTACCGGTGCTTTTTTCGTTGCGTCGGTCTGTGTCATGAAGGCAGGGCGTGCGGGTGCGGCCTGACGCGCGGTGGCGGGCTGCGGAGCAGGTTGTGCGGCGGGTGCAACCCCTGTCTTGTCTGCAGACTGCTGCGGCTGGGCCGTAGAGTCAGCCTGCATCTGGCTGAATATGGGTTTCAATACTTTTTTGGGGCTATGCCCCTCAGGGGTGTCGTCCGTATCGGCTGTGAGTTGGGCTACCTCGATGAGCGTCAGTTCGACAAGCAGACGCTTGTTCTTGCTCTGGCGGTAGTTGAGGTCGCAGTTGTTGCAAAGCTTCATTGCCCGGTAGAGAAACTGCGGACTGCATTGCTGGGCCTGCGTGCGGTAGCGTTCACGGATGGAGGCGCCTACTTCAAGCAGGGGCAGGGTGGCGGCATCGCGGCTGACGAGCAGGTCGCGGAAGTGTGAACTGAGGCCGGTTATGAAATGATTGCCGTCGAATCCCTTCTGCAATACCTCGTTGAAGATGAGCAGACACTCTGTTATCCGGTTGGCGAGAAAGCAGTCGGTGAGGCGGAAATAATATTCATAGTCCAGCACATTCAGATTGTTTATCACGCTTTGATAGGTGATGTTCCCGTTGGTGAAGCTCGCCACCTGGTCGAAGATGGAGAGTGCGTCGCGCATGCCGCCGTCTGCCTTCTGGGCGATGACGGTCAGAGCTTCGGGTTCACAGGCGATATTTTCGTTTCGTGCCACCTTTTCAAGATGTTCCACCATATCGTTTACGCCGATTCTGTTGAAGTCGTATATCTGGCACCGGCTCAGAATGGTAGGCAGTATCTTGTGCTTTTCCGTTGTGGCCAGTATGAAGATGGCGTGCCGCGGCGGTTCCTCCAGTGTTTTCAGGAAGGCGTTGAACGCGGCTTGCGAGAGCATGTGCACCTCGTCGATGATATAAACCTTGTATTTGCCTATCTGGGGCGGTATGCGCACCTGCTCGATGAGCGAGCGGATGTCTTCCACCGAGTTGTTTGAGGCGGCATCCAGTTCGTGGATATTATAGGAACGCTGTTCGTTGAAGGCCACACACGATTCGCATTCGTTGCATGCCTCCCCTTCGGCCGTGGGATGCAGACAGTTGATGGTCTTGGCAAAAATGCGTGCACAGGTCGTTTTCCCCACTCCGCGCGGCCCGCAGAACAGATAGGCATGAGCCAGCTTGTGGCTGGCTATGGCATTCTTCAGGGTTGTGGTCAATGCTCGCTGGCCTACTACGGTGTCGAAAGTGGCGGGGCGGTATTTGCGTGCCGATACGATATAGTTCTCCTCCATTGTCAGTGTCTGTTTAATGATATGCAAATATAGGGAAATAGCCGGAATTTGGGACTGAAAACGAGAAAGAATTAAACGGAAACGGAATATGTGGGGAAAGCGCATGGATATTGTCATGATAAAGCCTGGCTTTCATTGCGGTGGTCTCCGGTTTTTGTCAGGGAGAAAATCCGGGCGATTCCCGTAGAGACAGCCGGAACAAGACTGTGACTTTGCAGTTTTCCCGGTAAAAAAGAAGAACCGTACCGAAAATGTTCTTATCTTTGCCCAAGGTAACAGAGGGTAAGTCTTTATGGTAAAGTTAAAGGAAATATGGCTTTTTATCGGCCGGTATAAGTACTGGGTCACTTGCGGCATATTCTTGCTGGTGATTGGTGTGGTGGATGAAAACAGCCTGATACGGCGTTTCGCGCATAAGCGTGAGATAAATCGTCTGAATGCAGAGATTGAACACTATCGCAGGCAGTATGAAGAAGACAGCCGGATGCTGAAGGAGATAACTTCGAACAAGGAGGCTCTGGAGAAGGTGGCGCGCGAAAAGTATCTGATGAAAAAGGAAAATGAGGATATCTATATATTTGAAGAAGATTTGAAATGAGATTCCGTCGCATTGATGTTTTAGGTTTTTCGGGAGCCGCCCTTCTGTTTGTGGGGCTGGTGCTTCAGTTTTTTCTGTTTCCTGCCGCTCCTTTTGTTTATCTGGTGGGGGCGGTGCTGGTGGCATATGTCCAGATGGTGTCTGGAAGCGGGAATGCCAGCTTTGTAGTCCGGCGTTTGCGCCGCCAGCAGCTTCTCGGTGCCATGCTGCTCATCGTGGCGGGAGTTATGATGCTGATATGGCATCATAACGAATGGATTCTCTGTCTCACTGTAGCCGCTTTTCTTGAACTTTATACGGCTTTCCGCATTCCGCATGAAGAGGCGAAGGATGGATCCGCCGGCGGCAAATCCTCCCGCTGACGGGTGGCCTTTGTGCCTTTGCCTTTGCGCAGGGGCGGAAAAAGCAGGCACAGACTTTTGGGGAGTCTGTGCCTGGGTGGTATGGAGCTTGGATAAAGTCTTTTTCCGGGACGAACTTAGTCGGTTATCTGGTCATCGAAATTCTCGATGCGGGTAACCTTCTTCAGATTCTCTATCTTCTTCAGTTTTGAACAGATGGTGTTGACATCGTCCACATCGTGAACGTACAGCTGGATGCGCCCTTCAAAGATTCCGTCGTTCGATTCAATCGTCAGCTTGTGGATGTTTACATTAAGCTGCTGCGAAATGATTTCCGTCACCTGATTCAATATCCCGATGGTATCGATGCCCTTTACATAGACATTGACCGGAAAGTTCAAAGCCTTTCCTGTTTCCCATTGCACAGCGAGCAGACGGTTTCCGAAACTTGTCTTAAGCTGTGCCGCTATCGGGCATTGTCGCTTGTGTATGATGATGCGGTTGTTGTCATCAATGTATCCCAGCACATCATCGCCCGGAATAGGCTTGCAGCAGTCCGCTATGATATAGTTTTTCTGAATGGCGTCCGGCGTGAGTTTGACAATCTTCTTTTTGTCGATATCAGGTGCGGGCGTTTCGGCAGACGGTGTCTGCGGCTTGGCCTTGTTGGCTCCGAAAGCGAAGCTTATATATTTCTTCCAGCTGGTGGGCGAGGGTTTCTCTTTCAGTTCATTGCGGTCAGAATCTCCCAATACAATGACTTTCTGCCCGATTTTATAGTTCAGTTCCTCGGCCGACTTGACTTCGTGCAGCTTGCATAGCTTTGCGATGTTTTCATCCGTTGCCTCAAAGCCTTCCTGTTGCAGGAAATCATGCAGCATATCCTCTCCTTGTTGTTGGTATTCCCGGCGTTCGCGCTTTAGGATGGACAATATCTTGGCTTTGGCCTTGGCCGTAGTGGCGAAGTTTATCCATGTCGGCTGCACTTTCTGCGATTTGGATGTCAGGATTTCCACTTGGTCGCCGCTTTGCAGCTTATGGCTTAGCGGCACAAGCTTATGGTTTACTTTTGCTCCGATGCAGTGACTGCCCAAGAAAGTATGGATGGAAAAGGCAAAGTCTAGTGCCGTACAGTTTTGCGGCATGGTCTTGATTTCTCCTTTGGGGGTGAAGACGAATATTTCTGAAGCGAAAAGGTTCAGCTTGATTGTGTCGAGGAAGTCGAGTGCATCGGGCTGCGGGTCATCCAGTATTTCCTTGATGGTCTTCAGCCATTTGCTTAATTCACCTTCGTCTTCGCTTCCTCCTCCTTCTTTATACTTCCAATGGGCGGCAAATCCCTGCTCGGCCACATCATTCATGCGCTCGCTTCGGATTTGCACTTCTATCCATTGTCCCTTGTTGCTCATCAATGTAACGTGAAGAGCCTGATATCCGTTGGCTTTGGGGTGGCTTACCCAGTCGCGCAGGCGGTCGGGGTGCGGCTTGTATATTTTGGATATGGCGACATAAATGTCGAAACAGTCGTTCAGCTCTTCCTCTTCATTGCGTGGCGTGAATATGATGCGCACGGCCAGGATATCATAAATCTCTTCGAAGGTGATATGCTTGTTCTGCATCTTGTTCCAGATGGAATAAGGAGACTTAATGCGTGCCAGAATGCGGTAGGGGATTCCCATCTTGTCTAACTGCGCACGGATTGGAGCCGTAAATTCTTCGAATACGCTGTCGCGTTCAGCCTGGGTTGCCTCTAACTTGGCGTGTATCTGCTGATAGGTTTCCGGATGTTCGTACTTGAAACTTAAATCTTCCAGTTCGGTCTTGATGCGGTTCAGTCCTAACCGGTTGGCCAGAGGAGCATAGATATAAAGTGTTTCTCCCGCTATCTTATACTGCTTGCTCGGCAGCATGGAGCCGAGAGTGCGCATATTATGAAGCCGGTCTGCTATCTTGATAAGGATGACTCGGATATCGTCATTCATCGTCAGCAACAGCTTCTTGAAATTTTCTGCTTGGGCAGAAGCGCGGTCTCCAAAGATTCCTCCCGATATTTTGGTCAGGCCGTCGACGATTTGGGCGATTTTCGAGCCGAACAGATTCTCTATATCTTCCACGGTATAGTCCGTGTCTTCTACCACATCATGGAGCAGGGCGGAACAGATGGATGTGGATCCCAGTCCGATTTCGCAGCAGGCAATTCGCGCTACAGCGATCGGATGCAGTATATAAGGCTCTCCGGAGCGTCTCCGCACTCCTTTATGAGCCTGTTTGGCAAAGTTGAATGCCTTGGTTATTATTTCAACTTTTTTGCGGTGCCGGCTTTCCAGATACCTGTCAAGCAATTCTTGAAAGGCTTCGTTTATTTGTTTCTCGTCCGCCTGTTCCTGTGTAAGTTTCTCGTCGTCCGTCATATTCTCTCCCTTTTTCTGAATCAATAATGCAAAAATAGGGAAAATTAAGAAATATGCAAGGTTATGCTTATCTTTTAACGGATTCGAAGTGATTTTCCTGCACGGATATTGCTTCCCTTTATTCCGTTCAGGCGTCGCAGTTGGCTTACGCTTACACCATAGCGTTGTGCGATTCCTCCCAAAGTCTCCCCGTTGCGGATGCGGTGGTATACGGCCTTGCTGGCAGGGATATCTTGTACGGCCACCGTCGTGCGGCGCTTTTGGTAGATTTCGGGCTTGTAATTGTAGATGCTGTCCTCATGGTCGATAAAGCAGCTCATCATATTGGTCGGCAGACGGAGTGCATAAGGCTTTTCATTGCCGGGGATGATGTCTTTCTTGTATTCAGGATTCAGTGCGCGCAGTTGGTCAATATCTATTTTGCATACTTCTGCTATCTGGTTTAGATTCAACGAACGTGAAATATGGACTGTATCCGTGCTTTCGGGCATGGTCATGTTCATCGGGCTGATGTTGTGTTCGCAGTAGTAGGTCATGATATAGTTTGCGGCAATGAATGCGGGAACGTAGCCGCGTGTTTCTTTAGGCAGATAGTTGTAGAGCGTCCAGAAGTCTTTTTCACCTCCTGCGCGCCGGATAGCCTTGTTGATGGTTCCGGGGCCGCAGTTGTATGCTGCCAATACAAGGTTCCAGTCGTGGTAGATGTCATACAGATCTTTCAGATATCGGGCTGCGGCGCGGGTAGCCTTTACCGGATCCCGTCTTTCGTCTACCAAAGTTGTTGCTTGCAGGCCGTATATCTTGCCGGTGCGCAGCATGAACTGCCACAGTCCCGTTGCTCCTTGGCGTGAAGTGGCCGTCGGGTTTAGTCCTGACTCGATGACGGGAAGATATTTCAGCTCGAGAGGAAGGTCGTACAAGTCGAGTGCTTCCTCGAAGATGGGCATATAAAGATTGTTGGCACTCAGCATGAATGACACTTTCTGCCGCAAACGTGTGGCATACATTTCGATGAATTTCTTGACAATATCATTGAAAGGCATCTCGATAATGGCAGGAATCCGCTGTAGGCGGTCGATATATAGGGAGTCGCTTACGTTGGGATTGGCCGTTGTCATGGTACAGTTTTCGTTTGGTGTAATATAATGCTTGGAAATCCAGTCCAGATACAGGCTGTCGGTTTCGGAAAGCATCCCTTCCGGCAGGTCAATGACTTGCTCTTCACCGGTAGACGACTGGACGGTTATACTCTGCACGATATTGTTGTCTTGTGCAGAGAGAGCGGTTGCGCTTAGAATGGTCAATAAACTGATGGCAAATTTCTTCATGTAGTCTTAAAATTTGATGTTGCACTGTAATCCGACTCCTTGCGGGCGGTGGCGGTAAACGTCGTTAAATATAGTAGGTTCTAATTTCATTCCCAAATCTTTCGATATGTCGAAGTCTGAAAGCTCCGCATCCACATAGGCATCGATGACGGAAAGCAGGTAAACGCCGATAAAGGCGAATATGCTCAAATCCCGTTGGCGGCGATACAAATCTTTTCGCGAGCGGAAAGACTCCTGATACCATTCAAGATTGTTCTGTACATCTTCTTTAGTCTTTCCTGCCCCTACGAAATCCATGTAACTGTCGTTGTTGGGATTGTTGCTCATTATGTCCTGATAAGCCTGCGAATAATCCTTGTACATTTTACTGTTCCATGTCAGTGCATAGGCACATCCAACAAATCCCCCGTAGACAATCGGAAGCTTCCAGTATTTCCGGTTATAGATTTGTCCTGCCCCCGGGATAACGAGTCCGAGCCATACAGACTTGTTGGAATCAGGTATCCAACGCTTTTTGGGCTCCGCTGGAGGTACGGTTTGCTGGATGGAATCGTTTTGTCGGGCCAGTCTTGCGGTGTCAACCGGCGCTTCCAAAGCCTCGATTTTCTGATGGCGGTCGCGCTCCGACCCGATAGTATCCATCAGAGCGAGACTGTCCGCCCGATTTTGCATACGGATGGAATCGGTGCCCAGCAATCCGCTGCGCCGTTTGAGAGCCCGTTGGGCGTAGGCTTCAGATTGTGTGGAAAACAACATTCCTGCGAGCAGCAATAAGGATAAAAAGTATGTAAAAGTATGTAATCTCAATTTCTTTCTTTTTATTCGTTTTGCTTCAGCGAGTCTAATATTTCCATGATTCGTTCCAGGTCGGCTTCACTGTTGAAAGGAATGCTGATTTTTCCTTTTCCTTTCGCGCTGCACGACAGCTGTACCTTTGCTCCGAAAAAGCTGCACAGGTGATTTTGCAGCATGGAATATTCCTCAGACAACTTGGCTCCTTTCGGATTGATCCGTTTCCCTCCCGATTCCACACTCTCTCCACTGGACAAAGCCTTGACAATCTCTTCCACTTTTCTTACGGAGTAGCCTTGCGACAAAATTTCGTTGAAGATACGGATTTGGGTCTTCGGGTCGTCTAAAGCCAGCAAGGCACGTGCATGCCCCATGTCTATTTCTTTATTTTTTAAAGCCACCTGTATCGTTGCGGGGAGCTTCAGCAGCCGGAGATAGTTGGCGACTGTCGTGCGCTTTTTGCCGATGCGTTCGCTCAGGCGTTCTTGGGTCAGGCCGTATTGTTCGATGAGATGCTGATAGGCGAGCGCTATCTCCAGAGAGTTCAAGTCCTCGCGCTGGATGTTTTCTATGAGGGCCATCTCCATTACATTCTCATCGTCTGCGGTGCGGATATAGGCCGGAATGGTCTTCAGACCGGCCTGGACAGAGGCACGGTAACGGCGTTCGCCCGCTATGATCTGGTAGGCGTCATCGTTCAGCTTGCGCAATGTGATAGGCTGGATGATACCTATTTCAGCGATAGAGTCAGCAAGTTCCTGCAAGGCTATGGGATCGAAGTCACGGCGTGGTTGGTTCGGGTTGATTGAAATCTTGCTCAGCTCGATTTCGTTGATAGACGAAGAGCCGGAAGTCTTTACCTCTTCGTTCGAAATCAGTGCGTCGAGTCCTCTGCCTAATGCAAATTTTTTCTGTACTGCCATACTTTTACTTACTGTTTCGGTTTATAATTTCATTGGCCAGAGCCAGATGGTTTTTTGCTCCGGTGGATTCCGCGTCATAAAGGATGGCGGGGATTCCGTGGCTCGGGGCTTCGCTCAGCTTTACATTGCGCTGAATGATGGTTTTGAACACCAGTTCTTGAAAATGCCGCTTCACTTCGTCGTAAATCTGGTTGGCCAGACGCAGGCGTGAGTCGAACATCGTCAGCAGGAATCCTTCTATTTCAAGAGACGGGTTCAGCTTTGTCTTTATAATCTTTATTGTGTTCAGCAGTTTGCTGATGCCTTCCAGTGCAAAGTATTCGCACTGCACCGGAATAATGACAGAGTCGGCCGCTGTCAGTGCGTTGATGGTAATCAGTCCCAGTGAGGGCGAACAGTCTATCAGGATATAGTCGTACTCGCTTTTCATCGGTTCCAGTGCCTGTTTCATTATCTTTTCCCGGTTCTCAAGGTTGAGCATCTCGATTTCTGCCCCGACCAAATCGATGTGGGAAGGGATGATGTCTAATCCGTCGATATCGGTCGTATAGATTGCTTCGCGGATATCAGACTGATTGATCAAGCATTCATAAATAGAGCAGTCAATACTTTTTATGTCTACGCCCAATCCGGAGGAAGCATTTGCTTGCGGATCAGCATCGACTACCAATACTTTTTTTTCGAGAGTGGCCAGTGAGGCGGCCAGGTTAATAGTAGTTGTCGTTTTGCCGACGCCACCTTTTTGATTGGCTAAAGCAATAATTTTTCCCATATTAATCAGTGTTATTCTGATTGCGAAATAACTAATAATTGGCGACAGTACCTAAAAAACAGTGATGACTTTGGCCAAGATGTTGATAAGTCGCACCTTTTGTTAATAACTTCGCATCGCAAAGATATTACAATTCTCGTTAAATGCGGCATTCGGTTTGGGAAGATTAAGATTTGTTGTAACTTTACGGGCGGTTTGCTTCATGGATACTAATTTGAGTAAATATATAAATGTATGACAAGACAAAGGCCGCTTTTACTTCTCTCCAACGATGATGGGGTCAATGCAAAGGGACTCCGTGAGCTGATACGTACATTATGCCCGTTGGCCGATTTGATGGTTGTCGCTCCAGACGGGCCTCGGTCCGGATCGTCCGGTTCCATCACCTCCGAAAATCCCTTGCGTGCTGTTCTGGTGGAGCAGAAGCCGGGGATTGTCCTGTATAAATGTAGCGGGACTCCGGTAGACTGTGTCAAACTGGCTCTTCACTCGCTTGTGCCCCGCACTCCGGACATGGTTATAGGCGGGATAAATCATGGCGACAATTCTTCAGTCAACGTTCATTATTCGGGAACGATGGGAGTGGTCATTGAAGGGTGTCTGAAGAAGATTCCTTCTGTAGGCTTTTCGCTGTGCAACCATGCCGCCGATGCTGACTTTTCGGCGGTATTGCCCTATGTTCGCCGCATTACGGAGCAGGTCTTGGCGGAGGGGCTGCCTGCCGGCACCTGTCTGAACGTAAACTTTCCCGATGTGGAGCGTATGAAGGGCGTCCGTGTATGCCGTCAGACGGCCGGGGTGTGGACTCAGGAATTTGCTGTCATCGACAATCCGCGGGGCGGGAAGTGCTATTGGCTGACGGGCAGCTTCCGCAATGACGAGCCGGATGCGGAGGATTCCGACCGTTGGGCGCTTGCAAACGGCTATGTGGCCATAACTCCCACGCAGATAGATATGACGGCATACGCTCTGATTGATACGTTGAACCGCTGGAACTGGGAGGTATGAAATATTATCTGATAGTGGGAGAGGCATCCGGCGACCTGCATGCCTCCAATCTGATGAAGGCGATAAGGAAGGAAGATGCGGGAGCGGAATTCCGTTTCTTCGGCGGTGACCTGATGGCCGGAGTGGGAGGTACGCGCGTAAGGCATTACAAGGATTTGGCTTACATGGGCTTTATTCCCGTATTGCTGCACCTTCGCACGATTTTCCGCAGCATGGACGACTGCAAAAGCGACATCAAGGCGTGGCGTCCTGATGTGCTGATACTGGTTGACTACCCGGGTTTCAACCTGAAGATTGCGGAGTTTGTCAGGCGGCATACGGACATCCCCGTTTTTTATTATATCTCGCCCAAGATTTGGGCGTGGAAAGAATATCGTATTAAAAGTATCAAACGCGATGTTGACAGGATGTTTTCCATACTTCCCTTTGAAGTGGATTTTTACCGCAGGCATGACTATCCCATTACCTACGTGGGCAATCCGTGTGTGGATGCCGTGGCCGCTTTCCGTGAGAAGGGGGAAGAAAGCTTTTCCGACTTTACGGCTGCCAACGGACTGGGCGGAAAGCCGATTATCGCCTTGCTGGCCGGCAGCCGGAAGCAGGAAATCAAGGATAATCTGCCTCGCATGGTGAAGGCGGCCGAGAGCTTCCCCCAGTATCAGTATGTGGTGGCGGGAGCTCCGGGCATTGACCCTTCTTTTTACCGTCGGTATATCGGGGCGGACACGGAGATTGTTTTCGGCCAGACATACCGCCTGCTCCGGCAGGCTGAGGCTGCTCTGGTTACGAGCGGCACGGCAACGCTGGAGACCGCACTCTTCCGTGTGCCCCAAGTGGTATGTTATTACACTGCCGCGGGCAAACTGGTGTCTTTCCTGCGGCGGCATATCCTGAAGGTGAAGTATATTTCACTGGTGAACCTGATTGCCGGAAGGGAAGTGGTGAAGGAACTGGTGGCCGACGGCATGACGGTGGACAATCTGAAGGCGGAGCTTGCACGGATACTGCCTGGAGGAGCCGGCCGTGAGGCGGTGCTGTCCGGTTATGACCGGTTGATAAGGATTTTGGGCAGTCCGGGCGCGTCGGAGCGGGCGGCACATGAAATCGTCCGTTCGCTGTCTGCGGCCAGATGACTTGATAAAAAGAGGGATGCAGCTGCTGCATCCCTCTTTTATGCTTTTGAAATAGGCTTGTCAGATGGACAATTCGTTGAGAACGTTCACCAGTTCACGGTCGATTGGCTTGTCATTCTTGATGGCCTTCGTAAACGGAACGTACACAATCTGGTCGTTTTCGATTCCGATCATGATGTTGCGCTGTCCTTCCATCAGAGCCTCGATGCTGGCCACTCCCATGCGGCTGGCGATGATACGGTCGTGAGCGGTAGGACGCCCGCCTCGCTGCAGGTGGCCGAGTATGGTTACGCGCACGTCATACTGGGGATATTCGTTTTTCACACGTTCGGCATAGTGCATGGCTCCGCCGGTGATTTCACTTTCTGCCACCAAAACGATGGAACTGTTCTTTGATTTGCGGAAACCGTTGTTGATAAATTCCTCCAGCTGGTCAACCTCCGTGTTGAACTCGGGGATGATGGCAGCTTCCGCTCCGGCAGCGATGGCACCGTTCAAGGCCAGGAAGCCTGCATCGCGCCCCATGACTTCCACAAAGAACAGGCGCTCGTGTGAAGTGGCCGTATCTCGTATCTTGTCTACGGCATCAAGGATGGTGTTCAGTGCGGTGTCGTATCCGATGGTCGTATCCGTCCCGTACAAGTCGTTGTCAATCGTACCCGGCAGTCCGATACACGGAACATCATATTCCTGTGCAAGCATGCGGGCACCCGTGAGCGAACCGTCTCCTCCGATGACAATCAGTGCGTCGATGCCTTCGCGCTGCATGGTTTCATAGGCAACCTTGCGTCCTTCCGGTGTCTTGAACTCCTGACAGCGGGCGGTTTTAAGGATTGTGCCTCCCAACTGTATGATATTGCTTACGTTCTGGGTCTTGAATTCCTGAATCTCTCCCGTGATAAGTCCCTTGTAGCCTCTGTAAATACCTTTAACCTGTAATCCGTTGTAGATAGCAGAACGCGTTACGGCACGGATAGCCGCATTCATACCCGGAGCGTCGCCTCCAGAAGTAAGGATACCGATACATTTTATAGTTCCCATACGTTTATATTGTATTGTTGGTTAGATTTTTAATATTGCAAAGTTACGAAATCTGTCTTGATAACAATGTTAAAATCCTGTGTTTTTTTAGTATGTTATTCGTTCAGGATGACTTTTTTGCAGGCTTCCATCAGCCATTTGGGGGTGGAGGTCGCTCCGCAGATGCCGATTGAGCGTGCTTTTTCCAGCAATGCCCGGTCTATTTCTTCGGGGCGGTCGATCTGGTAGGAGTTTGGATTTACCTTGCGGCATTCCTGAAAAAGGATTTTTCCGTTGGAGCTTTTGTGCCCGCATACGAAGAATATCAGGTCGTGCGAGGCGGCAAACTCGCGGATGTTCGGCATCCGGTTGGCTACCTGCCGGCATATCGTGTCGAAATACTGGAAAGACGCTTCGGGTGAAATATGGTTCTCGATGTAGGCCACCAATTCCCGGAATTCGTCTAATGACTTGGTGGTCTGCGAGTAGAGCCGGATGTCGGTTGAGAAGTCAAGTTTTTCCACCTCATCCAGCTTTTCGATGACGATGGCCTCTCCGTTCGTCTGTCCCACCAGACCCAGCACCTCGGCATGCCCCTTTTTCCCGTAGATGACGATTTGCTTCCGTCGGTTTTCGGCGGGAGTGTCGTATTCTTGCTTGATGCGCTTTTGCAGGCGCAGCACCACCGGACAGGTGGCATCTATGATTTCGATGTTGTTTCGCCGGGCCGTTTCGTAGGTCTGCGGAGGCTCCCCGTGGGCGCGCAGCAGTACTTTGGCATTTTTCAGGCGCGAAAATTCTTCATGGTTGATAGTTATGAGACCCAGCCGCTTCAGACGCTCGCATTCCTGCCCGTTGTGCACGATGTCTCCCAGGCAATACAGGGTTTCCCCCTTTGCCAGCTCTTCCTCTGCCTTTCGGATGGCGGTCGTCACCCCGAAGCAGAATCCGGAACTTTCGTCAATCTCGATGTTATGCATGGACGATTCTTTCATATTGGGATTTCAGCCATTCTTTTTGTTCGGCGATGCTCAAGTGGCTGTTGTCCAGAAGAAGAGCATCGTCGGCTTTCCGCAGCGGACTGACCTTGCGGGTCTGGTCTATGCGGTCGCGTTCCTCCACGTTGTGCAGGATTTCCTCGAATGAGGCCTCTTCTCCTTTGGCTTTCAGCTCGTCATAGCGGCGCTGCGCACGGATTTCGGCCGATGCCGTCACGAATATTTTCAGTTCGGCTTCGGGGAATACCACGGTTCCGATATCTCTTCCGTCCATCACGATGCCTTTTTCCTTTCCCATTGCCTGCTGCTGTCTGACCAAGGCTTCGCGAACGAATCCCAATGTGGCGACAGGACTGACATGAGACGATACCTCCATCGTGCGGATGCGTGACTCTACCTCCTCCCCGTTCAGAAGTGTGACCGGACGCTGCGTATCCGGGTCGAGGCGGAAGGAGATGTGGATGTCTTTCATTCGGCTTCTCAGCTCCTCTTCGCGGATGCTTCCGTCGGCGTTGAACAGTCGGTGCTCGATGCAGTACAGGGTGACGGCTCGGTACATCGCGCCCGTATCTATATAAATGTATCCTATTTCTCTGGCGAGGTCTTTGGCCATGGTGCTTTTCCCGCATGAGGAAAATCCGTCGATGGCGATGATTATCTTTTTCATCTGTTCTGGTGTCTTTGGTTTATGCACCACAAAGATAAGGAAATTTTTCAATAAGCCAATGCCGCCGCGGCATCCTCTTGGCGGGATAGGGGCAGGCGGGTTTTTCCCGGCGGGAAAATATTTTTCTGTGGGGGCGGAATCTTTTTTCCCCGCGCTGGAAATGTCAGGCGTTGAAGGCGGGACGGGAAGCCTGAAAGGCAGGGGATAGTTTAAAAAAGGTGAACAATGCAGTTCGGCTGAAATATTTGTCCGTCCGGCTATTGCTTTTTAAAAGTAAAACGTTACATTTGCAGGGTAAAATCAAATTAACCGTTTAATATTAGTTTATGGAAATCAAAAAATCGCCCAAAGCGGATTTGGAAGGCAAAAGATCAACCGGTCTGCTGATTGGTTTCGTACTGATATTGGCAGCGATGTTTGTTGCTTTCGAATGGACAGAACGTGACAAAGTGATCGTTACCGATACTGGTATCTCCGAACCGATTTTTGAAGAGGAAATGATTCCGATTACGGAACAAGAGGAAAAACAGCCGGAAGCACCACCTCCCCCCGAGGCTCCGAAGATGGAAGAAGTGCTGCAGATTGCCGACAACGATGCAAACGTTGTGGAATCAACGATTTCTTCCAGTGAGGATGACAATGCTCAGGCCGTAGAAATCAAGTATGTGCCGGTGGAAGTGGAAGAGGAAGAACCGGAAGAACAGCAGATCTTCCAGGTTGTAGAAGAGATGCCGGAGTTTCCGGGTGGTATGGCTGAATGCTTGAAGTTCATCAGCAAGAACATCAAGTATCCTCCTATCGCACAGGAAAACGGTATTCAGGGTCGTGTAATCATCCAGTTCGTCGTTAACCAGGACGGTTCTATCGTCGATCCGGTTGTTATGCGTACTGTAGACCCGTACTTGGACAAGGAGGCATTGCGTGTAATCATGATGATGCCGAAGTGGAAACCGGGTAAGCAGCGTGGTAAACCTGTGCGTGTAAAATATACAGTGCCTGTAACGTTTAGATTGCAGTAATTGTATTCTGATATTATTAAAGGATCTGTAAGCGTCTGTAGTTGAATGTTTACAGATCCTTTGTATTTTCTTTTTAAACGTTTCTTGAAATCTATTTATGAAACAGCAGACAAGCGAACAGTTGTTCGGACAAGTTCAAGACTATATGGCGCATCTTTCTTATGCGCGTGACCCGAAAGGGCTGTACGACCCGATAGAATATGTATTGTCGTTAGGCGGCAAGCGCCTTCGCCCGGTTCTGATGCTGTTGGCCTATAATCTATATAAGGAAGATGTGGAGCGTATCTTTCCGCAGGCGGCCGGAATAGAGACTTATCATAACTTCACGTTGCTGCATGACGACCTGATGGACAAGGCGGATATGCGTCGGGGAAAGCCGGTGGTGCATAAGAAGTGGAATGAGAATGCGGCTATTCTGTCGGGAGATGCCATGCTGATACTTTCTTTTCAGCTTATGCTGCGCCAGTGTCCGGCTGAAAAGATGCAGCGGGTGATGGAAGTGTTCGGACAGATTGCGCTTGAGGTATGCGAAGGACAGCAGTGGGACATGGAGTTTGAAACTCGTCCGGATGTTTCTGTGGAAGAATACATTGAGATGATTCGTCTGAAGACCTCTGTGCTCTTGGCCGGTGCCTTGCAGATTGGGGCTATACTGGGCGGGGCTTCCGACGAGGATGTACGATGCCTGTATGAATTCGGCATCCAGATGGGGCTGGCCTTCCAGTTGCAGGACGATTACCTGGATGTCTATGGAGACCCCGCTGTCTTTGGAAAGAAGATAGGAGGCGATATCCTGTGCAATAAGAAGACTTACATGCTGATAACCGCGCTCAACCGTGCGGATGAGTCAGACAAGGAGGCGCTGCTGCATTGGATTGGAGCGGCCGATTTTGTGGCTGAGGAGAAGATAGCTGCCGTCACCTCTATATATAATAGAATAGGGATGGCCGGAATCTGTGAAGAGGAGATAGAAAAATATTATGCAAGAGGCTTGGAATTTTTAAATAAAGTTTCTGTAGATGCTTCTTTAAAGGAAAATCTTCGTACATTTGTCTGTCGTTTAATGAACCGAAAACTGTAATGTCTATGATAACACTCGTTGATACCCATACCCATCTTTATTGTGAAGAGTTTGATGAGGATCGTGAACTGGCGCTTATCCGTGCCAGAGAAGCAGGGGTCATGCGTTTGTTTATGCCTAATATAGATGATACGACGGTTGAGGCTCTTTTGGCCTTTTGTGATGCACACGACTGCTGCTATCCGCTGATAGGTCTGCATCCCACTTCCGTGGATGAAAACTGGAAGGAACGCTTGCGGAAAGTTGAGGCGTGTCTGGATTCCCCGGTCCGATATTATGGTATAGGTGAGGTGGGACTGGACTTGTATTGGGATCAGACTTATAAAAAGGAGCAGATGCTTGCATTGGACAGGCAGGTGCAGTGGGCGTTAGAGCGCAGTCTGCCTGTGATTCTTCATTGCCGCAATGCTTATTCCGAACTTCTGGATGTGTTGGCGCCTTATCGGCAGGCAGGCTTGACCGGAATTTTCCATTGCTTTTCCGGGTCAAGCAAGGAGGCAGAGCGTCTGTTGGAATATGAGGGCTTTATGTTGGGGATAAACGGAGTTGTCACTTTCAAGTCGAGTAAGCTGCCTCAGGTGTTGGAGGGAATTCCCTTAAGTCGGATTGTCCTTGAGACTGACTCGCCTTATCTGGCACCTGTTCCCTATCGGGGGCGGAGAAATGAGAGCGCCTATCTGGTGGAGGTGGCGAAAAAGCTTTCAGAGGTATACGGCCTCCCCCTGGCACAAATAGCGCGGGAAACGACGGCGAATGCCTTAAAAGTTTTCAAAAATGCGGAGATGAGTTTTTAAAGTTTATTAATTTTGACAAGATGCGAAAACTTTTGTGAATGGAATGCTATGTAAGACGAAAAAAAAGAATACATTTGTGACTGAAATCGCTTGTCGTTCGCATTTTTATTTGTAATTTGCGCTCGATTTACGAAAGAGCCTTTTTGGGTGTTGTAAAGGAGAGGTGCTCGAGTGGTTGAAGAGGCACGCCTGGAAAGCGTGTATACGCCAAAAGCGTATCACGGGTTCGAATCCCGTTCTCTCCGCAAAAAAAGAACAAGAATAACAATTTATAAACTATTAATTAATTAATCTTAAAAATTAGACACACAATGAAAAAGTTATTTGCAATTCTTGCAGTGATGGGAGTCCTCTCGTTTGGAATGACTCAGGCAGCTATGGCTCAGGATTCAACAGCTACAGCAGCTCCGGCTCAAACAGAACAAGTGGCAGCCGCTGACGATGCAGCAGCTCCGGTAGTGGTTGAAGAAGGTGGTATGCACAAGGAAATAAAGACCAAGTTCATCGAAGGTGATGCTGGCTTTATGTCATTGGTTGCTATCGCATTGGTACTTGGTTTGGCTTTCTGTATCGAACGTATTATCTATTTGAGCTTGGCTGAAGTAGATGTAAAGAAATTGATGGCTAAAGTTGAAGAGGCTTTGGAAAAAGGTGATGTAGAAGGTGCTAAGACTGTTTGCCGTAACACTCGCGGACCGGTTGCTTCTATCTGCTATCAGGGCTTGATGAGAATCGACGAAGGCTTGGATGTTGTTGAACGTTCTGTAGTTTCTTACGGTGGTGTTCAGGCTGGTTATCTTGAAAAAGGATGCTCTTGGATTACTCTGTTTATCGCGATGGCTCCGTCTTTGGGATTCTTGGGTACTGTAATCGGTATGGTTATGGCGTTCGACCAAATCCAGATTGCTGGTGATATCTCTCCGACAGTTGTTGCAGGTGGTATGAAAGTGGCCTTGATTACTACTATCTTCGGTTTGATCGTTGCTTTGATTCTTCAGGTGTTCTATAACTACATCTTGTCTAAGATTGAAGCTATTACAAGCCAGATGGAAGATTCTTCTATCACGTTGCTTGATATGATCATGAAGTATAATCTGAAATACAAAAAATAATTCGTACAATGGCTAAATTATCATATAAAGTATCTTACTATGTGTTCTATGTCTGCATAGCCG
>CASFGA010000014.1 GCA_949294185.1 uncultured Bacteroides sp.
ATGATCATGAAGTATAATCTGAAATACAAAAAATAATTCGTACAATGGCTAAATTATCATATAAAGTATCTTACTATGTGTTCTATGTCTGCATAGCCGTCATTTTGGTTGTGTTAGGTATGTTCTACTGTGTAGGATATAATGTAACAAATGCAGCCGGCTTGACCGAACCGACCAATACGCCGGCATTGATGTACCTGATGTATGGTATGTTCTTCCTCTGTGTGGCAGTGACGGTGATTGCTGCAGCAGCACAGTTTGGAGCAGCTTTGAAAGATAATCCGAAAGCAGCAATCAAGTCTTTCATGGGACTTATCCTGTTGGCAGTGTTGCTCATCATCACTTATAATATGGGATCTGATGCTGCCGTTACAATGGGTGGTGGTACAGTGTATGACAACAAGGTCATGCTGAAGGTTACAGACATGTTCTTGTATTCTACTTATGTATTGCTTATCGTTGCAGCAGTCGGTACATTGTTGAACTTGATTGGTATTTTTAAGCAGAAATAATTATTCATTGAGTTAAAACGGAGACTAATAATATGGCAAAAGGGAAAAGAAAAGTGCCGGGCATTAATGCCAGTTCAACGGCGGATATTTCTTTCATCTTGTTTATATTCTTCCTTATTACGACTTCAATGGATACTGACCGTGGTTTGGCAAGACGATTGCCGCCACCTCCTGAAAATACAGAAAATCAGGAAGACGTGATTGTAAGGGAAAGAAACGTTCTTCAAGTACGTATCAACAAGGATGACCAGTTGATGGTAGGCGGAGAATGGTTCGATATAAAGCAACTGAGAGAAAGAGCAAAGGAATTTATTTCCAATCCGAACAATGATGAAAATTTGCCGGAAAAGCATGCTAAGCAGCTTCCATTTTTCGGTAATGTCATGATTACGGATAAGCATGTAATTTCTGTACAGAACGACGTTGGTACAAGTTATAACATGTATATTCAGGTTCAGAATGAATTGGTGGCAGCTTACAATGAGTTGCGTAATGAACTGGCTATGGCTCAGTTCGGCAAGTCTTTGGCTGAATGTTCTGAAGATGAAAAGAAGGCTATAACTGACTACTATCCGCAGAAGATATCTGAAGCAGAACCTAAAAAGTATGGAGGAAAATAAACATGGGAAAATTTAACAAGACCGGTAAGCGTGAAATGCCTGAGTTGAATACTTCTTCTCTGCCTGACCTTATCTTTACCATGTTGTTCTTCTTCATGATTGTTACAACCATGCGTGAAGTAACATTGAAGGTTCAGTTCAGAGTACCTCAGGCTACAGAATTGGAAAAGCTTGAAAAGAAATCGTTGGTATCTTTCATCTATATCGGAAAACCGTTGAAGGAGTTTCAGAAGACGATGGGTACTACCGACCGTATTCAGCTGAATGATAAATTTGCTGAATCTTCAGAGGTTCAGGACTATATTTATCAGGAGCGTGAGAATATGAAAGAAGAGGACAAACCGTTTATGACTGTTTCGTTGAAAGTCGATGCCAATACGAAGATGGGTATCGTGACAGAAGTAAAGCAGGCTCTTCGTCAAGCTTATGCCTTGAAGATAAATTATTCAGCCACTCAGCGCCAGTGATACAGGTGTGCGTTTGGAAAGAATAGAGATTAAAAAAAGAAGCCATCCCGTTTGAGGGATGGCTTCTTTTTTTGCTTTTGCAATTCAGTCATTTGAAAAGTGAGGTGGGGCTGTGAGAATGGATTGTTTCTGCGGGGCAAAATGCAGTGTCGTTATAATTTGCCGAGAAACCGCTCCCTGTCTACGATATAGCGGATATGTGTGCCTTCGCCGATTATGCCTTGCGTGTCTTTGGCTGTAACCTTGAAAGTCAGTTTGCGTCCTTCCGCTTCTGTGAGGGTGGCTGTAGCCCAAACGGATTCTCCTTTGGCAGACGGTTTTATGTGGGTTGCCTGAATCATGGCCCCTACGGTAGTGGAACCGTGGGGCAGTTCATTCTTGACGGCATTCATCGCTGCATTTTCCATTAGTGCGATGAGGGCGGGAGTGGCAAATACTTCCATATCGCCCGAGCCCAAAGCCAATGCCGTATTTGCTGCAGTGACTTCTGTTTGGGATGTGTAGGTTAGTCCTGTTTCCATATAGTTATGATTTATAGATTGTTCCTTGTATGTCTGTGCCGCTTGGGCGTTGGAAGACACGCAGCCCGAATTCGTGGACAACTGCCAACAGATGGTCGAAGATTTCACTCTGTATCTGTTCGTATTCCTGCCATACCGGCGTGTCGGAAAAGCAATAGACTTCGATAGGGAGACCTTCGGCGGAAGGCTGTAGTTGCCGTACCATAATCATCAGTTCCTGATGCACATGCGGATGTCGGGTCAGGTAAGTCTGCAGGTAATTCCTGAAAACGTAGAGATTGACAATATCCTTGCAGGCATCTTCCTCTGTGAGCCAGCCTTTGGCTATGAATCTGTCTTTTTCTTCCTTTGAGCAGAAATGGACGGTGTTCATGTCGATGTTTACGGAGCGCATGATTCTTCGTCCTCCGGTTTCGCGCATCCCCCTCCAGTTCTGAAAGGAATCGCTGACCAGAACATAGGGAGGAATGGTGGTTATCGTTTTGTCGAAGTTGCGCACCTTGACCGTTGTCAGCGAAACCTCTATCACATCTCCGTTTGCACCGTATTTGGGCATGGTTATCCAGTCGCCGGGCCGCAGCATGTCATTGGCCGAGAGCTGTACGCCGGCCACCAGTCCCAAGATGCTGTCTTTGAAGATCAGCATCAAGACGGCTGCCGAAGCTCCGAGACCGGCAAGAATGGCCGTCGCATCCTTGTCGATGATGATGCTCAGAATGAAAATGGCTCCCACTCCCGCGGCCATCAGCTTTATCATCTGGTAGATGCCTTTCAGCGGACGGTTGCGCAGCTTTTCGTGTTCGTTGGAAATTTCATATAAAGAGTCCAGAAAAGAGTTTATCAGCATCAGTGTGGTGATGACAAGATAAATCAGCGCTATATTCTGAAGGATATTCTGGACAGACTGGCTGGGAAAGGCGAGCGGAAGCAGGGTATACCAGATGACAGGCGGCACCATGCGGCACATACTCTTCAGCATGCGCCCGTTGAAAAGATAGTCGTCCCATGTGGCTTTGGTTCGTGCCGTTATTTTGTGTATGACGGGGATGACGAGATGCCGGAACAGCTTGGTGCAGAGAAAGGATATCAGAACGATTCCTGCTATCAGAATCAGCTGCAGCACCCAGTCTGCGTCAGACGGATGCACTCCGGCCTGCTTCAGGAAAAGGCTGATGCTTTGGTTGATATTTTCCATGATTCTTGTTGCTTATTGTCTACAAAGATATAAAACAAAGAAAAAAGAGCGAAAATTAGGATTATAAATTTAAGATTCGTATCTTTAAATCATTAACCGGTAAGATATTGTATTATGAGGAACTTTATTTTTCTGATTGTGGGACTGGCCCTTTTGCTGGTCGGCTGCACGGAGCAGGCTGATAATGTGCAGGGCAATGATGGAACGGTGCAGGAGGCGGATTCCGTGCCGCGTGCCACAGCCATTCTCTGGATTGATCTGGACAAGTCGCAGCCCGCGGGGCATACCGCAGGAAAAGTCGTGCTCAATGTCAAGGCTAAAGTGGATATATCACGCGACGGAAAGGTTCAGGTATTGGAGTATGTGAAGGATCCTTCAGGAACCATTGAACGCTACATCGCTGAAAAGCTGGAAAATGATTATCGGGTCAAGCAGAAATTCTTCGACAAAGGACTGATAGAGCCGGGAGTGCAGTATGTGTTCTTCAGGCTTCTGAAGGAGAAGCTTTAGGCGCGGCTGCCGTTTGCCTGCCCGGAAAAGTGGTTTTGCCGCCATGGAATTCCGTTTTTGACAGGACGGAATGCTCTTGCCATGCCATTGGAATATTCCTGTGCCCAAACGTATGATGCCGAAGCCTGTAGCATATTCGGAGGGAAGAAATGCGGCGCGCCTGTATATTTTTGTTTATATCTTTTTCATAGTTTGAATCTTTCATTAAATTTGCGTCAGATAAATTACTAAAACTAAAATATAAATCGAATGAGTTTGAAAATCGTAGTTTTGGCAAAACAAGTTCCCGATACGCGTAATGTGGGAAAAGATGCCATGAATGCCGACGGCACGATTAACCGTGCGGCACTTCCGGCCATATTCAATCCGGAAGACTTGAATGCCCTTGAGCAGGCACTCAGATTGAAAGACACACATCCCGGTTCAACGGTCACTATCCTGACAATGGGCCCCGGGCGTGCGGCCGAGATTATTCGTGAGGGATTGTATAGAGGAGCCGACAACGGCTATCTGCTGACCGACCGCGCTTTTGCCGGCGCCGATACGCTGGCCACTTCGTATGCTTTGGCGACGGCCATCCGCAAGATAGGCGAATATGACATTATTATAGGCGGGCGTCAGGCCATCGACGGCGACACGGCGCAAGTAGGCCCGCAGGTTGCCGAGAAGTTGGGACTGCCGCAGGTTACTTACGTAGAGGAAATTCAGCAGGTGGCAGACGGCCGTATCCGTGTGAAGCGTCACATCGACGGAGGCGTGGAAACCGTGGAAGCCCCTCTGCCTATCGTGCTGACGGTTAATGGCAGCGCCGCTCCATGCCGTCCGCGCAACGCCAAGCTTGTGATGAAATACAAGCGTGCCTTGGGCGGTCAGGAAAAGGCGGCACTGGCAAAAGACGGAGTGGCTTTGGCTTACGCCGACTTGTACGAGAAACGCCCTTATCTGAATCTGGTGGAATGGAGCGTGGCCGATGTGAACGGCGATACGAAGCAGTGCGGCCTGTCTGGCTCTCCTACCAAAGTGAAGAAAATCGAGAACATTGTCTTCCAGGCAAAGGAAAGCAAGACCATTACGGGCAGCGATGCGGATGTAGAAAACCTGATTGTTGAATTATTGGCTAACCACACTATAGGATAAGTATTATGAATAATGTTTTTGTTTATTGTGAGATGGAGGGCAAGCATGTTGCCGATGTCAGTCTCGAACTTTTAACCAAAGGTCGTAAGTTAGCCGACGAACTGGGTTGCCAGCTTGAAGCGATTTGTGCCGGCAGCGACCTCGCCGATGTAGAGAAGCAAGTGCTGCCTTATGGGGTAGACCGTGTGCATGTGTTCGATGCTCCGGGGCTGTTCCCTTATACCTCTTTGCCTCATACTTCGATTCTTGTAAATCTGTTCAAGGAAGAAAAGCCGCAGATCTGCCTGATGGGTGCGACGGTAATCGGCCGCGACCTCGGTCCGCGTGTGTCTTCCGCACTGACCAGCGGTTTGACAGCCGACTGTACGCAGCTTGAAATCGGCAGTCATGAAGACAAGAAAAACGGAATAACTTATGAAAATCTGTTATATCAGATTCGTCCGGCGTTTGGCGGAAATATAGTGGCCACGATTGTCAATCCGGAACATCGTCCGCAGATGGCAACAGTTCGCGAAGGCGTGATGAAAAAAGAAATTGTCAATGAAAATTACCAGGGAGAAGTCATTCGCCATGATGTGGCCAAGTATGTTCCCGAAACGGATTATGTGGTAAAGGTCATCGATCGCCATGTGGAAAAGGCGAAGCATAACCTGAAAGGTGCGCCGATTGTCATTGCCGGAGGATACGGAATGGGCAGCAAGGAAGGCTTTGACATGCTGTATGAGCTTGCGAAGGAACTTCATGCCGAAGTGGGGGCAAGCCGTGCCGCTGTGGATGCCGGATTCTGCGAGCATGACCGCCAGATAGGACAGACCGGCGTGACCGTTCACCCGAAGCTGTATATCGCCTGCGGCATTTCAGGACAGATTCAGCATATCGCCGGAATGCAGGATGCGGGCATTATCATTTCGGTAAACAGTGACCCGAATGCGCCGATTAACGCCATCGCCGACTATGTGATCAACGGGACGGTGGAAGAAGTGATTCCGAAAATGATTAAGTATTATAAAAAGAACAGTAAATAATGGCAAACTTTTATACAGAACATCCGGAGCTCAAGTTTCACTTGAACAATCCGATGATGGAACGTATCTGCGAACTGAAAGAGCGCGGTTACAGAGATAAAGACGAATATGATTATGCACCGCAGGATTATGCCGACGCGATTGACTCTTACGACAGGGTGTTGGCTATTACGGGTGAGATAACAGGCGATATCATTGCGGCCAATGCGGAAGGTGTGGACGAGGAAGGCCCTCATTGTGCGGACGGACGCGTGGAATATGCTTCAGGAACGAAGGCCAATCTTGATGCGATGGTGAAGGCTGGACTGAACGGAATGACGATGCCGCGCCGTTTCGGCGGGTTGAATTTCCCGATCACTCCTTATACGATGTGTGCCGAGATTGTTGCCGCTGCTGATGCCGGATTCGGAAACATCTGGTCTTTGCAAGACTGTATCGAGACTCTGTATGAATTCGGAAACGAAGACCAGCACAGCCGCTTTATCCCGCGCATCTGTGCCGGTGAGACCATGTCAATGGACTTGACTGAGCCGGATGCGGGTTCCGACTTGCAGAGCGTGATGCTGAAAGCCACTTATGATGAAGCCAACGGTTGCTGGCGTCTGAATGGTGTGAAGCGCTTCATCACCAATGGGGATGCGAATCTTCATCTGGTATTGGCTCGTTCGGAAGAAGGGACTCACGACGGCCGTGGATTGTCTATGTTTATCTATGACAAGAATGACGGAGGTGTAAACGTGCGCCGCATTGAAAACAAGTTGGGTATTCATGGTTCACCTACTTGTGAGTTGGTCTATAAGAATGCGAAAGCAGAGCTTTGCGGCGACCGCAAGTTGGGCCTGATTAAATATGTGATGGCGTTGATGAACGGTGCTCGCTTGGGCATAGCCGCCCAGTCGGTAGGCTTGAGCCAGGCGGCCTATAATGAAGCTCTGGCCTATGCCAAAGACCGCAGACAGTTTGGTAAGGCAATTATCGAATTCCCCGCTGTATACGATATGTTGGCTACAATCAAGGCTAAACTGGATGCCGGACGTGCTTTGCTGTATCAGACTGCCCGTTATGTAGACATCTATAAGGCTTTGGATGATATCGCCCGCGAGCGTAAACTAACTCCCGAGGAGCGTCAGGAACAGAAGCGTTATGCGAAACTGGCAGACAGCTTTACCCCGTTGGCCAAAGGTATGAATTCGGAATATGCCAATCAGAATGCTTACGATTGCATTCAGGTTCACGGAGGTTCAGGTTTCATGATGGAATATGCCTGCCAACGGATTTACCGTGATGCCCGTATTACCAGCATTTATGAGGGTACTACTCAGTTGCAGACTGTGGCAGCCATCCGTTATGTGACGAATGGGACTTATGCGGCCACGCTGCATGAATACGAAGCGGTGCCGTGTGCTCCTGAATACGAGGGATACATGGATCGGATCAAGGAAATGACCCGTAAGTTTGAGGCATGTACGGCTGCTGTGAAGGAAGCTCAGAATCAGGAGCTGCTTGATTTCGTGGCTCGTCGTCTTTATGAAATGGCCGCTGTGAATGTGATGAGCCATTTGCTCTTGCAGGATGCGGGCAAGGCTCCTGAATTGTTTGCCCAGTCGCTGAATGTTTATGTGAACTATGCGGAAGCGGAAGTGGAAAAGCACTTCAATTTCATCCGCAAGTTCCAGGCAGATGAACTGGCGAATTATCGCAAGTAAAAGTTGTGTTTGTAGCTGAATATAACAAGGCTTCGGATGTGACTGCCTCCGAAGCCTTGTTTTGTAAATTAAAATTATTGTTTCTGCTTGGCCTTTCTTCTCAGCCAAACGTTGAATATGCCCAATAGTGTCAAGGCTATGGCTGTAGGGAGATATATCAGAAAGTCCAGTTGCGGCGGAATATGGTCTTTTATCTGGGCGCAGAGCTGCAGGATTTGTTGCCCGTATACCCATCCTAAATATCCGATGCCTCCTGCCGTCATTGCGGTAACCGTAATGGCCCATAAGATGAAAGTCCTTTTTTCTGTCCGTCTTTCACGGAGATATGCTTCTTGTTGGATGCGTTCCATCATCCGGTAGTTGAAATTGGTTGGCAGATGCCTTTTCTCCCGTTGTGCAGCCGCTTTCTTTAGCCCCTTGTCTGTATGCATTGTCATAGTTGGTCCTCCTGTTTCATTAAAAGGTATAGTTTCTTGCGGATTCGGTGTAACTTGACTTTTACGTTGCTTTCCGTCAAGTGCAGGATGTAGCAGATGTCGGCTACTGTTTTCTCTTCTTCATAAAACAGCGTGACGAGCGCTTGCTCGTCTGCGGTAAGTTTTTCCAGAGCTTTCTTCAGTAGCAGTATCTGCTTTTCGTCATCAGCATCCATGGCTTGTTCGGCTTCCGTATCTGATATTGTGTTCCATACTCGTTCGTCAAAGGTCTGCTCTTCTTTCCTTTTCTTTCGGAGAGCCGAAAGTTTGGTGTTGTATGCAATGCGGTACAGCCACGTTGAGAAACTGCTGTTTCCGTTGAATGAAGAGAGGTGTTCGAATGCCTTCATGAAACTGTCTTGCGTCAATTCTTCCGCATCTTCCGGTGAGCCGGTCATACGGACAATCAGGTTAAAGATTTGTTGTCCGTAAGCATCCAGAAAATAGGAGAAACATTCTGTTTTTCCTGTCAGGACGGAAGATGTGATATGCATTTCCTTAGAATTCATGATGCCTTTTAGACACAATCGCTTCGTAAAGGTTACATGTTTCTCACGATGTTTTTGCAGGCCGTCGTTTTATTCAGCAAGGCCTGAAACACTGGATTGCTCTTTAATACTTACTCCCCGACCATGATTACCGGATTGCCGTCTTCCGTTTCTTCACCGATGGTTAGCAGGCGGAGCTTATTGCTGTGTCCGGTACGGGCGATGAACTGTCCGGTCTGGCGGTCAAAGCTATGGCATAAGATGCCATTCCCGAAGGAAGTGACGATGATTTTGTCGTCTGTCATCAGCACAGAGGGGTGGCTCCTTACGAGACTGGAATCGTTTGTTTCCAACGGAATATAATGCACTGAAGTGTAGAGGTCGGATAGCTTCATCTCTCCTTCCGGACTTTTCAAGGCAGTCTCTAAGTCGATGATGGTCAGGTTGTCTGCTGTCGTACTTTTGGGGGTGTTGCTGCAGGCGGTAAGGCATAAGATAGCGGTTGTGTATATGAAATGTCTTTTCATGATGCTTTTTAACGCGTTTCTGTTCGTAAAATTAGATGTTTTTTGTGGAATCTGTCTTTTTTTACCTGATTTTTTAGGTGCAGATGTAACCTGTATAAAGGTTTGGTGTCTAAAAGGCAAAGAAACAAATTAAACTTGGAATTGTTATGAATGAATTAATGGTTGTTGCCAATGTGGCTATTGTATTTGGAGTGATTTATAAGCTTTTTGAATTGTATGCGGGAAGGAAAGAGCGTATGTTGTTAATCGAGAAGTTAGGGGATAGGTTGACTCCGGAAACCTTTAAGAATGGGATATTTTATCGCCCAAGCTTGTTCTCTTTTGGAGGGTTACGCTTGGGATGTCTGCTGATAGGGTTGGGATTAGGGCTTTTGATAGGCTATACGATTGTGGGAATTACTCTGCCGGAGTATTTTTATGACGAACATTATAATCGGTTTGTGGGAAGTACGGTTTCTGTCATTTATGGTGCAAGTGTGCTTTTGGGCGGTGGAACAGGCTTGGTTGTGGCTTACATAATTGAGGCGAAACAGATGAACAAGAAAAAATAATAGGGTTTTTCTTCTTTTTTTGTATCTGTTCCTTCCGTCTTCTGTGCGTATATATAATATAATAGATGTGTCCGTTTCCTTCCCTTCCTCCTTTTCCCCGAATGATTTCCCCCGTGTATCGTCCTGTGTGACAGCGCGTTTT
>CASFGA010000015.1 GCA_949294185.1 uncultured Bacteroides sp.
GCGCCCGATGCCGAGCAACGCCGCAGCCAATGTGCGGTTGCCCTTTGCCTGTTCCAACGCACGAAGTATCCGCGTCTTTTCCATATCACTCAAAGACAATGAAGCGTCAGCCGCCAATGGCATTTCGTCAAACTCCAACACTTCTGCCGTGACCGTATCGCCTTCGGTATGCAGCACCGCCATGCGCACTACCCGTTTCAGTTCCCTCACGTTGCCGCCCCATGTGTATGCTAACAGCCGCTTTCTTGCCTCTTCGTCAAAGCCTTTCACCTGCTTTTCAAATTCATCGTTGGCAAGTTGCAGGAAGAAGTCCGCCAATGGCAGGATGTCCTCGCGGCATTCCCTCAACGGCGGTATCTGTATGGTGTATTCTTTCAACCGTTGGTAGAGGTCAGCCCGGAAACGCTTTTCGGCGATGGCTGCCTGCAAGTCCTCGTTGGTGGCGGCGATGATGCGTACATCGGCTTTCTTGTCCTTGCTGCCGCCTGTTGGCCTGTACCGTTTGGCTTCCAACGCACGGAGCAGCATCTGTTGCACTTCCGGTGGTAGGTTGCCTATCTCGTCAAGGAACAACGTGCCTCCGGCGGCTTCCTCCCAAAAGCCTTGTTTCTTGCTTTCGGCTCCCGTGAACGCCCCTTTCTCATGTCCGAACAGTTCAGATGCGGCAAGTTCCTTTGAGAGCAGGCCACAGTCCACGGCTACAAATGGTTTGCCCGCCCGTTTGCTCCTTGCGTGTATCTTCTCGGCGATGTGTTCCTTGCCCGTGCCGCTCTCGCCCAATATCAAGACGCTCATGTTGGTGGGCGCGACCAGCCTTATCTTGTCGTATATCTTTTTGAACGCTCCGCTTGTACGTTCAAGAATGGGTGCGTCCTGCCGTTTCATCCTTTTCTGCAAACTGCGGAGCAGCGGCGGCAGGTTCATTTCCAAAAGGTCCTTGGGGATGAAGTCCTCCGCACCCAACTTCAACGACCGGACGGCAATGGGGATTTCGCCATGCTCGGTCATGACGATGTAGGGATTGTGCCTGCCTTGCTTCCGCAGTTCTTCCAGCAGGGCGATGCCGTCGCCGTCGGGCAGACGCATATCGGCAAGCACGATGTCGTCCTCCTGCATCTTGGCAAACAGATTCCGTGCGCCGTTGCAGTTGAAGGTGCTGATACTTTGGAAGCCTTTGGTTGCCAACAGCCTGCATACATAGTCGGCAAATATGGTGTTGTCCTCTATCACGATTATTTTGCCCATCGTTCCGCCTCCTTCCTTGCCAAATCAACTATCAGCCCGCCTTGTGCCAATACAGCACCAACGGCAGCGCTCAATTCTTTTTCCGATACGCTCTCCTTATGGATAGCATCATACAACATTTTCAACGGCTGTTCCGCCTTAATCAGCATCCACGAGCTTCTAAGATGGTGTACCCAGTTATCCAACGCTTCTATGTCTTTGGCTTCTGCCGCCTTGCGCACTTCCTCCATGTCGGATTGTGTCGTGGTCACTAACTTTTCCAATATGCTACGCTTGTCGCCGAAAGCGAGCAGGGGCGAGAGGTCTATGCGGTTTGTCTTGTTCCGCTTGATGCAACGCTCTGTGACAGCCAGCAGTTCGTCTATGGAGTAAGGCTTGGATAGTATGGCGGCAAAGCCTTTTCCTTTCAGTTCATCTTCCGTCACATATCCTGCGGCGGTGGCGGCAACTAAGGGTATGCTTTGCGAATTGCCGATTTCCGACATGCGCAACAGTTCCAATACTTCGTAGCCGTTCACCTCCGGCATTTTCAGGTCGGTTATCAGCAAGTCGTAGTCTTTTGTGCGCATCAGGTCGGTCAGTTCGTCCACTGTCAGGCAGGTGTCGCACACCACGCCGCTTTGCTTATACATTTCCTTCATCATGTCCAGTAGCATCCCGTTGTTGTCTATCGCCAGTACGGAGCAGCCGGAGAGCGTGGAACGTTGGGCGTTTGTCTTTTCGGTGACCGTTGTTTCTTCCGCCTTGGGCAAGGGCAGGCTCACGGTGAAGCGGCTTCCCTTGCCCGGTTTGCTTTCCACTTTAATATCTCCTTTAAGCAACTTCACTGTATCGGACACGATGGCAAGCCCTAATCCGAAACCGTCCTCCGTCACGGCGTTGCCCAGCCGTTCAAACGGGGTGAATATCCGTGCCTGTTGTTCTTCGGTTATGCCAGTGCCTGTATCCTCCACTGACAAGGTAAATGTACCGTCCTTGTACCCGGTTATCAATGTGACAGTTCCGTTTTTGGTAAACTTGATGGCATTGGATAGCAGGTTGCCTCCGATGCTTAGAATGCGGTTCTTGTCGCCGCTCACTATCTCGTCCGTTTCACCTTCAATATTGAAGTTGAGTCCCTTGTTCTTTGCCAACGGCTCAAACTCTGTTTTCAAGGTCTCGGCGATGGAGCGCAGCTTGAACGGCTTGACATTTGGCGTTTCCTTGCCGCTGTCTAATCGGAAATATATCAAGAGGTTGTTTATCATTCCTGCCATACGTCCGGCGGCATCTTGGATGGTTTGTGTATGGCGCATACGGCTGTCTGCTTCTGCATCGTTCAGCAGCAGTTCGGCGTTGCCACTGATGGCGGTCAATGGGGTGCGCAGTTCGTGGGTGACATTTTGGATGAGATTGCGACGCAAGTTTATCAGCTTTTCGTTTGCCTCGTTGCTCTCCTGCAACTCGCCGATGAGCTGCTCGCGCTGTTTCTTTTCGTGGTCGTTCCGCTTCATTTCCCGGTGGATGGCGAGGTAAGACAGGAACAGCAGGACAATGGCGGCTGAGATGGTGGCGGTGAACAGCCGCACGGATGCCCCCTGGGCTTCTGTGATGTTCTGTTCCCGTTGGGTGAAAGCGTTTTGCGCCTGCTTGTCGAGGTCGCCAATCAACCTGTTCAGTTCCCTGTTCAACGCACGGTTGCGGCTTCGCAGGCTGTCGGCGTAGGCATCCATCTCCGCCGCCTGCCGTTGTTGCAGGGCTATCAGGCTGTCGCTGAACTGGTGCAGCGCTTTGGCGGAGGGCAGTATCTGCACCGTTTTCTTGCCGCCCAATAACCCTGACAGTCCGTTTTCCTTCTGCCTTACCGTGCGGATGCGTGTCGCCCGCTTTGCCACTTCGGGCAAATGGTTCACCAAGAGGCTGTCCGCTTCATTCTGCTCGTTTATCGCGTCCAAGATGTTCCGCAGATGGGCTTCCTTATCTGCCAACAGGAAACGCAGGGTGTCTATCTGCGCCGGGCGCACATACTCCCGGCATTGGGGCTTCAAGGCTTGCAGCAGGCTGTCGGTGCGCAGGCGTTGGGCATGGTAGTGGAGGAGGTCTGCCTTGTCCCAGCCGATGATGCCCTCGCCCAGCAGGGAAAGCCGGGTGATGCGGCGGTGGGCGGTATTGATGTCACGGCGCACCTGCCGTATTTCTGCGGATTCGGCTTCTATCTCCCTTGTCCGCTCCCGTTCATGCACTAAAATGGCGGTCATGCTTGCGATGACCATCACTAAAATAAGATAACTTGCAAATACCTTTTTTCTAAAGGAAATCAAATATCGACAACTCATTCTGCAACATAACAAACTTTTAATCCTGTTATCATATTCTCATTGACTGATGAACGGTCGAAATATTCTACCTTAAGGGGGATGGGGTTTTGATTGTTTTCACCCCAGACAAAATCACCTGAATACAGAATGCGGCTTTTCCAATGCAACGTACCTTCAATAAAAACTTCATATTTCCCAGCAGGAACACGCGCTCCTTTATCATCCTTTCCATCCCACCGGTAAACCAAATATCCGTTTTGGGGTGTCGCTCCGGTAACGGCATCCACTTGAGTTGAGGTCATACGTTGCGGCTTTGCCTTGTCCACCCACATTGGAATGGCATCTTCCCGATACTCATAACCGCCTTTCACCGTAAAGGGAGTAGCGTATATCGTACGGACTAATTTCCCTTTTCCATCTTCTATCCAAATGGCATACTGGCTGGAAGCGATACCTCCACGATGAAAGTTGAAAGAAATCTCCAGACGCTCTTTCCCTCCCTTAACGGATTGATTTTCTCCTGCATGTGAAAAAGTGCAGCCATATAGTACCATACTGATAAATGGCAATAAAGCCAATATGTGTATTGTTTTCATCATATGGGTTATTGTTTATTAAAGTCGTAACAATTCAGCCCCAACTCTGCATTATAGATGCGTGTTACGGCTTCTCCATAATCTTCCACAACGAACTCTCCAGCACCGTTCAATGTTGCAGTAAGCAAGTGTCCGGCCAATGCGGAATAATCACTTCGTCCGACGGTTATGTGTAAATGCAAGTAAGGCTTTCCAGCCATCGAAGAAATGTTCCCTGTGAGATTGGATATTTCCATTTGCTCGCGGAATGTTTTATCCACATAGGCTTTTGTCACGGGGTTGAAGAAGCGCAAAGCCAATTCATTAATAGCACCGATTCCGCTAATCGAACCGGACTTGATACCTTTGTCTATACAAAAAGCAGTCAGGACATTTACTATTTCTGCGCGGTTATCTATGCTCACAATATACTTGTTGTCAATCTTCTTGTAAGAATACATATTCTGTCTGTTTTGGGCATGTGCCGAAACGAGTAATGCTCCAGCAAACAACATGGTTAATACTAATTTTGCCATAAAATCTATCATTAATACACTTGGGATGAAAGTTCCGGACGCTGGTCTTGGTGCCAATAAGGATAAGGCTTCGGAGTGTTACTGGCAACATCAAGTCTTCGCAGTTGCTCGGCTGTAAGGCTCCAATCGACTGCCTTAAGATTCTGTACCAGTTGTTCTTCCGAACTTGCACCGATAACAAGGCTGCTAATTGTAGGACGTTGCAGTAACCAGTTCAAGGCTATCTGTGCTACGGTCTTACCTGTTTCTGCAGAAATTTCGTCCAGCACATCTACTATATTATAAAGGCGGTCATAAGAAATGACATTATCTCTTACTGGTGCTCCGCCACGAGCCACCCTGCCATCCTGAGGTATGGGATTAGTACGGCGGTAACGGCCGCCCAGCCTTCCTGCCGCTAATGGACTCCACACTATCGTGCCTACCTGTTGGTCAAGAGCCAATGGCATCAGTTCCCATTCGAAGTCACGGTTCAACAATGAATAATAAACCTGATGTGCTACATATCTGCTCCAGTTACTGCGTTCAGATATGGAAAGTGATTTCATCAGTTGCCAACCTGAGAAGTTAGAACAGCCGATGTAGCGTACCTTGCCACTCGTCACCAAATCATCCAATGCACGCAACGTTTCTTCTACTGGGGTATTCCGGTCAAATCCGTGAATATAATAAAGGTCTATATGGTCTGTGCCAAGACGACGCAAACTTGCCTCGCAAGCCTCAATGAGATGGAAACGTGATGAACCTTCCATGTTTCGGCTTTCACCCATCGGGAAAGTTCCTTTGGTAGCGATGAGCAGCCTGTTCCTTTTGCCGACAATGGCTTTCCCCAATATTTCCTCTGCAAGTCCTCGAGAATACATATCAGCAGTATCAAACATATTCAATCCCACGTCCAAGCACATGTCAACCATGCGTGTTGCTTCACTTACTCCGGCATGCCCCCAATTCTCAAAACCGTGAGAACCGCCGAATGTCCCTGTTCCCAATGTCAATGCCGGGACAAACAGTCCCGAACCGTTTAATTTTCGATATTCCATAAGTCACATTATTTAATTCGTCTTAAAATCATTCATTCTAAAAATCATATAAGCAGCATAAGCACCGACAGACAAGTAATTGCTGTGGTAAAGTTTCGGAATGTTTTTTCGGGCAACCGTTTTACCAAAAGAATACCCGCCACACCGCCAAGCAGAATAAGGGGAACAGTACAAGCGTCCAGCAAAAGGGATTGCACCGTGATATTGTCCCATGCGAATATCTGTATCGGAACTTTCAGGTAGTTGATCACAAGAAAGAACCATGCGTTTGTTCCCACAAAATTGTATTTAGGCATCTTTACAGACAGCAGGTATATCGCCATTATCGGCCCTGCGGCATTTCCTATCATGGTGGTAAAACCTCCCAAGAGTCCGAAAAGCGGACCATACCACCAGTAAGCGGAAAGTTTGTTCTCTTTCCCTTTCCATTCCGACCAGAACATGACAAGCAATATTGCCGATAAACATCCTCCCATCAGATGCTTGAATTCGGCAGGCGGTACAATCTTGTCCACAAACAAAGCCAACGCAAAACCTGTCAAAGCGGTCGGGAGAAGTTTGAGTACATATTTCCATTCCGCAATGCGCCGATAGTAAAGCACGGCTACCAAATCGGCTATGCACAGGATGGGCAGAATCAATCCCGTTGAAGGTTTTGCTCCGAATGTAAGTGCCATCAGAGGAACGGAGATAAGACTTAAACCCTGAATGCCCGTTTTTGACATGCCGATTATGAAGGCTGATATGAACAGTATTCCCCAGTCCGTAGGGGTTTGAATCCACATTGAGAAATCCATTGCTGCTTGTTTTTATAATCCGAGAACCCGTTTCAATTCGTTTTTCATCACTTCGGCATCCACATCCTCGCCGGTCCAATACTTTACGGCTATTACTGCTTGGTTAACCAACATGTTCATACCGGGCAGGACATGCTTACACCCTTTACCGATTGCATCTTTCACAAAAAGCGTATAAACAGGATTGGGAATACAGTCTGCAACGAGCATGTCAGGTTTTAGCGTTTCAACATTGATGTTCAGCCGTTGCTCCACGTTAGGATATAAACCTACGGGAGTGGCATTGATTACAATATCAGTGTTGGCAGGAATGTCGAATGTTTGATTCCATAATACAAATGTAGCCTTTGCAGGAGTACACTTATTAAGCAAGTCAACCAGCGCATGTCCTGATTCATCCCTGTTCAATACCACTATTTCAGAAACACCTGCCAACGCCATTTCCGCGCCAATGGCACGTGCCGCTCCTCCTGCACCCAATAGAACCATCCTCTTCCCTTGTACGGAGATTACATCAGAAATGGCCTTTACAAACCCTTTCCCATCCGTATTTTCACCCCGTGTTGTTCCATTCTCCTCAATAATGACCGTATTGACCGCACCAATGATTCTGGCTGATTCGCCCAATTCGTCAATGTATTTGATAACCTCCACTTTATTGGGAATGGAACAATTAAAGCCGCGCCATCCCATAGCTTTAGCACCTTCTACCGCTGCTTTTAATTTGTCATGCCCTACCTCACAATTAATGTAACGATAGTACAGTTCATGATGCCGAAAAGCAGCTTCCATAATGGCTACAGTTGGATTTTCAGAGGCAGGACTGGCAAATGAGCCGACCAACCTCGGCAAAAAATCAAGCGAATAAGTTTCTGCATTCAAATCTTTACTATCCATATTTTTATTGCTTTATGTTTGACGCTGCAAAATTATATGCAAAAAAAGAGAATGCACTTAATTATATTTGCAGTATGGTTCACTATCTTTGCATGTGGCAAAAGAAAATCGAGAATGGCAATATTAGAACGTAAAATCATTCATGAGAAGGCTACAATGTGTAGCCATGTGTCTTATCCCCGCTTTGTCCTTCCTTTGCATAAGCATGTGGAGTTTGAGATAATGTTGTTTACTCAGGGAAAAGGGAAACAGTTTGTCGGTGAAGGTGTTTCGGATTTCCAAGAAGGAGACATCGCTTTGATTGGAAGCAATGTCCCACACTTGCATTTGTGCAATACCAAACTCCATCCTTCATCACACGAGAATGTTTGGTGTGCAGGCGAAGCCATACAGTTTAGGCCGGAATTGTTCCCTGCAAACCTACAAGACATTCCTGATTATCATTTTATATACAATTTATTGCAGAAAAGCCAATATGGAATTCGCTTTTACGAAGATGGCTTGTTCGCCGAAATACAGGAAATGATTACAATGTTTGATTCGTCGGAATTTACCACACGTATTATTTGTCTGCTTCAAATGCTTGACAGACTGTGTCATTGTAAGCGCATCGAACTACTTTCAGATACAGCTTACAATCAGGCGAACCACATTCCTGACAGCAATGAACCTATAAACAAAGTGTATGCATATCTTTATAACCACTTCAAGGAAAAGGTCACTTTGAATGAAATCGCTGAATACGCCAAACAAAACCCTACTGCCCTTTGCAGGTATTTCAAGCAACGAACGGATAAAAGCATCTTCCAATGCCTTGCCGAGATACGCATCGGACATGCCTGCAAATTATTGGCTTACTCGGAAATGAATGTTTCACAAATAGCATACGAGTCCGGATATAACAGCATTACGCACTTCATCTCTCAATTTGAAAAAATCACCCAACGGACACCCTCTGCATATCGAGAACAAATAAGACTATAATCAGATATAATTTAGTGGAATAGAAATAAGAAGTAAAGGTCTTATAACCATCTGCTAAAAACGCCAATCGCTGCCAAATGCTTCCACGAAACTGCCAATCCATTGTTTGATGCGCGATACCCCTTTACTTTGCAGGCAAAACCGAGTATCAACAATAAAAACAGTATCGAAAATGGAAGTTTTGATTATTCAAAAAGAAGCGTTTGAAGAAATGGCGGCGAAGTTCAGCCGTTTCACGGAACGGGTGGATGCCATCCTTGCCAAGCAGGGAGGCAAGTCTTTGGACGGGTGGATGGACAACCAAGAAGTCTGCCGACAACTCAACATCAGTCCGCGAACCTTGCAGACGCTGCGCGACAACGGCACGCTGGCTTATTCGCAAATCAACCACAAGGTGTTTTACAAGCCGGAGGACGTGATGCGCATCGTCAAGCCTATGGAGCGTAAACGGACGGACAGAGCCATTTGATTATTTGTATGTACCACTAAATCCAACGTAGCAATGAGTGAAATGATTACCAAGAACCATGCGCTGGTCGCCCAATTCGGCGACACGCTTGACCGTCTGCTGGACGGCATTGAGAACTTCGTGGCAAACAGCCGTCCGACTTTGGGCGGCGAACGCTTCCTGACAGACAAGGAGGTGTCGGCACGGCTGAAAGTGAGCCGACGCACCTTGCAGGATTACCGCAACAGCGGAATGATAGCCTACTACCAGTTGGGCGGCAAGATTCTCTACAAGGAATCGGACATTGAGCGGATGCTTGCCGCCAATTACCGGGAGGCATTCAGATAGGATAAAGACAATGTTACCCTCAGACGGCGTTAGAGGCAGTCTCATACGCCGTCTGAGGGTATCTCTTACGCCGTTTGAGGTCGGCTCAATTTCCCGCTCTCTTTCCACGTGACGGGGAGAGCGAAAAG
>CASFGA010000016.1 GCA_949294185.1 uncultured Bacteroides sp.
GGCTACGATGGCAAGCCCTAATCCGAAGCCGTCTTCCGTCACGGCGTTGCCCAGCCGCTCAAACGGGGTGAATATCCGTGCCTGTTGTTCTTTTGTCATTCCGGTTCCCGTGTCCGATACCGATAATGTAAATACATCGTTCTTATAATCGGTGCTTAATATAATTGTGCCACTTTGGGTAAACTTGATAGCGTTGGATAGCAGGTTGCCGCCGATGCTCAGTATGCGGTTCTTGTCGCCGCTTACTATCTCATCTGTTTCACCCTCTGCTTTGAAGTCAAGTCCCTTGTTCTTAGCCAACGGTGCGAACTCCGTTGTCAAAGTCTCGACGATAGAACATAGCTTAAATGGCTTGACGCTTGGCGTTTCCTTGCCGCTGTCCAACCGGAAATACATAAGCAAGTTGTTTATCATCCCTGCCATGCGTCCGGCGGCATCGTGGATGGTCTGTGCGTGGCGCATACGGCTGTCCGCCTCCGTGTCGTTCAGCAGCAGTTCGGCGTTGCCGCTGATAGCGGTCAATGGGGTGCGCAGTTCGTGGGTGACGTTCTGGATGAGATTGCGCCGCAGCTTGATTAGCTTTTCATTTGCGTTGTTGCTCTCCTGCAACTTGCCGATGAGTTTCTCGCGTCGCTTCCGCTCGTGCTCGTTGCGCTTCATTTCCCGGTGGATAGCGAGGTACGACAGAAACAGCAGGACGATGGCGGCGGATATGGTTATGGTGAACAGCCGGACGGACAACGCCTGCGCCTCGGCTATCTTCCGTTCCCGATGTCCGAAGGCGGTCTGTGCCTGCGTGTCAAGGTCGCTGACGAGGCGGTTCAGTTCCCGGTTCAATGCCCGGTTGCGGTTGCGCAGGCTGTCAGCGTAGGCTTCCATTTCCGCCGTCTGCCGCTGTTGCAGGGCTATCAGGCTGTCGCTGAACTGGTGCAGTTCCTTGGCAGAAGGAAGCATTTGCACAGTCTTTCTGCCACCCAAGAACCCTGCGATGCCTTTTTTCTTCTGCGTAACGGTGCGCACACGGGTAGCTCGTTTCGCCACTTCAGGCAGGTGGTTCACCAAAAGGCTGTCCGCTTCTTCTTGCCTTTCAAATGCTAACATGACATGCCACAGATGTTCTTCCTTATTTTGTAATATAAAACGCAAAGTATCTATTTGTTCTGAGCGAACGAAATCCTTGCAATAAGATTTCAAAGCCTGTAACAGACTATCCATCTGCAACCGCTGAGTATGGTAGCACAGATAGTCCGCTTCTTTCCATCCGATAACACCTTCGCCCGATATGGCAAGTCTTGTAATATACAGATGGACGGTGTTTATTTTCTGACGTATTTTGTGTATCTCGATACTTCCCGATTCAAATACCTGCATTCGTTCGCGCTCATGCATCAAAATGACGGTCATACTGCCGATGACCGCCATTAAGATAACGTACCCGAAAAGGATTTTCAACCGTAAATTCTTTAGTGTCATGTTTGTCATCCAATCAATAATAACATTCATGATATACCTCGAAATACATGATTCCCCGTTCCGGCGAGAAACGGATTTTATCTTCCCTTGCCAGCCAGCCGATGGCTGCTGCCAGTTCCAGCGGACTCAACTCTGTGGCCTTCACGAGTTCTTCCCACGAGCACCTGTTGTTGTGCAATACACGCCATACGATACCGGCGCTTTCTCCTATCCGTTCCTTGTTCATACGCTGAAAGATTGAGGGTTGTTGATATAAGTTTCCCTAAAATGTTTGGGTGACATGCCTTTCTGCGCCTTGAAATACTTTCCGAAGAAGGATGCGTTCGGGAATTTGAGCCGATAGACAATCTCCTTGATAGGCATTTGCGTATGGCACAGCATGTGCTCGATATCCTTGATGGTTTCCTCCCGTATCCATTCGGTAGGGGTCTTGCCGCTGGCTGCTTTTACCACGGTGGTCAGGTACTTAGAAGTGATGCACATCTTGGAAGCATAGAACGCCACGCTTCTTTCACTTTGATGATATAGGAACAGCAAGTCCATAAACCGTGCATACAAGGCGTCTTGCGAAGACTTGTAGAGGCATGCACCTTTGGCGAAATGATTGATGCGCATCAGCAGACGGTTCTCTTTCACTAGCCGTCCGATGACAGTGGACAGTTCCACAAAACTCAGTCCGGTAGTTTTCTCCAGTTCATTAAAGGATAGATTGCCACCGCCCTTTTCGATAGCAGTCAACACGATAAGTGTTTTTGAGTTTATATCTTCCATATCGTCCGTTTTTATTTATTCCCGCCACCCAATGCATGATAGAGGCTGACAATGCCCAAAACCTCACTGAAAGCATCTTGACAGGCGTTCAGTTCTGCCTGTAACAAAGATTGTTGGGCTGTCAGGACTTCCAAATAAGTAGTATTGCCATGCTTCATAGTCTGCTCCGCACTATGCAAGGCACGTTGCAGGTGGGTTATCTCCTGCCGGTCCAACAGGGACTTCTGTTTGGCTGTCTGCCAAGCGGTCAAGGCCTCGTTTACCTCCACTCCGGCATCAAGCAAAGCTTGCTGGAAACTTAGCAAGACTTCCTCTTGTTGTGCCTTGGCTATCTTCAGTCGGGCTATATTGGTTCCTCTGTTGAACAGAGGTTGTACCAATGAACCGACGGCATTAAACAGCCATCTGCCTGGATTTACAATACTTACCCCACTGTTGTTCGTCCATCCAGCCGTTCCGCTTAATGTGATAGACGGGTAGAAATAGGAACGTGCTTCGCCTGTCGCGTAAAAGGCTTCCGCCAATACAGCCTCGGCCTGCCGGATGTCTGGACGGTATGAAAGGAGTTGTAACGGAATCCCCACGGACAATGATTCTGGGAACTGCTGTCCATCAAGCACACCCCTTTCAATACATTGGGGAGTCCTTCCCAATAAAAGGCAAAGCGTGTTTTCTGATTGGTTGACTTGCTCTTTCAGACTCAAAAGGGAGGAACGAGCCGCCGTAAGGTTCGCTTCAGATTGGGCTACAGCCTGTTCATTGGTTGTGCCTGCTTCTTTCAGGGCTTTCACGGTTCGTACATTTTCTTCCCAATAACCGATAGTCCGTTCGCTGATGGCAATTTGTTTGTCAAGCATCAACAACGTGTAATAACATTCCGAAATTGAGGCTATCAACTGGCTCTGTACCGCTTGCCGATAGTAATGACTTTGTTCCAAACGAGCCTTGGATTGCTCTTTGGCATTTCTTAGTTTGCCGAAGATGTCAAGTTCCCAACTGGCAGAAGCTCCCAATGAATAGGTCTTTACAGTCTTGGTCCCGTCAAAGCTACTCAGAGAACCTTGGGGATTCAACGAAACGGATGGAAGGAACGCCAGCCGTGCGGAAGTGAGAGTAGCCTGTGCTTCCTCTACCTTTAAAAAGGCGATGCGTAAATCCGTGTTGGTCTGTAAACCTTCCTCAATCAAGGCTTGCAGCTTTGGGTCGGTAAACAGTTCTTTCCAAGAAAGAGAGGCTATGTTGCTCGTATCCGCCACAATAACTCCCGTCCCATATAAACCATCGGTCTGCAAATTGTCCGGACGATGGTAAGCGGAATAAGTGCCGCAACCGTACAAAGTTGTTGCGAACAGTGTATATAATAATATTCTCTTCATTGTCGTCTTTTTTAGTTCAATCTTCTATTTCCGGTTTCTCATGGGTTGGCATGACTTTTTCTTGTATGCGTTGGAACACCGTAAACAAGAATGGTACAACGAATAACAAAGACACCGTACCTATCAGCACGCCTCCTACAGTTCCAATCGCCAATGAGCGATAGCCGTTGGCACCTACTCCTGTCGCTATAGCCAGCGGAAGCATACCGAAAATCATAGCTAAAGCTGTCATTAGAATGGGACGCAAGCGCACACGTGCCGCATCCAAGGCCGCCTCGCGGATGCTCATGCCTTCTCTACGCCGTTCGCTGGCGTATTCGGTCAATAGGATGGCTGTCTTGGCAAGCAGTCCTATCAGCATAATCAGCCCCACCTGCATATAGATGTTATTCTCTATACCGAACAGTTGTGCGAATAGGAAACTCCCCATCAGACCGAAAGGTACAGACAGGATAACAGCCATGGGGATGAACAGGCTCTCATAGAGCGCACAAAGTATGAGATACACAAAGAGGAAGCATATCATGAAAATCACCAAAATAGAATTCCCTTGGCCGGCTTCATCGCGAGTCATCCCGGAGAACTCATACCCATAACCAGTGGGGAGTGTTTCTGCTGCAACTTCCCGGATAGCTTGAATAGCCTGTCCGGAACTGAAACCATCAGCAGGGGTAACATTGACAGAAACGGCCGTGAACATATTAAAACGAGTCAACGATTCCGCCCCATACACTTTTGTCAATGTAAGGTATTGGCTGATGGGCGACATCTCTCCTGACGAAGTACGCACAAAAATGTTGTTCAATGCCGCCGGGTCCAAACGATATTCCGGCGCAGCCTGTATCATGACGCGGTATAACTTGGAGAACAAATTGAGGTTGGAGGAATAGTTGCCGCCCACATAGCCGGACAACGTGCTCAGCACCTCTCCCGGCGATACGCCATGTTTCTTGCATTGTACGGCATCCACTTCCACTTTATATTGTGGATATCGTGTATCGAATGAAGTGAAAGCCATTGCTATTTCCGGACGTTGGGACAGGTTTTGGATGAATCTTGTAGTCTGCTCCTGCAAATCTTCTACCGATCCGCCAGCCTTGTCCTGAACATACATTTCCACGCCATTGGTGTTCCCGTAACCTGTAATCATAGGAGGTGCGAATGCCATGATACGTGCCGACTTGATGTCTGCCGTTCTTGCATAAATCTGTCCGGTGATAGCCTGAAGCTGGTCTTGAGGCTCCGTCCGTTCGTCCCATGGCTTGAATTTCAGAATGAACATTCCCGTGGATGAGCCATTCCCTCCAATCATGCTGTAACCAGCTATCTTGGCATAATTTTCCACTTGCGGAAGGGAGCTAATTCGCTCCTCTATCTGTTCCATAATACGATTCGTTTCCGCCTTGCTGCTCCCCGGCGCAGTAGAGACATTTACAAACACGTTCCCTTGGTCTTCATTGGGCACCAATCCCGTCTTGGTGGTTTTCAGTAGGAATGCCAAGGCTATGCAAGCAAGCACAAACGCGCTTCCAACCAACCATTTCCGCCGCAGGAAAAAAGAGACTCCTTTTATGTATTTTCCGACAAGGCTATTGAACGAAGCCTCGAAAGCACGATGGAAACGGGATGAAAAAGAAGTTTTCTTTCCGTTGCCTTCCATCTCATGGGGTGTCATAAACAAGGCACATAAAGCCGGGCACAATGTCAGTGAATTGACCAATGAAAGTCCCACCGCCGCTGCCATGGTGGCTCCAAATTGGGTATAGAAAGTTCCGGTTGTTCCGCCAACAAAGCAGACAGGGATAAATACGGACATAAAAACCAAAGAAGTGGTGACCAATGCGGAGGAAATGCCTCCCATAGCCTTGACAGTTGCCACATACGGAAGCCGGATGCCTTCATCGAATTTGGCTTGCACCGCTTCTACCACCACGATGGCATCGTCCACGACCGTTCCTATCACAAGCACCAAGGCAAATAGGGTCAGCAGATTTAAACTGAATCCTACTATATTGAGGAAAGCGAAAGTGCCTATCAAAGATACGATGATGGAAATGGCCGGAATAATTGTGGAGCGGAAACTTTGCAGGAAAAAGAATACCACCAATATGACCAACAATATAGCTATGACAAGTGTTTCTACCACTTTGTCAATGGAAGCATCCAGAAAATCTTTTGTGCTCAACAGGTCGACAATTTTCATTCCCTTTGGAAGTTGCCTGGATGCTTCTTCCAACACTTTGTCTATTTCCATGATTATTTCATTGGCGTTCGACCCGGATTGCTGGGAAATCAGGCAGGCAGTTCCCGGATGACCGGAAATGGCGGCATCCATGCTGTAAGACAAAGCCCCCAGTTCTATGTCGGCGACATCTTTCAGCCTCAACACTTTACCATCCGGCAAAGCTTTTATTACCAATTGCCCGAATTCTTCTTCCGTTTCATAACGCCCACGGTATTTCAAGGTATATTGGTATGTATTATCAGCGTTTTCACCAAGAGTTCCTGTTGGCGACTCCAAGTTCTGCTCACCCAAAACGGAAGTTATATCTGATGGAACCAATCCGTATTGTGCCATGACCTCAGGGTTAAGCCAAATGCGCATGGAATAGTCCGCTCCCATCACATTGGCACTGCCTACACCGGGGATACGGGATATCTGAGGTTCTATGTTGATTTTCAGGTAATTGTTCAAGAAATTGTCATCATAAGAATTGTCAGGGCTATAAAGGGCAAAGATTTTCAAGGTGCTGTTCTGTTTCTTGTTGGTGGTCACACCCACTTTGGTTACTTCGGCAGGCAGAAGCCCTTGGGCGGCAGCCACACGGTTCTGCACGTTCACTTGCGCCATGTTGGGGTCTGTACCCTGCTTGAAATAAACCGTAATAGTCACGTCTCCTGTATTGGTGGACGATGAAACCATATATATCATATTTTCCACACCGTTGATAGACTCCTCCAAAGGAGCTACTACGCTTTTCTGAATGGTTTCTGCGTTGGCACCCGTATAGGTTGTGGTCACTTCCACGGTAGGCGGAGCTATATCCGGGAACTGCTCGATGGAGAGTTGGGTCAGGCCGATTATTCCCAGCATGAGTATCAATGAAGAAATAACAGCTGACAAGATAGGCCGGTCTATGAATAGTTTCAGTTTCATAATGGAAATACTTTTTAGTTATTATTTACATGGACGGTTGCCCCCTCGCGTACCAATCCGGCACCCTCGGATATAATCACGTCTCCTTCTGTCAGTCCGGATATTACCATCAGGCTCTTGCCTCCATCAATGGCTTTGGCTCTAATAGCTGTTGAAGTTGCCTTTCCATTGATTACTTTGTAGGCGAACCGTTTGTTCTGTACCTCAAATGTTGCGGACTGCGGAATAACGATGCAACCTGTTTGACGCTGCGTGATAAGAACCGTAGCCGTACCTCCGTTCATCAACAACTTATCCGGATTGGGGAATGTGGCACGCACGCCGACTGACCCGGTCTGGGCATCTACCGTTCCGCTGACGGCATCAATCGTCCCCGTATGTGCATATTCTTTCCCATTGTTCAGCTGCAACCTTATTTCCGGCATGGATTGAAGCATCGCTTTCATTGAACCGTATGTCAAAACCAAGTCTTGTACTTGCTTTTCCGTCATGGAGAAATAGGCGTACATCTCATCATCGTTGGAAACCGTAGTAAGCGGAGTGGATATGGACGAACTGACCAATGTCCCGACTTTATATGGTATCATGCTCGCCACACCGTCCACGGGGCTTTTAATGATGGTATATGACAGGTTATTTCGTGCATTGGATTCCGCAGCACGTGCTTGTGCAAGTCCGGCTTCTGCCTCCAGCAAGGAATTTTGTGCAGTATGCAAGTCAAAATCCGAAACGATTTGTTGTTCGTACAGTTGTTGTTTACTTTCCATAGTAAGCCGGGCTGTTGCGAGTTTCGCCTTTGCGCTTTCCACATTGGCCTCGGCTGTTTTTAATGCAGCAGTATAAGGCACTTGGTCAATAATGAACAACGGCTGTCCTTTCCTGATGGAAGCCCCTTCGTCAATGCAGATTTTGACAATCTGCCCGCTCACTTGTGGCCGAATATCCACATTCTGTTTTCCCTTGACGGATGCGCTATATCTGTCAGTCCATACCGCATCTGTCTTTTTCAGTTTTATCACAGGGTAATCGCTGCTGGCCGGGGCAGCTGACGGCTTGTTGTTGCACGAAGAAAACGCTGTGACAATTACCGCCAGCGCAATCAACCATAACTTCACGTTGTTGTGTCCGATTAAAGTGTTCATAATTCTATTTTTATAATATTGATTTTGACAAATAAGACATCTTATCCTATCTTTCGACTACAAAATTGCGAAGTATAGACCTTTATGTGGCTGTCTATACTGCCAAGGAAATTGGCAAAACGGAAGGTATATTACAAATAAGACATAGCTTCTTCCACATAGCACATTGTATTACTTGTAAAACCTTTAATTTTGCACACAAAAGACTGAATGTATGGAACAATATAACGCTGATTATTTGGATGAAAATATCGAATTGAGGACGGATACGCGTACCTTGTCTTATCTGGGCGAAGCGAATCCGGATGCTTATGTCCTGATTTCTTGCAGGGAAGGACATCTTCAGTTCCGTTTCAACGGCGCACCGATACAAATTGGCAAACAGATGAGTTTCGTTTGTCCCCCCAACAACCGCATGACTCATTTCCTGTTAAGTCCGGATATAAAAATAGCCATATTGAAAATATCCACCCGGATGGTTCAGGAATTGTTGGGTACATACATGGAGCAATGGAACCGATTTTTCTATGTCAACCAATACAACATACAGCTTGCCACAGACAGACACCTGAAGCAGATGAAGTATTATTATGACCTTATTGATTCCAAAATATCTTCGGAAGCTGTGCCATACCACAAGGAAATCATGCAAAGCATTATCCGTGCCATGCTGTTTGAAATCCTTTCACTCATCAAGATGGATGCCCAATCCCCACAAGACACATCGGAAATGAGCCGTTCAAAATACCATTTCACCCAATTTTTGGAATTGCTTTCGGCTACCCCGGTCAAACACAAACCTGTGGAGTATTATTCTGAGAAACTATGCATTTCAGCTAAATACCTGTCATCCATCTGTAAGGAATGTAGCCACAAGTCAGCACGACAATGGATTGATGACATGAAAGACGAGGATATCCGTTATCATTTGCTAAGTACAGGACTATCCATCAAGGAGATTGCAAGCAAATTAGGGTTTGAAGATTTTTCTTTCTTCTGCAAATATGTAAGGAGACACTTCGGATGTTCGCCGACAGAGTACCGTAAAAAGAATGGACTTGAAAATAGTGACAATGTGAAAGCCGCCACAGTCAAGAATGAATGAGAAATAAGTTTCTACAGTTAAAAGCATAAATGCAAAGAACTTCATGCATTTCACAATAATCAGATAATCAAGCCTATTTGTGATTCCAAAAAACGCCAATCGCTGCCAAATGCTTCCACGAAACTGCCAACCCATTGTCCGATGCGCGATACCCCTTTACTTTGCAGGCAAAACCGAGTATCAACAATAAATATCAACAATAAAAACAGTATTGACAATGGAAATTTTGATTATTCAGAAAGAGGCATTTGAGGAAATGGCGGCGAAGTTCAGCCGTTTCACGGAACGGGTGGATGCCATCCTTGCCAAGCAGGACGGCAAGTCTTTGGACGGGTGGATGGACAACCAAGAAGTCTGTCAACAATTGAACATCAGTCCGCGAACTTTACAGACGTTGCGCGACAACGGCACGTTGGCTTATTCGCAAATCAACCACAAGGTGTTTTACAAGCCGGAGGACGTGATGCGCATCGTCAAACCCGTAGAACGCAACCGGGCGGACAGAGCCGTTTGATTATGATTGTACCACTAAATCCAATGCAGCAATGAGTGAAATGATTACCAAGAACCATGCGCTGGTCGCCCAGTTCGGCGACACGCTTGACCGTCTGCTGGACGGCATCGAGAACTTCGTGGC
>CASFGA010000017.1 GCA_949294185.1 uncultured Bacteroides sp.
ACTGCGCAAGCGGGAGAGTAGGTAGCCGCCGTCCTTTCCCCCCCTCCTTCCGGACAGTTCCGGGGGGAGGGGGATTCTTTTTTGCTGCCCCGCCGTGCCACTGCCGCTTCTTCCCGCCCTTCCCTTTGGGGCGTGCCGCGTGCTTAGCCATCCGCTTGCCTGTTGGGAGTAGCTGTCTAATAGATGCGATCTCCCTTATAAAGGCTGGAACTTGCTTGGTTACCTGTATCTGCCGAGCAGTTTTCTCCGGATGCGGCTCATGTGTGTCGGGGTGATCTTCAGAAAGGAAGCGACCTCTTTCAGTGGAATCTCCTGTAGTATATCCGGACATCTGTCAAGAAGCTTTTTATACCGCTCCTCTGGGGTAAGGCTGAAAATCTCTATATAACGTGTCCATGTCTGGAAGAAAAGCTGTTCCGCATTCGTCCGGGCAAGCCTTTGCTTGTCAGGTGTCTTTTCGTACAGTTCTGCCAAACCGTCAGCCCTGCATATATAGACTTTTGCAATCTTCAATGCCTGAATATCCGTTTCAGAAGGCAAACCGTAAATACATCCGGGATAGTCGGCTACAAACTCGTCTCTGAAAGCGAAGCCTATATTGTAGCTTTTCCGTTCAGTCGCATTGAATACGGAATACCGGAATATGCCGCTTTCGACATAGCCGATATAGTGTGACACTTCTCCGGCTTTGGCGAAGAAGTCGCCTTTCCGATACTGTATGCTTTCGCCACGGTTCATGCAAAGTTCCTTCAGTTCATCATAGTCGATATTAGGCAGGTATGTGTTGAATTTGTTCATACGTTAAGCAATAGTGTTGTACAGGTAATTTTAGTCATTCATGAGTGACATCAAATTTATCCATATACTTTCTCGTTTCCAACTCTGTGCCCTGAAAAAGTTTTCTCGGCGGTCTTATTTCTCAACATAGGTTTAGAAAAGACATGGGGAGTGTATGTTTCCTTATGCCGCATTTGCGCCTTTTATTTTTGAGGTCTATTTTTGTGTATGCAATTAAGGGATATGATTCGAATGTTTTTGTTTATAGCGGCATCACTTTTGTCCGTCATTGATATGCAGTCCCAGCCAGCAGACAGTCTTTTACAGCAAAAAAAAGCTCTTTGCATGAAGACGGTTTGTTCCGGTGATACGGCTGTTTGCAAAGGAGAAAAACATTTTTGGAGGGCGGCGGGAGAAACGTTTGGCCTGAATGTCGGACTTTGGGCATTCGACCGGTATGTCTTGAAAGGTCATTATTCTTACATTTCATTGAAGACCATCAGGGAAAACTTCAAGCACGGATTTGATTGGGACAACGACCATTTAAGTACAAATATGTTTGCTCATCCTTATCATGGCTCTTTATATTTCAACGCCGGACGGGCAAACGGATTCAACTTCTGGCAGTCGGAGCTGTTTGCGTTAGGCGGGAGCGCCATGTGGGAGCTGTTTATGGAAAGCGAATATCCCTCGAAAAACGACATCATAGCCACTCCTATAGGCGGTGCTGCCTTGGGAGAGGTGTTTTATCGCACTTCAGACCTCATGCTGGACAGCCGTACATCGGGATGTGAACGCTTCGGACGCGAAGCCTTGTCTTTTCTGCTTTCGCCCATGAGGGGGCTGACACGTATCCTTTCCGGAGAAGCCTGGGAAAAGAAACCGACTGCCGGACGCGAATTCGGTAATCCGCCCTACCGGCTTGACATTTCGTTGGGAACGCGTCTTTTGGCATCGCACGACAACGACCGCCTTCTGAAGGCAGGGGCAAGCGCCCGCATTGGTTTGGAATATGGCGACCGTTACGCTTCTTCCACTACTCCTTACGACTATTTCTCACTCTTGATGGAGCTGAACATGATGAAAACACAGCCCGTCTTGAGCCGGGTGGAAATTATAGGCAGCTTGTTTGCGAAAGATGTGATAAACACGAAACGATGCAACCTCACGCTGGGGCTATACCAGCATTTCGATTTCTTTGACTCGGACACTATACGCACAGACTATACGCCAGACACTTTCGAGCCTTGTGTAGTCCCTTATAAGCTCGGCACTCCGGCATCTGCGGGCGGAGGCATCATGTTCGGCTATCAGGCTCCCCGCCTTACGTTTCATGTGGCGGCGCATGCAAACGGCATTCTGTTGGGCGGCATTCTCAGTGATTTCTACCGGTTTTATCACCGCAACTATAATTGGGGCTCGGGATATTCGGCAAAACTAAACTTGAAGGCTTCCTTGTGCAATGATAAATTTTCGTTTTCTCTGAACAACCAGTTTTACAGGCTGTATTCGCGGAACGATTGGTATTCCATCACGGATTCTCCCAATCCGGGCGAAGATCCGGTCGATGTGCAGGGAGATGATTCGCGGGGGACTTTCTATCATCTTGAAGGGCAAATCAATTGCAGGATATGGAAAAAACTGTTTCTTACAGCCCGGTGCGACTGGTTTCGCCGAAGTTCCCTCTATAATAGAGAGGAAGGAGACTCGTCGTTCTATCTCTTCGGCTTCTTTATAGACAGCAGACAGCTCAGTTTTCAACTGATGCTGACATACAGGTTCTAAGGAAATGAGCGGCAGGCGGGATAAACTGCCGCGTGAGACAGCCTGTCCTTTCATTGAAGACCCGATGAATCAGATCAGCGAAACGATGTACAGATAGACCACCGATGCAGGAACGGCGATGAGGGTGCTGTCGAAACGGTCGAGCATACCTCCGTGACCGGGCAGGATGTTGCCCGAATCCTTGATGCCTAAGGTGCGTTTGAGCAGAGACTCGGTCAAGTCGCCCCAAGTGCCGAACACCACGACGGTCAGTCCCAGACCAATCCATACAGCAGTGGACATGAACGGGAAGAAATGAGCCATGACAAAAGCCGCAGCAATGCTGAATACGGCTCCGCCGACAGAGCCTTCCCATGACTTCTTGGGGGAAATCCGCTCGAACAGGCGGTGCTTTCCGAACAACACCCCCGTGCAGTAGGCACCCGAATCATTAATCCAGTTGAAGATGAATATGGAGAGCGGGAGTATCGGATTGTATTCCGACATGCTTCCCGTCACGTTCGTGTGGAAGGCAAGCACATTCAGCAGAGCGAAAGGCAGTGCCACATACATTTGGCTCATCATCGTATAGGCCCAGTTGTGCAGAGGATTTCTGCGCTTCAGATACAGTTCGCTGATGAGCAGGTAGATGACGAGAAAGAGATAGGGAATCAGTACGGAAGGCTGTCCCGGAACGACTCCCAGATAGGCGAATCCAAAGAACAGGAATACGCCTGCCAGTGTGCTGACAGGCTTGTTTATCTGTACCTCGCCGCTTTTGTTGACGACACTGCCGAATTCCCATATTGTCAGGGCGCTGATGAGGGCAAAAAGCAAGGTGAAGGGAACAGCCCCTCCCAGGATTCCCCCTACCAGTACCGCAACAAAGATGATTCCGGTAATTGTTCTTTGGATGAAATTATTCTTCACGTTGTTTCCTTCTTGTTTAATGGTTGTTTTCATCACTGCCTTCCGGCTTTTCCGGAAGCTTCTTCTGCTCCGCGTCGGTTTGCGCTTCCGGAAGGGCTTCAGGTGTTTTGGTCTCTTCGGCCATAATCTCTTCCGAGCGAGAGGCCCACGGGCGTTTGCCGAATATGCGTTCCACATCTTCTGCGAAGATCACTTCTTTTTCAATCAGCAGCTGGGCCAGTTTGTTGTGTCCTTCCTGATGCTCCTTCAGCAGCGTCTTTGCGCGGGAATATTGTTCGTTGACCATGATTTGCACTTCCTGGTCAATCAGTTCGGCTGTGTGCTCGCTGTATGGCTTGTTGAAGCTGTACTCCTCATTGTTATAATAGCAGAGGTTAGGCAGCTTGTCGCTCATGCCGGCATAGGCAATCATGGCGTATGCCTGCTTGGTGACGCGCTCCAGATCGTTCATGGCTCCGGTAGAGATATGTCCGATGAAGACCTCTTCGGCTGCACGTCCGCCTAATGTGGCACACATTTCGTCCAGCATCTGTTCTTTCGTCGTGATTTGCCGTTCTTCAGGCAGATACCATGCCGCACCCAGTGCGCGTCCGCGGGGGACGATGGTCACCTTGATCAGCGGGTTGGCATGTTCGAGAAACCATGAGATGGTGGCATGACCGGCTTCGTGGAGGGCGATGGCCCGTTTTTCGGCAGCCGTCATCACTTTGGTCTTCTTTTCCAGTCCGCCCACGATGCGGTCGATGGCTGCAAGGAAATCCTCTTTTCCTACAGCCGCCTTCTGATGGCGGGCGGCAATCAGTGCGGCTTCGTTGCATACATTGGCTATGTCTGCGCCGCTGAATCCCGGTGTCTGCCGTGCCAGCAGGTCTACATCCACTGTATTGTCTAATTTGAGCGGTCTCAGATGTACACCGAATACTTCCTTGCGTTCGTTCAAGTCCGGCAGGTCGACATAAATCTGGCGGTCAAAGCGGCCTGCACGCAGCAAAGCCTTGTCCAGAATGTCTACCCGGTTTGTCGCGGCCAGGATAATCACTCCGCTGTTCGAACCGAATCCGTCCATTTCCGTCAGCAATTGGTTCAGTGTATTTTCCCGCTCGTCGTTTCCTCCCATACTCGGATTTTTTCCACGGGCACGCCCTACGGCGTCTATCTCGTCGATGAAGATGATGCACGGCGACTTCTCTTTTGCCTGGCGGAACAAGTCGCGCACGCGCGAAGCTCCCACCCCCACGAACATCTCGACAAAGTCGGAACCGGAGATGGAAAAGAACGGAACATCGGCTTCGCCGGCAACGGCCTTGGCCAGCAAGGTCTTTCCCGTCCCCGGAGGGCCGATCAGCAGTGCGCCTTTGGGGATTTTTCCTCCCAGTTCGGTATACTTCTGGGGCTGTTTCAGGAAGTCGACGATTTCCTGAACCTCCTGTTTGGCGGCAGCCTGTCCCGCCACATCCTTGAAGGTGATGCGGTTTGCGCCTTTCTCAAACAGCTGTGCTTTGCTTCTGCCCACGTTGAACACATTTCCGGGAGCGCCGTTTCCGCTTCCTCCGCTCATCCGGCGCATGAGGAACAGCCACAAGGCTATAAAGAACAGAATCGGAACTATGTTCCAGAATATGGCTCCGAAGTAGTCGTTCTTCTTGTCATACTTGATTTCGCCGGTAAAGTTTCCCTTTTCTGCCTCTTCGTCCAGAAACTTGTCCAGCGCTTCTGTCGACGGGATGTTTACCTGTACGGCAGGACTGCGCCCCACCTTGCTTGCATCTTTCTGAAACACATCCACGATGTGTTCGGGCTTGATGTACATTTCGGCGGTATTGTTGTCGTATGCCACGATTTTGCTTGCATACCCTTTGCCTATCATTTCCTGAAATTTCGAGTAGGTCACCTCTTTGCTGATGCTGCCTCCGTCACTCGAAATGTAGAGGAAGATAAATACCAGTGCTATGAGGACATACAGCCACGTCAGACTGGGACGGGGTACGTTCACTTTGGGTCGGTTGTTATTGTTGGTCTTTTCGCTCATGGTTCTTGTAGCATAAATTTAGTCGATGTCAGGAATTTCGGTCAGCCTGGCGTCTGCCCACAGATGCTCCAGATTATAGAAATTCCGCATTTCGGGCAGGAATACATGCACCATCACATCACTGTAGTCCATTGCCACCCACTGCCCGTTTCTTGTGCCTTCCACGGCGGTCACTCTGGTGCCCGTCTCTTTTTTCACATATTCCTTTACTGAATCTGTAATGGCGTTTACCTGGCTGGGCGAATTGCCTTGGCAAATGACAAAATACTTGCAGATGGTGTCTTCAATGCCGGTCAGGTCGGCTATTATGATTTTTTTTCCTTTCTTCTCTTGGATGCCTTCAGTTATTTTCTCTACTAAAGTGTTTGTTTCGTTCATTCTTGTTTTTCTCTTTATATTAAAAATAGTGGGGCAAATATACTTGCTTTTCCGTATATCACGAAAGAAAGCGTCTGTTTTCTCTCTTTCTTTTTGTATTTTTTAGTTGCTTTTATGATTGGAAATTTCTTTGTTCGCCTGTTTCTTTCCGTGAAACAGACGGTTCGGATAAGTGCATAATCCGGTTTCGCACTTTGAAGCGGAGCTTTTGTATAGGCCCGGACAGGCGGCCGGAGAGGGAAACAGACGGATTTTCGGCAGAATCATGAAGAAAAAAAGAGGAAAAGCTTGGTATGTTGCAAAAAAGTTGTACCTTTGCACCGTTAATTCAGTGGGGTTAACATAATTAATGTGTATTGGGCTATGGTGTAATGGTAACACAACAGATTCTGGTCCTGTTTTTCTTGGTTCGAGTCCGAGTAGCCCAACTCACTTTCTGCTGAAGTCCTCACGGAGAGGATATCGGCATTTCAGTTTGGGCTATGGTGTAATGGTAACACAACAGATTCTGGTCCTGTTTTTCTTGGTTCGAGTCCGAGTAGCCCAACTTGCGGAGGCGGTTTCCAATCTGGAAACTGTCTCCGTTTTTATTTCTGTAGGGCTTCTTTTGTTTCTTTTTGCAGAAAATAATAGGATAAAACGCAGAATAAAGCGAATTTGAGCTTTCTTACAGACCGGTCAGAGAGTTTGGCTTCGAATGGCACAGAATAGCATGGGAACGGAAAAACGGATTTAGACGGATTGCAGCAGAAGATACACTTCCAAATCATTATTTGACACCGGATGCACATTTAGCGAAGCAATACCAACGGCTTTCCGACCGTGAGGCGTTTGTAACGGCGGAAATGGTACGAGGCATCGGTGCGGAGTATGAAACCTTATTAAGAGCTTTTGACAAGGAGAACGAGGCATTTGTCAAACAGGTGGGCAAAGCCCGCTCCAAGCGCACGTATCAGAAGTATCTGACTGTCCGTAAGTATGTGGCGGAGTTCATCAAGCGGCACTACAAGCGGGCGGACATGGCGGTGAACGAACTGACGGAGAACTTCAACCGTGACTACTGACTGTACTTACGAAACGAGGTCGGGTTGGCGCAATCGTCCGTGTGGATATACTCCATACCGCTGAAGCACATCGTTACCGCGGCGCACTGCACCCACCAGATAGTCGACCGTGACCCTTTGCAAATACACCTATGCCCAACGTGTCATCGGAGTCGCCCGCACCAGTGCCTATTACGCCATAGCCCCGTTCATCGGTGCCGTGTTGTCTATGTTGGTCTTGCACGAGCGTCCCGACTGGATTTTCTTCATTGCCCTTGTCTTGATACTTGTAAGGGCGCGTTTGGCTTCTAAGATTGAAAACGTGAAAGAGTAGCAGGCGAAATAAGCATGTCTGTTACAAATAAAAGCATTAGAAGATAAGGGATTATCACAAAAAATCTCTATCTTTGTATTCGGATGGAGGCAACTCTTTCCAAGACATACGAGAAAAAGAAGAAGCGTTATGTTTATCTTGTACTTGAAAACGTAGGAAATTTTCAAATTGGATACAAGGATAGCATAGTGGTTCTCACGCTATAGCGTGGGCTG
>CASFGA010000018.1 GCA_949294185.1 uncultured Bacteroides sp.
CATTTTTGTTCCTGATTTGTTTCTTGTTTCAGAAACAAAATTCATAAACTACTCATTTACAAATGGTTAAATAGTTATATATTAAATTTTCCAGATTTACATAATTAAGAGGGTTAAGAATGAATATGTTTTAAAGTTGGTCATTTATTCCCTGTAATCAAGTAGATTGTCGATGTCACCATTCACGATATAAGGCAAGCAATGGCGAATTTTTTCGGCAGGCCAGTCCCACCATTTCAGTGCTTCGAGTTTCCGTATTACTTCTTCATCGAAACGCTTCCTTATCGGTCGGGCTGGAACACCGCCGACTATCGTATAGGGCGGCACGTCTTTCGTAACAACGGCACGGGCGGCTATGATTGCCCCGTTGCCGATGTGAACACCAGCCATAATCACCGCTTCGTAGCCTATCCACACATCGTTGCCTATCACGATGTCTCCCTTGTTGTCCCAAGCTGTTGCCACATCCGATTTCTCCAAGTCCCAATCCTCATAAAAGAGCGGGAAGGTGTAAGTGGATAGGGATTTCAAGGTATGGTTGGCACAGTTGAACAGGAATTTTGCACCGCAGGCGATGGAACAGAACTTGCCGATTATCAGCCGCTCGTGGTTGATGGGATAATGGTAAAGCACATTGTTCCGCTCGAAAAGCAACGGGTCGGATACAAAATCATTATAGATGGTATAGTCTCCCACCTTGATAGACGGGTCTTTCACGACGGCATTCAGGTACACGGTCTGCGTGTCGCCTATGCGTGGATATATCTTTTTCATCACAATATTCAGTCTTAATAGCGTTTATATTTCAGATAAATGACAGACAACAGGCCGAGTAATATCACGTACAGATATTCTGCCGTCCAATAAACGGACAATGACGTACTGAAACGACTTATGTTCCACAAATAAATCTGATAGGCCACGATGGTTATCAACTGGAAGATAAAAGTCATGCGTGTCGCCCCCGTACCTGTAACGGCGTTCATATAGACATAGCCGAGCAAGGCAAAGACGTAGTTCAGCAGCATGACTACAAACGGCAAATGGGCAATCTGCATCAGAGCTGTGCTTTCCGTATAAATACCAATAATCGGACGATAGAAAATCACAGCAAGGATGACCAGCGGAAAACCGATGGCATATCCCAAACGGACAACCCGGTTACATAGCGGAATTACCTGAGCCTTTTGTCCGGCTCCCAACAAGTTGCTCACCAGCGAACCGGTAGTAGCCGCCAGCGAATTGACGATGACAAAGAACACCGTCGAGACACTGCGTATGACATTGGTAGCTGCCAGTTCCATTTCTCCCAAGCCACGAAGCCACTCCAATAAACGAATGAAACATGCTCCAAACGGACACGCGACAAACATGATGTAACAAACCTTTATCTAAGTTCCAATACAAACCATAAAGCCGTCTATCCATTTTCCGTAAGACATGAATTATCAGCACAGCCAATGAACACGCTTCGGCAAAAGACGACGCGATGGCTGCGCCCGCTATCCCCATGTCCCAATGGAATATGAGCAGCCAGTTGCCCGGAATGTTCACCAATACGGCTGTCAGAGCCGCCACGTTCAAGGCTTTTGTACGGGTAACGCCGACCAGGAACGAACGTAGGGCAAGGAACGGAAAGGAGAAAAGTAGCCCCCAAATGCGTCCATCCAAATAATCAATCACGGCACGATAGACCTCCGCAGAAGCAATCAGCCGACTTAGAATCATCGGGGAAAGCAACTTGGAGAACAGGCACAAAAGGACAGCAAGCCCAGACAGGAAAAACAATCCTTGAAAGAATATTTTTCCCGTTTCGGAATAGTGTTGTTCGCCGTTGCGCCGTGCGACAACGACCTGCAAGCCCAGACTGAAACCGAAGCCGAGCATGTAGATGGCCAGATACCAAATCCCGGCAAGGGCGGATGCGCCCAATTCTATTTCTCCCACATGCCCCAGGAAGATGGCATCGGTGATATTGATAAGTTGTTCGATAAGGATGCTCATCATTACGGGAAAGTTGATGAGCCAGATATTCTTATATGTGTAGTTCATTGTTCAACTTGATAGGATGCGACAAGTCTTGCTGCACAAGGCGGCATGACACATCGCATGATTATGAATTTGGAATAATGGTAAAACAAGAAAGGACAAACCTGTTACAAGCCTGTCCGTTGCTGAATAGCTATGACTGAAATGCTATCCGTTAAGCGCAGCTATATGCATACTTGCCATTTCATACGGGTTGAACAATTCTATTTTTTCTGTTACCTTTGCAAAGGTAGCATTTGTTCTTGATTATACCTCCAAGTTTCCATATATTTTTGCTTCAATCCGCATCCTGCATTGCAGGCTTCCTCGTAGAATGGATTCACAAATGGTTACTTGGAATGTCTGTCCTGTCTTTCCACAACTGCAAGACATAAAGGATACTCTGCTTAGAGCATTCACAGAGCAGAGGTGTCGAAACATAGCCTTGTTTATGAAGCCCGCAGGTGCATTCCATGAAATATAAATCATACACGGAACCTTTCTTTATTGTTTCGCATCTTACACCCGGCAGTTCATTGGCTCCAGAGAAAAAGCCGTCTATGTCTCCGTTTGCCTTTTCATACAACTCTTTGTAAATCTGGAGCGTTCCGCATTGTACGCAATGTTTTCCGCATTCTGAAAAGAATTGCTCTCTTTGTCCTGCTGTAAGCTTGGCAATTCCTTTCTCAAAACCTTTGAACCAATCTGATAATTCCATATTATTTAATTGTATCATGCACGTGTTTTATTATAATTAGGGACAACATGTAGTCGCAAGAATCAGCAGCCATAAATAACCAACTAAGATATGTTCTTTTTCATTTTTGAATCTACTGATAAATTAATACAAAGATAACATTTTTGCTAAATCACACACTTAACTCCTCGATTCTTTTTTGCAGGTTTTCCAAAAAGCGAGAAGCGTGCGCACCATCCATTTGGGTATGGTGAAACTGGAAAGAAACAGTCAGTATCCGCTTCCACAAATGCCGTTTGTATCTACCCCAAATCAGAAACGGATTATTGAACACACCGCTATACATACCTACCGCCCCGTCTATCTCATATTGTGCAAGAGCTGATGTGCCAATCACCATGCTATTCGTCAGGTCATGATTCCGACAAGTATCGGCAACTTGCTTCGTCAGTCTCAGGTAATCGGTATTAAACTGCTGCAAATTATCGGAGAAAGGGATATCGCAGGAACTGACTTCACCCTCCCGATTGGCTACAATGGTGCAGACGGCAAGGTTGTCGTATTGCATCAACTTTCTGCCGACAGGAAGCATATAGAACTCTTTGATGTCCTTTGCAGCCTTCCCGATGCACCAGCACATCAGCATATTGAACTTCAATCCTTTCCGCTTGCTGATGCGGACAAGACGGGTAACATCTATAGTCTTGAAAAAGGTGAGCATGGGCATGGGCGCATTCATCCACATTTCAAAAGCATAGGCACGGGTCGTTTCTTTGGGATTTACTTCTTTCATTGTATCATTCATTTTAAGTTAAATAAGCGCAAAGGTAAGCTCATCATTAAATGATAGATAGAATAAAAGGGACATTATGTAGGATTGTTGAACAAATCAGAATAGGGCTTGCATACGTTCAGCAGAGACAAGGGAGTATAACCACTAAATCGCCTGAACTCCCGGATAAAATGCGACTGGTCAGCATAACCACATTGACATGCCAACTGAGCCAGGCTCGTATCTTCTGAGTAATGTTGCAACAGTTTCAATGATTTCTGGAAACGGACTACTCTGGCATATTCTTTGGGATTTGCACCTACCAGTTCATTAAACAGGCGTTCAAAGTGTTTCTTGCTTAAACAGGTGGCGGAGGCCAGTTCGGTGACAGAAGTTGACGGCATTATGAACAGTTGCTTCATGGCTGCAGCCATTCTTTTGAAGTCGTATGCTGTTTTCAGAGTCAACGCATCTGCTATTTGAGATAACAGCCATTGCTCTATTATGCTGATACACAAATCCGTGTTTTCACAGTCAAAGATTTGAGCAGCCAGTTGTTTCAAATACTTGTTTTCAAGGTCATAACCGGAAACCTCTTGGTTGTGGAACAAGGATACGGGTAGGTCCAAGAAGGCTTTTAGGACGTATGGCTGAAATACAACGACGATCATTTCCACATTACCATCCGCATACAAATGAGAAGGATAATTAACTTGACCACTTATGGCAAGTTTAGGTTGATTGGTACCCAACTCCGGAATATAGAGCGGCATTTGTTTATGGAAAATGATTTGAGGACAGCCAATAGGAAAAGTAAGGGTATTCAGCGGTTGATTGCTTTTGAATACCCAATAATACCTGACGTAAGGTTGTAGCTCCTTGCAAGGCTTGTAAAACTTGAAGTTCTCCTGAAGCATTGTGCAAAAGTACAATATCTAAATTATAACTTTTAAAGTTATCCTCTTTTTTACCAAAACTATGAACATGAAATCGATCTAATTCGCCTATTGAAAAAGAGATAAAATCTTTCGCTCACTGTCCAAATCCAACAATGATTGTACCGTGCCCAGCTCGCTGTTTTAAGTGGCACTCATCCCGCCGCCGAAAGGCGAGTGGGGTATTAGGCTCTTATCTATGAATATACTTGTATATTGCTTTATCTTAGATAATTATATTGTTATGTATGCTTTTTAAGTAACAGTTTAGTACCAAAATAACAACTATATATTTTCATATAGGCCAAGGAAATTCTGTGCACGTTATCATAAAATCAATGCACTCATTTTATCCTGTTGAAAGGCAGCAAAATATCTGTTTGTTAATGACTGGTGAACGGCATTTTTTGTAACTTTGCATTGTAGTTCAATTAGTATTATACTATAATGGGACAATGTAAACTCTTAAATGAATATCTTGAAATCTGTTCACGATTTTCTGCTGATGGACTATCCCATCAAGAACGTAAACAGCGACATATTCTTCTTTCTGCATGGGAAAAGAATATGTATAATGAACCATTGCCAACGCTTGAAGAACTTGAAGAATTTAGAAAGTATCATGGCAGTTATTGCCATAATCCCATATTCGTACGGAAAGCCATTGTTCAAACTGTTCAAAAGGATATTGAAGCAGGGGGAATTGAAGGTGTCAGCTTCTTGTTCCGATGTTTCCAAGGGCATGAAAACTCTTATTGTTATACCAATAATGTACTTTATATTTTTTGCGAAACTCTTGGCTTTAAATATCAACCTCAGCAATTAGCTAATAAACTGTTGGAGCAAGAACCGGACAATGAATTTGCTCTACAATATAAGTATAATACGTTAAAATCCTTTTTGGAGTTCTCTTTGCACGAAATGCCAACGGGTATACTTAATGGTATGAACGGTGCGAATATAGATGACCTGCCGGAAATGTTGCTTTCTGTAGATGAGTTTCAGGATATATCCGATAGATTAGGAAAGAATGACAAGGAACTGATAAATGAGTGCCGCATTCTGTATCCTGCATACAAGGAATATCTTCAATGTTATACCCGCTACAACGGTTTTGAAGAGTTTTTAATAAAGCGTGGAATTTTTGAGCTATGAAACTGACCGATAAACAATTGTAATATTGAAGCAATAGTGTGTTGATATGTACAAGCGATTATTATGTAAAAACAACAGATGTGAACAATGAAAAAAGAGATATTGAAACAATTAATGGCTTCGAGTGAATACCTATCTGGATTTAGGTTAAAGGGAGCGGGGTTCTTTAAAGAAACATCTGATGGCTGGGAGGCTATAGAAATTGAGGGATATACCAGAAGTTGGGATACGGCAACGGATAAACCCGCGCTACGGTTATATCCTCTTTATCTCAGGCGTTTCGATATTCTGCACAAATGGTTTGAACCGTTTTCTCCAAAGTCGCTAAAAGACCAGCGAAACAACTGTTCCATAGGCTTCAGTGGAGCAATGCTGGACGCAGACGATTATTTTTATTTCCCGAAAGACGGCAGCCAATACGATGAACGGCTTGCCCTTCTGAAAGAAGAAGTGGAAAAGAATGCCAAGTCTGTTTTTATCAGTTATACGACTGTTGAGGATTTCTACCGTCATAAAGTCCATCCGTTATTGGATAACGAAACAAACATATTGCCCAATGTGGGTGCAGACTGGATATTCTTATATTTGAAAGCATCTCTACTTGTAGCCCCCAAAGATTATCCCATAATCAAAAACAAAATTATGCGACAGATAGAAATAATGAATAAACAAGGTGAGCCTAACGTGATTTTGATATACCCCAAACTGGATGAAATATTTAATACTCTGGAGCAATGAACAAGAGCTGAATGAAACATTCACGAATTTTATACTTGTATTTCAAGGCAATAAATAAGTAAATAATGACGGGGTATACTTCTCATTTCTTACAATCATATAACTTTTTCACATGGTTTCGTAAGACTGTATTTCTTTGCGCAGCACGGCATTGTCATGTGCTATAAAGCAGGCGGTTGCAATAGTAATCAACCATATACATAATAGGCATATCCATACGAACTGCCGGACATGGCGAGAAAAGTATGCCCGGCGCAGGCCGCATAACGGTATATCCTTGAACAGGTATGCAAACATATCCCTGAACCGCTTGGGACGTGGTGGAAACATCGTTTTTGTCATACCTGCCGCTTGAATATCCTGTTTAGCGATAAGGGCATCCAGTTTGGCTTCGATTCTGCTATTGCGGTCTTCCTGTCGTTTGGCGATTTCCTCAATATGCCGGTAGGTATCGCATACTATCATGCACTTTTGCAGCACGTTGGCATAATCCTCCGAAAGTTTAGCATAGCACTCCTGCGGCGTGAGTGCGCCTCGTGCCTTGGCTTCCTCGTCCTCCCGTTCGAACTTGCGCTGTCGCTGCTCAAGCAATTCCTTTACAGCGTTACTCGTTGCGGCAGCAATGATTTCAGCCAGTTCCGACTGATTTGTGTTGGAGCGGTCGAGCAGAGTCTTATGCAATTTTTCCATGGCATCGAGATTCGCCGCCAGCAATTCCTGCAATTCATCGAGCGGCACGGCCGGTTCGTCTTTCAAAGGGGTGGGTCTTCTGTTTACCATTGTTATCTCCTCCGTCTGTATGGGTTCTGTTTCTTGTTCTTGTCTTTGTCTTCATCGTTCCAGTCACGGTCATTGCCGCTGCCGGAGCCACCGCCGCTTGTCGGGGCCATGTGGGGCTGAATGATTAGTTCGGCTACAGCTGCTCCGATGCCGTTTCCTGCCGGAACATTGCCGCCTGCGGTATCAGTACCGCACAGGGATTCTGAAGCCGCTGTTCCACGGCTAACATTCTCTTCCATGGGTGTATCGGAGTGCTTTCTGTCAAAAGCAAAACCCTGCTGTTCGGTCCGGTCATCCGAAGTGGAAATGGCGGTGTTTCCAGTAATCTCCTGTACTGTACCCATTCTTTGGCTGAGCTTGGTATAGGTCATGGAACGGTCTATCTGATACCCTGCAAAGGAGAGGCTCTCGCAGGTGAATACGATTCCTTTGGCCTTGCCATCCGCATTGCAGATTATGTTCATGCCGATGCCCCGTGTGGCAAGTGCTGTCCTCAATGCCTCCATACTGCGGCAATCCTTCAACGCCTCATTGACAGCGTCATGGATACGGTATTTAATCGCATCCCTGCCTTTCAGTCGGTCGCGGTTTACCTTCTTCTTTCCCTTGCCGAAAGTAAGGCCGTATTCCAGTGTAAGTTCCTGTGTTATCCGTGCCGACTTCCTAAAATTCTGGTCTCCGGAAATGGCGTTGCCGTCGTTATTTACCCGGTTGTAAACGATATGCACATGCGGGTGCGGCTTGTCATGGTGGCGGGAAATGATGTACTGCGTATTCACGACACCCATACGGCACAGGTATTCTTTGGCTATGTCCGCCATCAACCTGTCCGACAACTTTGGTGTATCCTCCGGTGCGAAGCTCAAAGAGATGTGCCCGACAAAATTCTTCAACGATGGACGGCTCTTGGCCTGCAGGCTGAAGCTTGCCGTAATGGACTTGTTGGATGTCAAGTCTACACCTTCGGAAGCGATGATGTCTGCATTCTTGTTTTTGATGTCGTTGGCGTAATCCACCAGTCCCGCGAATCCCTGTCCGCTGCGTATTTTGGCTATCATAGTCTATAACTGTTCATTCAATCTGACAATCAGTCCGCTTATCTCTTTGGACAACCTGCTATTTTCTTCTGCGATATATGCCGTTACATATCCGTTCACGGCCAGTTCATAGACGATCTCGGAGAGCGGGCGTCCTGACCTCCGGCTTCGGCGCACCAGTTTGGAGTAATTCGCCCGGTCGAAATAGACCTTGACGGGACGGTCGCGTTTCTCCCTGTCGGGCAGTCTCGGCCGGCCACCCTGCCTGCGTTTCGCATTATCTTCTTCGGTATGAGTCCGGTTCATAAATTACCTCCTTTCCTCTGCCGTGTACGGCTGCACTTTGGTACGCCCAGCGGTTTTGCGGGACGCAAAACCTATACTTGCTCCCCGGACACATGCCAATATCGGCACACGCCCGGCAAGATCTCGCCGTCACCGCATACATGGTTGCCATTATGGTTGTTGCGATTTTGTTCATGCTGTTTCACTTCCTGAATGAAGGGTTGTCGAATACAATCTTGTCCACCATTTCGTTCAGCCTGTCGGCAATGCGGTCACCGTACAGTTTGCGTATCTGCTGCGGTACAAGATTGGTGGTGATGAATGTGAAGCTGCGGCTCTCGTATCGTCTCGTCAGCAGATCGGTCAGTGGCCTGTGCATGTTGCCGAACTCCTGCACCTCCAGAGGCTCTGTCCACATGTCGTCGATGCCGAGCATCTCATGGTCGCACAGGCGCAGGAACTCGTCATAATTGCTCCGGCACAGATGGGCTATGTGAACGGCATTTACGCATCCCGTACACATTCCTGTGGAAGTTGTCCGGAATCCTGACCACATTGAGCAGATTCTGGAATGCCCTCATCATGGTGGTCTTGCCGTTGCCGCACAAGCCGCACAGCATCACACCGTACCGCCTGCCGGAAGTCAGACTCGCGGCAAGGCTTCTGACCTGCGCTTCCACTGCGTCCGGGCAGAGGAATGTGCCTCCGAAACGGCATACTTCGCCTTCGACGGCACTTTCGAGCAGTTTTGCCGCAGTGTCCTCATCGAAAGGCAGCCTAAAACGCTCCTTCGTAGTCCTCGGCCGAGACAGCCGAGACATCAGTGTCTCTATAAGTTGGGGATTTCCGTATTGTTCCATGTCGGCTTGCATTCAGTCGTTTGATTATCCAGTGGTAGAAATGGCTCCGGCAGTCGCTCTCGTCCCGCTGGCCGCTTCCTCCGATTCTCTGCTCCTCGAAGAAGTCACGGATATATCCGCACAGCCGGCCGGTGCCGACTTCGCTGTTTTCTCTTTTTGCCAGCACTCCGATAATCTTGTCCTGCCATGCAGTATCTGCCAGCAGGATTGTTTCGAGTTCATCCAACGGTTTATGTCCGTCATCCCGCGCGGATTGAGAGTTAATAATATCTTTGTCTTTGTTTTTGTCTTTATCTTCTATATTGGAATGAGGCAACTGTACGGTCAACTCACGGGTCAACTGTGCCGTAATCTGTTGCGGCAACTGTCGGGGTGATTGCAGGGTCAACGAATAGAGTGCCGGGGTTCGGATTCCGGTTCCCGCCTGAAACTCTATCAGTCCCCGTTCCACAAGACGCTGCCGGGCCTTGCTGATATTCTGTTTGGTGGTCGAGAGCCGCACGCAGAGGATGGCGGTATGGCAGGCAAACGGCATCTCCCAGCGCAGGCGGTTCGCCTCATACAGGAGGTAGTGGTAGAGTGCCACCTCCGTAGGGTTGAACGGACTGCGCTCCGCTTCCGTCCAGAACCGGTTGATGTAGTCGTATATGCCTGCCATGACCTACAGTTTAGGACGGTTGATGATGTACTTCTGTGCCTGCTGGTCGAGTTCCGCCTGCGATGCCACGCGGACATTCTTCATCCACGCCTCCAGTTCGGCCTTGTCGAAGAAGCACAGTTTGCCGTTGGGCTTGTAGTAGGGGATGACGCGGCGCATCATCAGCTTGTGAAGATAACTCACTTTGATGCCGAGGAATTTCGCAGCCTCGGCAGTAGAGATTAATCGGTTCGTCTGTTCCATATTTTCCTTTGTTTTTAATGTGATTTCTTAGGTTGTAAAAACCGTCATTCCGAAAAGGAATACGGTGCAAAGTAAGCCATTGGAAATCACTCGGAAAAGGCTTTCAGCCGACTGTAAAACAAAGGGAAAGCGAAATAGAAAACATTTGAAAACACGGCTGTGAAACAACCGAAAACAGACGAAAATAGATAGTCGGGAAAATGTGACGGCTTAGCCCTGTACGTTTTTTACCCAACTGCGGTAAGCATCGGTATTGCAGATGTTGCCGTCAGCTTCCGCCACTTTCTGAAATATGCCGATGACAATATCCTCCTTGTCCGCCTTGGAGCCTCTGCGGTTCTTCGCATCCAGCAGCTGGCGCATGTTGCTCAGGTGCCAGTAGTCGCCGAAGATTTTCCACTGACGATGGATGTTGCATATTGTGGCTATGCTGTCTGCGATGAAAGCCATCAGCGTGGCATTGCAGCCCTCCAGCGGACGGTATTCCACATCAAGGAATCCTTCCTGTCGCAAGGCATCCATGAAAGCCATCGTCCTGCTGCCTTTCAAAGCATCAGGGAAATCTTGCGGAAACCGGATTGTACTCTCTGGACTGTCAACGGCAGGTGTTATACTGTCGGAGGATTTATTGTCGGAAGGACTGACGACAGTATTTTTCCTCGCTTTTAGTCCCGGCCATTGCTCGACCTTCTTACGATATTCCATATAGACCGCCATCGGAACGACGAATACGACAAGTGAGATTATCACGAACAAGACTACGGTAATGGCATCCGTCTCCAACCGTGACACCGACACCTGCCCGATAAGGACGGATATGAGCAACCATACCGCTCCCGGCAGCAGAATGTTCACATTGAAATCATCAGGCAATCTTCTCATGCGCTATTATTTTTTCGTTCAGGTATTGGCAAACTCCATGTCGATAAGACTGATGGCATCTTCCTTTTTCTTGTTGATTATCTTGGCATATATCTGGGTGGTTTTCACATCCGAGTGGCCGAGCAGTTTGCACACGGTATAAAGGTCTGCGCCCAGTGTCAGCAGCATCGTGGCGAAGGTGTGGCGGCTGACATGGTAGGTTACGTGCTTGGTTATACCCGCCGCCTTGACCCATGGCTTGAGCTGCACATTGCAGGTGTCCTCACACGGCAATGTCGGAAACACGGGGTCGTCATCTCCGGCTCCGTCCCGCTCCGGCATCCATCTCCTTGCATTCATGGAAAGGGGAAGGTACAGCGGCTGTCGGGTTTTCTGCATGATGATATTGATGCGCCACTGTTCTGCGGCGCAATCCACATTCTTCCATTTCAGGGCAAGCACATCGCTGATTCGTAAGCCGCAGTAGCAGGAGAACAGAAATGCGCTCTTGACATCTTCCCGTCTGCAAGGGGTGTCTATGAGGGTTTTGACCTCGTCTATGGTCAGGTACTCCCGCTTGCTTTCCGGCATCTTGATTTTCTCGTCCGCATTTAGCCTGTTTACCGGATTTTCGGCGATAATCTCCTCCCGGACTGCCGTGTTCAACGCTCCTCGGAAGCACCCGAAATAGGAAACGCAGGTGAACTGCGACAGTTTCTTTCCGTTCGGGCTTGCATAGGTATTACGCAGGAAGTCTATAAGGGCAAGGCAGAAATCACGGTTTATATCCCGCATGGCCGCCTTTGCGTTGAAGGCACGCAGCACATTCATTGTATTGCCTATCAGCTTACCGCTTCCGCGCACCCCCTTTTTCTCCTGACTGTCCTTGTATGCCTGCATCCAGTCGAGAAGCAGCATCTTCGACCGCAGAGAGGTGTTCTTCAGTCCGGCCACCCCGTTTGTCAGTTCGATGATGCGCTGCGACTTTATGGTGTTCACCGCTGCAAGCGTTGCCTTGTTCTGCGCCTTAGCTGCGGCACTTGTTTCCGGTATGAGGTATAGTTTCAAAAACTCGTACTGTCTTTTGCCGTCACGGTATATGTCGAGATAGACGGACTGGCTCCCGTCACTGAGTGTCTTGTAACGGACTCGGACAGGCTCCTTGACCTTTGGCTGTCTGGGTGTCTTTATTGCTTTTGCCATAGTGGTGTCATTTATAAAGGGATTATTGTTAATCAAATACCTTGTCTGTGAGATTGACCGCCTCGTCCTTTCTTCGGTTGATGATTTCGGCGTAAATCTGCGTGTTCTTTATCTGGGAATGCCCCAAAAGTTTGGAAACGGTATAAAGGTCTGCACCGAGCGTGAGTAGCATCGTGGCGAAGGTGTGGCGGCTTGTGTGGAACAAGACCCACAAAGCAGCCGTCGGCAAACAAGTGACGATAAAACGCAACCCGTTTGAAATGAGCGGTTTCGCATTATTCTGCCGGATGCAGGAAACGCAACGGAGTGCGGAATGGCGAGGCATTTCAGTTACCAAGCCGTTAGCCGCCTGTTACCGCAGCAAGGACAGGTAACGCACTGAAAATGAAATTGTTGTGCGCCCGTGCCGATTGCGCCGATACGCGCCGTTCTGCAAACCAAGGAACGCTTGCACTCAACTTAACTTTGCAACAAAAAAGTGTGAGCGTATGAAAATCGAGAAATTCAAGGTGCTGCTCTACCTGAAAAAGAGCGGAACAGACAAGTCGGGCAAAGCCCCGATAATGGGTCGTATTACGGTGAACCGCACGATGGCGCAGTTCGGGTGCAAGCTGTCGTGCAGACCGGAGTTGTGGAACGCACGGGAAAGCCGTCTGGACGGCAAGAGCCGCGAGGCGGTGGAAACCAACGCGAAACTGGACAAGCTGCTGCTTGCGGTCAATGCGGCGTTTGACACATTGGTGGAGCGCGGGCAGGACTTTGACGCTACGGCGGTCAAGGACTTGTTCCAAGGCAGCATGGAAACGCAGATGACGCTGCTTCGGATGACCGACCGCATCTGCGAGGACTTGAAGGCGCGTATCGGCATAGACCGGGCAAAAGGGACATACCCCGGCTATTACTACATGAGAAAGACGTTGGGCGAGTTCATCCCGTGGCAGTTCAAGACGAAGGACATCGCTTTCGGGCAGCTTACCGAGCAGTTCATCCACGATTACCAGAACTTCGTGATGGACGTGAAAGGCTTGGCTGTGGACACGGTGCGCCATTACCTCGCCATCCTGAAAAAGGTATGCCGCATCGCTTACAAGGAGGGCTATGCGGAAAGAGGCTATTTCGCCAATTTCACTTTGCCAAAACAAAGTGAACGGACACCAAGAGCATTAAGTCGCGAGGACTTCGAGAAGATACGCGACGTGGAGATACCCGCATGGCGCACCACACACATCCTCGTCCGTGACCTCTTCCTGTTTGCCTGTTATACGGGAACCGCCTACGCGGATGCCGTGAGCGTCACCCGTGAGAACCTTTATACGGATGACGAAGGAAGCCTCTGGCTGAAATACCGCCGCAAGAAGAACGAGCTTCGGGCAAGCGTGAAGCTGCTGCCGGAAGCACTCGCGCTGATAGAGAAATATCATGACGACACACAATCTTAGGCAACATATGAAATCCCTTGCCGTACTTGCCGGGGTAAGCACCAATTTATGCTACCATCAGGCACGTCACTCCTTCGCCTCGCTGATTACGCTGGAAGCCGGAGTGCCGATTGAAACCATCAGCCGGATGCTGGGACATTCCGATATAACCACCACGCAAGTTTATGCCCGTGTCACCCCGAAGAAGCTCTTTGAGGACATGGACAAGTACATAGAGGCGACCAAGGACTTGAAACTTGTTTTGTAACCAATTAAAATCAGTAACCTAAAAACATTACAACTATGCGCAGTACATTTTCCATATTACCGTATATCAACCGCAACAAGGTGAAAGCGGACGGCACGACCTCCGTCCTGTGCCGCATCACCATAGACGGCAAGAGTTCCACGATGGCGACGGGCATTTATTGCAAGCCAGAGGATTGGAACAGCAAGACAGGAGCCATCCGCACCGTCCGCGAGAACAACCGCTTGCAGGAGTTCCGCAAGTCCATAGAGCTTGCCTACGATGAGATTTTGAAGAAACAGAACGTGGTGAGCGCCGAACTGCTCAAAAACACATTGGCGAAAAGGGCGGTCATCCCTACCAAGCTGTTGCAGATGGGCGAAAGGGAACGCGAGCGGCTGCTTGCCCGTTCAAAGGAGATAAACTCCACATCCACCTACCGCCATTCGGGGTATTACCAAAAGTACCTGAAAGACTACCTCACCTCATTGGGCAAGGAGGACATCGACTTCACCGACATCACGGAGGATTTCGGCAGTTCCTACAAAGCGTTCATGAAGCGCAACAAGAATTTCAGCGCACAGCAAATCAACAAATGCCTCTGCTGGCTGAGTAAGCTGGTGTACCTTGCCGTGGATTATGAGATACTCCGCGCCAACCCGTTGGAGGACATGGAATACGAGAAGAAGCCCGCGCCGAAGCACAGGCACATCAGCCGTGCGGAACTGAAAGCCATCCTCGAAACCCCGATGCTCGACCCGTTGCAGGAACTCGGGCGCAGGGCATTTTTGTTTTCAACTTTTACCGGTCTGGCGTATGTGGACATCATGCTGCTCCATCCGCACCACATCGGCAGGACGGCGGACGGCAGGCGTTACATCCGCATCAACCGAAAAAAGACCAACGTGGAGGCATTCATCCCCCTGCACCCGATAGCGGAGCAGATACTCGACCTCTACAACAC
>CASFGA010000019.1 GCA_949294185.1 uncultured Bacteroides sp.
ACCGCCTTCCCTCCGGAAAGCGGGTGCAAAGATACGCACTCATGCGGAACGGGCAAACAAAACAAGGGACTTTTTTTGAAGAAAATCAGGGAATACAGGCAAAACCGCTGTCACACAGGACAATACACGGGGGAAATCATTCGGGGGAAAGGAGGAAGGGAAGGAAACGGACACATTTATTATATTATATATACGCACGGAAGACGAAGGGAACGGGAGCGGAAGGGAACGGATACAGGCACGGAAGGACGGAACAGACATCGGCAGATTAAAGAAACCAATGCACTTCTTTTGCTTTTTCCAACTGAAAAACGTAATTTTGCTTATCGAAAACTATTTAATCGTATGAAAGATTTTTTGCGCAACGTACTGGCTACAATAACCGGCATCATTGTCTCCGGATGCATCCTCTTGATATTGGGTGTCATCACCATTACAGGACTGATAACGGCAACGGAATCGGAAACTATAGTCCGCAGAAACTCAATTTTTCTTCTTGAATTAAAGGGAAATGTTTCAGAACGCTATCAACAAAGCCCAATAGACCGCATCTTAGGAGAAGAAAAGACAACTTACGGTTTGGATGACATCATCAATGCCATACGGAATGCAAAAGACAACGACAATATCAAGGGCATTTATTTAGATGCAGGAACATTCAACTGCCAACCTGCTTCATTGCAGGCCATACGCAATGCACTGACCGACTTCAAGGAGAGTGGGAAATTTATCGTTGCATATGGAGGAACTTACACACAATCATCCTATTATCTGGCCAGTACCGCCGACAAAATCATTGTAAATCCGTCAGGACATATCTTATGGCACGGGCTGGCCGCCCAAACCTTCTTCTTCAAAGACTTGCTGAAGAAAGCCGGAATCGAAATGCAGATATTCCGCGTGGGAACCTATAAATCGGCAGTAGAGCCATTTACCGAAACCGAAATGAGCCAAGCCAACAAAGAACAGACACAAGCATTCATTCATTCTATCTGGGAACAATATCTGACGGACATAGCGGTTTCACGCAAACTGACAAAAGAGAATCTTGACCGGCTTGCCGACCAAAACATGGACTTTCAACCTGCTGAAACGTACATACAAAACGGTCTGGCAGACACTTTGATGTATAAAGACGGGGTATTGGAATATTTGAAATCGCTGGCCGGATATGCGAAAGACGAAAAGCTTGCCATACTGAATTTAGACGACATGACGAACATAAAGCGCAACATCCCCAAAGGGAAAAGCGGGAACATCATAGCCGTATATTACGCGTGCGGGGAGATAGACAACGGAACTGACATGTACAATGAAGGCATCCATTCGGAAAAAGTCATCACCGACCTACGCAAACTGCGTGAAGACGATGCCGTAAAGGCCGTCGTGCTACGTGTAAACTCACCGGGGGGAAGTGCTTACGGTTCGGAACAAATATGGCAAGAAGTTTCATTGCTGAAAGACCGCAAGCCAGTCATCGTCTCTATGGGAGATTACGCGGCATCGGGAGGTTACTATATCTCATGCGCTGCCGACTGGATTGTGGCCGAACCAACCACATTGACCGGCTCTATCGGGATATTCGGCATGTTCCCCGACATTTCAAACCTGCTCAACGACAAGCTTGAGCTGCGCATGGACGGAGTCAAGACCAATCGTCTGGCCGACTTTGGCAGCATAAACCGTCCTCTCAACGAAGAAGAAAAACAGTTGGTGCAAGGGATGGTGAACAACGGATATGAGCTTTTCACCCGACGATGCGCCGACGGAAGGCAAATGCCCATAGAGGAACTCGAAAAAATAGCAGAAGGCCGGGTATGGACCGGCACAATGGCCAAAGAGCGGAATCTGGTGGACGAATTGGGCGGACTGGACAAAGCGATCCGAAAAGCCGCTGAAAAATCGCAGACCACAGAATACACCGTCTTGTCATATCCGCCCAAAGAAGATTTGCTGACCGGCCTGCTGAACATGAAAGCCGAACGTTATATTCAAAGCAAAGCGTTGGAAACATGGAGCGACTACGGATACATTCTCTCATGGATAAAGAATGCGGACAACATCGACCGTCTGCAAGCACGCATGCCATTCATTTCCGACATGAAATAAAAAGGCAAGCATGATGAAGGACAGGAAAATCCATATACATTACGGCCTGCTTCCCCTTTCATTCCTATACGGAATCGGGGTCAAGATAAGGAACAGGCTTTTCGATTCAGGCATCCTGAAATCGAGAAGCTTCCCCGTTCCCATCATCAGCGTAGGAAATCTGGCCGTAGGCGGAACGGGAAAGACTCCGCATACCGAATACCTTATCCGGCTGCTAAAGCCCACATTCAAAGTGGCCGTATTAAGCCGAGGCTACAAGCGGGAATCAAAAGGATTTGTATTAGCATCCCGCCAGACTACGGTCAAAGACATCGGAGACGAACCCTGGCAGATGGCGCACAAATTTCCAGACATCAATGTGGCTGTGGACAGGAACCGCTGTCACGGAATCGAGCAGCTGACGCAAGGATGCCTAAAAGAAAAGCCGGAAGCCATCATTTTGGACGACGCTTTTCAGCACCGATATGTGTCACCGGGACTATCCATCCTGCTGACCGACTACAATCGCCCGTTCTTTTCTGACCAGATGCTCCCCGCAGGCCGCCTGCGCGAGCCTGCAGCAGGGAAAAGGCGAGCGGACATTATCATCGTGACCAAATGTCCCGATCATTTAGATGAAAAAGAAATCTGCCTATTGCGAAAAAAGATTGCGCCTGCGGACAAGCAGACACTTTACTTCACACGGATGGCATACGGAATGCTACAGCCGCTCTCTCCGGAAGCACCCGCAAGAGATATCCGCTCGCTGTCCGGCACGGATGTCATATTGGTAACGGGAATTGCTTCCCCTGCCCCCATCATGAAGAAACTGTCTGCCTACACGCGACATATCGTCTCCATCACATTCGGCGACCATCATGCCTTCAGTGCAAAAGACATCGAGCGCATACAGCAGGCATTCCGCCAGTGCAAGGCGGCCGGGAAACTGATCATTACAACAGAGAAAGATGCCGCGCGGCTGGCCTGCCATCCGCTTTTGGACGAAACGACAAGAAAAAACACTTATACCCTCCCCATCACTGTGGAGTTTATAAACGAAAAAGAAAAACAGTCTTTTAACTCTCAAATTATATCGTATGTTAGAAAAGATTCAAGAAACAGCAGCCTTTCTGAAGGATAAAATGCACACCCGCCCTGAAACGGCGATTATTCTGGGAACAGGATTGGGTAGTCTGGTACACGAAATTACCGACGCTTATGAGATAAACTATAAAGACATTCCCAACTTTCCGGTATCTACCGTCGAAGGACACAGCGGAAAGCTTATTTTCGGAAAACTTGGCGACAAAGACATCATGGCCATGCAGGGACGCTTTCATTTCTACGAAGGCTACTCGATGAAAGAAGTAACCTTTCCAGTCCGCGTAATGCGTGAACTGGGCATAAAGACCCTGTTTGTCTCTAATGCCGCAGGGGGAATGAATCCGGACTTCTCAATCGGCGACCTGATGATCATTACCGACCACATCAATTTCTTTCCGGAACACCCGTTGCGCGGGAAAAACATTGATTACGGCCCCCGCTTCCCCGACATGAGCGAAGCTTACTCGAAAGAACTGATAGCAAAGGCCATCGAAATAGCAAAAGAGAAAAACATCAAAGTGCAGCAGGGAATCTACATCGGAACACAAGGCCCGACCTTCGAAACTCCGGCCGAATACAAGATGTTCCGCATCTTGGGAGCCGATGCCGTAGGGATGTCAACCGTTCCCGAAGTTATCGTGGCCAACCACTGCGGCATCAGAGTCTTCGGCATATCTGTCATAACAGACTTAGGACTTGAAGGAAAGATAGTGGAGGTATCCCACGAAGAGGTTCAAAAGGCAGCAGATGCAGCCCAACCCAAGATGACAACCATTATGCGCGAACTAATCAACCGATCATAACCATGCACGAAGGAACAAGAACTGAAATCTCGACATTGGGCGAGTTCGGACTCATCCGTCATCTTACCCAAGACATAAAGCTCCAGAATCCGGAAAGCCAATATGGAGTGGGAGACGATGCGGCCGTATTGGATTATCAAGACAAGCAGGTACTGGTCACCACCGACCTACTGATGGAAGGCGTACATTTTGACTTGGTATACACCCCATTAAAGCATCTGGGCTACAAATCGGCGATGGTAAACTTTTCGGATATCTATGCCATGAACGGAACCCCCAAACAGATTACCCTCTCACTGGCCGTATCCAAACGATTCTGCGTTGAAGACCTGGAAGATTTTTATGATGGAGTCAAGCTTGCCTGCCAACTGCATCATGTAGACATTGTAGGAGGCGACACGACTTCTTCCGTTACTGGTCTGGCCATTTCCATCACCTGCATCGGAGAAGCAAGCAAAGGCCAAATCGTTTACCGGAATGGCGCCAAAGACACAGACCTGATCTGCGTAAGCGGAGATTTGGGTGCCGCCTACATGGGACTCCAACTTATGGAACGCGAAAAAGCCGTATTCCAAGGTGAAGACCAAGAAAACATTCAGCCAGACTTTGCCGGCAAAGAATATCTTTTGGAACGTTTCCTGAAACCGGAGGCCAGAAAAGACATCATTGAAGCTTTAAGAAACGCACACATCCGGCCAACCTCGATGATGGACATATCAGACGGTCTGTCATCTGAAGTGCTGCATATATGTTCACAAAGCCAAACCGGATGCCGCATCTACGAAGAACGCATCCCGATAGACTATCAGACGGCCGTCATGGCAGAAGAGTTCAATATGAACCTCACCACCTGCGCACTCAACGGAGGGGAAGACTACGAATTACTTTTCACCGTCCCTTTAACCGACCACGAAAAAATATCCCAAATAGAGGGAGTAAGAATAATCGGTCATATAACCCGTCCTGAATTAGGAAGAATGTTAGTCACACGCGATGGCAACGAGTTGGAACTGAAGGCACAAGGATGGAACCCTCTTCATGAATAAGGCACCTTTTCAAGCAGCCTCTTTTGCGGCTGCTTGAAAATATTTCTATTTTTTCTTCAAATATTTTGCAGATTTCAAAAAGTTACATATCTTTGCACCCGCAATCGAGAAACAAACTTAGTTGCAAAACCAAATTGGTGCCATAGCTCAGTTGGTAGAGCAAAGGACTGAAAATCCTTGTGTCCCCGGTTCGATTCCTGGTGGCACCACTTTGAAGAAAAGCAAATAGCAGTAAACTCCTGATTTCCAAGCGAAGTCGGGAGTTTTTGTTTTCCCGCAGGACGCAAAAAAGTGCGGAATATGACCGCTTCCGGTGTTCCAAGAGGTGGAGCGGAAAAGGTGGAGCGAAAATCTCCACCGAATAAGATTCTTTCTCGCTGATTTGCAATGTTTTGCGTATCAAGAAAACGCGGATGGTTTCCTACTTTTGTCCCACTAAAAAACTGTAGGAAAAATGAAAAGAAACTCGTTCAATGTGCTTTTCTTCATCAAGAAAGCCAAACTGCTGAAAAACGGAGAAGCCTCCGTATGTATGCGCATCACAGTAAACGGTGTGCGAGTGGAAACCAACATCCGCAAGAGCATCGACCCTGCTTCGTGGAATCAGGCAAAGGAGTGTGCCCGTGGAAAAAATCGCAAGTCATGCGACCTGAATGCCTACATCGAAGATGCCAAAATCAGGCTCCATCAAATCTTCAAAGAACTGGAGGAGCAGCGGCAACCCATTACCGCACGTTTGTTGCAGGAGAAATTCTTTGGGCAGGACAAAGAGCCGGAAGAAGTCCGCACCCTCATCGATACGATGCAGGAGCATAATGACCAATGCCGTGCGCTTGTCGGCAAGGACTATGCACTGATTACCGTCCGCCGTTATGAAAGCTGCAAACGCTATCTCGCAGAACTCATCAAGCAGAAATACGGGAAGGAGGATTTACCGCTGACAGAA
>CASFGA010000020.1 GCA_949294185.1 uncultured Bacteroides sp.
AAATAGAGAAAGCGAGATAACAGCCATGCGTAAAAAATCATTTATGCAGATAGGCGGCTTGATGGGATTTGTTCTTTTGCTGTTGGTCATTTCCTATATCATCATACACCGTGATGCAAAGAACATTAAACGATACAAACGCAAGACAACGGATTTGATCGAGCAATTGGAACAGTCCGTGCAACAAAATGAGATACTCATAACCTCCCGAAAGAAAGCGGTATATACTATTACCCATGAGTTGCGTACACCACTGACGGCAATAACCGGCTATACCGAACTTTTGCGGAAAGAATGCAATAGCGGTAATAATGGGCAATATATCCAAAATATACTGCAATCCTCCGACCGTATGCGGGATATGCTCAACACTTTGCTTGACTTCTTCCGCCTGGACAACGGCAAGGAACAGCCCCGTCTGTCACCCTGCCGGATTTCTGCAATCACGCACACACTTGAAACGGAGTTCATGCCTGTTGCCGTGAACAAAGGGTTGTCCTTGTCCGTGAAGACTGGACACGATGCCATTGTATTGACCGACAAAGAGCGAATAATACAAATCGGGAATAACCTGCTGTCAAACGCTGTCAAGTTCACAGAAGAAGGCGGTGTTTCTTTGATTACTGAATATGATAATGGAGTTCTGACACTGGTCGTTGAAGATACAGGTACAGGCATGACAGAAGAGGAACAGAAACAAGCGTTCGGTGCGTTTGAACGTCTATCAAATGCCGCCGCAAAGGAGGGTTTCGGGCTTGGGCTTGCCATAATGCGTAATATTGTGTCGATGCTTGGCGGAACAATCCGTTTAGACAGCAAGAAAGGGAAAGGCAGTCGTTTCACAGTTGAAATTTCTATGCAGGAAGCTGAAGAACAGCTTGGATATACAAGCAATACACCTGTTTATCATAACAATAAATTCCATGATGTTGTCGCCATTGACAATGATGAGGTATTACTTCTGATGCTGAAAGAGATGTATTCCCAAGAAGGAATACACTGCGACACTTGCACCGATGCTGCGGCACTGATGGAAATGATACGCCAGAAAGAATACAGCCTGTTGCTGACAGACTTGAATATGCCCGATATAAACGGTTTCGAATTGCTGGAACTGTTGCGTTCGTCCAACGTGGGCAATTCACCAACAATCCCGGTGGTTGTGGCAACCGCTTCGGGCAGTTGTAACAAAGGGGAACTATTGGCAAAAGGCTTTGCCGGATGCCTGTTCAAGCCGTTCTCCATATCGGAACTGATGGAGGTTTCCGACAGGTGTGCCATAAAAGCGACACCGGACGGGAAACCGGACTTTTCCGCCTTATTGTCCTATGGCAATGAAGCCGTCATGCTGGAAAAGTTGATAACTGAAACAGAAAAGGAAATGCAGGCGGTACGGGATGCAGCAAAAGAAAAAGACCTGCAAAAGCTGGATTCCCTGATCCACCACCTGCGCAGTTCGTGGGAGGTGCTCCGTGCCGACCAACCGCTGAATGTACTTTACGGATTGCTTCGTGGCGATGCTCTCCCGGATGGTGAAGCGTTAAGCCATGCCGTGACTGCTGTGCTGGATAAGGGAGTGGAAATAATACGGTTGGCAGAAGAGGAAAGGAGAAAATACGAAGATGGATAAGACAAAAATAATTGTGGTGGAAGACAACATCGTGTATTGCGAATATGTCTGCAATATGCTGTCACGGGAGGGCTACCGCAATATGAAGGCTTACCACCTCTCAACCGCGAAGAAACATCTGCAACAGGCAACAGATAATGATATCGTGGTTGCCGACCTGCGTCTGCCTGACGGCAGTGGCATAGACCTTTTGTGCTGGATGCGAAAGGAGGGAAAGATGCAGCCCTTCATCATTATGACCGACTACGCCGAAGTTAATACCGCCGTGGAAAGCATGAAACTCGGCTCGATAGACTATATTCCCAAACAGCTTGTGGAGGATAAACTTGTCCCCCTGATCCGTTCCATACTGAAAGAACGTCAGGCAGGACAACGCCGTATGCCTATATTCGCCCGTGAAGGTTCCGCCTTTCAGAAAATCATGCACCGCATAAGGCTGGTAGCCGCCACCGATATGAGCGTGATGATATTTGGTGAGAACGGCACGGGCAAGGAGCATATTGCCCACCTGTTGCATGACAAGAGCAAACGTGCAGGCAAGCCATTTGTGGCGGTGGACTGCGGTTCACTCTCCAAAGAGCTTGCACCGTCGGCTTTCTTCGGACACGTCAAAGGTGCATTTACAGGTGCGGACAATGCCAAGAAAGGATATTTCCATGAGGCGGAAGGCGGCACGTTGTTTCTGGACGAGGTAGGAAACCTCGCGTTGGAAACCCAACAGATGTTGCTCCGTGCCATACAGGAGAGGCGGTATCGCCCGGTCGGAGACAAGGCAGACCGGAATTTCAATGTCCGCATCATCGCTGCTACCAATGAAGATTTGGAGGTATCGGTGAATGAAAAGCGTTTTCGGCAGGATCTTCTGTACCGCCTGCACGACTTCGGGATAACCGTTCCTCCGTTGCGTGACTGTCAGGAAGACATCATGCCGCTGGCAGAGTTCTTCCGTGATATGGCAAACAGAGAGCTGGAGTGTAGCGTGAGCGGGTTCAGTTCCGAAGCACGTAAAGCGTTGCTGACACACGCATGGCCGGGCAACGTGCGGGAACTTCGGCAGAAAGTTATGGGTGCTGTATTGCAGGCGCAGGAAGGTGTTGTCATGAAAGAGCATCTGGAACTTGCCGTGACGAAACCGACCTCTACTGTCAGCTTCGCCTTGCGCAATGACGCGGAGGATAAGGAGCGGATATTGCGTGCGTTGAAACAGGCAAACGGCAACCGGAGTGTCGCCGCAGAACTGCTCGGCATAGGCAGGACAACACTATACAGCAAACTTGAAGAGTATGGACTTAAATATAAATTCAAGCAATCATAGCCCGTAATTCACTGAATTTGGCTATCTTTGCATAACATTTGAGAAAAACGGCGATTGGCAGGAGCTTTTCGCCGCCAACATATAGGATAAGACCGCAAGGCGTTTCAAGCGAAAATCTGGTAAATTGGAACTACGGAGACGATTGCGTGATGCTTATGCTATGCTTACGCATAGCGTGCATTCACGTACTCTCCGTAAAGGCTTTACCAGAGCCATCGCTTGAAGGTAGTGTGAATTGCACGCTACTTTTTTACCCTTGCCTAACGAAAGGAAACGATTATGGGTAAAGTTCAGATTCTCGCCGTACTGACGATGGACGGATGTCTTTCTTCAGAGTTATATGATAAAGCACATCAGGATTTGTGCCTTGACCGTTGCGGTCTTGATGAAATCAGGAAGAAAGCCCTTTACCGTGTGACACCGGACTATTCCATTTCAATGCTGCACGAATGGAGAAAAGACGGCACAAACATCCGTTACCTCGCGGAAGCCACACTGGATACGGCAGATTATATAAACGGACTACTGCGTATGCACGCTGTGGATGAAATCATACTATACACCGTTCCTTTCATATCCGGAAGCGGACGACATTTTTTTAAGTCGGCTCTGCCAGAGCAACACTGGACGCTTTCCTCCTTGAAAAGCTATTCCAACGGTGTATGTCGCATTATCTATATCCTTGATAAAAAAGCAAGATAGCCAAAATGTGCGGCAAGCATACATTTCTATTTTCAGGAATAGAATAAATGTTCTGATTACAAACAATTTAAGTCGGAGATAATTTGTCCTTGTGAAAAAATATTGAATTTTATACCTCTGAAATCCAGTACTTTGTAAAATTGAGTGTTGGATTTTTTATTTTCTGCCGCGTTTTTTGCCAATTATATTCATGTGCGCACGCAGAAAACAAAGTGTAATTTTCAAAATTGACAGAACCATGAATTATTTCTTGCTGGCGGAAACCGACTTTTTCCGCCTGATAAACGAAGCCGG
>CASFGA010000021.1 GCA_949294185.1 uncultured Bacteroides sp.
GCCCAATGACCTTTATTCGTTGCCGGGCGAGACCTTCCGGCTCTATTACAGGTCGCTCTGCACCGACCAGCAGACGATTGACATCTACATTGTGGATTCATTTAACCAAATTGTAACCAAAAGTTTCTCGTTCAATAACGAAACAGAGGAAGAAGGAGGCGATGATGGAGCTGAACCGGATTTACCATACTGATGCCTTGTCGGGATTGCGGATGCTTCCGGACGGGTCGGTGGACTGCATCGTGACTTCACCACCTTACTGGCAGATGCGCGATTACGGCATTGCCCCCTTGTGGTGGGCTGCGGACGAAAGGTGCAGCCACCAGCCCGACGAGAGCGGATATTGCGCCCGTTGCGGGGGATGGCAAGGACAGTTGGGGCAGGAACCAGTGCGCGAGGAATTCATCGCGCATCTGGTTTCCGTGTTCCGGGAATGCCGCAGGGTTTTGAAAAAAACGGGCACGCTGTGGGTGAACCTCGGCGATTCATACAGCAAGCCGTACAAATACAACGCACGCCAAGCCCCGGAATGGTACGCTTCCAACCGGAAGAACGACCATTGCCTGATTGACATGCGTGTGGACAAGAAACGGCATCGGGTGCTTTCCAAGTCCCTATGCAACATTCCGGGCCGGTTTGCCGATGAAATGATACTGGACGGATGGATACTCCGGAACGAGATTATCTGGTACAAGCCCACTTGCGTGCCTTCTCCCGTGACAGACCGGTTCACGGTGGATTTCGAGAAAATGTTCTTCTTTGTCAAGCACCCGCGTTACCGGTTTAACCGGCAGTATGAGCCTTATGCCGCATCCACCTTTGAGAGATACCGCCATCCGATGACTTCCAATGGGAAATGCGGCGAGTTCCAACGGATAGCCGGTACGCCTAAAGGGATGATGAAAGTAAATCCTAACGGGCGCAACATGCGTTGTGTCTGGCGTATCGCTTTTGAACAGAACAAGCAGAAGCACTATGCCATGTTCCCGACAAAGTTAGTGGAAGTGCCCATATTGGCAGGCTCGCCCGAAGGCGGCATCGTACTTGACCCGTTCATGGGAGCCGGAACGACAGCAGCCGTTGCAAAACGGCTGGGACGAAGTTTCATCGGCTTTGATATGAACCGGGAATATGTGGATATAGCCAACAGGCGGTGTAATCTTTAATCCTGTACCGTATATGCTTATGGAATATTTCATTATTGCTCATCTGGCATTGGTGACCATTACAGCCAGCCTTATTGTCCGGTCAATCCGCCATGCGCCGACGGACATCGAACTTTGGGGAGAAGAAACGGACTGACTTCCTTTATCTCCTATAAGATATAGAAAAGGTCAGGGCTTTTATCGGCTCTGACCTTTTCCTGTTCCATGCTTGTTCCGGTTATCGGATTTGCAGGCTGTCAATGGGCAAGTATCGTTCCAGCCATTCCCTTACGTGCTTCATATTGTGTTCGGAAGTGATGACTGCCGTATAGTCGTTTATCGGAGTGAAGCGTGTGGATTCGTAAGTATCGACCCATTCTTTCAGCGTGGAAACTCCCCATGTGTCGGTGTCCTCAAACATGCCGTCCAAAACCCGGATGGGTTCGCTGAAAGTGATTATCAGCGTGTCATAACTGTCATTCATCGCTGTGCCTCCTTCCTTTTGCCGATAACCATCCATTGCACTTGCGGCGGCATTCCTCCAAAGTCGGAGCCACACAGGAGAACAGTTCTCCATCGTATGCCCTGTAATCGTACTGCACCAGTGTGCGTTTTCTTCTTCCGAAGCCGGTCTGGAACTTCTCGAACTGTTCCGAACCTGCCTTCCGGCAGGTCGAAACTCCGTTTTCCGTCATTCTTGTAGCCATAATACAATCCATTAAAATTCAACAATCAACAATCGGTTCTTCATGCATTTTGCCGGGTCTGACGCCATCCTCTGCGTGAGCCACAGATGGTGGCTGCCATATCCGAAGGCAAAGAAGCGGTTGAACTCCTTGCTCCGGGCGAACACTTCCATCAGTCCGCGAAGTTCCTGCTCGTCCTTTGTGAGTGTCACGGAGTTGATGAATTTAATCAACGTATCGGGTATGCGTTCATCCCACCCGAAAATCATGCTTTCAATCTTTACGTCCATAATCATTTGGTGTTATATGTGTGAATAATCAGAATAGACTTAACTGCTGCGGAGCGGTATAGCGGCGCTTTACCTCCTGTAATCCGGCTTTCAGCCTGCGGATATACTTCGGGTTGTAGTTTCCCCTGTCTGTCAGGGAGCGGCGTTCCGCATCATTATAGATTCTTTCCAACTGGCGGATGCCGCTCGCTACCGCTTCCTTGTAATCGGCAATGGGTTCCTCCCATACCGAAGGGCGGCTGCCGCCTCCTGCCGTGCCGGTACACCAGCCCACCGTAACGACATACGTGCCGTTCACGGACTGGCCGATGTGTATTACGTTGGAATTGTCCAGCCGGATTTCTTCCACGATGGGCAACATGCCGCTTATCCACCCGTATTCGTTAAACTGCTTGTCCACATAGCCGAAAATGAGCCTGCGTTCGTAGGTGTTCACATTCAGTACAACGTGATGCACACTTTCACCGAAACTCTCGAAGTAGGCGGTCTGTTCCTTGTCATCTTCTTGGATTGCCCGGATATAGCGGGAAACAATGTGCTGTTCACGCCTGTAAGCATGGTATTCCGTCAAAGCCTGTAACTTTTCCTCTTTCGTCATTTGGGATAATGTTTTCATACGCCTTTCTTCTTTTAGGTGGTTAAAATTCTTTGGAAAAGGTGTGCAGGGATTTTTTCATCCCATGCACACACAATCGTTTCAAATGTAATGTTCATACTGTTTCATTTTTAATCCATATCCCTATCTGATATATCTTTCCAGATACTCTTCCTTTACGGCAAGGGCTTCGGCGTAGATACTCAGCTGAGCTGCAAACCTGCTTTGGTAATAGCTTCTCTCCATGTCGTTCTTCGACAATCTGATATGTTCCTTAATATCACTCAAATGCCTTTTTACGATATGGCTGTAATAGTAAAGTTTTCTTCTATCCATACTACATAAGATTATAATGTCAGACCATGATTTTTAGAATTTCTCTCCAATATATAGGCTCCACCTCACTGAGAAGGAAGTCTATAAAATCTTTTCTCGCTTCCTTACACAATTCCCGGAAGAGTTTCTCAAAGACGGTAATATTACCGTTCAGATAAGTTTCTACCATGTACACGAAAATGTTGTCCACTTCATAATACTTGCATTGCTGTGCGATAGTCTTGCTGTACCGTTTCATAATGATTCCATTTATAGAGATTAACGATTTTCTTACCTGCTTCGATAGCTTTCTTTACCGTATAGTATGTGCCGCCATAGGGTTGTCCGTCCCAATAGGCGAGCATGATTGCCGCATGTTTCACCAGAAAGTCGTTGCGCCGGTGGAAACAGCCCTTGTGATAGCTTTCTGAAAGGACAACCGTCTTGTCCGCTTCTTCCAACAGGCTGATGTAAAGCCTCTTGTTCATGTCGGAATAGCGTGCGGACTGCTCCCGGAACGGGATGGCAGCTACCAGCCGAATGTCGGTCAATTCGTTTCTTGCCGCCAAGACCGCCTTGGCGAAAACCAAATCGCCGCCTTCCGCCATGCCGGAGAAGAAATTACGGCATCCCGAAGCATACAGGCTTTTGATTTCCGTTACCATGCCTGCAAAAAGGGTGAGCATGGGTTGGCTTATCCTGCCGGAGCGGTGTCCGGTAAACGACACGTTTTTTGAGATGTCTGTTGTTTCCATGATGATGTGAGTTTAGAGTGTTAATACCCAGACCATGAAAGCGACAAGCGAAACAAATGCCAACAGGAAC
>CASFGA010000022.1 GCA_949294185.1 uncultured Bacteroides sp.
CTTGGAAGCCTTACGCGAACTCGACAAGTGGTCATGGGACGGTTATAAAAAGCTGCTTTCCGCCAAAGGCTACGAACTGCATCTGCGCAAGGACAAGAAAAATGTCATTCGTGGTTATGTGCTTCTCAAAGGCAACACGAAATTCAAGGCATCGGAACTTGGAAAGGGCCGCAACCTGACCGCATCCCGTATCAGACAGACATGGGAAAAACTGCATGAAGACAAGGCGCAACAAGTCCGTCCGGCAACCAAACAGTCTGTTGTACCGACACCGAAACCGTCCGTTTCCACTGCTACGAAACAAAAGCCACAGCCTGTTATACGGCAGAACAATCCGGTATTCGAGAACTACACATCCTACAAACCGAACTGTCAGTCCACGGAGTTTGAGCATGACGGCAAGACCTACAAGCGTTATCTTCCGGACGAGGTGCTGGACTTCTTCAACGATGAATTTGACTACCGGGAACTGGCCAACTGGCAAGCTCTGCAAAATCTTGCGATGACTTACTTCACTTTGATAACATCGCCCTATGAGGTGTCATCAGGCGGAGGTGGTGGCGGTTCGCAGTCAGACTTGAAATGGGGACGCGACCCGAAAGAAGATGAGATTGAGTTTGCCCGTAGATGTGCGCTGGCCGCTTCAAACAGAATCGGCAGACATCCAAAGGGCGGAATGAAACGTAAATGACAAACCTAAAAAAACAGCAATGCAATGAAACAACCCGATACGGCTGCTCTCCGTGAGCGGCTTGCCAATTATACACCTGAAGATGAGTTGGGACAGGACAAGCAGGAACTTGAAGGACTGCTTCAAGAAGTTAATTACCAGCTAATCGAGTTTCGCAATCTGATGAAAGAAATCAATGCCCTCAAAGAAGAACTACACGACATACACGGAAGTTTGAAGCATACTGTCCAACGGGAGCGGACGGCTTTCAATGCCTTGGTTGCAGCAAAGGACAGCGCAGACAATATCGTGGACGGCATCAGCCGAGCTATTGTCAAAGCAGAACAGAATACTGTCATCCGTGCTACAGTCTGCACCGAAGAACTGGCGAAAGTGCATCAATGTACCGCCGCCCATATCAAAACCGAGAAGGAATTATTGGAAGAACATAGTAAAAAGTTAGCCAAACACCTTCAGAATAACGAAGGCATTTGGCTTTCCAGTCGTTGGCTCGTGTTCATGATAATCACACAAGGTATTTGCTACATTGCCATAATACTTTGGGCGTTCAGCAAATAATAAATTCAAACGACTGTAAAAAGGAAAATCTTGTAATCACAAATTTTGGGTGTCTGATATTTATTTGCCGCAACAATTCATAATTCTCCCGAGAATGTTTTCACGGGGTTACCACGCAGAAGCGAAGCATGCTTACCCCATTTGAACGAGCGGAACGATGCTGCTGCAGAATCTTTTGCTTGTTGTAATTTCAGAAGAAGCAGGCTGCGTGCCGTTTCCTTGTTCTGCGATTGCGAGCGTTGGGCACTGCACTTGACAGAAATCCCGGTCGGTCGGTGAGTGGCGCGGACTGCTGTCTCCACTTTGTTGACGTTCTGTCCGCCATGTCCGCCGGAACGCATGGTTTCGTAAATAATATCCTTGTCTGATACATCAGGAAGTGTGACGAGGCTGATGAACTCCACACCGACAAACCAGTTCTTGCGAGGGTGACTGGGACGGTAACGGTTTGATGTCGCACGCCAGAGAACTGTTCCGCTCCACGCTCGCTCCTTATCGGGATTCACTTCGGCAAGAAACAGCATCGACATGTAGCAGTCTGGTTCCGTATTGTGCGGTTCGCTTTCCACGAGTTCCGCATCCGGAAAGTCTTTCAGCAGTTCACGGGCAACAAGCGTAACTACGCGGGCACATTCCACAGGCCCTCGTCCGGCAGTGAGTTGTATGTACTTTTTCATTTGGGAATATCTTTAATATTTAAGCGGGGTTTGACCATCGTAATGACTTCGGCAGTCGGCTCAATCAGGTGCAATATTTCTTCCATCGGTTTGTATGCCTGCGGCGATTCGTCGAGCGTGCCGGGACAAACGGACGTGGAAAATATACCGTTCATGGATTTTTCAAACTCTTCCATTGCGATATTTCTTTTGGCCGCATTCCTTGACATGGCACGTCCGGCACCGTGTGGGGCGGAACAGTTCCACTCGGCATTTCCCTTACCCACACAGATTGCAATGCCGTCGCGCATGTTGAAAGGCAGGCAGAAGCGTTCCCCTGCTTCGGCTGCAACAGCTCCTTTGCGAAGCATGGGAAATTCTTCGCAAACGGAAATATAATTATGGGTAGTGAATATGGATTCTATGCATTTGGCTTTGCAGAGTTTTTTCAAGATTGCGAAGATACGGTCACGAATGATACGATGATTATAGAGGGCATACGCCTGTGCTATTACCATATCGGAAAGATATCCGTTAAGCGTATCGCCCCACAGATAACCGACATACTGCGCCCTTTTGGGATTCTGTGCAATGTTGTGCCAATGGTTGGCAACTTTTACTCCAAGATTCCGTGAACCGCAGTGGATTGTCAGCCATCCTTCATGTGTTTGCTCATCCTCGCCGTATTCAATGAAATGATTGCCTCCGCCAAGCGTGCCGAGACTTTTATAAAAGATGGCCTCCTGGAGCTTTATTCTTCGGCAGAAATCCGAGATAAAGCGAGCATCTATGCGAGGTGCTTCGTTAATCAGTCCGGGAGCGGATGATCGTGCTTTCCGGTATTGCGAATCAAGAAAGCGAAACAGTTCCTTTTCGTTTAGACTGTTTTTCTTACAAATCTCCGTACCGGTCGGGATAGCCTCACGGATTTTGTGGTCAAGTAAGGCAAAATCTTCCGGTGTGACTACGGAGGACAATCTGTGCATGGTTATGGTACATCCAATGTCAACACCCACATGATCGGGATTAAGATAAGCCCCTATCCGGTACACTGTTCCTACGTTGCAAGCGTTGCCTGCATGGACATCGGGCATCTGCACAATTCTTACCCCCTCGAAAGCGGGATGGTCGCATTGTTCCCTTACCCACTGCAAGGCGGTTTCTTCGATGTTTTCGGTAAATATTTCTGCCGAGGTGTATTGTCCTGTAACTATCATATAATCATTATAAACTGTTCATGTGTTCTAACCATTCTTTTATGCATTTTTCAGCAAACGCCCGTTTAAA
>CASFGA010000023.1 GCA_949294185.1 uncultured Bacteroides sp.
GTTCCGCACGGAGGAAGAGGTCTCATGGTGCATGATCATCTCCACTCCCTTGGCGGCGGCGTAGCGCCGTATCTCCTGCACATCAAAGTCGGGATAGGGGGTAACGAAGTCGAACACATAGTCCTTGCTTTTTCCGAACCAGTCTTCCCATCCTTGATTCCATCCTTCCACCAAGACTCCGTTAAAGCCATGCTTGGCTGCGAAGTCGATATACCGTTTTACATTCGCGGTGTTCGCTGAGTGTTTGCCGTTCGGTTTGGTCTGCGAGTAGTCGGTTTCTCCCAGTTTCACGCTGTATACATCATCAGTATAAGCCCATGTGCCTTTGTTGGTAATCATGTCCCACCAGATTCCGATATATTTTACCGGATGGATCCACGAGGTATCTTCTATTTTGCAAGGCTCATTCAGATTGAGCGTGATGCGCGAGGCCAGGATGCGGCGTGCGTCATCGCTTACGATGACGGTGCGCCAGGGCGAACTGCACGGTGTCTGCATATACCCCTTGTCGCCTTGTGCGTCGGGCGTGAGCCATGACTCGAACACCATGTTCCGGTCGTCTAGATTCAGGTGCATGCAGGCATAGTCCTTGAGCGCGGCCTCGTGAAGATTGATATAAAGTCCGTCGTCCGTCTTCATCATGAGGGCCGTCTGCACGCCCGTGGGCGAGAATACATATTGTGAGGAGTTCTCCGTCACGGCATCCTTCATCTTTCCGCGGATTTCGGAGAGTCGTGAGGTGGTGTAGTCGTATTCCTGCGTGTCATAGTCTCCGGGGATCCAGAATGCCGTGTGGTCTCCGGCCATGGCAAACTGCGAATGCTCTTCCTTGATGACGAAATAGTTCAGTTCCGGCTGTTGGGGGAACTCGTATCGGAATCCCAGTCCGTCGTTGAACAGTCGGAAGCGTATGCGGATATAGCGATTGTTCTCGGGTTGGTCGAGCGTGACCTCCAGTTCGTTGTAGTGGTTCCGTATTTCGCTCTCTTCTCCCCATACGGGCCGCCAGGTCTCATCGAAGGAGGAAATGCGCGTAATCTTGAAGCCGGTCATGAGATTGGTGCGGCGGTCAACTCCCTCTTTCTGCTTCATCTCGGTCCATTCGAATCCTATCTTTTTCTCCGGATCTTCCCGCTTCAGTTCCAGTCCGAGCTTGCTGGGCTTGATTACGGCCTTGTCTTTGAAGAAAAGTTCATAGGTGGGAGCCCCCTTTGGGTTGAGGCTGAAGTTCATTACCAGATTTCCGTCCGGCGATGTGAGCCTTTGCGCGTTTGCAACGAAGGCACAGCAGCATAAGGCTGCAAGGGTAAAAGTTTTTTTCAGATTCATAAGGTTTAAGTTTTTAGGTATTATAATTATGTTAAGGTCTGGTTTCTGCCAGCCTCCCGGCTTGCACAGGCAAAATTAGCAGTCTTGTCTTTCCGCTTTCTCCGCCATGCTGGAAATATAAATGCCTGTGAAATGTAACCGATTGTCTGTTAGTTGGTTGTATTTTTATTTCAAACGATAAATGTAAACGGTTTAGAAACTGAGGATCAGTGTTTCGCGCGCTTTGAGCGGAAGCTTTTCGACCGGAGACATTGCTTTCCCGCTGATGACTTTATAGGCATCCGCTTTCGGAAGCATCTCTTTGTAAGGTGCGAGGGAAAGTGTCTGTGGGCGGTTTGTCCCTTTCATGATGATGACTGCCATTGCTGTAAACCAATTATGTTTCATGATATTGAGATTATGTTTTTCGGTGCAAAACCACCGATGTGAGCAAAACTTTTCTTATCTTTGAAAAGAATTTGTAAATGCGTTTGAAACGTAAAATGCAGTAAGTAAGAATGTTGCCTTGAATCTATATAACTGAAAATATAATCTGTTTCATGTAGTTTCGGGTAGAGAAACAATAATCGGATGATAAGGAGAAAAAGTTTTTGGGGATTGTGCCTGTGCCTGCTGTTCATTCCTCTCGGGGCGTTTCCGGAAGGGAAGTCATACGACCGTGTGCTGGAAGAGCTGGATCAGGCCATTGCCGGAAAGGCGGCTTTCCGGGCGGAGAGGGAACGGACCATTGCACAGCTCAAGCAGCGTCTGGCAAACGGGAAGGACGATGTCGAGAAGTTTGAGCTTTGCGGGGAGCTTTTCGAGCAGTATCTGCATTATCAGGCGGATTCTGCCCTGCATTATGTGGAGGAGAAGGCGAGATACGCCGCCTCTTTGTACCGGCCGGAACTGGATGCGGAGTTGGCCATCAATCGGGCCGATGTGTTGGGCGTGATGGGAGCCTATAATGAGGCACTGGCGGAGATTGGCCGAATCGACCGTGCGCAGCTTCCGCCCGACCGGTTGCTTGCCTATTATTATGCGCTCCGCACCTACTATGGTTGGATGGCGGACTTTACTGTCGTGTCGGAGAGGAAGAAATATTTGGATAAGATGGCGTGCTACCGCGATTCGATTCTGGCACTGGTACCTGCCGGTGCAGACCGCAACATTGCCTTGGCTGAGAAAATGATATTCGAGTCGCGGACGGACGAGGCTATCCCGCTTCTGAACGAGACGCTGCCTGCGTCCATCACCATGCAGCAGAAGGCATATGTCAATTATACGCTTGCTTCGGCGTATGAGGCCAAGGGAGAAACGGATATGCAGATTTACTATCTTGCGCGGACGGCGCTTCTCGACCTTTCCATGTCGGTGCGCGAGTATGCTTCCTTGCAGAAGTTGGCGCGTCTGGTTTATGAAGGAGGTAGTCTGGACCGTGCATACCATTATTTGAACTGCTCGATGGAGGACGCGGTCGCCTGCAATGCGCGCCTGCGGTTCTTTGAGGTGACGGAGTTTTACCCCATCATCGACCGGGCTTATGCCGAAAAGGAGATGCAGGAAAAGCGGATGGGGTGGATTCTCTTCATCAGTGTGAGTGTATTGGCCGTGCTGCTCATCATTTTGGCCGGATATCTGTATTATGGCATGAAGAAGCTGTCGTCCATGCGTCGGGAACTGTCGTCGGCTAATGAGGCATTAAGGGTGGCCAATGAGGGGCTTGCCCAGACGGGGCGCATCAAAGAGGTGTATATTGCCCGTTACCTCGACCGCTGTGTGAGCTATCTGAACAAGTTGGAACAGTACCGCCGTTCGTTGGAGAAACTGGCGATGGCTTCGCGCATCGACGATTTGTTCAAGGCGATCCGTTCCGAACAGTTTTTGCGTGACGAGCGGAAGAACTTCTATAATGAGTTCGACAGGTCGTTTCTGGAGTTGTTTCCGGATTTCATCGCAGACTTCAACGGCCTGCTTGCCGACGACGGGAAAATATTCCCTAAGTCTGGCGAGCTGCTGAATACGGAGCTTCGCATTTTTGCCCTGATTCGTCTGGGAGTGACCGATGCCAACCATATTGCCCGGTTCTTGGGCTATTCGCTTGCCACGGTCTATAATTACCGCAGCAAGATTCGTAACAAGGCAAAGACAGACAAAGAAAACTTCGAGCAGGAAGTTATGAAATTGTAGCCGGGGCTTTCCCTATTTTTTTGCAGACAGAAGCTTTTTGGTGTCAGGGGGAAAAATTCTTTTTGTGCCTGCCGACGGACAAGAACTACGGGATGTCCTTTTGCACCGACGTTTCCGGACGAATCCGCAGAATCGTCCGGAAGCGTCGGGATAGGGGAGGAAGCTTATTTTGTCTCTTTGATGGAGATGGCGTAGCCGCCGCCTGCCACGGCTTTCAGTGTGAGCTTCGTCCGGCTGTTTACCTTCTTCCGGGTGATGGTGTAGGCCTGCGGATTCTTGTCCCAGCTTGCATCCTTCGCGTCGGCATAGATGATGGCC
>CASFGA010000024.1 GCA_949294185.1 uncultured Bacteroides sp.
GCCCAATGACCTTTATTCGTTGCCGGGCGAGACCTTCCGGCTCTATTACAGGTCGCTCTGCACCGACCAGCAGACGATTGACATCTACATTGTGGATTCGTTTAACCAGACGGTAACCAAGAGCTTTTCGTTCAACAACGAGACGGAAGAAGGAGTAGAGAACCCGGAACAGCCTGCTCCATAATACTGACGGCTATGCTTTGTTTTGCCATTGCTTACTTGACGCTTCTTGCCGTAACCGGCTGTTGCATCTGGCGTGCCATACGCCATGCCCCGACTGATACGGAGCTTTGGGGCGAGGAAACGGACTGACATGCCTGTGGTGTGAAACGGTTGCAGCCCGCCGGAACCAATCCGACGGGCTGCTTCTGCAAGCGCATCATCCCTCTACAATTCCTTCATTTCCGCTATGGGCATGTAATGTTCCAACCATTCCCTTACGGGCTTCATGTTGTATTCGGATGTGATGACTGCCGTATAGCCGTTTATCGGGGTGAAGCGTGTGGTCTCGTAATCGTCCACCCACTTCTTCAGGCTGTCCACGCCCCATGTGTCGATGTCCTCAAACCTACCGTCCAAAACCTCGATGGGTTCGCTAAATGTGATTATCAGCGTTTCGTAACCGTCATTCATTGCCGGCCTCCTTTCTTTCCTTTTCCGATAACCATGCATCGCGCCTGCGGCGGCATTCCTCCAAAGTCGGAGCCACGCAGGAGAACAATTCCCCATCGGATGCCCTGTAATCGTACTGCACAAGCGTGCGTTTTCTTCTCCCAAAACCAGTCTGGAATTTCTCGAATTGTTCCGTTCCTGCTGCCCGGCAGGTCGAAACGCCGTTTTCTGTCATTCTTGTAACCATCATACAATTCCTTAAAATTCGACAATCAATAAGCGGTTCTCCATGCACTTGTCCGGGTCAGATGCCATCCTTTGTTTGAGCCAAAAGTGGCTGCTCCCGTATCCGAAAGCGAAGAAGCGGTTGAACTCCTTGCTTTGTGCAAATACTTTCACCAGTTCGCGAAGCTCCTGTTCGTCCTTTGTCAGCGTCACGGAATTGATGAACTTTACCAACACTTCGGGTATCCGCTCGTCCCACCCGAAAATCATGCTTTCAATCTTTACGTCCATACATTATATATTTATAGGTGAATAATCAAAAAAGGCTCAACTGCTGCGGGGCGGTATAGCGTAACTTCAGTTCCCGCAATCCGGCTTTCAACTTGCGGATATACTTCGGGTTGTAATTTCCCTTGTCTGTCAGGGAGTGGCGTTCCGCATAAGTGTAATGCCCTTCCAGCCGATGTATTCCCGTGCGTACAGCTTCCTTGTAGTCGGAAATGGGTTCATCCCATACCGATGGGTGGCTACCGCCTCCTGCCGTGCCGGTACACCAGCTCACCGTAACGGCATACGTGCCATTCACGGACTGGCCGATGTGTATCACGTTGGATGTGTCCAACCGTATTTCCTCCACGATGGGCAACATGCCATTTATCCATCCATATTCGTTGAACTGCTTGTCCACATAGCCGAAAACAAGCCTGCGCTCGTAGGTATTCACGTTCAGCACAATTTGATGCACGCTTTCGCCGAAACTCTCGAAATAGGCGGTCTGTTCCGCATCTTCCCGGCGGAGTGCCTGGATATAGCGGAGAATGATGTGCCGCTCACGCTTGCAGGCATGGTAGTCCGCCAAAACCTGCAATTTTTCTTCTTTCGTCATTTGGGATATTATCTTGTCCATACCGTAATTCTTTAGATGGTTGCTTTCAGTATTTCCACGTGGTATTGGGGATTGACTTCCCACAACAGGTATTCGATGAACAGCCTGCGTGCGTCCTTCTCCAGTTCCTTGAACAGCCGGGTAAAGGTGCTGTGGTTGCCGTTGATGTAGGTTTCCACCATGTACTCGAAAATGTCCTCCACTTCATAATACTTGCACTGCTGTGCGATAGTCTTGCTGTACCGTTTCATAAGCGTTCTTATTTATAAAGGTTTATAATTATTCTGTTCAGCATCTGCGCCTTTCCTATGGTATAGTATGTGCCGCCATAGGGCAGTCCGTCCCAATAAGCGAGCATGATTGCCGCATGTTCCACCAGAAAGTCGTTGCGCCGGTGGAAACAGCCCTTGTGATAGCTTTCTGAAAGGATAACCGTCTTGTCCGCTTCTTCCAACAGACTGATGTAAAGCCTCTTGTTCGTGTCGGAATAGCGTGCGGACTGCTTCCGGAAAGGGATGGCAGCTACCAACCGTATATCGGTTAATTCGTTTCTTACCGTCAAGACTGCCTTTGCAAAAATCAAATCGCTGCCTTCCGCCATGCCTGAGAGAAAGTTACGGTAGCCCAAAGCATACAGTCTTTTGATTTCCGTCACCATGCCTGTAAAAAGAGTAAGCATGGGTTGGCTTATCCTGCCGGAGCGGTGTCCGGTAAACGAAACGTTTTTTGAGATGTCTGTTGTTTCCATGATGATGTGAGTTTAGAGTGTTAATACCCAGACCATGAAAGCGACAAGCGAAACAAATGCCAACAGGAAC
>CASFGA010000025.1 GCA_949294185.1 uncultured Bacteroides sp.
AAAGGTGCCTCCCGATAAGAAAACATCGTGGGGCAAGAGAGAAACGGTATAGCTTCGGCTATGCCGTTTTTCTCATTCTTGCCTTGATGAAGTAACTTTCGATACTTCCAGGGCTCCAATGCCCTTATAGTAGATGTCAATTTCCTGGGTGCGGTTCTTGCCCTTTGGATCGCTGGCGGCATGGACAACGATCTTCTCGACAAACTCATGTAAGATACATGGGGTTAATTCAGGAATTTCCGTATACCGTTCTACAACGGAGAGAAACCTTTCCACATTGGCGCTTTTTTGTTCCTCTGCTTCGATTTCATCACGGAGAGCAGCCGCTACATCTTGAAGCTGATGCTGCTCTTTCTCGTAATCGGTAGAGAGCTTTTGAAAACGCTCGTCAGAAAGTTTTCCCGAAATAGTATCTTCGTAGAGCCGCTTGAAAATGGTGTCCAGCTCTGCAATCCGCTTTTCGGCATCGGCCAATGTTTTCTGCCGTTTTGCCAAATCTTGGTTACGTTGGCGCATATCCGCATCCATGACCATCTTCACAAAATCGTCTTTGCGCTGTGATGCGAAGGAAACGATCTCGCGCAGATTTTGCAGAACCAATTCTTCCAGGATAACAGTTCGGATAGAATGTGTCTGCCCACATACATCACGGCTTTTCCGATAGCCGGAACACAGATAGTATTCCTGATCGCGCCGGAAATTGGTTGCCCTGCATTGGTACATAATGGAGCCGCAGTCGGCACAGAACATCATGCCGGAGAACATACCCATTTCTCCCATCTTTGTGGGTCGGCGCCGCGTCTGCCTTGCGAGCCTTGCTGCATCGGCAATCGCCTCCGTCCAGATGGCTTCGTGGGTATTATCAAAAATCTTCCATTCGCTTTCTGGATTGTGCAAGGTCTTTTTACTCTTGTAGGATTTTTTACGGGTTTTGAAATTAACTGTGTGCCCCAGGTATTCACGCCAGCGGTCCATGATGTCGGCAATCGTAGAAGAATCCCAAGCGTAAGGAGAACCTTTCTTTGTGACATTGGTTGTTCTGCCCTTGCTCGCATAGTAAGCAGCCGGAGTAAGAATTTTTCTTTCCGTCAGTTTTCTTGCAATCTGCGAGGGTCCCAAACCATCCATGATATAGAGACCAATTTCATAAACTACCTGGGCGGCTTCTTCATCCTTCACCCATTGCTTTTTGTCATCAGACGATTTCATGTATCCATACGGAGGCAAAACAGTCAAATGTTCTCCTGCATTGCCTTTCACTTTCATAACGGCACGGATTTTTTTGCTGGTGTCTTTAGCGTACCATTCATTGATGATATTGCGGAAGGGCATAAACTCGTTGTCACCCTGAGTGCTGTCCACACCATCATTCACCGCAATAAAGTGAATATCATGTTCGGGAAACATGATTTCCGTATACATGCCGACTTGCAGATAATCACGTCCGAAACGTGACATATCCTTGATGATGACCCTCTTGACAAGGCCAGCCTCAATGTCTGCAATCATCTGCTGAAAGCCTGGGCGGTTGAAGGTCGTACCTGAGATGCCATCATCAACATAGAATTTGAAATTGCTGTATCCATGCTCACGGGCATACTTTTCCAGGATTTTTTTCTGGTTTACAATGCTATTGCTGTCACCCTGCAATTCATCATCACGGGATAAGCGACAATACAAAGCTGTAAGTTCTTCGGAGCTCATAGCCGTGTAAGGGAATTGAAGCGCGGCAGCGGTGTTTGACTGATAATACATAAATACCTCCTATCTGGCAGTCAAACACGATATTGAAGTCCAACTTCATTATACCGCGCTTTCTTTTCCCTGTCTGCCTGTTAAGAGGTTTTCAAGTCACAGTTTGTTTCTGAACATCGGCTTTTATCAGGTTCTCCAGTTTGGAGGCTATCGTCTGATTTCCCGTTTGAGGGAAAAAAGAATTGACGATAAAGGTCGTGTTGCCGATCTTCTTTTTGCTCCGCATAGGCGGGGCATATTTATTTTCAGATTGAATTTTCTGCATAATAAGGCCCCTTTCATGCCATTTCATTAAAACCATAAAAGAGGCAGAAAACGGACGGCTGCTGGCCGCAGCTCCACGGGAATCTCACCCCGGCCCATGCTGATGGGTGCGCCGCGCAATGCTTTGAGGGCGTTCAACGCGGGAGTCTCATTATCCTGTCTGCGTATCCTCGCCCACAGGTTGCCACACCTGTTTTGCGGCCTGGTTTTGTCGCTCACCTGTTTGGTAGGGGTCCCGTCCTGCGGACTTGCAACAGGGTCATGGCGCACCGGCCGACCGGCTCCACACAGACAAATTGTATCCGTCTGCCTTATTCTGCCCGAAGGCTTTCTTTGTCAAGGAACAATAAGGCTTTGTCAGCCTGTAAAAACATACCGTTTCCGATATGCTTTTACGGAACGACAAACAGCCCATAACGGGAAGCGTGGAAAGGGGGGCTTAAAGAGTTAGCCTACATGAAACGCAAGAGTGCGGGTAATAAGGCGCACTTGCAGCCTGTTACGCATTTCTTCGTCCACATAGGAGTAAGTATTGCCCGCGTCGTCTTTCAACGTTCGGGTACAAAGTTTCGCTATGTAACCCTCGTAATGCTTCAAGATCGCGCACATGGCGGTTGTGTCGCCGTTTGCCGCTGCGGAAATGACAGGGAACGGC
>CASFGA010000026.1 GCA_949294185.1 uncultured Bacteroides sp.
CTCTGCTGACTTTTCTCATTTTTCGATATTTTTAAAAATACTGTTCCTGTATTCAGTGGGACTAACACCCAACCGTTTCTGGACATAGCGGCTGAAATATGATACGGAAGAGAAATTCATCCGCTCTGCGATTTCCGTCAGCGGAAGCTCTTTCTGCCGAAGCAGACGGGTGATTTCCTGCATGGTGAAGCGTTCAATCCAGTATGAGGCAGGTTTTCCACTTACTTTTTTGCATATTTCGGACAAATAATGGGGCGTGATGCAGAGGCGTGAGGCATAAAATTCAAGGTCCCTGTTCCGGATATATTCCCCGTTATACAGCTGTTCTATGAAATTCCGCAGCAGGGAGGTAACGCGCTCAGAGACCTGAACCTCCTTGCGGCTGCGTGCGTGAATGTCATACAGGTCAAGAATATGCGCAGTCAGCAGGCTGCCCAATAATTCCTCGCGGAAAAGATGCGTCTCATCCTCCATGCGCATCCTCAGATACTGCAGGGCTGCCTCACAGACAAGGAAGTCCCGTGAGGAAAGTTTCATGACCGGATTCCGCAGGAGCGACAGATGGCCGATGATGCCATAGTTGCTGCGGATGGCAATCGAAGTGACGAATGCCTCCGAAAGGTTCATCAGTATGCCTTGGAAATCATCTGACGCGGAGAAGTCCGAAGCAAGTGCCGCATTGGGCAGTATGACATAATCTCCGGCAGCGATGTTATAATGGGTGTCTTGAAAGGTGAATCCCATATTGCCTTTCCGGCAAAGGATGTGGAGCACCCTTCCCGCATACTGCAAGGTGTTGAATTCCTGCCATGTGTCGGCAAAAATGATTCCGTCGAATTTCGTATCACCCATTCTCTGACAAGCTGAATATGTTTACCCGCAAACATACACAAAAACCACGAAAAGTGAAAATATTGCCCCAAATCATGTAATAACGGAACGACAGGCACACCGTAATTTTGCATCAGAAATTAAAACTCTGAGTATATGAAAGATGTAAGATTGAACAATGGCGTGATGATGCCGGCCATCGGATTCGGCGTCTATCAGATTCCGGTGGATGAAACGGAAAGAATTGTAAGCGAAGCGCTCGAAACGGGCTATCGGATGATAGACACAGCGGCTGCGTATTTCAATGAGGAGCAAGTGGGCAATGCCATCCGGCAGAGCGGCATCAGGCGCGAGGATTTTTTCATCACCACCAAACTGTGGGTGCAGGACTACGAGTATGAGGATGCACTCCGGGCCTTCGACAAGTCGTTGAAGTTGCTCGGGCTGGATTACATCGACCTCTACCTGCTGCACAAGCCCTACGGAAACTATTATGCCGCGTGGAGGGCCTGCGAACGGCTTTATAAAGAAGGACTTATCCGGACCATCGGCGTGACGAGCTTCTCCAATGAACGCCTGCAGGACCTTTTCCTGCACAACGAAGTGAAGCCCGCCGTGAACCAGCTTGAGACTCACCCGTTCTTCCAGCAGAAAGCCGCTAACAAGTTCCTGCAATGCGAAGGCATACAGCATGAGGCATCGGCGCCTTTTGCCGAAGGGCAGAACGACATCTGGAACAATCCCGTGCTGAAAGCCATCGCCGAAAACCACGGGCGCACGGTCGGTCAAGTCGTGCTCCGCTGGCTGAATCAGCGCAATGTGGTGGTCATTCCCAAGACGGTACGCAAGGAGCGGATGATTGAGAACTTCAACATCCTTGACTTTACATTAACGGAGCAGGAAATGGAAACTATTGCCGGACTGGACACGGGGAAAAGTCCGATTTACGATGACATGGACTTGCCCACGGTGAAAGGCATCGGCTTGCATAAGATTCACGAATAATAACCAATGAACAGATTGAACATGGAAACGAAATACATCGACACTCCCGAATGGGACAAGACATTTGCCCTCAGCGACAAAGTTAGCCACAAGAAAGTCAGCTTCACCAACCGTTACGGCATCCGTCTGGTCGGCGACCTGTACATGCCTAAGAACCATGCAGGGAAACTGCCTGGTCCTTACGGGGCGGTAAAGGAGCAGGCATCTGGACTGTATGCCCAGACCCTTGCCGAACGCGGGTTCATCACTCTTGCCTTCGACCCGTCTTTCAGCGGAGAGAGCGGCGGACAGCCCCGTTACATATCATCGGGGGAAATCTACACCGAAGATTACAGCGCGGCGGTGGATTTCTTTATGCTCCAGCCGGAGGTAGACCGGGAGTGCATCGGCATTCTGGGTATCTGCGGCTTCGGAGGCATCAGCATCAACGCTGCCGTGCAGGATACCCGCATCAAAGCCACCGTTTCATCCACGATGGGAGCATTCGACCCTTACGACAAGGAACAGAGGTATGAAATGCGCAGGCAGCTCAACGAACAGCGCACCGCCGATCTCCTTGCCGGACGGACCAACGGACGCAGCGGCGGCGTGCCGGCAAATCTGCCCGACGACGCGCCCGGCTTTATGAAGGATTACCGGGATTATTACAAGACCCCGCGCGGCTTTCATCCCCGTTCGGTGAACTCCAACGGAGGCTGGGAGAAGATAGCCGACCTGCCTTTCCTCACATTCTCCCTACTCGACCATGCGGACGAAATCCGTTCCGCCGTGCTTGTCGTGCATGGAGAAAAGGCCTACTCGCTTCCGGCATCCCGGGAGGCTTTCGGCAAATTGAAAGGAGACAACAAGGAACTGATGATCATTCCCGGTGCGAGCCATACCGACTTATACGACCGGACGGACATCATTCCGTTTGACCGGATTGAAGCGTTTTTCAGAAAATACCTGAGGTAAAATCTAAGAACAATACTCCTGAACAAACGGTGCTGCCCAAAAGTCTTAGGCTTTTCTGCAGCACCGTTTTTATTGCCATAGATGCTGTAATATATATTGAAGGTAGATTCGCAATCTTTTAGTTGAAGTTGCAACTCTTTGCTCGTCATTCATAAGCATTCCGCCGGACTTTGTTTCTAAAATAGTGTTGCCCCGTATTGTCTTACTGCGCATACTCAGACACGGCTGCTACCAAAAGAAAGAAAAATAAAGCACCCGTCATGACAAATACTTTTAGAATATCCGCATCTTTTCATAACTTTGTAATGCACAAACCAACGTATATGCCTACACAAATACATGATACACAAGCCCGTCCATTCATAAAATGGGTAGGAGGAAAGACCCAGCTCCTGGAAGAAGTCCGCAGAGCCCTCCCGGCGGACATCGCCTTCCATCGGGGCCTGACCTACGTCGAACCGTTCGTAGGAGGCGGAGCTGTACTCTTCTGGATCCTGCAGCAATATCCCAACATAGAGCACGCAGTAATCAACGACATCAACCAACATAGAGCACGCAGTAATCAACGACATCAACCCGGAGTTGATCTGTACATACAGAGTAATTAAGACAGACGTTGAGGCCCTGATATCCGAACTCTCAACATTGCAGAGAGAATATCTCACCCTCAACGCGGACATCCGCAAAGAATATTTCCTGGACAAAAGAGCCCAGTTCAACACCAAAAGCACAGCCCCGGCAACAACAGCCGCCCTGTTCATCTTCCTGAACCGCACCTGCTTCAACGGCCTCTACCGCGTAAACGCCAAAGGCCTCTTCAACGTCCCCCACGGCAGATACGCCAATCCCCGGATCTGCGATGCCGACAACCTCCGCGCCGTCTCCCGCCTCCTCCAGAAGGTAGTCATCCTCTGCGGAGACTTCGCCGGCACAGGCCGCTATGCCGGCCCCGACACCCTCTACTACTTCGACCCACCCTACAAGCCCATCACAGAAACATCCTCATTCACATCCTACGCCAAAGACGGATTCAGCGACACCGAACAAATAAGACTCAGAGACTTCTGCAACCAGATCTCCGAAGCCGGAGCCATGTTCATCGCCAGCAACTCCGATCCCAAAGCCCAAAGACCCGAAGAGAACTTCTTTGACACCATATACAGCCGCTACTCCATCAAAAGAGTATCCGCCACCCGGATGATAAACTCCAACCCCGGCGGACGCGGCAGCATCTCCGAAATCATGATATCCAA
>CASFGA010000027.1 GCA_949294185.1 uncultured Bacteroides sp.
CTACGGCCCGTTCTACTACATGCTACAGAAAGACACCGAATGGAAAGCCGGCTATAAGTACACCTACAATGTTACCATCACCCTCTACGGCCTTCAGGTGTCGGTAGATACCGACGGCATGACATGGGGCGACGGCGCGGACGGCGAAGGCTCGGTAGAACTGCCCATTTAATTAAAGAAAATGATACGCAAGAGACTGACATATTGCATCGGAGTATTCCTCTTCCTCCTGCTCGCCTCGTGCGGCAGCAATGACAGGGGTGTCGGCACGAGAACATCCGGGCACGGGTGGAGGCTTATTATATAAATGAAGAATGAAAAATGATGAATGATGATGCGTTGTCAGTATTCGCTGTCATACCACAGGGAAATTCTTCATTATTAGTTCTTCATTAATCAAGCGTTCTTTGACAGACTGGGAAATGTAACAAACCATGGAGATAAACTTCGATAAAGAGTATTTGCGCCAACTATATGAGGAAGGAAAGACGACTGACAAGAAACACCGTTTCCAGCCTCATATCATCGCACGCTATCAGCTGCGCGTCAAGGTGTTGGAACAAGCCGCCGGCATAGAAGAACTCTATCCTCTTCATTCGCTGCATTACGAAGTGCTGAAAGGAGACAAAGCGGGTATTTCCTCCATCCGGGTAAACGACCAGTACCGCATCGAGTTCACGGTAAAGCAAGTCGCGGCCGAAACGGTCGTGACGATATGCAACATATTGGAATTGTCGAACCATTATAAATAGGAGATATGAACATGGGAAAATATACTTGCCAGCGCCCCATACATCCGGGCGAACTGCTCAAGGAAGAAATCGAGAGCCGGGGTTTGCCGCAGACACGTCTCGCCGCACAGACGGGCATATCTTATAAGATTCTGAACGACATCCTCAACTGCCGACGCCCGCTCACCACCTCTACGGCCATGCTGTTTGAGGCGGCACTGGGTATCAGCGCAGGACTGTTGATGCGGATGCAGCTTGACTACAACATGCAGCAGGCTACCCGTGATACGTCTTTCATGGAGCGGCTTGCCCAAGTGCGGAAGTTCGCGGCCATGCTGTGACGCTTGTGTTCCGGCCTGCCGAAGTACCAAAGAAACTGATGTGTAATCCGCCGACGGTGAAACCTGTCGGCACAACATAAAGACGTATGAGATATTTTACCTTACAGGAATGTATCCACTCCGATACGGCAGAGGCACGGGGCATCGACAACACGCCCGGTGCCGAACACGAAGCGCACATCATCTCCTCCGGCTACCGTGGACCGGAACTGAACGCAGCGGTGGGCGGCTCGTCCACCTCGGCGCACTGCCACCGTCCATGCTTACGGAGCAGAAGATGAAGGTTACGCGGCTACCCCGGCCATTGGCAGTGGATTCCCTACTGTTGCATTCCCTACAAGTATTCCCATGGTAACAATCAGCAATCATTCGGAAGTTCATGCGCATCGTGGCGGGACTATCGGTAATACTGATTACATCGGATGGGGAGGTCTTAATAGTTATTGGAAAAGGAATCTTTACGATAAGCGAGTGCAGAGAGTGCTTGCACATTCTGTCGGGCGAAGTAAAGATGCACGAAAGTGAATAATGGGAGGAATATCCGTAAAAGATTGGCAATGCGAAATAGAAGTATTACTTTTGTAGCTTGACAGACAAAAGGTTAAAGCGACAAAAGAATGGCAAAAATAAATGTACAACAAACAGCTATCACCCTATTGAAGGTGAACGAGCAGGACTATATATCACTGACTGATATAGCCCGCTACAAAAGCGATGACCCTACAGCCGTGATAGGCAACTGGATGCGCAACCGCAACACAATCGAATACTTGGGTATCTGGGAAACTTTGTACAATCCCGGTTTTAAACCCCTCGAATTCGATGGGTTTAGAAAGGAAGCTGGACTGAACGCTTTCACTCTTTCGCCGCAAAAGTGGATAAACACTACTGGTGCCATAGGCATTATTTCCAAGGCCGGGAGATACGGATTGTGAAAGGCTCACAGAGCAACTATCTCAAACGGCAGTGGATGAAATCCAATGGATAGAGGCTGCCGGAAGTTGTAAATAATCCTTATATTTGCATAGTAAAAAGCATAAGG
>CASFGA010000028.1 GCA_949294185.1 uncultured Bacteroides sp.
CCAGCGGGCTTCTATATTCTGCAATGTTCTGCACTAATCAAAAGAACGCTTTTCTCATTTGCAAAAGTAGTGTTTTTATCCCTTATTACCAAAGTTATTTCCCTGAAAAATAGAGAAAATCGAACTTTCCAATAAAATTTGAGCTATCTGTTTATTTTGAGGTGGATATATCCGGCTTATCCCTGTCATTTGGATAATGGAATTACAGAATGTCTTTTCCAGCCTATGAACAACCGATGCTGAAATGATTGTACATTTCTCCAAACATTAGGAATATACCAATCGCCATAAGTTTATTGTGCCAGTCCTTTGTTGCTTCACTGCTACATTGATAGGCGAATGTATTGTGCCACTGATTTACATCATCCAATCCCCACCCCTCTAAATCCGTCCCCCATTGCTGATACTTTTATTTGATGTTTTGCTGTTGTAAACCAGTACGACAATACAACAGCAAAACAGTAAACCAGCGCATCATTGAAACTATGTTGCTGCAAACCCGTGTAGAATAAATTTTCTGAATATTCGCTTCTGCCCATCATCGTTTGCAAACAAGCGAAGAAGTATTTGCCTAAAATTGCATTTCACTATTGGTCTAAGGCGGATTTTGGCTGTAATTGGCACATATTGGCATCGAATTGACGCTATGGTCTGCATTTCGGGAAAGTGAAAATCCGGCTTTCGTTCCCTGTGTCCTCAAATAAGGTTCTAACTTGTCAACAGCCTCATTCCCGTTCTTCTTTTGGACAGTTTGGGCATCGAAAAACGATGCTTTGAGGGTCAAAATAACAGCACAAATTCCAACCCGTTTGCTGGCGGATTTTTGCTTTCACGAGAAAGCAGCAAGGTGTCCTTCGAGTTACCCGAAGGCTTTTCGGTTACTGCCGAAAATGGCAGCAGCAAGGTATGTTTTGAGTAACTCAAAATATTTTTATTCTGTTCCTTGCTGTCTATACCAAACAATTTCATTTTGCTGTACAGAGTAGTGCGCCCGATACCGAGCAGTTCTGCCGCCAGTTTGCGGTTGCCGCCCGTCTGTTCCAACGCACGGAGGATTTGCGACTTTTCCATCTTCTCCAAAGCCAAAGGAGGAACATCATTCGCCAACGGCTCTTCATCGAACTCCAACGTGTCAGCCGTGACCGTTTCGCCTTCGGTATGCAGCACCGCCATGCGCACGACTCTTCTTAATTCTCGGACATTACCATCCCACGCATAGGCGAGCAGCCGCTTCTTTGCTTCCGCGTCAAAGCCTTTCACCTGCTTTTCAAATTCCTCGTTGGCAAGTTGCCGGAAGAAGTCCGCCAATGGCAGGATGTCCTCTTTACATTCGCGTAATGGCGGTATATGCAGGGTGTATTCTTTCAACCGTTGGTACAAATCCGCCCGGAAACGCTTTTCGGCGATGGCGGTCTGCAAGTCCTCGTTGGTGGCGGCGATGATGCGCACATCGGCTTTCTTGTCCTTGCTGCCGCCAGTGGGTCTGTACCGCTTGGCTTCCAGCGCACGGAGCAGCATCTGTTGTACTTCTATGGGCAGATTGCCTATCTCGTCAAGGAACAACGTGCCTCCGGCGGCTTCCTCCCAAAAGCCTTGCTTCTTGCTTTCGGCGCCCGTGAACGCCCCTTTCTCGTGCCCGAACAGGTCGGATGCGGCAAGCTCCTTTGACAGCAGACCGCAGTCCACGGCTATGAATGGCTTGCCAGCCCGTTTGCTCCTTGCGTGTATCTTCTCAGCGATGTGTTCCTTACCAGTGCCGCTTTCGCCCAATATCAGGACGCTCATGTTTGTGTTGGCAACCAATTTTATCTTGTGGTCTATCTCACGGAAAGCCGCGCTCTGACGCTCGTAAATCGGTGCTTCGTGCCGCTCCATCCTTTTCCGCAAGGTTTTCAGGAGCGGAAAGAGGTTGTCCTCAATCAGCTTCTTCGGGATGTAGTCCTCTGCGCCTGACTTCATCGACCGGACGGCAGTGGGCACTTCGTCATAGTCGGTCATAACGATGTAGGGATTGTTCCTGCCTTGCTTCCGCAGTTCTTCCAGCAGGGCGATGCCGTCACCGTCGGGCAGGCGCATGTCGGCAAGCACGATGTCGTCC